>CAWHEP010000010.1:0-368895 GCA_963828525.1 uncultured Verrucomicrobiae bacterium
ACGGTCCAGCCGAGCATGTCCGGCAGGAAGATGTCCAGCGAGATGGCCGCGGGCCGGAACTGGCGGGCGAGGGCCACTCCGGCGGCGCCCTTAGTGGCAACAAGGCCCTTGAACCGTGGTCGCGCGCCAGGCCCAGAAGGATGCGGGCGTAATGGGGATCGTCCTCGATGATCAGCATCACCGGCATCTCCCTCGGCGAATGGATGTCGCGATCGTCCTCGACGTGTTCCTCCTGCGCGACGGGCAGGACGTTCAGGCGCGGCCTGCCGGCCAGCTGCCGGCTGCCGCTGGAGCCGTCATACCCTGTGGGGGCCCGTATAGTGCAGAGGCAGGTAGAGGGTGAAGGTGCTGCCCTGGCCGTGCACGCTGGTCAGCCGGATCTCGCCACCGAGCAGCGCCGCCAGTTCGCGGCTGATGGCCAGCCCGAGGCCCGTGCCGCCGTATTTGCGGGAGGTGCCCGGCATCCGCCTGCTGAAAGGCCTCGAAGATCAGCCGCTGTTTTTCCGGCGCGACGCCGATGCCGGTATCCTCCACGGCAAAGGCAACGACCTGCTGCGCCTTGCTGAGCACGGGATGATCGACGCTCCAGCCATGCGTGGCGAAGTCCACGCGCACGTCCACATGGCCCTGGGAGGTGAATTTCACCGCGTTCGAGAGCAGGTTTTTCAGGATTTGCTGCAGCCGCTTCGGATCGGTCGTGAGCGAGCGCGGCAGATCGGGGGCGAAGTCCACATTGAAGGGCAGGTTCTTGCTCTCGGCCACGTGCCGGAAGTTGCGGTCGATATTGTCCCGCAGGCCGAGGAAGGAGATTTCCTCCGCCTCCACGGAGACGGTGCCCGACTCGATTTTCGAAAGATCGAGAATGTCGTTGATCAGGTTCAGCAGATCGGAGCCGGAGGAGTGGACGTTGCGGGCGAAATCGACTTGCTTCGGCAGCAGGTTGCCCGCCTGCGTTCTCGGCGAGCTGCTGGCTCAGAATGAGGATCGAGTTGAGCGGCGTGCGCAACTCGTGGGACATGTTCGCCAGGAACTCGGATTTGTACTTGGAGGTGAGCGCGAGCTCGGCCGCTTTTTCTTCCAGCGCGCCGCGGGCCTGCTCGACCTCGCGGTTCTTGCGCTCGACCTCCGCATTCTGCTCGGCGAGGAGCCGCGCCTTGGTGCCAAGCTGCTCGTTCGTTTCCTGCAGCTCGCTCTGGCGGGACTGGAGTTCGACCGTCAGCTGTTGCGACTGCTTGAGCAGACCCTCCGTGCGCATGGTCGCCTCGATGGTATTGAGCACGACGCCGATGCTGGTGGTGAGCTGATCGAGAAAGATGAGGTTCGTGGAAGTAAACGGGCGCAGGGAGGCGAGCTCGATGACCGCTTTGGTGTGGCCTTCGAACAGCAGCGGCAGCACGACGATGCTCGAGGGCGTGGCCTCGCCCAGGCTGGACGAGATCGCGCGTGTAATCCGGCGGGACATCGGTGAGCAGGATGCGCTGCTTTTCGAGCGGCGCACTGGCCCGACGATCCCCTCGCCGAGCGGGATGCGCTCCGGCTGGCCGGGGCGCTGCGCGTAGCCGGCAAGAAGCTGCAAGCGTCGGCGCGCCGCTCCCTCGCCTTCCGCCATCTGGTAAATGGTGCCCTGCTGCGCTTGACCAGCGGCACGAGATCGGCCAGCAGGGTCTTGGCCGACGGTGAAAAGGTCGCGCTGCCCCTGGAGCATGCTGGTGAAGCGGGCGATGTTGGTCTTCAGCCAGTCCTGCTCGCGATTGCGCTCCGTCGTTTCGCGCAGGTTCGCGATCATCGTGTTGAGGTTGTCTTTCAACTCGGCGACTTCGCCTTTGGCGTCCACCTGGATGGAGCGGGTAAGATCGCCTTGGGTCACGGCGGTGGCGACCTCGGCAATGGCGCGCACCTGCGTGGTGAGGTTCGCGGCCAGGAGGTTGACGTTGCCGGTGAGATCCTTCCACATGCCGGCCGCGCCGGGGACGTTGGCCTGGCCGCCGAGCCGTCCATCGACGCCCACCTCGCGCGCGACGTTGGTCACCTGGTCGGCAAACGTCGCGAGCGTGTCGGTCATGTTATTGATCGTCTCGGCGAGCGCCGCGACTTCGCCCTTGGCCTGCACGGTGAGCTTCTGGCGGAGGTTGCCGTCGGCCACCGCGGTCACGACTTTCACGATGCCGCGGACCTGGTCGGTGAGGTTCGACGCCATGAAGTTGACGTTGTCGGTGAGATCCTTCCAGGTGCCGCCGACGCCGGAGACCTGCGCCTGGCCGCCGAGCTTGCCCTCGGTGCCGACTTCGCGGGCCACGCGCGTGACTTCGGCGGCGAAGGCGTTAAGCTGATCGACCATCGTGTTGACGGTGTTCTTCAGCTCCAGAATTTCGCCCTTCACGTCGACGGTGATCTTGCGGCTCAGGTCGCCGCGGGCGACGGCGGTCGTGACTTCGGCGATGTTGCGGACCTGGGCCGTGAGGTTCGCGCCCATCGTGTTGACGGAATCGGTCAGATCCTTCCAAGTGCCGGCGACGCCGGGCACCACGGCTTGCACGCCGAGCCGGCCTTCGGTGCCGACCTCGCGCGCCACGCGGGTGACTTCCGACGCGAAGGAGCGGAGCTGCTCCACCATCGTGTTGATGGTTTCCTTGAGCTGCAAAATCTCGCCGCGCACATCGACAGTGATCTTCTTGGAAAGATCGCCATTGGCCACGGCGATGGTCACCTCGGCGATGTTGCGGACCTGGCCGGTGAGGTTCGAGGCCATGGAGTTCACGTTGTCGGTCAGATCCTTCCAGGTGCCGGCCACGCCGAGCACCTGCGCCTGGCCGCCGAGCTTGCCTTCGGTGCCGACTTCGCGCGCCACGCGCGTGACTTCCGAGGCGAAGGCGCCGAGCTGCTCGACCATGGTGTTCATGGTTTCCTTGAGCTGCAAGATCTCGCCCTTCACATCGACGGTGATCTTGCGGCTGAGATCGCCGCGCGCGATGGCGGTGGCCACGTCGGCGATGTTGCGGACCTGGCCGGTGAGGTTCGAGGCCATCGAGTTCACGTTGTCGGTCAGATCCTTCCACGTGCCGGCCACGCCAGGCACCGCGGCCTGGCCGCCGAGCTTGCCGTCGGTGCCGACTTCGCGCGCCACGCGCGTGACTTCCGCCGCAAAGGAGCGAAGCTGATCGACCATCGTGTTGATCGTTTCCTTCAGCTCCAGAATCTCCCCGCGCACGTCCACGGTGATCTTCTTGGAAAGATCGCCGTTGGCCACGGCGATGGTCACTTCGGCGATGTTGCGGACCTGCGAGGTCAGGTTGGACGCCATCGAGTTCACGTTGTCGGTCAGATCCTTCCAGGTGCCGGCCACGCCTTCCACTGCCGCCTGGCCGCCCAGCTTGCCTTCGGTGCCGACTTCGCGCGCCACGCGGGTGACTTCGGAGGCGAAGCCATTGAGCTGGTCGACCATCGTGTTGATCGTGTTCTTCAGCTGCAGAATTTCGCCCTTCACATCGACGGTGATCTTGCGGCGAAAGATCGCCGCGGGCCACCGCCGTGGTCACGTCGGCGATGTTGCGGACCTGCGAGGTGAGGTTGGACGCCATGGAGTTCACGTTGTCGGTCAGATCCTTCCACGTGCCGGCCACGCCCTGCACCTCCGCCTGGCCGCCGAGCTTGCCTTCCGTGCCGACTTCGCGGGCCACGCGGGAGACTTCGGAGGCGAAGCCATTGAGCTGATCGACCATCGTGTTGACGGTGTTCTTCAGCTCCAGGATTTCGCCTTTCACCTCCACGGTGATCTTGCGGCTCAAGATCGCCGCGGGCGACGGCGGTCGTCACGTCGGCGATGTTGCGCACCTGGCCGGTGAGGTTGTTGGCCATGGAGTTGACGTTGTCGGTCAGATCCTTCCACGTGCCGGCGACGCCGCGGACCTGCGCCTGGCCGCCCAGCTTGCCTTCGGTGCCGACTTCGCGCGCCACGCGGGAGACTTCCGAGGCAAAGGCGTTGAGCTGATCCACCATCGTGTTGAGCGTGTTCTTCAGCTCCAGGATTTCGCCCTTCACGTCGACGGTGATCTTCTTGGACAAATCGCCATTGGCGACCGCCGTCGCCACATCCGCGATGTTGCGGACCTGGCCGGTGAGATTGGAGGCCATGGAGTTCACGTTGTCCGTCAGATCCTTCCACGTGCCGGCGACGCCGGGCACCTGCGCCTGGCCGCCGAGCGCGCCTTCGGTGCCGACCTCGCGCGCCACGCGGCTGACTTCGCCAGCAAAGGCGTTCAGCTGGTCGACCATCGTGTTGATCGTGTTCTTCAGCTCCAGAATTTCGCCGCGCACCGCGACGGTGATTTTCTTGGAAAGATCGCCGTTGGCCACGGCGGTCGTGACCTCCGCGATGTTGCGGACCTGCGACGTGAGGTTGGTCGCCATCGCGTTGACCGAGTCGGTGAGATCCTTCCACGTGCCGGCCACGCCGCGCACCTCCGCCTGGCCGCCGAGCTCGCCTTCGGTGCCGACCTCGCGCGCCACGCGCGTCACTTCCGAGGCAAAGCCATTGAGCTGATCGACCATCGTGTTGATCGTGTTCTTCAGCTCCAGAATCTCGCCGCGCACATCGACCGTGATCTTCTTGGAAAGATCGCCATTGGCCACGGCCGTGGTCACTTCCGCGATGTTGCGCACCTGGCCGGTGAGGTTCGAGGCCATGAAGTTCACGTTGTCCGTCAGATCCTTCCAGGTGCCCGCCACGCCGGGCACCTGCGCCTGGCCGCCGAGCTTGCCTTCGGTGCCGACCTCGCGCGCCACGCGCGTCACTTCCGAGGCGAAGCCGTTCAGCTGATCCACCATCGTGTTGATGGTGTTTTTCAGCTCCAGGATTTCGCCTTTCACGTCCACGGTGATCTTGCGGCTAAAGATCGCCCTGCGCGACGGCGGTGGTGACTTCCGCGATGTTGCGGACCTGGCCGGTGAGATTCGAGGCCATGGAGTTCACCGAGTCGGTCAGATCCTTCCACGTGCCGGCGACGCCGGGCACCGCCGCCTGGCCGCCGAGCTTGCCCTCGGTGCCGACTTCGCGCGCCACGCGGGTCACTTCCGAGGAGAAGCCGTTGAGCTGATCGACCATCGTGTTGATGGTCTCCTTCAGCTCCAGGATTTCGCCCTTCACATCGACGGTGATTTTGCGGGAAAGATCGCCGCGCGCCACCGCCGTGGTCACCGCGGCGATGTTGCGGACCTGGCCGGTCAGATTCGAGGCCATGGCGTTGACGGAATCGGTCAGATCCTTCCAGGTGCCGGCCACGCCGGGCACCACCGCCTGTCCGCCCAGGCGGCCTTCCGTGCCGACTTCGCGCGCCACGCGCGTCACTTCCGACGCGAAGGAGCGGAGCTGGTCGACCATGGTGTTGGTGGCCTCCTTGAGCTGCAGAATCTCGCCGCGCACGTCGACCGTGATCTTTTTGGAAAGATCGCCGTTGGCCACGGCGATGGTCACGTCGGCGATGTTGCGCACCTGCGCGGTGAGGTTGCCGGCCATCTGGTTGACGGATTCGGTCAGTTCCTTCCAGACGCCCGAGACGCCTTTCACCTGCGCCTGGCCGCCGAGCTTGCCTTCGGTGCCGACCTCGCGCGCCACGCGGGTCACTTCCGAGGTGAAGACGGAAAGCTGGTCGATCATCGTGTTGACCAGCTTCGCCGAGCGCAGGAACTCGCCCTTGAGCGCGCGGCCGTCCACTTCGAGTTCCATCGATTGCCCCAGGTCGCCCTTGGCCACCGCGCCGATGGTGCGCGCGACGTCCGCGGTGGGCCGCACGAGGTCGTCGATGAGCGTGTTGATGGACTCGACCTTGGTGGCCCATTCGCCAATGGCGCCGGGAAGGGACATGCGCTGCTTGAGCCGCCCCTCCTTGCCGACCGTTCGTCCTCAGGCGCTTACTTCGCGGGTGATGCGATCCTCATAGCCCGATGGCCTGATTGAACGCCTCCGCGATGCGCCCATCGATGCCGTCCCAATCGGCCGGGAGCCGCACCGAGAAATCGCCGTCGCGGAAGGCCACCATCGCGGCCAGGAGCTGGCGCGACCGGGGATCAGCGGCATCTTCCCTGGCGCGCCTGCTGGCGGAACGGCCATTCGGCTTGCCATTTTTCACGGCGGAGCTGGCGGCAGGCGACCGGGGCGCGGAGCTTAATTTTGCTTTCATGTCAGGATGAGGAATGTGTGGATTCTGGGAGCCGACTCAAAGCGTAGCGCGACGCTCGCCACCCCGCTGAGATAAGGCAGGAAATGGGCTGAACCGCAGCCGGGGCTGTGAGCATGGGGAATGCGGATTAAGTCGCCGTCACCATATCCGTTCCCGCCCGGAAATCAATCCGGAGAACGAGGGCAAACGCAAGCGGGCGTGACATCGATTAAAACGCGCTCCGCCGGCGGCAGCCGGGGAAGAAGCATCACCGGGCAGCGGTTTCCCTGAAGTTGACGCTTGTGCTGGATGGCGGGGAATCCTCGTCGTGCCAGCGCCAAGCTGGGCGCGACCGCAGGAAAAAACTCGACGCTTTTTCTTTTCTTGCGAGAAGGTAGATCTTCGCGTCACCCGTTGTTCTCCGTGGAATGAAATCGCCGCCCAGCCGCCCGACCGCCAACTCTTCAGATTGCGCGATTTTTGAGGCCGTCGCGTTTCTACGGCGGCGTCAACTGGCGCATGGTGAGTTCACGACGCTGCTCGGAGCTGACAGGCAAATGTCCAATCCCGTTTTCGATGGCTCTCCGTTCGTCACCTCCTTCGTTCTTGCCGCGTTGATTGACCTCGCCCGGTTTGGCGTCGAAGACATCGTCACAAAAGCGGCGTCATTTCTCCTCTCGGAAATGGAGTTCGGCGGCGTTTGGAGATACTGGTCTACTCGCCAGCACAAGCACTGCCGATTACCGCCGGACCTGGACGACACATCGTGCATCAGCTACGCGCTGAGGCGGGCAGGCTATTCGGTGCCGGACAATCGGTGGGCGTTTAGTGGCACGAGGGATGCCGCAGGCCGGTTTAAGACCTGGATCTTGCCGCGGGAACAGAATCGCTTAACGCCTTGGTTCCTTCTCGCCCGGGCTGCGGGATTTTGTCAGGCATATCTGCGAACCCGAAGCGCGACGACGCCCTTACTTGAAGATCCACGCTTTCGCGTCATGCAAATCGATCGCGGCGATGTCGATCCGGTCGTGAACGCCAATGCAGTTCTTTATCTCGGCGAAAGCGCCGATACGCGGCCCGCGATCGAGTTCATCATCGCGGCAGTTCGCGATAACCGTGCGACTTGGAGCCTGTATTATGAAGACCGGCTGGCTCTGTATCATGCGGTCGCGCGCGCGTTCCACCATTCTGCCCCCGCGCTCTCGGCGGCGCGCGCGGATATCGTCGAACAGATTCTCGAGCGTTGTCAGCGGCCCGGACTTCTCAATCCGCTGCAGTCCGCTTTGGCAGCATCGACGCTGCTGACATTCGAGCCAGCCGCTCCCTCCGTTCAAGATCTCCTCCGCTCCATCCTGGAGAGCCAGCGGGATGACGGAGGTTGGGATGCATATTGCTTCTACAATGTCTGGGGTTCTGAGGAGCTCACCACCGGGCTGTGCATCGAAGCGCTCGCGCTCTCGCAGTCCATCGAGTGAGAGCGTTAGCGAGATTTGGCGATTGTGTTGCTGTCCGTGATGACGGCGCGTTTCAAAGCACTCCTATGCGATGCCTTTAGCTGCCGCGATGATCTCGTTTTCCTCATCTCGATCTATCTGCATTGCCGGGGCGCAGCGCTTTCAGGACGCTGGGATGCCATCGTGAAGACGCCCGAATGCAGCACCGCCGCCGCATTTCCGCGGTACCTGACCGGCGAAGTGGTGGCGGATAGCGCGGCGCTCCAGTGGCCGGGGCTTTTCGCGCGGCATTTCCGATTTCCCCGTGTGGTTGATCGATTGCTCGTTCCCGCCACACCGGAGCCCCACATTTCATGCAACCTGCGGGGCACGGCAGAATTCCACGAGCGCGACGTGGGCGGAACCTGGATCACGCGCCAGATCCGGAGCCGTGATCTGTTCGTCACGCGCTCACGGGCGCCGTACAAAGCGCGTTTTCGCTCGCCGCCCGGACAAGAGCTTGAGGCCCTTTCGATCCACATTGCGGTTGAGCCATTCCTGGCCGCGCTTGAAGCGCGATATCCTGGCAAGTCGGGCCGGGTGGAGGTTGTGGACTATTTCGGCGGCGACGAAATCCTTCTGCACATCTGCCTGACCTGCTTCGAGATGCTCGCCGCGCGGACTCCCGGTAAATCGC
The DNA here is from genome assembly GCA_963828525.1 of uncultured Verrucomicrobiae bacterium. Classification (GTDB taxonomy): domain Bacteria; phylum Verrucomicrobiota; class Verrucomicrobiia; order Chthoniobacterales; family Chthoniobacteraceae; genus CAWHEP01. Next base: position 8,286 of record CAWHEP010000010.1, read on the forward strand.
AGGTTTTTCGCCGGGTAGTGGGCGTTACACCGACGGACTTTCGGGGTTCGCGCTAATACCGGATTTTTTCTTTTCCGCAGAATCGCGACAGGCGTCGCAGGATCACGAGAGTAGCGACGCTCCAGCGAGCGATACTCTATGCGCGTCCTGAATCGTTCAGGCGGGCGACTTCGCTTACGAAGGAGGAGGGAATCGCGCTCATCCGGGCCGCTGGTCGATCGCGGCGTTACCTTCTTCGACACCGCCGAGGTTTACGGTCCGTTCACCAATGAGGAAATAGTCGGTGAAGCTCTGAGGCCCGCGCGGGACAAGGTGGTGATCGCAACCAAGTTCGGCTTCAACATCGACCCCGAAACGAAAGAAGCAGAACGGGCCTCGAACAGCCGGCCCGAGCACATCCGCGAGGTTTGCGACGCTTCGCTGAAGCGGCTGGTGTCGAGGTCATCGATCTCTTTTACCAGCACCGCGTCGATCCCGACGTGCCGATCGAGGAAGTGGCCGGCGCGGTGAAGGAGCTGATCGCCGCAGGGCAAGGTGAAGCACTTCGGACTGTCCGAGCCGGGCGCGCAGACGCTCCGGCGCGCCCATGCGGTGCAGCCGTTGGCAGCACTTGCAGAACGAGTATTCGCTGTGGACGCGCGGCCCGGAGACCAATGGCATTCTCGACGCGTGCGAGGAGCTGGGAATCGGCTTCGTGCCTTACAGCCCGCTCGGCAAGGGCTTCCTGACCGGCGCCATGACAAGGACACCAAGCTCGGCGAGGGCGATTTCCGCAACATCCTGCCGCGCTTCACGCCCGAAGCGATGGAGAAGAATCAGGCGCTCGTAGAGCTATTAAAGCGCATCGCCGAACGAGAAAAGTGACGCCCGCGCAAATCGCGCTTGCATGGCTGCTCGCGCAAAAGCCATGGATCGTGCCGATTCCCGGCACCACAAAGCTGCACCGCCTTGAGGAGAACCTCGGCGCGGCAAACGTGGATCTCGCCGCTGAGGATTTAGCCGAGATCGGGAGCGCGGCGGCCGAGATCCAGGTGGAAGGCGAACACTACCCGAGCAACTCCTCAGAACCACCGGCCGCTGAGTTTTCATGGCAGATACGAGACAAAATCATGAACGATCAAATCGAAGGAAAAGTCATCGTCATCACCGGCGCAAGCAGCGGGCTGGGCGAAGCAACGGCTCGAATGCTCTCTAAAGAAGGAGCACTCGTTGTGCTGGGGGCGAGGCGCGCGGATCGGATGCGGACCCTGGCAAATGAGTTGACCACCGCTGGCGGAAAGGCGCCCGTCGTCACCACTAACGTCACAGATCGCGAGCAGGTGAGGAAATTGGTCGATACCGCCGTTGAGAATTTCGGGCGCATAGCCGTGATGATTAACAACGCCGGGCTGATGCAGCAGTCGCCGCTTGAACGTCTGAAAATCGATGAGTGGGACAACATGATCGACGTGAACATCAAGGGCGTGCTCTACGGCATCGCCGCGGCGCTCCCACACATGCAGCGGCAAAAAGCGGGGCATTTCATCAATGTCTCTTCAGTCGCTGGGCATACTCATAATCGGAACCGTGAACAACAATTGAAGGAGAAGATGAACACGATGATTGGCGAGCTGCCGATCAGCGTCGGAGTGCATCAGGTCTCGGATCAACCGGTCATCGTCGAGGAATCCATCACTCCGTTTACGCAAGCGGTGTTCGAAGCGGTCGCTATCATGCTCGCTGTCAATTTCCTGAGCCTCGGCTTTCGCCGGGGCATGGTCATCGCCCAGGCGATCCCGCCGGTGCTCGCGATGACATTCGTCGCGCTCGGGCATCTCGGAATTTCGCTCCAGCGCGTTTCACTCCGGGCGTTGATCATCGCGCTGGGACTGCTCAGACCGTACGCCCTGCCGGAGGTCGTTCGCGAAGCCGAGGCCAAAAAGGCGTGGGCAATTCTGCTAAATAAGATAGTCTACTGGAAGTGGGGCTGCCGCCCCGAGGACGAGGATGGAAAGAACCCCAGCATCAGCAGATGGAAGGCGTCGGTTGGAATGCCTTTTGTCACATGGCGGGCGGAACGGCCCAACAGTGGACAGGGGAAGGCCGGAAACGTTATTCCAATCGCTCCACGACGAGCCGCAGCGGTTGACGCCATGAAATCAACGACCACGAAAGAGCGGGCCGATCCCGACGGGCTGAACTCTACCGGGGAGCAACGCGCGGTGGAGACGCTGCGGCTTTCAGATGCCCGCTACCGGCGATTGTTTGAAACGGCGCAGGATGGCATCCTGATTCTCGACGCGGATACGGGACAGGTGGTCGACGCGAATCCGTTCATGAAGGATTTGCTCGGCTATTCGCAGGAGGAGTTTGTCGGACGGAAGCTGTGGGAGATCGGGCCGTTCAAGGGGGAGGATGCTTCGAAGAACGCCTTCGCCGAATTGCAGCGCAATGATCGCCTGCACTATGAAGGGCTGCCGTTGGAGACCAAGGACGGGCGGCGGGTCGAGGTGGAGTTCATCAGCAACGCGTACATGGTGGACGAGACGCGGCTCATCCACTGCAACATCCGCGACATTACGGAACGGATGCGGGTGAACCAGGCGCTGGCCGCGGCGAATACGGAGCTGGCTTTTCAGGTGGAGGAAAAGGGCAAGCGCGCGGACGAGCTGGCGCTAATCAACGCTGAACGTCTGGCGGCGAACACAGAACTGGCGTTTCAGGTCGAGGAGAAGGGCAAGCGCGCGGATGAGTTGGTGGAGATCAACGCGGAGCTGGCGCGCTCGAATGCGGAGCTGGAGCAGTTTGCCTATGTCGCCACGCATGATTTGCAGGAGCCGCTGCGGGCGGTGGCGAGTTGCGTGCAACTGCTGCAAAAACGATACGAGGGCCAGCTCGATGAGCACGCGCAGGAGTTCATCACCCATGCCGTGGATGGCACCAAGCGGATGCAAACGCTGATCAATGATCTTCTGGCGTACTCACGAATCAGCACGCACGCGCAGGAGTTTGCGGCTACGGATTGCGAAGTGGTGCTGGAGGAGGCGCTTGCCAATCTCATGGTGGCGATCTCGGAAAGCGGGGCGGTGGTGACGCAGGATCCGCTGCCGAAAGTAAGCGGCGACGCGACGCAATTGACGCAACTTTTTCAGAATCTCATCGGTAACGCTCTGAAGTTCCGCGGCGATCCTCCGCCCAAAATCCACGTCGGGGCCGCGCTGGAGAACGGCGACTGGCGGTTCTCCGTGGCGGACAACGGCATCGGCCTGGAGTCGCAGTATTTCGAGCGGATCTTTCAAGTTTTTCAGCGGCTGCATACCCGGAAGGAATATCAGGGCACCGGCATCGGCCTGGCGATCTGCAAGAAAGTCGTGGAGCGGCACGGCGGCCGCATCTGGGCCGAGTCGGAGCCTGGCGAGGGCGCGACCTTTTGCTTCACCATCCCGGAAAGGAAATAAGCCGGGATGCGCACCGCAACGCAAATCGCATCCGTGGTCATCCTGATGGTCGAGGACAATCCTACCGATGTGCTCATCGCGAGGGAAGGCTGTTGGACGCCAAAATGCGCAATACGCTGCATGTGGCCGACGACGGCATCGAGGCCTTGGAATTTCTGCGCCAGCATGGCAAGTATGCCGGCGCGCCACGCCCGGACCTGATCCTGCTCGACCTGAACATGCCGCGCAAAAACGGCCAGGAAGTGCTCGCCGAGATCAAGGCCGATGAGCGATCTGAAAGGACATCCCGGTGGTCATCCTCACGACCTCGAAGTCCGCAGGAGGACATCAGCAAAGCCTACGGGCTGCACGCCAATTGCTACATCAGCAAGCCGGTGGATTTCGATGAATTCACCAAAGTGATGCAGACGATCCAGGATTTCTGGTTCTCGTTGGTCACCCTTCCCACAGCCCAAAGTGATCGCCGACACCAAAATTCAAGTGCTGCTCGTCGAAGACAACCCGACGGACAAAATGCTCGTGGAGGATGAACTGGCGCACACGACCGGGTCTCAGTTTTCCGTCGTGCATGTCGACCAGTTGAACGACGCGCTGGCCCGGCTGGGGGCGGAGCGTTTCGACGTGGTGCTGCTGGATCTCACCTTGCCGGACAGCAATGGCTTCGAGACATTCGTGCGCCTGCACAATGCGGCCCCAGAGACTCCAGTGGTCGTGCTCTCGGGTGGCGCCGACGGGCAGCTTGCAGTCCAGGCGGTGCAGGCCGGGGCGCAGGATTATCTGGTGAAAGGGCGCCTGGGCGAGGAAGTATTGGCCCGCTCGATCCGGTATGCAATCGAGCGCAAGCGGGGCGAGGAGGAGCTGCAACTAATGCGCTTTTGCGTGGCCCACGCCGGCGACAAGGTGTTCTGGTTCGGTCCTGAAGGGCAACTGCTCTACGTGAACGAATCGGCCTGCGCGGGGCTCGGTTACACCGGTGCCGAACTGCTCAAACTGAATATCTCGGACCTCGCTCCGGACTATGACTCCGGCGTCTGGAAAAGCCATTGGGAAGAACTGAAGGCGCGGCGCACCATGACGTTTGAAAGCCGGTACCGCACCAAGGCCGGCCACTTGTTTCCCGTCGAGGTCAGCGCCAATTACGTCCGCGTCGGGGCGCAGGAATTCAACTTTGCCTTCAGCCGCGACATCACCGAGCGGAAGCAATCCGAGGCTCGGTTCCGCTGGTTGGTCGATTCCAGCGCGCAAGGGGTGATGTTTTGGAATACGAACGGCGAAATCACCGGAGCAAACGACACCTTCCTGAGCCTGGTGGGATACAGCCGCGCCGACCTGGAGGACGGGCGCATGAGATGGATGGAGATGACGCCGCCCGAACACGCCAGCCGCGACCAGCGGGCAATGGAGGAGGTCAGGCTGAAGGGATTTTGCGCTCCATACGAAAAGGAATTTACGCGGAAGGACGGCTCGCGCGTCGCCGTGCTGGTGGGCGCGTCGGTGTTCCCGGATCAGCCAGATGAAGGTGTGTGCTTCGCGGCCGATCTCACCGAGCGCAACAAGCTCGAGCAGCAGTTTCTCCGCGCACAACGCATGGAGAGCATCGGCACGCTGGCCGGCGGCATCGCGCACGATCTGAACAACTCGCTCGCGCCGATCATGATGTCGCTCGATTTGCTGAAGATGAAGTTCACCGATCCGGACAGCCAGGAACTGCTTGCCATCATCGGCGCCAGCGCGCAGCGCGGGGCGGACATGGTGCGGCAGGTGCTGTCCTTTGCCCGCGGCGTCGAGGGGCAGCGCATGGAGGTGCAGGTCAGGCACTCATCGGGGAGATCGAAAAGATCGCCAACGACACCTTTCTCAAAAACATCCAGGTGCGGACGATCATCCCAGCCGATCTCTGGACGGTCCTGGGCGACCCGACCCAACTCCACCAGGTGCTGCTCAATCTCTGCGTGAACGCGCGCGACGCCATGCCCGGACGGCGGGGCGCTGACGCTCTCCGCCGAAAATATCGACCTCGATGCCCACTACGCCGGCCTGAGCTGGAACTTCGAAGCAAAGCCGGGCCGTACGTCTGCATCCAGGTCACCGACACCGGCACCGGCATGCCGCCGGAACTCATCGAGAAGATCTTCGATCCGTTTTTCACGACCAAGGAGCTGGGCAAGGGGACCGGGCTCGGGCCTGTCCACTTCGCTGGCCATCGTCAAGAGCCACGGCGGATTCATCCGCGTCTACAGCGAGCTGGGGAAGGGCACGAAGTTCAGCGTCTATCTGCCCGCGCAGACCGAGGCTTCGCCGGACGGTCGGCGGCCGAGTCGCGGCGGAAATGCCGCGCGGCAACGGCGAACTGATCCTCGTGGTGGATGATGAAGCCGGCCGTGCGCCAGATGACCGACCAGACACTCGAGGCCTTCGGCTACCGCGTCGTCCTCGCCTGCGATGGCGCGGAGGCCGTGGCCGTTTACGCCCGCGCAGGGCGACGAGATCGCCGCGGTCCTCACCGACATGATGATGCCGGTCATGGATGGCCCTGCGACGATTCGCGTTTTGCGCCGGATGAATCCGGCGGTTCGCATCATCGGGGCGAGCGGGCTCTCGTCCAGCGGCCCCGCCGCTCATGCGGCCAGCCTCGGCATCACCCATTTCCTGGCTAAACCTTACACCGCGGAGACGCTCCTGAAAGCGCTGCGGCAGGTTCTATTGCCGGGAGAGTAAGGGCGCGCGCGGTCGCCAGCCGCAATCAGGGCCATCCATGCCTGTTGTCACTCAAAACCAATGGATCCGAGGATCATTTGCAGCACGGCGAAATCAATAGGCTTGGTAAGATGGTACCTGAACCCTGCCTCGGTGCTGCGCCGCCGGTCTTCCTCCATCCCAAACCCGCTAAGCGCAATGCCGTGCATCTTCGGGTATTTGCCTCTGACTTCGGCCATTAACTCCAATCCGCTGCCGTCTGGGAGGCCAATATCGCTAATGAGCAAATCGTATGAGCCCTCGGCGAAACTCGCGCGCGCGGTCTTAACGTCGCTCGCGCTTTTCACCTGGTGACTATGTCGCTGGAGAAGGCGCGAGAGAATCCGGCGGGTGTCGTCGTGATCGTCCACAAGCAGAATTCGCAGACTCTTCTTAACCGCGGGGAGTGCCTGCGCGGAGCTTTGCCCTTCCCGGAGCCGGCGCCGCATGCGAGTCAGCGTTACTGTGAAGGTGGCCCCAAGGCCTTTCCCCCCGCTTTGAACCGTTACGGTGCCGCCCTGCATTTCCACAAGATTCCGTGTGATGGTCAATCCCAGCCCAAGGCCGCCGAATTGGCGTGTCACAGTCTGCTCGCCTTGCTCGAAGGCGTTAAAGATGCGCCCCGCAACTCCGGGTTCGATCCCGACCCCGGTGTCGGAAAATGATAGCGCGAGCTGCCCGGCTTGTTCATCAGAGGATCGAACATGAACTCGCCCCCCTTCCGGCGTAAACTTGACCGCATTGTTAACAGAAGACTTGTCGCAGACGGGTCGGGTCGGCAAATGTCCAATGTTCTTCGGCCACAAGATCGCTCGTGACGACGAGTTTCTTGGCCGCGATGTCTTGCTGAAGAATATCGAAGGCGTCGCGAACCGCCGCGTGGGCATCCACAACCTCGCAGTGCAGCTCGATTTTATTTCGGGTAATGCGAGTGAGATCGAGGAGATCGTCGATGAGTTGCGCTTCCAGCAGCGCATTGCGACGAATCGACGCCAGTTCCTCGACCAACTCCTCACGCGTGACTGTATCGATGTTCTCGGTGAGAAAGTTTGCCCCGGAAATCACCGGTGTTAGTGGTGTGCGAAGCTCGTGGCTGAGCACCGCCAGAAAATCGTCCTTGGCCTGGCTGGCCTTCTCCGCGGCGAGCTTGGCCGCCTCTATCTCACGGGCGCGAATCTGCTCGGTAATATCTCGCGTGACTTTTGAAAAGCCCCGCAACTTCCCCTCGGAGTCATGCACCGCGGTGATGAGTACATCCGCGTGGAAGGTGGTGTTGTCTTTTCGAACGCGGAGGCCCTGATCGCGAGCGTGTCCCTTTTCCACCGCTTCGGCGAGCAATCGGGCGGGCTTCCCGCGGTTGCGATCCTCGGGGGTGTAGAACCGCTCGAAATGTTCACCCACAATTTCTTCCACGGTGTAGCCTTTCGCTTTCTGCGCCCCGGAGTTCCAGGTTGCGACATGTCCTGTCGCATCGAGCATGAAGATGGCGTATTCCTCCACCTGCTCGACGAGCAAGCGGAACTGCTCCTCGCTCTGGCGCAGCCGTTCCTCGGCGTGTTTTCGCTCGGTGAGATCGCGCGTGACTTTTCCGAACCCCCGCAATTTACCGGTGCCCGGATCGACAAGGGCGGTGATCACGACATTCGCCCAAAAGCGGCTGCCATCTTTACGGATCCGCCAGCCCTCGTCTTCCACACGCTCATCAGTCACCGCCCGTTCCAGTTGCCGCTGTGGCTTCCTGGCCGCAACATCCTCCGGTGGATACAAGCGTGAAAGGGGGGAACCGATGATCTCTTCGGCTTCGTAGCCTTTGATGCGCCTTGCGCCCTCGTTCCAACTCATGATGCAGCCCCCGGTGTCCAGAGTGAAGATCGCGTAGTCCTTCACGCTCTCGATGAGCAGCCGCAAACGTTCTTCGCTTTGCAGCGTTTCGACGCGCGCGGGGCGGTGTTCTTCGGTCATGACGTTGGGCTATTGCGCTTCGATTTCCCGGTTTTTGGAAGCAGCGCGTCAGGAGTTACCTTCTTGACCAAATCCCCTTTCTTGATGGTCGATTGCTTAGCCAAAGCTAGCTTTGCAGGCGCTTTGGCGGGGTATCTCGCCTGCGATACTACTCTTTTCGCAGGGGGTTTCGCCTTTGTAAAGCTCGTTTCATCGAGCTGTACAGAGGCCGTTGATTGCGCGATTTAAGAGGCATAGGGAGAAGTGAGGACGTTAGCTAATCGCATCGAACCCTGCGGATGACCGGGTGAAAGCGCCGTCTCTGCCGAATTGAAAGGCCACTGAAACAGGGTTTGGGGAGTCGTCGTAAAACCAAGCCGTTCGTTTCTCACTCTCATGCAGATTAGTTCTTCCCGGGGCCATCTTTTGGAGGGATGAGCGCGGGCTGCAGCCGCGCTAACTTTTTTCCGCAGGCGGTATGGAAAACGTAAAGGTCGCGCCCATCCCTTGAACGCTCTCCGCGTTTACCGTGCCTCCGTGAGCTTCGACGATTTGTTTCACGATCGCCAGCCCAAGGCCGGTACCTTCCTTCTCCGGATCGGTCGCGAGCTTGTCAAAGACCTTCGCCAGCATTTCCAGCGGGATGCCGGCGCCAGCGTTCTGACACGCGCGCCTACAGAAAAGGTTGCGCGGCGCAAGGCCAGCGAGGAACTCCACCAAACTAGCAAAGCACTGCGCATTGGAGAGCGCTACAAAGAGTCGAAGCAGACCCTGCGGGCCGCCAGCATGGTTACAGCGCGAGGACGATTGGCAATTGTGATCCTCGATGCATTGAACCTGGAGGTTTCTCCTTGCAGAGAAAGGCAGCGGTTGCGAAATCTCGATCTCCGCCGACGCGCATCCTGGGTTCTTCTCCTTTCGCGTGATTCTCCCTGCGCTCCCTAGTTCTGCCCGAAAAATTCGTTTGATGCGCTTCCTGAAAACTCTCGCGCTTCTCATCGCAACCCCGATTCTCGCGGGGCTCGGTGTCCGATCGGCGAGCGCCGCCTCAGGCGGGGACGTTCTGAGTTATCACTATGACGCGGCGAGTACCGGCCAGTATCTGACTGAGCCGCTTCTCACCGCCACGAATGTCAATGCCGCCAACTTTGGGAAGCTATTCACCTACAGCGCGGATGGACAAGTCTACACGCAGCCGCTTTACAAAACGCGCGTTGCCATCACGACAGGCTCCTTTCAGGGCACCAGGAATGTCGTCTTCATCGCCACGGAAAGCGATAGTCTATACGCCTTTGACGCGGAAGGGAGCACCGGGAACACTCCACTCTGGAAGGACAGCTTCATCAACGCAGCGAACAACGTCACCACGGTCCCCTCTTCGGATTTAAACACTGGTGATTTAACTCCGCAAGTGGGATCGACGGGTCGAACTATCTGACTCTCACCTTCGTTCGTCCGCATCCCGCGCCAACAGATATAACTTACAATGTGGAAACCACCGTCACCTTGTCAGGAACTAGCTGGGCGCCTGGAGTAACCGTCAGCGGTTATCCAATACCCAACGGCGACGGCACTGAAACGGTGAAGGAGCGCAGTGCGCAGCCTGTTGCCAAGCCTAGCCAATTCATTCGTTTGCGAGTGACACGCCCATAGGCCTTACCCGATCGATGGCCGCACGTGGATCCCGTGGTTCGCGAGATGCCTCTTCACATCTGCCACAGTGTGCTGGCCGAAATGGAATATGCTCGCGGCCAGCACCGCGTCGGCTTTGCCCTCGGTCAACACCGCGACCATGTGCGCAAGGTTCCCCGCCCCCCCGCTCGCAATGACCGGGATGCCCACCGACTGGCTGACGGCTGCATTTAACGGAAGATCGTATCCGCCCTGGGTGCCATCGGCATCCATACTCGTTAGCAGCAATTCTCCCGCGCCGAGTCTCTCGACCTCGCGAGCCCACTGCACGGCATCCAGCGCGGTCGCGTTGCGCCCCCCATGGGTATAAACCGTCCAGCCCCCCGCGGCATTGCGTTTGGCGTCGATGGCCACCACTACGCATTGCGAGCCAAAAGCAGTGGCGGCTTGTGAAATCAATGCCGGATTTCCGATGGCGGCTGTATTCAGACTCACCTTGTCCGCCCCCGCGTTCAGCATCGCGCGCACATCGGACACAGCGCGGATCCCTCCGCCCACCGTGAGCGGCATAAAGCAATGTTCCGCAGTGCGGGCGACTACATCGACCATGGTGGAGCGGTTATCCGACGAGGCGGTGATGTCCAGGAACACGAGTTCATCCGCGCCTTGGTCGTTATACGCAATGGCGCACTCCACCGGATCGCCCGCGTCCCGCAGGTTTAGAAACTTCGTTCCTTTGACGACGCGCCCGTTCGTCACGTCCAGGCAGGGAATGATGCGTTTCGTCAACATACGTGGGGTTTTTGGAGGTTATCTTGTACGTAAAACGGCCCTTCAGAACATAAATCGGTAAAAAAATATTTTAAAACTTGTAAAAAGTCGTTGCCTTATTACTTGCGAATCCCTATTCTCGCGCCGCTTTGGCCAGGACAGCCAGGGATTTACACTTATGAGCAACCAAGATTCAGGGAAAACAGAGACAAAGGGAACGAATGGCACTCTTGAGCAGGCGAATACATCCTTTCAGGTGTCCAAAGACCCGGTAATGCGCCCAAAAACCGAAGGTGACGTCCACAAATATGAGACGACGTCGAGTTCTCCTCCCGAACCGGAGCCCTTGTACCGAGCAACTTGGCGAACTACCTCGCACCTATGGGGAAAAGACCCTCTATCTCATCGCGCGGGATCCGCATTGGCTGTTTACATACTGGGATTTCGATTGGTCTGAGTTTCCGGGCTCCTTGATGCTGAATGGGGAGTCGAAGTTTTTCCTCAATGTACGCTGCGGCGCGGATGAAACTCGTATCCAGATAAATCCCGAAGCGCGGAACTGGTATGTGGCGGCCGACAAGGCTGGCGCATCCTACGTGGCAGAGATTGGCTACCTGACCGCGGATGGTTCGTGGCAGACGATTGTCGCGTCCAACGAGACTTCGACCCCCTCTGATGTATTCTCGGAAATCGCAACCACCGAGTTCGCGACGGTGCCGTTTCATCTCAACTTCCAGCGGCTGGTCGAGATGGTAAAGGCAACCATGGCTACCGGCGAAAGCCTGATCGAGGCGCTCTCCAAACTACAGGGAGAAGGTCGCCGCTCCGCGTCCGATCTAAACGATGAGCAGCGCGGCGTCCTTGGGGCGCTCGTGGGCGAGGATCTTGCCAGCAGGATTGGCATGGGTTCGGCAGAGATCGACCAGTTGCTGCGCAAGCATCTTGAGGAAACCGTCAGTTCCGGCAGCGCTATTGCCGAGAAGGGGCGGCTCATGGAGTTGCTCCTCCAGTCGGAAAGCAGCTGGGGCGGCGGTGAGAGCAGCCTCTTCGGCGCGAGCTGGGGCGCTGCGGCAGGGTGGAGCGGCTCCGTAGGTTCAAGCTGGAGCGCTCAACCATTCGGCGCTTCCGCGGAGCGGCAGTTCTTCATGCACGTAAATGCCGAGGTCATTTTTTACGGGGGAACCCATCCTGACGCGACTGTCTGGATCGATGGCAAGCAGGTCCCGCTGCAACCGGACGGCACCTTCCGTTACCATTTCAAGTTCCCGGATGGAAACTACCAAATCCCTATCGTAGCCCAATCTCCCGATAAGGTTGAGCAGCGTTCAGCGACTCTGTCGCTGGACCGCGATACGACGCGACAGGGCGACGTAGGGCATACCGCGCAACCGGGCGGCCTGGAAAAACCCCTGGGCCAGAGACGCTAAAGCGGCGGCCCATCTCGTTTCATGGCGTCGGTCTCGAGCCGAAAAGATCGGCTTGCCGACGCCTTTCTCAAATACCTCGATGTTGAGCGGAATGTCTCACCGCGCACGTTGATAGCATACCGGCGCGCGCTGAAGACCTTCAAGGCAGCCCCTGGTACGCCGGATTGGCTGGATTGTAGCGCCAGCCACTTTCGCAATTTTCTGTTCACCTGCATGAAGGAAAAGAAAGCGCGCGCTTACATCCGTCTCATGTTTGCCGCTCTACGAACCTTCTTTCGATTCCTTGTGGAGAGACATGGACTCCAGGTAAATCCGCTCGTCGAGGTTCAACTTCCCAAGATCGAGAAAAAGCTTCCATTGGTTTTGACGCTGAAGCAAATGGATGAACTACTGGCCGCGCCTCTCAAGGCGAAGCGCGAGAAACAGGCGCCAAACTGGGTCGCCGCCCGCGACGTCGCGATCATGGAACTCTTCTATAGTGGCGGGCTTCGACTCCAGGAATTAGTGGATCTGGACGTCTCAAGCATCGATCCCTATTCAGAGACCGTCCGTGTGTTCGGAAAAGGCCGCAAGGAACGGGTATGTCCCGTCGGCGCGCCCGCGCTGGAGGCTATCCAGCGTTATCGCCACGGCGCAAAAGTGGTGTCCGGTCCGCTGTTCGTAAGCAAGCTGCGCCGAAGGCTTTCTCCCCGGTCGGTCTGGCTGCTCCTGAAAAAATATCAGCGCCATACCAGCATTCCGATCTCATTAAGTCCCCACAAGCTCAGGCACAGCTTTGCGACGCACCTGCTGGATAACGGTGCCGATCTACGGAGCGTTCAATCCCTGCTGGGGCATGCCAGCCTTTCAACCACGCAGATCTACACACACGTCACCACGGAGCGTTTGAAGAAAGTGTACGACGAGGCGCATCCCAGAGCGTAGCGCCAGAAGTTCCGCCCTCTGGCGTGTTTTGAGCAAGATGGCTCCTTTTTCGCAAGAATCCGGCTTGCAGCGCCATCAATTTCTTAAACCGCGCCCGCCCGTCGGGGAATGTTCTTCTACAAACAACTGAATTTGACCTACCGCGCGTCGCTTGGCACGCCGGATGCTTGCCAGCGAGCAAGAATTCCTGCCGCGTCTGGGCAGGTCAAAACACGACCCCAAAATGCGACGTCTTGCTTGGAATCGACCGGCTCCAGTATCTGGGAATGCTTTGGGCGTTATCGTGTCGAAAGCTAAAAAGTTCGGAGCGTGTCAACAGCCTTCCCCGTCACGCAATACACTTGCGCAGCGCCGGTGGCGTTCGAGCACCCCGCCGTTTACCGGTTTGGGCGGGTGGGCCCGGTGAAACTTTAGAAATATGAAAAAAATAGAAGCCATTATCAAACCCTTCAAGTTGGAAGAAGTCAAAGATGCCCTGGCCGAACTGGGAATCGAAGGGATGACAGTGAGCGAGGTGAAGGGCTTTGGCAGGCAGAAGGGACATACGGAAATTTATCGAGGCAGCGAATACACGGTCGATTTCCTTCCGAAGATCAAAGTGGAGGTGGTCCTCTCCGACTCGCTCGTGGAGAGCGCCGCCGCCGCCATCGTCAAAGCTGCGCGCACCGGGAAGATTGGGGATGGCAAAGTCTTCGTGGCCCCGATCGAGGAAGCGGTCAGAATCCGCACTGACGAAACAGGGGATCGCGCGGTTTAGTTGAGAGATTAAAGAGCAGTCTTCCTGCTTTTTTGTTGTGTCCCCCCACGCGAACTGGTAACTCCGTGGCTTATGCCCGTAACGAAAATGACCAAGACCCAGCTTCAAACAGAACTTGCTGAAGCGACGGAAACCACCAAGAGAGTTGCAACCCTGTTCCTGGAATCGCTGACCGCGATTTGCTATCGCGAGACAAAAAAGAAGGGCGAATTCGTCCTGCCCGGGATCGGCAAGCTCGTGAAGCAGAAGCGCAAAGCGCGCAAGGGAAGAAACCCGGCGACCGGCGCGGCGATCAAAATCCCCGCCAAGACCGTGATCAAATTCCGGGTGGGGAAAGCCGCCAAGGACGCGGTTCTCGGTAAGTAGGAAGCCACTCCGTCTCCTTCTTTCGCCGTTGGTGCCTTTCGGTGTTGCTACGTGACCTCGCCGCACGCTCCCGCGCGGACTTGCAAACTCTAGAATCGATGCTAGGCTGCAGTGTCAGTAAAGGGCTCGATTGGGCAGGTTGCTGAGAGCTGCTAGCTCTCAGTGATCACAAGAAATTACGGCTCGCGTCTGTCGGTTCGGAAGAGCCGGCGTAATGCTGGCTTGCGCAGAGAAGTCTACCAAATAAGTAAATGGCAGTAGAAAAAACAATAGACGTCGAAGGCAGGATTGTCGCGGTCCTCGCGGGCACAATGTTCCGCGTTGAACTCGACAACCAGCACCAGGTCCTCGCCCATATTTCCGGGAAGATGCGCAAGCGTTTCATCCGGCTGACTAACGGGGATCGTGTGAAACTGGAGATGTCCCCCTACGATCTCGACAAGGCGCGGATCGTTTACCGTCTGCAATAACGGCGCTGGCGGTATGCTGGACGTTCTCTTCCTCCGGGGGCGGATTGCGCCCGGGGGGTTATAGTCGCCTCGCAGACTTCATACCTCCTCGTCTCTGCCGCCGTCGCGCCGGTCTTCGGCGTTATCTCAGCCGGGTTCCTCAGCAGGAAAATCGGTCTGCTGACCAAAGAGGCGGATCGGAGCCTGTTGCGTGTCGTCGTCAACGTCCTCTACCCATGCTTGATATTCGACTCCATCCTGGGCAATCCATCGCTGGATAAAGCGGGGAATCTGCTGCTCGCGCCCCTGGTGGGCTTTTTCACCATCGTTCTCGGGCTTCTGGTCGCGTGGGGAGCCGGGCTAAGCCTTCCTGGCGTAAACTCGAAACAGGCGCGGACGTTTGCTTTCGCGACGGGCCTCTATAACTACAGCTACATCCCTGTGCCCATTGTCGCGTCGATCTTTGACCGGGCGACGATGGGGGTGCTGTTTGTGCATAATCTCGGCGTCGAAATCGCCTTCTGGACGGCTGGCATTGTTATTCTGTCTGCCGCGCGCCCGAGCACCGCGTGGACTGGCCTCGCTGAACGCCCCGGTAGGCGCGATTATCGCGTCTGTCGCGTTGAACGCGCTCGCCGCCAAGTCATGGCTTCCTGGCGTGATCCTATCGGCTATCCACATGATCGGGCAGAGTGCCGTCCCGGTAGGCTTGTTGCTGACAGGAGCCACTCTTGCAGACGTTATGGCGCCTGGAATTTTGCGCAGGGGCTTGCCAGTGGCTGCCGCCAGTTGTGTCGTGCGACTGGCTCTTCTGCCCATCGGGTTCTTGCTCCTCGCCAGATACTTGCCCTGCTCGGTCGAGTTAAAGCGGGTTATAGTGATCCAGGCCGCGATGCCCGCAGCCATGTTGCCCATAGTGATCACCAGACACTACGGAGGCGACGCGGACACCGCCGTTCAGATTGTCTTCTGCACAACCCTTGTCGGCTTGCTCACCATACCCTTGTGGATTCGGGCCGGGTTGCCGTTCGCCGGGTTAAACTGATCCGTCCGTGATCTTCTTGATCAAGGCATCCACGACGAGCAAATCCTCGTACGGCGCGCGCCGTCGCTGGTATTTCCGGAAAAGGATATCCCGCAGCTCCGTGAGATCGGTTAGCGCCGGAACTTCGTGGTAGGTCCAGTGGTCCTGCCCCCGCAGTTTGGACTGCAAGCGAAAAGCTTTGCCGAATTTTACGGCGCGTATCTCACGCTGCCCTTCCGGTGTTTTTTCTTTCCAGACGTGTGTCACGTAAACCGCCTCCCAGCCTTTCCATATTCCAGCGCCCACATAACCGCAACCCCTGTTCCCAAGATAAGAGCCATAGGGCATATCCCGGTAAGGATGTCCCGCCCAACCCATGGGCTTGTATCGATGGGCGAATGTTTCGCGATGAGTTCGATGCCATACCTTCCGAGCACCCACCCGGCATGAAGCCCGATCGGCATCCAAAGTGAGCGCGTTCGCCAGCGAGCGTAACCCAGGATTAATCCGACGACCGCAAGAGTCAGGAATCCGCCAATCACAAGGCCGGGGGTTTCGAATTGCCAGAGCGCAGCGGGCAGAGCCGCGAATCCCGACGTCCAGCCGATGCTCCCCACAGCGTCCAACTCGCGTGGCGGCTTCACGAAATGCGCCGTCGCGAAAAGCAAGGCGACAAAGATGATCCCGTGATCGCGGGGCTTGGAGCGCTGGATCACGCCTTGAAGGAAGCCGCGGAATAAACCTTCTTCAAGGAGGGATACAGTCGCGGCTGTCATCACAAGAGCGGTAAATTTTGATGCCAGGGGAGCAGGCTTAAGCTCATACCAATGTGAATAGACAAGCAGAATCGCCAGCGCGCACATCGGGAGAAAAGACATCCCGACGCCAAGCAGGCACATCCATCCAGCCCTTGGGCTACCCTCCAGATCCAAATCCCGCCTCGCGCCCAGGCGGAGGGATCTCGCGAAAGGCCATAGCAGGCCAACGGCGCAAAGTAAAACCGCCCGGTCAAAGACCCTATGAAACTCGACTTGCGAAAGGAAAGGCACCCCGCATTCCCGACCCGCCCATCGGCATCCCCAGAAGAGTTCCGGCGCGATCAGAGCGCCGAGGAACACCGCCGTAAGAGGAAAGCGAGAACTTTGCCGATGTCTTTCAAGAGAGAGCAATGGTAGTCTGACACGCCATGCCGCCAAACTAATACCGCACCCAGATGCTCACTCTTTCTGAGCAGTCCGTCTGTGCGGCAGGCTCCCTTTTCTATCCCCCTCACTGCCTGAATTGCGGTCTAGCGACTCGGAAGAGGAGAGCCTGTGCGAAGAATGCCAGAGGAGCGTGCGCCGATCACGCGCCTTTTTGCGCGGTATGCTCGCAGCCATTCGAGGGGATGATCGCAAGTGAATTCGCATGTTCGAACTGCGAGCGCGGGCCTCTGCTTCTCCTGCTCCGTCAGCGCCTATCGGAGCAAGGGGCATTGTTCGCGAACTCGTTCACCGGTTTAAATACGACAAGGAGACCCACCTCCGGAGGCAGCTGGCGGCTTGGCTTGCCGAGTCGCTGCTGGACGCGCGCATCCAGTGAGCAGCCATTCGAACTTCTGGTGCCGGTGCCGCTCCACCCGCCCGCGACAGCGCAAACGCCAGTTCAACCAGGCGGAGGTGCTGGCGCGCTCGGTGGCGAAACGGCACGGCGCCCTGTTCTGAATGCGCTCCGCAGGGTCCGCAAACGGAAAGCCAGACGCGACTGGATCGGCGGGAACGCATGGAAAACTTGCGCAACGCCTTCGAACTGCGCAAGAATGTGGATAGTGAGCGGCAGGCATCTTATTTTCGTCGATGACGTTTTTACCACGGGATCCACCATCGAGGAGTGCGCTAGGGTATTAAAAGGTGCCGGCGCTTCCTCCGTAAGAGCCATCACCGTAGCTCGCGGCTAGTTTCACTCATGGGAATTTTCAAAAAACGTCCGCTCAACTACGGGAGCAAAAAGAAAGAAATGCCGGAGGGACTCTGGCAGAAGTGCCCTCAGTGCGGTGACCTCATTCACAATCTCGAGCTGACCCAAAATCAACGCGTCTGCCCAAAGTGCGAGCATCACTTCACACAGGGGGCTTTTGAAAGGATCGAGCACCTCACGGATCCCGGCACTTTCGTCGAGCATGACGCTGGCATGGTTTCCGTGGATCCCTTGCAGTTCAAGGGCCTCGTAACCTACGCCGACACGCTGAAGAAGTATCGAAACCGCACCGGTCTCAACGAAGCGGTCATCACTGGCGCGGCATCCCTGCTCGGCCATCGCGTCTCCCTTGCGGTCATGGACTTCAGTTTCCTTGCGGCGACGATGGGCTCGGTGGTTGGAGAAAAGATCACGCGCGCCATCGAGCGAGGCACAAAGGAAGGGCTGCCGGTCATCATCATCGCCGCGTCGGGAGGAGCCCGGATGTATGAAGGGATGCTTAGCCTTATGCAGATGGCAAAAACATGCGGCGCGCTCGCGCTTGCACGCCCAGGCGCGCCTTCCCTACATTTCAGTGCTCACAAATCCGACGACAGCCGGGGTAATGGCGAGTTTCGCCTCGGTGGGCGATCTCATCATCGCGGAACCGAATTGCATGATCGGCTTTGCCGGGTCCTCGGGTGATCCGCGAGACCACCCACCAGGAGTTGCCTCCCAATTTCCAGACGGCGGAATTCCTCGAGGAACATGGACTTGTCGATATGATCGTTCACAGGAAGAAAATGAGAGCGACCCTCGCAGAGTGCCTGAGATACCTGTCCGGCAACGCTGGAACCGTGAAGTGAAGCGTCCGGGCAGCACGGACGCGTGGGCCTCCACGGAGGCGCTCGCCGCGAAACGGTGAACTACAAGGAGGCGGGAGCGTGGCTGTATGCGACGCAACAACACGGCATCAAGCTGGGCCTGGATAACACCAGGCTCCTGCTTGGCTTCCCTGGGCCATCACGGCCGGGAGCAAAGGTTTGTTCATGTCGGCTGGGACGAATGGGAAAGGTTCCGTCTGCGCCATCATGGATTCGATCTGTCGCGCGCAAGGGATCCGAACCGGCCTCTTCATATCTCCTCACCTCGTCTCCTTCCGCGAGAGAATTCGCCTCGATGGAGTCAGATGATAAGCGAGGAAGACGTCGCGGAAGGATTGACCCGGATCCGCGCGATGCTCGAGAAGGAGGCCATTCACGCCACCTTCTTTGAGATCACGACCGCGCTGGCGCTGGACTATTTTCAGCGTCAGAAAACCGACGTCGTCATACTCGAAACCGGTCTCGGCGGAAGATTTGATGCTACGAATGTCGTCACGCCGAAGGTCTCCGTGCTTACGGCTATCGACTTTGACCACATGGCGTGGCTGGGCTCCACATTGGGGGAGATAGCATTTGAAAAGGCTGGCATCATTAAGCCCGGGGTGCCCGGTGGTTTCGGCGCCGCAGCCGGAAGAGGCGGCCAGCTCTTTTTCTCCACCGCCGCGCCGCGCGTTCGCCCCTTCGCTTCATCGACAACTCCAGTAACACAGCCTGCCCACGCTTCCGGGGAGTCACCAGAAGCTGAATGCCGCGCTTGCGATTGCCGCGCTTGCCGACGGTGCGATCCAGGTTTCGGAAGAGGTCTGTCTCCAAGGGACTGCAGTCCGTCGTCGTGGCCCGGGCGATTTCAAATCTTCGACGACCGGGTCATCCTTGATGGCGCGCATAACAGAGCCGCGGCGGACAGGCTCGTGCTGACATGGAGGGAGGTTTTCGGGAATGAAAAGGCAATCGTCATCCTCGGTGTCTTGCGAGACAAGGATGTCGGCGCGATGTGCTCCGCGCTTGGGCCTGTGGCTTTCCGCTTTATCACGACCGAAGTCCGCAGTCCCCGCTCCTGCTCCGCCGCTATGCTGGCTGAGGCGATCGCGGTCGCGCTCCCGTCTGTGCCGTGCCGCGCCGCCCGGAGCCTCTCATCCGCGATGGAACTTGCCAGCCGGGACCGGCAGCGCATTCTTGTTACCGGCTCCTTGTTCCTGGTCGGTGAAGCAATCTCCCTGCTGGAAGGCGGCTCACAGGCGCCGGAATTCACGTCGCAGTAGATCGACATTGCCAGAAGAGCCGCTCCCTATAGCTTCCTGAGGTGGCGCGTGAATCGTCTTCCGAACCCCGAGACGGCCTGTCCGGCTCGATCGAGCGCGTGACCTTCCACAACGAGGATACGGGTTTCGCCGTCCTCCGCGTGAAAGTGAAGGGTCGATCGGAACTTGTGACCGTGGTCGGGCAGCTCCCCTGTGTCTCCCCGGGCGAATGGATCACCGCGCAGGGCCAGTGGGTGCGCGACAGGGATTTCGGGTTGCAGCTCAAAGCAGAAAGCCTCCACTGCGCACCCCCGTCCTCCAGGGAGGGTATTGAGAAATATCTCGGGAGCGGTTCGGTGAAAGGAATCGGCCCTGTGTACGCGAGGAAGCTCGTGGAGAAATTCGGTGAGAAAATCTTCGATGTCATAGAACAGCACTCCGCAAAGCTGGAGGAGATAGAAGGCATAGGCCCAGGGCGGCGGAGGGAGATCAAGCAGGCATGGGCTGCGCAACGGGTGGTTCGCGAGATCATGGTGTTCCTCCACTCACATGGCGTTGGCTCCAGCAGAGCGGTTCGTATTTACAAGTTTTACGGCGAGGCAGCGATCGAGACGGTTCGCGCGAATCCTTACCTTCTCGCCCGCGACATCCCAGGCATAGGCTTCAAGACTGCCGATCAGGTCGCGCAAAAGCTGGGCATTCCGGCAGGCTCAATCTTGCGAGCCCGTGCCGGCATTAATCATATCTTGGGAGAGGGCGCCGCCGCGGGCCACTGCGCGCTACCCAAGAGCATGTTGCTTGATCAGACGGCCGAGCTGCTTAGTGAACGAAGGTTGCCTGAGCGGGAAACCTCCGCGAAAGAACGGGAGTTTCAGAGCGTGATTCACGAGGCAACCGCGCGGCTCCTGGTGGATGGCGGGATTATCGAGGAACAAATCGGAGGCGAAGCGCTCATCTTCTTGCCCGCTCTCAAACGGGCTGAAGAAGGCATAGCGGAAGCTATTCTGGGCGTCCTGGCTCGCCCATCGTCCCACCCTCCAATGGACGTCGATAAGGCTATCGCGTGGGCTGAAGCCCGCGCAAAGAAGACCCTCGCACCCTCCCAACGCGAGACGGTCGCGCGTTCCCTCGCGTCTCGCCTGCTTGTGATCACCGGTGGTCCCGGCGTCGGAAAAACCACCATTCTCAATTCCCTCCTCCTGATCCTTCGCGCGAAAAAAGTGAAAGCGCTTTTGTGCGCGCCGACAGGCCGGGCCGCAAAGCGAATGTCAGAGGCCACTGGGATGGAGGCGATGACCATCCATCGACTTTTGGAATATCAATCCGAAGGAGGGTTCACTCGCGACGCGGCGCGCCCCCTGAACTGCGACCTTCTTGTCGTGGACGAAGCATCCATGGTGGATGTGCCACTTATGCACCGCCTCCTCAGGGCATTGCCCGAGCGCGCTCATCTTATCCTCGTGGGTGATGTCGATCAGTTGCCTTCGGTGGGTCCGGGCATGGTGCTCCCCCACCTCATTCAGAGCGGGATTGTCCCCGTATCGCGCCTCAACGAGATCTTTCGCCAGGCAGCGTCGAGCCGGATCATTACCACCGCTCATTCGATCAACCAGGGCGGCATGCCGGAGCTTGTCGGCAATGACGCGGATTCAGACTTTCATTTCATCGAGCGTGAAGACCCATCCGCCATTCAGGAGACGGTCCTCGAGTGCGCCAGCGTTCGGATCCCGAATAAGCTGGGCTGCGATTCGGTCCGCGACGTACAGGTGCTCTGCCCGATGCGACGCGGCTCCCTCGGCAGCATGCAATTCAATTTGCTGTTGCAGGCCCGTCTCAACCCGCTGCGGAAAGACGAACCCACCGTCGAAAGATTCGGGTGGCAATTCCGTCTCCGGGACAAAGTCATGCAAATCCAAAACAACTATGAAAAGGAAGTGTTTAATGGCGATCCCGGCCAGATAACTTCCATTGACTCTGAAAATCGCGAACTTGTCGTCGCTTTTGACGGACGTTCGGTATCCTACGATTTCGGCGAGCTCGATGAAGTCTCCCTCGCCTACGCTGTCACGGTCCACAAAGCGCAGGGTTCGGAGTTCCCCGCTGTCATCGTGCCGCTCGCGATGCAGCACTACATGCTCCTTCAACGGAACCTGCTATACACAGCGCTCACGCGAGG
This sequence comes from uncultured Verrucomicrobiae bacterium, assembly GCA_963828525.1. GTDB lineage: Bacteria > Verrucomicrobiota > Verrucomicrobiia > Chthoniobacterales > Chthoniobacteraceae > CAWHEP01. The sequence continues at coordinate 29,986 of CAWHEP010000010.1, forward strand.
AAAGAGAATGGTTGTTATCGTCGGACAGGGGAAAGCGTGGGCCGCTGCGATCCGCAACGACCAAACCACGAAGAGGTTCTCCGGGCTCTTGCACCGGTTGAAACTCGGCTCGTAGCCATTGCCTGAGACGAAGTGTCACACACATCGATTTGAAAGTGTCTTCATATAGAGACAACCTGACGCTTATTCCGCTGCGAGTTGTACTCACATATTTATACGTAAGTAGTTCGTAATGAAGCAATTAAACCAACTACGCGACCACTTAAAAAACCTTGGCATCCCACAAGCTTTACACTAAAGGCGAACTTAAACAACTTACCTTGGAGGTTAAGACAATGAGCATAATCAGATATCAATCACCCGAAATATCGGCATGGACACCATACGAGCGGCTCTCCACTTTGCGCGACGAGATGAATCGCTTGTTTGAGGGAACCGCTTCCAAATCCGCGAGGGATTCCGGGCTGTTTGGCGGATGGAGCCCCGCCCTCGACGTTCACCAGGATCGCGACAGCATCTACGTTACCGTAGAGTTGCCGGGCTTAAAGAAAGAGGAAATCGAAATCACCATCCATGATGGCGCGCTGTCTGTAGCGGGAGAGCGCAAGAGCGAAGCCAAAGCGGGGGATGGGGAGTCCTATCGCAGCGAACGATACTTTGGCCGATTTCACAGGAGTGTCTCGCTCCCCGCGGCTGTCGACTCAAGCAAGGTGACCGCAGTTTACAAGGACGGGATCCTTTCGATTACTTTGCCCAAGTCCGAAGAAGCGAAACCGAAGCAGATCGAAGTCAACGTCTCGTAAGGTCCAACAACGAACAGGAGATAAACAATATGAACACACTCGTAGAGAACGATCAGCACAAAGTCGGCAACGGCGCGCAGCGGCAAAGTTATGTGACGCCACTCGCAAATATCCACGAAACCAAGGATGGGTACATCGTGGAGGCGGAGATGCCGGGAGTAAACAAATCCGGTCTGGAGGTCACCGTGGACAACAACGAGTTGCTGCTGGTTGGCCACCGGGCGCCACTCGAGACAAAGGGCGAGGCGGTATATCGCGAATCGCGACCACACGATTTCCGCCGCGTGTTTGAACTCGATCCCTCGATCGACACTTCAAAGATCGAGGCGAAGATGGAACAGGGCGTTCTGAAGCTGACCTTGCCCAAGGCGGAGAAGGTGAAACCGAAGAAAATCTCTGTGACAGACTAGGCTCGTTACGACCAAGCGGCCTGTTTGTGGAACGGCTCACGCGCAATAGCGCCGTGAGCCGTTCCTTTTGCCGCGGGTTCGCGCCGCTAAATACCGCTACTAACCCCGCAGCTTTGCGCCCACCCATTCATATTCGCGGGCGATACTTTTCACCACCCCGCCAACACGAAGAAGCTCAGGGAGCACAGCGAAGGTGTAAGTCTCGATTTCAAGATGGCTTGTAATGCCGCTCCTCAACTGGCTGAAGAAGTCACCCATCAGCGTTGTTGCAGTGGAGCGAAGCGCCCCCAGTCGCTCGAAGAAAAGGGGCACATGGAAATGGGCGCGCGCCTCCTCGACAGTTGGGTCGCGGGTAATTTCATCCAGCGCCTCGGGCAGATCCACCCATGAGCGAATGCGCCCGTCCGCGCAACGCGCCTTCACCTGATGCAGATAGACCGGTTCATCGAAAGCCCGCAGCGCTGTGAAGCTCTCGGGCGAGGGGCTTGCGGCGAGCGCCGCGCTGATTTGGACCTTTGAAATACGTATTCCCTCGCGGGCGTAACTCCGAAGAGACTCTCCGACATCCTCGAACTGGATAGCCGTATGGCAGGTATCCAGGCAAACACCCAGGTGACGCCGGATGACTTCTCCCGCCTCCGCGACGCCGTACCCCTTGGAGACGAGATGGGTCACACCTTCGCTTAGGAGTCTCTCATTGAAAAAGCGGATCATCTCATCGGTAGTCTCGATGTAGCACGAAGGCTCTGGTTCAAGACCGAGGTGGATCAGCTTCCCTGTCTTGTTCAGGATGGAATCAAACTCTGCCGCGCAATTTGCGAGCCGTTCCACCATCAGCGTCTCTTCACCCACCTGGATCCATGTCTTGAAGGAGCAGGGAACCGTGCTGATGCTGCCTTCCATCCCGCCTGGCAGCAGCGCTGCCAGTATGCGCGCGAGAAGCACCGTGTATTCTTCTCTCTCCACGCTCCTCCAGTCCGGACGGTAAACCTCCTCTTTGACGGGCTTGCCGTGAAATTGGCCAAAGGGGAAACCGTTGATGGTAAAGGCGTAGAGATTCTCCGCCGCAAAGAACTCCGCAGCCTCAGCAAGGACCGCGGGAACGGCCAGCTCATGTGCCGCGCGAGAGCTGAGGCGCAGACCCAGCCCGAAAGCCGCGTCTGGCGACACGATGCTCTTCACAGCGAGTGCCTTCTTCCGGATCGCGGCGATGTTCTCAGCCCAGCTCTCGCCTGGATGCGCGTTCAGGCAATAGGTGAGATCAAGCGAATGAGTTTTCAGAAGAAAAAGGGTTCGCCCAGCTTTCGGAACGTTTCCTTCTCCTGCTTCAGATATTTGTCTCCCAACGCTTCGAAGCCTCCGCGCGCCCGGTAATCCGCTAAAAACTTGTTAACGCTATTCGCAAGCTCGGTGTTTCCTTTCCGGATGCCGATGGCCCACTCTTCTTTCTGAAATGGCTTCAAGATGCCCCGCGTAGTCTGCGGGTTTGCCTGGCTGTATTTGAGCACAGACATCTGGTCATAGATGAAGGCGTCCGTTTCTCCCTGGATGACTTCGAGGACGCAGGTCGCCGCGCTGTCCAGGATCAGCGCTTTGGAACGATGCGCTTTGGCTATAGCGTACATTTCCCCGGTCGTTCCCTTCTTGACACAGAACGTCTTCCCGGGTTGATCCGCTTCGTCAATGCTGTTGATCTTTGACTTCGCTGGCACAAGCAGGCAGAGGCCCGTCGTCAAATAGGGATCGGAGAAGTCGATCGATTCCGCGCGCTCCGCTGTCGCGGTCATGGAAGAAATGATGAGGTCGATTCGTCCTGTCTTCAGCGCGGGTATCAATCCATCGAAAGGCATGTTTTGAATCTCGATCTTGCGCCCAAGACTTGCTCCAAGGGCGAACGCGAGATCGACGCTAACCCCGGCGGGATGGCCTTGGGTATCAGCCATCTCGAACGGCGGCGATGCCAGTTCCATCCCGACGACCAAATCATTGCGCGGCCCCTTCGAGCAGCCACACACGAGGCACAACTGTAGAACGAGGAAGTAGCGGACGAGTTTCATCAAGATTGGAATTGCCATTGGAATCAACCGCCGCGCTTTCTCCAAGACCTTTCTGATTGAGGCGCCGGTTCATCGCGACATAGACTTCGCTGCTCGTTCGATAATCTCCATAAGCGAAGTGCTGAACAACGGACCTGCTTCAGTTCCTACGACAGATACGCGCCTTCTATGATGAAGCTCTCCTGCATATTGGCCTTGTCCGCCTGCCTCTTCAACTCGGCGCTTGGGGATGACCCGCTCGTCCAGCCTCTCCCCGATGGAATCGCCTTGGAAATCGGAGATCAGCGCATCGAACTTCGCGTTGCCACACCGCACGCGTTCCTCGTGCATATTTGCGGCTCCGTGGCGCGAACGCGAAGCATCTTTCTAAGCGGGAATCCGCTGCCCGTTACGCCGTTTTCCGTCAACAGGGAGAATTCAATCGTGGGGCTGAAGACGAGTTTCGGGGAGCTTCTGATCGACACGCGTCTGAGCAGATGGCGTCTGCGAGACAGCGCGGGCGCGACACTCGCCGACTGGGCTGCTTTGCGTCTCCCACAGTCGAACAGAAATATCCCGGAGTTATATCTCGATGCAGGAACCTCACCCATCAAACCAGGGCCGCTCTATTACGGCTCGGGAAACTCCCCGGTCCGGGGAGCTTTGACTCAGACCGAGGCGCCATCAAGAACCGACAACGGCTTTACTTCACTGCCGCAATACTGGAGCAACGCCGGCTACGGCGCGCTGATGATCTCGTCAGATGATAACAAGCCCGCTTCATGGAAATCTGATGCGGATGGCACTGCGCACTGGCGCGTCCCGGGAGCGGACGCTGGCCTCTATATCGCGCCCGCCGCCAATCTTTATGACTGGCTGCGTGATGAAGCGGAACTCACTGGTTTCGCGCCCGTCCCTCCGCGCTGGGCTTTCGGCTACATGCAGAGCCGGTGGGGTTGGAAAGACAAAACTTACATGGACGATTCCCTCGAACGTTTCTCCAAAGATGACCTGCCCGTGGATGTATTCATAGTCGACTTCGAGTGGTACACCAAGACGCCGGATTACTCGGTGCCCGCTCAAGGCGACCCCGATTTTGTCGATTTTGGGTGGAATCCGAATCTGTTTCCCAGTCCAGAAAGACAAATTGCGGATTTTGGGGAAAAGGGCCTCCACATCGTGGGTATTCGCAAACCGCGAGTCGGTAATACAGAGACTCTCACCATGGCGCGAAGCAAAGGCTGGATACTTCCAGTGAACCCCGCGGATCCAAACAGCGCCAACATCCGCAGTCGCAACATCGACTTCTCCAATCCGGAGGCGCGGGAGTGGTGGCTTCAGAATAACCGCAAATTCGTCGATGCCGGAATGGCCGGTTTTTGGGATGACGAGGGTGAGACGACTTTCACCGAGTATAGCTACTGGAACTTGACCCAACAGGTCCTCTTCAGCCAGGCAAAGCCGAACGCTCGATTCTGGTGCCTTGATCGTTCATTCGCGCCGGGGGTGCAACGATTCGGCGCCGCGGCGTGGACGGGCGATATCCATTCCGACTGGCGGACGCTTGCCCAGACTCCTGGGGAGCTATTGAGCTATAGCCTCTCCGGTATGCCGTATGGCGCGTGCGACATCGGCGGCTACGCGGGCAACCCGTCCCCGGAACTATTGACCCGGTGGATGCAGGCCGGGGTCTTCTTCCCGGTTATGCGCAGTCACTCCGAACTTACCGCTACTCCCCGCTTCCCCTGGCTCTACGGTTCAGATGCTGAAAATGCTATCCGCAACGCGCTGGAGCTCCGCTACCGATTAATACCTTACTACTACAGCCTCGCCTTCCAAACTGCTTCCACTGGAGCGCCGATCATGCGTCCGCTCGTAATGGAATTCCCAAACGAGCAAAAGCTCGCCCAAGTCACCGACGAATGGCTGATGGGAAAGAGTTTGCTGGCAGCCCCTTTGTTGAACGAGGGCGGCGCGCGCGACGTGCTCCTGCCGACTGACACTTGGTTCGCCTTTGAAACAGGTCGATCTCAAACAGGCGGCAAGTTAATCCACTGCAACGCCAGACTGGATGAAATCCCCCTCTATGTTCGAGCGGGCTCGTTGTTACCTCTCGGGCCCATAGCGCGGAATACCAGCCAGCCATCCACAGAGCCACTGGAAATGCAGATCTATCCCGGCCGTGATAGCGAGTTCGACTTCGTGGAGGACGACGGCAGGACCTTGGATTATCGGAACGGGACAAAGCGGCTGCTTGCCTTCTTCTGGAACGACTCAGCAAAGACGCTCTCTTGGAAAACGACGGGATCTTACCACGGTAATCGTGTGTTCTTACAAATGAACGCCGCCCTCTTTTCACCCGGTGGCCCGGTGAAGAAATCTGCGTCCTTGAGAACTGATGGCTCGATACTGTTTTAACCCAAGCTGGGAGCGGCATGGATAGATCGTCACCTCAGCCCCGAATGACGCGGCAAAGCATTCCTTTAGCAGATTAAAACCGTTTTAGTTCGAGCGCGAAAATAGATAACGCCCCTACGCCTTATTGATCTCTCGCAGTGCCCTGCGGTTCGGTGTCATTCCGGCCCCCGCTTCGACGGGTGCTTGAAAAAATCCGTCCTGGATGAGGGCGGGATACTCCATCCAGTCCCGTAACCAGGGGATATACTCCAGCAGCGAGCACGCCGGATGCGCGAAGCAGAGGTGTTGATGCGCCTGGCACATATCACCGACGTGCGGGGCTACAGGCAGTGAGTAACATCTCGCGAGGTCCGCTACCTGCCAGAATTCGGTGACACCCGCCAGCCGCGTCACGTCTGGTTGCACGTAGTGGACGGCGCCGGCGTGGATGAAGTCACGAAATTGGGAGGCCATATACAGTTGCTCTCCCAACGCGATGGGCGTGGCGATGGCTTCAGCCAGCCTTCGGTGTCCTTCCACATCATCGAATTGCATGGGCTCTTCGATCCAGACCACATCGAAGTCCACGAGCCGGCCTGCCGTTTGCACAGCCTGCGGCAAGTTCCACCGCCCATTGGCGTCCGTCATGATCCGGATATCCGGCCCCAGCGCGTTCCTGACAGCCTCCACGCGCCGGAGATCCTGCGTGGGACTTAGTCCTCCAACCTTCAGTTTGACCGCGCGATACCCCTCTTCCTCCACCATGCGCTTGCAATCCGTGACGACGGTTTCGAGCGTCCAGTTCAGCCAGCCTCCGTCCGTATTATAGGCCTCCACTTTCTTGGCCGCTGAACCGCCGAGGAGCTTCCACAACGGCAACTCCGCCTCCTTCGCCTTTAGATCCCAGAGCGCGATATCCACAGCCCCAAGCGCGAGGTGTGTGATGCCCGCGCGTCCCACCCAATGGATTTCCGGTCGCTTGTGAAGCTTCTCCCAACAAGCGCGCGTTTCGCGCGGGTCTTCTCCGATCAGAAGCGGCCCGTAACTATTTACGATGCAATCAACGATCAACCGATCTGTCGCCAAATGCGCGTGGGTTCCTGAGAAACCATACCCGATCAGACCATTATCCGCGTGGACGGCGACCCCCGGCGCGCCCCAGTGGGTGATGCTATGGGCACTATCCGCAATGCCACCGCGTGTCACCGGCGCGTGAAGTATGATCGGCTCCAGTTTTGTGATCTTCATAACGGCTCCCTGCTTCCCGCTTCTTAGCTAAACCCGTCGAAATCAATCATCGCTTTAACAAGCCCCGGTTCGCCATGGAGCCCTGGCAAACGCTCCGCTGTTTCAGCAAAATCAAAGCGATGTGTCACGAGGGCTTTCACGTTCACCTGGCCGCGCTTCAACATCCGGATAACCTCCCGGAATGTCTCCGTCAATCCAGCGCGGCTTGCCATCACGGTCAGCTCGCGGCGGTGAAAATTTGGGTCATCAAAACTCAGGTCCCCGGTAAAAAGACCAAGGAAGACGATTCTTCCGCCATGCTCCGCCAGGTCGAAAGCCGCTTTCATCGAAGCGGCGCTGCCTGTTGCGTCAATAACGGCGGAAGGCGCCTGCCCAAAGTGGGAGCGCAATTGCTGAGCGAGGTCCGGACCCGCGTGGAAAGGCGTTCCCAATCGCATGCGCTCACACGCAAATCTTACTCGATCCGGCTGCATGTCCACACACGCGAGATCTGCTCCCGCAGCTTTCGCCGATATGGCCGCCGCCAATCCTATCGGCCCAAGTCCGATCACGGCGGTGGGTTCGCCAGCCTTCAGCGCCGCGCGTTCCACGCCATGCGCTCCGATGACGAGCGGCTCGACAAGCGCGATTTCCTCCGGAGTCAGCGACGCGGCTAGATGAAGCTTCTCGGCTGGGACCGCCAGAAGCGGAGTGTGGCCGCCATCTATATGCACGCCAAGCACTTGAAGATTCTGACAGCAGTTTGTTTTCCCCGACAGACACGCGGGGCAAGCGCCACAGAAATAATACGGCTCCACCGCGCAAAGATCCCCCGCTTCCAAGCCGCTGCCCACGGGCGCGGAAACTACTTCAACACAAAGCTCGTGCCCAAGCCGCCGCGGATAGCTGAAAAAAGGCTGCTTGCCGGCGAATGCATGCAGATCGGTCCCGCAGACCCCGCAACACCGGACACGCGCCAGCGCCTCGGATGGATCCGCCTCCGGCGACCGAATCTCAGACCACGCCAGAACACCCGGCGCTTGCAGGAGAAGAGCTTTCAGGTTTTTACCGGAAGACTGTGTATAGCGTGACGAAGATGACCACGATAACTGCCGACATGAGGCGGTAATCGGACAGGCCGGAGCCACATTTAACCCTCAGCGGCTCGCTCCAGCGATCCCACACGAGAGCCCTGGCTTCCTCCTTGAGTTCCTCTGGAAACAAAATACTAGCGACAATCATGATGAAAACACAGGCGGCGAATAGCAGGAATGCCATCAACATGAAATCCCCGCGATAGATTTCGCTCCAGTCGAGGTAGAAGGTCACAACGCCCAGCACCATGCCCGCGAGCAGAGTGATAAGCGCCCCTTTGCCCGACGCCTTCTTCCAGAAGACACCCAGCAGAAAAACCGCGCTTATGGGAGGCGCGACATAGGAAATGACTTTGTTTATACCCTCGAAAATTGTCGTGTAGTGGCCGAACAAAGGCGAAGCGACTATGGCCAGAATGGTTCCGACGACGGTCGTGACTTTGCCGATGAACACAAGCTTGTGGTCGCTGGTATCAGGCCGATGGCGTTTGAATATATCGTACGCTACAAGCGTGGCCGTCGAGTTCAGCGCTGCCGAGCAGGTCTGCATCGCCGCAGCCAGCATGGCCGCGATTACGAGTCCTTTCAACCCGACCGGCAGCAGGTGAATAATGAGGAAAGAATAGGTATCCGCCGCTGTTTGCGGGGCCGCGCCCCCAAACGCATTTTGCTGCACCAGCGCCACGCACATGACGCCAGGAAGCACAAAGAAGAACACCGGCCAGATTTTCAGGAACGCGCAGAAGAGCGGCCCGAGGCGCGCGTGCTTCTCGTCCTTCGCCGCCAGCACGCGTTGAACAATTGTCTGGTCGCAGCACCAGTACCAGACTCCGAGCACAGGGTAGCCAAGCAGTATCGAATACCAAGGCAGCCCGGACGGGTCTCCGGGGGCGCGCCAAATATGCTGGAAGTTGCCGGTGCCCCAGTTGATCTTGCTCCCGATTACGCCGGCCAACGGATGGGGATGCGACGCCAGCGCCTGGACCATGGCTGACCATCCTCCCACCTTCCCATAAGCGACGACCGTGATGACGATTGCGCCCGCCATCAGCAAGACTGTCTGCGCGCTTTCCGTCCACACAACCGCCAGCAACCCTCCAAGCATCGTGTACATCCCGGTCAACGCGCCCAAAATGACGATGAACAGCAGCAGAGCGTCCACCCCGTAAAGCTTAGCCCCGGGCGCAAGTCCCAGGATGCCGCGCAACACCCATGCCGCCGTGTAGAGCGCCACACCCATGTGGAGGACGATGGCGGAAAACAGCGAAGCAACCGCAAGAACATCACGGCAGGCCGAGTTGAATCTCCGCTCGAGAAAATCGGGCAGCGTCGCTACTTTCGATCTCAGATACAGCGGCGCGAAAAAGAGCGAAAGCAGAATGAGCGTGAATCCGGCCATCCACTCGAAGTTGCCGAAAACCATTCCGTATTTGTAAGCAGCCTCAGCGAGGCTGACGAGATGCACCGTCGAGATGTTTGCCGCGAACATCGCGAGCCCGATTACGGGCCAGGTCAATGTATTTCCGGCAAGAAAGTAGTGTCCTCCCTCACCTCCCCGCTCCCCCTTGCGCCTTACAAACCCCGCAAAAACCCCGAGTCCAACCACCGCGACCAAGTAGAAGACGATTAAAGCCCAATCGAGTTGGCTGATAGGTGGATTCAAGGGGACGCAGGGGGAGTGCGGAAGACGATCCTGGCGAAGGATACCTTCATGTCGAGCCAAAATAACGTCCTCTGTTCGCTAACCAAATTGAAGCGACTCCACGAGCTTATGACGCCAATCCAATGATTTCCGTTGGCATGTGAAGCAAGGAGGGCTATGCCAAATTCCGTGTCCCCGCTCCACCTAGCATCACCGATGGTGAGCCGTTGCGCGCGACTGCTCCTCGCGGCTTGCCTTGTCATTGGATTCCATTCCCCAGCGGCGGTTATCCTCGGGACACCAGTCATCACCTTTGACTCCACAAGCGCCATCATTTCCTGGAAGACGGATGTCGCAACAGGCGCCCGGGTCAGCTTCGGCCCCAGCCCGGAACAGCTCAACCAGAGTCAAAAAGGCTCGGACATCGCTACCTCGCATGTCCTCACACTTTCGGTTTTACAGCCAGGCGCCCACTACTATTTCGCCGTTGGCACAGCCCGCAAGCGACTTGCCACCGGAGAGTTCACTCTTCCAGGCGGTTTCGTCGCTGCTCCAAAATCGACGCCGTCGCCTGTGCCTGCAAGGCGTCATCCGTTCCTCGCCAGTCTTTTCGGTACTCCTCAGGCAGCTCCTCCCGCCCGCGCGACGTGGGGAAACCCCCAGTCTCTTCCAGATCACTTCGCGCGACACGGAGCCGATTTCCACGCCGCGGACGCGGAGGATTATGCTCGCATGGCCTGGCAATTCGGCCAGCAGTCCAGGCGCGGCGGGTTGCTCGTAAAGGTGGACGAGACCGGCGTCCGCCGGGTGTTTGACCCCCAAACCGGCGCATTTGCAGCCTATAATGCGGATGGCACTACGAAGACTTTTTTCAAACCGGGCAGCAGGGACTACTTCGCCCGCCAGCCAGGAAGAAGCATCGACGCCGCCTCAGTCCCAACGCCATGAGCCACGTTTGTCCCGTTTGTCACTGGCCCTATTTGCGCGAGCGCCCTCGCTCCGCGTCCGGCGGAGCATCGTTCGAAATCTGCCCTTCCTGTGGCTTTCAGTTTGGGGTGAGTGACGACGACGCCGGCCGCGCCCCCTCCGAATGGCGCGCGGACTGGGTCGCTCGGGGCATGCCGTGGTCGAGCATCGGCACGGCAATGCCTGAGAAATGGGATCCCAGCAGTCAACTCGCCGCCGACTCACACAAGGCTGCCAGGAATGCCATGGCGGATGTGATGCGCGCGAATAAGGATTACGCCGCAGACTTCGGCGCCAAGGCCGAGCTGATGGGAGTGCCACTCCGCGGCATCGCCATACTCACCTGTATGGACGCGAGAATGGATCCCGCGAAATTCTGTGGATTAAAGGAGGGCGATGCCCATGTCATCCGAAACGCGGGAGGGCGCGCCAGCGATGATGCCATCCGTTCGCTGGTTGTATCATGCGCGCTTATGGAGACGAGTGACTGGTTCGTCGTCCATCACACAGGTTGCGGCATGCAGTCTTACACTGACGACGATATCCGACAGATGCTGCATCTTCAGGCAACTGATTCTTCATGCGAGGGAACAGGATGGGGCGGTGTCCGCAAAAGCGCCGCTACCGCTGCCGATATCGAATGGCTCACTTTCAAGAACCTGGAAAAGAGCGTCGTCGAGGATGTTGAGCGTATTCGCAACCATCCGCTTGTTCCCGCGGGAGTGGCCATTTACGGCTTTATCTACCACGTTCATCATGGCACTCTCACACCCGTCGCGGACGCGAATAAGATCGGCTCTCCAGCCCGCGCTCCCGAGCTAAAACGACTTTCTATAGACTATGGAAACACCTAAAATTCTCGCGTTCGCAGGCAGCAGCCGGACAGCTTCACTGAATAAGATGCTCGTCAAGATCGCCGCCGCCGGAGCTCGTGACGCGGGAGCGGAAGTCACCTTTGTCGACCTTCGTGATTTCCCTTTGCCCATCTACGACGGGGATCTCGAAGCAGAAAGCGGGTTGCCTGAAAACGCAAAAAAGGTGAAGCAGCTTCTGATCGCGCGCCATGGATTCCTCATTGCTTCGCCGGAATACAACAGCTCCATATCGGCTCTGCTGAAAAACGCCATCGACTGGGCTTCGCGTCCTGAGACAAAGGAGGAGCAGCCGCTGCTCTGCTTCCGGGGAAAGACTGTCGCGCTTATGAGCGCTTCGCCCGGCGCTCTAGGTGGTCTGCGCGGGCTTGTGCATGCGCGGTCGATCTTCGGCAACATCGGAGCGCACGTTCTTCCAGATCAGATCTCGATGCCCAAGGCTCATGAGCTTTTCGACGAAAGCGGCGCGCTAAAGGACGCCGGGAAACACAAATCCGTACAGGATCTCGGGCGTCAGTTCGTCGCTTTCACAAGGAAGCTGAGCGCCTGACGAGCGGGCTCAACCCTGCGTTGCCCGCCCGGCCGCGGACTACTGTAAGAGAATAGGCAGGCAGCAGAAATCGCGCGTCCGCGGCATCCGGTTCGATCCAGTGGCGGGGTGGCTCGCTCCGCGCGGCATACCCATGCGCGCCGTCTGCATGCCACGCGTATTCCTTCGCGGAAAGCTGGCTTATCTCATAAGGCCCCTGGAGCGGAGTCTTCATCCCATCCCGCGCCAGCCGGATGGTGACACTGTAGCTTTTCGCAGGGTCTTTGTTGATGAGCATCAGCGACCATTCGTGATCTGGGCGCAGGAGGGGGTATCCGCTCACGAGCGCATCGCCATCCGCGTCGCTCACGTTGGATTCAGCTTTGAAGGCCCAGTGCAGCCCGCCGGCCGGGACCACCCAATCGGAAGTCAGCATCCGGGCCGCGTGGTAAGTAGCGATCCGAGAGCGTATGCCACCGGATTTGTTTTGCAGGAACAGCATATTATTGCCCCATGAGTTGCAGCCATACTCATCCTGCAGATAGTTCGGCTCATAGCCATACATGTATGCTTTTTCGCCGCCCATCATGAGGAAGAGGCCCGCCGTATCGGCATTCGAGAGAGCGCCCGCCATGCTCACTTCCGCCTCTCCCGCGAAGGCGGAATAGCCATACTCCGTCACAACGACCGGTGTCTTCCGCGACATCCCGTTTCGTCGCATGAGAGCAAATGCGTTTTTGAGCATGCCCGGCGCCTTGACGATCTGGGGCGCTGTCGGTTTCCACACATCATCGAAGGGATACCACTCGAAGGAAAGGAACCTGAAGTCATGCGCGCGGTGTCGCTCTTGCAAACAATCCAAAAATCGCCTGAGCCACCAGCCGCTCCCATACTCCCAGCCGTCGGAGTGTTTGTCATAGTCCAGCGCTACAAAGGAGGGGCCGCCCAACTCCTCCTTTGGGACGACACCATGGATCGCGTCTGCCCAGCGCATATACAGCGCGGCGTAATCCGCCGGATCAATCTTCTGTCCGTCCGGTTCTTCGCCCATTTCGATCCGCGGAACATCAAAACCCCTTGACCGAAGGAAAGAAACTTCCGCTGCCGCATTTTCAGGGGTGTCATACACAATAGGGACTGGAGCGAGAAACGGCAGGCCGCGCGTGAGTCCCGACTTCACCAGCATATCAAAACCGGGCTGCTCCACCTTGTCATCGCGATCCTTCTCCCGGTGCCATGGGTCGGTGGATGAAACGTAGATCAGGGTTTGCGCTCTGGACGCCTTATGGACGATGGCGTCCTTTAGCTCTCCTGCCTCGTCCGCCACGCCTGCTTCCAACTCGCGGATCGCATACCCGAGCTTGTCGCGCTTATCCTCCGATTCCGCGCTCGCCAAGCTTGAACTCTGCGTCATCCAGATCCTCAAGTACTGGGCAGAAACAGGCGTCTCCGCAAGCTGCAGCAAGGCTTCGCCGCCCGCGCCGCCTGTAAAGCGCCCATGCTGAAATGTTTGCCAGACGCCGGGAATGTGTTGGCTGTAAAAAGCCGCTTTTCCGTCCGTCGCAAACTCCACGCTAAACCGCGTCGCGAACGGTGTTCCCCACCGGATGCGCATCCCGTTGATCCGCGTCAGCTTCCCAAAATCCACCACTACCCATTGCGGGTGCCGGGCATTGTCCTCACCGGTGAAATAAGCGTCCAGATAGGGGTTGCTCTTCCAAAAGCTCGCCGGATCCCCATCGTCGAGCCGCGAATATCCGTCATTGTTCGCCTCGTCAAGTGTGTCGCCCCGCCGGGGGAGGTGGTATCCATAGGACAGCAGGATCGGCTCATCCGAGCGGGCATCGGAAATCCAGTAACCCTGCCGCCGTTTAGGATCGCTCCACGTGCCGCGCGGGTTCCAGTGCCAGGCGTCGACAGCCAACTCGGTTCGCAACCGATAGCTCACCGGCTGAAGGCCCGCCGTGAGCATCTCCTTCACATTTGAGCGCGAGAGCATTCTCGCTTCTTCTCCAGCTTGGTGTCCATCGATGCCGGCGCCAAGCGCGGAAGATGGAAGGAATGAATTTACCGCCGTGTCGGCGTAAATGGTGACAGTCGCAACGGAGGCGCAACGTCCCAAAGAAGCGCATAGGAGGAAAGAGAGAATACTGTAAACAGCGACGCGCACGGGACGAAGGATCATCATTTACCAAACTCCAAAGCGCATGTAAATAGGGCGGGATGAATGCCGTTGCCAGGCGTCTCCGCCCGCGGGGCGACGGGCGAGTGAGGTGATCCCCGCGCCGCATCTCCACCTCGCGGCAGCAGAGCTCATCCGGTCGTCAGGCCCAGAGCCAGCTTCAGTCTTGCGATCACAATTTCCGGCTCGGAAAGGGAGTGTTCCCAGATGCGATGCACCTTCCAGCCCCGAGCTTTCAGCAAGCCGCGAACTTCTCGGTCACGCGCTTTGTTACGCTGGATTTTCGTCTCCCAATAATCGAGGCGAGACTTGGGCATGCGGCAATGCCATCGGCAGCCGTGCCAAAAACAGCCATCTACAAACACAGCCAATCTCTGCTTGGGAAAGACGAAATCGGGCTTCCCCCTCATCGGAACCCCGCGCCTCCAGCCAACGATTCGGGCGGAACGAAACGCGGCAACGAGCGCCAATTCCGTCGAGCGATTCCCGTGAGATCGCACGGCCGCCATCATCCGCGAGCGGACCGCCGGGCTATAAACGTCGGACATCTACTCTCAGTTATCTTCTCCGAGGCGCCCCGCCGCGCGGGCCCAGTCAGCGGCCCCTTGTCCAGCCCTCCCGCCCATGGCCAGACACCCATGGATCAGATAGCCCCCAGTTGGCGCTTCCCATCCCACCATCTCACCTGCCGCGTATAAACCCGGCGCGCGCTTGAACATGAGCATCTCGTCCAACTCATCCCACTCCACTCCGCCAGCGGATGAGATCGCCTCGGCCAGCGGTCGCGGGCGGAGAAGCCTGATCTCGCAACCCTTCACTCTCATCGCGAGCGATTCAGGGGAATCAGCGCCGGCCTCGCCGCGCCCGCTCTCGACGATGGCCCACGCCGCGTCGCTGAGCCGCCACCGGTGTTTCGCAGTGGCCGCCAACGGGCCTGCTGTGCCCGCCAGCCTCGCGACCAATCGTTCAACACTCACGTCCGGCTTGAAATCAATCCGGATTGAAGGCGCGGCCATTTCGCGGAGCTTGGAGCCTAGCTGGTAGAGCGCGCCTCCTTCCAGTCCGTAGCGGGTGATAAGAAGCTCGCCCGCAGCGCGGGCGCCGTCCGCGCTCACAACCACGTTCTTGCAGGGCTGCCCTTCAAACACGCGCGCGTCGGCCGGCCAATCACATTCCCACCCGCAGTTGGCTGGCTCAAGCGGCGCAACCTTTATACCCAGCTTTGAAAGCGCGCCCACCCACGCGCCGTCCGATCCCGTCTCAGGCCATGAACCCCCGCCCATCGCGAGCACAACCGCATCCGCCTCAAACGCTTTATGGCCAGCCGCAGTCAGCAAGCCAAGGCTCAGCGGCGCGCCCGGCGTTATACTCACAAGCCGGCTCCGCATTTCGAAACGCGCGCCGCAATCCTTGAGCTTCCGCACCCATGCGCGTAGAAGCGGCGCCGCTTTCAGGCCCTTTGGGTAGACGCGGCCCGTCGAGGCGGCGAATGTCTCGATTCCCAGCGAAGAAGCCCAGGCCCGGAGCGCGTCCGTATCAAACTCTTGGAGCAAACTGTTCCACCGCGCCAACCCCGCTTCCGAACGGGAATAGCGAGTGGCCATTGTCTCAGCAGTCCCGATAGCGCTTAAATTCAGTCCTCCCCTCCCAGCTACAAGGAACTTGCGGCCTGGCGACGGCTTCGCGTCAAATAGGGTGACGCTGGCGCCATGCGCCACCGCGACTTCTGCGGCCCGCAGGCCCGCCGGTCCCGCGCCAATCACCGCGACATTCATGCGGAAGGGGCGCGCAGGGGCAGGGTGACAAGAAAAGTGGATCCTTCTCCCGGGGTGCTTTGTGCTTCGACATGGCCACCATGCGCTTCCACCACGGCTTTTACGAGGCTGAGCCCGAGGCCCAAACCCCGCTGCGCGCGACTCTTGTCCCCGCGGTAAAGCCGATTCCATATTCGCGGCTGTTCTGCCGCCGGGATGCCAATGCCGGTGTCCGTCACCGTGATGCGCGCGCTTCCATCCAGAGCGCGGCAAGCGATCGTCACCGTGCCGCCGGAGCCAGTATATTTTACCGCGTTATCCACGAGGTTTGCGAACGCCTGCCGCATCCGGGTAGGATCGATCTCGGCCTCGCAGCCGTTCTCTAAATCCGTCTTTAAAAGAACGCCCTTCTCATCGGCCACGAAAGAATACATCTCGGCTACCTCGCTAAGGAGGGTAGCCAGCGAGGTGTTCGCGCGATGGAGCGTCATCATACCCGATTCCGCTTCTGTAACGTCCATGAGCACGTTCAGCATCGTCAGCACGCGGTCGGATTCCTCCACGCAGTCCGCGAGCGCCTCTTTGGAGTCCCCGGCTTCATCGGCCTGTAATGCGCTCTCCGCCGACGCGCGAAGCCGGGTGAGCGGCGTTCTGAGGTCATGCGCCACATTATCCAACGCCTCGCGCATGGCGCGAATCAGATCCTGGTTCTTGTCGAGCACCCGGTTGAATTGCCGCGCCAGGTCGGCGAGTTCGGTGGCTTCGTGGCTTTCGGGCACCCGCTCCGCGAGGTTGCCGGTGCTGACGATGCTTCGAGCTGTTCTCAGCACCTCGCGCACGGGCGAGATGGCTCGATGAGCAACCATTGCGCCTCCTCCTAAACCAAGAAGCAATGCCGGCCCCATCACGACAAGAAATGCCAGCATGAATGGCCGCAAGATCGTCTCCCGCCTGTTTGTGCTCCGCCCCACTTGCAGTACGGAGCCATCTCCAAGAGGCATCGAAGCGATCATGAAGTCGCTCCGCTCGTCTTGCGGGATGCGCAGCCATGCCATTTGCGAGACCCGCTCGATGTTCGCCGCGGGTTCATTCTCAAAATGAACCCATTCCGACGGAGCCGCTATGAAGAGCACACTCCCAAGAGGCCCCATCACGCGGACGAAGAATGACCCTTTCCCCGCCTCGGCGTGGTGAACCAGCGAACTCAGGGCAGGCAACCCGTTGTTCTCGTACACAGCAGCGCACTCCTTCAGTCGCGCCGTGATGATTTCTCGTTCGCTTCGCTCGAAGAGCGATCCCATCAGCAAATAGAGCAGCGCGAAAAGGAGCGCGGTGCTGATCGTGAACGCGCCCGCGTACCAAAGGCTCAGGCGGAAGCCGAAGCTCGACCACAGTCGCTCAAGCTTTTCTGAGAACATATCCCACCCCTCTTATTGTCTGAATCAACTTCTCCGGGAAGTCCTTATCCACCTTCGAGCGGAGCCGATGCACCAGCACATCCACCAGATTTGTTTGGGGATCGAACCCGAAATCCCAGATATGCTCCAGTATCATCGTTTTCGTAACCGGACGTCCGGCATGGCGGAGCAGCAGTTCCAGCAGGCCGAACTCACGTGGTTGCAGATCGATCTTCTTTCCGTCGCGGAGAACTTCCCGTGAAAAAATGTCCATCTTCAAATCGCCGACGGCCAGGTGTGAAGGCTCCGCAGCGTGAGTCGCCCGGCGAATGAGCGCCTGCACGCGGGCGAGCAGTTCGGAAAACGCGAATGGCTTCGTCAGGTAATCGTCTCCTCCTGACTGCAAGCCCAGCACGCGATCATCCACGCTCGCTCGCGCGCTCAGGATGAGGACGGGAGCGCTCACCTTTTTCCGGCGCAACTGTCTCAGCAGCGAAAGTCCATCCAGCTTCGGCAGCATAAGATCCAGCACAGCCGCGTCGTAGGTGACGGACAGGGCGTAATCGAGACCCTGCTCTCCGTCTCGCCGCGTGATCCACCGCAAACCCATTTTGTTTAAGCCCGTTGACGATGAACGAAGCGATCTTCAGATCATCTTCGACGAGAAGAATGCGCATAAAATCTTATAGCCCCATCCTGTGCCGCGCGCTCTCCTCTTATCCAGTGGAAAACCCTCCCGTCCGTCAAAACGGATCGGGAGGGCCCATCCCACTGCCAAACAAAATCAGCCGTTGCTCTCTTCAACACTCAGATACCTGCTTCCCTCCCGGCTCCATACCTTCACCAGCGTCTGACCTCCCGTCGCGCGCTCGGTATCCGCGATCGCGTCCTTGGCGCTTTCCACTGGCTGCCGGTTGATCTCCGTTATCACGTCGCCAGGGCGCAACCCAGCTTCCGAGGCCGGTGAGTCTTGCGCGACATCTGTGATCAACGCGCCGCGCACGCTGGACGGTATTCCCGCGCCCGCCCGCGCGTTCTGATCTATGTCGGCTACAGCCACCCCGGCCAGAGCCTCGCGCTGCCCGTGTTCTTTTGGTTGCGCGGAGGCGACGCCTTGCTCCGTAAGCCGCCCCAGCGTGATCTCGATTGTCTTCAACTCCCCGTTGCGCAGCACCTGCGCGGAGATCTTCGTTCCAGGCGCGGCTTCTGCCACAAGCAGCTTCAACTGGCTCGCGTCTCTCACAGCCTGCCCGTTAAACTCGCGGATTACATCTCCACTCTTCAGACCGGCGCTTTCTGCGGCCCCGCCGGGACGCACATCCGACACCAGCGCGCCATTCATCTTGTCCAGCTTGAATGCCTTCGCCAGCTCGGGATTGATGGTTTGTATGTTGATTCCGAGAAAGCCTCGCTCGACCTTCCCGCTCTTCACGAGACTCGCTGTCACCCACCGGCAGATATTGGAAGGCACCGCGAATCCGATACCCTGGTTGCCGCCGCTATGGCTGAGTATTGCGGTGTTAATGCCAACGAGCCGCCCGTCCGTATCTACAAGCGCCCCACCGGAATTCCCCGGATTGATCGCCGCGTCCGTCTGGATGAAGTCCTCATCCATGCTGCCGGATGTCACACGATCCTTCGCGCTCACGATGCCCTCAGTGACCGTCTGTCCAATGCCGAAAGGGTTTCCGACGGCGAGAACCACATCACCCACAGCGACAGCGTCACTATCCGCCAGCGTAAGCGCCGGAAGATTTTCGACATTGATTTTGACCAGGGCGATGTCCGTCTTCGGATCCCGCCCGATCACTTCGGCGGGAAACTGCCGCCCATCGGCAAGCGCGACGCGTATCTCCGTTGCTCCATCCACGACGTGATTGTTTGTGAGGATATAACCGCTCGGAGAGATGATGACGCCTGAGCCAAGGCCATGCTGCCGGGGCGAAGTCTCATTGCCTCCTTGGGAATTATCTCCGAAGAAATGCCGGAACAGGTCTGCTTCCTCCCCAGACACCTCCCTCCGGGAGTTTTTGGACGTGACGAATACCTCAACTACACTGGGAGCGACTTTTTGCACAATCGGCGCAAAGCTGCCAGCGGGGGTTCGCCCCCGGTCCACAGAGCCATGTTCGACTTTCAGGTCGAGGGGGCTCCGCGCGGTCGCGCCCGGCATCGCCCCGGCGTACGAAATTCCCGCGATCAATGCGGCAGCCCCTGCTATCGCAAGGGCGGGTTTGTTGAAGTGTTGTTTGTGAATAGGGTCATTGTTCATGCCCGCAAATTCACCCGCCTCGACCCGCCATTCCCTTACCTGAAGATTACAAATCAGCAAGGATGCCTACCTTATTCAGCGCGTATGCCCTCCAGGCCAGCCGGTGTGTCGCTGATGATTCCAGGAGTATCCCCAGGCCCATCCCGCGAACCCCACCAGGAAAGCTACTGCCGTGTACGTAAAGGCCTGCCTTGGCACGAAAGCCTGTATCCCGAGAATCCCCACTGATCCAAACACCATGATTCGCCCACCCGCGCGGTGTGTAGCTCGCCAGGTGTCATTATTGCGCAGCGTCCAGGGTGTGCGTATGCCCACAAAGTAATTGGGACGCAGATTCCCCATATAGTTTCCCACCACCATCAACAAGATCAGGCACCCGTTTAGCGCGAACCAATCCATCCGCACGGGGTATCCTCGCGCAATCGCCATCTGCGCCCAGAACATCCCTGCCATAAAGGCCAGCATCGCAACCCGGACTATCCCCAGTTGCCTGGCACTCTGCCCAGTCTCCCCGCCCCGAGCCAGTCGCATCTTGGGATCAATCCGCGGAAGGAATCGGAGCAATGCCCACACCAGCGCGTTTGCTACGGGCAATAGCAAAAGCCCAAGTGACCTCGACGCCCAGCCATCGATTCTGCCATGTAAATTCCAGTGAATCGGAATGCGCGATGGGAACTTATCCCACTGCGCCGCCACGAAGATGAATGGTGTCACGAGCAGCATCATCTCCAGCCACTCCCCTCTTGTATTTTTTGATCTCATTTTGCTTTTTCCCTTTGTTTAAAAGACCCAAAATCCAACCCAGAGATTCGTCCAGCACCGTCGTCTCCAGGGAATACGTCACAAACTGGCCCTGTTTTCGTGATGACACCAAGCCAGCGCGCCTGAGCAGGCTTAGGTGGTAGGAAATGCTTGGCGCGCTCATCGAAAATGCCTTCCCGATCTCTCCCGCCGTAAGGTCGCGGTCCCGAAGCAGGTCGAGGATGTGTCGGCGGCTTTCATCCTGGAGAGCCTTAAAAAGAAGGTTCACTTCTTACACAATTAGACAACTATCTAATTAAGTCAAGCTGCTTATCCGCATCTCCGATACCCTGTGTTGGTCCCCCGGCCTTTTATCAGTGCTTTGACGCGAACACCTCATCCGACCGGCGAAGACGCCGCGAAAGGTCGCGCGCGATATTGAGGATCAGGATGCTGTACTGCGCTGGCATCGCCTTATACAGGTGGTGAAAGGCGAAACAGGAAAAACTGACCGTCGTCGCATCGGTTACCGCCTCCACCGTCGCGATCCGCGGCAGCGTCTCCAGGATGCACATTTCCCCAAAAAAATCCTTTGGTCCGAATACGACCAATTCAACAGAGGTCTCCTTCCCAAAGTCTTTCACCACCCGCACACGCCCGCTTTCAACGATGAACATCCGATTGCCGGTCTCTCCCTCACGCACAATGAGACTGCCCGCAGCGAAGGACTCTCTCTTGGCCTGCTCCAGCAGCAGGTCCAACGCTTCAGGCTGCAGCCCCGCAAAGATGGGCACGCCCTCAATCTCCCAATGCATGATCCACTTCTATCGCTGACGAAGAAGAAGCGCAATCCACACCGCAACCTCGAATCAGGTGATTGGGAATGCGATCTGCTGTGAGTTGCGGTGGATGATGAACGCCGCCGCGCCAATAACTGACCTCAAAGACATGGTTCCTGTCGGACCAGATAGCCCCGCATGGCTGGGCGTGGCCGCTCTTCGCTTCATCCACGAGTCGGTGCTTGTCACTACGACTGATCTCGAAGAACCCGGCCCTGCCATTGTTTACGTCAATCCCGCGTTCACAAAGATGACCGGTTACACGGCGGAAGAGGTCATCGGGCGCAACCCTCGGTTCCTTCAAGGCCCAAAAACGCGGCGGTCAACGCTTGATCGTTTGCGCGCCCGGCTGGCTGCGGGGGAGACTTTCGAGGGTGAGGACGTCAACTATAAGAAGGATGGCACAGAATTTTTCATAGACTGGTATATCGAACCCCTGCGGGATGCCCAAGGGCGGCTGACACACTTTCTGGCGGTGCAGCGGGATGTGACCGAGCGGCGTATGCTGGAGGCCCAGATCCAGCAGGCGCAGCGATTGGAAGGCATCGGCCTCCTCGCCAGCGGCATCGCCCACGATCTCAATAATGTGCTGGCGCCGATTCTCATGGGCAGCGGCCTCCTGCGGGATTCGTCAGTAGATCCCAGCTTCGTTGAGATAGTTAATCTTATGGAGGCCAGCGCCGAGCGCGGCAGCAACCTCGTAAAGCAAATACTCTCCTTCGCGCGAGGGATTTCGGGCGAGGGGGCCGTGGTTCAGCCCCGGCACGTATTGAACGATCTCGTCAAGATTACACGCCAAACATTTCCGAAGACCATAAGTATCTCCGCGGACGTCCCGCAGGATTGTTGGACGGTCGCCGTCGATCCCATCCAACTCCACCAGATTTTGCTGAACCTGTTTGTAAACGCGCGCGATGCCATAGACGAGGTTGGAACGATTTCCGCCGTGGCCGAGAATATCGATATCCGCCAGCCCGTCGGCACCCTTCGCGGCACTCTTAATCCTGGCAAATATGTGCGGGTCTCTGTGGAGGATAGCGGCTCAGGCATTCCGCCTGAGATCGTCGATCGCATCTTTGACCCGTTTTTCACCAGCAAGGAGGTTGGGAAAGGCACCGGTCTCGGTCTCGCGACCGTCTCTACAATCCTCAAGAACATCGACGGTGGCCTCGATCTGCGGACTGGTCCGGCAGGCACGACATTCTCGGTATATGTCCCTGCGTCCAGAGCGGAGGGCCCAGTCCTGGTGCCATGGAATGTGGCCAAAGCGGCGCGGGGGGATGGCTGCAAGCTTCTGATCGTCGAAGACGAAGCCGCCCTCGCGGAGATCATAAAGGAAAGCTCCCTGGCTCTCGGATACGAGATCGAGGTAGCGGTTGATGGCGTCGAATGTTTCACCAAATACGGGGAGCATCATTTTGACTGCGTGATCCTCGATCTTCTGATGCCAGCAAGAGGCGGCGGTGAATTGATGCCTCTGCTGAAAAGCCGCTGGCCGGGCGCGCCCATTATTGTCCTCACCGGTCTCTCGGCGGAGCAAGCCAACACCCTCGCGCCGGATGCGGAGCGCGTGCTGACAAAGCCTTGCAGCGCCGAAACCCTCTTCTCCGCCATTACGGACGTTCTAGGCGCCAAAAAGCGTTCCGCTCCCGCCGGGTTTTACTCGATCTGACCTGAGGGAGAAGCGCCTCCGGTCTGCCTCACCCGAGGCCCATTTCCCATCCCAGCGAGTAGGCGAGCGCGAGCGTTCTTTAGAGATCAACGCCCCGTCTGCTGGCGGGCTGGCTCGCCACTCCGCATCTCAGGGAACAGCCTTCACCAACGTTGCCACATCCTCCATTTCCGCTACCCCAATCGATTCATCCGCCGCCCCATAGTAGAAGCGCCACAGTCCCTTGAAGTATGCCGCTCCTTCCGTGAACGTAAAAACCCGGTGACTCTGCATCTCATATTTGAACTTGGGCTCGATGAAAGGCGCCTCGCAGCGCTTTAAAATCTTGGAAGGATCCTCCCGCGAAAACAAGGCCCAGCCCGTTTTGCATAGCCGGATGATCCAGCGGCGTCCAATGAAGGAGATCGTCAGAAGTCGCCATGCCCATGGAGGGGTGCCATGGAATCTTCTGCCCTATGAAGTACATGATATACTTGCCGTTCATCTTTTCGGGGACAATGACCGCGGCCTTCACCTCCTGCGGACCCCATGCCGGCGGTTGCAACACCACGCCTTTCTTCTGCCAATGGATGAGATCCTCTGATGTGGCCAGGCACTGCGTCTGATTAAGACCACGCGGATCCCCAACGTAAGTCATATAATAAGTCGAGCCGAACTTAACCACCCGCGGGTCTTCCGCCCCGGCGGCATCATAAGTTTCGTCTGCTCCTAACACCGTGCCCGCGTGGCTGCGCGTGAAGTGAACTCCGTCGTCACTGAACGCCAGCCGAATCTGGTTTAATTTCCCTTTGTTGATCACTTCCGCGCGATACAGCATCGCGATCCGATCGCCCATGACGATGGCTGTCGGGTTGAACGCGCTCGCTTCATCTTCCGCGTGGGACATCATTGGCTGCGCGAAACGCACCACGCCATTTGCCTGTTTGATTGGAGACTCTGAAAAGTCCTCCGCTCTCGCGTTCAAGGCGCAGAGCGCCGCGGCGCCGAGGATCAAAAAAGCCCCGGAAAGGATTTAGCCATATAAAAAGGAAGGCGGAACGAGTCTGGGTGGATGAACAACCCGATTAAGGCTTGGCAATCACCGCCAGATAGTTCCGGACGCTCTTCAACTCCGGCAGGTAGAATGGATTGGAACCGTTTTTCACCCATAATCCGGTCGATCCTCCTCCGTCCAGATTCAGGGCGCGCTGGATTTTGAACTCGGTGATCACACCCGGCGTCGAGAGGACGCGCGATGTCTCTTCCAGCGTTAAAGGCGCGGTCACGAGCAGTGCCACCTGTGCCCGACCGTCCCAGAGAACTGCCGTCCTGACCGCCTCCGCGGTCGACTCAAGTCCGGCAACCGGCAAACCCTTGTCGATGAGAAAAGGCCCAGCCTGCAGGGCTTGTCGAATCCTCCCGCTTTTCCTGTACTCCTCTGAACGCAACAGCATGGCTCGATCCGCTGTCACCACCAGGATGCCACTCAACAAGCGAGCCCGCTGGAATGGATGGATGAGCCTCCCATCACTGATGACAAGCCCCAGCGACTCGCGGTCTGGCTGAAAGTAGTTCCCGTTCACACCGGCCACGCATCCAGGGATGCCGCTCAGCACTGCTGCCAAATCGCTCCCATCATCTTGCGGGTGATCCACCACCTCCAGACCAAATTTGTCGGTATTGAGAATAATGAGGTGGAGCACGACCTGGCGATCATTCCCTACAATCGTCTTTTTGATGTGTAACGCTCCGGTTGGAGAACCCACCCGTTCAGACGAGCGCAACTCCCATCCCGCCTGAACACGCGCGCAGAACAGAAGGCAGGCAATGATCACATACTTATTCATGTCCGGCCTTCATAACCCATGCCGCCGCGAAGCGAAACCCTCCCACGTTCTTCAAAGATCAAATATCTTCCCCGGGTTCAGTATGTTCGCGGGGTCGAGCGTTTGTTTGAGTTGTTTCATCATGCGCAGGCTCTCCCGCCCGATAGCCCCTGGTAAAAAACTCTTCTTGGCCAACCCGACCCCGTGCTCCCCGGTGATAGTCCCCCCCAAGGCGACCGCAAATTCAAAAATTTCCCGCATCGCTCCCTCCACACGCTCCATCTCTGGCTTGTTCTTCTCATCCGTCAGGAAAGTCGGATGCAGGTTACCGTCTCCCATGTGTCCAAAGACGGCGATCTTCAGGTCGAACCTCACCGCCGCTTCCTGGATGAAGTTGATCATCTTCACCAACTCGCTCCTCGGCACTGTGGCATCTTCCAGGATCGTTGTGGGAGCGATTCGCGCCAGCGCCGAGAATGCCGAACGCCGCGCCATGGAGAGTTTTGCGGCCTCCTCTTCCGAAGCCGCCGCCTGCACGGACAACGCGCCATTTTTGCGCGCGATCTCCTCCATGGCCGCCATCTCCTCGCCCACTACGACGGGGTGCCCATCCGCCTCCATTAACAGAATCGCTTTGACATCCATCGGCAGCCCGGCTCCCGTGTATTCCTCGACGCACCGGATCGTCGTCTCATCCAGGAACTCCAGCGCGCATGGCACTATCCGCCGCGCTATGATCTCCGACACAGTGGCCGCCGCGGCATCCATGCGCCCATAAGTCGCGAGCAGCGTCCCCCGCGCGGCGGGCTTTGGCAGCAGTCGCAGGAGTATCTGAGAAATAACGCCCAGCGTCCCTTCCGATCCGATGAACACATCCTTCATTGAATACCCCGCCACATCCTTGACGCACTTGTTCCCCATCCGCGCGATCTCGCCTCCCGCGAGCACGACTTCCAGTCCCATGACGTAATTGCGCGTTATTCCATATTTTAATCCCCGCAGCCCTCCTGAGTTTTCCGCGACGTTTCCGCCAATTGTCGAGATCTTCATTGATCCAGGGTCCGGTGGATACAACAGGCCCGCCGCTTCCGCCCTCTCCGCGATTGTCTGCGTGATTACGCCCGGCTCGACGAGGAGCGTCATGTTTTCCGAATCCAGCTCAATCACCCGATCCATCCTGACGAGGCAAAGAACAATGGAACCAGGCGCCGGCACGCTGCCCCCACTCAAGCCGGTTCCTGAGCCGCGTGTCACCACAGGTAGTCTCTCCGACTGCGCATATCGCAGGATGCCGGAAATCTCCTCTGTATTCTCCGGGAAGACGACGCAGAGCGGCAACTCGCGCAGAACCGCCGTTGCGTCGAAGCTGTAGGGCACGAGATGCTCCCTCTCCCAGAGCACACGTTCGCGCCCTAGCAGCCGGGTGAGGTCGGAGACCGCTTTGTTACTGCCCATCGAGTGACATGTTGCTATGCTATTTCTGGTGACGCAACTCTCTCAGCCGCCGCTCCAGCGCGACCCTGCCTCTCCGCGTCGCCGCCCCTTGCGAGGCTTCGCGGCGTTCCTGGCGCGCGGGCTCATGGTTGCGGCTTGTATTTCTCTCGTCTGGGGCGGCTGGTACATCTCCAGGCGGGGCCTCGGCAGGCGCTCGCGTCAGTTCGTCATCTCGGAGTTTAAAAAGCGCGGCGTGGATGTCTCCATCCAGCGCCTCACCCTTGATCCCTTTCACGGAGTCATTGCCCAGGATGTCGAAATCGTCGACGCCCGCAATCCGCGCAGGACTCTCGCGGCCATCAACCGTCTCGCCCTCGACATAAACTACTCAAATCTCTTGCGCGGCAAACCCTTCCTGGACGCGGTTGACCTCCACAACGCAAGGCTGGCTCTTCCGCTCGATTCCTCCGACGAGGACAGCCCCGCCATCCATATCTCAGGTTTGAACGCTCGCCTCTTGTTCCCGCCTCATCAGGTTTACGTGCCTCAAGCCGAGGCAGACTTTTACGGAATTCACATCTCAGTCTCGGGCCGTCTCGCCAACCCCGAGAGCTATAGCCCTTCTCCTCCGCCGCGTAGCGGGGAAGAGGTGGGTAGAGGCGAGATTACCCAATCCATCCTCGATGAGCTTAAAAAGATCGTGTATCACGCTGAGCCTCTTCAGGTAAATGTCCAGTTCACTGGCGATTTGGCGCAGCCTCGCTCCCTGTTTGTCAAAGCATCCTGCTGGGGCGGCGAAATCAGTCGCGATGGCTATCAACTTCAGAGCTTCTTCGCAGATGTCATTTTTCGAAATGGCATCCTCGACCTGAGAAAGCTTTCCGCCTCCGACGCGACCGGCTCTCTGGAGGCAGGGGGCACCTACGACGAGGCCGGGAAAACGGCCCACGTCCATCTTCACTCAACGCTCGATCTGCCCAGGTTCAACCGCTCTACGCGCCTTCTCCCGGCGCTCCAACAGTTGAACTTCGCCTCGCCACCCACGGTTGACCTCTCTGGCGACGCCCGTTTTTCCCCCTTCACGTTTCTTTCAGTTGGCAGTCTTGCCGCGGGGAGTTTCTCACTCGGAGCCGTTCCTTTCGCATCTCTGAATGCGGATTTTTCCTTCGATGGCGAGCGCTGGCTTATCAGTGGCCTAAGGGCAAGTCACGCCTCGGGCCAGCTTTCAGCCGACGTTATGCGCATGCCGGGAGATTTACGGCTGCGACTGCAAAGCAGCCTGAATCCCAACGCTCTTTTTCCACTACTCCCGTCGCGCCTTGCCCGGGCGCTCGGCACCCTTGTCTTCGCGCAATCCCCCTTCATCCGCCTGGAAGCGCGAGGCGCGTCTACCGATCCGCATACCTGGAATGCTTCCGGCGAGGTACGTCTCAGGCGCGCCGTTTACAGAGGCGTGTCGCTCAAGTCGGCTGCCGCCAGTCTTCATTTTGACAATATGATTCTTGCCGGTGATCACTTCAGGATCGAACGCGATGAGGGCAGCGGCGCGGGTGCTTTCTCATATGACTTTACGAGGCACGAGGTTCGACTCACGGGAGTCAAAGCCACTCTGAATCCCGCGGAGGTCACGGCGTGGATAGATCCCATGGTGATGAGAAACGTGGCCCCCTACCACTTCAAGGCGAGCCCCGCGGTTGCCGTGAATGGCACCGTTCAACTCTCCGGAGGCACGAATACCAACCTTGAGATCGTCGTCGACGCGCCCTCTGGAATGAATTATCTCTTTCTCAGGAAAAATCTGTCTTCATCGAGCATCTCAGGCCGCTTGCTCTTCACCGAAGATCGCCTCCAAATACTTGACCTGGATGCCGCTCTTTTCGAAGGCAGGGTGCGAGGCGGGGCGGACATCTCCCTTGCCCGGCACGATCCGCGGTTCTCCGCGCGCATAGAGGCAAGCGATGTCGATTTCGAAAAACTTGCCGAACTTTACTTCGACTACTCCGATTCCAAAGGCGTTCTCAATGGACGCTACGACTTCACGGGCTTTGGAGATGACGCCCGCGCCATGAAGGGCCGTGGCGAGGTGACTGTCACCGATGGAAATGTATTTGCCATTCCGATTTTCGGACCCCTTTCCGGATTTTTGAACGAGGTCGTACCGGGCGTCGGTTACAACGTGGCTCACAAAGCGTCCGCCACTTTCGACATCAAGGATGGCGTCATCGACACCCGTAACTTTGTCGTAGACGGCCGTGGCTTCACCATGCTGGGAGGCGGCAGGGTGCATTTCCTGGACGACAAGCTAAACTTCGACATCCGGCTCAACGCGAAGGGCCTTTCAGGCGCTCTTCTGTTTCCCGTAAGCAAGCTTTTTGAATATACCTCGTCAGGGACTCTCTCCAGGCCGGCATGGCGTCCAAAGCGGCTCCCGCTACCCAGGTGACACTCCAGAGCCCTTCCGCTCCGCAAGATAATCCTGTATCTCCTTTACAAACACGGCTCCAAATTCACGGCGCTTTTGCTCGCCCACTCCGATCACTTTGCCAAACTGCTCATCACTGACCGGGTAGTCGCGGGCCATCACCCGCACCGAAACATCCGAAAAAATAACATACGCAGGCACCTCCCTCTCGTCCGCCAGCCGTCTTCGGAGATTTCTGAGACGCTCAAAAAGGGCTTCATCACACGCGATCTCCCCCTTCCTCTGTTTCGTGGACGCGGCCCCGGTGTCATCCGGCTTTGTCAGGACAATCGTTCTCCGCTCCTTTAGAGCCGCCATCCCTTCCCTGGTGACTTCCACCACCGCGAACTTCTCCGTGGATTGCCGAAGGTATCCGAGCCGGATCAGTTCCCTTCCGATCACCTGCCACCCGGCTTTCTTCATCTCCTTCCCAATCCCAAAGGCGGAGACGCTGTCGTGTCCCCACTTTCTCACTGCCTCTGTCATCCCCCCGGTTAACACTTCGATCACGTGGTTCAATCCGAAACTGAACCCCGTCTTCGCCTTGATCCGGTAAGCGCACGACATTAATTTCTGCGCCGCCACTGTCCCGTCGAAGGTCGCGCGCGGCGAAAGACAGTTATCGCAGCCGTCGCATTTGCCTTCCGGCCATGTCTCTCCAAAATACGCGAGGAGGTTGGACCGGCGACAGTCTCCCGACTCGGCGTAATGCACCATCTTCTGCAGCTGCTCCCGCGCGAATCTCTGCTCCTTTGGATCGGGTTTTTCATCGATGAATTGCGTCTGCTTCACCACATCCCCCGCGCTGAAAAGCAGCACGCATTCGCTGGGTAGTCCGTCCCGGCCCGCGCGCCCCGTCTCCTGGTAGTATCCTTCGATGTTCTTCGGCAGATCGTAGTGCAGGACGTAGCGCACGTTCGGCTTGTTAATCCCCATCCCGAAAGCGATCGTCGCGCACACCACGCGCGCGCTGTCGCGCAGGAACGCTTCCTGGTTCTTCGCCCGCTCCTTGTTCGTCAACCCCGCGTGATACGGCTTCGCCTTGATCCCATCTTTCGTCAGCCTCCCGGCCACGCTGTCCGCGCTCTTGCGGCTCTGGCAATAGACGATGCCGCTCTCTTTGGGATGCGCTCGCACATACTTCAATACCTGCTCATACGGCTGCGCTTTCGCGATCACCTTGTAGAGCAGGTTTGGCCGGTTGAAGCTCGCCACGTAGCTGCCGTTCCCCTTCAGCTTTAGCTGCCGGAAAATATCCTCCCGCACCCGCTCCGTCGCGGTCGCCGTCAGCGCCATCAATGGCACCTCCGGGAAATGCTTCCGCAACTCCGCGAGTTGCCGGTACTCAGGTCGAAAATCGTGTCCCCATTCGCTGATGCAATGCGCTTCATCCACCGCGATCAGGTTCACATTCCATTGCCGGGCATGTTCCAGGAAACCCGGCAACATCAACCGCTCGGGCGCGACGTATAGCAGCCGATACCGCCCCGCGTATAAATCCCTGAAGCGCGACTTCCCCTCCCCGGCCTCAACCGTGGAATTCAAGCACGTCGCCGCAACTCCGCTCGCCGTAAGCGCGTCCACCTGATCTTTCATCAGGGAGATCAGGGGCGACACTACGATCGTGAGACCGGGCCGCGTCAGCGCGGGCAGTTGAAAGCACAGGCTTTTCCCACCGCCTGTCGGCAGCAACGCCATCACATCCTTGCCTTCCAGCGCGTCCCGGATGATCTGCTCCTGCAATGGCCGGAACGTGGAAAAGCCGAAATATTGCTTGAGAGCGAGCAGCAGGGGATCCGAAGCGCGAGCGTCGCTCATTTTTCGCAATATACTCATCCTGTATGCCGATCCAATCTCAAGGCCTCGGGTTTGGGAAGCCACGAAAGCTGCCCACTCCTCAAAAGATTGCCTTGAATCACCGCCCGTTCAGTGGCTTGGTGTCGCCGTGACCACGAACCTCGAGGACGAAAAAAGCCGCCTCTGGCTTATGTATCCCGCCCGGCTCATCACCCGCCCCATCGTCTATGAGCTCGGGAAGCAATTCCCCGTCATCACCAACGTTCGGCAGGCCAGCGTGACCACTGAAGTTGGCATCGTCTCTCTGGAAATCGAAGGCAAGCGGGCCGACATCTCAGCTGCCATCGCCTGGCTCGAAAGTCTCGGCGTCAAAGTCGAGCCGGTCGAGATCAACACCATCGAAGGCTGACACCCCGTCGATTAGCGTTAGCGTTTGGCTCCGTTGCCAGAAGCATCACTTCACGCCCCTCGCGATCACAGCTTCTTCCTGCACCAGGTCACCCGCCTTCTGTAAGCCCTCTTTGAACGCCCTGCGCAATGCCGCGTCGTCCATGATAATCATGTCGGTGTCGCGGTGACGATTTCCGTCATTCTCCCAAATCTCGTTCCACCAGCAGAATCCCGCCACGCGCGGCCATCGCTTGCTGAACAGATCAGCCAGGGAGTCCGCCGCCCACTCGCTCGCTTTCACGCGGGGGTTCCCTGACGCGCAGCCGAACTCGGAAACAAGCACGGGCTTTGTGGGAGCCAGTTTGGTGAGGCGGCCGTAAACAGCGTCCATCTGCGTCCTAAACTCCGGAAGGTCTTCTTTCTCGAAAGGCGTCCTCGCGCCGTAGTCGCTCACGCCAATCCAATCAATAAAATCATCCCCGGGGTAGTAGTTCTCCAGGCTATTCCACGCCGCTTCCGGTTCATCACTGTTATTGATGTGCCACACCCATGTGATGTTTGCCGCGCCTGCCGCCCGCATTGTGGTGATCAACCTCCGGTAGGCGGCGACGAAGCATGCCGGCCCGCCTCCCTCGGTTCCGCCGCTGCTCTTTCGATACCACGAGGCATTCCAGGGAAACCACCGGGCGTTGCACTCAATCCCCCACTCGACCATCACAGGTGACCCAAACGCCCGGGCTGCGGATGCCCATCGGGTGAAGGCTTCATCGAACTTGCCGGCGGCTATAGCAGGCACAGTGTAGTGGGTCTCGCGTTTCCCCTCCTCCGCTTCCGACCATGTCATCAGCCGGATATACGGGACCTTGCCTAGCTGGCGAATCCACTCGCAGGCGCGGACGGGAAACTCCTCTCCTTCGAACCACTGTTGCGAAAAATAGACATACGCCGCCTTCTTTCCGACCGCTGCCTCGTAGCGCGCGACATCGGCCGGAGTCACGTTGTGTTCCAGCGCCTCATGGCCGCTGCTGGGCCGGCCATCGTAAAAGAATCCGTTATAGAGCTTCCCACCGGGCGGAGCGATAACCTGGCCGCCAGTCTGGGAGTATGCCGGAGCCGTTATTAGCATGGCCGCCCACAGGAAGCGCCTGGCAAAATAACCGCTACTCAAAACTCGATGGGAGGCGGAGGCTCTATCTTGATCTCGCCCGTTTGCGCGGGTTGGTCCACGGGTCGCGCCACTTCCGCGCGCCTCACCTCTATCTCCTTCGGCGAAGAAGAGGGGCCGGCCGCCGATCCGCTCGTAACCGTTCCCGGAGCCGCTCCGGATTGCGCGCTCATCATAGTGTCGGCGGACTTCACGGACTTGTAGGGGTCATCCCCGCCAGTGATCGTGGGAGCCTGTATCTTCACCGCCGCGACGCCGGTGAGATCCACCGCGAGCGCAGCGCGTGGCCACTGTTGTTGACCCTTCGCCGGAGCGGAAGCGGGATTCGGCGTGGTGGTGCTCGTGTCTGCGTTTACTGGAATCGCCCTCGGGGCTCCATGGACGTCGCATGTCATGCGCGGAGCCTGATCCTCGGTGCCGATCTCGTAGTAGGCCGTGGAATGCTTCATCACCGTCCCCGCCGCCTTGTCAGTTAATGTTTCCACGCACTCGTCGGTGGCGAGCAATCCCGAGCTATGGCAGATCTTGAAACGATGGATGGCGTCTGGCTGCGCGATTTCCTTCGGCTGGTATTTCGCGAACGTCGCGTTCATCAAATCCACCCAGATCGGGAGTGCCACCTCGTTGCTGAAGGCGCCTCTGTAAATCGGACGCGGCTTGTCAAAGCCCACCCACACACCGCAGGTGACCGCGCTGCTATACCCCAAAAACCAGTCGTCCGTGAAATTGTAAGCGGTGCCCGTTTTCCCGCCCAAAGGGAACTTCTTCAGGCCGTAGTCCGAGTACGCTTTGTCCCCTGTGCCGCGATCCAGCACATCCGAAAGGCAGGAGTGGATCTCGTAGGCGGTCGTTTCTTTCAACACACGCCGCTTGGCTGGTTGCGCTCTATACATCACTGTCCCGTCCCGCTCCTCGATCGCGGTGATCAGGAACGGCTTCTTCGGCCTCAGGCCGCCATCGGGAAAGAGCGTGTACGTCAATGTCATGTCCATAAGCGTGACTTCACTGCTGCCAAGATATGTAGCAGGAAAGCGTCGCAGCGGATTCTGAATACCGGCCTCTTTGGCAACAGCGATGACTTTGTCGATGCCAGTCTGCATCCCGACACGGACGGTCGCCGAATTCTTCGATTTCACCAGCGCTTCCCTCGCGGAGATGGGCCCCTCATAGCGATTGTCCAACCTTTCCGGACCCCACTCTCCGAGTATTCCCGTCATCCCACCGATCATGACCTGCCGGTTATCGATGATGGCGTCCTGGAACAGAGCGCCTGGAAAAAGCCCCGCCTCAAAGGCTGCGGAGTAAACGAGTGGTATGAACGCGGTCCCAGCCGGTCGCGCGGCGAGAGTCGCCCGGTCGGTACTGGCTGTGCGAGAAGTCTCTGCCACCCACCAGCGCGAGAATTCCGCCCGTCGAGTTATCCAGCGCCACCACGGAGCCTTGCAGATAGTCTGGCGCGGGCAGCGCCGTTGCATCTTCGCTCTCCCCCTGCTTCCTGCCATGTTGCCGAAACAGGGCTCCGTACTGGGCGTACGTTTGATACGCGTACCCATTCCTGTTTTCGATCTCTCCCAGCCTTCGCTGCAACGTCTCTTCGGCCTTCTTTTGCAGTTCGGCGTCGATCGTCGTGTAAATCTTGTATCCATCGCTGATCGCGCTGTTCCTTCCAACCTGTGCCACAACCTGCTGGCGGATTGCGTCGATGGTGTACGAGTCGATATGCACCGCCTTGCGGCTCTTGATTGCCGGGATCTCCGCCAATCCCCCCTGATACTCCTCCTGCGTGATCAGTTTCTGCTCCAACATTCGGTGAAGCACAAAGTCGCGCTGGGTGACGCACGCCTGCCGGTTTGTCCAAGGAGAAAGGTTTTCTGGACTCTTCAGCAGCCCAGCAAGCATCGCGCACTCTCCAAGACTCAGATTCTTCGCCGGCTTTCCGAAATAGCCTCTCGACGCCGCTTCGAGACCATAGAAGCCCGCTCCGAAATAGACGCGATTCAGATAAAGCTCGACGATCTTCTCCTTGGAAAAATGGCGCTCGATCTCCAAGGCCAGGAACACCTCCAGCACCTTCCTCTTATACGTTCTTTCCCGCAGCGCGAATGTGTTGCGAGCCAGTTGCTGCGTCAGCGTGCTTGCGCCCTGCCGAATCCGTCCGGCCTGATAGTTCTTCCACTCAGCCCGGAACATGCCGTAGAAATCCACCCCTTTGTGCTGGTAAAATCGCGCGTCTTCAGCGCCTACCACCGCGCGAACCATCGTCCCGGGGATGTCGGAAAAAGGGATCGTGTCCCTATTTTCAAGAAAGATCCTTCCGAGCGTAACTCCATTGCGATCCAGGATGACGCTCGATGACTCCATCTCCTCCAACTTTTTCAGATCGAACTGGGCGGCTTCCGCTTCGAAATCGCCCTTCACTTTCAGAAGAAAGATCGCCAGCGCGCCTGCAATGACAAACGCGGTCACGGCGAGCGACACAAACCATGTTCGTCGATAGAACGGCTTGCGCGGACGATAATCGGTACTGCCACATAGGTCGGCGGCGTCAGCTCCGGATGGATGGTGCCTTCTCCATGGAGCAGCTAGTTCGGAGTAGCCGCAGGCGCCGACGCCGCGTCGTCGCCCTTTTTCTTCACGATAATGGCATACTTCTCGTAGACGAACTGGGAGCCCGTGAGATCCCCCAGGTAACGAGTTGCTTCCGTGAACGGCGCGTTCGCAAGGCTGAGCGTCACCTTCTGGGAATTCATGAAGTCAGCGGGAAGCTGCACAACAAAATTCACACGCGTCGCGCCACCTGTTTGCTTCTCAAGACTCTGCTTCAAGTATTCCAAGGCAGCCCCGAATGTGGCGTCCTTCAGCTCAACCTTCGGGATCCTCACAGCGCTCAGGGTCTTCTCCACATCGGCGCCCCCGCTTGGCAGTGCCGTTGATCGGATCATCCGCAGGTAGCTCGCCGCCACCTTATTGGCTGGATCGATCTGCAACACCAGCTCGAAATCCTGCTTTGCTGTGACTTTGTCACCTCGGGAATAGGCGCGTTGCGCTTCCGTCAACAGCGTGGCTGTCTCGTCCGCAAGGCACCCGCTACAGAACAGCAACCCCGCCGCTATGACATAAGAAGAACGCTTCATCTCCACACGATAGCGGGGCGTGAAAATAAAATCCACTGCCGAGAGGCGTGAGCGGGGACCTGGAATCCCACCGCTACGATCCGTCACAGCGAGGCGAACTGAGGCTCTTCGACCTCTTCCTCGATCTCGTCTTCGTCCGTAAGCAGCGGCGCGAATCGTTCCGCGTTGAACCCATACTCAATCCCATGCCGATTCGCCGGGTTCACCAGCTCCACGAGGTACAGAGCGACCTCTCCCTCTGTGTTCTGAAGGCTGACGCCGGGCACCAGGTCCCTCACTGTGTAAACCACATCGCGCTTCGGCAGCGCCGCGTACAGCTTTTCGATACCCAGCGGGAACTGATCATCCACGCACGCAACTTTTTGACCCTGACTGAACATAGAGGGGGACTATACTTCTGACGCGCGTGGGAATCAACCTGCCCCGTTGCGTCCTACCAAAACCATGCGACGCGTGATCGCTACTTCGTTGCAACTCCTGTCGCGAGACGACAAGATCGAAGGGCCATAAAGACGCCCGGTCACATCGGCCGCATAGCCATTTGTAGAAGAATCCCGATCCATCAATGAAACCCCTCCTGACTCTCCTCGCGCTGGCTGCCGCCTCGCTCGCCGCCCATGCCGCTCCGTTGACCTATCAAGGAACGTCCGGAGCGCTGGCGGGAAAACACATCGTCTTTATCGCAAGCGAACCCGAATACAAATCGGAAGAATCCATGCCCGAACTGGCGCGCATTCTCGCCAAACATTATGGCGCCAAATGCGCGGTGCTTTTCGGTCTCGATGCAAACACCGGCGAGATCAAGCCAGGCAACTCGAACGTTCCTGGCACGGACGTCCTCGCAACCGCTGACCTCATGGTCATGTTCATGCGATTCCAGACTCTGCCTGCCGAGCAGATGCGGCCCATCCTCGATTATCTGAAGCGCGGCGGTCCAGTGATCGGTCTGCGCACGGCGACCCATTCGTTCCAGTACCCGGCGGAGAGTCCCTTCGCAAAGTATGATTTCGGTTTCAAAGGCGCCGATTTCAAAGGCGGTTTCGGCCGGCAGATTCTCGGCGAAACATGGGTTGGACATTACGCGCCGAATCACAAATCCAGCACGCGGCTTGAGGTCGCCCCTGGCGAAGCAACGCATCCCGTGCTGACCGGTGTAAAAGATATGTGGGTCGAAATTGGGGCGTACAACGCCAGTCCAATTGAAGGCAGCAAAATCCTCGCGTTCGCTCAGCCACTTTTGGGCATGACGCCGGACTCCCCCGTCGATGAAGCCAAGAAACCCATGCCGGGCGTTTGGGTGCGCGCGTACAAGAGCGAGTCCGGAAAAGAAGGCCGCGTGTTCACCACAGTTTACGGAGCAAGCGGCGACTTCATGAACGAGGGCTTCCGTCGGATGCTGGTGAACGCCTGCTTCTGGACGCTGGGCGCCGAGAGCGCGATTAGCGCGGACAACGACATCAGCCTCGTCGGAGCGTATCGCCCCTCATGGATGGGCAAGGTCAAGCGCGCCCGGGCAATGAAGCCGGAGAACCTGGCAGGGTGGGACTCCCCGCTGTGGCCCGAGAGATAGGGAAGCTTCGCCGTGCTGCGCGCCGCGTTTTACAGTCGGGGAGTTCCTCCGGATCGGGTTTTCCAACCCAGCCACACGTGAAGAGCAATTAGAATGGGGAAGCTCAACCCGAGCAGGCCGTGTAACCGACTAAGCAAGGCGCGGAGTTCTTCACCCCCTGCGTAGTAGAGCCCGTAGCCCGTTAGGATCAAAATGAGGTTAATGCCCAGAAAAAGAGCCCCGCTCGGGCGGTTCTTCTTCAATAGCCACGCGTGTTTTACGTGCTGCGGCAACACGCTTCCTATCACTATCAAACTGGCCATCGCAGCCGCGCCGTGAATTGAAAGCCACAGTGGCTCCGTGGGATGCGGAAAAGCCTCTGATTCGCCAGAGCGCGCCAGGACATAGTGCGCAATCTCCCACGCCACACCGGATGCAAATAGAATAGCAAAACTCAAATACAGCCACGCCTGATGCCATCGACCGAGTTCGAGTCCTCGTCGTCTCATTGCCAGCCTGAACTATAAAGAGTCTGCCCTTCCCTCGTGAACAAACACGCTTCCGCCCCGCGTGTCGTGAGGAGCGAGAAAGCAGGCTCTCCGCAAACCATAACAATCTTGGTGAATGCATCGGCGCGCAGGCAGGTCTCTGCTCGCACGGAAACGGATGCCTGTTGAAAACAAGTTTGCCGATTATTCGGGTTAACGATCGGACTAACCTTATGGCCACGCCATCGCTTTTGCGCAAAGTAGTGCGCCGAAGTAGCGAGAGCGCCGTCGCGGAGTGTTATTTGTTCGAAAGGCTTGTTAACGAGCCTGGGATGGCGAATCGCGACGGGATAATCGTGGGATCCGAAAGCGCGGAGGTCGCCGCCAGCATTGACCAGCGCGCTATCTACATCGACGCACTGTTTCAATTCGCCAATCGCCTTATCGACTGCGAAACCTTTGGCGATGCCACCCAGGTCGATCATCACGCCTTCTTCGGAAAAACGGACGCGACCTTTATCGAGCAGTTCAATCTTCCGGTAGTTCGCAACACCGGGGGGGCGAGACCGATGGCTGCGCGGGAGGAAGCCCCATTTCACCAGCGTAGGAGCAATCGTCACATCGAAGCAGCCCGCGGACATCTCCGCAAAATGTTGGGCTTGTTGCAGAACCTCATAAGTCCACTCATCGATACTGACAGCTCGCCCAGCTTTTGCGCCATTAAGGCGTCCCACGTCGCTGTTAGGATCATGAAAGCTCATGAGACAATGCGCGCGCTTAATGAGGCGAAACGCGCGGTCAATCGCGCGATGAAGGGCGGCATAATCCTCGCCGCGCGCCCGCACTTCGACGAAAGTGCCCAGCAACGGACGCGCTCGGCGCGCTTCATTTAATGCAGACTTCATATGTCGATAGAACCCGCTTTACGCCCTCGGTCACATGGCGGCTGGACAACGTCGCGCCGCTGATGTTGTTGATGTCTTCATTGAGTTTCAGACTCGACCGCGACGTCTTGCCAAGGAACTGTTTACGCCAGCTTGCGTTACGAATTTCGCCGCCGTAACTCTCGCGATACTCCAGTATTTCGACGTCCCGAACCGCGCCGTCCGCCGACAGAGCGACGGCATAGTCGATGACGAGGTGTTTTCCGATGACGTAATCTATAATAAAGTAACCCTGCAGTTTCCCGCCTTGTATCGCCTTCCACACTTGCTGGCCTCGTAGCTGCACTTTTTGTCCGGAAAGCGCTTCGATACCTTTCACTTGTTCAGGAGTGAACCTGATATGTGAGGGCACAAACTGATCGCAGTTCGCGAAACAGAGTCGTTGCGCCTCTGGGACCGAGAGATATTGGACCCCGTAGGCGGGCGCGGCAGCCAGGAGCGCGACAGGAGCGGGCATAGCCCATCTGAGCCAGTCATTCATCGATACGTTCTATGCGACTTAGAAGAAAAAGCCAACCGCGCCCAGAAGGTGATCGGACTTCGGTGAACCCGGCGCGTTATCGAGCGCAGACTGATAGTCGAGCTTCAGCACAAGCTGCGGTGTGGGAAAGACGGCCAGGCCGAATGTGTGAAACTGGCGCTGCCCTTGTCCGGTAGGCGTGTTCGCGTCGCGTCCCGCAAAGCCGCCAGTTTGCAGGTCTTCGCAGGTGTAGCGGTAGAACGGCACGATCTCCCAGCCGTTCTTCACTTTTTCCTGCAAATCCCAGTGGTAGGCGGCTTCAAGCGAGAAGCCCCACATGCCATTACCAACGTTGTCCCCCGGATCGCTGTCGTTGTTCGCTCGCAAATTGCCAGGGCTGCCGAAAAAGACATCTACAAATTCTCCGCGAAATTCGAACCCTCCTTTGGGCACACGGTAACGCAGCTCGGTATCAACCATCGTCACGCTGCTGTGCCCGAGTAAGGCTCCATTGTCCGCATGCGCGCCGCGCGGAGTGACGTTGGATGTGTAGAAAAAGCTCGTGCTGCCCGCCAATCCAGGAGTGAACGGAGGAGTATAACTCAACCGGAACGCATAGCCGAGCGCGTTTTTTGTCTGATTGAAATCGCCGACCGGCGTCCGCCCCAGCGCGAGCGCTTCCCTCCCCGAAATGCCAGGATCGTAAGCGCCACCATTCGCGCCGCCATTCTGGCCGATATCCTCCAGGCCAGTGTTGATCTGGAACTGGTAATTGAGGTTGTCCACGACTTTCCCGTAAATACTTGTGCTTCCTTCATACCAAGTCGTGGGAATGAGGCCATTGTCCAACTCGGGCCGCTGGACGCTGTAGAACTGCGTCGGCTCGTGGAAAAGGTTGATGAAACCGAATGGAACCACATCGACGCCCGGCGCCCGCCAGTTGAAATGTTCATTGAATCTGAAATCGATATAGGCCTGTTCAATCTCCGCGCTGCCCGTCAGCTTGTCGTCGTTATCCACCGCGATACCACCATGCTCGAATTCAATCTCGGCGTTGAAGATGATGTTGTCGGTGATTTGAAATGTCGGTAACAACACGACCCTCGCCGCGTCGAAACCATCTTTCCACCCCGCTGCGGTCTGCTGTCCGCCAAATTTCATTTCACCGTAAGCGCCAATGCTGAGGATGGCATTGCTGCGGTAGCCAAGACCAAAAAGAGCGGGGCGAGTCTCACGCGGCGGCGTCTCAGTTGCGGCGGCGGAAGGCGCGTTGTTTCCCGTGATATCCTCAGTCAAGATGCTGCGATCCAGCAGCGAGTTTGGAGATGGTGAAGAACCTTCGTACTTTGACAGGCGGGTCTCCAGGGTTTGCACTTTGGCCTGCAGTTCTTCCATTTTTTTAAGGATCATTGCGTTGTCAGGCTGGGCGGCCGGAGTCGGCGACGACGCGGCAAACATCCCAACGCCATGGAAAAATAATAGACTGGATGCCGTGAGGGCGAAGCGGATGAAGGCGGGGCGCGAGCGATTGAGCTTGATGTTCATGCCCAAGGATTATCGCAAGGCCCAGCGCGCCGCTGCCGCTGGATTGCCATTCTTTAGCGGTCTATTGCGACTCAGTCTCATTTAGGCTTGGCAGCCGCGCGCCCACCCCTTTAGCTTCGCCACCTGTGCTCATCTCAGCGCCTCGCAAAATTCCGCCACTTTCGTTCGAAGCAGCCACCTGGCGCGGCATTGATGGCCAGTGGACTCAGCTATTCGGGGATTTCGCCCGCAAAGGCGTAAGTATCGAGTGGCACGATTTTGATTCTGACCACGCGCTCCCGTGGTCACCCTCGTTTCACCCTGACAGCCTTGAAATCTGCCTCAATGAACTGGGCAGCGGTGAAATGGCTCAAAGCGCGAAAACGGCGAGGATCGAACCGCAGAACCTCGGTTATTATTTCGCCGACGGCGCGCGCGCGCAAAGACTCGGGCAGCAACGGCATCGCTTTGTCACTTTTGAGTTTTCACGGCACTATCTTGCCACTCATCTTGGCGAAGCTGCCGAGGCGACGCGCCCTGATATCAAAGCGTTCATTCAAGGGAAGCCATTTTCGCGACTCGGATCGGTTCAGCCGCTCAGTCTGCGCTTGCGCGATCTCAGCATGATGCTTCGCGATGCCCCCGTTGCCCGCGCCGCCGCGCCGATCTGGTTCCAAAGCAAAGTGCTCGACGTGCTTGCTGAAATTGCGTTTGAAAGGCCAGTTGAGCCGGAATTGTTTTGTACCCGCCAGAAACGTCTCGCCCGCGAACGAGTGACAAAGGCTAAAGAGATCATCCAGCAGGATCTTGAAAATCCGCCATCGCTCGAACAGTTGGGGCGGCAGGTTGGGTGCAGCCCATTTTATTTGAGCCGGCTTTTTTCGCAGGAAGCGGGAATGACAATTCCGCGATACCTGCGTGAGATTCGAATCGAGCGCGCTGCCGAGATGCTCCATGCCGGCACTCACAACGTGACGGAAGCCGCTTTTGAGGTTGGCTACTCAAGCTTAAGTCACTTCAGCAAGGCTTTCTGCGAAACCAAGGGATGCTGCCCAGGGCTATTCCCGTCCGCTAAAGTATTGGTCGAAAGATCGCATGGCAACGGGAAGCCGGTGTAGGCCGTCGGTAACAACCTAGCAGTCGCAAAGTAAAACGTGCGCGAAAGACTTCTTCCTGCGCTGGAATACATGCGATGGTTTTGACATACCTCCAGCCACTTCCGCCTACCCTTCCCCGCGGCATTGAAGCTCCTGCTGCTCCAACGGGCGCGGGTCTTACAGGCCATCTCGGAAGATTGTCGCAGAGAATGTAAGCCGCGCATTCGCAGGGTTGGGGGATCAGGCCGATTCGTCGAGCAGCTCGACGAGTTGGCGCGGCGAAAGAATGGGGATGCCGGCATGCACTTTCAACGTGAGCAGATCGTTGTCGCCTGTGACGATGGCTTCCGCTTTCGTGGCCACGGCCACGGCGAGCACTTCGTCATCGTCGCGGTCACGGCACACACTTTTGGCGAGCGGGGCAGGAAGGATGACCGTGGCCCGGTCGCGATAGGCTTTGATGAAAGGATTGTCGTCGGGATCGACGCCAAATTTGTGACGCAGCTTTTCGTCCAGCTCTGCCAGCAACACGTCCGAGGTGAAAAACTCATGCCGGGGCAGACGCCGTTTCACGATGTCTCGGCACAGGCCATCGGCCACCAGTCCGGCAATCAGGACGTTCGTGTCACAAACGATCCTCAAGAGATGATCTTGAACACGTCTTCGTCCGTATAAACGCCCAAGGCACGGGCTTTTGGCACCAGCATCCGCCGACTGGACTCGAAAGCCTCATCCCAAAGTTGCTGTTGCACGGCGCGGCGTACAAATTCGCTTTCACTCAGGCCGAGGTTTTTCGCCGCACGGGTGACCTTGAGTCGTAGCGGCGGCGGCAAGCTGATTGTAAGCGTGGTTCTCATGGTGTAAGACATCGTAACACACTTGGCGGATATAGAAAGCGCTTTTCAGAACGGCGCATCACAAGGGCTGGCGCCGAATTCCAGTTCGCAGTCGCAGCACATCCAATACGGTTTGTCGGAAGGGCCAAGGCTGACAGTCAACGGTTCTCATTCGTCAGGAATAGCAAGAGACGGGCGAAGGCATTCGCTCGAAAAACTCGCCGCGTTATAGAATCTATACCATTACGTCAATAGCTCCCCATGCTAAATCGCACCTCAGAATGCGCTTTTTGTGAGCAACTATTAGGCAATGGTCATTGCCCATATTGCCTTTTCTGCCGATCGCCACTAAACTCTTTGCCCATCTAAACTTAGATTAGATCAAAATCGGGCCGGCGAGATTCGAACTCGCGACCTCTT
The DNA here is from genome assembly GCA_963828525.1 of uncultured Verrucomicrobiae bacterium. Classification (GTDB taxonomy): domain Bacteria; phylum Verrucomicrobiota; class Verrucomicrobiia; order Chthoniobacterales; family Chthoniobacteraceae; genus CAWHEP01. The sequence goes on from CAWHEP010000010.1 coordinate 72,323, forward strand.
GAACCCCATTCAAGCGCACTACCAAGCTGTGCTACGGCCCGAAAAAAACAACACCCAAGTCCGGCAGGGGCGAGGGTTGACCTTACCGGGCTTGCACAGCAGGTCAAGCGGAGACCGCAAAATCGCTCCGCCGAGGAGGAACGAGCCGGAGCATGCCCATCATAGCCTGCCCGAGTCGTTGCTTTGCAGTCGAGCCCACTGATTCCTAAGCCTCAGAGCCGCCGGTTAAGTAGAGACAGGCTCCCGCTAGCCACCGTCCTTTCTCCCGCCGCGCGTTCCCGCGCTTCCCGCTCTTCGCCAAAGAGTTGGCGAATGACCTCCTCCACTGGCAGCTCCTTCACGTCGATGTCCGTGACTTTGAAGCTGGAGAGGATTTCCCGGCAAGCCTCTGTAACCTTGCCGCGCGGCACCTTCAATGTCACGGCTCGTGATGTCTGCTCCACAACCTCCCCGCATCTCGCAAAATCGCGCTCCGCCTCATCCTCGAACTCGAATGCCAACACCTTATGCGTCGCAAATCGATCGATGATGGAATCAAGCGGACCATCGAAGAATATCTTTCCGCGATCTATGATGATGACACGGGGACATAGCTCCTCGATGTCCTGCATGTAGTGGCTGGTCAACATCGTCACGATGCGATGTTCGGAGTTATAGACGCGCAGGAATTCGCGCACTTTTTTCTGGCTGGTCACGTCCAGACCGATCGTCGGCTCATCCAGAAAGAGAACCCGGGGGCTGTGAATCAATGCCGCGATCAACTCCATCTTCATCCTCTCGCCGAGGCTCAATTCGCGGACCATCACGTTCAGCTTGTCTTTCACGTCGAGCAGTTCGCACAGTCCGCCAACGATCTCCTTGAACTGTTTGGGCTCGATTTCGTAGATCGCGCGGTTCAATTCGAGGGACTCCCGCGCGGGGAGGTCCCACCAGAGCGCGTTTTTTTGCCCCATCAGCAGGCTGAATTGCCGCTTCATTTCATCCCGCCGTTCCCATGGCACAAAGCCCAGAACACGAGCCTTTCCGGCCGATGGGATTCAACAGTCCAGACAGCATCTTCAAGACGGTCGTCTTGCCCGCGCCGTTCGGTCCGAGAAATCCCACAAACTCGCCTTCTTCGACGGAGAATGAAACGTTGTCCGCCGCGCGCGTTTCATCGTAGTGCCGCCGCCCGAGACCCTTCACCGCGCCCCAAAGCCCGGCTCCTTCTTGTAGGTGCTGATAGACCTTAGTGAGACCCTGGACTTCAATCGAAGCTCATGCGCGCGGGAGGCTGACCGGCGGCAGCACTTCGCAGAGGCCCAGCCATAGACGCTTCCGCCATATCCTCAATCTGCTTCCGCGTCACGCAATAGGCGGGCATCAGCACAAGGACATCCCCGACTGGCCTGGTAAGCAAGCCGTGGCTCCTCGCGGCTTCGCAAATCCGGGACGCCCATGCGCTGCGTAAACGGGAATGCTTCGCGCGTTGCGAAATCCTTTACGATCTCTATGGCGCAGATGACACCTTCCACCCGCACATCGCCGACATTCGGATGTTCCCAGAACCGGCTGGCTGCCGCTCCAAGGCTTGCGCTGATCTCGCGAACGCGGCGCATCGTATCTTCCTGCTTAAGGATCTCGAGATTAGCCAGCGCGGCGGCGCAGCCCAGGGCGTTTCCCGAATAGCTATGGCCATGGAAGAATGTCTTCATCTCCGCGAAATCGCCGAGGAAAGCGTCGAAGATTTCGTCTGACGCAACCGTCGCGGCAAGCGGCAGGTAGCCGCCACTCAGCCCTTTTGCGAGCGCTACTACATCCGGAACGACCTGCTCCTTTTGAAAAGCAAACATCTCTCCCGCGCGCCCAAAACCGGTCAGCACTTCATCCAGCATCAGCCAGGCTCCGTGCTCCCGGCAAATGTTCGCCGCCCGGGACAGGTAACCCTCGGGATGCATCGACATGCCCCCCGCGCCCTGAACGAGCGGCTCCATTATCAAAGCCGAAGCGGCGGCCCCGACATGCATCAAACGCCGCTTCCAGCTCGCCAGCGCATTCCCAATTGCAACGTCTTGACGCGCGAGCATCAACGCCTCGTTGGGGCTCCGCCCGATTGTACGGGCAGCGGTAGCAGACCGGGGCCATGACTTCCGCGTGGGAAAGAGCAGGGGCTTGTATGCGCGGATAAAAGAGGGCTATGCCCGGCGCTCATGGCGCCGATGGTGTCCCCGTGGTAACCCGAGGCGAGAGGGAGATGAACGGCGATCGCTCTGGTCGCCCCGTTGTGTTCGAGCCTGAAAAATCATCTTCAGCCCCGCCTCTATTGCTGTCGAACCATCATCCGAAAGAAACACCTTGCGATCCGTCCCGATCGCAGCGCGTCCACCAGTGCGCCTGCCAGCGCGGGGCGCGACATCATTGGAAAGGCCGAGAAATGAACTGTGTGCGATCTTCCCGAGCTGGCGGACGCCACGCTTCATCGATCTCTCTCACTGCGATGTCCATGGAGGTTCGTCCAGATCGACGAGTTGCCGTCCAGGTATTCGCGTCCATGGTCGTCCCATAACGAAGCCCCTGGCCCTCGACAATAACAACCATGTCATTGTGCGCCTCCGGATCCACTCCCGCATCTGAGTGAACGGATGCCAGAGAAACTTGCGGTCAAGATCGGCAGCGTTCAACAGTCCCTTAAGTGGTTCCAACTACAGCCTTTTGCAAACCAGAACCGTCTGCGCATTTCGCACCGGAGCGGCATTGGAGTGCATGCGCGACTCGCCCAGCGCCAATCTCCTCGCGCCGCTTTCGTGCCACGCCAGGAAGTCTGCAGCCACCCGGGATGGCCTTACGCGACGCTTTTGGAGCGGTTGCTCACGAACGGAGTTACCTTTTCCACGATCGCCTCGGCCGTGAGGCCGTGCTTTTTCATCAGGATATTCACGGCGCCATGCTCGACGAACTGGTCGGGCCATCCCACGCGAACCACAGGCGTCGTGATCAGGGCATCGCCAAGCAACTCCATGACCGCGCATCCGAATCCATTGTGCAGGACATGATCCTCCACCGTGCAGATGACGTCCACGCTGCGGCGCGAAAAATTCGATCGTGCCCGGCGTCGAGAGGCTTGATCCAGCGAGGGTTTATCACAGCCGTGGAGATTCCCTGGCTCTCCAGCGCCTCGGCCGCTTTCATCGCCATCGAGCACATGCCTCCCAGGCTGATGATGGCCACCTGTTTGCCATGCTTCAGCACTTCCGCCTTGCCCACTTCCAGCAGTTTAGGCACTTCCCGCGGCTTCGCGCCTGTGCCTGCCCCGCGAGGATATCGGATCGCGATTGGCCCCTCATGGTAGTTCGCCATCGTCCATAGCATGTCCGCGAATTCTTCCTCATCCTTCGGTTGCATATGGACGAGGTTGGGCACATGCCGGAGGTAGCCGATATCGAACAATCCGTGGTGCGTCGGGCCGTCATCGCCGGAAAGTCCCGCGCGATCCATGCAAAGTGCGACATCCAGTTTCTGTAGAGCCATGTCATGGATTATCATGTCGTAGGCGCGCTGCATGAAGGTGGAGTAGATCGTCAGGAATGGCTTCATCCCCTGCACCGCCATGCCGCATGCGAAAGGGCGCCGCGTGCTCCTCCGCGATGCCCACGTCGAAGTAGCGGGTGGGATGTTTCGTCGCGAAATGTGATAGTCCGGTGCCGGTGGGCATCGCGGCGGTGATCGCCACGATCTTGTTGTTCGTGTCAGCGAACTTCGCCAGCGTTTTCCCCGAGAAGCTCCGAGTAGGTCGGGAGAGTGGCGGTGGCGGTTTCCCCGGTATCAGGCTTGAATTTACCGAGTCCATGGAACTTGTCGGGCCGCTCAAGAGCGGGAGCGTAGCCCTTGCCCTTTCTGAGTCAGTATATGAAGCAGAACTGGCTCGTTTTGCGTTTTCAGAAAGTCAAATGTCCGAATGAGCAGCGGGATGTCATGGCCATCGATAGGTCCATAATAGCGAAAGCCGAACTCCTCGAAGATCACGCTCGGCAGCAGCAGATTCTTAATGCCCTCTTCAAACTTGTGCGCTAATTCACGGGTGTAGCGCCCACCGATCATTTCCACGAATTTCCCCGCTTTATCATGCAGATGCGCGTAGGTCGCGCTGGTGGCGATCTTATTCAGATAGCCCGCAATCGCGCCCGACGTTCTTGGCAATGGACCACTCGTTATCATTCAGCACCACGATGAGACGCTTGGTCGCTCCCGCGACGTTATTCAGCGCTTCGTAGCTTATGCCGCATGTAAAGGCGGCGTCGCCCGCCACGACCACGACGTTCTCATCGGTCCCGCGGCAATCCCTGCCCACCGCCATCCCCAATCCGGCGGACAAGGCGGTCCCGGCGTGTCCCGCTCCGTAACAGTCGTGCTCGCTCTCCGTCCTCAACAGGAATCCATTCAGACCCTCATACTGCCGCATGGTGTTGAAGAGATTGCGGCGGCCCGTAAACAGCTTATGCACATATCCCTGGTGACTGACATCGAAGACAAACTTGTCGCGTGGAGTCTCGAACACCCGGTGCAGGGCGATCGTCAACTCGACCACGCCCAGGTTGGGCCCAAGGTGGCCGCCTACCGAGTTGGGATTGCTTTCCGAGAGAACGGTCACGAGTTCATCGCGCACCTCCTGCGCGAGGGTTGGCAGATCGCTCTCGTCAATCGCCTTGATGTCGGCGGGGGATTGTATTTTATCCAGCAGTCGCGTGTTCATAGAATTTAGAAAAGTCTTGCCTCTTGCGCGGGTTCTTTCACCGGCTTGGCCCCAGCCGCGTCGAACTCCACCAATTTCGGCTTCCCGGACGCGTCTCTCGTTATAATTTCGATGCGTTTCTCGGCCGCCTCGAGTTTCTCGGAGCAAAATCTTACCAAGCCTACGCCTTCCTCGTAGCGGACAAGGAGCTCTTCCAGCGGCATCTTTTCCGCTTCCATCCGCTCAACGATCGACTCCAACTGCCCTATCGCGCTCTCGAAAGATGATTCCGCTATGGTTTCCTGGGATTTGGCCGCCATTCCTTTAATCGCTTCGGTCAGACCACCGGTTTCGGTCGCTGTAATAGATGCACTCGCGATTGATGGGCAGCGTCGTGACGGCGTGCAGAGGGAAATTCTTCAGGTTCACCATGCCGAGGATGAAAGGAGCCCAGTCCTTGTACTCCCCGTTCAGGATGTCCAGGCGGAACGGGGCGTTCCCGGAGATGGGCGTGAGATAGAGGCCGACAAGTGGTGAGCCGAGCTCATTGAAGTCGTTCACTCTTCACGAAATCCTCGATCGTCGTTGGCAGCCAAAGCGACTTCCGATCAGCATACCACGCCACTCCCCAAGGCATGTCGGATACAATGATCTCGTTGTCGTTTGTCCATGTGTTCAGAATGGATATAAACGGAGGCACGTAGGGGGGCCAGTTAAAAATTCCCTGCTGCACCAGCAGATTCCCGAGCAGGGGAAATGAGGAGATGATGAAAATGCCCACGATCAACGCGAGGCGGCCGAGGCGCATCGTAATCTCCATTCGCGTAAACAGCACGAGAGTAAAAGCGAGGCCGTAAAAAATCATCAAGGGCACGAACAGGAGAAAAAGCGCGTTGGGCTGGAGCCCTTCGTGGAGCGCCAAGCCGTCCACTCCCATTCCCAGCGATGCCATCGCCCCCATCGACAAGATCAGCCAGCGAAACGACGAAGTTTCCGGGCGTTTGAAGGGATGCATCAAAGAGACAAAGAACATCGGGGCCATGATGCTGGCGCCCAGTAGTTCATAGAGATGATTAAGCTGAAAGATCGCCTGTCCCTGGAGCTTTGAGTGAAACGTCGTGGGGCTGAAGCCTACCGCCGCCATCTTCATCGAGCGCATCATCTGGCTTTCGGAACCCGTGATCTCCTGCAAAAGGGAGTAGGCGGCCAATCCGAAAGGATTGCCGCATACCTGGTAATTGCGGACCAGCCACGGGGCGTAAACCACGAGGAATGCGCCCAGCATCAGAAGCGCGTGCATCCCCCGGGGCCGAAAGGAAAACAGAGCAAACAAAAACGCACCCGCAAAGATCCAAATTGTCAGGCCGTGCGCCAACGCAAGCAAGCCAAAGAGGGCGCCAGCGGCAACCATCCAGGGAGCCACCCTCCGATCAGCGGCGCGCGCTTCCAGAGCCCTCGCGAGAGTGTACGCGCAGATGCTGAAGAGAAAGAGCATGAGCATCTGGGGCAGCCCGGAAAGGGAATACTCCCAGAATGTGTAACAGACCACCACGAGGCCAAGCCCGAGCAGCGCCAGCTTTTGGTCAAACAGCCTTTTGGCGATGAAATAATTCACCGCGATCGACAACAGAAAAAACAACACCGACACCAGGGAGATCACGCGATCCCCAACGTAGAGGTTGATTTTTGGACTCATGTCCCAGGACTTCCGAATAGCCCCAAGAAAGAAGGAATTTACATAAGGGTTCAACGGCGCGTTATACGTGTCCGGCACCTTGTCGCCGGGGAAAGCCCCCTTGTTCTCCGTAAACTGCCAGACCGCGAGCGGGCGGATCATCTTTGTCGTGAACCCGTTTCCTCGCGCGATTTCTCGCGCGATTTGCGCCTGCTCCATGCCGGTTGCCGATGAGAGTCCACGAAACCGGGAGCTGAAGATGAGGGTGAGCACCATCATTGCCGTCACCAGCAGCGTGAAACGAACCCATGGCACCCATTTCCCCTCCTCCAAGGTATGGACGAACGTTTGGACTTCCTTCTCAGTTGCCATCGGGTTGCTGCTCTTTCAGTTCCTTCAATTTGCGATGCACAGTGCGGCGGCTAATGCCGAGCTTCCGCGCTGCCTCTGTGACGTTTCCCTCTGACTCATCGAGCGCCCGCATGATGATGCGCTGTTCGGTGTCCTGCAGATTCAATTCCGAACCTGCCTGAGTCCCTTTAAGTCCGGCGACCGGCTTTGTCTGCTGCCGGATCGACGCCGGCATGTCGCGCAGCGTGATCTTTGACCCGCTGGACATGACGACCCCACGTTCAATGGCAGTCCGCAACTCGCGCACATTCCCCGGCCAGTCGTATTCCAGGACGCAGTTCATCGCTTCCGGGGTCATTTCGCGAGCCGGTTTTCCGTTTTCTTTGGCGAACTCCTTTAGGAACGCGTGAACCATGAGGGGAATATCCTCTTTCCGCTCCCGCAGCGGCGGCATCGTGATCGTCACAACATTGAGCCGGTAGAAAAGATCGTCGCGGAATTTACCCTCGTCCACCATCGCCCTCAGGTTCTTGTTCGTGGCTGCCACCAACCGGACGTCGACCCGCATCTGCTGGTTGCCGCCGACCCGTTCGAAGGAATGTTCTTCGCCAAGGACGCGGAGCAGCTTGACCTGGGTGCTCGCGTCGATCTCTCCGATCTCATCCAGAAAGAGCGTGCCTCCGTTCGCTTGTTCAAAGCGCCCGATGCGCCGCTCCACCGCCCCGGTGAATGCTCCCCGCTCATGTCCAAACAATTCGCTTTCCAGTAACTGCGGAGACAGCGCCGCGCAATGGACCGCGATGAACTTCGCCTTGTTCCTGTTGCTGAGTGAATGCACCGCGTGCGCCACGAGTTCCTTGCCAGTGCCGCTTTCCCCCTGGATCAGCACAGTCGCTTTCGAGGGCGCGACCTGTTTGATGGTATCGAAGACCTCGCGCATCGGTTCGGAATTGCCAACAAAACTCTCCAGGCCGAAGCGGGAATCCACCTGCTGCTTAAGCGCCCGATTCTCCTTTTCCATCTCCCGGCCCTGGAGCGCGCGGTTTATGAGCATTTCGAGCTTGTCGATATTGATCGGCTTCGTGACGAAGTCGTAAGCGCCATGCTTCATCGCTTCGACAGCCGTATCGACGCTCCCATACGCAGTGATCATGATGCACAGGGGCCGATGAGCCAGCTTCAATGCCCGGTCGATCAGTTGCATCCCATCTTCACCGCCAAGCCGCAGGTCAGTTACCATCAGGTCGATGGTGTCGCCTTCCAACACGTTCATCGCGCCGCCGATGTCGGACGCTGTATAAACGTCGAAGTTCCCCTCCAGAGCGCTTCTCAGGCCGTCCCGTGTGTGCTTTTCGTCGTCAACGATCAGGATTGTGGGTTTCATTGCGACGCGTCTTCCGTTGCTTGCTCCTCCGAGGGCGGAGTCGCCGCGGGGAGCAATCGGGCGCGCCGGTTGCGAATGGGAAGTCGCACCGTCAACTCCACGCCCTGGCCTTCGTTGCTCACGATGTCTATCTCTCCCATGTGCGCTCGCACCACACGGCGCACGATCATCAGACCCAGGCCCGATCCCGCTGTTTTCGTCGTAAAGTAAGGATCAAATATCTTGCTCATGTTCTCCGCCGAGATGCCCCCGCCCGTGTCCGTGAATGCTACCAGCGCGTATTCGGAGTCGACATCTGTTTTTATGCGCAGGATGCCTTCGCTTTTCATCGCCTGGAAACTGTTCTTGATGATGTTGTAGAACGCTTGCTTGATCTGATTTCTATCCACCTCAACGGAGGGAAGATCATTCCGGAGCTCCTGCTCCACAAGGATGTCGCGATCCTGGATTTCCGCCGCAAGAAATTCGACCGATTCCCGAACGAGCGTGTTGATGTTCGTCATTTCGAATCGCAGAGGCGCGGGTCGAATGGCGCCCAGAAATTGATGGATGATATAATCCAGCCGCTTGATCTCCTCTTTTGCGATCCTCACGGGTTCATGCAACTCCGCCTGAAACTCTTCGGGCAGCTTTCGCAGCTTCCGATCCAGAAGTTGAAGATGGATATCAAGAGAGTTGAGCGGATTTCCGATCTCATGCGCCACCCCCGCGGCCAGCAGCGTAAGAGCGGAAAGCCGTTCGGACTCGATCGTCTCCTCCGTTGAGCGCCGGCTCTCTGTTATGTCTCTAAGGATGACCGCGTAACCTACAAGCTCCTGGAGCGCCCCGCTCCCGGGGTCTGTTTTTCCGCGCGTCCCCTTGCGGCGCTCATCGAGGGTGAGTGGCACCACGTAAAAATTCAGCACGCGATTTTCCGGGTAGAAAATCTCCATGTCCCTGCTGATGATTTTCTCCGAACCCGTCAGTGAATCCCAATCAAGGCCTCCAACCTTTTCTGAAAGCAGTTTCCCAATGATACTTTCCTCCACCAGCCCGAATAGCTGGCACGCCGACTGGTTCACGTAGCTGATCCTTCCTTGCGGATCTGTGACGATCACCCCTTCCCGGATGGCGTTGAAGATGGTCTCCAGCAACCCCTTTTCACGCGCGAGCCGAAGAAGGTAATTCTGGATCTCTCCCGGTCCGATACGCTCCACCCGTTCGAGCAGTTTCTCCAGGAAGCCGCTCTTCATATCAGAGCCATCTGCTGCTCAGGCGGGGGCGCGAAAAAGCACGAGAACTTCTTCACAAGTTCGTTCAATTTCGCGACGTAATACTCTACATTTTCGTCACGCATCGAGGGATCCCAGTCGCTTGCCAGCTTGGAGTTTTCGTAGGCTGACACTGTTTTTTTATTCCCGGTGATGTAATAGCTCACCTTGTCGCCTGGCTGGTAGGGCTTGCCACTTTTCAAAGCCAGTTCATACGCGGAAGCCCGGTTCCGTGAAGAAGCCTCTATTTTGCGGGAATAATGCCCGAGCGAGTCCTGGAGCGTCTCGGCCTTCATGAGAAACTCCACCGGACATTTCCGGGCCCGAATCCGCGCCTCAAACTCGGCGCGCAGGCCGCTCACGCTGTCACCCTTGCCTTCAAGCAAGAGCCGGATCATCCCTTCCATGAACTCCCTTTGGAACTTCTCCAGGCCGCGGGATTTCAAAGCGCCGCCGCGAATGATGAGTTCACCTTCCTGCGTCAGGAGGGCGTAGTTTTTGGCTTTGTAGCTGAACATCGCTCTAAACGAGGTATCGAATTCCACTTCAATCCCCTTTGGCAGGATCGCCCCCATCCCCTCCCTTAGTTCTTCCAAGTTGCCCCCAGGAGGCGGCTTGAAATAGATCCCGTCCGTATCGATCTCGATGACGGCGGCATTCCTCTCCTGGAGCCAATCGACCATTTTCCTGAGGAGGTCACGCCCAGTCTGCGTCACCTGGCTGGCCGCGTCGAAATCCGCGAAATGCGCTTGGGAGAAGCCAAGGTAGCCGTAGAAACTGTTGATGAGTATCTTGAATGTCGATTGCAGCGCCTGGAAGTAGTTGAACCGGCGCTGGTCGCTACCGGCGTGTTCGCGCATCCGCATCTTGGCTTCCAGACGGAAATCACGCAGGGCGGTGAGCATTCCCCTGAAAACGCCGAGTCGATCCTGCGCGGGCAGAAAGTCGAAGCACAACATCACGGAGGGATAAAGCGACGCGATGTCGCAATGCCATACATTTTTCGCGACGCCCGTCTCGAAAATGGCCGTGTAGCCGCCCTCGAAATCACGAGCCACCGGCAAGTCGGGGAGGGAATGTCGCTGCCTGAAATACTCTCGGAGCAACAGGGCGTCGATCTTCGTGGCGTTGCCGCGGACGACCACGTCCTGGTAAACGTAAGGGAAGATTTTGGCCTGCATGAAGTAGCTGGCGCTCAGGAGGGCAGCCAGAATCCCGCGTCTGCATGGCCGCCTGCCGGGCGTGCCGAATAAAAAGGGGAGGTTCCTCAAGGTAAGCCGAGCGCGCCTCCCGATCCGTCAATTCCACTTCGAAAGGCAGGTGGAAGTGGCGGGCGACTTCCGCGAGTTCATAGCCCTCCAGTTCGCGGACTGAAATATCGTGGAATTGACTAAGTAAAGCAGTGTCCACCAGGTGCCGCCCGCGCACCTGGTACTTGGGGTAATTGATCGTCCGCTCCGCGAACTGCAAACGGGAAGGCCGACTTTTGGGGGCGGCGCCATTCCGGCCCCATCCGAGATGAACCTTCAACCGCTTCGCGCAGGCCGCGAGGAAGGGAAGGCAAACTCTGAAAAGGTCATGGCCCTCGATGACGTCTGGATCCCGCTCTGAAATCGCAGCAGTCAGCCTCTGCAGAGCGTCGCGTTCCGATATTTCGGGATCGGCTGGATCGATGAAGAGTATCTCCTCCCACCCGGAATTATCGCAAAGCGCTATCGCCATCAGGTTTGATACCGGGGGGACGCCGCCTTCATACGGCTCTTCATGCTTATGGATCTCGACGCTAATCTGCATCCTCCTTAGTTCCTCGAATTGCATCCCCTTAAACAAGGTCATGCCGGTCGACAGTAGGAACTGCTGCGCGGGATCCGGGAGGGCGTGGAATTTCTGCCCTTCGTTCTTAAGGGCCGTTCGATCCCGCGTAAAATCTTTCCAGGACGCGTATTCCAACAGGTGCGATAAAGGCAAGTCGCCAGCGAGCTTTTCTGAAGCGACTCCATGACCCTCGGGACGAGCGCTGTTGCTCCAAAGGAACGGCGCCAACCTTTCTTCCCGCAGGCTGGACGAACCATCAGCTTCCCGCAGGTAGAGCGAGATGACGTTCGGCTCCTCGAACTCTACCGCGACCAGTCGCTCAGTAGAGTTGTGACCGAAAAGGACTTTGTTCTCTTCGAACGCCATGCGTGCCGTGTCTCACCGCGCCTGTATCGCTCGATCTATCGCGCCCAATCAGACGGGGAAGTGTCGCACTTCCACGCCATTGATTCCAAGGCAAATGAAAGCGCCGGTCCACCTCCCTTCCCGGGAAAGTGACGACAGGGAAGGCGAAGAAGCTAAGCTGCCGCGAAGCCAGGCTGGTTGACCAGGCGCAGGCTGTTAATGGCGGCGCGAATCTCCAGCCGCAATTCCTTGAGCATCTCCCGCGTGACTTCCAGGTCTTCAGCGCGATGCTGTCCCCATTCACGGGCAATCTGCTGGAGGCGATCATAAGCATCCTTGATGACGCTATGCGTCTCCGCAGGGAGATTGGGCATGCCGAGCTTAACTTCGAGCTGGCGTTGTGCTTCCGCCAGTTCCGCCAGCAGAATCTTCTCCGAAGGCACTCGGCGCAGCTTGGTGACAAGACCCGCCTTTGACAGGAGCCAGATTGCCCACTTTGTGGGGTCATACTGCCAGGGCTTCACGCCATTGCGGTAGTCGTGCTGAAATTCGTGATGGTAGTTATGGTACCCTTCGCCAAAGGTGAAAAGGGCCATGAACCAGCTATCCCGCGCGGAACAGCGCGTCGAGTAGGGCCTGCTACCCACCGTGTGGCACATCGAGTTGATAAAAAAGGTGCTGTGCTGGACGGCCACCACACGCGCGATACCTGCGATGAGGAAGCTCCCTAGCGCTCCCTGCCACCCGTTCCACAGGTAGCCAAGGCAGGCTGGCATGACGAAGCTCATGAGGAACCCGATGAGGTAAATATTGCGATTCTGCCAGTTCACGATCTTGTCGCGCTGCAGATCCGCCACGTTATCAAATGGGGGATCTGGGTCGATTTTGAAGAGCAACCAGCCTATATGCGCGAAAAAGAACCCCTTGGAAATGCTGTAGGGATCATCATCGTGATCCACGTGCTTATGGTGCCGCCGGTGTTCTGAACACCATAACAGCACAGAATTCTCGAACGCGGCGGCGCCGAAAAGGACGGTAAATAGCCGCACGGCCCAATGGGCTTGAAACGTAATATGGGAGAAAAGACGGTGATATCCCAGGGTAATGCTCATCCCCGTGGCGAAGAACATGAAGACGAAGAAAGCAACCTGGAAGCGATCCAGCCCAAACTTGAAAATGTAGGCGGGCGTGGCGGTCAGAGCGAGGATGAGCGTGCCTATAAGGAAGGAACTGGTCTTCCAGTTGATCTTCGAGGCTGGGATGCTGAGGATTTTCATAAAGGGATGGGAACGCGAAACGGAACCATCCTCCTAACTTCCGATCAGCACCGAGGCAACAGTAAAATGCAGCGCCACCGGCCAATCGCAGCGGGATGGCTTGCGAATCGTGCGGTGGATAATATAATATTCCTCCTCAATTGCAAATAAAACATAGTGTGATTGCGAAAGCCGCGATACGTTCTGCGGCTTCATGTCATTCAGAGATCTTGGGTTGTCGGACGAAGTTGTCCAAGGGGTACAGGCTATGGGGTATATCGACCCGACCCCGATTCAGTTGCGAGCCTTCCCCGTTATACTAGGCGGCAGAGACCTTATAGGCTCGGCGCAGACCGGAACAGGAAAGACTGCCGCGTTCGGTCTCCCGATCCTCACGAAGCTGCAGAAGCACGGCGCGTTGCGCTGTCTTGTCCTGGAGCCTACCCGGGAACTGGCGGCCCAAGTGGATACCGCTTTTCGCGACTTCGGGCGTTTCACCGACCTGCGAACCAGCGTGATCCACGGCGGAGTGGGCTACGGAAAGCAGCGGCAGGATCTACACGATGGGATTGATGTTGTAGTCGCCACGCCTGGGCGTCTCCTGGACCATATGGGTGAGGGAGCGATCAATCTGAAAGATGTGAACGTCCTCGTCCTTGACGAGGTGGATCGCATGCTGGACATGGGGTTTCTGCCTGATGTCCGGCGGATCATTGAGAAGGTGCCGAAAGAGCGGCAGACGCTTTTCTTCTCGGCCACCCTGCCTCCCGAGATCGAAGGTCTGACAAAATGGGTGCTGCGTGACCCCGAGATCATAGAAATCGGGATTCGTCAGTCGGCGGCGGAGACAGTGACTCACGCGCTTTACCCGGTTGCCCTCGATCAGAAATTCGATCTTTTAGTGGCTTTGCTGGAGAAAACGAAATTCGACAGCGCGCTCATTTTCTGCCGGACAAAGCACGGAGCGGACAAAATTGCCGGTCGCCTGAAATCCGAGAAGCATGCCGTTGCGGTACTGCATTCGAACCGGACGCAGCGGGAGAGAGTTGAGGCGCTCGAAGGCTTCAAGTCGGGCAAGTATGAAGTCATGGTGGCAACCGATATCGCGGCGCGCGGGATCGATGTGGCTGGCGTGAGTCATGTCATCAACTACGATGTGCCCCAACACCCCGAAGACTACGTGCATAGGATTGGGCGCACTGGCCGCCGCGCAAAATGTCGGAGATGCTTTCACCCTGGTGACGGCTGAGGAGTTGGATGCTGTAAGAGCGATCGAGCGGTTTATCGGACAGAAGGTTCCCCGGCTCAAGCTGGAGAACTTCGCCTACCTCTACACCGCGCTTTTCAACGAAGAGTCCATCCCGCCCGGCGGCGCGGCCAAGGGCGGACGAACGCATGGCGGGTACTCGTTCGGCCGCAGGAAGAGGTAACGCGGGAGTTCTGCGGCTTCCTGGTTTGCTAACGAAAGAAAGTAGTTTACTGCAACCGTAGGGAGGCTGGGAGTCGAACTAGGGAAACTATGGATACACAAACTTCTAACTCTCGCGAACGTCACGCAGAAGGACCAATCGCCCGCGCGATTGAAGAACAAACCGCTAAACTGCCCTCCGATATCTTTCTTTGGGCGGCTCTCGGTTCAATCGCGGCGTCCCTTCTGTTCCAGAGCATGGGCAAACATCGCAACGCCTTGTTTGTCGGACAGTGGGTCCCGACTTTCATGCTGTTCGGCATCTACAACAAGCTCGTCAAGCAGCTTGGCTCAGACCGTACCGATAACGAGTTGTAGGCGCCTCCTCAGGCTGGCTTTGCTGCCAGGACAAACGTAGCGCCTTCCCTCGCGGCATCCACCGAGATGGATGAATTCCGCGCAAGCGCGCGTTCTTTGGCGCGGCTCGCCATTGCCTCCACCTGTTCGTCGTGATGGTCGGGATCGTGGTGGAATAAAAACAAGTTTTTGATTCCAGCCCGGATCGCGACATCAAGTGTATCATCCGCGCAGGTGTGGCCCCAGCCAATGCGCTTTGGATATTCCAATCCGTCATACTGCGAGTCGGCGATTAGAACTTCCGCGTTACGGATAAACGCGACCGTCTTTTCATCCTGCTCGCGGGCGTAGTTGATCGCTTCCGCGGAGTTCTCGCCCGCAAGCTTCTGACGTTCCGCTTCATACCGTTCGTACCCTTCGTGATCGGGCATGTACACTATGTCGCCGTTGGGAGTGCATAGGCGGTTACCAAGACAGATGCCCGGGTGATTCGCGAAGATGGTGCGCACATTTACCGCCCCCAACTGGAACTCCATATCCCCCAGTTCCTCGAACGTGACGTGGCTCGCCATCTGGTTCAGACCGACAGGGAAGAAGGCGCTCTGCATCTGCTCGAAGAGAGCGCCTCTCAGGCCATGAACAGCGCCTTCATAACCGAGGATTCGGACGCTGACACGCGGATTGTAGGCTGGGACGAAGAACGGAAAGCCCTGGATGTGATCCCAATGCGTGTGAGAGATGAGCATGGTTATGTTCAGGGGCTTATCCTTGAATTCGTTCATGAGCGACAGCCCCAGATTTCGAATGCCGGAGCCCGCGTCCAGAATGATGATCTGGTCGCCGAAACGCACCTCGACGCAGGACGTGTTGCCCCCCACCTTCGCGGTCTCAAGGCCCGGTGTCGGAATCGAACCGCGGACGCCCCAAAACCGGAGAGAAGTCGGACCCACCTCAGCTCCGGCGACGACGGCAGCCCGACCTGTCGATATTTTCTCCTTCGCAAACGCCGAGAGAGTTCTGCGAAGCTCCTCGGGCGCAATCGGCTTGACCACGAAATCATCAGCCCCGGCTTCAATGGCGGCATCACAGATCGTTGCCGAACCGGCTGACGCTGGTGAGCACAACGCGCGTCAGCTCCAATTGGGGCTGCTCCCGGATCAGGCGGCACACTTTGAAGCCGTTTCGCTTCGGAGTGCGGATATCGCAAAGAACCGCGTCGGGGCTCTCTTTCGACACCAAATCCAAGCCCGACTCGCCATTGTCTGCTTCAAGCACACGCCAGCCCTGTCCCGCGAGGCAATGGGAGAGCAGCGCGCGGGAGATCGGATCGCTGTCGATGAGGACGATGCTCTTCATGCGGCGGCTACCGTCGGAAGACGAATCCAGAAGGAGTTTCCCCCTCCCTCTCTCGGGGTGTAGCCGATCTCGCCGTTGCAGTTTTCCACCGCGATCATGCAGAAATGCAGGCGGAGGGTGGAAGTATGGCCCCGCGCCGCGCTGGCGTCGAACTTCAAGAAGAGCTTGTCGGTAATGGACGCGGGAAGCGAACTGCCGGTGTCATCCACCTGGAGGAGAACGGCGCCCGGTTCGACGCTGAGGGCCACAATTACGCGCTGGCCGGGCAGGGTATGTTGCAGAGCGTTATCCAGCAGGTTTGTCACAACCCTCTCAAGGTGGCTGGAATCCGCGTGTACAACCGCCTGCCGGCACGCGGAATGCAAATCCAGATATACTCGCTTGTCCGCGAACCGCGAGCGCGCCGCTTCCACGGCATCGGCGGCGCTGACGACCAGATCGCCCTCGGCCCGCGCCGTGCCCGCGCGACCATACAGCCCATTCATGTCGTCGGCGAACAAGCTGACGACACTGTTGATTAGGTTGCGCTGCTCCTGGGTCGCCAGGGAAGCGAGGTTGAGGTAATCCCGAATCTTTTGCTGGTCGTGTTCAGTCTCGATAAGCCACAGAGCCGTCATGATGTTCCCCGCTGCCGCGCTCATGTCTTCGGCCACACAATGAAGAAGGATTTCCTTCTTCTGCATTTCCGAATTCAACCGTTGATAAGCAATGACCGTTTCCCTGGCTTTTTGCAGGATCTCCTTTTTGGCGCTGAACGCGTCGCCCATCCGCTCCAGGAGAAGGACGGATTGGCCGTCGATGGTCAGGGCGCTGGCCTCAAGGGTGAGTTCGGAACCCTCAGTGTTTAGTTCCACCCATGGCCCGGATTGCGCGCGATCCCGTCCCGCTTCGGCCCACGCAACCTCGGCATCGACCATGAAGTTATCCATGAACGGCGACAACTCGGCGACTGCGAGCAAAGACTCAGGATCATTTGTTGCTGGCCAAAGCAGCCGAAGCCATTCGGGCGCCCGCCCAGCCAGCCGCAGCAAACCAGGAGCCTCGCGCCTAAACAAAGCGAATCCGAGAGCTTCCAGCACCGAAGAATCCAGGTTCTCAGCCATGCGCCTGTCAGCCTCCCGCCATCTCTGTAGCCAGATCGAGGAACGCCTGTTCGACTCCGGAATTTTCCTTGGCGCTGGTTCTGATGATCTTCCATCCGCCACTTTCAAGCGTGGCAATCCTCGCGTCGTCCACTTCCCACGCCGGGCTGAGGTCCGCCTTATTGAGGGCCAGGACACAGGGCGCGGGGCCGGCGCTCGATTCCACGCGGGCGCGTATTTCGACAACCTGATCGAGCGTACCCCCACGAGTTCCATCCGCGACGAAGAAGTAGCCGGCTGCTCCCCGCGCGTAGGACATCTGGAGCTTCTGAAAATCGTCATCTCCAGCCAAATCCCAGATCATCAGCATGACCTCCTTGTCGCTCAACTGGACGATTTTCTTGTCGATCTTCACCCCTACGGTGGTGAGATAGCTCTCGGAAAAAATGCTCCGCACGAATCTCGCTACGAGGCTTGTCTTCCCGACACCCGAGGCCCCTATCATGCACAGCTTTTTTTGGATCATGGAGTGGAACTAATGGGCTCGGAGACGGCGCGCAATTCGACACGCCGGTCGGCCTGCTCTGGGGCGGGCACTCCCACAAGGCTGCTCGCCGTCGGCTTGCCCAGACCGAGCGTTTTGAACATGGTGACATCCAGGCCGCAGGAAACGAGAAAATTTGTGACAGCAGCCGCTCGCCGCTGGCTAAGGTCCCGGTTTGCAGCCTCCGATCCCACCGCGTCCGCATGGCCCCGCACCTCGAACTGCACGCTCATCCCGAGCCGCTTGGCCGCCGTCTGGCAGCGGCGGATTTCATCCGGCAGGCGGGAGAGAGCCCCAAATCCTTCCGTCGCGAAGTTATCCTTGTTAACCAGAAAATAAATGAACGCGCTTTCGATGACAGTTTTGGCCTGCTGAAAAGCGCGTTGATCCAAATCGGTGAGGTTTCGCTGGTCGAGCGCATTCACACCAGGGATACGCGTTGCGCCCTGCCGGACCCGCGCGAGCCAGGCGTGCGGCGCGTCTCCAGAGAGCACCAGGGCGCGGCCCTGCATTGACGCGTTCACCGTGTCCGGAAGCGGATAGGCCTCCGCAAAGCGGCGCAAAGCCAGGGCCGGGTCAAAGAGGATCTCAAGATTCTTCTCCGACACCTCCCTTACTCCCGGGATGTGAAGGGCGCCGTCCCGAACGGGAGCGATCCACTCGTAGGGCGCCTTGCCAAATAGCACAAGAACGCCGTCGGCAAAATCAACCGTAACGCCGGGAGGCGGCGGAAATGCCGCGGTAAATCGCTCGCGAACCCTGGCAGGATCGTAAGTCACGGTGAGAGCCTGCTCGGTGAACCGGTTGACCCCGGCGATCTGCGGGGCTTCGCGCCGCACCCGGTCGATCCACTCGTATGGCACTATGCCTGAAAGAGCCAGCAGCTCCGTTTGCAACCTCCACCCGGCAGCCCGCCGGGATGCCAAAGCGCTGCGCGAATCTCAACCGTATGCTGGTGGGATCCAGCGCGAGATATTCCTTCCAGTCGAATCGTATCTTCGCGGGGTCAACGTTCGCTTCGCGAGCCGCCTCACCGGGATCCCCCGCCAGCGGGTCGCGGAGCCCGGTGACGGTTGAGACCGAGAACCAATGCTGCCGCGCCGACGTGACAGCAATCCCCGGATCCTGTTCCAATCTCTCGAGGAATTTGTGCCAGCGCAGATTTTCGCGGATTGCCAGGAGACCAGCGGCCAAAAGGAGAACAACGCCCGCCGCAATCGCCATCCAGGCCCGCGTGTTTCGGGCTTTATCCTCGCGCGGCTTCCTCTGCTCCCGCAGGCATGCTTCGAGTTCTGGCCGCAGGGGTTCGAACACCGCCGGATCTCCTTCGAAGCCCGCAAAAGCCGAACCCATTTGCACATGGGCGCTGTCCAGGGTCTCCTCGAAAAGGACCCGCAGATCCCGAGGAGCACTTCCGTTAATCGCCGCGGCCAGGTAGGCGTATTGCCCGGGTACCACCCAGACTTCCTCTTGCCCAACGCGGAACTCATGCAGATCGGCCCCTTCGGCCCCCTTGAAAGCGTCGCGCGCGAAGTCGCGAATGGCGCTCAGCATTCCGGCAATCAAATCCGAATCCCGATCCAGCGAGGGATCCGCGCTCACGTGTAAAAGGCAGAGTCCCGTCTCGCGGTGAATCAGGAAAATCTGTTCCACGCGGTAAATGAGGCTCCGGAGCATCACCACCTCCGCGAACGTTTTTCCAGAACGCAGAGCTTCGATGCGCCACTTCAGTCCTTGCCACGAGAAAGTGTTATCAAGCGTCTGATTTAGAGTCTGGATCAGCCCGCGCAGGCTCTCGGCAATCGACCTGCGAACCAGCGGCCCGATGATCGGGTGAAGCATCTCCACAAATATCCCGGGTCTCTTCTCAATCGAATCCTTGATGGATCCCTGCACAGCAGGCTGGAGCGCCCGCGTCAGTTCATCGCCCTTATCGCGGCTCAGGCGGATGGCCTGCGGCAGCACGCCCGAGATATCGGCAGCCCGCCGCTCGCGGTCGGCCACCCGGTCGGCGAGGTCGCGGAGCGCATCCTGTTCGCGACCCAGCAGGAGCCGGCGCAGTTCTTCGTAGTCGCTCTCCCGTCCTTCGTTCTCTCCACGGCCCCCGTTCAGATGCCGTTCTTGCAGGCCTTTTTCCTCCAGAAGGCGGCGGAGTTCCTCGAAGTCGTCCACCGGATTAGTCACAGATCAGCCAATGCATTGGCCGCCGGGATCAGGATACGCCCGGAACCCGAAACTCGTTCTTCAACCTGAGCGCGACCTCGTTCAGCATTTCCGCGAGAGCTTCGCGTCCGGCCATAGCCCCGCGAATTTGTTGGGACTCGTTCTCCAAGCCGCTCTTCATCTGCTCGTGCTTGGCCTTTATGTCGGCGCTCAGAAGCTTGGATTGTTCAAGAAGCTGTTCTCTCAAGTCATGCAGATCCTTGCCGGAACGCTCGTCAAGATTGCTCAATTTCAGCTCGAGGCCACGCGCGGTCTCCGCAAGCTCGCGAGCGCCTTTTTCGATTGCCTGTGATCGCTCCGAGTGCTCCGTCCGAATACGGTTGGTCAGCGACTCCACCTCTCCCTTCACGAAACCTTCCAGAGTATCCAGGCGTTTTTGCAAATCAGCCTGCAGCTCCGCGGCCTCTCGGGCGAGCCGCTCCTCCAACCGTGTAAAACGCCCATCGTAGTCCCGCATTTGCGAGCCAAAAAGGATGTTTCGGATGCGGTCAACATTGCCGCTCTCATTCAGCGAACCATTGCCGCCGTTAGCCAGATGAGCTTCTTCAGGATTCATATGCGATTTTCCGTTTTGGTGATGCCGCGAGACCGTTCGGGCGCGTTTGTACCTCTCCCCGTTCAACAGAGTCAACCCTAATGAGAGCACTCGGAAGCAGTGCCGCGCCCCTCTAGTCCACCCTACTCCGTCAGTGTCAGCCGTTTGACGCGACGAGATTCTCTCGAAATGGCCTGAATTGCAGGAAGACGCCCCACCGCGGCAATGCTCGGCTCGGTGTCAGCCCCATCGCCAATCCCGCTGGCAGAAGAAAAAAGTCCGGCCACCTCTGCTGGATAGGCCTCCTCCAGACGCAAGGCAAGCGCGGCGATTGTCGGAGCCTCGAAGATGAGGCCCAGCGCGATCCTCCCGCTTACAAGCTGGCGAAGTTGGTTCACGATTCGCAGCGCCAGGAGAGAATCTCCCCCCAGGTCAAAGAAGTCGTCCTTCGCGCCGATCTTTTCGACGCCAAGAATGGGTTGCCAAATTTCAGCCAGTTTGCGCTCAAATGGTGTTTCGGGAGTCGCCGGTTCGGATCTCACCGAATTGTGTGAACGATCCGGGGCGGGCAAAGCATTCCTGTCAAGCTTGCCATTAGGGAGCTTCGGAAGCACTGCGAGCGTGACGAAGGCGGAGGGCACCATGTAATCGGGCAAAGCATCCCTCAGAGCCGCCAGCATTGTCGTCCCGGCGAGGCCGCTTGATCTCTGGTTCACGGGTATCGAGTCATCGAGGAACAGCCGCTCGTAAAATGGCGTG
Organism: uncultured Verrucomicrobiae bacterium; assembly: GCA_963828525.1. Lineage (GTDB taxonomy): Bacteria > Verrucomicrobiota > Verrucomicrobiia > Chthoniobacterales > Chthoniobacteraceae > CAWHEP01. The sequence goes on from CAWHEP010000010.1 coordinate 93,371, forward strand.
TGCTTGTAAACCTGTTTGTAGTGCCATGAATCAAAAGCGAACGCATGCTCTCCACCTGCCGCGTGGCGCAAATGTCCCTCGACGCGGTAATCGCGGTTGAATCTGTTCGCGGCTAGCGAGCCGCGGACCGTGGCCCTGATCTCGTCACCGGCTCGCGCTTCAAGGCCCGGGTAGAAGGTGGGCAGATACACTGGTGGCCACGAATCCTCCCGATCCAGCGTCTCCAGTTCGGCGCCGGGCGCGGCCTCCAGCCTCAACCAGAGCAACAACCCATCTATAAAGCAGTCCTGTGTGATGCTAAGCCGGATCTCCCGCTCGTATTCGCTTGATACCGGCTGGCTAAAATCCATCGCCTCGAAGACGTCGCGCGTGGAGCGCAGCATGTCGCTCGTAGCCCCGGTTGCGCATACCCGAAGATCATGTTTGTAGCCCGCCGCGCGCCATGAATGTTCGGCATAGTTTGCCGCAAGCTCGTCGAAGGCCGGGGTTGCGAGAAACTCCACCGGCATTTGCACTGCTGCGACCCTGGTCTCGCATCGCGCCGGCACGAGAATTCCGCCAGGCGCCAGAAACCGGCGGGCATCATCCAACAAAATATCAGCGCCCTCCGCTCCTCCGATGTGCCCGATATTCTCAGAGACGCATATATGCGCCTTTTCGGGTAACTCGACTTCCTGGGAACGCCCATGGATTACGATAATCCTGTCACTCAGGCCGAGCGACTCAACCAGGGCTTTCGCCTGCCTCGCAGGCTCCTCCAGCAGCTCAATCGCGTAAACCTTCCTCGCGCCCTCCTCGATCGCCATCCGCGCCAGCAAAGCGTCACGTCCTGTGCCGATGTCCACAACGACCTTGTCGCGCGCGGTTCCGGCAAAGGCGCGCCGGTAGCAGTCCAGACGCGCCTTGTCATGCGCCATCGCCGTGTAGAGCACGTCATCGTAGAAAGCATCTCCGCCGCTCCCTGGAGTTGCCGGCCAGAGTTCAACCGCGGCGGCTTGCTTGCGCGCGATGTAGGCAACCAGGCGTTTGTCGCCGGGAGCATCTTCCCGGGAGACAACCGCGCAATCGAGAACATCCGGTTGCTGTCGCAGCACGGCCTCGATCTCACCTAGTTCGATCCGGAACCCCCGAATTTTGACCTGATGATCGATACGCCCCAAGTACTCGATCGCCGTTATCCCTTTGGAGTCAGTGCCTGCTCGGAACCGCGCAAGGTCTCCCGTCTTGTAGAGACGGCCTTCGCCGAATGGGTTGGCGACGAATTTTTCAGCCGTTAGATCCGGGCGCGCCAGGTAGCCTCGCGCAAGCTGGACACCTCCGATATGCAGCTCCCCCGAGCACCCAATCGGCACCGGCTGCATACCCTTGTCCAGGATGTAGATACTGGTGTTTGCGACGGGGCGGCCAATTGGAATGGTCGCCGAGTTTGCATCGGGTTTGCATTTCCAATAAGTCACGTCCACAGCGGCTTCGGTAGGCCCGTAAAGGTTATGCAGCTCCACATCAGGCAGTGCTTCGAAGAAACGGTTCTGTGTTTCAGGCGAAAGAGCCTCCCCGCTGCAAATAACGCGCTTGAGCTTCGAACATTCGGAAGCGTCCTTGTCAGTCAGGAAGGCGCTCAACATCGACGGGACAAAGTGGAGCGTGGTGATGTTCTCGGCGCGTATCGTCTCGATCAGATAAGCGCTGTCGCCGTGCAGTTCGGGCTGCGCGACAACGAGACGAGCGCCAGTCATCAGCGGCCAGAAAAACTCCCATACTGAGACGTCAAAGGTGAACGGAGTCTTCTGAAGGATTGCGTCCTTGCTGGTAAGTGGATATTCCGCCTGCATCCATTGCAGCCGATTGCAGATCGCCCTGTGCGTATTCATTGCGCCCTTGGGCTTTCCTGTTGAACCGGATGTGTAGATCACATAAGCGAGATCATCAGGACTCACTCCGCTGACAGCATTCCCGTCGTCGCCATCGCAAGGGTCGTCCAGACAGACAACCCGCGCGGGAAGATCAGGAATCCGGCTCAGGAAACGCTTCTGCGTCAGCAGCGCCACGGGGGCGGAATCCCGGAGCATAAACTCGAGACGCTCCCGGGGATAGCCGGGATCGATCGGGACGTAAGCTCCGCCCGCCTTTAATATGGCCAGAAGGCCTGCCACCATCTCCAGAGATCGCTCCGCGCAGATCGCGACGAGACTGTCTGGTTTGACTCCGAGGCTCTGCAATCTATGCGCCAGTTTGTTCGCTTCGCGATTTAGTTGACGATAGGTCAGCGTCGCACCGCCAAACACCACTGCTGGAGCATCCGGCGAACGTTCCACCTGCTCCTCGATATACTTATGGAGGCAGGCGGTGCCGGGAAACTCTACCCGCGTATGGTTGAACTTTAGCAGAATCTCGTCCCGCTCCAGGTCGCTCAAGAGGGGAATTCGATCGATGTTCTGGTTCGGATCAGCCGCTACGGAACCGAGCAGGGTCTGAAACTGCCCCAGCCAGCGTGTCGCCGTTTCCGGGCTGAAAGCATCTGAATGGTCGAGCTGGCAGATCAACTCGCCCCCGCGCTCGGCGATATTCAGCGCCAGATCAAAAGTGGAAGTTCCCGCCGGGTTCCTATGCGGGAAAGTATCAAAGGTGGCTGTGACATCGAGCTCAGGGAGTTCCTTGTGGAAATCGCCATTTTCCAGGTTGAACGCCGCGGAGAAAAGCGGCGACCGGCTTGGATCCCGCTTCAGGTTCAGCTTGCGTATGATCCGCCCAAAAAAATAATCCTGATGCTCAGCCGCGTCGAGCACGAGCTGCTTTTGCGCGGTGAGATAGTCCGCAAATCTGGTTTCAGCATGGATGCGGCTGCGGAGAGGAAGCATGTGGGTGGTGTTCGCATAGAGGGAATGACCGCCATCCAGGGACCGCGCCTCGCCTTCAAACGAAGCGCCCACGACAACATCGTCCTGGCCCGAAATGCGGTGCAGCAGCGCGGTGTATGCCGAGAAAAGCATCATGAACAGGGAGCAACGTTGTGCCGTCCCCGCCTGCTTCAGCGAAGCCGTGAGTTTTCTGTCCAGGGTCAGCGTCTGCCTTGCTCCGGTGAATGACTGCGCCGGCGGGCGGGCCTGATCCACGGGCAACTCCAGCGTGGGCGCTTCCCCGGTGAACTGCCCGAGCCAGAACGCTTCCGCGTCGACATCGCTCTCTTCCTGGGCCTTCTGCCACGAAACAAACTCGCTGAGTTGCATCGCGGGTTCGAGATTTGGCTGATGCCCGTTGCGAATCGATTCGTAGCTCGCGAACAGCTCATGCACAAACGCCGTGTATGACGGCCCGTTTCCAAGAAGATGATGAAACGTGAGCGCCAGCAGATGTTCGTTCTCGACCGTCTTGAGGATGGCGGCGCGCAGCAACGGAGGGTGGCTGAAATCGAATACAGCTCGCTCGTGTTCGGCGAGGTATGTCATCAGCTCGGACCTGTCCCGGCGGGAAAAGTCGATGAAGGGAGTCTCAAATGTCACGGAGGGAAGCACGCGTTGCGTGTCCTGCGCCACTACTGTCCGGAGCGCTTCGTGGCGGTTCACCATTGCCTGGAACGCGCTTTGCATCGCGGTGACATCGAGATTGCCGCGCAATACCAGCGTCGAAGAGTCATTGTAAACCCGTGACGCGTTTTCACTCATCGCGGCTAAAAGCCAGAGACCCCGCTCCGAGTCAGTGAGCGGAATTTCGAACTCAGCCTTGCCCTTCTCGAAATGGGCGCGGAGAGCATCCAGATGCTCCAAATGACTTAACACCGTGTCCTGCGCCACGCCGAAGTCGATAAAACAGCCGATCTCATCCACCCCGAGCGCGGCGAGCTGCTCCACGATCGGGATGCACGACTGCGGCGTTCCGATCAGCGCCTTCCCGTTCACATAATCGTCGAACGCGCGATCCAGGAGAAACTCGACGTCGTCTTTATCGATCTCCACTCCGCCCTTGGCGACTTTCTTCTGTTTGTTGTCCAGGTAGGATCGCAGATACTCGCGCATCGGCCCCCGCGCCCGGTTCCGGGTTGAGTTTAGTTCTTCACCCACAAAGGTCAGGAGAAGCACGGTCACGTGTCCGGCAGCGGGGTCATGCCCGTTCTTTGCCAGGGACTGCCGATAGAGCCGGATCTTCTCCGCAAGTTCGGGCACGCTCTGGTTCATCATGTAACCCAGCACGTTCACTCCCATTTCTCCCGCTTTGACAAAAGAATCGGGATGGATGCATGTCAGCCACATTGGGAGCTTTGCCTGCTTTGGCATGGGATGGAGCTTTACTCCGAACTCTCCACCCGCCCCGCCCCGGAAGTTGACCGCTTCTCCACTCCACAGCTTCTTGATGATTTCCACTCCCTCGCTGCAAAGCGCGCGACGATTCTCAAAAGCGTCCGGAGCAAGGACGAAATCGTTTGGGTGCCATCCCGACGCAATGGAGATGCCGACCCGCCCATTTGAAAGGTTATCCACTACCGACCACTCTTCCGCGACACGCACCGGGTGGTGCAATGGCAACACCACACTGCCGCCCCGCAACTGGATGTTCTCGGTCTCGCGCGCAAGTGCCGCGGCTATCACGGATGGGTTTGGAGAGAACCCGCCAACGCTATGAAAATGCCGCTCTGGCAGCCACACCGCGGTGAAGCCGTGGCGGTCCGCGAATTTGGCTCCTTCGATGATGAGCTTGTACTTTTCAGGGTCATACGCGGCGGGATAGCTGCCGAAGCAGTAGAGGCTGAACTGCATGGCGCCCGCCTTCGCCGGTTGCCACGCAACGGGAGCCAGGGCTTTTTCTTTCGCGGGCTCCGGAGCTTTTACCTCTGTCGCAAGCTGCTCGACTGCCTCTTCAACGGTCGATCCAGGGAGGAACCCACCCTGCTGCATTTCGACGATACTCTCCTTGAACGCGCGGATCAGAAACGCCACATCCTCGGAGGAATGGGCCGTCGAAAGGAAACACGGACGGCCTTCCCAAACATGGAAGCCCTTCAGCCGTAAATGGAAATAGAGGAGGCTGCCAAACTTGATCGACTCGTCGAACTGGAAGTAGAGGATCGACGCGAAATTTTGTATGTGAAGGGGGACGCCGCGGTCCTTCAGGAAAGCATTCAGCGTGTTTGCAAACTCAGCGGTCTGTTCGTTGAGCCGTTGCTGCAAACCTGGCCCCTGCTGCTTGAGGTAATTGAGCATTGCCCAGGAGCCCGCCATCGCGAGAGGGTGACGCACGTACGTCCCGGCGAAAAAGGTGACACCCACCTCCGGGAATGAATCGTCGCCATACTGCCACATGCCCCCATCCAGGGCGTCCATATACATCGCGCTCCCGGCCACCGCGCCGATCGGCATCCCTCCGCCCATGATCTTTCCATAGGTCGCGATGTCCGCGCGCACGTCGAACAGCGCCTGCGCTCCGCCAGGGTGGCATCGGAACCCGGTGATCAGCTCATCGAAGATCAGCGCCGTCTCCGCTTCCCGGGTGATTTTTCGCAGTTCGCGGCAGAATTCGCGCGGCTGCAAATCAAGCCGCCTGCTTTGAACTGGCTCCACCAGCACCGCCGCGAGTTCATGAGCGCTCGCCTTGATGATCTCGAGCGACTCGGGGGAACCGTAATCCACAACCAGCACATCTTTCACTATGTGCTCGGGTATCCCGGGAGCCACGGGCACGGACCGACGCTCTCCGTTGACAATGGCGGAACGAACGAGCACTTCATCGTTGATGCCGTGGAAGCCGCTCGTGGTGGCGATGCGAGTACGGCCGGTCACCGTCCGCGCGATGCGCATGGCAGCCATGACCGCCTCCGAGCCTGTATTGCAAAAAGCCACGCGTTCCATGCCTACGATGTCACAGAGAAGCCGGGCAACATTCCCGGCGAGTGGAGTCTGCGGGCCGACCTCGATTCCAAGCTTTAGTTGCGAGGCGAGCGCTTCGGCGATGAACGCGGGCGAATGTCCAAGCAGATTTGTCCCAAATCCCATGGAGACATCCACATATTCATTCCCGTCCACATCCCAGATTCGCGAACCAGCCGAGCGCTCTATTACGACGGGGAACACCATCTCTTTCCACGCGCGGTTGAAGCTTCCCGCTGTGCGCGCGTCCGCGAAATGCGCTCTGTTTGCCTGTGTCTGCCGCTTGGATTCAGGCATGCGGCGGGTGTATTCGCTCACCAGCGAATCGAGGTGCTTTTGCTGCCGCGCGGTCAGCGCTCCCCGCGTCCCAGTCTCGATAGGTTTGAATGGCCCAAAACGTTTTGGCTCGGGCGCGACAACTTGGATCGTCCGCGCGGAAGGAGCCGCTGCCCTTGTCACCTCAGTTCGCGCCTGAGTGGCGGAATGTTGCTCGATGTATTCGGCCAGTGGCCCGAGACTCGAGAGGTCTTCCATTAGCTGGCGGAACGTGATTTTGACCGAGAACTTCTTACGAAAGGCTAGCGCGACCTGCGTGAGGAAAAGTGAATCGAACCCCAATTCCAGCAAATTCGTCGTTGTCGGCACGTCGGTGAGATCAGTGCCGGACAGACCAGATAGCATCTGTTTGAGCTGCGCCAGGACAGCGCCTTCAGCCCGCGCCTCCTTTGCAGGCACCGAGCTTTCCTCCACCGCTTGGCTGGCTTCACGAGCGCCTGGAAGAACGCTTGTCGTACGCGCCGCAGCAGCTTCATACGGCGCTTCTCCATCGGTCGCCGCCGTGGCGAGCGGCAGCGGAATGCCAGGCGGCAGATCCGCGAAGTAGCGTTGCCGCTCAAAAGGATAGGCTGGCAGGGATACCCGGCGGCGGGTCTCCCCGGCATGCGCGGCGCGCCAGTCGATTTGGACGCCCGCAAGCCACGCGCGTCCCACTGCCAGGCCCAGGGACTCGTTTTCGTCGGTCCCCTCGGAGATTGTATGGACGATCTCGTGCGCCGCCGTCTTTCCGCTCGATTGCCTGGCTAATTGCGCGAGCGTTTGTCCTGGCCCAGCCTCGATGATAACGGAGCCCCGCGCGTCGAAGAGATGGGTCACCGCGTCGGCGAACCGGACAGTAGCTCGGAGATGGGCCGCCCAATACGCAGGGTCAACAGCCTCAGCGGCCGTCATCCACGAGCCCGTGACGCTCGAAACGATCGGCACCGCGGGCGGTTGCAGCTTCACCCCGCGAGCTGCTTCCAAAAGAGGCGCGACCACCGATTGCACCATAGGCGAGTGGAAGGCGTGAGACGTGGCAAGACGCCGGGCTACAATACCGCGCGCCGTAAAGACCGCCTCGATCTTCTCGATGGCGTCCGGGTTCCCCGATAACACGCAGAGTTTCGAGGAATTGACCGCTGCTATATCGACTTGCTCGGAAACAAATTCGCGCGCCTCTTGTTCGCCAAGCCGCGCGGCCAGCATCACTCCTGCGGGGAGCGCTTGCACCAAGCGGGCCCGTGTCGCGACCAGTCGCGCGCCATCCTCCAGCGAAAACACCCCTGCCAGCGTGGCAGCCGCAAATTCACCAACGCTGTGCCCCAGCAAAGCAGCGGGACGCGGTCCGCGCGACATCCACAGTCTCCCCAAAGCGCAATCCATCGCGTAAATGGCTGGCTGGGTGAACCGCGTTTCGCGTAACGCGGCTTCGCCATCCGCTCCGTGAGCGAAGATGACCTCTCGCAGATCACACCCTAGTTCCGCCCGCAGGAGCTCCGCGCATTCATCCAGCGTCTCGCGAAAGACCGCTTCGGTTGAGTAAAGCTGCCGGCCCATCCCCACGTACTGCGCCCCTTGCCCCGGGAACAGGAGCGCTACACCCGTCTCCAGCCGTTCATCGACACGCGCCATCTTTGCCGGCGCGCGCAACGAGGCAGTCGCTTCCTCCCGAGTCTTCCCGACAACCACCCGCCGGTGCTGGAATATCTGTCTGCCGGTCTGAAGCGTGAATGCGACATCGGCATCCGAGACGTCCGGTTTCCCGTCAAGATGCAGGGCGAGATCACTGGCCCGGCGATCCAGGGCGCTTGCCGTTTTCGCGGACAGGACGAAAATATTCGCCCGCTCGCTGCCACTGGTAGCCGGCAGCGAGGGCGTTTCCTCCAGAACCAGATGCGCGTTGGTGCCTCCAACGCCGAATGAGCTCACACCCGCCCGGCGCGGAGCCACGCCGCGCGGCCAGGCGCGCAGCGTCGTGTTGATGAAAAATGGCGACTCCTCGATGTGCAGCGCCGCGTTCAGCTGCTCGCAATGCAGACTCGGAGGCAGCTTCTCGTAGTGGAACGCAAGGGCTGTTTTGATGAGACTGGTGATACCCGAAGCCGCGTCGCAATGGCCGATGTTCCCCTTCACCGAACCCAGGGCGCAAAACTGCCGCGCCTCAGTGGCGTTGCGGAATACCTGCGAGAGGCCCGCGATCTCTATCGGATCCCCAAGCGCCGTCGCGGTTCCGTGCGCTTCGATGTACGAGATCGTCTCGGGGGACACTCCCGCCACCGCCTGCGCGAGGCTGATCACATCGGTCTGCCCATCCACACTGGGCGCGGCGAAGCTCACTTTCTTGGAGCCGTCGTTATTCACGGCATGTCCTTTGATTACCGCATAAATCCGATCGTTATCGCTGAGCGCGTCCGCGAGCCGTTTCAGAACTACGACGCCCGCCCCGCTCGAGAAGATCGTCCCGCTCGCCCGCTCGTCGAAGGGGCGGCACCAGCCGTTCCCCGACGTCATGCTGCCATCCTGGAAGAAATAGCCGCGAATCTGCGGGAAAGTGAGCGAAACGCCTCCAGCCAGTGAGACATCGCATTGATGCGTCAGCAAATTCTGGCAGGCGACCGAAACGCTCACCAGAGAAGACGAACAAGCCGTCTGAATGTTCAACGCCGGGCCGCGCAGGTTGAGCTTGTACGCCAGCCGGGTGGTTAGGAAATCCTTCTCATTCGCGATCACCGCGTTAATGACCCCCACGGCGTCCATCAGTTCCCGGTTTTGGCGCGCGAAAAAAGGGTAGTACGTATTGATGCTCATCCCGGCAAACACGCCTATCAGTCCCGGGTAACGGGAGGGATCGCAGCCGGCGTCCTCCAGCGCTTCCCACGCAACCTCCAAAAATACCCTGTGCTGTGGGTCCATCGCTTCCGCCTCCTTGGGAGGGATCCCGAAAAATCCGCGATCGAACCATTCCGGTTTTTCGACAACTCCCCTCGCCGCGACATACCCAGGGAGCGCCCGCAGAGCCTTGGGATCGTAGCCAGCTTCGGCCAGTTGCTCATCCGAGAAGCGCGTAATGGAGTCCCTGCCTTCAACCAGATTCTCCCAGAATGCTTCAACGCTGTTGGCGCCGGGGAAACGGCCGGCCATTCCAACGATCGCGACGCCGTTAAGCTCTTCTTCCAAGGGACTGCTCATTTCTGCCTGTTAAGCCGGTTCCGCGCCAAAGCGGTACGTTGTTTTTGGGCGCGCTCCATCGAAGAGGAAATTCCGGCGTTCGCAACGGGCGGAGCCTCCAGAAAACGCGCGAGCGCGCCAATTGACGGATATTGGAACAGCGTGGCAACCCCAAGAGGCCGCCGCAAGGCGCGGCAAAGCTTCGAGTGAACCTCCATCAGCTTCACGGAGTCGCCGCCAATCTCGAAGAAGTTCTCAGCAGTTCCGATCTCGCGGGTTCCGAGCACAGCGTTCCAGATTTCCGCGACTGAGCGCTCCATCTCGCTCTGCGGGGAGATGAATTCATGGCGATTCTCTGGCTGTGGCGGCGGCAGGGCCTGGCGATCGATTTTTCCATTCCGGCTGAGAGGGAATGAACTCACTGCAACGAAGATCGCCGGAATCATGAAGCCAGGCAATCGGGCGCGCAGCCAATCCCGCAGTTGTTCCGGCAAGGCTTTCTGCCCTTCGTTAGGCACATAATACGCGACCAGTTCCTTAAACCGGTCCTGGCCATGCGTCACAACCACGCACGCGCGCACTCCCTCGTTTTGCCCAAGCACCGTTTCGATCTCGCCCAGCTCGATCCGGAATCCACGCAACTTTACCTGGTCATCCGCGCGGCCGAGAAATTCGAAAACACCGTCAGCCCGCTGAATCGCCAGATCACCCGTCCTGTACAGCCGCGCGCCCGGCAGAGAACTGAAAGGATCCGCGATGAACTTTTCGTTGGTCAACTCCGGACGGCGCCAGTAGCCCAGCGCCAGTCCCTCGCCGCCTACATACAACTCCCCTTTCACACCGGGTGGAACTTGCTTTAAAGCCTCATCCAGGATGCAAGCGGTCGAGTGCGAAACCGGCTTGCCAATGGGCGCGCCGTTCTCGAAGCCGTCCCGCAGTGACAGCGTATGACAGCAGGAGAATGTCGTGTTTTCAGTAGGGCCGTATCCGTTAATCAATCGTGTGTTCGGCAGCGCGACGAGTGCCTTCCGGACCTGCGTCACTGGAAGCGCCTCCCCTCCGGCAAGGAGTTGCCTCAGGGGCTTCAAGTCATCGATCCGTTCGTCCACCATCACACTAAAGAAACCTGCGGTGAGCCAGAGCGTTGTTACCCCATGCTCCCGGATCGCGTCGCCAATCTCTACCAGCGACGGCGGCTCGGGTGGCATCACAACCAGCTTGCCGCCATTTAGCAAAGGCCCCCATATTTCGAACGTGGACGCGTCGAACGAGACGGGCGCAAGTTGCAGAAATACCTCGTCGGAGCTGAAGGTTGCGTAGTTCGTGTCCCGAACAAGACGCGTCACCCCGCGATGCGGTATGGCCACGCCTTTTGGCGCGCCGGTCGACCCGGAGGTATACATCACATAAGCCAGGCTTTCGCCGCTCATGGGGGGTGAGTCGAAGACCACTCCCGATGACAGATCAATCTCATCCACAAGGAGGATGGGGGCGCCCGCCTCAGGCAGCAGGCCTATAAGCTTGCTCTGCGTCACGACCGCTGCTGCCTCAGCGTCCCTCATCATGAATTGGAGCAGTTCTTTCGGGTTGGAACTATCCAGGGGCAGGTAAGCGCCTCCTGCCTTCAGGATGGCGAGCAACGCGATGATCATGTACGGCGATCGCTCAATGCAAATCGCCACCAGCGACTCCGGCTTGACACCTTTTTGCGCCAGCGCGAGCGCGAGGGCGCTGGACCGGCCGTCCAGCTCCCGATAGGTGAGTCGTGTTCCCTTAAAAGCAAGAGCCACCGCGTCGGGTGTGTTTCGCGCCTGCTCCGCGAACAGCGAATGCACACAGGAGTTGGATTGAGGTCCTGGTCGCATTGGGGTGAATCAAATAGCGAAGCGTCTCCTCCACTAGATGAATCAATCCGCGAAGCCAAGCAGTTTCCCTGCCAATCGTCCCAAATGGCGCCTCCCGCATGGTTCTACCTACATTCTAGTAGCGACCCTCCAAACGATGTGTTACGGCGTTCGCATGGAAAATCCGACCGTGAAGCAAACCGAAGGTGGCGCGCCTGTTCCAACAGTCGCGGAGAATTACCAGCCAGGAGTCTCAACTCCGCAGGGAGCCACATTTGACGGCAAAGGGACGAATTTTGCCCTCTTCTCCGAGGGAGCCGAGTATGTCGATCTCTGCCTGTTTGACAAATCCGAGCAGACCAAAGAATCGGTGACCGTCCGCATGCGGGAGCGCACGAACGGCGTATGGCACATTTACCTGCCAGACGTCGGGGTCGGACAGCTTTACGGCTACCGTGTACACGGCCCGTACGAGCCGGAGAATGGGTTGCGCTTCAACCACAACAAGCTCCTCCTGGACCCCTATGCCAAGGCTATCGGGCGCGAGATTGTCTGGGACGATTCTCTCTTCGGCTACACCATAGGCGCGGAGGGCGATGATCTCACGTTCGACGAGCGCGACAGCGCCCCCTTTGCGCCACTGGGGATCATTATCGACAATACGTTTGACTGGGAGGACGACAAGCCGCTGACCACCGCCTGGCACAACACCGTCATCTACGAGGCGCACGTGAAAGGCCTCACGATGACCCATCCGGACGTCCCGGATGAAATTCGCGGCACCTACGCAGCCATCGCCTCCAAACCGATCATCGATTATCTCACACGGCTCGGCATCACCGCCATCGAGCTGATCCCGATTCAATATTTCGCGGATGATCGCCATCTTCAGGAGAAAGGCCTGCACAATTACTGGGGGTATAACACCCTTGGTTTCTTCGCGCCCCAGCGCGCCTACGCGGCAAGCCAGTCGCACCCCGCGGACGTAGTGAAGGAGTTCCGCGAGATGGTGAAGGCGCTGCACAAGGCGGGCATCGAGGTCATCCTCGACGTCGTTTACAATCACACGGCGGAAGGGAACGAGCGCGGCCCTACCTTATCCTTCCGGGGCATCGACAATAAGGCCTACTACCGCACGGTAGAGGGCAAAGAGCGCCATTACATGGATTTTACCGGCTGCGGCAACACCCTCAACATGGTTCATCCGCACAGCCTCCAGCTCCTCATGGACAGCCTTCGCTACTGGGTCACGGAGATGCACGTGGACGGTTTCCGCTTTGACCTCGCGAGCGCCCTCGCGCGCTCGCTCTATGACGTGGACCAGCTTGGCGCCTTCTTTACTTCCATCTATCAGGATCCCACACTGGCGACGACCAAGCTGATCGCCGAACCTTGGGATCTCGGCATGGGCGGCTACCAGGTCGGCCAATTCCCGATCAACTGGACGGAATGGAACGGTAAATACCGGGACAGTGTTCGCAAGTATTGGAAGGGCGAGACGGGCATGCACGGCGAGATTGCCATGCGGCTGGGCGGAAGCGCGGACCTCTACGAGCAAGGCGGGCGGCTCCCTTCAGCCAGCATCAACTTCATCATCGCGCACGATGGCTTCACTCTGCACGACCTTGTCAGCTACAACGAGAAGCACAACGAAGCCAACGGCGAAAATAACAACGATGGCGCGAACGACAACGAGAGTTGGAACTGCGGAGTCGAGGGGCCAACGGACGATCCGGAGATCAACAAACTGCGCGAACAACAGAAACGTAACTTTCTCGCTACTCTCATGCTTTCTCAAGGCGTGCCGATGCTTTGCGCGGGTGACGAAATCAGCCGTACCCAAGGCGGCAATAACAACGGCTACTGCCAGGACACCGAGATCACGTGGCACGACTGGAACCTGGATGAAACCAAAAAATCCCTCCTCGACTTTACCAGCCGTCTCATCCATTTCCGCCTGGAACATCCCAACTTTCACCGCCGCAGCTACGTCGAGGCCGATCCTACCGTTTCATCCCAGGCGGGGAGCATCCGCTGGTTGCGCTCCGACGGAGAGCCCATGGGCGAACAAGATTGGAACGAGGGGGGTTGGATGCGCACCATCGGTATGTACCTCTCTGGAGAAGCCCCCGAAATTCGGGATGCTTCCGGTGTCCGCGTCACTGATGACGACTTCCTGGTTCTTCTCAACAGCCATCACGAACCGGTTGACTTCAAGCTGCCAGAGGAAGCGCGTGGCAAGACATGGACCGTGTCCCTCGACACCACCCGCCCCGAGCTGAAATCTGGAGCGGAGTCTGTCGTTGACGATACGTTCACAGTACAAGGCCGATCCCTGGCCGTGATTGCTCACGCGCCGGAAACTTAAAATTCCACGCCGCTTCCCACGCGGATTAAACGACGACGGGCGCCGCCGTGACCCCCGCAAAAGGCAGCGCCGGATTCGGGTGCTCTTCGGTGTCTGCCGTGGCGGGTTCCACGAGACGGCGGCTCCCCAGCAGATGCTGGAAGCGCCGGGCCTCGATCTGATAGCACGCCTGCAGCAGATCGATTTCCAATCCAAGGATCTGCCGTATCTCCCGGATTGGAAGATCAAGCACCTCTTCGAAGTTAAACGTGTCAAGCGGGTGGCAGGCCGAGATGTACCCTGTCGCCACGGCGTCCCGGAAGATCCTCGCATGGTCTGGCTTGAACCGATACGCTTTTGGATACAGATGGCAGGCCGCCTTGCAATACCACCAGGCCTCCAGCGTCGAAACCCTGTCCGTGCTCCCCATCGTGAACCCGATCACGAATGCTTCGTCGGCGATGGTATAGCCGCGCCCCAGGATGATGTGAATGAAGTCATGCTGCCTCAGCGTCACGGCCCCATGGAATACCTGGTGGTTCGGGATCTGGTACTTGGGATTCTCAATTAGTCTAACGATCAATGGCACCTCGGTCTGGCTGTTGCCGAACGTCATGACTTGTGTGAAAACAGCTCGCAGCGACGCCGCGTCCGCTGAAAGCGGCAGGTGCCAGTAACGGAGTTCTTCTTTGCGATAACCCATGTTTCTATTCCGTAAGCTTGGTGTCTCCCTGGATCCGATCAATCACCTGGTTTGCCATGCTGTTCTCACTTCGCAACGACTTCTCCAGTTCCTCCAGCTTGTCTTCGGGGGTGGCGCCCGCGAGATTTTTGATCACTTCATTTTGTCTTTGCAGAACTGTGAAACTGTCCTGCATCGCTTTGACACTTTTCTGGAAATGGGCGAGGCAGTCGGCGTCAGATTCGCCGCGCGGCGTTGAAGCCTCCTCCACCATCTGGTTGAAGATGTCCCGCGCCACAGCCTCGATTCGCAACGCTTGAGCCGTGGGATTCTGTTCCGCCTCGTTGAGCCTGGTGATTTCACGAAGCGCCGCGCTGGCGTCCAGCAAAGCCTCCGATTCCGCGATTCGCCCGCGCGAAGACAGGCTGTCAACAAGCTGCCGCAGTTTCTCATCATCCGCAGCCTGCTTCTCCAGCAGGAGCTTTCCTCTCACTACATTCGTGACGCGCGGCCAGAAGCGCGCCCAGCAGCCAGCCACCAGAACCGATGGGATGAGCATCAACCCGGTATTGGCCCACCATGGCAGGCTGCAGGCGGCCACAATTCCCATTGATGGCACAAAGGGCGCCCACGTGAGTGGCGTCCAGAAAATCTCCTTCAGCCCTCCCATCGCCACTCTCCCTCCAGGTATCGATTTCACCCGCTCTTGTCCTCCATCAAATAGACCCGCGCGTGCCGGCACAGCCGTTTCCATGCAGCCTCCGACTGATCCTGCTGACGCGGAGGAAGATTGCTGCTGCCCAACCCTTCGGAATGGATGCGGTTGGGATCCACACCGCAAGAGATCAAAAAATCCGTCACAGCTTGGGCGCGCTCGTTCGAGAGGGCTTGATCCAGGCTCGCGTCACTCCCCGGGCTGACCTGCGCGGTGACCTTTACCCTTTGATCGGGATAATACGTCAGGCGCTTGGCAGCTTCCCTCAGCAACTCCCTGGAATCATCGTCCAGCGTCGATTGCCCGCTGGGAAAGTTAATGGGTTCATCGAGAAGCGTTCCGGCGACGCCGACTTTGCTCCACTCTTCGTCAGTCAGCAGGGGAAAAGTGGATTGGGTGGACGCGACATCCACACTCTCCAACTCTGGGAAATTCACCAGACCGCCGAGTACGCGGCTATTCAAAACAGCGTACGGGTCGCCCCCCAGCGGGTCGCTGGAAAAGTCGCCGGATTTAACGAGGATATCCGATATTGCCTGGAGGCTGTCTACGATCCGGGCGCTGCCGGAAGGGACGCTACCGAACCAGTTTGTCTGGTTTTCACCGAGCGATATAAATCGGATTCCTTTCAACATTTGATCAACCACCGCGGGTGGCTGCCCGCTGAACGCCACAGCCAGGTCTCGCATCTCGTCCGGGTGATTCAGGTAGTGATGCAGCGCCAGAAAATACGAGCGGGAGACCACATCCACAAGCGCTGGCTCTCTGGCAACGACCGTCCGGGAGGCAACTGTGACGTCGAGGACGAGGCCGCGGGCCTGGGATGTGTCGAGCAGGCGCTTGGCCCCTTTGATCTCATGCAGCGCGCGGGAAGTGAACGGTTCCCACAGCACCGCGAAGTCCACCGATCCACTTGCGAGGGCGCTGTATACATCCTCCTCCTTGTCTCTTTGAAAGGAACTCATCTTCCCGTCCAGATTGTCCAGGCGGAAGTGCGTTCGGCTGGACTTCAGGAAAAACTCGCTCGGCGAGTTGCCGACGAACGCGCCTTTGATCCCAGGCGTATTCAGCGAGTCCAAATTCGCAACCTTGCCGCCGCCGATGATCGCGTCGCCACCGTGCGATTCGTCGATCATGAAAATGACCACTCCCGGGTAATTCGCGCCTTTGCCGTTCGAGATGAAGCTGTCCGCCGTGATTGCAAGAAAGTCGCACTTTCCCGCGCCCAGGCCCTCCACACGCTGCTTGAAATCAAACACCATTTCGTACTTCAACCCTATCCGGTGCTTGCGCAGCGCGTCCTGCATCGCCCGCGATTTGAAGATCAAATAACCAAGCCAGTCATCTCCCCACACCGTGACGACTCTGTCCACGTCACCCGCGTCACTTGTCAGCAACAGCTCCTGATGTTGCGCTTGAGAGATTCGCCAGGGCGCGGCCAGCTTCCAGCCAGCAAGCCCTGCCAGGATGGCGAGCAAACACAGGACGGTGATCTTCCGGATCACGGCTCTGGCAGGTTGTAAGCTCCGGCTCGCGCGCCCACGAATTTCACCTCCTCGCGCTTCTAAACGCGAGCGCCACCAGCAGCAATAGCAAAACCCCAACCACCTCTCCGAGTGTGATCACCAGCCTCCAGAGGCGTGACGCCGCGTCCCCGTGGCCCGCTTCTGGCGCGGGAACTACGGTCGGCGCCGGGGTGCTCTCGTCCGCTTTCTTGCTTTCGACCGGCATCTCAGAGATTGCCCGAAGATCCTCGGGCGTCGTCTTGACCTCGCCCCCAAGATCGACCTCCGCGTCCACCTTCTTCAACCCGCTCTTAAGCGCTTCCAAATCATCAGCCTGATAATAGTGGGTGGATGCTTGCGCGAGGTAATCGCCGTCCCCGTGGTAACCAATGCCAACCACCTCGATGTTTAGCGACCGCATCTTCCTGATCACATTCAGAACCTCATCATCCCCTCCCGAATCCTGGTTTTCCTGACCATCCGTGAACAGGAGAACCAGGTGCCGCTCGTAGGGTGTCACCTTTTTTCGGCGCTCCTGGATCTGCCGAGTTGCGAGTTTCAGGGCGCTCACGATGGGCGTGTTGGTGTGCGCGGAGAACCCTGCGATGGCCTGCGCCACTTGCTCAGGGCTCCTGCAAAACGGCACCACGACGCGGCCCCCGTCGTCAAAATCGATCAAACTCCAGGTGTACGTATTCAGCGTAGATTGCAGCCATGCTTGAAAGGCTGCCTTCGCCTCATCGATCTTCCGCCCTTCCATACTTCCCGAGTTATCGAAGATCACCGTGATTGCCGTTCCCATATCAGGGTCGCCAGCTTCTTTCACCCCTTCGGAAGTCGAAGACGAGCCACACACAACCCGGGCAGCTAGCGCAAACACCAGGATTAAAAAGAACCGGGGGATTTTCATGGGAGCTTTACCGGAGGTCATCCGCTTTGAAACTCGTGGGCAGCTCACTTTCAACTCCGATGATGACGAGTTCGCCCCGCATATTCGCCTCGCGTTGTTCAGAAGTCGTCGCGTTGGGATAGACCGGATCAGCCACTCCCATCCCCTTCACATCGAACCGGGAAAGATCCACCTCCGCGGGCGACAGACCGACTTTCTCCCGGAGGTATCGCGCATACGCCTGCTTGATCGCCAGGGCTCTGGAAATCGATAGCTGGTTTGCGGCGTTTGTGAGTTCATCCAGGCCGGGAAGCGGCAGCGCTTCAAACTGGCCGCTCTCGGAATTGCGACGCTCGTAGGTCTTGTCGCCCCGCGCCGCCTTCATGCGCACGAAATTGTAGAAGAAGTTGTCCGCGTGCCCTCGGAGCTGAACGACCGCTCCCCCGTAGCGCGAGACCTTCTCGTGGATCGTATCAAAAACCTGCGGATAGTCCGCCCAGTTTAGCTCCGACATCTTCGCCGGAAACTTGAAGGTGTATGTGAACAGGGTGCGCGCGTCCGCCCCTGATTCCGCCTGGCGAACCGCCGCTTGATCGATAAACCTTGGAGTCGCGGGTCCGCCCGTTTCCTTGCCGCTCGTAAACTCGTTCCAGTTCCAGTCCGCCATTTCCAGCGGATGAGGCCCCGAGACCAGCCCGATCGTCTGATAATACGAGTGGATGCGGGCCTGGGTCGCGGAGAAGCCTACGGGGTTATTTTTGTCCGTGAAGAAACTGACGTTGCCCGCGGCCTGGGCCAGCTCGCTATCGACGCCCACCCACAGGATGTAGTCGTTGATGGCCGCCGCGTCGCCCTCGAAGATACCCGCGAGCGGTTTGCATATTTTCTTGAACTCAGCGGTCTCGTGCGCGTTGGCCGAACCTTTCAGGGCGATGTTATCCAGATACCTCTTGAACATGGCCTGTTCTTCCAGCATGGCCGTGACAAATGCCTTCATCTGATCGGCATGCGCGTTGAAATAGTCCCTCCTTACCGCGTACACATCGGCGATCACGCGGCTGGCCGTGCGCGTCGTCAGGATCGGGGTCGCTCCCTTGACGCTGTCTTCCGCCCCAGTGCCAATGTTTCCTCCAGCCGTCAGAGCGAGGATGTCGGGCTCGATAGCCGAAGCCCCGGTCAGCGATGGATCGTTTCGCAACGCGCTCGCGGGATCGTTTGCCGCGTCTGTTCCGCTCTTCGGGTTGAAACTGATGTCTTTGACGTACTTGATTGTTACATCTCCAGGCTGAAGACCCGCGTCCAGCAACAGCACCTGCACGAGATCAACGTGCGGGCCATTCTGCTGAACAACGATCGTTTTTCCCTTTAGATCAAAAAGCGTTTTGATGCCTTTGGCGACAAACCCGTCGGCCCCCGTGCTCCAACTGATCTGCATGATCACGACCGGAGCCAGCCGGGGGTCTTTCCGGGCCAGCGCTTCGGAAGCGAGATCGATCATACCGACGGTGCCGCGAAGAAAGGGTGTCTTCCCTGAGACATAATCCCGAATCTGCTCTTCGAAGTCGTCCTTCAAAGCGAGACTGACGGGACGTCCCAGCGCTTTCGCGAGCTTCGAATCAGTGGACGCCTCAAGCCCGTTGTTCGCCGCCACCGTAACGCCGTCCGCCGCCCAGGTAATGATGGGAATTACCAGGCGTCCATCCGTGACCCGCCCCACGGGTCCTTCGAACGCGCGGCTCGCCGCGAACGGCTTTGCTGGCTCAACGTAGTTCACGGGCTTCCCCGCCGCAGTCGCTACCAGCGCGGTAAACAAACAAGCCCTTATTGTGTTGCGTGTCGGGAACAAGGAGCGTTTCATGGTCGTCATAGGATGATCGTGAGTCGCGTTACGAGGGCAGGGCCGCCCGGTCTAGCAACTCCTTCGGGATGAATTGTCGGTCGGAAGCTTCCGCGATGGCGAGATCGATCTGGTGGCCCATCACGGTTGCGGAGATCGGACTTTGATAGGTGCGCAGAGAGGTCATCAGCGCGTCACCGGCACTGATCCCTTGGCTGCGCGAATCGCGATAGACCTTCACGGCGATGGCGTTCGCTCCTCCGGGTGTCAGCCAATCCGGGAGTAGTGGCCTCAGCCCTTCAAAAAGTTCACTCTTAATCTCCAGACCTTTGCGGTGACAAAGGCGCTGGATCAGCTCGAAACTCTGCTCCGGCGTGACCGTGGGAAACAGCGGGATTTTGACATCGATTCTCCCGGGGCGCTTCAAGTCCACTTCGATCAGGTCTGGACGCGACGTGGCCAGCACCCAGATGATCTTGCCCTGGTTATTTGTATCGCTCATTTCCTTGGCGATCATTGAATAGATCCTGCCCGAGAGCCCTGAATCTCCATCGCCGGAGTTCCGTTTTCCCAAAGCCTGGTCAGCCTCATCGATGAACACGAAGCAGCGTCCGAGAGAGTGAAGCAATCGGAATATCTTTTCCAGGTTGCCCTCCGTGCTCCCGATCCATCGGTCACGGAAGTTTTTCAGCTTTACCACCGGAACGCCTGCCTCGCCCGCGAGGCACTCCACACTATATGTCTTGCCCGTTCCCACCGGCCCGCAGAAAAGGTATCCCATCGGTAGCGCGGTGAGGTCGCCCTCCCGCCATAGCTTTAAATCAAGGCGCAAGGTCTTTTTCAAATAGTCCTGCCCTTGCAATTCATCCAGCGATCGGGTGCTCTCCACAAATTCGATCAATCCCTCGCAATCCTGCTCAACGAGCGTCTTCTTCAAGCGCGAGAGGTCTTTGTCTTCGATTGGCTGCTTCTCATGCTCGCGGGTCAGGATCAACGCGCGTAACAGCGTCAACGAGGTTCCCACGAGTTGACGCGAAAGATTGCCCAGATCGCGGCCATCCAGGACGATCGGAGCTGCCGGGCTGAGGTGGTTCAAAAAGCGACGTATCTCTTCCTCGGAGGGCTGCGGAACCTGGATTTCCTTCGCGCGCAAATTGCGGGCGAGGATCGGGTTCAGATCCATCAAATTGTCGGCGATCAGAAAAGTCGCGAGAGGATAGGAAGCGAATATCTCCTCGCTGCTCCAGTCGCGGATCAGGAGCGTCAGCGCGTTGACATCGTAGCTCAGGCCGCCCTGCAATGCGGGCGCGATCAGGTGCGCCCCTTTGATGATGCACGCGATCGACGGCGGCGCCTCGTTCTCTCCCGGACTTCGAACGCGCAGAAGGTTTCCCTGATACCGAAAGAGGTAGGTTAGATACTCGATCACCTCGCGGGGAATGATCGGCATTTTCTCCAGGCCGGATCCCGCCCACTCCTTCATCAGCTCGCCTCCTTTCAAAATCTGGATGCCGTTGCCAAGATCATAGGCGATGACGACTTTGAACTTTCCGAGAAGGTTGTTCTTTAGGTAGTCCGTCAGGCTCCCGGCGAACGTCTTCCCACCCTTCGCGCAAAGGAACTGATCGTTGACGTTCCCATGAATGATGAACTGGCTCAGCGCCTGGCTTTGATAAAGCTGGCTGATCTCGAAAGCCCAGGGTAACAATCCCTGCGCTTCGACGCTGCCCGTGGATGGCACAACGGTCTCAGTTGCCGTCAAAAATCTCCTAGGTGGACTCTCCGCCCATCACTTTTGCCGGCGTCGCCGCCACCGACGCGCCAGTATCAAGCGATATGCCCGCCCTGGCCGCGAATTCCGCCAAAGCCTGATCTCCAAGAGCCTTTTGTTCACCCTCTTTCAGCAGGACATCGCTCATGTCTGTCGAACTCTGCGCGACCCGCATCCGGCCTGCAGCTGTCGTTGTCTCCTCCTTCACCATATCCTCCAGCCGCCCAAGATTGTCTCCCGCGCCTCCTATCGTGATGATCATCTTGGATGCCATCTCCATCAGCGCCGCCTGTGCCCGCTTGTTCTTCATCTCCGCGATGCCGTATTTGATCCTGTCGATCCGGCCTTTCGCCGCCTTCAAGGACACGTCTCGCGACCGGACAAGGTTCCCATAGTTTTGCTCTGCCTGGGTCAATTGCTCCGTGTTGGTCGCGAGTTGCCCCTGCACTCCCTGGAGACGCAGCGCGTATTGCGCCGCCGCCTCTTTGTTGCCCGCCCGGAGGTGCGCCGTGATCTTTGCCGTAAGCTCCTTCGCCTCCGCGTCAAGATCCTTCATCTGTGACTTCAGGCTTTCACACAGTCCTGCCGCTGGGATGAGACTCTGGTTGAACGCGGCCTCTCCCGCTCGGAGATGTTCCTGTTCAGCTTCGAGCAGGGCTTCCGGGTTCTTCCGCTCGATCCCCGAGATGAATCTGCTGATGAAGCCGGTGAACAGGGTGCCGATTCTTTTGAACATAGGGAAAGGCTGCGGTGGTTGACTCTTGTTCCAAACTATCGGGGCAAACTCCTCGTGACGAGCAAATCCGCAAAGCGCATTCGCGAGGCGCTGCGACCGCATCAGAACGATCTCGGAATGAGTCCAGATTGTGAAGAATCACCGATTCAGGCTCTGGAGACGAACATCATGAAAATCGACATCGAAAAATTCCGAGAAAAGGGCGGCGGTGGAAGCTACCTGATCTTTTGGCTCCTTGGCGTCCCGTTTCCAATCTTGGCGCTAATCTTCTTGTTGCGCGGCTGCAGCTAGACCGGCGACTCTGCTTCGATCTTCTTTAATGGTGCCCGTTGTGCCGGGACAACCACAGGAAAAACAGGAAGATGAGGATCGGAACAAGCGCTGACGTTATCACGAGCCGTGAACCGCGCCATCGCGTCTCCCATGGCTTGGGCTCCTTCAAATCCTTGGCTCGTCCTGTTACTTTTACCGACGCAGGGTCATCGAGCTCCGCCTTCATCTGTTGCACAGACTGGAACCTTGCGTCAGGGTCACGCGCCATCGCGTGCAGGATAGTCTCTTCAAGTTGAGGAGTTATTGCCGCGTTCAACTTCCGAGGCGCCGTCGGATCTCCCGTCAGACGGGCGTTCATGATGAGAAAGGGATTCTGTCCTTCGAAGGGGGCCGAACCCGTGACCATCTCGTAGAGCATCGCGCCGAGGCTGTAGATATCCGTGCGCTCGTCACCACGTCTTCCTTTCACCTGCTCGGGAGCCATATAGTCCGGCGTTCCCATCGTAGGCGAGAATCCCGCGAACGTTAGCTGCCTGAGCTCCCCCGCTTTCGCGATTCCAAAGTCGATGATGCGGGCGTTGCCGTCGTCACACACCATGATGTTCTGCGGCTTCAGATCCCGATGGATGATCTTCCGCCCATGCATGTGAGCCAGCGCGTCGCAAATTTGGCTGGCGATCCTCAGCGCGTCCGGTATCGGCAGTGGCCGCACCCGGCTGAGCGTATCACTTAAAGTACAACCGCTCAGATATTCCGTGACGATGTAGGGGCGGCTTTTCGTCCCCTCGCACTGGATGAAACGCAAGATGTACGGATGCTTCAATGTCCTGCCGATCTCCTCCTCCCGCTCGAAGCGGGTGAAAAACGCCGCGTTCATCTCGCGTTGCACGAACGGCACCTTGACCGCCACCTGCTCGCCGTTGCGCAGATCCTTCGCGCGAAAAATCGACGCCATGCCGCTCCGGCTTAGCACCTGCTCGATGAGGAATCGTTCGTCCAGAACATCCCCTTCTTTCACCTCCTTCACTGGCGCCGCTTCCGCTGCCTCCTTGGCCGACAAGAACGACAACCCCTTCCCCGCGCCGGGGCTTACCACATGGTTCACTTGCACAACCTGCGCCGACAGGTTGTCATTTGCCGCGCGGCGCTCCGCGAGTGAGATCAGGTAAGGACAGATTTCCTCCATCGGCAGCCGATCCACTCCCTCCAGGATTTCCGCGTCGCTCAGAAAGCAATACAGCCCATCGCAACATTGGAGGAACCGGTCTCGGGGACGCACATCCAGCGCCTTGTAGTCGAACTGAAGGATCGGCTCCGTGCCAACGCTCTTCGTCAACATCGACCTCAGGTTGCTCGCCCGCGCTTCATCCTCGGAAATCAAGCGGAGCTTCACCTGCAAACCCGTGTACGAATGGTCCGACGTGAGCTTTTTGATTTCCTCATGCCTCACCATGTAAACACGGCAGTCGCCAACATGCCCGATATGCACCTTCTTCTCCCGGAAGATGCAGACCGTAAGCGTCGTCGCCATCTTGCTTCCAAGCTGGTTGGCGATCGTCGAGTCGTATAAGGCGATGTTCGCCGAGTCGAAAATGAGCTTCAGGATCGCTTTCGCGGGAATTTCGGGGTCGCACGCCTTGAACTTGTCCAACGCGATCTCCACCGCCATCCGGCTCGCGATCTCTCCGTTGCCATGTCCGCCCACGCCATCCGCAAGGATCGCGATGCTTCCGCGGCACTCCTTTTCCTCGGGATCCTCCGGCTCCCAGAATCCGAGGTAATCCTCGTTCTTCTTGCGAAGGGGGCCGGGGGTGGTCAGGGAAACGTGGCTGACTTCCATCCGTAACTACTTAAGTCCAGGTTTGATCAAGATTTTCGCTATTTGCGCCATGCGCGACAGCGTCATCTAAAAAGAGGAAAACGGCCACACCTAAAACCCAAGATGTGGCCGTTACCCCTTTTCCTTGGTTCCGCCATCGGCGGAACCTATGTCAGTTGTCGCCTATGCCATCTTTGCGGAGGCATCCAGGAAGATCGGCTTGTCCTTCTTCTTGCTGCCCATGACGAAGTAAACGACGCCGTAGAGACCCCAGAGCGCGGCGACTCCCAGTGCGATGTAGGGCTCTTTCCAGCTCATCCCGCTCACCGTGAATGGCCCGATTAGATAGAACAACATGCAGGCGAAGTTCGCCACCAAACCGAACACTGGGATGGCTACGTGCTTCAGCCCGTGGAAGGCGTCATGCTCGATGAATGCGACAATCGTGATGACGCACGTCACCATGTAGAGCAGGAACGTCCCGAAGTTGCTGATCAGGGTGATGATGACCAAGGTGTTTGGCATGGTCGCGTAGGCGGCTGGCGAGAAGATGCCAAAGCTATACCAGATATTCTTGTATTTCGGGTCCAGCGCGGCAGGCGTGGTGCCGCCGAGGTAAACCGAGACAGTGATGATTCCCAGAACCATCGACAGCACAGCCAGCGTCCAAATGGCGCGGTGCGGTGAACCCGTCTTGCCGTGGAGCAAGCCGAAGTGCGACCCGACCTCTTCGTCACGACCCATCGCGTATGTCACGCGAGCGCCCGTGCTAAGGCAGGAGAGCGTCGTGCCGATAAGCGCCAGGAACACCGTGAACGCCTGCACGAGCATGAAGGCCCGCCCCGCGGCGTAGCTGCCGAACAGCCAGGAGCCGACGAGGACCATCTGGTCTCCAATCGGAGCGCCGGAAGCCGCTGCCATTGGCATCGTGTAGCCGTTGTGCAGGAAGTAGTTCGCGGCAAAATACTCCAGGAAGTAGCAGAAGCAGCCCTGCACCGCCAGTGAGAGCAGCACGGCCCGAGGAACATCGCGCTTCGCGTCCTTGGCCTCTTCACCCATCGCGGTCACAGACTCGAATCCTACGAGGATTAGAATCGCGATACACGCCTGGATGAACACCAGGTTGAAGCCATGAGGCGCGATGACCGATCCCGGTGAGGTGTGGAAGTTGAACGTCTGCGGGTCCTTGGCGTCTCCGGCTTTGCCAGTGACAGCTTCTTCATCCTTGTAACTTACTGTAAAGGGCACGGCGATAGCCTTGCCATCTTTGTCCAGCACCAACTTGCCCTTGTCATCCTTCTGCAGCACAGGATACGGGTCGCCCTCCGCCATTCCGGCAGGCAGCGGCGTGTCCTTGCTCGCGAGATCGTCTTTGGTTACGGCGCGATCCTGCTGCTTGAAGATCGGCTTTCCTTTGTCATCAACCTTTGGGGTGTTGTCGGCCCAGGCGTCTTGAACAGGCTGGTTTTTGTCATCCAGCACATTCGTGGAATCAACCTGGTATTGAATCGCTGTTCCGTTCGAAAGATGCCAGCCGAGAGAGTCTTGCTTGTGATTGATGCGGTACCCGATCGCCATGCAGGAGAACACCAGCAGCGCGGTGATCTGGATCACGTTGATCGCGGTGTTTACCCCCGTCGTGCCGGAAACGCCACGGTAGGCGATGTAAGCCACGCCAAGCGCGAACACGACGCAGAACAAGATCATAAACAGCGGGCTGTTGTAGGTGCCGCTGAATGTGTCCGGGAAGAATTGGTTGAGCAGGTAACCGCTCAAAATAGCGGTCACACCCACCATGCAGCCCGGATACACCCAGTAGTAGAGATGGCTCGCCCATCCCGTGAAGAACTTCACGATCCGCGCGAACTTGAAGAATTTCGTCTTCGATTGGAATGCTTGTTCCGCGTAAAGATACGAAGAGCCCGCGCCGGGATAGATCTTCGAAAGTTCCGCATAGCTGTATGCGGTGGCAAAGCAGAGCAGCAGCGCGCCCAGGATGCCGAACCACATGGCTTGGCCGGCCATGGGAGCTCCGTAGAGAGATTGAATTTGGAAGGTCAGCCATAGGAACGCTCCAGGCGCGATCAGCGCCATTGCGTTCATGGTTAACCCAGTGAGGCCGAGAGTTCCCCGGCTTGCTGGTGGTTGTGTTTCTTGAGGCATAGTGGGTTTGTTTGGTTGGTTGCGGATTCTGATCCGATTGGATGCGCCCCATCAGCAATGCGCGTGCCAACCACTAAACATTCTCACAATCCAGAAGGGATTCTCATTTTTATAAGAATCCTCCCCGTAATGGACGCCAGTACAAAAACCGCCACTCTGCTCACAAATCGCCACACCCTTGGGGGGCAGGAGCCGTCAAACTGCCTTCCCCAAGCCGCCGCCAAACCTCCTCCGTCTTAAAACGTCTTTATGAACTTCTTCAGGCTCTTCATATCCGGGCTCTTGGCGCTCCGCACGTAGTAACCGGACGTAGCCACCCCGATCTTCAGGCTCGTTGCCAGGTCACCCCCCAGCAGCCGGCCCACGCAGAATCCCGCGTTGAAATGATCTCCCGCGCCCGTCGTGATCTTCGGCTTCGGCGTGAAGGGCCCTTGCGCGTGAGTCGCTCCAGTCAGATCCGCCGCCGCGGCATACTCTGTGGGATGGATCACCACAGTCTCAATCTTCAACTTTTCCAGAATCCGGGCCGCGTGCTCGGTGACGCGACCAGCCTTTCCATCCGCCAGTTTCAGCCCCAGCACGTCTCCAATCTGCCGGCTCTCCTGCAAGTTCAACCCCAGGATCACCCTGAAATACTTCTGGAATTTCGACACGGTCTTAAGCAGTCGCGCGATGTCCTCGCGGGTCCGCTTTGCAGGATCCGCCAGATCGAAAAATACCCAGCGCTTCTGTCCCATCAAGGATGGCGCGATCTCCGTCAGAACCTTATCCAGAATGCCGCCCATGAAAGGCAGCATCGTCCAGTTCACAAGCGCGATCAGGGACGAGTCGGAGAACTTCGCCTTCAACTTATCCACAGGCAGGGCTCGTGTCAGCGCCTGCCAATTCACTTCCTTCAAACTTGAAATCTTACCGCACATCAGCTTCCCGTCCTCGAACTCGATCGCGTCCGTGTATCCCGGCTCCGCCAGCGTATAGACGGTCGTCCGCTTCGCGAACTCCGCGAAAATCGGGTGCAGATTGGGAAATCCTAGATTCCCTATATACGTCACCGGCGCGCCATAACTACAAAGCGCGTTGGCCATAATCGGCCCGTTCCCCCCCAGCTTCACCATCTGCGTCACAAACTCGAAGTTCGCGCTCAGCCCTGCGGCCGCTTTGATTTTCGCGGCAAACTCCGCCATCTTCCTTACTCGCGAAAACTTGGTGGCGGACTCCCGCTTATCCACCACATGCAGGATGGTATCGACGAAACCCGTCCAATCCAACCAGAGCCTGTTGGCGAGGCAGCAAATCTTCGCCGGACGCCAGAATATCAGAAATAACTTTTGCAGGGGAAGGGGTCATGACAAAAGCGAAAACCCATTGCGCCCAAACGTCAATGTCTAACCACCTCCACCTAAAATCGATCAACGTTCCCTCGCGAAGTCCCAAAAGGTTCTCCGCGCGCCTCCCACCTCCTCAATTTGCGAAAACCCCCATCTGAACTAAGCTGACTGGATGTCCGCAGCCCAGGATACTGCCCCAGAACGTCGTCGGCTGGCGACTTCTCAAAGGCCCTGTTTGACTGGCTCAAAGCCGAACCTCTTCCGCCGCGCTGCTTGCCGCGAGCGCTCTCGTCCTCGCGTGGTTCTTCTGCTGTGTCCCGTTGTTCCACTACTCTTCGGAGACGGCTCTCACCTGGGGGTTGAAAGCCTGGTCCAGACGGAGCAAGCGCACGGCAAACTGGTCCCGCTGATTTCTCTATTCCTCCTCTGGCACATCGACAGGAAACTGCTGCTCGCGGCGCCCAAGAAGGGTTCCAACGCTGGTTTGCTTTTTATCCTTACGGGATAGCGCTATTCCTCCTCAGCGTCCGCTGCCTTGAGTGCCGCCTCGCCTTCTGTCCCTGCCCTTTCTCGCATACGGTTCAGTCCTGTTCCTACCTGGGCGGGGCGAGTGGCGCGGGTGTTTCGTGTCCCCTGCGCGCTTCTGCTATTCATGATTCCGTGGGCCGCTGCCGAGCAAGCTACTAATCGTCTCCAGTTCATCATCACGGATATAGTGGGGCGTCTGGCCAACATCGCCGGCATCAGCTACCCACGCCGTCGGGACCACTCTGCGGGCCGGGGATGGCAGCTTTAATTTCGAAATCGCCGATGGGTGCAGCGGCGTGCATTCAATTACTGCCATCACCCTTCTCACCGCCCTCTTCGTCCACCTGACGCAGAGCGCCTCTGTGGAAGAAGCTGTTCATCTTCGCCTCCTCCGCTGGGTTTCGCCATCCTCGGGAACATCGCCCGGATCTTCTCCATACTTATTGTCGCGAAGTTCTATGGGCAGCCGCCGCTGACTAACTGGCATGAGTATGCGGGCTATATTTCATTCCCCATGGCGCTGGGCGCCATGCTGGGGTTCAGCGCGCTGCTCAATCTCGATTACAAGAAACTTTTCTCCTCGGTGCCTCCTTCGAAAGGCGTCACCTATGATTACTAGACGCGCCTCCATCCTCTTCTTGCTTTTGTGTTGCGGATTTGGCTCCACTTACCTGCTACCGCGCGTGTCTGCTTCAAGACCCAGTGGCATTGATCTAGCCCTCCCGGCGCTTGTAGGCGAGTGGTATGGCCAGCCCGCCGAGGTCTCGCCTAAAGAGCGCCTCCTCCTGGGCGCTGAGACCGAGTTCTCTCGAAAGCTTTATAGAAACAGCTCCGGCAGCCAGATCTTTGTCTCCGTTGTCCTGTCGGGCCAGGACATGAACACCAGCATTCACCGACCCGAAAACTGTTTGCCTTCCCAGGGTTTCACCATCGTTAGTTCTAAAACCGTCCCCATTCAGTTGGATCAGTCCAGGCGCCAAATCCTCACTACAACCCGGCTCAATGACTGTAGAAACCTCCGCTCTCCTGAGGGAATCGAGATGACCGTTTCCAGCCTGGACTACTACTGGTTTGTCGGCTGTCAGCAAACAACCGCGTCCCATCTGTCCCGGATGGCCATCGACATCAGGGACCGCTTTTTGAAGGGCTACAATCAGAGATGGGCTTACGTTACTGTCGCTGCTTCCATCACAAAAGGCCTTACGCCCGACGGCATGTCAGAGCAGGAGACTGACGAAATGATCCAGGATTTCATCAGGCAACTGGTTCCCAAAATTCAGAAGCCCTCTGTCAGCATCGGCTAGCCAGCCAAGGCCAGCCCGTTGTCCTTCCCCCGATAGTAGTCGATCAGTCGCGCCGCGTGATTCTTCCAGGAAAGCGCTTCCGCTTGCCTCAGGCCCTTCGCGATCAGCGCGCTCCTTAACTCAGCGTTCGTTAGCACATCGATGATCTTTTCCGCTGCTTCCTCGGGCGAACGCGGATCGAAATACAAGGCTGCTTCCCCGCCCACCTCAGGCAAACTGCTCGCATTGCTGCACGCCACCGGACACCCCGCTGCCATGGCCTCCAGCACGGGCAACCCGAACCCCTCCAGGAGCGAGGGAAACAGCAGAACGTCCGCTTGTTGATAGATCCCAGCCAACGGCTCGTCACCTTCTCCAAATAACGAACCCAATTCGATGATCTGTCCGGTCGGCATCGCTTTCCGCAAGTCCGCCAGCAGCGGGCCCGGCAGCGGGTCGCCCACGCGCACAAATAAAACATCCTTAATCCTCTTCCGCACATGGCGCATCACTTCCGGTACGATCTCCAGGTTTTTCCGGGAGCCCGCCGTCCCTATGCTGAGAATCCGTTTGTATCCCGGCCACTCCTCCAGTCTCGCAAACGTCGCCTCTGAGTGTCGCGCGAACGTAGCGTAATCCACACCAAGTGGCAGAACAGCGATTCGCTCCCCAGGTATGCCTAACAGATCGATCACATCTATTTTGCTATGAAGCGAATCCGTGAGGATCAGGTCAGCCGCCCGCGCGTGCCCGACCGTTTTCCTGAACCGCTTGACCTGCGCAAGGGTCAGGCCCCGCGCGTCGCGCAGCGGCGCCAAATCATGAACCGTGACTATCTTTCTTGGCAACCCTCGAGCGTTCTTGAGCAGATGAGAGCAACTGTGGTCAAGAACGTGGACAACGTCTCTCCCCCGTTGCATCGCCGTCACCAGGGGGTAGGCGATATACTTGCTCCATGCTCTCGAGAATCGTCCCGCGCGTCTTGAGGTTCGCGGGGCGGCGCCGAACGGACAGTCGATCTGCACAGAACTGTCGTCGAAACGGCCGAATTCACGCTCCAGCGCAGCCCAGTAGCGATCCATGCTCGTGCATCCTTCGCTCGGCGGGGCGGGCAACCAGAGGACGCTTTGCACTCCATTCCTTTATCATGACTGGCGCGGCACAGCGCAAGGTCAATTCATCCTGGCAATCCACGTCCATCTTCCTCTCGTTTATTCTCGAACTTCAAGCCTCCGCTTGATTCATATGAAGCAAATGAAGTCTTCCTTGCTCGACCTCCTTTTTATCGCTCTCGGGTCCTTGCTGTTTGGCGCCGTGCTTCGCGTTGCGATTCAACAAGCCAGGAGTGATGACCCTGAGTCTCGTCCGAAGGAATGGCTGTTTTTCACCCTTGTCCTCGCGTCCCTATTAGTTTGGCAGGCGCCTATCATCCTCCTGAATGTTGAGATTGGGGGCGACGAAAGCCTCATGCTCGCCCAGGCGATGAAGTTCAAAACCGACTTCCTGCCTTGGCGTTCCGTGGATGGAACGACGAGCGGCCCGCTAAATAGTTACGTACTCATGTGGCCATTCCTTTTCGGAATGAAACTCTCCCATCTCACCGCAAGGCTCACCGTCCTCGCCTGCGACTTCCTCACGATCTTCTTTGCCCAGAGGGCGTTTTCCCGAATAGTCTCTCCCGCTCGCTCCTTTCTGGCCGTTATTCCAATCCTCGGGTTCTTCCTGCTCGCCCATAAGCAGGAGTTCATTGAGTACACGAGTCTTCATTTTCCGCTCGTCGTCTTGTCGGCCTCACTCTGGCTGGTCCTCAAAGCTCGGACATCTCCCGCCTTCTCAACACTTTTCCCTCTGGGCGTTCTTCTTGGTTCAGTCTCGATGATAAAGCTTCAGCCGGCCCCGCTGGCCGCTTACCTCTTCATGGTTGCCGTCAGCTTCATTTTTCTACCGTCCTTCCGGGCCGGCTTCGCCAGGCGCGCCGGACTTCTGCTCGCTCTTTGCATCGGGGCATGTTGTGTTCCCGCCGCCGTGCTCATCCCAGTGGCGGCAGCGGGTGTTGGCCCGGATTTCCTTTCCCGATACCTCGGGTTCGGAGGGTTCAGCTACCCGGGCAGCGCTTCCACTCTTCTCACTGTGGCGAGGCTGCTCTTCGCGGGATGTGAGATCGTCGTTTTCCTTGGCAGCCTTCTCGTCTGGTCCGTGTTCTGCGCCTGGCGGCTGCGCTTCCACCTCCGCGGTCTCTCGCGGGAGTGGCTTTCAGGTCTCTTACTTGCCATTGGCTTCTTGTTTGTCAGCTTCGCTTGCATCCTCAAGAGCGGCGCCATTTTTCGATACTACTTCATTATGGCGATTCTTCCGTCGGCTCTCCTGGCCTGCTGGATGTGGCGCGGTTTAAGTTTGTTCTCCCCGGATGCAGCCGTTCATCCTCTCAAGTCACGGCACATTTTCCTTTTCACCGCCTTCTGCGTTGTGCCTCTGCCCGTCTCCTATGGCGCTGAAACTCTCTGGTTTTCCGCTTTTAACCGGCCCCCAGGCGTCTCGGGCCACCTGATCGTCTGGCCGCATTCCCAATTCCTGGCTGCCTTCCAGACAGGCAAGTTCACTGGTTTCCATATACAGCCGCGCTTTAACTACAGGATCGAAGAGCCTCCCGGGACGTCGGCGGCGATGGCGTGGTTCAGTTCCTGTCCAGCTTGCGACGCCCCGGTGATCGCATGGCCGGTTGGGGCGGTACTGGCAGGTACTTCGTTGAAACTCAGATGACACCTGCCACCCGCGATGTTATCGGCTCCTTTGGGATGAGGCAAGGGAGATGGCCAGACTACTATCCCGGCGGCTTTCTCGCCGACATGCAACAGATACAACCGCGCTTCTTCGTCGACGCCATTGGACGCTTCTGGGACGCCAAGGATTGGCTGCACGACGAGCCAGTCCGCTATACCGCCTATGAACCTCTTCGAGAGTACATCTCGGAAAACTATACCCTCGCAGCGCAGGTCAAGATCGACCAAGGACCTCCCGTCCTCGTATTCGCTCGGAAAAAATAGGATTATCGCACCGCGGAGAGTTTGCCCTGGTTCAGCGGCTATCCCCGCCCACCCTTCCACACAGGTCGCGCTACTTTAGGCGCTACAAATTCCTCTGGCGCTTCTATTTCGGAACTCTGCGCGGCAACCATCTGCGCTTCCTCGGCGTTGCTCAGCGAAAGCAAGCTCCCGGCCGCAAACCAAAAGAAAAAGTTCCACGGGAAAATCTGCAAACTTGAACCCGACAGCGAGCCTGAATAGAGCAGACTGAAAATCATCGCTAGCAGGACAATTCCAAGCCCTCGCGATGCCCGGTCTTCCATTTTGAAAGTCATCTGGTGAAAATGGAACAATCCGAATGCGATGACCAACAGCGCTGCGAAAAGACCCACAAACCCAGCCGAAACCAGGATTTGCCCAATCTGGTCATGGATGACCTGGTCGCTTCCGACCGCCTGGCCCGGACCTTCCTGTTTCACTCCAAAAGCGGTCCAGAACCGCGGATCGGATGTCCAGTTCTGGAAGCTGTACAGCCTCTCCGTGTAAGTCCCAAGCCGGAATGCCATGTCACTACTTTCGGAATCCACGGGCACATATCTCTGCAACGCCCCCAGATCGATGTTCCTGGCGTTTGCCACAATGAGCACGAAGATGGCTCCCGTCGCCAGGTAAAAAAGTAACGTCCTCCGCGCGTTCTGGAAAAAGAAAATCGTTCCCACCGCGAGAACCAGCGTGATCCAGAACGATCTCACGTAACCAAAGAACAATGCCGCCAAATTCACCAGCAACAACATTAGGTAATAGAACTTTCTCCGGTTCTCAGTCACAAAAAAGTACACCGCGAGGATCGCCAGCCAATAGACCACCCCGAAGGGATGAGGCGATGCCAGGGTCCCAAAAGCGCGTGGCTTTTCGTCACCCAGAAGAACTCCATTTATCGTCAATGGAGATGCCAGCCACACGCGATCGACTTCAGGGTAGCCAAACAAGCCTTGGTAGATTCCCCACAAAGCGACAGGTAGAAAGATGGAAAGGATCGCTTTCAACGCCGTTTCGATTTCCTGCCGCGTCTTGAACAGATCGGGCACGATGAACAGAAGGATGGAATAAAGACCTACCTGTGAGCAGTTTGTCACAGCCTCGGTAATGTTGCGCGTCGAGCGATACGTTACCAGGAAAGAGCCAAAGATCACTCCAGCGGAGACTAGCATCGGGACGATCTCGTGCCGGTACACGAACCGCTTCTTCACCATGAAACGCGGCACCATCACTCCAAGAAATATCCCCGCGAGGGTGTATGGGGCGAACGAGAGTATGTCCAGTTGCAATGTGACACTGAATCCGCCGTAATAATATGCCACCCGTTTTACCAGATCGAGATACCCGCATGCCGCTATCAGGATAAACATTCCCGCCTGTGGAAATACGCAAGCGGCGATCACCATCAGCATCCCTCCCCATCGCATGATGACCGGCAGTGGATTCCCGTTTGCTGAGGTGCAGATCGAAGCGACCCCAATCATACCCGCAAGACACACGGCAATAGGCAGGAGGATTCGAGACCCGAAATTCTCTCCAATCTGTATTCCTGTGTCGGGTCGTTCCATGCCTCTTCCGAAGGACGCTCACATCGTTTGGCGCATTGTCAATTTCAGCAACAGGCACCCCGTCTGCCACAACCGCGGGATGCCGCGCCGCTAAATGCGTTCTTCTTCCCCGCGTTTCCGAGTCTCTTCCGTCGCGTCGCTTTCTCCACTCAGAAAAGTTCGTACCGCGATCAGCTGATAACCAATCAGGATGATGTGCGCCACGCCTCGAGTGCCCAGCATCCCCGAAGCGCCGAAACGCCGCACAGTCAACAGGCCACCGGCAAGCTCCAGCGCAACCGGTATAAGGATATTCTTGAGCAACTGCTTTGGGCGTCCAACACCTTGGAAGAGCAAATTGAAGTTCCACACAAACGGGATCGCAATGGTGAATGGAATCGCGATCCACCAACGCTGCTGCACGATCAGCTGCCATTCCGCGCCTAAGGCAAATTTTAAAACGAACAGAATCCCGACGGTGACCGCTGCCACACCGCCCAACACCGCTCCGGCTATGAGGCGCTGTCCTTTTAGCAGCACACCCTCCAATTCCGCGGGATCGTTCTGCGCTTTGCTATAGGAAACCAGTAAGACACGATCCAGCAGATTGATGCTCAACGACCACGGGATGCGGATAAACTTGAGCATCCGCTCATACACTCCTAGTTCCCATAAATTACTGAAATTATTCAGCAACAGCAGGTCAATATTGGTCGCCAGACTTTGAAATAGAATCTGCGGCACCATCGTCTTTGCGAACTTCCCGAAGTAGTAGCTCCGAAGATCCCGCCCGCCCGTCCAGCCTATGTTTCTCCATCCGCCCGCAGCCATAAGGCACACAAATCTCACAAGAAATTCCGCCATCTGCGCGAGCAGGATGGCGATGTATCCCTCCGTGCGCCATACGCACACCACGAGCGTGATGACCCACGAACTCACCGCCCCTATGTCCACACATCCCAGGAATAGAAAACGCAGCTTCTTCTGCGCGTCCAGCAGCGCCGTCTGTGTAAGATTCTCGATCAACACCGAGGCGGCCAGTATGGGAGCAGCGCGTCGAATCGCGCCTGGCACCAGTGGCAGCCAATGCGCGCCCGCAAGGAACAGCACAGCCGCCGCCAGACCCAATGCTGCGTTTAGCTGGAAATTGTAAATCGTGTAACGCCGGTCGCTTCCGATGTAACTCAGGAACGCGTTTGATTGCCCAATTTCTCGGATGACACTCATCACCGCCAGCGCCAGGCACGCCTGCGCGTACAACCCAAACTGGTCGGGGAGGATCAGCCGTGTCGAAAGCAGAACCCCCGTAAATCGGAGGCCCTGACAGATAATGGATGATGTCGCGTAATATACCGAGGCCCTCGCCCTGGGCCGGTCTGCAAGCTTCGCTCGCGCTGTCGCGACAGCGCGTTCCGCAAGGGTCCGAACAGCCCTCATCTCAACCCTTCAAGAAATGCCGCCCACCCGCCAGCAATGGCGCTGTTCGTATAGTTCTTCAATACCCGGGCGAGCCCCGCCTCAGCCACGCTCCTCCGCAAAATCACGTCATCGCGCAGCTTTGCGAGGATTAAAGCGAGCGCCCGCGCGTCCCCCTCGGCGAATAATGGATCCGCGCTGCCGATCACTTCCGGGATCGCTCCAGAATCTGACCCAATCGTTGCAACCCCGCACGCCATCGCCTCAATCAATACATGTCCAAACTGTTCCTTCCAGACCATGCCTCCCGTTCGCGTCTCTCTGCTCGGCAGCACAAACAGGTCGAGAGCGCGCATAAATTCCGCCACGCGCGAATGTGGCCGCGGGGCCACCAGGTGCAACCATGGCCTGCTCTGCCGCAGCTTCTCCAGCTGGCCGCGCAGGGAGCCATTCCCCATGAGCGCAAGTTGCAGGTCTGCATGAGGACAATCCTCCCGCGCCAACCCCGCTGCCTCGACCAGTTCCAGCACCCCTTTGAATTCCTCCAGCCGCCCGCAATATCCCACCAGGAAACACTCTCGCGGCACAGCCAGCGCGCCCCGCAGTTCCTTCTGCTCATCCGCGTCAGCGGGCCGAAATACCGCTTCGTCCACGCCGAGTTGCGGCGAGATAAAAAGCCTGTCGGCGGTGATCCCGCGCCGTCTAAAAAGCTTGCCTGCTTCTTCATTACCCACGATCGCGAAGTCACCTGTGCGGACCGCGGCACGGTAGATCAAGCCCAGTCCGAATCCCTTGATTCCACTCCGCTCCATATTCTCCCATGAGAATTCCCCAAACAGCGCTCTGGGCTGATACACTCGCTTCCACCACCATGTCTGCCATCGAATCCACGCCCACGGCTCTGATTCCACCACTATTACATCATACCGCTCCTCCCTTAGCATTCTCCCGAGCCCGCGCAAGATGTAGCGCGTTGTCGTTTGCGGCGCTCCAATTGTCTCAAGTGCTCTAAGGTCAAATCCGTCGCGCGATTCTACGCGCGAGACATTCGATGCCTGCCCGAAAGTCTCCCCGCTCCGCGTCGTGGCGCACCCCACATGGAAGTATCTCCCCAGTTCCCGCAACTTCTTCCGATTCTCTTCCGCCACGTAGGTGGCGCTGACAATCAGCAATTTCTTTTTCATTCCGGGAAGTTTGGACGGCTTTGGGAAAGAACGTGTGGCCTTCAACCGCCTTATTAGCTTCGAATGCGCGCCGAGCTATCGTAAAGGACTTTCTCGAATGCCGTCATCTCCTCGCGTCATCGTGTCTCATCCCTCGAAACAAGGCACCGTTTACGAACGGCCCCTTGCCGCGCAGCGGGCTGGCCTCCCTACTCTATTTCTTACAGGCCTTTACTACCGTCCAGGAGCTTTCCCATACAACCTCACCGCGCTGCTCCCCTCCGGAGCAAAGGCCCGTGCCCTCTCGTTCCTTCAGCGGCGCAGAATCGAAGGTCTTGATGATTCATCCATCGTCTCGATAGGTGGGCCCTGGCTCGAAATCGCCACCCGTCCAGGACGCCTCTTCGGGCGCCTCACTTCACCGTTCATCCCTCTGCAAGATTCCATCCATGACCTTATGGCGAGCCGCTGGATCGGTAATCTCGCTTCGGGTCCTGAAAACGTCATCGTTCATGGCTTTCAGGGTTCCTGCCTCCGCTCGCTTCGAGCCGCCAGGCGCAGGGGATTTCTGACCGCGCTGGAAATCACACTCCCGCCGTGCCAATGGAAAATTGTCGGCGAGGAGCGCCAGCGCCTGGGTCTCAAACCGGGCAAAATGGAAGCCCCCGCGCGAGAAATTGCCGAGATTCGCGAGGCCGACTATGTCATCTCGCAATCCTACTTCAGCATGGATTGCGCGAGACAACTCGGCGTTGAGGCGAACCGCATGATCCACCTTCCCATGGGAGGCGACGTCCATAGATTCCAGCCTCCTTCTCCTCCTCGCGATGCTTCGCGCCCACTGCAGGTCCTCTTCCTCGGTCAGATTTCCATCCGCAAGGGAATCCACTACCTCCTGCAAGCCTGGCACGAACTCCGTCTCCCGAGCGCCAGGCTTCTCCTGGTGGGTTCCCTCACCGACCCTGACGCCGCTCCTTTCCTCAAGAAATATGAGGGCGAATTCTCCTGGCTCGGTTTCGCCCCGCATTCCGAACTGGCGCGCATCTATCGCGAAAGCGATATCTTCGTCCTTCCGTCTTTGGCTGAAGGTGGCGGCAATGTCCTCTACGAGGCCATGGCTTCAGGCCTTCCCTGCATCGTCACCCGCAACGCCGGCTCCGCTATCGTGGATGGCGCTGAGGGAAGAGTTATTCCCGTCGGCGACATCCCGGCTCTCAAAGATGCCATCCTCGAACTTCATTCTGATCGGGCCAAATGCCGGGTTATGGGAGAGCAAGCTTTCCTCAAGGCCCAACGGTTTACCTGGGGCGACTACTCGCGCCGAATTGGCAAAATGTATAGCCGCATCAGCGAGAGCAAAGGCGCGCCCTTCTCCAGCATGCTGGATCTGGTGAACGAATGAACAGGTCAACAGTCTGCGTCGCTGTTAACACCCATGCCCGCCCGTTCAATTAGAATACAAGTCGCTCGGAGACTAATACGATTTTAGCAACTCTTCTCGCGCCTCTTCCGTTTTCCCGGCCGCCTCGAAGTGCTTGGAATAGAAATAGTGAATCACCCCAAGGTTGGGATCCCAGCGCGCCGCCTCCTCGAAAGCCTTGCCCGCTTCCTCGTACCTTCCCAACCCGTCCAGCGACTGCCCCAGACCCACCAGCATCTTTTCATCCTGTGGAAAAAGCTGCAGCCCTTTCCTGTAAAACATCGCCGCCTGCTCGTAACGCCCGGCAGGTGGCCCCTCGAACAGCGCTCCCGGAGCCAGAATCCGATTCGCTTCCGCCAGGTAAAAGTATAGATCAGGGTTCTGCTTCTCCACCTCCAAGCCTTTGTTCGCCTCAGTGATCGCGTCATAGTAGGCGCCGTCGCGAAGCGCCACTCTCGCTTGCTCCGCGCGCCATTCTCCAGGCAGCTTCGGCCACCCAAGAACCCAGATCGCGCTCCCGACGCCAGCCAGCGCCACCCGAAAGAACACCGCGCAGGCCAGCCTCTGGGTCGATCGGGAGACTGCGGCGCCCTCTTCCAGCGGGCTGCCTAGGACCCCGAACAAAAATGCGAACAGCAGCGCGTTCCCTGGTATGTGCAGATTGAAGTCGAACACAGAGTGAACCAAGTACGCCGACACTGCCGAAAGAGAGCCTATTGCGAGGGCTAGCGTGTTGCTCCGCGTTCGGTAGGCGGTGAGGCGGCTCTCCGAGGCTCGCTTCAGCGCGGCACAGCCATTCCACAGATGCGTCCCCAGGAACACCGCCATGAGCGATGCTCCCGCTATCCCATACTCCGCCAGCAGCTCCAGATAATCGCAGTGCGCGTGTACCGGGTCTGTTTGCAACTCCGCGCGCCTTCTGAAGAGCCGTCCGTAGATCAAATGCGTGCCAGCCCCAGTCCCGAATATCGGTGACAGCCGGAAGTTATCCAGCGCGGCCTGCCAGTTGTAGATGCGCGCATCCCGCGCCGCGACCTGATCCATTCGCTCCCTGACAAGGTTGCTCTGCCCCACCATCAGGTTTTTCCCCCCAATCAGCAGCCCGCCAAATACCGCGCAGATGATGACGCCCCATAAAATCAGCCGTCTTGGAGCGCGTAACCTCACGACCACCAAGCTGAGAATGCTGAAAACCACCACGGAAAACGCGACGCTCAAATACCCCCCGCGGCTTCCGCTGATCGCCACCCCGAAGTAGCATGCAAGGCCGATGTATCCCGTAAGGATTTTCGCCCAAAGATTCCATCGACTCCACACCACCAGACTTACCGCGAGAATCCCGGCCACCTCCAGAAATCCGGCGAAGTGGTTGGGATTGATGAACATCCCGCTGGCCCGCGTTCCTGCCGGCGGGCGGATCAATCCGAAGAGCATAAAATTGTTCCCTTTCGAAAACTGGGTCAGCCCTACGAACAACTCCACCCCGGCAAGAACGAAGAGGCCGGCGACAAATACCATGCGCGCCGTCGCTGGCGTCACATACAATGCCACCACCAAGTACACACCCAGGCATCCTAGCACCGCGAACAAGTCGGTTCTGGCTAGATATTCGACCGGCGAACACCAACAGCGCGCAAGCAGGTAACTCCCCAGCGCGATTGCTGAGAACATACACGGCGCGCTGCCTGAAAAACGCTTCCTCCGGATTGAAACCAGGCTCAACAACCCGGCGCTCCCGATCACAAGATACCCAGGCAGGCTGAACACCAGCCGCGTCCCGCCGACAAGACAATCGATGCCTCCTACTGCCGCGCAGAGGAGCAGGACATAAACATAGTTCATCACGATATTCTAAGCGACGCTCGTTGGCGCATCGCGCTATTTTCCTCTTTTCTTATAATCGCCCGCCTCCTTGTTATTGTCATTCAAGACGACCGGCCTACCATCCTGACAGCTTTTGAGATGCACCTGAAATTCGCCAAAGAGGTTGGGTTCGTGAGATACGTCTTCCGGCGCCTTCTCTGGCGCGTCCTCGTCGCGTTCCGGGATGAGATCATGTTCTCGCTGCCTTCCGGTTCCT
The DNA here is from genome assembly GCA_963828525.1 of uncultured Verrucomicrobiae bacterium. Classification (GTDB taxonomy): domain Bacteria; phylum Verrucomicrobiota; class Verrucomicrobiia; order Chthoniobacterales; family Chthoniobacteraceae; genus CAWHEP01. The sequence goes on from CAWHEP010000010.1 coordinate 133,120, forward strand.
CAATCCCTCTGCCGAGGGGAAGTCCTTTTGCCTCAGACGTGTTCGTTACCGGCGCGAATACTGACTGGAACTCCGAGTGCCTGCTTGCCGCATACCTCTCTTCTTTTGCAAATGCGGGGGACTTCATCGATGTGGGCGCGAATATTGGTTACTATTCCGCGTACATGTCACCGCTCGCGCGGAATTGCTATGCATTCGAGCCTGATATAAGAAATTTGCCCCTTCTCAGAAGGACAGCCAGCTTGCTTTCGAACGTTACCGTTATCGACCAGGCGATACAGGATTCCAAGGGCGTGATCCACCTCGATGTCTCCTCAGCCCCCGATCTCACCCACGTGATCCATGCCGCTCACTCTCCGGGCGTTCAGACCGCCACAGCAACTACCATTGACTGCTTTTGCGCCGAGAATCCCCACGTCTCTCCGCTCGCTGTCAAAATCGACATCGAAGGCTTCGATATTTTGGCGCTTGAAGGCGCGGCCGAAGTGGCGAGGAAGCACAAGCCAGTCTTTCTCATCGAGTTTGCGATCGAAGATCAGCGGCCAAACTCATGGGAACGTCTTGCTCGATTCGTCCAGCAGAACGATTATACCGTCTACGCCATCGCGCGCGAAGATCCCTCTGCTTTCGAATACCGCTTCGAACTCCACCAACCGGATTTCATTGCGCTTCCCAAGCTGTTCACCAAAATGCTCTTTCTTGTTCCGCTTTCCACAGATTTCTTTTCCGTATTGCGACGAGGCAATGGGGCGGGTTCCAAGGCTTTTCGCCCATCGGCGGCGCGGGCTTTTCTGAGGGAGCACCGGTAATCTTCGTTCGCCACCCTCCCCCGTCACTCCCACGTCTTCCCCCGATCGCCCGGCACAATCCGCCGCAGGCAATAAATATCGCTCCCCGCGAGCTCTTCCCGCCGCTCATGCAAACTGGGCCACGCGTCCCACTGCGCGCTAATGAGCTTCCCTGTAATCCCATCACTTTCACGGCTCGCCAGATACACAGCCAGACTTGCTCCTTTGTCCAACGGCGTCGCTCCGTTCTCCTTCCACTGTTTGTTCTTTTCGAAGTAAGCTTGTCCAACCTTGTCCGGCCCCGCCTCAAGCACTTGATCCACCAGCCGGGTCGCAAGCGCCCCGGGCGCGATGGCGTTCACGTCGATGTGGAACGCCCTTAACTCCTCGGCCAGCGTCTCCATGAGCCGCACCGCTCCAGCCTTTGACGCCGCGTACGAACTGATGTTCGGCATTGGATTCGTCGCTCCACCGCCGGATACTACGATGATCTTTCCTCGCCCCGACTTCTTCATCCGCGGGATCACCGCCCGGCTTGGCAGCAACACCCCGAGCAGGTTGATCTCCACCGCTCGCATCCATTCCGTTACCGGCACACTCTCCGTCGCTCCCATGGGTCCATAAACCCCAGCGTTGTTTACGAGCACATCCACCGCGCCGAATTTCGCGCGCGCGTCAGCAAACAGTTCCTCCACATCCGCCTCCCTGGAGACATCACAGGTGTTTGCAAAGACCTGCTGTCCGCCCGCCGCCATCCCTCGCAACTGCGCAAGCGCGCTCTGCAGCGCCGCCTCTTCCCGCGCGCAGAACATCACGTTCGCTCCCTCCCGAATGAAATGTTCACAGATCGCCTTCCCGAGACCCTGGCTGCCGCCGGTCACCACCGTGTTTAGCTTTTCTAGTTTCATAAGATATGCCCAACCCGGAAATGCTCTGCCGTCAGCCCTTTTATCGCGCCTTCCAGAAACCCATTCGCGTCCACGATCACCCGCTGGCGCATTGTCCCAAGCGCATCTCCCCACGCCGCCTCTCGGAAAATAGGCCATTCCGTGCAGATCACCGCCGCGTCCGCGCCATTCACCGCCTCCGCCACATTATTAGACACCTGTGTCCCCGGCAACTCCGCCGGCAGGTGCTTTACCGCCGGGTCGAACGCCCTCACCACCGCTCCCGCTTTTTCGAGCTTCGCGCAAAGCTCCACCGCGTCGCTTCGCCGCAGCGTATCCGTATTCACCGTGTATGTCAGACCGAGCACGGCGATCACCTTCCCGCGCAAATCACCCAACCGCGCTGTCAGCCTTTGCAAGGCCCACCCGCGGTGCAAGTGATTACTCTTCGTGATTGCGGGTATCACAGAGAGGATCTCCCCATGTCTCTCTCCAAGCTCGGTGAGCGTCACCACATCCCGCGCCAGCGTCCCGCCCGCGAACGCGCCTCCCGGCCCGAGGTAAGCCTTCGATCCTATGCGCGGCTCGCTCTTCAACCCGGCGGATACCTCGTCCGCGTCCGCCCCGGTATGCTCGCAAAGCCTCGCGATCTCGTTGATGAACGTTACCGACAAGGCCAGGAATGAGTTCAGCGCGTGCTTCACCATCTCCGCCGATTCCGTCCGCATGAACACAATCCGCGTTGTGAATGGCTTGAAAAGCTCCTCGATCAACGCCTTGTCCGCTTCACTCCGGATTCCCACTACCACCCGTTCCGCCTTCTCAAAAGCCTTGATCGCCTGTCCCAGCCTGAGGTTTTCCGGCGAGCAGGCGAAATGGTGGCGGGGAAACTCCGCCTCCAGTTTGGCGCACGATCCCACCGGCAGTTGCGCCGAGATCAGAACCAGCGCCCCCTCGCGCAGATGTCGCAGCGCCCCCCTCGCGCATTCCAGCACCGACTCCACATTCGACCTATCATCTTCGTCCACCGGTGTATCGCGCGTCACCCACAGGACATCCGCCTCGGCGCATCCCGTCTCAGCATCCGTCGTGAAAGACAGTTGCTCCGCGACAATCCCCGCCGAGATCAGTTCATCCAGCCCCGGCTCGAATAAAGGCGCTCGTCCCTCGTTCAATCCCTTCACCGTCTCCGCGTCTTCATCCACGCCCACCGTTTCGAAATGCTTTGCGCAACAGGCCGCCGTAACGCAGCCGAGGTGCCAGAGGCCAAGCGTCGTCACCTTCATTCCTTTTTCGCCCTCATGCCACTCTGCTCATACACCGCCTCCACGATCTTCATCACCGCTCCGGCTTCTTCCAATCCCGGCTCCGCGCGGCGTCCCTCCCGTATGTCCGCGATGAATTCATCCATCTCATGCGCCCACGATCGGTCGCCCCGCGGGTATTCATAAATCACCGTCTCCGGTGGCCCCATCTCTGGCAGCATCTTGTAGTGGTAAAGCCGCTCTACTCCGTAGCTCCCCCCCAGTCCTTCAACGTGCAGCTTCCCAGTCCGCCCATAGATCTCGAACGAAAATAGATTCTTCCACTCGCTGCAACTCACATGCAGCCAGGCGGTCTGCCCTGTGGCGGTCCGCAGATTCATAAACGCGTTATCATCCACGGGCATATCCCAAAAGTAGGTTGCCGCGTAGCCCTCCACGAAGCTGAAATCTCCCAGGAACATCCGGCTAAGATCGATCAGATGTACCCCTTGGTCGATCAACTCCCCGCCTCCTGAAATCGCGGGGTCCGCCCGCCATTCCCGGTCATACCCCGTCCGCCCCCCGTGCCCGTATCGCGCGCGGATATACATCAAACCCCCGATCTCCTTCACCAACTCGCGCGCTTTCAAAAATGCCGGGTGATACCTGTGATTATACCCTGCCCTCACTACCACGCCCCGTTCCTTGGCGGCCGCGTCCATCTCCGTGATCTCCCCGCTGGAAAACGCCACCGGTTTTTCCACCAGCACATGCTTGCCCGCCGCGATCGCCTGCATCGTGAGAGGAGCCAGCGCGGCGTTCAACGTCGACACGATCACCGCGTCCGCCCCGCTCATTGCCGCTTCCGCGCTCTCACACACCCGGCAGCCTCCCGCCATCCCTGCCAGCCGCTCCGCCCGTCCCCGGTCTATGTCGTAAACCGCCGTCACCGATCCCGACGGCAGATTTGCCAGCCGCTTCGCCCCGATCAGTCCGCACCCCACTATGGCGAACCGCAGCCGCGCGGGGACAACTGGGTCTGCTTTCATCAACCCTCTCTATTTCCCCTCCACAATTTTGCAACACTTCTCTGCGCCGCGCGCTACGCGTCTCCGCGTCGATGTCCCTCCTCCTCCGAGCAGTGCCTGACGAGATCGTCCAGGTTGAACACGCGACGCAGTCCTGTTTTCCAGTTTCGAAAAACGACCTCATACCATCCCTTCATCTTTTCGGGGACATACACCGAGTTCCCGACCCGTATCTTCTTGTGCTTGATGATGCGATGAATCACACCTTCGTAGGCGGACCGTGGCAGCGCTCGCAGTGAGCGCCGCCTCCATTCCACATTCCTGCCCGCGTCGTTGTATCCGGGAGGCCGCTCTGAAAAATCCAGGAGCGAGCGAGCGTTCCCCTTGAATACCGCTCCGATGTGCCTCAGACACGCGCGATCCGTGACAGCCGCGATGTCATCCAGGAAAGGGTGGCAAATCTGCCTCGCGATCTCTCGCAGGCTGCGAGCTGGGCCGGACTCCACGCGCCAGTCCGGAGCGTTAATGTCCGCTGTAAATGGATTGCGCTCAAAGCAATCGAACCGCGCCAGCCATCCCTTCCGGGAAGTGTGTTTGCGGGGATAGAATGGCGTTATGACCGGCAACCCCCGTCTTTGCAGTTCAGACAGATCATGCGACGGCCATCGGGCGACAGCCAGCGTGATCCCCACTGCCACTGAGGCGGCCGCGAGCATCAGCTCAGGGTCGGGCGTAAAATCGACCGTGATCTCTATCCTGTCTTCGCGCGGACGCGCGCCCACCCCGGTGCTGAACCGGTTCGCCGCCAGAATCAGGACCGGCGCCGGCAGGATAAATGCAAGCAACAGCGCGAGCTGGTTTAGTCCATCCGGGTCCAGGCCCCGCTCTTTTGGGATCGATACGTTATAGTGCGCGCTGAATCCTTCCAGCCTCACAGGCCGCCCATTCGCGGCCTCCCAATCATCCAACTCGTCCCGCACAAACTCTATCTGTTCCCAAAGTGAGCGGACCGCCCGCGCGCAACATTCCGGCTCGATCTCGATGATAGGCGTCGCCACTTCCACAACTCCTGTGTCAAAGTATAGCGCTCCCCCAGAGGGCAGATGGAACGACCGTCCAGATCGCGGGATCATGCGCTCCCGAACGATTGCCTGCGGATTGGCAAAAACGTGCTCTGGCAGCCGTTTCTGGTCACGCACATAAAGCGTGAACTCAGCCTCAAGTCCTATTACCGGGCGGCGAGGCTGTGACGAGGCTTCACTCTTATCCCGTTCAGAGGATTTTCTCACATTCGGTTTCTGCGCGCTTCAGCGCCCCTCACCGTGCTCACGAGGCACATAGCTTACATACCCTATGTCGATGTGCAGATGATCGTCGGTCTTACCCTGGCCCTCCCCGGCGGGCTTCGCGAATACCTCAGCTCCGAGTGAACGCGCGATCTCGCCGTACTTCTCGATGTCCCGGCGCGTGTCCAGGAAGGTGTCGCCGATCCGGTAGATATCCGCCGCCGTTCCCCAACTATGGGGGCCCGTCACCTTGTTCCTCTTGTGCGCGGATGAACGATACCCCCCATTCACGCTGATGAATACCGGAGCCTCCACCTTTTGCCGGAATGCCTCCAGATAACGGCCCAGGACGCAAATCGCGCAAGGGACATAATGCGGGAACGAGTCGAGCAACGGACGCGCTTCCCGGCAATCCACGGACATCAGTTCAGCAAACGTAAAGTGCTCGCTGATCCGGGCCTTCTTCGCCTCTTCCCACGATGGCACTTCGTAAAAAAAGCGGGGTAGAAAGTGTATATTCCCCAGGTCATCGCTCACCGCCTCCGCGGGCTTCAGCAGAGTAACAAGCGCGCCTTCAAGCCTCAGCCCGTCCACTGCCTCGAAGGGTCCGCTCACGAGCCTCCCTCCTGCTCTTTATTCCCCGTGACATAGTCATGCGCCACCCCGGAGATCGCTGCCACCGCGCGATGCCGCTGCTCTGCGCCCGGCTTGCATTCGGTCAACACCACCAGAACGTAAGGCTTCCGACCCGGCAGGAAAACGATGCCTCCATCATGGCAGACCGTTGAGATCTCACCCGTCTTGTGCGCCACTTTCGCCGCCGCCGGCAACCCCGCCGGGATCATACTGTTGTATTCCTGTCCCAAAAGAACATCCACGATCTGCTTTCGAGACTCCGCCGAAAGAAAGTCTTCCTCACAAAGAAGCCGGAACAGCTTGGCCAATCCATCCGCTGACACTTCATTATTCAGCCCCTGCCGATAGGCAACTTCGTCCTCGACGCCCCGCTGTATTTTGATTCCATCGATCCCCGCGTCGTCCAGGACTCTTCGCACGAAGTGGATTCCGATGTAGTCGATGAGCAGGTTCGTCGCAAGGTTGCTGCTGCGGACAATCATTACTCGCGCGAGCTCCGCGATCGTTACCGCCCGCCCGATGCTCTTATAGATGTTCCCGTCTCCATCGTAGCTCGGATTTATTTTAAACACGCACCCGTCCGCGATGCTTCGGAAGCGATTCCGGACATGCAGCTTGTCTTCCAAACGGATCTTCCCCTCCTCCGCCGCCTTGAACAGCGCAAGCAGCACGGCCATCTTCATTGTGCTTGCGGCGTGGAAGTAGCGGTCTCCCTGGTAGGAGAAGTGCAACTCCGTCTCGTAATCGTAAAGCGCGACGGCCAGCGACAGGATGCCCGCTTTGTCCGCGATTTGTCTCAGCCGCGCGAGAAGTTTGGAGCCCGACATTCAGTCCCTCACAGCCATCCGCGTCTCGCGCCCTGCCGCTTGCGGTTCGCTATCCGCGCGACCCCGACGCTCATTTTTTGCAGTTCCACGGGTGAGCCAAGCAGCAAACAAAATGCCATTTGCCCAAATTAGACACCGAACTTCCCGGAAAGTTGAAACAAAGCCCGATTAGGCACCGCTTTCTGATCTTACGGCTTGCGCCGCCTCAACGTCATTCTCATGCCGTATTTCGGTCGCAGGGTGACGAATGGTTCTATCTCCACCCGATGCCGGGGCGCCAGGTCGAGCTTCCACTCCCGCGCGACGCTTGCCAGCGTCAGAATGCCTTCCATCCACGCGAATCCCTCCCCGACGCACTGTCGAGGCCCGCCTCCAAAGGGGAAATACGAGAACTTCGGACGCTCGGCGATTGCCTCCGGCGTCCAGCGCTGCGGGTCGAATAGATCCGGCGCTGGAAAAAACCGGCTGTCATGGTGGACCACATATTGGCTCAAGTAGAGAAACGAGCCCGCCGGGAGCACGTACTCGCCCAACCGATAGTCCTCCACATTCCTGCGAGCGATCACCCACACAGGCGGATACATCCTCATGGATTCCGAAAACACCATCCGGGTGTAGGGCAGCCGCGGCAGGTCGTCCGCGGTGGGAACCCTGCCCTCAAGCACTGAATCGATTTCCGCGTGCAATGCCGTCTCCACCTTCACATGCTGGGAAAGCAGATACCACGTCCATACCAGCGCGTTACTGATCGTCTCATGTCCGGCCGTGAACATCGTCAGCACTTCATCCCGGATTTCCCGATCCGTGAGCCCACCGGAATCCGTCTCCGAATCCCACATCCCTATTAGTATGGACAGCAAATCCTGCCGCGCCTCGCCACTCTCACGCCGTTCCGCGATCATGCGATAGATCGTCTCATCCAGCAAACGCACCGCTTTCTCAAGCCGTCGAGTCATCGGGAGCGGCAGCTTTAGCAGGAAATCCGTGACAAGCGGCAGGTTGTGCAGATGCGACATTCCCATGACGGCCTTCCACGCCGCGCCAAGGTGCCCTTCTGTCTCCTTTTGCATATCCGCGCCGGACATCGTGTTCACGATGATGGACATTGCCAGCCGCGACATCTCCTCGCTGATGTTCAGCGTTTCCCCGTTTTTCCATCCGGAGGTCATCCGCGATATGTGCTCCGTCATTACTCCGCTCCACAGCGCGAGCTGCCCACGATGGAATGCTGGCTGGATCAGCCGCCGCTGACGGCGGTGGAACTCCGCCTGGCTGGTTATCAACCCCTTGCCAAGCAGGCGCTTGATGGATGGATGGTTCGAACGAGCCATCCCCTGCGGCGCGCACAGGATGTTCTTGATGTGCTCGGGGTTACTAATCAGGTAATTGTGCCGCGGTCCAAGCTGAAGATGATATAAGTCCCCATATTCCGCGGCGGCGCGGCGGAGAAAACCAAGCGGGTCGCGCCGCAATTCTATGAAGATGCCCGCCGCGAATTTGGACTTCGGCCCGGGAGGCCTGGCGCCCTTTTCTTTCAAACTCAACCCACCCCCATTTCTGCCAGAATGGCTTCTGCGGCCCGCGCTCCTGCTCCACCCTCCCCGAGCGCTCCGACCACGCGCGAGAGATCCTGGCAGACCTGCTCGCGGGCTTCTTCGTGCTCAAAGAGCCTCAGCATTTCCTCCGCGACCGGCGCTGGCGTCATCCGGCTGTGCAGAAATTCGCGCGCGATCTCCCGTCCGGCAAGGATGTTCACCATGCCGAGAAACGGGACTTTCACCACCAGATGCCCCAGCAACAGCGTAATGGGCCCCACACGGTACAGGATGACGAATGGCAATCCAAAATATGCTGCCTCCAGGGTAGCTGTGCCGGACGCGACCATCCCCGCCGTTGCTCTCTGCATCAATCCATGTGAATCCCCGCTCTTTATGGAACAGAACGTCTCCGTCAAACCCCGTTTCTGCAACGTTCCGGACATCACCTGTGCCATCGCGTCAGAAATGGCTGCCGCTTCGAATCTTAATTTCGGATGTGAGCGCTTCATCGCTTGCGCCGCCTCGATCATCACCGGGAATATCTTCTCGATTTCCTTCCGCCTGCTGCCGGGAAAGATGCCAATCAAGTCTGCTTCCCGGCAACTTGCGACGCGGCGCGCAGCAAGCGAATCGAGCAGAGGGTGCCCCACGAACACAGTCTTTAGACCTGATCTCTCATACAACGCCTTCTCAAAAGGAAAGATACAGATCATCAGGTCGATGATCCTCGCCATCTTCGGGATGCGACCGCGGTGCCAGGCCCAAACCTGGGGACTTATATAGTAGATGACCCGCGTCGCGAGCCGCTTCTTCTTGACCGCTGCTGCCAGCCGCAGGTTGAACCCGGGATAATCGATGAATACGATCCCGTCCGGGTTCAGCCGCGAGACTTCCGCGAGCATCCCGTCAAATTGCTTCTTAAAATAGCCGTAGTTCTTTATTACATCGACGATCCCAACCACTGCGCGGTCGCTCCAATCCTGGAAATGATTTCCCGCGATTGCTCTCATTCTCGGCCCGCCCGCTCCGTAGAACTCGACGTCACTTACCCGGCTCTTCAGCGCCTCCATGAGTTCCGCTCCTCTGCCATCCCCGCTAGCCTCGCCAGCCACCATGTACAACTTCATCGCTCCGCCAGATTTTGCTTCTCGATAATCCCCGTTATTTCCAGCGCCAGTTCCAGCGCCGCCGCCGCGGCGTAGCCCGACACCCTTGGTTCCGAACCTTTCTGGGCGCACTCCAGAAACGACTGGAGTTCCAGCTTCAGCGGCTCGTCTTTTTCGATCTCAACTGGCGCCCGGCTGATCTGGCCTCCGATCCGCCGATAGATTTCCCCCGTCTGATCCTGGTAGTCCAGCGAGAGATACGCGTCCTCCTGGAAAACCCGGATCTTTCGCATCTTCTCGGGGCTCACCCGGCTTGCCGTGATGTTCGCTACGCATCCGTTCTCAAAACGCAGGCGCGCGTTTGCGATGTCTTCTCCGCGGCTCAACACCGGCACCCCCACCGCGTCTATATGCGCGACTGGGGATCGCACGAGGTGGAGTATCACTTCGAGATCATGGATCATGAGGTCAAGCACGACCCCAATCTCTGTGCTGCGATGCGGATACGGCGAAAGCCGGTGCGCCTCTATGAAGCGCGGCCGGGTGAGAAGCTCTTCCAAAACTCCCAGGACCGGATTGAACCGCTCTACGTGTCCGACCTGCAAAATCCTTCCGCGCTCGTGCGCGAGATCAGCCAGCGCCTTCGCTTCGATCGCCGTCTCCGTGATCGGTTTCTCCACGAGCAGATGCTTCCCTCGCTCCAGCAGCAGTTGTCCAATCTCAAAATGCGTGGGCGTGGGTGTTGCCACGCACGCCGCGTCCACCAGTTCCGCGAATTCCTCCAGATTCGCCGCCCCCACCACCCCGTATCGACCCGCGATCTCGCTGGTGATCGCGACGCTCGCGTCGTACACCGCCGTAAAGTCCGAACCCGCCAGCTCGGCCAGCACCCGGGCGTGGTTCTTCCCGATGTGACCCAGACCCACCACTCCTACGCGCGCTCGTTTCATCAGCTTTGGCCCACCACCGATACCCGGTAACGCATCGCCTTCTCAAATAACTCTTCCTTTTCCAAAAGCAACGTCTTGCCAGCTTCCACCGCGATCACCCGCAGCTTTCCCTCTCGCGCTGCGTCCAGTGTTCCAGGCCCGATCACCGGCACGTCGAATCGCAAGTCTTGTTTCGGCTTCGATACCTTGATCATCACCGCCTCCCCCCGCCCGAGCGCCCCGCCCCGTTTGATCGCCTCGTTAGTGCCTTCAAACGCTTCCACCGCCAGCACAGTACCTTTCTTCACGATGACGGTCTGCCCCACATCCAGCTTGCTTATTTCCTTCGCTATCCCGAATCCATACTGCACATCCGCTTCTTCTCTCGCGTTCAGCTTCGGTCCCGCGATCAATCCCTGTCCGGCGAGGCAGTCGTCCAGGAACGTCGTGGCCGGCAAGAGCGTGATACCCGCTTTTGCCAGCTCATCGCCCACAGCCCCGAAGATCGACTCCGCGTTCCGCGCCTTCAACCGCGCCAGCAGCGCCAGCGCCTTAAAATCCGGTCGCAAATCGAAAAGATTCTTAGGATGGATTTGTCCCGCCATCACGGCCTCCGGCACCTGCTTTTTCTTAAGGAGCGAAATCAGCCGCCCAAGCTGCCCCACATTTATCCACTCGATCTCGTCCACCAGCTCGCCCAGCTTCGGGTCCGTCTCATTCTCAAACGCCACTGCCACAAGCCGCTTCACCCCCGCTTTCCGGGCGGACCGCGCGATCATCAGGGGATATACGCCATTGCCGGCAATGATACCAAAAGAGGTCAAGCGCCAAAATGTTACGGGACATCCCGCCTCCAAGTCGAGAAGCCCGTGAAACAAAGTCAGACCGCATCACCTGCAAAACGAGTCTGGCCCTTCCCTGTCTGCTGAGTAATAGTGGGGGCCTTAGCTCTTCCGCGCTCTCTCCAGTGCCTACAGCCGCGTGAAACAAAACCCGATTTCCATTCGTGCCGGCAAGCTCGAGTTCTTAAAGGAGAATGCCACCCGCTGGGAATCGCGGGATGCATACCACTGGCTCCTGACCCTCTCCTGGCCACAATTCATCGCCTTCCTCGCCGGGTGCTATTTGCTCGTGAATCTCCTCTTTGCCTGCTGCTACGCTGCCAGCGGCTCCTGCATTGCCGAAGCCCGCTCCGGGTCTTTTGGCGACGATTTCTTCTTCAGCGTAGAGACCCTGGCCACCGTCGGCTACGGCCACATGTACCCGGCCACCCTTTACGGCCATCTCGTCACCACCGCCGAAATCATGGTCGGCATGTTCGGTCTCGCCGTCGTCACAGGTCTCATCTTCGTCCGCTTCTCCCGCCCCTCCGCGATGATCGTCTTTACTCGTTCCCTCGTGATTACCCCCTTCAACGGAATTCCCACTCTCATGATGCGCGTCGCAAATCTGCGACATCAGCCCATGGTAGAGGCCGTCTTTCGCATTATGCTCCTCCGCAACGAGTGTGTTCCCGAAGAAGGCGAAGTCCGCCGTTTTTATGAACTCTCTCTCGATCCGGCCGGGATCATTTTCTTCCCGGCGGTGCTAACCCTCAGGCACAGGATCGATGAACGAAGCCCCCTCTTCGGTCTGACTCAAGACGACTTGAAAGCTTCCGGCGCCCGCTTCTTCGCCTCTCTCGTTTGCATCGATACCGTCATGCAGATCCCTGTGCATAGTCAGCAGGATTACTCCTGGCAGGACGTGAAGTTCGGAGAACGGTTTGCCGAGATCTACAGGGATCTCGCGGTGGGCAAGGTAGCCGTCGATTACGGCCGGATCCACGATACCGAGCCCTCCCTTTAGTTGCGACGGCTTTGCCCCGGAGCTGCTGTGGCTGCGTGTCTATCCGGCTGGCTAAGGCGAATACCCTATATAATAGTAAGGTATTTGATAAATACTATAAGCATATGGCACCTGAAATGCTTATTATCATCCCGAAATCCACCGGATGACTCGGTGGCAGTTACCTAAAAGAAACCCGAACCCTAAGAACCTTCGACAATGAAACTCAGATACATAGCACTTGCCTTGGTGGGCCTAACCCTAAGGGCGTTCGGCGCTCCCGCGACCACCATCTCCCTCCAATTCCAATACACCGATGCCAACGGCCTTGTGCATGGCATTGCCACCCTAAGCGCCGCTCCATTCGCCAGCGACCCCGGCGTGTATCTGGCTACAGCGGGAACCCTCGTGGTTACCGCTCCAGCGCTGGATGACATCGCCGGCAGATACACCCTGTTCCCGAACGCGAACGGGCTCTCCGCAAGCTACAGCCCCACCGGCTTGTTTATCTACGACAACCTTGTCATGCCCGGTGCGCATCCGGTCGTTACAAACCCAGGCTTCCTGGGTTACGGCGGAAATGCCACTGGCAGCTTGCCGGAAGGCCGCGGACGGGAGATCAACTTCTTCTCAAACGGGGCAAACACGTACGACCTGTACACCGGGGTCAACGGCAGCTACCCCTACATGCATGAATTCACGACGACACCCGGCTCGGGTGGCTCATTGACGACTCATGTCTCGGGTAATGGCGTTGCTCTCCTCGCTGCCCCGGAACCCTCCACATGGCTCATCATGGCCAGCTTCTTCGTGATCGTCCTCCGCGCGGCGACCCAACCCGGCCGGTCACGCGCCGAAGACTAGCTTCAAGATTCGGTTCGTCGGTGACAACTTCAGCTTCAAAACAAGCTTGTTAGCGCGCCATCATCCGTTCACCAGTTCCCCGCCATTCGGGTGGAGCACCTGCCCGGTGATATACGAAGCGTCCGCCGACGCGAGAAACACATACGATGGAGCAACTTCTTCAGGGTGCCCGGCTCGTCCCATCGGCGTGTCCGAGCCAAATGTTTCAACCTTCTCCCCCGGAAACGTGGAGGGAATAAGCGGTGTCCAGATCGGCCCCGGAGCAACCGCGTTGACCCGGATCTTCTTGTCCACCAGCGCGTGCGCGAGCGAGCGCGTGAACGAAAGAATCGCTCCTTTTGTCGCGGAGTAATCCAGCAAAGCGGGACTTCCTCTATACGCCGTCACAGACGTCGTGTTGATGATGCAGCTTCCTTCCTTGAGATTCTTTACCACCGCTTTTGTAAGAAAGAACTGGGAAAAGATGTTCGTGCGAAACGTGCGCTCCAGTTGCCGCGCGGTAATGTCCTCAATGCTTTTCTGCGGATGCTGCTCCGCCGCATTGTTGACCAAAATGTCTATCTGCCCAAACTGTTTCAAACAGTCGCGGGCCACTCGTTTGCAGAAAACTTCGTCCCCGATGTCCCCTGCCAGGAGGGCGCACTTCCCGTGCTCCATCTCCACCAGCCTCTTGGTCTCCCGCGCGTCCTGATGCTCATTCAGATACACGATCATCACATCCGCTCCTTCTCTCGCAAAGAGGATTGCGACCGCCCGGCCGATTCCGCTGTCTCCTCCCGTGATCACCGCCACTTTGCCGGATAGCTTTCCGCTTCCGCGATGCTCTGGGGCGCTTGAACGCGGCTGCTCCGCCATGTCTGCTTGCAAGCCAGGCTGCCTGCTCTGTTGCTCGCGTGGATTTTGCGCTTTCTTGGGCTTCGTTTTCTGAGGCATATTGCTGTTTCGCGAATCGCCCCGCCCGCGAGCGTATTACCTGCCTCCTCTCCCCCGCTAACAACATGAAAATCCATCCCACTGCAATCATCCATCCGGATGCTGAATTGGCGGATGACGTCGAAATCGGACCGTACGCGGTCATCGAAGGCCCGGCCAGGATCGCCTCCGGATGTGTGCTTCACTCTCACGTGGTTATCACAGGCGCGGTAATCCTTGGACGAAATAACCTTATCGGCCACGGAAGTGTGCTCGGGGGCGCTCCTCAAGACCTCGCGTTCGCGCCATCCACCGCCAGCCGGGTCATCATCGGCGATTACAACACCTTCCGCGAACACTGCACAGTCCATAGAGGCACCGCCGAAGGGAGCGCAACCATCGTCGGCAACTCCAACTACATCATGGCAGGCGCTCACCTGGGCCATAACGTAAAGCTTGGCGACAACATCATACTCGCGAACAGCGTCCTCCTTGGCGGCTACGTCCAGGTAGGCGACCGCGCCTTCCTCGGCGGCGGCTCCGTCTACCACCAGCACATCAGGGTCGGCAAACTCGTCATTACCCAAGGCAATAGCGGCTTCAGCAAAGAAGTCCCCCCCTTTACACTTGCGGCCGAGATCAACTTCGTCATCGGCCTCAACGTTGTTGGAGCCCGGCGCGCCGGCTTAAATGCCGAGGAGCGCAAAGACATCAAGGACGCCTTTGTCCTCCTCTACAAAAGTGGGCTGAACACCACGCAAGCCCTGGAGCGTTCCCGCCAGCGCCCCTGGGGCCAGCATGGCCGCGAGTTCTTCGACTTCATTGCCTCGACCGGCAAGCGCGGCTACGCCCCACTTATGGAGAAAGCCAGCGCCTGGTAGCCTTCCCTAGGCTTCCGCCATAAACCGGGTGATGTTCCGAAGAAACGCGTTTCCGGTGCTGGCGCTGCTTTGCCTTTGCGCCATCATCTGGTGCCACGTTTATGCCCGTTGGAGCGTCGCGTCCTTCAACATCCCCGTCGATTACGGCGACGATCCCGACAAAGCCGACGCGAAGCTCGTCCTTGCCTCCATCAAAGCAGCCTCCGAAGGACATCTGCTGCCCCTTCTCCAGAAGAAAATCCCTGAACTCGGCGCCCCATCTACCGCGAATTGGTCAGACTTCCCTGGCGGCGAAGAAGTTCTCACATGTCTCACCGGTTTGCTTGCGCGGGGCGTAGGCCTGTTTGCCGCCTATAATCTTGCCCTGCTTGCCGCCCATCTGCTCGCGGCAATCTCGTTCTATGCCGCCTGCCGCATCCTCCACGCGCATTGGGCCTGGAGCATGGCCGGTGCCCTCGCCTTCTCGTTTTCCCGCTACGGCATCGCTCACGGCGGCCACCATCTCGCCCTTGCCTATTACTGGCACGTCCCCCTCTGCATCCTTGTTTGTCGCTACTTGTCCAGCGCGGTCGGCATCGAGCTCTGCTCACGGCGTCACTGGCTCGGGCTTGCTGTCGCGGTCGTCACCGGGCTGCAGAATGTTTACTACGCAAACATGTTCGTCCAACTGGCCCTGCTCGCTGGCGCGTGGCAGCTCATCCGTCGCGGCTGGAGGGCCGCCCTGCCTGCTATCACCATCGCCGCCACCGCCACTCTGGTCTTCATTGCGATGCGCCTGGATACATTCGTATGCCGCGTTCGCGAAGGAGTTAACACCGAAGCCGTCGAGCGCAGCTACTCCTTCCTTGAATACTACGCGCTGAAATTTTCAGATCTCGTGATCCCCCCTCCAGATCACCGCTTCCACGCTTTCGCCGTCTTCTCGCAAGACTACTTCGCTCAGGTTCTCGTTCCCGGAGAGACACCGCCAGCGTGCTACCTCGGTATTGTTGGGATCGCCTGCCTCCTTTTGCTCGTTTTTGTTTCCGCCAGCCGTTTGCTCAAAAGGAGACCGGGCCTTCCTCTGGAGGCCTGGCAACTCATCTGGATCGGACTCTACTCCTCCGTTGGAGGCTTGAACGCCGTGGCGGGAGCCTTCGGCTTCCTCTTGTTCCGCTCCACCACCCGATACAGCCTCTTTATCCTAACCATCCTCCTGTTGTTTGCGGTTCAAAGACTTTCCTTCTGGTCACGCGGTCTTTCAGGCGTCCGGCTCCAACTTTCGATTGCGGCCGCAATCCTCCTTGCTGGTCTTTCCATTTGGGATCAAACCCCTTCGCCACCCACGGGCGAGGAACAAAAAGCTCTCGCTCGCCTCGTCGCGTCGGATCGCGCCTTCGCGGGAACAATGGAACAACATCTCCCCACCGGCTCCCGCGTTTTCCAGATGCCCGTCATGGATTTCCCCGAAAGTCCAGAGGACGGCGTCCCCGCTTACGACCATTTCCGCCCGTATCTCTACTCAAAACATCTGGCGTATTCGTTCGGCGCAGTCAAAGGCCGCGACCGCGATGCCTGGCAGCAACAAGCCTCCGACCTCCCTGTCCCCGACCTGCTGAACACCCTGCAAATGCGCGGCTTTTCAGCCATCTATATAAACTGCAACGGCTACAAGGATAAAGGCCAGTCCCTCATCGCGGCCCTGCACGGAGCGCATGGCCGCGACATTCTACGAAGTCAGAACGGGGATCTGGCATGCGTCTTCCTGCGCTGATCGTTTTTAAAAACGTTTGTTGACGGAACCCGTTAAAACACCTATTAGATGCGTAGTTCTTTGAAAACACCACTATATGTTGTGGTATCAGGTAAGAAAGTGCCCTTTGCTACGGCCTAGGGAGAATAGGGAAACGGGTGTGAATCCCGTGCGGTAGCGCCGCTGTAACGAGCTACGAAAGCCCCACTAAGGCCACTGCGCGGGGGCGCGGTAAGGCGGGGTGAGTAGAACGACCTCGAAGTCAGAAGACCTGCTTTTTTACACTCATCAAGTCCTCGGATATGTTCCGGGGTAACTCTCTCGCCAAAGAGGGGATGGGACTCTGAATGGTGCTCCTCAGTTCGCTGGTCTGTCGCCTTCTGTTTCCCGAGTTGGAATCTGGAGGGCTTTTTTGTGCCCCGGTTCCGGCAAGAAACTGCGCCGTGGCGGGCGCTGAAGCGGAGCATAGTCATGATCGAACTAACGGAAAAGCCGGAAGAGAAGGTGGAAGGGCACCATGTCGTTTACACGTTCCAAGGGCGAACGTTCCGCCTGGACAAGGAAAAGGCCCGCGCTCGTCTCGCCGGCAAAAAAGTCATCAATGGCCTGCGCAGCGCGGAACTGAATGTCCTGCCGCTCAAATATCACGAGGCCTATCGCATCTACAAGCAGATGAAGGCGAACCATTGGGAGCCTGATGTAATCGACATGACGAAGGATTGCGCCACCTGGAATTCCACCAAGTTGAATGCCCGTGAACGCTGGATCATCGAAATGGGGGTCGGTTACTTCTCCTCTGCGGAGGGTATTGTTGGGGACAGTGTCCTTCACGTTATTGAGGACAATCTCACTGCCGCTGAGTTGAAGCACGCCTCACTGCGCCAGATCGCGGAGGAGTCGATCCACATGGATTCGCTTCTCCATATCATCAGCAGCCTGAACATAGATCTCGACGAGGTGACGGCTAAATTTCAGGACATTCCCTCGATCAAGAAAAAGAACGAGTACATCACGCGTCACATGCCCGAATTAAAAATGGGCATCGACCTGACCCAGACCGTAAACAAGCAGAAGTTTGCCAAGGCTATTTTCGGCATCACCCAGGTCATGGAAGGAACCCAGTTCTACGCGCTGTTTGCAATGATCCTGTCCTTGCATCGGCAGAATAAAATGACCGGCATTGGCCAGATGTTCCAATACACCTTGCGGGATGAATCGAATCATATCGCGCTTGGCCGATACATCCTTGAAAAATTGATCGAGGAAAACCCCGAACTGTGGACCGAGGAGTTCCGCTCGGAACTCGTCGAGTTCATGCGAGAGGGCATCGCGCTGGAAAAGGAATTCGTCCTCGATTGCATGCCGGAAGACATGGTTGGCATGACTCAGAAGGACTTCCTTGATTACGTCGATCACAACGCGGATCGCCGTCTCGAAAGCCTGGGCCTTCCCCGGCTTTCCAGCGTTAGGAACAATCCCTTCCTTTGGCTTGATGAAGTCATCTTTCTCAAGAAAGAGAAGAATTTCTTTGAGACCCGCGTCACCGAATACCAGACCAGCGGCAGCGTAAAGAACACCAACGAAGACGACCTGGTCTAACCCCAGAATCCCCGCGACCATGAGCACCGAAACCATCGAGTTGGAAAAAAACCTCGGATCCAGCGGATCGGATTATCCCCGCGTCATCCGCCGCGACCTTCCCAACTCCCCCTCCAGCAAGCCCCGCGTGGTGAGCTGGATTGGATTCAAGATTGAAAAAGCGGTTGATGCGGCCTGCGCCGCAGCGGGACAGGAACCCATTGGGAAGCTGATCCAGGCCGAGGTTGAGTTTAAGATGAAAAGGGAGCGTCCGCTCTTCATTCATATCGAGCAGCTACAGGACTTGGTGGAAAACCTGCTCATCGAAATGAACTACGGGCGGGTTGCCCTGGCTTATGGCAAGTATCGCGCGCGCCGGGCCGCTGTGCGCGATATTGAAGCGCAGGTTGCCGCCAGTGGAGGCGAGCAGCTTGAATTGGCTTCGCCAGATTTGTCGACCGATCTGCGCCTGCGCATTTCCTTCGCCCGCATCAATCTGCGACTTACACTTTCGGAAAATGAATTGATCGCGCGCCTGATGCGGAGCGTCTCCCTGTCGCTGACGCCACAGGAACAGCGCGAGACCGTCATCCTCAATGCCAAGAACCTCCTCGACGTTGACGCGGACAGCCGTTTCTTTGCCGGACGCATTCTTCTCACTTACATTTACGAGGAAACGCTCGCATGGAAAATTGCCGATGGTATCGATCAACTCAAGGATGCCCATCGCAAGGCATTCCTGAAGTATATCCCGCTCGGCATTGAGCGAGGACGGCTTGATCCTCGCCTGGCAGAGTTCCGGTTGAACGAACTGGCCGACGCCATCGATCCCTACGCGGATCTTCACTTCGACTTCATCGGCATCCAAAACCTGTACGACCGCTACCTCATTCATATCAAGGATGCCAATGCGCCGGAAGGCCGGCGCCGGGCTGAGTCACCGCAAATTTTCTGGATGCGCGTCGCGATGGGCCTTTCCTTGCATGAATCCGAACGGGAAGTCCGGGCCAAGGAGTTTTATGGCATTTACCAAAACAAGCGCGCCTGCTCCTCTACTCCGACCCTGTTCAATTCCGGCACGCGCCGTCCGCAGCTCTCCAGTTGCTATCTGCTTTATTGCGGGGATTCCATCGAGGAAATCGCCGAGACTTGGACCCGGTTCTCCTCGCTATCCAAATGGGCGGGCGGACTCGGATGCTCGTGGACGGCGGTGCGCGGCAGCGGCGCCCACATCCACGGCACCAACGGCGAATCGTCTGGCGTCATCCCGTTCCTCAAAGTCGCCAATGACATCTGCGTCGCGGTAAACCAGGGCGGTAAACGCCCGGGAGCGTTGTGCAGTTACATCGAAATCTGGCACACAGACATTGAGGACTTCCTCGACCTCCGTAAAGAGACCGGAGACGACCGCCGTCGCACTCACAACATGAACACGGCCAACTGGGTGCCCGATCTGTTCATGAAGCGGCTGCGCGATATTTCAGAGGGCCGTCTCCCCAAGGATGCAACGTGGACCCTGTTCCGCAGCAACGAAACACCCGATCTTCCGGAGCTCTATGGCCGCAAGTTTGAGGAGCGTTACGCCCATTACGAAGCGCTGGCAGAGGAAGGCCTTATCTTCAGCCGTAAGATTCGCGCGCTCGCATTGTGGAAAAAGATGATCGAGGCGCTATTCGAGACCGGCCATCCATGGATCACCTTTAAAGACCCATCGAACATCCGTTCACCTCAAGACCATGTTGGTGTCATCCACAATTCCAACCTCTGCACTGAGATCACGCTTAACACAAGCATGGAGGAAGTGGCCGTCTGCAATCTCGCTTCGATCAACATCCCGAACCATCTGCGCGACGACGGCTCTATTGATCACGATAAGTTGCAGGACACGATCCGTGTTGTTATGCGGATGCTGGATAATGTCATCGACATCAACTATTACCCCGCTGAGGCAGCCAAGCGCGCCAACACGCGTCACCGTCCGGTCGGTCTGGGCGTCATGGGCTTGCAGGACGCCCTTTATACTAAGCGCATCTCGTTTGATTCTCTCGAGGCGGTCGATTTCAACGATGAGATCATGGAGGCCATTGCGTTTTACGCCTACTCCGCGTCCTCCGATCTGGCGGCGGAAAAGGGACGCTATCCCTCGTTCCAGGGTTCCAAGTGGGATCGCGGCCTGTTGCCACTCGATACGCTGGCGCTTTTGGAGGAAGAGCGCGGCACCCCGGTATTGGTTGACCGCGGGAGTCGCCTCGATTGGGAAGGACTGCGCGGGAAGATTCGACGACAAGGCATGCGGAACTCGAATTGCCTCGCCATTGCGCCTACGGCAACCATCTCGAACATCATGGGCTGCGCGCCGTGCATCGAGCCGAGTTATAAGCACATCCACACCAAGTCAAACCTGTCCGGCGAGTTTGTCCGCACAAACGATTTCCTCGTAAAAGAATTAATGGGGCTGGGCATGTGGGATGAGGAAATGCTTTCCGATCTAAAGTATTTTGATGGCTCTATTCAAGGCATCGAGCGGGTTCCCGAAGACGTAAAACGGTTATACAAAACCGCCTTTGAGATCGAACCCACTTGGTTGCTTCAGTGCGCGGCGGTTCGCCAGAAATGGCTCGATCAATCGCAGTCGGTGAATCTTTTCCTGGCTGAGAATGATGCCCGGAAGGCGTCGTTTATGTACCGCGAGGCATGGGATCGCGGCCTCAAGACCACCTACTATTTGCGCACGATCAACAAGTCAGGCATCGATTCAGGTAATCGTGAGCGCAAGAAGACCGAAGTCGAAACCGTGCCGGCGCCATCGGCCTGCTCCATCGAAGCCATGCGCAACGGAACGGTTTGCGAGTCCTGCCAATAAAGGAGTTATTATCGGTATCAAATCAGATAGTTGGATTCGGCGCATGGCGCAAAAGGAAGGCATGATCGAACCGTTTTCACCGACACAGGTGCGCCGGACTGAGGCAGGACAATCGATCATCAGCTATGGACTTTCGAGCTATGGGTATGATTTGCGCGTTTCGAATGAGTTCAAGGTGTTCACCAATGTCTTCAATACGGTGGTCGATCCCAAGGCCTTTGACGAAAAGTCGTTCGTCGATATGCAGACCGATGTTTGTATCGTGCCGCCGAACTCCTTCGCGCTGGCTCGGAGTATTGAATACTTCCGCATCCCCCGCGATGTCATCACCATCTGCCTCGGCAAATCGACCTATGCCCGGTGCGGCATCATCGTCAACGTCACGCCGTTCGAGCCTGAGTGGGAGGGGCATGTGACCTTGGAGATTTCCAATACCACACCTCTCCCGGCTCGCATCTATGCCAATGAAGGACTCGCCCAGGTTCTTTTCATTGGCGGTGATGAGGTCTGTGAAACGTCTTATGCGGATCGTTCCGGTAAATATATGAAGCAACGCGGCATCACGACCGCGAAGGCTTAAACCCCTGGAAGCGCAGGAATGCTCAAATGGCGTGGGGCGCTTCGAGCATTGCTGTGGGAAAGGACAATAATGTGCCCAACCAAGCTGGGGGCGCTGCTTCCGCAGTCAGCCCGCAAACGCTCTAGACTGCTTCCAGGCGGGTCTTCCGCCCAGAACCTACCCTTTGTAGGCGAAAGTTCCGCGCGCGACCTTCTTCAGGCCCTTCACTTTTTTTCCGGCTGTGTAAAACCAGAAGTTCACGCTGCTTTTCTTCGCGCCAATTCTCTCCGCGACTTCGCCAACGGATAACCCACCCGGCCCTTCGTTCTGCAATAGCGCGACGATCTGGTCTTTCAAAGTGCCTCCCGATTTCTTGGCGCTTGTCGCCTTTACGGGCGCGCTGACTGAAGACTTCGGTGGCCTGCCGCGGCGGCGCGCGGGGGTCGAAGCGGCGGGTGCCGCTGCTGCTCCAGCGCTGGAGCCTCCGAAAAGGATCGCGATCTGTTGATCGATTCCATCCCGTTCTTTCAAAAGAGCGAGAATTTTTTCGAGCTGAGGCGTGGACAAATTAGGAGTCATCATGAGTAGCTGCGTCTCCGACGATGCCGGAGCACAGTGGAGGATATTTGGTTAGGTTGGAATTTTGTTGGCTTGGGATTATATGCCACCTGTGATCCCTTTGCAATAGTTGACAAGCAATTTTCTCAACCGAGGAAATTTCCTGCCAATCAAGCAAGCTCAACGCGCGGCAACCGCCTTCTCAATCGCGCCTTGAAGCTCTTCGCCCCTCAAACCCACCCCGATGATCTTGCCTTCTTTATCCAGAAGGAAAGTCGAGGGAATTGATGTGATCCCGTACTTCGACGCCAGCTTGTTTTGCCACCCCTGGCCGTCGAAATATTGCGCCCAGGTCACGTTCTTTTCCTTTAAAAACGACGTCAGCTTTTCTTTATCCTGATCGAGGCTGATCCCTATTATTTCAAAGCCTTTGTCGTGGTATTTCCCGTACACGCTCACAACGTTCGGCAGTTCATGAACGCACGGGCCGCACCAGGTGGCCCAGAAATCCAGCATCACAATCTTGCCCTTGTAGTTGCCGATCGACAGCGGTTTTCCATCGATGTCTTGAACTTCGAAATCTGGAAACTTGCTGCCTTCTACGAGCTCGCCCTGAATCTTCTTTGCCTCCCTCTGCCGCTCGATGGAAGCAATCATATTGTCCGCCCTCTTGCCCGCGTCGGTGTCGGGAAAGTCCGTCTTTAGCG
This sequence comes from uncultured Verrucomicrobiae bacterium, assembly GCA_963828525.1. Classification (GTDB taxonomy): domain Bacteria; phylum Verrucomicrobiota; class Verrucomicrobiia; order Chthoniobacterales; family Chthoniobacteraceae; genus CAWHEP01. The sequence goes on from CAWHEP010000010.1 coordinate 155,870, forward strand.
TTTTGAGCAGTTCCGTCGCCCGGACTTCGTCTTTCAAAACCTCCGCGTACAAAATCGCCTTCATCAGCAAAATCTCCGCGACATCTTCGGTCTTTTCTCCTTTGTGCTCCGCCAGCAGCGAGTCGAACCCTTTCAGTTCTTCATCCAGGCCGCTTTCCGTTCTGACCCCGCTTTGCACCTTCGTCCGAATTTTGCCTACCAACGTTTGTAGTTCCGACTTGGGATCAGCGGCGACCGCCGAATGCGAAAGTGCGAGCAATCCGATCAATGCGAGGGGGAGGAAGAGTTTATTGAGCATGTCCCGTCACTGGAACACCAACAACGATTCCCGGCAAGGCTTTCCCAATAATATGGCCTGCGTGTTCTGCGACATAACACACGGGTCTTTTTCGTATTTGAATCTCCCAATTGCATAGCCCCCTCTGTTTGCTATCGGGCAGGCTTTCTGCTACATTGAAGGTGGGATTGAGGGAGGCGCGGGTTTATGAAAACGAGTTTTTCTGAATCACCCATGCTGCGGTCGGTTCTTCGTCATACCGGCCTTGCAAGACTCCTTCACTCGTCCCCCATTTCCTCCTATGACCGGGGCACGGTTATCTACTCGGAAGATGATCCCGCAAGCGCATGCTACCTCGTCCTGGAAGGAGCTTGCGAGTCTCGCCACCCTTCCCCCGGCGGGGGCGAAGAAACGCTGGCGCTCGGGCCCGGTGATGTATTCGGCGAGGGGGACGTTCTCTCCGAGCGAGGCTATCAAAGCGCGATTCGCGCGACAGAGGACAGTGTCCTTCTCAGGATGGGCCGCAACCGGTTCCAGCGGCTGCTCGACGAGCGTCCCGAGCTGGCCGGGTATCTCAACCTGAAGTCGCCGGCAACCCCCCGGGCGCGGGCGTTTCCGACTCCTCTCGCATCCTGCAAAATGGTCATGGTCGCCTCCCTTTCGGACGGCGCTTTGGAGTCCCGGATCGTGTCCGCGCTCGGCAACGCGGTGAGCGCTGAGACACCGGATGCTCCCGTCTTGGTTGTCGAATTCACGAAGGACGAATCGGCTATCCAACTGGACGAGACCGCTGTGCTCCGCGCTGAGCCAGACCGCGCTTCCCACGTTTTATTTTCCACTCTTCGAATCAGCGCCGCCGGTCTCGCGGAAGAATCAACCTTGATCGGCCCGCTCCTTTCCAGGCTCAGCCACAGCTTCTCCCGCATTCTTGTGCGAGCAGGCGTCGACTCGCCCATGGAGGCCCTCGTTTCCACGTTGGATGTTTGCGGAGCCGCGTATGTGCTCCTGAGGCAAACTCCGGAAGATCTATACGCACTGAGCCTGCTCATGCGCGAGCTGCGTGGGATCGCTCACATGGATCTTTCCCGGGTGAAGCCGGTTCTCTACTTCGCGCATGGCGAGCGCGCTCACGGTCTTTGCCATTGGGTCGAGCAAAGCAGCGGCCTCCCCGTGCATGCCGTGCTGCATGAAAGCGGTGGCCCGGCGCCGGGAGCTTCCTTCCCCGCTGCCATCCGGCGTCTCGCCCGGGAGATTTGCGGCACGCGAGTCGGGCTAGCCCTATCTTCCGGAGCTGCCCGCGGCCTGGCTCACATCGGCGTCATCCAGGTGCTGGAGGAGAATGGCATCGAGGTGGACGTCATCGCGGGCGCCAGCATGGGGGCCTATGTCGCTTCTGTCTGGGGCTGCGGCTACGACGGTCGCTTTATGGAGGCGCTCGCCCGCGAAATCCGCAGCCCATGGGAACTGCGTTACATCGTGGACCTCATTTTTCCGCCGCATCGAGGCTTCCTCCGGGGCGAGAGAGCCCGGTTGCGGCTGAAACGCGCCATCGGCGACGCGCATTTCTCCGATCTCTTTCGACCGATACGCATCATCTCCACACGTCTCGACACGCTCGAGCGGGTCGTGTTCACACACGGGGAAGTGGCCAGCGCCGTTCATGCAAGCATAGCCATCCCTGGCATCTGCGTTCCGGTGACTATTGAGGATGTGCACCATATCGACGGCGGCATCTCTGATCCCCTCCCTGTCGATGTGCTTCGCGAGATGGGCATTGATCGCGTCATTGCGGTCAACACCATCCTCAACCCCGAACACCTCCGCCAGCGCATCGATTACGAGCGGGAACTCAGCGTCGCCGCCCGCCGCGTCCTCGCGCCGTTGCGCGCGTTAAATCGGCGCTTCAACCCCTTTGCGAGCGGCAACCTGTTCGACATCATGATGCGCGGCATTCACGGAGTGCAGATACGCGTGGCGGAAGCTTCCTGCCTGTCGGCGGACATTGTTCTCAGGCCCCATTCCTGCGACGGGAGCTGGCACGACTTCAGTAACGCTGCCAAGTACATCGCCCTCGGGCGACAGGCCGCTCTCGATCATCTGCCCGGCATCAAGGCTCTCGTTCAAGGTTCTCCCCATGCGTCACAACACACTTCGCGCAAACTGGCAGTCGCTGCATAAGGACGAACTGCGCCGCCTGCAGGCGGCGAAGCTTCGGCATTATCTCCGGAATACCATTCTCCCGTTCTCCCCGCGCTACCGCCGCCTTTTCCACCAGTGGCGATTGACCGCCGATTCTTTTCAGACCCTCGATGACCTCCAGAAAATTCCTTTCACTTCGAAGAGCGATGTCGCCGCCGACAGCCGGGATTTTCTCATCATTCCAGAACAGGCGGCCCTCTCCCGCCGCCCCTCCTCCATTTTGCGCGCTATTCTCCAGGGATCAGCTGCCGTAAAGCGCGGCTTCGAACGCGAGTTCCGGCCCCTCATGATGACGAGCACCACAGGCCGCTCGGCGGATCCCGTGCCGTTCCTCTTTACCCAGCACGATCTGGATAATCTGTGCGCGGCCGGTTCGAGAAGTCTCTCCCTCTACGGTATCCGGCCTGATTGGCGATTCATCAACCTCTTCCCGTTCGCGCCGCACCTGGCTTTTTGGCAAAGCCACTATGCCGCGACGACACGCGGCGTTTTCGCCGTCAGCACAGGCGGTGGCAAGGTATTGGGCACGGAGGGCAACGTCCGCCTCCTGCGCAAGATCGACCCCCACGCGCTCGTTGGCATGCCGGCTTTCATCTACCACGTCCTTCAGCAGGCGGTGGAAGAGGGTGTCCGATGTGAGCATCTCTCCCTCATCATCCTCGGAGGCGAAAAGGCTCCCGCCGGCATGCGCCGGAAGCTGAGATCCCTCGCCCGCCAGTTGGGCGCGGAGGACGTTTCTGTCGTCGCCACATACGGCTTTACGGAGGCCAAATTGGCTTTTTCAGAATGCTGTTTTCCACAAGATCAGTCCACCAGTGGATACCATCTTTACCCCGATCTGGGACTTTTCGAAATCATTGATCCGCTCACCGGATTGCCGCAGCCCGACGGATGCCCGGGAGAATTGGTTTACACTCCGCTCGACGCTCGCGGGACGGTGGTGCTGCGCTATAGAACCGGAGACATCATCGAAGGCGGCATGGTCTATGAACCCTGCCCCGGCTGCGGCGGACGGATGCCCCGGCTGCTCGGTTCCATCTCTCGCCGCTCCGACATCCAGGAGATGCGACTCGACAAGCTCAAAGGCACCCTCGTTGATTTCAATCGCCTTTCTCACGTCCTCGAAAACGCCGAGCACGTCGGAGCCTGGCAGCTCGAGATTCGCAAGCTTCATGACGACCCCTTGGACCTGGATGAACTCGTCCTCCACGTAAACAAGCTCGATGAGATCAGCGACGAATCTCTCGCCAGGCAGCTCAACGTCCGGTTCGAGGAACAGACCGAACTTCGGGTAAATCGAGTCGATTTCCATTCAGCGCAAGAGCTCAGGCGCTTGCAGGGCGTTGGCACCCTCCTGAAAGAACAACTTGTCGTCGATCACCGTCCGGGGAGCCGCGATTTCGCCCACTTCCACTCCGCGACAAACGGCGGGTCGCCGAAACCCTGCCTCGCGCATACCTCATGAAATCCCAGCGCTTCGTAATCATCGACGGCCTGCGCGCCCCTTTTGCCAAAGCGGGAAGCGATCTGGCAGATGTGCCCGCCGACGAACTCGGTCGCGTTGCGGTGAATGCCCTCCTCACGCGCGTCGGCGTCGACCCAGGTCTCATTGATCACGTGATCTTCGGCTGTGTTGCGCAGCCAGCCGACACCGCGAATATCGCGCGTGTGATCGCCCTCCGGGCGGGAATCCCCCACCGCGTCCCGGCGGTCACCGTGCATCGGAATTGCGCGTCAGGTTTGGAAGCCCTCGCCCAAGCCTGCGAAAAGAACGCCGCGGGCCACGGAGAGATTTTCATCGTCGGTGGCGCCGAGAGCATGTCGCAGATCCCTTTACTCTTCCGCCATTCAGCCGCGAAAAAGTTTTCCACTCTCAGCCGGGCCCGCAACCTAAGCTCCAGGTTCGCCGCGCTTGCCGCCTTTCGCCCTTCGGACTTCCGCCCGCGCGCCGGTCTGCAGCTCGGTCTCACGGATCCGGTGTGCGGCTTGAACATGGGCGAGACGGCGGAAATTCTGGCCCGGGAGTGGAATGTCAGCCGAGCATCGCAGGATGCGTTCGCGCTGCGCTCCCATCAGCGCGCCATCGACGCGGCTGAGCGCCTCACCGCCGAGATCACTCCCGTTTACCTGAATCGCGGAGCCAAATCCACGGGCGTCTGGCGCGACAACGGCCCTCGCGCAAATCAGAGCCTGGAAGCCCTTGCAAAGTTGAAACCAGTTTTCGAGAAAGGCACGGGCTCCGTCACCGCTGGCAACTCTTCCCAGATTACCGACGGAGCCGTGGCGTTGCTCGTGATGGCGGAACATCGCGCGGAAGCGCTCGGGTTGGAGCCACTCGGGGTCCTGACCGGCTACGCTTTCACAGGATGCGATCCCGCGCGCATGGGGTTGGGTCCTGTGTACGCCATTGCCAAAGCGCGTGAGATGCTCGGACTCGGCATTGAAGACGCCGATCTTATTGAAATAAACGAGGCGTTTGCCGCGCAGGCGCTCGCCGTTTTGCAGGCGCTGAAGTCGGAGAAATTCAGTCGCAAACACCTCCACCTGGACGCGCCCTTGGGCGAAGTGCCTGATGAAAAGCTGAATGTAAACGGAGGAGCCATCGCGCTCGGCCACCCGGTAGGCGCCACCGGGGCGCGCCTGGTCCTGACGGCTCTCCGCGAACTGAAGCGAACAGGGGGCAAACGCGCGCTGGTCTCTCTCTGCGTAGGAGGTGGCCAGGGCGCGGCCTTCTGGTTGGAGCGCCCATGAACAATCTTGCCACTCTTCCGATGAACACCTCCCAGCCTCAACGCGCGGACCGACCGGCGGCCTCGACCGTCTCCTCCGAAGTGGATGGCGCCGGCATCTGCTTCATCACGTTCGACCGTCCGAACTCCTCCGCGAACCTACTCGACGCCCAAACACTTTCGGAACTCGACACCCTTCTTGATGAGCTTGCAAACCTGCCCGGCCTGAACGGCGTCGTCCTCCGAAGCGCCAAACCCTCCATTTTCATCGCGGGCGCCGATCTTCATTCCCTCATGGCTGCCGCTCGCTCCGGCGAACTGCCAGCCATGATCCAGTTGGGTCAGGACGTGTTTTCAAAGCTCGCCTCCCTGCGCGTGCCTACCGTCGCCGCCATCCACGGAGCCTGCGCGGGCGGCGGTTATGAGATCAGCCTTGCGTGTGACTACAGGCTCGCCTCTCCCGATGCCGTCACCCGCATTGGCCTCCCGGAAACACAACTGGGCATTCTTCCAGCATGGGGCGGCAGCACCCGCTTGCCGCGATTGATCGGTCTGCCAGCCGCGCTCAAAATCATCCTTGGCGGCAAGCTCCTCGCAGCCGGACTGGCGGCCAAGAGCGGGTTGATTGACGCCATCGCTCCGGCTGAGCGCCTCCTTGATCTCGCGCGCTCCCGCATAGAAGCCGGCAAGTCAGCGCGCAAACGTCACCTGCTCTCAAACAACAAGGCTTCCGCCGAATCGATCCGCCTCGCCTTCACTCCCCTGCTGCGGCGCAAAACCCGCGGCCACTATCCCGCGCAGCTGGCTGCCCTGGACATGATCTGTTCCGGCGTCACGCAATCCTTTCCGCAATCTCTCGCGCTGGAAAAGTCCGCGATCCTGCGTCTCGTCGAGACGGACACCTGCCGCAACCTGGTTCGCGTCTTCTTCCTCCAGGAACGCGCGCGGAAGCTCGACGCGGTGGGGCCGGATGCCATCTCTTCGGTCACCCCGCCAGTGAGCAAAGCCGCGGTTGTCGGCGCCGGTGTCATGGGCGCCGCCATAGCGCAATGGCTCACCTCCCGCAACGTGCCCGTCTTGCTCAAGGACATCGATACAGAGCGCGTCGGCAAAGGGATGGCGGGCATCGCCAGACTCTATGAAGAAGGTGTGCGCCACCATCATTTCACCGCGCTGGAGGCGCGCTCCGGACTCGACAGGCTGTTCCCCATCACAGAGGAAGCTCCGCTTGGGAAGGTGGACCTCGTCATCGAAGCCGCCGTCGAGCGCATGGCGCTCAAGAAAGAAATTTTTCGCAAGCTGGAAACCTTTTGCGCTCCGAATGCCATCCTGGCCACCAACACCTCCGCGCTCTCCATCTCCGAGATTGCCGCGGGCTTGAATTTCCCGGGCCGCGTCATCGGTCTCCACTTCTTTAATCCCGTCCGCCGCATGAAGCTTGTCGAGGTCGTGGCCGGGCGCGAAACGGATGCTCAGGTGACGCGCGCCGCGGCGCGCTTCGTCCGCCAGATCGGCAAGCTGCCCGTTGTCGTCAGGGATAGTCCGGGCTTCCTCGTAAACAGGATTCTCATTCCCTATCTCGTGGAGGCTGGGCATCTGTTTGAATGCGGCGCCCGCGCGAAACTCGTCGATGAGGCAATGCTCCAGTTCGGCATGCCCATGGGGCCGCTGCGCCTCCTCGATGAAGTCGGTCTCGACGTAGCCACCGATGTGGCGGAAAACCTCTCCTCCAAATTCAGCAGGATGCAGGTTCCGCTCGCTTTGGGGAAGATGCGCGACGCGGGCATGCTCGGGCGCAAGAGCGGCAGCGGCTTCTACCATTACAAATATCCGCGGGAACGAGAAAACGCGCGCGCCGGGTGGTTCCAGAAAAGTTCCATGGCCAGGGATTGGAAAGCGCCTCTCCTCCAAAAGCGCATGGTGCTTCTGATGATAAACGAAGCCGCGAGGTGTCTCGAAGAAGGCGTGGTATCAACTCCCGAAGATGTCGATTTCGGCATGGTCATGGGAACCGGTTTCGCCCCATTTCGAGGGGGGCCTCTGCGTTACGCGGACAGGGTCGGCGCGGCATCGCTCGTGAAGGACATGGACGCTCTCGGCATCGCTGGCGAACCGCGATTCCTCGCTTGCGAGTTGCTGCGTTCCATGGCGGCAAGCGGGAAAAAATTCTATGAAAACGACACATGAGACACTGAACGATTCGCAAAACGCCGGAGCGCAGGAAGTCCCCGACGTCATTGACACCTCGCGCATGTCAGACGGCCAGCGCGCCGCGCTCCAGATGGCGGAGTCCGCGCGCAGCTCTGCAAAAGGGAGCTTTGCCTCCGACCTGTTCATGGGCCGCTATGACATCCAGAGCCTCTTCCCCTATCCCGAGCAAACGCTGGAGGATCGCGATCAGGGCGACGCTTTCCTCAAAAATCTCGAGTCCTTCCTCCGGGACCATGTCGATCCCGATGAGATCGACCGGAGTGGAGAGATTCCAGACGACGTCATAAAAGGCCTTGCCGCAATGGGAGCCTTTGGCATCAAGGTTCCTGTCGCCTTCCATGGCCTCGGCCTCTCCCAGACAAACTATTGCCGCGCGGGGATGATGCTCGGCAGCTACTGCGGCAACCTCACGGCTCTCCTCTCCGCCCATCAATCCATCGGCGTCTCCCAGCCGCTCCTCCTTTTCGGCACTGAAGAGCAGAAGCGGAAGTTCCTGCCGCGCGTCGCTCAAGGCGAAATCTCCGCGTTCGCGCTCACTGAGCCGGGAGCCGGATCAGATCCGGCGACCATGCAAACTCGGGCCGACCCTTCTCCTGACGGCGCCCACTTCGTCATAAATGGGCGCAAGCTCTGGTGTACAAACGGCGCGCGGGCGGGCGTAATCGTCGTGATGGCTAAAACCCCCGACAAGATCGTCGCCGGAGCCCCTCGCAAGCAGATTACAGCATTCGTCCTCGATATGGACTCTCCCGGCATCGAGGTTTCTCATCGCTGCCATTTCATGGGTTTGAAGGCCCTCTATAATGCCGTAATCGATTTCAAGGATGTCATCGTCCCCCGCGAAAACATCCTGCTCGGTGAAGGCAAAGGGCTGCGCGTGGCTCTCACCACGCTGAATACAGGCCGCCTCACCTTGCCTGCGGCGTGCGCTGGCCTTTCAAAGCGTTGCCTGGAAATCAGCAGCGACTGGGCCGCTCAGCGCGTCCAATGGGGCGCGCCCATCGCCAGGCACGCCGCGATCGCCGGAAAGATCGCTGACATGGCTGCCAACACGTTTGCCATGGAGGCGATGACCTTCCTCACATCCGCCCTGTTTGACCGCAAACAGAATGATCTCCGTGTCGAGACTGCCATCTGCAAACTCTGGGCCACTGAAAAGACATGGCGCATCGTGGACGATACCATGCAAATCCGCGGAGGCCGCGGTTATGAAACCGCCGCGTCCCTCGCGGCGCGAGGCGAACAGCCCATCCCCGTGGAGCGCCTTTTCCGCGACAGCCGCATCAACCTCATCTTTGAAGGCTCCAGCGAAATTATGAGGCTCTTCATCGCGCGCGAAGCCCTCGATCCCCATCTCAAAGTGGGAGGCCCAGTCGTAAACTCCCAACTGCCACTCGCCGCGCGCGCCCGCGCCGCGCTCGCGTCCGCTGCCTTTTACTCCGCATGGTATCCCCGCCAGTGGCTGCCATCCCCGGCCTCCCTGCCCCGCGGCATCCACCCGATCCTTGCGCGACATCTGCGGCTGAATGCGGCCGCCGCCAAACGCCTTGGCCGCTCCCTCTTCCATGCCATGGCAAGATATGGTCCAAAACTGGAGCGGCGCCAACTCCTGCTCGGGCGCTTCGTGGATATCGGCGCTGAACTATTCGCGATGACCGCCGCCTGCCTCAGGGCCCAAGCCATGCAGTCCGCCGAATCTGCGGTCGCCGCTGACGCCATCCAGTTGGCCGACTACTTCTGCGCCTCCGCGGCACAGCGCGTCGAATCTCTGTTTAGCTCTCTCCGCCGCAACGCGGACGACCAAGGCTACAAAGTGACCGCGAGCATCCTTCAAGGCCGCCACAAATGGCTGCAACAAGGCGCGGTGCGACTCTGACGTCCCCCGCGTCTCATCGTTTAAGACCTTCTTTCCTTCGGCAAACGGGATACCTTCGCTTCCTCGCCCATGTCGATCCCGCAAGCATTCCTGACATTCCTCCTCATCGCTGTTTCCTTCCTCGCCCCTACTCGCCAGGGATCTGGCGAAGAGAAGACGACTCTCTATGATGCCGACCCCGCTCATCCATGGAATCGCCTTTCCGCGGCCCTGTTTCTCCGCAGGGGCATGGACAACCAGATTTACGGAGCCGATTCGCTCGATCTTCTTTATTGGTCCGGCACCAAACATCTGCTGGAAGGAGACTCCAGCGTCCAGGCCCTCCGCGCTCTGGATCAATTCCTTGCTGGTCACTCGGAAACCCTCATCACCGATCCGCTGAAGCGCGCCCTGCTGCAGCGTGATCTCTGGGCCTTGTTCGACTGGGCTGTCATGCGCAATCGCTACTTGGAAGAACCCTTCCAACCCGCTGCGGTTCGCGAGCTCGCATCCCGCCTCGCGACGGCCATCCGCCGGCTCGCGCTTTCCAAAGAACAAATCGTAAGCCTTCCCGACAACTACGACTGCGCCGTCCGCGCCAAGTCGTATCCCTCCGAATTCGACGCGGCCCAGCCCGGCAACAGCTTTCTCCCAGCCGATCTCCTCGTACCGGAGGGGCCGTGGGTGTGCGTGGAATGTCAGTCAGGTCTCATCCCTGCTCCAATCCACACGCGAGAGTTCGGCGGCAGATCGGTTTTCATCGTATTCATCAACCTGCCCGGTGGGCGTAAGGCAACGCTGGACTACCTCGACAGGTTGAACCACTTCGCCGAACCCTGGGTATTCGATAGAGCGAAGATGGAGGCAAAAGGCAGCGCCCTCGTCTCAAAGATGATGGCGCATAGCTTTAATGCCGGGACCGGTCCATGGGTCAACCCTGCCATGCCCCAGTTCCCCAACGGCACAAAGTTCGCGCTTTTGCGCCGCGCTATCTTCATCGACGCGGCGGGCGAGCTCGTTCCAAGCCCCCTCACGGAGAGCCTGCAAATGCGTGTCTATTCGGAGACCGACCCCGCCCGCGTCAGCGGAACCTCCCAGTCGGTCTATGAATTCAACCTTTCCCGCGCCGATCTTCTCGCCTCCAGGGCAGGCGGTCTCAAACCCGTCGCCGCTGGCGAAAAGGAGTTCTCCACCTTCCTTCAGATGGGGATCGATCCCTTGGAATTCAAATCCCAGGATAACGAACCGCCAGCCGATCCACGCAGCACCGCCCTCTCTTGCATTGGATGCCACACTGGACCTGGAATCCACTCCGTATTGAGCCACTCCCAACTCTTTACTGCCAAGACGCTCCTCCCTCCGCAATACGAGCGATCCGACCCGGAGCGGCTCGGGTCTTCCACCACTGGTTGGAAGTCAGATCAATTTACCTGGGGTCTGCTGATGGGCCTCTGGCAATCCGAGCGCTAGTCCCAGCCCCTCAACGCGCTCCCAGCAAGCCTCTGCGTTTACTTCACAAACTTCGCGAAGATCACGTTCGCCTCTTCCAGAGTCTCCTTGCTGCCGATGTCGAACCAGGTCCCTTTCACCTCATAAGCTTGCACCGGCATCCGGGTATGCAGCCACTGGACAAACCTTCCTGGCTGATCTGGATTATTCCCCTCCGCGATATACGTGCTGAACATCTTCACGGCGTCGGCGGAGTAATAGTACAACGCGATTCCGGTGACCGTGGAGGTTGGATTCGCCGGCTTCTCCTCGAATTGCGTCGATCTTCCCGCTCTCATCGATCGTTATGCTGCTGTATTTCTTGATCGTCTCCAGATCTCCCACATCATACGTGGCCAGAGTCGCCGGATAATTCTTGGCGTAAGCCGCGAAGCCCTCCAGCGAATCGCTGAACAGATTGTCTCCAGCGACCACAGCCAAATCCGAATCTCCCAGTTTCTCGCTATTCAGCACGAAATTGATGTCCCCGATCGCGCCCAGCTTGTCGCTATCGCTCATTGACCCGTCATTTACGATCTTGAAGGACAGCTTTGGCTGCCGCTTCACATAGTCGTCCGCCCACGCCTGGAACGCCGCCGCGAACTTGTTATTGGTGACCACGTATACCTTTTCGATGTCGGGAACAGGCGCCAGATTATCCAGCACCCATTCGATCATCGGCTTCCCCGCTACTTCCAGCAGCGGCTTTGCCTTGTTCAGAGTCAGTGGGTAAAGACGCGTCGCGTATCCGGCTGCCAGGATCAGTACATTCATGATCGCCGACTCTCACGAATGACAACCCGCCCCGACAAGAAAATTCCCGCGTCCCTCGAAAAGTCTTCCCTGCTACTCTTCGCCCGCAAGGGACCGCGCGGAAATCCGCGCTCCGCTTTAAATTACTCTCCATCCGTCGCATGAGCGGTTACCATCCTCCTCTCCATGAAACTCAAAATTCACGACGTTGCCTTTGGCGGCAGCGGCGTCGCCCGCGACCAGGGCAAAGTCGTTTTTGTCCCATTCACCATCGCTGGAGAGGAAGTCACGGCGCGTCCTGGCAAAGCGAAAAAGAACTTTGTGCAAGGGTCTCTCCTTTCCATCGAGTCGCCGTCTCCTCATCGCGTTCTCCCTCGCTGCCCGTACTTCCAACGCTGCGGCGGCTGCTGCTACCAGCATATCGCGTATCCTCATCAGTTGGAGATCAAGCAGGCCCAGGTCGAGCAGACCCTTCGGAGGATCGGGCGCATGGAATCCGTTCCCATGCAGCCCATCATCCCCTCCCCGGATCCATATAACTATCGAAGCCGGGTTCGCGTCCACTCCGCTGAAGGCGTCATTGGCTTTTACGCTTTCGGCAGCCATGAACTGGTGGACATCGACTCCTGTCCCATCGCCTCAGACAAGGTTAACGAGGCCCTGCGCCATCTCCGTAACATCAGGGCCGGCGACGGCGATTACACACTCCGCGAGCCAGGGCGCGCCGAGTTCTTCGAGCAAACAAACGACAAAGTCGCCGCCGAGATGCTCGCGCTCATCCACCGCCTCGTCCGCGACGATCAAAAGCTCCTGATCGACGCCTACTGCGGAGCGGGCTTTTTCGCCAAACATCTGCGCGATCGTTTCGAACAGGTTATTGGCATCGAATCATATCCTCCTGCCATTGAGCGCGCGACGAGCGATGCCGCCCCCAACGAAACCTACGTCTGCGGGGACGTCGCCGAGAATATCGGCTACATGCTTGCGGAAGCTGATCTCGCCCGCACAACCCTGATCCTCGACCCGCCCGCGGCGGGCATCGCCCCGCGTGTGGTGGATCTCATCTGCGGCTCTCCTCCTCTCGCATTGCTCTACGTTTCCTGCGACGTCGCCACCATGGCCCGTGACATCGCCTCCCTGCGGGGCGCGTACACCCTTCAATCAGTGACGGCTCTCGATATGTTTCCGCAAACAGCTGAGATTGAAGTGGTGGCCAGCCTTGCGCGGCTATAGAGATCAGGTCGCTCACAATACGAGACGGTCTCACGCGAAGCCATTGACATCCCCGGCGCCTGACGCCACTGCATAGCGTGAACCTCCGGAAAAGCTTCCTCCTTTTCGTAGGGAGGCAGTCAAAAGAGTGGCTGCTCATCGAGGCCGTCGCGCTGGTCGCCGTGATTGGGGTGCTGGACTACGCGACCGGCTACGAGGTTTCGTTTTTCCCCTTCTACTCAATCCCCATTCTCCTGGTGCTCTGGCTGGCCGGCACAGCGCCCGCTGTGTTCATCTGTGTTTTGAGCGCGCTCGCCTGGTGGTGCGCCGACCGCGCCACCGGCCATGTATATTCGCGGGAGTGGCTAAGATTGTGGGATTCCATCGTTCGCCTAATGTTCTTTTACTTGATCCTTCTCGCTGGAGCCAACGTCAGGCGCCAGCGAGACGTAAATCGAGCTCGTATAGAACTCCTGGAGCGTTCCCAGAAACTGGAACAGGACATCATCGCCACCAGTGAGAGAGAACAACAACGCATCGGGCGCGATCTGCACGACAGTCTCGGCCAGCATCTCGTTGCCATCGCGCTGGCTGCTGACTCGCTGAAGGACGCTCTTGTCACTGAGTCGCCGGGCCCTGCGAAATCCGTCGGACAGCTAGCTGATCTGCTGCATGGAGCCGTCACGCTCACTCGCGATCTCGCCAGGGGTCTTTCTCCGGTGGACAGAGATGAAGGAGGCCTCGCTTCCGCTCTCGAGCAACTCGTCACCCGAACCGCGCGTCTCTCTGGCATCCCATGTATTTTTCACGCCGAGGGAACCTTGGATTTTCTCGACAATGCCGAGGCCGTTCATATCTATCGCATCGCTCAGGAAGCGTTGAATAATGCAATTAAACATGCCCGGCCTTCTTCCGTGCTCGTTGCTTTAGCCACGCGCCAGGACTGCGTCCACCTGGAAGTAAAGGACGATGGAATCGGGATGGATCCCGTGCAATCTTCGAGCGCGGGAATGGGTTTGAATATCATGCGCTACCGGGCCCGAATGCTTGGCGGTTCATTGGAGATCGAACGTTCAGGGACGGGCGGCACTCTCGTATCTTGCGTCATACGTCCATCCTCTTCAGCAAATGAGAACAAGCTCTCTCTATGAACGATAAAAAACGTCTGCTCATCATTGAGGATCATCCGATGGTTCGGGAACGTTTGAGCGAGTTGGTCAACCGCGAGAGCGATATGGAGGTCTGCGGCGAAGCCGATGATGCTTCCGCGGGCATCGATCTCGTTGTGGCTCTCTCTCCAGATATGGTCATCCTGGATCTCACGCTGAAGTCCTCGAGCGGCCTGGAGATGGTGAAGACGCTTCGCGCCCGCTCAATCACCACCCCGATTTTGATTGTCTCAATGCATGAGGAATCCCTCTACGCGCAGCGCGCGCTCAGGGCGGGAGCGGATGGCTACATTTCGAAAAACAGTTCTTCGGGCGAAGTCATTGCGGCGGCTCGCCAGGTTCTCCAGGGCAAGATCTATCTTTCTGCCTCGATGACAGCTTCCGTGTTGCACAAGCTCACTCCGCGGCGTTCCGATTCGGACACCGCGCGCTCCGTGGAGAAGTTGAGCGATAGAGAACTCCTGGTGCTGCAAATGATTGGCAGCGGACGCGCCACGCGCGCCATCGCGGAGGCTATCGGCGTCGGGCGCGCCACAGTGGAAACCTATCGCGCGCGCATAAAAGAGAAAATGAATCTTAAAGACGCGTTCGAGCTCCAGCACTTCGCCATCAGGTGGCTCAATAGAGCTGACTAGTGGCGTATTTTATACCGGCGGTCGTTTGGCGTGTACACTTTAAGGTAGGCTGCTCATTACGCCCCTGAAGTGAATCCCACTACACCCTGTCGGCCCTGACCAACGCCGTTGTTTTATGAGTGTCTGCTGGCATGGCCATTGCTTGGGCACCGCAACACGTCACATAGGCGTTCGCAAAGGCATGCGTAACCACAAAAACCAACCAAAACAAAGCTAGAGCCAAAAAGAAGCAATATACGAAACGATTTATCGAAAAAATACGCGATCCCGCGCAAGCAAGGCTGTTCCTCGCCATCTTCGGCGGGAAAATCCTGGCCAGCAACAGGTGCCGCCGCGCCGGCTGCCGCCGCTCCAGCAGCTCCCGACGTGCCTAATCCGCCATACGTTAACCCTATTAACACAATGTGGGTGCTCATCACGGCATTCCTGGTGTTTTTCATGCACGCGGGCTTCATGTTCCTTGAAGCTGGTTTTGCAAGAACCCGTGAGACCGTAAACGTGCTCCTGGAAGGCATCGTCGATACCTGTCTTTGCGGCATCCTGTTCTGGGCGTGGGGCTTCGCGTGGATGTTTTTGGGAGCCATCATCCTCTGGTCGGCTGGTATGGCTTCAATCCGGGGAGCACGCTTTCCGCGATGGATTTCCAGGGCGTGGCGCGCGTCGCGACCAACACAACCCTCGCGGCCTGCGCTGGAGGTCTCGCCGGACTGCTGTTCGTTTACCCTCGTTCCAAGAAATGGGACTGCGGCATGACGCTCAACGGGCTTCTTGCCGGCCTCGTGGCAATCACCTGTCCCTGTTACTGGGTCTCGCCATTCGGCGCGATCATGATCGGCCTTGTCGCAGGTGTGGTCGTGGTGCTTGGCACCGATCTTCTCGAGTTCCTGCGTATTGATGATCCCTGCGGGGCGTGGCCTGTTCATGGCCTCGCCGGCATGTGGGGCACCTGGAGTCTCGGCCTTTTCGCTACAGGCGAATACGGAGCTTCCACCCCCACAGGCGCGGACACGTCCGCGGCCTCATTGGTGAAAGGCCTCTTCTACGGTGGAGGCACCGATCAACTGGTGGCTCAGATTATCGGAAACTTGTCCATCGGCGTGGGCGTCTTCGTCGCCGCCATGGTGCTGATGTATGCCGTCAAGGCGACCGGCACTCTCAGGGTCTCCCAACAAGGCGAGGAAGAGGGTCTCGATATCCACGAACACGGTGGCGAAGCCTATCCAGAAGCGGTGACGTCCTCCAGGTCGTAACCAACACAAACTTCAGGTTTGGCCCCTTGCGGATTGTTAGTGGGTTTTCGCGAGGGGCCAGCCTGGACCGTTAAAAAAAAGAAAGATCATCTATGAAAAGAATAGAAGCAGTAGTTAAGCCCTTCAAGGTGGACGCCGTCAAAGAGGCGCTCACCGAGGCGGGTGTCGAAGGCATGACAACCATCGAGGTTAAAGGTTTCGGACGCCAGAAGGGGCACACAGAGATCTATCGTGGCAGCGAGTACACGGTCGATTTCGTGCCAAAGGTCATGTTTATGGTAGTTGTTCCTGACGAGCAGTCAGATGCCGCCGTGCAGGCGATCGTTAGCGCGGCGCGAACTGGAACAATTGGCGATGGCAAGGTCTTCGTCTCAACGGTGGACGAGGCGATCCGCATTCGCACGCAGGAGAGCGGCGGAACAGCAGTGTAGCGGCAACCAAGTCATGGGAGCAGCGGGGCGCGATATGCTCCGCTGCTCCCTTCGCCGCGCTAAATCGTTCACCCGCGATTTGACGTTCTGTTCAAACGTCCCCACAGTCCCCCAAGTTGATTACCTCGGACGTCAATTGGATTTAGGCATAGGAGAAGGACACCGGCCCCGCAACGTGGGCTGGGCCCGCGCGGCCGCCCTTCTTTACGGCGATTGGGGCACGAGCAAAGCCTATGTTCTGGGACTTGCCTTTGCTGTCGCTGGCTTCTCCTCGCTGCCGATCATCCTGGCAGTCTGCGCCCTTACAGGCCTGGTCGGCATAAACTACGCCGTCATTTGCTCCTATTTCCCCGATGGCGGGGGAGTCTATTCCGCCGCCCGTTCTCAAGGCCGCCTGCTGGCGGTGCTCGGCGCCCTTCTCCTGGTCGCCGATCTCACTGTCACCGCGGCTCTCAGCGGGTGGTCTGCCCTCAGCTACTTCAACGTTCCTTTCCTGAAGGAACATATTGTATTCTCCACGATAGGTGTCCTCGTCTTTATGGGCTGGGTTAACTGGTATGGCCCGAAGCATAGCGGAGGTGTCGCGGTCATCCTCTCCGTGCCGACCGTGCTTGTCGTGTTGGTGCTCATTCTGGTCAGTCTCCCGCACCTTACCTTTGCGCATCTCGAACCCATGCGCGAGAAGCCCAGCTTGGTGTGGGTGCAGTTCGTCGGCACAATCCTCGCGCTGAGCGGCGTCGAGGCCATTGCAAACCTCACCGGTGTCATGAAGCTGGACCCTGGATCAACGAGCGCGAATCCCAAGGTTGGCCGTGAGGCTGCCAGGGCGATCTGGCCGGTGGCGGTTGAGGTCGTCGGAGGCACCGCCCTCCTTGGCTGGGCGATGCTTTCCCTGCCTAAAAGCCTGAAGGCCATCATGGTCGGCCGCACCGACGATATGCTTCGCCTCGTCGCCGAGCAGTTCGGCTCGATGACCATCTCACCCGGCTTCGGTCACGTGTTTGGCTGGATCGTCGGCGTCGTTTTTTTCCTGCTGCTCCTCAGCGCCGCCAATACCGCGATCGTCGCGATGATCGGCCTGCTTTACATGATGGCGAGAGACGAGGAAATGCCACGCCAGTTCAAGCGCTTGAACAAGCACGGCGTTCCTTTGGTGCCTCTTCTTATCTCCGTTATTCTTCCAATCATTGTCCTGACTTTCTCCGCCGATTTTCAGGCTCTCGCCGGACTGTACGCGATCGGCGTTGTCGGCGCGATCACCGTTAATCTTGGTTCATGCGCTTTTAATCGCGGCATTCCGTTCACATGGTACGATCGCGGCCTCTTCGCGGTGACCTTCGCGGTCCTCTTTGCCGTCGAACTCACCCTCGCCCGCACGAAACCTGACGCCCTTTTCTTCGTGCTTTGCGTTCTCGGCGTCGGTCTCGGTTTGCGCGCCTACACGCAGAAGATACAGGGTTTGACGACCCTCACTGTCACTCGCGAGGTGGCGCAGATGGTGAACGCGCAAACGATCGCGTCATTGCGACCGGAGTTCCGGGAAGGCCAGAAGATCATGGTTGCCGCCCGCGGTATCACGCCGGTTCTCCGCTTTGCTCTGGACGAGGCTCAGCTCCGCGGAGCGATGCTCTTTGTTCTCTATGTAAAAGAGCTTGCCGTCTTCGCCCCCGCTGCGCTCCCGAGAGGCCGCTCCCGATGGCAGGATGACTCACACGCCGCCACCATCATGTCGCTGATGGTTCAGATCGGGCAGGAACGCGGCATTAAAGTCGTGCCGGTGTATACCGTCAGCGATGACCCCTCGGCCACCATCCTTGATTTTTCCGCTACCTTCGGGATCGATTATCTGATGCTGGGGGCTTCGCACAGGATCTCCATGACGAAGCTTCTGAAGGGCAGTGTGGTGGAAACAGTCGCCGCGGGGCTGCCCGAGGAAATACAGTTGATTATCCATAGCTGAATCCGTCTTCCGCATGGACGCGCGAGTAATCCCGGCCTATTCCGCATTGATACGCGCCCAAACTCCCGTTACATCTCCTCACCTATGGGACGTCAATGGCTCCATGCAAAACGCGAAGTCGCCGGCCTCAAGAAAGGCCAGCTCGTCGGTAAACTCGTTAAAGAAATGATGGTCGCCGCCAAGCTGGGCGGCCCGGACATCGATGGCAACGCCCGCCTCTTTGCCGCGGTCGAAAAAGCCCGCCGCGCGAGTGTCAGTCGAGACGTGATAGAGCGAGCCATCAAAAAAGGAGCCGGCATCGGGGGCGAAAAGCTCGTCCTCGACCACCTGGTCTTCGAAGGCTACGCCCCGCACAAGGTGCCCGTGATTGTCGAAGTCCTCACGGACAATAACAATCGCACCGCGCCGGAAATTCGCGTCTTGTTCAAGCGCGGACAGCTCGGCGCCGCCGGGAAGCAACAAATTCCTCTTCGATCATGTAGGCCTGGTTGAGGCGCACCACGCCGATAGCAACGTTGATCTCGAGACAGCCGCCATCGAGGCCGGCGCAAACGATTTTAGCCCTCTGTCCCATGTGGAGAATGACGACATCCCGGCGGATCGCGTCGGCGCTCGCTTCGTCACAGATCGCGCGGCCTGCGCCGCCGTTTCGAAATGGCTCGCCGCAAACGGCTGGACTGTTGTCACTAGCGAGCTTGGCTACACAGCCAAGCAGTTCCCCTCCCTCTCTGACGAAGATCGCGCCGATGTCGGCGAGTTCCTGCAAATTCTCGACGATCACGATGATGTGCATCGCGTCTGGGCCGCGCTCAAATAAGAGCATTGATCCCGGCCTCCGCGCCACCGGGTAGAGATTCGCCGCTTCCGCGCTACTCTTCTCCGCCTTGACTTCCCCCGCGTCGAATTTAACATTACGCCCTTTCCGGTTTGCTCTATTTGATGCGTCTATTCCTCACTACCTGCCTCCTGCTCTGCTCCGTTTGCGGGCTCCTTGCTGTCGAGCACGCCGCCAACAGCACATCTCCAAAGACCAAGGATGCTACAGCCGTCCTCGATGGCATGGCCGCGGTCGTGAACGGCGACGTCGTCACCTTCTCTCAGGTTCGCGATATCGTTGAACAGCGTGAGAAG
Organism: uncultured Verrucomicrobiae bacterium; assembly: GCA_963828525.1. Lineage (GTDB taxonomy): Bacteria > Verrucomicrobiota > Verrucomicrobiia > Chthoniobacterales > Chthoniobacteraceae > CAWHEP01. The sequence goes on from CAWHEP010000010.1 coordinate 175,170, forward strand.
GCTCTTCGCAGCCAGTACAAGGGCCAGGAGCTCATCGACAAGATCAAGCAAGTCCGTCTTGACGCCGTTAACGACCTCATAGATCGCCAGCTCATCCTGCAGGAATTTCGGAAGAACAAATTCGCAATCCCCGACTACATCGTGGACGAGCAGGTTCAGGGCATTATTCGCAACGATTTTGGCGGCAACCGCGCTGCTTTCATGCGCACGCTCGAGGCACAAGGCTACACGCTGGACAAAGTGCGGAACAACGAGCGGGAGAAAGTCATTGTTCAGGCGATGAGCCAGAAAAATGCGCAGTCAAACCTCATTATCCCTCCCCATAAAGTCGAGGAGTATTACCACGCTCATCGGGATGCGTACACCTCGCAGGAGCAGGTCCATCTCAGGATGATCGTCATCAAGAAGGACTCCACAAATCTTGCCGAGAGCAGCCTCAAGATGGCTGAAGAGATTCGCCAGAAGATCGAAGCGGGAGCGGACTTCGCGAAAATGGCGGAAATGTATTCCGAGGATAGCGCTCAGGGCGCTGGCGGCGATTGGGGCTGGATCGACCATCACACGCTTAACGATACCCTCAACAAGACAGCCTTCTCCTTGAAAGCCGGCAAAGTCAGCCATCCCATCGAAATGGAAGGCAATGTTTACCTCCTTTTCTGCGAAGCCCGGAAGGAAGCAACGACCAAACCCCTCTCCGCTGTTCGTGACGATATCGAGAAACAACTCATTATGGATCAGCGTCAGGAGCTTCGTCAAAAGTGGCTGGCCGGTCTTCGCAAAAAAGCTTACATAAAGATCTACTAACCGGGCAGTCCCGGTTGCGCGTTTGTGATCCCCTCCATCGCCATCACCCTCGGTGATGCGGCGGGCATTGGCCCCGAGATCGTCTCCGCTGCTCTTGCCTCCGGCCACTTAAACCCCAACTTCTCTTACCGGGTTCTTGGCGACTGTCAGGGCGTTATTCCCGGCCAGCCGACACCCGACACCGCCCGCGGCGCTCTCCTCGCTCTTGAGCAGTCCGCCCTCCTCGCCAATTCGGGCGAAGTCGCCGCCGTTGCCACCGGCCCCATCCACAAGGCCCGCATGCGAGAGATTGGGTTCCCTTTTCCTGGCCAGACGGAATTCTTCGCCGCGCGCTCCAACACCTCCGACTTCGCCATGCTTCTCGCAGGCGGCGGTCTTACTGTCGCGCTCGTCACTGCCCACCTTCCCCTTCGCCTCGTCCCCTCCAGCCTCCTCCAGCCCGAGATCGTCAGGGTCGGTTGCCTCCTTGCAGGTCATCTTTTTGCCTGTGGCATCGCGTTGCCCCGCGTCGCCGTCGCTGGCCTCAACCCCCACGCCGGGGAATCCGGTCTCCTCGGCGACGAAGAACAAACGATCATCGCCCCAGCCATCGCTCAACTCTCCACCTTATGGCAGTCCCGCGTCACTTTTGCCGGTCCGCTTTCCCCGGACACAGTATTCCATCGCGCCAACCTGGGAGAGTTTGACGCCGTCCTCTGCATGTATCACGACCAAGGTCTTATTCCCCTCAAGCTCCTTGGCTTCGATTCCGGCGTAAACGTCACACTCGGACTCCCCTTCATCCGAACCAGCCCAGATCACGGCACCGCCTTCGAGATTGCCGGCCGGGCAATCGCCTCCCCCGCCAGCATGATCGCCGCCATAAACCTCGCCGCCACCCTCGCCCTTGCTAAACCGGGTAGAGGGCGTCCGTGACTCTAGACTCATCCACTCTATTTCTTAAATCCAAGCCCTAGCTTGGAACCACACTTTACTTTTAGACGTCTTAAAGTAAAGTGTGGTTTCATGATTGAACGACCTTTTTGGTTGTGCCGGTTGAACGACGCGTGGGAACAGGCGCCCATTGTTTGGCTGACCGGCCCCCGTCGTATCGGCAAGACCGTGCTCGCCCGGAGCCTTCCCGATTCCGAATTCCTGAATTGCGATCTTCCAAGCGTCGCGGAGCGCCTCTCCGATCCGGAAAGCTTTTACAGATCCGTCGGAAAACCTGTCGTCGTCTTCGACGAGGTGCATCAGCTCCCCGATCCGAGCCGCGTGTTGAAGATCGGGGCGGACGGTTTTCCGAAATTGAGAATCCTGGCGACTGGCTCGTCCACGCTTGCGGCGACTCAAAAGTTCCGCGACAGCCTTACAGGGCGCAAACGGGTCGTAGAGATTGTCCCCGTGTTGCACGAGGAGTTGCCGGCCTTTGGTGTCACCGATTTGCGGGATCGTCTGTTGCGTGGGGGGCTGCCTCCGGCCCTGCTTGCGCAAAGGCACGAGCCTGAGTTTTACGCGGAGTGGGTGGATTCCTACTTCGCGCGGGACGTGCAGGAACTCTTTCGATTGGAGAAGCGCTCGGGATTTCTGCGGGTTCTGGAAATCCTGATGCGGCAAAGCGGAGGAATGCTGGATGTGACAAAGCTGGCGGCGGAGAGTCAGATCAGCAGGCCCACCGTCACCAACTGGCTGGAAGTATATCAGATCACGCATGTCATTCATTTGGTAAGACCGTTTTCCGCTGGGGGACGTCGTGAGATCACCGCGCAACCGAAGGTGTTCGGATTCGACACCGGCATGGTGTGCCACACCCGTGGATGGGATCAATTGCGCGCCGAGGACTGCGGAGTGCTGTGGGAGCACCTTGTGCTCGATGCGATGATCGCCGCCGCCCTGCCAGCTATATATTTCTGGCGCGACAAACAACAGCGCGAGGTGGACTTCGTAGCCCCGCGCGGCCGTGATTCTGTGGATGCCATTGAATGCAAATGGCGTCCCGCTGCCTTTGAGACGCGCGGCCTCAAGGGGTTCCGCGAACAATATCCTAAGGGGAATAACTACGTCGTCTCCCCATTGAATTCCCCGGCATACGAAAAGATCATGGACGGACTGAAAGTGACGTTTGCAAGCCCCACCGAACTACGCAACGCGCTCTCGAGATCTTCTACGCGGCCTGAGTTTGACTGAAAGTGCTGCAAGGCTCGTTGCAGCGCGCCTTCCCTGCGTCTCTACGTCAAATTCCCTGCCTCTGCGTTTAAATGATCGTTTTCCCTTGCGCGTGGCCTCAAACGCGTCTAAATAGCGCCCTCCATTTTTTCATGCTTCCGTGGAATTCGAAGTGCTCTCCCCCTTTAGTATATGACCAAGCCAAAAAAAGATAAGGCAGCCGCCGCCAACGACATTAATGTCAGCCCCGCGCCCCGAGCAAAGGCTAACGGCGTGCCTCCTCCCTTTAAAATCGAGGAGGGCAACCACGACAGCACGGCCATTCTCGCTCACAAGAAGCACGACGACTCTGCCCTCACCCCCTTCCTCAAGAAACAGCAGGAACGCCTCCTCCAGTTGCGCGACGGGATGCTCGACTCCATGATGGGCGTGGCGAAGGATAACCTCCGCTCTCGCGCTGAGGGCAGCGAAGCCTCCGCCTTCGGCATGCACCAGGCCGATGCCGGCAGCGATGCCTATGACCGCGACTTCGCTCTCAGCCTTCTTTCCCAGGAGCAGGACGCGCTTTACGAGATCGATGAAGCGCTGAAGCGGGTTGACCTCGGCACCTACGGCGTTTGCGAGATGTCAGGCAAACCCATCCCTCATGCCCGCCTCGAAGCTATCCCGTTTGCCCGCCTCACCGTCGAGTGCCAGTCCCAGATCGAAAAACAGCGGAAAATGACCCGCACGCGCCAGCCTGTCACGTCGCTCTTTGGATTGACAGACGATGAAGGGGGCGATACCGAAGAGGAAGAAACGCCTCCAGACACCAAGGAATAAATATCATGGCCAGAGAAAATGTTACACTGGAATGCACGGAAGCCAAAGCCGCTGGAGTCCCCGTCTCGCGCTATATCACCACGCGCAACAAGAAGAGCCCCAACACGCCGAACCGGCTCGAGAAGAAAAAGTATAACCCACACATGCGGCGTCATACCCTTCACCGCGAAATCAAGTAGCCATGGAACCGAAAACAGCCAAACGCCGCTCCGCCTTTCGCCGTGCCAACCGCATCATGCCTCGCAGGAGGATCGACATCTCTCTGGAGGCGATCGATTACAAAAATCCTGACCTTCTGAAAAAGTTCGTCACTGAGAGCGGCAAGATCCTGCCCCGTCGCGTCACCGGCATGCCCGCCCACCTTCATCGCCGTATCACCCGCGAGATCAAGCGCAGCAGGTCCGTCCTGCTCATGAAGTAGGGTCGGAGTCTTCCCGCGGGAAGAGAACCGCGTCAGCCGTGCGCGAAGAAATTGAGGAATTCATTCTCTTCCTCGCGACCGAGCGTGGGCTCTCGGACAGTTATCAGCTTTCCACACGGCGCTCTCTTGAAAATTTTGCCGATTGGCTTTCGCGGGCCCGGCAGATCGTCGAACCTCGCGCCGTCACCCTGGAAACCATCGGGGACTACCTTGCGGATTGCAAAAAGAGCGGCCTGGCTGCCGCCTCGATCAAGCTGATCGTCATTGCTCTTAAGATTTTCTTCCGCTTTCTGTTGGCGCGTCAAAAGATCGAGACCAGTCCCGCTGAAATCCTCCCCCTGCCTCGCATCGAGCGCTACCTGCCGCGGACGCTGAATGAAATCCAGGTCGAAGCCCTCCTCGCCGCGGCGGTCACAAACCACCAGCTCGGCTTCCGCAACCGGGCGATCCTCGAACTTCTATACGCAAGCGGTCTCCGAATCTCAGAACTCACCAATGCGCGCATGGAGAACCTCAACCTCGATGACCGGGTCATCCGCGTCACAGGGAAGGGCAATAAGACGCGCATCGTTCCCGTTGGTCGCAAAGCATGCGACGCCATCAACGCCTACCTCGAGAAAGAACGTCCCGGCCTTGTGCGTCCTCGCACAACCAGCCACCTGTTTCTGTCCATTCGCGGCGGCAAACTTACCACCGTTCGCGTTTGGCAGATCGTCCGCAAGATCGCCCGCCTCGCGAGCCTGGACGTTCATCCCCACCTCCTCCGTCACTCCTTTGCCACCCACCTTCTTTCAAATGGCGCGGACCTTCGGGTCATCCAGGAAATGCTTGGCCACGCCGACATTTCCACCACCCAAATCTATACCCATGTGGATCAGAACAGGCTCAAGGCCGTTCATCATAAGTTTCACCCCCGGGGCCAGTCGAGAAACTGAGATATGTCCCGCCGCCGTCTGTGACGACGCCGTTTTCCTTTACTGCCCCGGCGCTTCCAGCCGCTTTAACGTCATCGCTTCCATCCGGTCGATGCGCCCCTTTAAATTTCCGTCCAACTCGCGCATCTTTCCGTATAGCGCTTTGTAGTACGCCCTGGACGCCTTTCGCTGGTCTTCCACTGTCTCAGCCGCGTCTGCCTTATCCCTCATCGCCTGGATTTTCTGGTCTCCCATCGCCTTTGTCTTGATGTCATTGTACTGCGCTCGCTCTTTGGCATCCTGATCCGCGAGGGAAACTTCCTGCTTCGGACTCTCCGAGGGCGCCGGCACGAAAGGATTTTGCTCGTTCAGCGGTGAATGCGCCACCCCGTCCCCCTGCGTCTTTTCACTAGCTTTTTGCCGCTGGGCTCTCTCCTGGCGCCGGACTGGGGGCGGCATGTGGATGATGGCGGCGCCAGCTCCGCGATTTCGGCTTTGGCGTCGCCGCCGGTGTTTCCTGACCCGCCGGAGACGCGGAGGGAGTCACCGTGGGCTCCGGCTTCGCATGCCCCTTCCCCTTTGCTTTAGGCGTGGGAGACGGCTCAGGCGTGACTTCCGGGCTTGGCGAGGGAGACACAGCCGCTCCTGTTACGTGTTTGTGCTTCCGGCTCCTTTTCGAGCGCGATGGGGTGGCAGAGGGCGCGGGCGTCACTGCCGCAGTGGGAGAAGGTTGCGCCTTCCCTCCGAACAACCGATGCGCGAGCGTGTCTCTTTTTCTCACAACCGGCGTTGCGCCTGGCGTCGGCGCGGCGTCCTGGCCGGAAGCTGCCGCGTTGAGCCAGATGGCGAGCAAGGGAAGAATTAGCGCTTTTTTCATACGGGCCGGATCATGTTCAGCTTGTTATCATACCCTTCCTCTGTCGATATTTAAAGCCTGTCAGAGCCTCCGCGCCGAATTCGCTATCAGATTATGGAAAGCAAGCCCGTCCCCACCGTAAACCGAGGTTTTCTGCCCTTGGCCCTTGCCGCGGGGGCCCTTCTCGCCCCTTTCTTCCTGCCTCGCAAGTTCAGAGTGGCGCGGCGCGTCCTCATCCGCGCCGGATGTTCCGATATCTTCCCTCTCCTCAACGATCTGCGCAACTGGGAGCAATGGACCGAGTGGTCTCGCCAGCCCCATGTCTCCGTCTCCTATGAAGGTGTCTCTTCCGGAGTGGGCGCCACCAGGCAATGGCGGGCCGGTCGCATGCACGGCGTAATGCGCATAGTCCAGAGTGTCCCCGGCGAGCAGGTCGCGTATCACCTCGATCTCGGCTATGGGAAACACCAGGTCGACGGAATCATTAGTCTGGAACCCTTTGGCGAGATGACCCGCGTCACCTGGTTTTGCGCCTGGCGCGCCGCCCGAAATCCGTATTCCCGCTACTACGATCTATTCATGAAGTTCCGCATTGGTGGGAATTTTGATGCCAGCCTTCAGAATCTTAGGGCGCTGGCTGAGGAACAAACCACCCTTCTCCCTTGAGGCCCGCGGCCTTCCGCCAGCAACGCCGCTTGGGACAGTTCTCTCGCTGAGGTGAATCTCCCATCGTCACGGCCCGCGGAGGAGCTTCATCGGTTCTGGGCCGAGATTGACCATGACGCCCTGCGCCACAATGCCGCTGTCGTGCGCCGGCACATCGGCCCCGCCCCGCGCGTCATGGCAGTCGTAAAGGCCGACGCCTACGGCCACGGGATGGTGGAGGTCGCCGCCACGCTTCAATCTGACGCCGCCATGTTTGGCGTCGCCAATATCGCCGAGGCGCGTCTTCTCCGCTCTGCCCTTCCGGATGCCGCCATCTTTCTCCTGGGGCCTGCCCTGTCCCATGAACGCGAAGAGATTGTCCGTTCCTCCTGCATCGCGCCCGTCTCTTCTTTCGAGGAAGCGCTCGCCTACTCCCGGGTAACCTCGCAGGGCAGGATACAGCTCCACCTGGCCGTCGATACTGGCATGGGCCGCATAGGAGCCTGGCAGGAGGACGCCCTCGAGACGGCCCTTCAGATTTCCCGTCTTCCCGGCGTTGAACTCGCAGGCATTGGCAGTCACCTCCCAGTAGCAGATGAGGACGAGACTTTCACAAAGGAGCAGTTGGCCCGCTTCGAGAATCTCGTCCAAAGTCTCCATTCTGCCGGGATTGTTGCTCCCCTGGTACACACCCTGAACAGCGCCGGCATCATCCTGTTTCCTCAAAAGGCTGCCAGCCTGGTTCGCGCGGGACTCATGCTGTATGGAGCCTCGCCTGTCCCGGAGTTTCAACTCCATCTTCGCCCCGTTCTCTCATTGAAGACGAGAGTCACCCTCGTCCGGCCCATGGAAGCGGGGCGCGGCGTCAGCTATGGCAGGACCTTCATCACCACCGGACGCGCCTTGGTCGGCACGCTCGCGGTCGGCTACGCCGATGGCTACCAGCGCCACCTCTCGAACAAAGGCGCGGACGTTCTCATCCGGGGCCGGCGTTGTCCCGTCCTTGGCCGTGTCACCATGGACCAGATCATGGTGGATCTCACATCTCTCCCCGATGTCACCGCCGGTGAAGAGGCCGTCCTCCTGGGACAGCAAGGCGCGGAGGAGATCACCGTCGCGGAACTCGCCGGGAAAGCGGGCACAATCCCATGGGAAATCTTCACAGGCATCGGCAGGCGCGCCGAGCGAATCCACCTGCGCAACGCGGCGAAGCCCAGGTAGGCGGCTCGCCAGATCATACAGCCACAACCCACCCCGTCCCCCAGCACGAATTCATTTACATGCTGGTACCTCTCTTATAAGAGGAACCTCAGCGAATGTTTCAAATCGTCTTCAATGAACTAAGCGCCGCCGAGATGGCTCGCCTCCCCAAGGATCTGCAACTCGACCTGCTTGCCGAGTTTCAGGTCATGCCCGATGACGATTCCCTCAACTCCGACCGCTTCGGCAAAATTGAGCGCGAAGGCAAAACCCTTTACCGCTATCGCGCGAAAGACTACCGCATTTATTTCGAGCGCAGCGCGGACGGGATCATCGTCCACCGCGTCCTGCATAAAAATACCATCCGCGATTTCCTCTTCCGTACAAAACTTCCCATGGCGGAGGATGATCAACTCGGCAAGACGGGCGCTTTCTGGAAATTGATCGAGGAAGGCGAGGAAGCCGGTAAGAAGTGATGGTAACCGGCGAAGCTCCATCCTTCATCCAGGCAAACGTCCTGGATGAATCCAGACGGAGGGAGATGTTTCCCGTCTGCGCTCGCAAGATATTCCTCAGCCACGCCGCCGTCACCGCGCTCCCTCTTCCGGTTGCGCGGGCGATGACCGATTACATCCAGGTTTCCTGCGAGAACCCTCAGGAATTTGAGGACGTCCTCAGGGCAATTGCCGATTGCCGTAAACTCGCGGCGGAGTTCATACACGGCCATGCGGATGAGATCGCTCTTCTCGGTCCCACTTCTCTCGGCCTCAGTCTCTTCGCGAACGGGATCCCCTGGCGCCAGGGAGACGAGATTCTCTGTTACCTCGGCGACTATCCGGCCAATGTCTATCCGTGGATTGATCTCCGCCGCCGCGGAGTCACAGTGAAGTATCTCGCGCCGCGCAACCCCGGCGAGATTACACCCGAGCTCGTTTCTGACGCGCTGTCACCCCGCACAAGGCTGGTCGCGCTGGCCTCCTGTAATTTCCTCACCGGTTTCCGCATCGACATAGACGCAATCGGTTCGCTTTTAGGCGAGAAAGGCGTCCTCTTTTCCCTGGATGCGATTCAAACTCTTGGAGCGTTTCCTGTCTCGGTGAAGCATGTGGATTTCCTCAGCGCGGACGCCCATAAATGGATGCTGGGTCCTCTCGCCATTGGCATCGTCTATGTTAAGAAGGAACGCTTCGATCTGCTCCGCCCTACTCTTCTCGGAGCCTGGAATATCGAGTCCCCGAACTTCATTACCCAGGACAAAGTCGAGTTTGTAAAGACCGCCCGCCGTTACGAGCCGGGCGCCCTCAACGTCGCTGGCATATATGGAATGCATGCCGCTATCAGCATGTTGATGGATGCCGGTCCCGACGCCGTCGCCGCCCGCATCGTTGATCTGCAAACGCGCCTCGTCGAAAACCTTGGCTCCCTCGGTTTTCAAATACTCTCACCGCAGGGCGCCACGAACGGCTCCGGCATTGTTACGTTTTCTCACCCCCGAGAGTCGATGTCCTCTCTGTTCCGGACACTCGAAAAGAACGGCGTGTCAGCGTCGCTCCGGTTCGACAGCGGGGGCGCCGAGTTCATCCGGCTGAGTCCTCACTTTTACAACACCACTGCCGAACTCGATCAGGTGGTGGATTTGCTGAAAATAGCGCTGGGTTGAATTGCGGTGGACGCGCCCGGAAGTCCACGTCCGTCCCCCGCTCGCGGCCGACGCTCCTCACTGGAGTTCCTGGCGCCGCTCTGCCTCATCGCTTCAACCACGGTCTTTCTCGCGCTCTACTTCAGCGCAATGGCGCGCAGCTCCATGTGGACCGATGAACTCGGAGCCATCAAATACTTCATCGCCCGCGGCCCACTCGCTGTCATCACCGATTACTCCATCCCTCGCAATCACATCCTTTTCAGCCTCCTCAATTCTCTGCTGCCGGGCAGTGCCCTCATCAACCCTCTCCGCGCTCGCGTTCTCTCGTACCTATTCGCGTGCATCACAGGTGGCGGCATCCTTTGGTTCTTTGTGGCCAGGCGGCGCCTGGTTGAAGGAGCTGTCCTGTTTTGTGTTTGGGGCATGAACGGAGGTCTCATCGAACTCAGTCTGCAGGCTCGCGGCTACGGCTTGCTCTGCATGCTGGCATTCTTCATGTGTGTCTTCGCGCTCCGCTACCTGGAGCAGACGGGCCGCCGCTCTTACTGGCTTCTCTCCGCATCCGCCGTTGCTGGCATCTACACCATTCCCCTTTTCGCTCTTTTCGCCGCTCCCCTTCTCCTCTTCTTGTGCGTCCAAAAGCGCGATCTTCGCGCCTTCCTCATCGCCGTTCTCTCCGCGCTCATCACCGCTGTCCTATACGCTCCCGTCGCGCGGCAGCTCTTCATCGCCACCACCACCTATAGCCAGCGATACGGTCAATTTTACGGCTCGATCTCAGCGGTGGCTGACACCTTCCGCTCCTTCGTCTCTCCTTTCCCGGATTGGGCAATCCTTCTTGTCATTCTCGCTGTTGCCATCCTCCCATTCGCCGCGCGATTCGATTCTCCCGCGCAACGCGGGGCGGCCCGCTCGCTCGTCGCCTCCGTTTTCATCTTCCTGATTCTCTGCCTCTTCATGACCACGCCGCCCGTGCGGACAACATGCTTCATCACGCTTCCCCTCGCCTTTTCTTCCGTGCTCTGCATGGCTCCCCTTTTACGATTACCGCGGGCGCGGTTTGTCGCCGCGGCGCTTTGCCTGTGCGCGACGGCCTGCGCGTGGATTGGCATCCGCGATTTCCACTTCACCCCTTACGAGGACTGGGCCGCCGCCACCGATTTCGTTCAGACGATGTTCCCGCCGCGATCCCTCATTGACTTTTCTCACAATGCCGACGGCCTCACCTACTACATCGACCAGGATCATTACCGCCTCTACTGCAGCCCTCAAAAAATCACCATCCCGGAGCTCTTTGCGAAAGGGGAGATGCCTGTTGTCGAGGCGGATTGGAAGGGTTATCCACGTGAATTCGCGGGGGGCTCTTTCTCCGCCTTGGCCCTACATGCCACCGCGCCGGGCAAGATCCGGGACATTACTGTCAACTTCGCGGTTCCCAGAAACGCCTTCGTCTCCTCCATCAACACCATCAACGGCCAGCAGATCGGTTCAAATCATCTCTGGAAGCCCTGGCAGGCCGACAAACAGTCCCTCCTCTTCCATTTAAAACCCGGTGCGCGCTACCACTCCCTTAATCTCCTTGTCGCCTCTGATCCCGCCACTCTGCGCCCCCTTATCAGTTCCGGCGCAACCGAATCGCATACGCCTTCCGCTCCTCGTTGGTGTTTCCTCGGTCACGTCGTGACCCTTTCTCTCGGGGACGCAACCGCCACTTCCGTGCTCTTCGACCCGGGCCCCGCTCCCGCCAACATCCTCGAAGCATGGATCCAGCCCTATGCAGACCAAACCAGGTAGGGAATCCTCGCTGAGGCGTCGTCCCCTCTAAACGCGCCTTCAGCTCCCCACTGCCACCGGACTGCCAACCAACGGTCCGCTTTTCGCGCAAAGCGCCAGATGCACCGCGGAAAGCAAATCCCTCGCCGAGTAGGGCTTGTCCAAAAAGCTCGTCACCCCGAGATCCTGCAAGATCGGCTTCTTGTTATTATTACTCTCCCCGCTGGAAACAATCACCTTCACCCCGGGTTCTACTTTCTTCAGCGCCTTCACAAGCGCGATTCCATCCATGAGATCCATCTCAATATCAGTGAGCACCAGGTTTATCTCCTGCCGCCGCTGGAAGTATAGCGCCAGCGCGTCAGTCCCATCTTCCGCCGTGTACGCCCGATATCCATGAGCCTCTAATGTCTTGATCGCCGAATTCCGGATCGCCGGCTCATCATCCACCACGAGGATCAGTTCGCCCTGCCCGCGCGGCGCGGGCGCCGCCTCCTCGCGCGTTTCCTCCGCGCTCTGGTCCGACGCGGGTAAATAGATACGGAATGTCGTCCCCTTCCCGGGCTCGCTTTCCACATTCACGAACCCCGCGTGGCTTCGCACAATTCCAATCACCGTGGACAGCCCGAGCCCCGTTCCCTTCCCTTGCTCTTTCGTAGTGAAAAATGGGTCGAATATCTTGTCAATCACGTCTCGTGGAATGCCCATGCCCGAGTCGGTGACTCGTAGCGCGACATAGCGTCCGGGCCTTGCGTCTGGGTGAATCCCCACCCCTTGCTCATCCAGCATCTTCGTTTCCGCGCCTATGATCAGGTTTCCCCCATCCGGCATCGCGTCTCGCGCGTTTACGCACAGGTTGAGCAGCACCTGGTGCAGTTGCGTCGCGTCTCCAGACAGCACCGCCAGATTCTTCGATATTTGCGTCCGCACGCTGATGTTGCGCGGGAACGTTTGGCTCATCATTTTGGCAAGTTCATTCACCAGATGCCGCGGCTGAATCAATATGCGATCCCCTTCGGCTCCCCGCGCGAATGTCAGGACCTGCTTCACGATGTCCGCTCCGCGCTCCGCGCTGATCTCGATCGTGCTTAACAGCGTCTTGCTCTCGTCATCGTCAAGGTTCTGCCGCAGCAGTCCCACCGACATCAGGATCGGCGCCAGGATATTATTCAGATCATGCGCGATCCCGCTCGCGAGCGTTCCAATGCTCTCCAGGCGTTGCGACCTTAAAAATTGGGCTTCAAGGCTCTTCTTTTCCGTGATGTCCGTGCTGATCACCAGGATGGACTTCGGCTTCCCATCTTCTCCCGTCACCAGCGTCCACCGGCTGCTTACCGAGATGTCTTTTCCGCTGTTCGAACGGTGCCTGGATTCGCCCTTCCATTCTCCAGCCTTTAGCAACTCATCCCGCGCTCCTTCGAAGACCGATGGCTCCTGTTTCACCAATTCCGGCAGCGGACGGCTCACCGCGTCGGCGGAAGCCCAGCCGTACAGTGTCTCTGCCCCGGTGTTCCAGAACTCTACGCACCCGTTTAAATCCGTCCCTATGATCGCGTCATGCGCCATGTTCAGCAGGCTTGCCTGATCCCGTATCCTCCTCTCCGCCATCTTGCGCTCTGTCGCGTCCAGCGACATCACCAGCATCGCCCTCCGTTCCAGAAACGTGATCCTGCTCCAGATCAGCTCCACATCTATGATCGTGCCATCCTTCTTGCGGTGCTTCCACGTCGCCGTCTGGTTTAACTCGCTCTGTTCCACCCCACGCCCCCACTGCGACAGCAGGCTGCCAGCCTCTTCCCCAGGCAGTAAATCATGCGCTTTCAAACCCAGGAACTCATCCCGCCCATACCCGTAGTGGTTCAAGGCGGCGTCATTCACAGCAAGGAACTCCAGTGTGCGGGTATCGTACACCCACATCGGCAGCGGATTGCTGTCAAACATCAACCCGAAAGCGGCTATTCCCTCAGAAGTCTGCGTGCTCATATTGTCCAAAAAACTCCGCGTTGCCCTTTGCAATGAAGGCAGCAACCGTGCCACCATGCCTAAAATCAGCCCCTCCTCCAAGGGGCCAGCCCATCAACCAATCTCATCCTTTCCGCGCCAAAAGATAGTCCCGCTCTTCCTGAATGCAGTCAGCTTCTCTCACAGCACAGCCGCCCGCGCCGCTTCCCAGGCGCGTTCTTTACAGCATCTCCGCTCGAATCGGGGGCACCGGCCTCGACACCGATTGCTTTGAGGCGCTGCGCGGGTTGCACAGGGCCGGCATCCTTGGACGCGCCGTCGCCTATGCAAATCGACAGACCGAGATCCCGGCTTCCCTCATCCTGAGCCTTCGCGCTCACCCGGGCAGGCTGCTCCTCTCGCTGGTGCGCCGCCGTTACTTCTACGGCGCCAAAAAACACTTCCTAGACCGCGTCACTGCGGTCCAGGTTGCCTCCGGACGCTACGATCTTTTTCACACCTGGTCCGGCGAATGCCTCAGAACTTTGCGGCAGGCCAAGCGCCTCGGCATCCCCACTCTTGTCGAAATCCCCACCTGGCACCGCAACAAAGGCAAACAGAAGCCGGCCCGCACCATGAGCGAGAGAGCTCGTGATGAGGAAGCCCGCATACCCCAGCGCTTCCTAAACTCGATGCTCGTCAGCCGCCAGCAGGTGATGGAAGAATATGATCTGGCCGATCTTCTTCTTGTCCTCTCCCAGCGCGCGAAAGAAACGTTCCTGGCCGCCGGGGTGCCCGAATCGAAATTGTTTGATCTTCCCCGCGGCGTTGACCCCGACCGTTTTACGCCAGGCACCCCACCCGCCAAATTCAGAGCCGTATTTTTGGGAGCTCTCATCAAACGGAAAGGCGTCCACACCCTTCTTGAAGTCTGGCACAAGCTGAACCTCAAGAACGCCGAACTCGTCCTCGTCGGCTCCGTCCACGACGAGATCAAGCCCTTCCTCGAAAGATTCCCCAGCCCCACCCTCATCCTCGCTGGCTTCACCAAAAACACCCAGGACTACCTCCGGGGCGCCAGCCTCCACATCTTTCCTTCCACCTGTGAAGGCAGCGCCAAAGTCACTTACGAAGCCGCAGCCTGCGGCCTTCCCCAAATCTCCACTCGCGAATCCGGCGATGTAGTCATCGATGGCCTCAACGGCCTCGTCGTTCCCTGCGACAATCCGGTCGCTCTTGCCAGCGCCATTCAGCATCTCTACCAGAACCCCTCCCTCATGCGCGACATGGGCCTCGCCGCCAGACAGCGCATCATCGATAACTTCACCTGGGACCACTACCGGGCCCGCCTCCTTCAAGCCTACAGCCTGGCTCTGACAAAGCGGCGGTAAATCTCCCGCTCTTCGCGCCCTCCCTCTCCCCCGTCAGATCAGAAAGGCATCTCAAACGCGTCCGCCGAAGCGGTTGTCGTTAGAACGAATGTCTTCTCCCCGGAAGATCTCAACTTTGAAACCCAGCCATCCTTGCGCATCGTGCATCCGGGGCAATCCTTGACTTGGAAGTCTGAACCTCTCACCACATACAGCATCGCCATCTCGTGTCCGTTCTGCAGGCACATCATCATCACCGGCTTCCCATTCCAGGAGATTGAGCTTGAGCCGATCAACGACATCGACGGCATCGCCTTGTTCATTGTGAAGCCGATCTCACGCGCGTTAGGCTGTGAGTTGATCCACTCTCCGACAGCCTTTGAGTCAAAGCACACAAACTGCAGAGACGGCATGCTTTTGCTATACCGGATCGCCTCGATGGCCAGACCCTTCTCCCCCGCCTGTGGCGCCCGCGCAAGCCACCCTATCAAGAAGACCGCTGCCAGAACCGCCGCCACCGCGCCCATGGGCAGCCTGATGAGTTCCCAGAACATCCTGAAAAGGAGCCCGGGCCTCCGAGCCGTCTCGCGCGGAACCCGCGCGTTAAGCAAGATGTCTTCCCTCAACCCGCTCGCGACTGGCAGGGATCGCAGTGATTTGCCCATCGCCGCGTCAAACCCTCGACTCTTCTCAAACCACGCCGCAAGCTCCGGATCAGCCTTGGCCATTCGCAAGGCCTCCGCGAAGATCGGGTCACCCTCGTCCCCACCCGCGGGCCGATAGCACTCCAGTAGAAATCGCGCTCGAGCTTTATCCACCGTGCCCTCCGCTTTTTGGCTCGATAATTGGGATTACCTTCTCGTCATCCGCCTCGCTGGCCGCCGTCAGGAGTTGCCTCAACACCTGCTTCCCTCGCGAAAGACGCGACATCACCGTCCCTATTGGGACATTCAAAATTTGCGATATCTCTTTGTAGGAAATTTGTTCGATATAGAAGAGCGTGATTGGCACCCGAAAATGCTCCTCCATGCTCTGCAAGATCGTAAGTAATGTCTTCGCGTCCATGTTAGCCGCATGATCCTCGGATATTTGAGTCGTTTCCGAGGCGTTTAATTCCACGTCATGCGCGTGCCGGGTCGTTTCCCTCCGCACGGTGCGTAAAAATTCACGGTGCAAGATCGTAAACAGCCACTGCTTCCGCTTTCCCGCGTCCCTTAACTGATGAGATCGCGTCTGCGCGATGTAGAACGCCTGCTGCGTCAGGTCACACGCCTCATGATGATCCCGGCATAAGCTTAGAGCAAAGCGATACGCCCCCTGGTAATTCTCATCGACGAAGCTCTCGAAGCTGTCAGCCATACGCAAACATTTCTATCCGCATCCCCGCGCGAAGACAACCCCGGTTCGAGGAGCAGGAAGAATGCAACGACGTCGGACAGCGACTTCGACTTGCTGCGTCTCGCCTCATGGACGCGTCTCCTTAGCGCTATGGTATGCGTTGCTCGAAAATGCTCCTTGCCTCTTCCCTGCTAATCACAGCGCGCGCACGAATCGATCTCCGCCATTCGGAACGGAACTCCATCTACAATCAGCACAAAATCCTTGTCCTTCCGACTCTTGCCAAACAGGTCCGGCTCGTATGGGAGTAAGAGGCCTCGGAAAGTCTGGCCGCACAGCAGCCTGACCTCAACCCGCGTTTCGATTGGCAACCCAACCCGATAGGCCCACTCTCTCAGGCGCGCCAGCCTCTCCTCGCGCCATTTTGCCACTGCGTCACCCCTTTCGTTCTCCTCACCTTCCCCCTCAAAATTGAACTCGGCCTGGCTGCCGCCCATCTTACTTCTCGCGCTTCTTCGGAGCGGGACTTCTCGCTCTGAACAGGTTCACCAGAGCCGGCAGCTCCTGTTGGAACGGCCTGTCCGTAAAAGCGTGTGGCGCCGCCTCTTCTGTCATGCTTCGGCGATCGCACAGCGGCGGTCTATGAAACAGAAAGTTCGTTGTCTGCATCGCCGTCGTATCTCCTTGTGATGGCTCACTCGCGTCTTCCAGCAGCTTTTGTTCTTCCGGAAGCAGCGCGCCTGTCTTCCCAAGCTTTATAAACTTTGCCGCGTCATTCCCGCCCTCCGCCGCGAGCAGGATTCCATAATAAGCCGCCGCGCCGGGTGCCTTCAGTTGTTCATCTGTGAGCCGCCGCATGGTGGCCAGCCCATCAGCAGTCCTCCCTTGCAGATACATCGCCAGGGCGTAAGTGGCCGCAAAATGAGGCTCTGTCGGATTCCTCTCATTCAGCTCGCTGGCAATTTGCGTCGCGCGACCCGTATCCAGGCCCAGCAGCAGCGACAACGACGCCCAATTATTCTTTGCCGTCTCGTCATTCGGATCGATCTCCAGCACCCTCGTCCACACCCGGTAAAGCTGATGCGTATCGCCGCGCGCGGCGTAGCGCTCGGAGAGCGCCGATAGCGCGTCCCTCGGATTCTCAGCGCTTCCCGCGATCAACCACAGCAGATCCTCCGTTTCAGGACGCCAGCCCCATGACGTCGCGAGTTTCTCCAACACCGCCAGCCTTGCGGGAGCTTGCTCCGCGAGTTGGATGGCCGCGCTCCACTCCGTGACCCCTTCTTCCGGCGCTCCTGTTTCGCGTTCCGCGCGCGCCAGGAAGGCATGGCGCATGAATTCCGAGCTTCCCCAAGCTCCGGCCTTTGCCAGCGTCTTTAACTTTTTCCAGTCCAGCGCAAGGGTGTATGCCACCGCGAGCTCTGGCCCGGCTGGAGAGCCGTTTTTTATTGCGGGTTCCAGGTCTTCGCCCCACTCCCCCGCAACCATCGCGAGCCCTTTCCCGTTCATCCAGGCCATCAACTCCGCCGCTTCCGCCCCTCTCCCCTTCGCCGAATTTTTCAGCCTCCTCTAGGTAGCCAGTGAATCGACGGTCGTTCACCGTCTTCAGCGTATTTAAATAGAAGATCTTGTCCTGGATGGTCGCCTCAGGATCATGCGCCCGTTCCTCGCTCAGCTTCAGCGCGGCATCGCGGTTGCCTCGCGCCACTGCCTCCACCGAAAGCACTCGCGCGGCTGGCAGCCGCAGCCCAGGCAATTCCCCAAGCCGCTCAAGCTCGCTCTTTCCTTTGGCGTGCGCGCTCTCGTCCCGGGACGCGATTTCCATTGCCGCATAGTCAAACTGCCGCTGCGTGTTCCCGGGATCCAGCCGCAACGCCTCCGCGAATTCCGTCATCGCCCTGTCCGGATGCCTCGTCATTGCAGCCAGCCGCCCGACTACCTCATGGTAACGCGCGTCGTTGCGATTTAGTTTACCCATCACCGACGCTGCTTCAGACGCCGCGCCCACATCGGTAAACTTCAGAGCGGCCGAGGCCCACGAATAGGCATTGGCGTACTCGTTCGGTCGCAGCTCATTCACGTGCCGCCACAGCGGCACAGCCTCCGGGGTTCCGATCTTGTCCGCGAGTTCCCCAAACGCGACGGCCGCTTCGTAGTTGGACGGATGTACTGCCAGCACATGATGCAATGTCTCGGCAGCCGCCTTGTAATCTCCATGTGCCATCGAAGCGCGCGCGTCTTCCACCGCGTGACGCTGGTGCCACTGTGAATACACTCGCGGCAGCACCCAGCACGCTGGCGGCGCGATCACCGCCACTGCTATGCACACGCGGGTCAGAGTTCGCTTCAGCGTCCTCCGCTTTCGTATGATATCTCGTCGGCTTACACGTTCGGCCATCGCAAGGAGCGAGAAAATTCAAACCCTCCCCCTTTGGCAAATCTATTCCTCGCTCCCAATGTTACGTTCACGTTTCAGCGAGCGAAGCCGCTGCCAGTGTGATCCGCGCCTTTACGTTTCGCCGCCCGTTCCCCTGAAGCGTCAAAATCCTGACAAACCCCCTCTAATGCCCCTCCCACTTCGCCGCTGTCAGATTATAGAACCACTTGGGATCCTTGGTATCTTTCTCATACCAGAGCCACGCGCCATCCGCGCTCCGGTACATAAAAGAGTAAGCCGTCATGCTCGTCCACAACCATCCCATATCCTGGCTATCCATCCAGATGCTCGAAGCCGTGGAACCAGTCGGGATGTACAGCCACCCCTGGTCTTGATGGTAAATCCAACCGGGAGGAACTCCATAGAAATATCCCATCACCCCCGATTCATTCCATCCGCCGCCCACCGGCACCGCGTCGGAGATGATATCAGGCGAGGAAAGAATCACGATCCGATCGATCGCGCCTGTATTGTAGTTCGTCATTAGCACATCACCGTTCGACGGATCGATTCCAAACGCCGAAACACCGGGATCGCTCCCGATCATCGTGCTTACAGGAGCCGACGTGCCACTCCGCGTGAGCGTCCAGATATTCCCCACCGCGTAATCGCCGTAAATGTATGTCCCTGGCAGCCCCGCAAAACGCGTCCCCCGGTAAACCACTCCACCGACCACGCAATCGCCCTGGTTCTTTTTGCTCCCGTGGGCATATTCAACGATTGGGTGGTTGTAAGTGAATCCCGCAGGCGGAGTGCGCGGCCCGGGATGATTCTGTTCATAAAATGACCATCCTCCGTTTGCGCCGCTCGTGAGCAGATACACCCCTTCATAGGTATCCTGTCCCACGTTCCCGCACCAAAGTTCTCCTGTGCCGGGATCGATGGAAAACCTCCACGGGTTCCGCATGCCGACCGCCCAGAACTCGGTTCGAAGATTCGCCTTTGCAACCGCTTCGCCATTGAAAGTCGTGGCTCCGACAAACGGGTTGTCCGCGGGCACTGAATACCGCGCCGCCGTTCCATCAAGCATGACACCCGCGCCATGCTCTGGCGCAGCCGGATTCGGCGCGAGATTCCCCGCCTTCTTATCCACGTCGATCCTGATCAGTCCTGAAAAAAATCCCCCGTCTATATGCTGGGCGTTCCCAAGCGAATCGTTTTGCTGTCCTCCGTCCCCAAGCGAGGCGTACAAGTATCCATCCGCGCCAAAGTGCATCCCCCCCGTTATGATTCCCTTCCGGATGTTGCTGGGTCACGATCACGAACTCCGAAGCCGGGTCTGCCGCATTCGGGTTTGTTGCCTGCGCCTTGAAACGCGAGATGCGCCACTCCGCCGGACTCTTGCCCCCGTTCGGCAGCACAGCGTAGAATATGTAGAAATATCCGTTGGTTGAATAGGCCGGGTGGAAAGCAATCCCCAGCAACCCTTGCTCGGATTGCGTGCTGAGAACCTCCGACCGCGAGGATAACAGCGCCGGAAGATCCAAAAACACTGATGGCGACACACTGGATGCCGTCACATCCGGGATCACCTTCAGCAATCCGGTCTTTTCGCAGATGAACAGCCGTTTCGTGTCTCCAGGGGGCGACGCGAGACACAGCGGCTGGCTTAACGGAGCAAGTGAAGGAAACGCGGCGCTGATCTTAAAGGTCGGCGCGGGCGCCGCTGCCTGCGCCAGCGCCATTATCCCCAAGCTGCACAGGATCCCCGCGAGCAATTGCGGCAAACGAACGCTTCTCAGGCAGGGATAGTTGCGCATGGACAGTCTCCGGTTCGGGTATGCGCAAGCTTACCCCTGCGCGAAAGGGTTGCACCTACATTCGCGCTTCGCCCGATGTTCGGCTGGCGCGTCCTTCTACTTTTGCGCCCCTCAACTCATGCTGCTGTGCTGCTGCAGCCAGAGGCTCATCCTCGCCTCGCTCGTCTCCTTGAGGATCCATCCCACAGACCCGCCTGCCGCTGGGATTGGGCGCTTGTATCGCGAGATCCATTGCGGCTTCCCGAGCAGCCCATAGCGCGGACGAAAGCTATACTCCGCCCCTTGTGCCATATAGTGACGATCCATCACTTGGCCGGCTATCGAGCTTACTATATTGGCCTCTTCCGCCGCCCGTTGTTCACCCTCCAGACTCGCCAAGCCCTGTAAACTCTCGTCCGGCACGTCCACGAGCAGTTCCGCCACCAACGGGGAATCACAACTCGCGGCATTTTTCATGGTTACCTCGATCAGAAAACTCCTCGATTGCATGTGCTTGCTCCCTTCAGGCGTCTGCAAGGACAGCCTGGCCGGCCCGTCGAGCAACTCCCCCCGAAATTGCTCAATCACCCACCAGCCAGACTGTCCTTTTCAAAACCAATCAGACAGTTCGTGCCATTAGCAGAGCCCGTGCCACGGGCCTCCAGCCCCTTCTCTACCTAGGCAAATGCGCCTAGGCAAGTCGACGACTTCCCCAACGGCTGTCTGTTTTTGGGCAACCCTCTGGCTCTTTACACACACGCGGCCCCAATAACGCGCCAGCATGCGCATCCCTGAGCGCCGACGCCCCTTCCCCGCAGGGAGTTCCCGCATCCCCCCTCTTCCTTTTCCCATCCGAACGGTCGAACTCCGGCACGTACCCTGCTTATAAAAACTATAATGAGCATACGTACTAGCATTTGCAGGGCAGCCTCACGTCTAGGCTTCCCCCGCGCTGCGCTCTTCACAGTCCTGCTGTTAACCCAGCTTCCTTCCGCCTTTGCCGACTTCGCGCAATCCTGGGCGTGGCGCAATCCAATGCCGCAGGGAAATCCTCTTCTCGACATCGCTTACGGGAACGCAACCTTTGTAGCCGTGGGGGACGCGGGCTGCATCGTGTCTTCTCCCAACGGAGTTTCATGGACGAGTAGAAATTCGCACACCTCGAGCCCCATCAACGGGATCGTCTGGGGCGGTGCCGCATTCGTGGCGGTCGGCGAGGCGGGCCTCATCCTCTCATCCCCGGATGGCGTTGCGTGGACAACCCGCTCCGCCGGAGTGGCGGCTTCATTAAATGCGGTATCCTATGCAAGCGGCCAGTTTGTCGCAGTCGGAGACTCAGGCGCAATCCTCACATCGCCGGATGGGATCACCTGGACGTCGCGCTCTTCCGGGTCCTGCCACCGATCTTTCCGCCATTGCAGCCAATAGCAGCGGCGCATTTGTCGCGGTCGGCGTCGCCGGAACCATCCTTACCTCGGCAAACGGCAGCTCGTGGACTGGCGTGTCATCGCCAACCACCAACGACCTCACGGCAGTGTCATCCTCGGGCGGAAGTTTCGTGGCTGTGGGAGTCATTGGCACCGCTCTCGCCTCTCCGGATGGCGTCACCTGGAATTTCGAGAAACCCAATACTTTCGATGATCTCTACGGCATCGCGAACGCCAAGGGCGCGTTCGTCGCGGTCGGTCTTCTCGGCGCGATTCAGACTTCGCCAGACGGTGTTACGTGGTCGGCGCAGAATTCAGGACTCACGTCAGCCCTCTACAGCATCGCCAGCAACGGGAACACGTTCGTGGCTGTCGGCGATTGTGGCGCCCTCCTCACCTCTCCAGACGGAGTTTCATGGACACCGGCGGACGCTGGCGCTCTTGCCCAACTCTATGGAGCAGCGTCCAGCAGCACCCTCGTCGTAGCGGTGGGCGATGCCGGAACCATCCTCACTTCGCCGGATGGCGCGGGCTGGACTTGCAGGAACTCTGGAACCGTTGCCCCGCTTTACTCCGCGGCCTTTGGAAATGGGCAGTTTGTCGCCGCTGGCCAGGCAGGAACCCTTCTCACCTCACCCGACGGCTTTACCTGGACCAGCCGTAATTCGGGTACGACGGCCGACCTCCACTGCATTACTTTCGCCGCGAACCAGTTCGTCGCGGCGGGGAGCAACGGTGTGATTGTGACATCGGTTGATGGGGTCACATGGGTAAGCAGGGCCTCCGGGTCATCGAGGGCTTTGTATGGCATCTCTTATGGGAACGGCCAGTTCGTCGCTGTAGGAGACTCAGGAACGGTGCTTGTCTCACAGAATGCTGTCGCCTGGATGCCGGAAGTTTCCGGAGTTGTCTCCACACTCCGCTCCGTCGCTTTTGGCAGCAGCGTATTTACTGCGGTCGGCGATTCTGGCGTTATCCTGACCTCGCCCACGGGCGCCCTCTGGACAGCTTCCCAGTCAGGAGTCACAACCTCTCTCTACGGAGTCGTATTCGGCGCGAATCAATTTGCCGCCACAGGAGCCTCTGGTGTCATTCTCACCTCCCAGAGCGGCCTGGCATGGTCCCCGCGCTCCTCGGGCGCTGTTTCTTCGCTCTACGCTGTCGCCCCCGGAGCCAATTCACTCATCGCCCTCGGCGACTCGGGAGCCATTCTTCAATCCGGCGCATTCCCGATCTTCTCCGACTCTGTGCCTCTTTCCGGCGGGTGGAATTACTCGGCGGTCTTCGGCTACTACGCCTACAACGCCCCGGGATGGATCTACCACCAGCAGCACGGGCCGATGTATATCGATCCATCCTCCACCTCCTCCAATATCCTCATCTACACCACCGACATGGGCTGGCTCTGGACTTGCATGACGGCGTATCCCGATGTGTACCGCTTCTCCGACAAGGCGTGGCTCTGGTACGAGGAAGGCACTTCGAGTCCCCGCTGGTTCTACAACTACACCGGCGGCAAGTGGGAAAGCCACTAGCTGGCGCTCACGCTCTCCGCGTCGGAAGGCCCCTCCATCACCCCCAACTGCTGCACCAGGTTGCCCGGCAGCGGACGCGCCCGCTCGTATACCCGCGGGCCGATCAGCGGGGACGTCTCATAACCCGAGAAGATCATCTCCAGCTTGGCATCCAGGTTGTCTATATGGTGCAGCGCGTAAGCCTCCGGTGTCTTCGGATCCACAGGCGACCCAAACTCTTTCGCTCCATGATGGGCCGCGATGAGATGCAGCAAATGCAACCGCGCGTCCTCGGACTCGGGCTTCAGAGCAGGCCAGCTCTCAGCCTCCGGCCCTGCTTGGACTTTCCGCCACAGATTGTTCACCAATTCGATTCCGATCGTGATGTGGCCGATCAACTCGCCCCACTCGTTAAATGGCATGATGAACCCCGTCTCCGTGTACGCGTTCTCCCATAACTTGCCGCAGTCGTGAAATAAGACGCCCGCGATCAGCAGGTCGCGATTTAATCGCGGATACACCGCAGCAATCGCCTCCGCCGCCCTCATCATCTGCGCCGTATGCTCCACCAGCCCACCCCGTCGCGAGTGATGGTAGCTCCGAGCTGCGGCCGTCCGGCGGAATCGCTCTCCATGTTCCGCGAGAAACAGTTGTCCCACCAACCTCAGCCGCGGATCGCCCAACGCCGCAATGCGCTCGCTGATGAACTGGTAATCCGCGTCCTGTTTCTCCCGCAGAGGCGCTGGGCCTCTGAGCAGCGCCACTCGCTCCTCTTCCTCCAGACGACGGCACGCCCAACGTTTCGCCTCCACGCCATAGGGCGGGTTCATCGCGAACTCGCCTGTGATCTCGAGGAACGCGCCCCTTTCCAACTCGCCGCATTGTCCGAAATTGGGCGAATCACTCCACGCCCTCAAGGTCAGCTTGGCCTCCGCGTCCGTGAGCGTCAGTTCCCAGAAAGGCTTCTGATCACGCGTCTCCTTCTTCGCGATCACCTCCACCTGCCCATGCGCCGCAGCCTCCACTCTCCCGTCTTGCGCAAGCCGTTTCAGCTCCGCGATTGAGATTACTTCCATCCGGTTTACCAACCCCCGCGGGCTGAGATAAGGCACCACGCGTACGCCAGGATCAACGGCAGGACGAGGGGCGCTATGTGCCCCAGCAGAAGAGTCCAGACGTTCCCCTGCACCGCGGGCACTATGCTGTCGCCCGTATGCCCAAACTGCTTCCGAAACGACGCTCGCAGGGATTGCATAGCGATCACTCCGGCAAGGATTCCGCAGTAGATGAGCGCAGTAGTTGCAATCGCGATGATCGGGATGGCGTGCCAGATCAGCTTTAGTTGCCTGTCGAACTCCCCAATCCGGTTCTGGTCGGGCGCCAGCCCGTTCAACACGATCGCATACGCCGTAAACAGGAAGGACTGCGATGACACGAGCCATGACAGCCGCTGCGCGATAAGGTCGTCCTCATGCACGATCTGGTTCCGTACTGCCTGGTAAAACTCCGCGTCGGTCAGCTTGATTGATTCGAGTGAGGCCATCGGAACCAGATTCAGATACAAAAGCCGGGGCGCTTCCACAAGGCTAAACCCAACCGTGACAACCCCCGTTTCCGCGGCTAAAAATTCACCTCGCGATGATCGCCGCCGTCATTCCTCTCTATAATCATCGCGAATTCATTGCGGACGCGGTCAAGTCGGTGCTCTCGCAGACGCGGCGCGTGGATCGCGTCATTGTAGTTGACGACGGCTCGACTGACGGCTCTGCCGAAGTGGTTCGCCAGCTCTGCGACTCTCGCGTTGAACTCATCCAGCAGCAGAACCAGGGCGCCCATGCCACCATCAATCGCGGCGTGCTTTTGGCTGATCCCGCCGACTACATCGCCATCCTGAACTCCGATGATCTTTTCCACCCCTCCCGCATCGAGCGCGCCGTCTCGCGTCTGGAGACCGATCCGCGCGCGGATGTTGTTTGCGCGAGGTTTAACATCATCGACTCCGAGGGGCGCGAACAAGACCCCGGCGTGAGGGCGCGGTGGGTTGATGGAGCCTGGTCTGATGAAGAAGCCAGCCTTCCCTGGTGGCTGGGCGTCGCAAACCTGGCCAAGACCACCAGCAACCTTGTCGGACGGCGCTCTTATTTCCTGTCGCATCCCTTTCAGGACTACCGCTTTGTTCACGACTACTTCTTCGTCATTCTTTGCGCCCTGGAACGCAAACTTGCCCTCCTTCCCGAAGAACTCCTCTCCTATCGGGTTCACTCGTCCAACACCATCAAGTCCTCGCCTCCTGAGAACGTCACGAAAGAGGTTCTCCTCATGAACGTGAACCTGTTGCGTCACCTCGCGCCGGAACTTGCCCTCGATCCGGCGATGCGTCGCGACTGCGCTCTCTATCTCCGCTCTCTTATGGAGAACCACTCCGACTTCCGCTGCGAACTTTTTTTTAACCTCATTGCTACGTTGCTCCGCGACGCTCATCCCGATTGCATCACCTCGGCCCTCGCAAGTATGGCCTCCTTTCCGGAACTTAACACCCCTTCCCTCCGCTCGCCTTGGGAACGGAGAGCCGAAGCCGAGTACGCGCGTCTCCAGCAGCAATTACTCGCGTCCCGCTGGTTTGCCCTAGGCAGGGCTTTCGGTTTCACGCGCGACATCTCCTCCATGGAACCCTCCAACGCCCAGTCAAAACTGGCCCTGCTTAGAAAGCGCCTCATCAACTCGACATGGCTTAAGCTCGGACGCAGGCTTGGCTTCGAACAGAAGCTCGGTTAACGCTTCTCCCTGGGAATGACTCCTCTCGAACAACGGATAAAATACAAGTTCCGGAACTCGTTGCTCCTGGCGGAGGCGCTCACGCACCCCAGCCTCGGTCACGAGACCCAGATGCATCACTTCGACAACCAGCGCCTCGAGTTCCTCGGCGATGCTGTCCTTCAACTGATCTTCACAAACCATCTATTCGATCTTTTCCCCTCCTTTACAGAGGGCCAGCTCACCAAGCTTCGTTCACGACTCGTCTCGCGGGAGGGACTCCAGGTTCATGCCATCGCCATAGGCATCGGCAGCCATCTCATGATGGGCAAAGGCGAGGAATCCAGCGGCGGACGCACCCGGCCCTCCACCCTCGCTGACGCGTTCGAAGCCCTCATTGGCGCGATGTATCTCGACAGCAACCTCGACACGGTCAAACGCTTCGTTCTCCAGGAAGCCAAATCCGACATCGAAGCTCTCCGGCTCGAACCCCTGGACGTGAACCCGAAAGGGAGGCTCCAGGAAATACTACAGGCCATTTCCCCTCGCAGTCCCCAATACTCCATCCTTTCGCAAAGCGGCCCCGAACACCAAAAACACTTCATCGCGGAAGTCGCCTGGGACGGCAGGAAACTCGGCAGCGGCGAAGGCAAAAGCAAAAAGGAAGCTGAAACCGCCGCAGCCGTAGCCGCCTTGGAGCAGCACCTCTGGCCTGATACCCCGGAACTCCCCGGTGAGGCGTCGTCTCATTCAACTCCACCAACAACATCCTCACAACTCCCTAAGATCATCCAATAACCCTCCGCTCAAGTCACCCCTCCTGAGAACCTCGTCCCTTTGCGCGCTCCTTGTTCACACGTTCGCCCGACTGTGGAACCCAGCACCATGGCTTGAGGAACCCTCCCAGGTCACTTTATCCACATCTATAATATGAATGATTGATGACGGTTCTTTTAAAGAATTCTTAAGAGATGTGAACAACAAGCTCCGCGGCAAGTAGCGAGTCATAAACAATGTCCACCCTTTACCTCGTTGCGAATGGCGACCTTCGCCTGGCCGCGAATCAGAAATGCCAGGAAGCGCAAGCCGCGATGGAGCTTCGCATTACTGCCGCTGTTCGGGACCAAGGCTGGGACGTTATCCGCGCGCATCCCTTCGATCCCGAGAAACAGCACGGCTTCATCGATAGCCAGAGATACGGCATTGAAGTCTTCAGCAATATCCCAGCGCGCGCGCCCATAATCGTCGCAGAAGCAGTCTGGCAGTATAGCCATCATATTCTTCCGGGCCTCCTTACGCATAAAGGCCCCATCCTGACCATGGCGAACTGGAGTGGAGCATGGCCCGGGTTGGTAGGAATGCTGAACCTGAACGGGTCACTCACCAAGGCTGGCATAGATTACAGCACAATCTGGAGCGAGAGCTTCGACGACGAGTTCTTCCTTAAAGCCCTCCACTCCTGGCTGAAGCGCGGAACCATCAAGCACGACACATCCCATGTCCGCGAACTGGACGACGTGTCTATCCCCCACAAGATGCGCAAGGCTGGCCGTCAATGCGCCAGGACTCTTAAGAAGAACAAAGCCATCATGGGCGTGTTCGACGAGGGCTGCATGGGGATGTACAACGCCATCATTCCGGACGAACTCCTTGCCGACACCGGTGTCTTCAAGGAGCGCCTCAGCCAGTCCTCTCTCTACGCGCGCATGCTCACGGTTTCCGACGACGAAGCGAAAGGCGTCCTCGATTGGCTTCTGGCGCGCGGTATGACTTTCCGCCTCGGGCCGAACAAAGAGACCGATCTCACGGTCGAACAACTCCTCAGCCAGTGCGCGATGTATATAGCCGCCGCGCGGATCGCCGCTGAGTTCGGCTGCGCCACCATAGGCATCCAGTACCAGCAGGGCCTCAAAGATCTCACAGCCGCGTCCGACCTTGCCGAAGGTTTGCTGAATAACGTCGACCGGCCGCCTGTCTTCCGGGCGGGCACTTCCGAAGAACTCTATCCCGGGGAAGCGCTTCCTCACTTCAACGAAGTGGACGAATGCGCCGGCCTCGATGGCCTGGTGACTTACGCCCTTTGGCGGCAACTCGGTTTTCCGCCGGAAAACACTCTCCACGATATCCGGTGGGGCCGCCACTACGGAGGCGATATCGACGATTTCGTCTGGGTGTTTGAGATTTCAGGCGCAGTCCCACCGGAACATCTCATTGGAGGCTACGCTGGCGCGACCAGCGAACGTCAGCCTCCCATGTATTTCAACCTCGGCGGCGGCACCATCAAAGGCATCAGCAAACCGGGCTGGATCGTCTGGAGCCGCGTCTACATCGAGAAAAAAATACTGCTTTTTGATATCGGCCTTGGCGAAGTCGTTGCGCTTCCGCCGGCCGAAACCGAGGAACGATGGAACCTCACCACCTCACAATGGCCCATCATGCACGTCGTCCTCAAAGGCGTGACCCGCGATCAGATGATGGCAAGACACAAATCCAACCACATACAGGTGGTATACGCTCCCGACCAGGCGTCCGCGAAGCGCGGCCTCTACGCCAAAGCCGCCGCAATGCGCGAGCTAGGCCTTGAAGTATTCGTCTGCGGCAGCATCTAACCCCTTCTCCTCCCACCAGTCTCCAATCCCACCGAATCCCTATGACCCAATCCCAATACATAGCCTGCGACCTTGGCGCCGAGAGCGGTCGTGTCATGGTCGGCCAGCTCGCGGCCGGTAAACTCACGCTTGATGAAGTCCATCGCTTCTCCAACGCCCCCATCCGCGTCTTGGGCGCTCTCCGCTGGGACATCCTCCGCATCTTCGAAGAACTCAAAACAGGCATCAAGAAAGTCTGCGATTTTCACGCCGATGTTGCCGGCATCAGCGTGGATTCCTGGGGCGTGGATTACGTCTGGTTCAACGCCGCCGACCCGCAACTTGGCGTACCTTTCCATTATCGCGACCCGCGGACCGACCGTTTTTATGAATCAACCCGCGCCAGCCTTTCGGATGAATTCATCTTTTCGCAGACCGGCATTCAGTTCATGGGCCTTAACACCCTCTACCAACTGCTCGCCGATAAAGAAGATCGTCCCGGGGTTTTGGGCCTGGCCGATGGGTTCCTTAACATCGCCGATTACCTCAACTACCTTCTCTGCGGCGTCCCGCGCGCCGAGGAAAGCCTTGCGAGCACCACTCAACTTTATAACCCAAACACCCGCTCCTGGGCCGATGAACTCATCCAACGGATCGATCTTCCCAGAAAACTCTTTCCCGCCATTGTCCCCTCCGCCACCGTCCTCGGTCCCCTCCTACCGGATATTTCCACGGAGACCGGCCTTGGCCCTGTCCCGGTCATCGCGACCTGTTCGCACGACACAGGAGCCGCTGTCGCCGCTGTCCCGGCCATCGGACGCGATTGGGCCTATCTCAGTTCTGGCACCTGGTCTCTTATTGGCGTCGAGCTGGGCGCCCCGCTCATAAATGCTCACGCCAGGGCACTGAATTTCACCAACGAAGCGGGCTGCGAGGGCACCATCCGATTCCTGAAAAACATTGTCGGCCTCTGGCTGCTTCAGGAGTGCCGCCGCCAGTGGGCTTTGGAAGGAACAACGTATGACTACGACGAGCTCACGCGCCTTGCCCAATCCGCCGAACCACTCCGCTTCCTCATCGACCCCGGCGACCCTCGTTTCCTGCGCCCCGGCGACATGCCCGAGAAAATTCGCTCATCCTGTGAAGAGAAAGGCGCTCCCGCCCCATCCACGCCCGGCCAGTTTGTCCGCTGCATTCTCGAGAGCCTCGCCCTCCTCTACCGCAAAACCCTGGACGATCTGGAAACCCTCACCGGTGTCAGCATACGCGTCCTCCACATCGTGGGCGGCGGCAGTAAAAACGCCCTTCTCAACCAATGCGCCGCCGATGCCACCGGGCGCCAGGTCGTGGCAGGCCCCGTCGAAGCCACTGCCATCGGCAACGTCCTCATCCAGGCCATCGCCCTTAAGCACATAGACACGCTCGCGTCCCTCAGATCAATCGTGAGCCACTCCTTCCCGGTGCATACATACCAGCCCTGCCACTCCCCTGAATGGCAAGCTGCTCTAAAGCGTCTCTACCCGGAACACAGGTAGGGCTCTTCGAGCCATCCGTTTAAATCGCTGCAAGAATTACGGAGATTGTTTTAGAGCGGGGAGAGTAACGTCAATACTGACGGACACCTCGGCGAGGTGCCCCTACCTATGCAACCCTACCTAGATCCAGGTTCCTCGCGGTATAACCGCGTTTTTCGGAATAACGATAATTCCGTCGCGTATATAGTAATTCTCCCCATCCACATTCTCTGGCTTCCCTTTTGGGGTTATCACAACGTCATCTCCGATTCGCGCGTTCTTATCGATGATCGCGTGATCGATAGTGCAATTTCTCCCGATCCCGATTCGCGTTTCAATTTTGTCCTTTGAAGCCAGGTCAGCCTCATAGAAATCGGCTCCCATCACTATGCTTTCGCGGATCGTTGTCCCCGCGTCTATATAGCTTCGGACGCCTATCACGCAGCGCTCGATCGTCGCGTGCGATATGATGCAGCCGTCCGACACCACCGCCTGGCTTATCTTGGCCGCGTTCAGCTTGCTTGCCGGCAGGAACCGCGCGTGTGTGTACACCGGCGCGGTTGTGTCGAAAAAACTATAGGCTGGCACGGCGTCCGTTAGATTAAGATTTGCTTCGAAGAACGCGCGTATAGTCCCGATATCTTCCCAATACCCCTGGAAGATATACGAGTTCACCTTATATTTCTTGATCGCCTCGGGTATGATGTGTTTGCCGAAATCCGCGAAGTCATTATCCAGCGCCTCGATCAACACATCGCGGTTGAACACATAGATCCCCATTGAAGCCTGGTATAGCTCCTCCGTTTCATCTCTCCCGAGTTCTCCCAGCACCTTCGCCGGTATTTTTAGCTCATTCAGCAACTCGTCTGTCTTTGGCTTTTCTTCGAACCGGAATATCCTGTGATCCGCGTCGCTATGCATGATCCCGAAATCGGTGGCCGCGCTCCGCGCCACCGGGATTGTCGCAAGCGTTATATCCGACTTTTTTTCGAGGTGCTGCTCCAGCACCAGCCGGTAATCCATTCGGTACAACTGATCCCCGCTCAGGATGATGTAGTAGTCGTAGGGCCGTTGCAGGAAATCTCGCATATTCTGCCTCACAGCGTCCGCCGTTCCTTGATACCACGTCGATCCCTCCGGCCGCTGCTGCGCCGCGAGAATTTCCACGAAACTCCGTGAGAACATGTCGAACTTGTAGCTGGAACTAATGTGCCGGTGCAGCGACGTGCTGTTGAACTGCGTCAGAACGTAGATGTGCCTCAACCCCGAGTTGATGCAGTTGCTCACGGGTATGTCTACCAGCCGGTACTTCCCTGCCAGCGGCACCGCGGGTTTGGAACGATCCTTCGTGAGCGGGAACAGGCGCGTTCCCGCTCCGCCTCCCATGATGATGGCAAGCGTGCTTGTCTTGGAGAGATCGGCTGTTTTCATACGGTTCGGCATGGGGGTTCTTTTGCGGCGATCTTGCCGCTTGGCGTAAACTTTGTCACATTCAAAAGCTTATGTGCGGAATCATCGGTTACATCGGTCAATCCCAGGCCGTCCCTATTCTTCTCGATGGCTTGCGCCGCCTTGAATACCGCGGCTACGACTCCGCTGGGCTCGCCACTCTTTTTGACGGATCGCTTATCCTGAAAAAAGCCGCTGGACGCATCGGCAACCTTGCCGAACTCATCCAAAAAGATCCGCCCAAAGGCACCATCGGCATCAGTCACACCCGCTGGGCCACTCACGGCCGGGTCACGGATCAGAACGCCCATCCTCACACTGACCAGGGCGGCCGGCTCGCAATCGTCCACAACGGGGTCATCGAGAATTATCAGACCCTCAGGGAGGAGTTGATTCGCGAGGGCCACACCTTCAATTCGCAGACCGACACGGAGGTGCTCGCGCATCTCGTCGGGAAACATTACGATGCCGCCGGCGGCGAGCACAAAAAGGCCCGTCTCGTTGAAGCCCTCCGTCTCGCCCTGAAGCAGGTCGTTGGCACGTACGGCGTCGTCCTCCTTCATCAGGATCTGCCCGATCTCCTCCTCGGGGCCCGGCGCGGCAGCCCCCTTGTTCTCGGCATTGGCGCGGGCGAGAACTTCTTCGCCAGCGATGTGGGCGCTGTCGTTGCTCATACCCGCGATGCCGTCTATCTCAACGACTTCGATATCGCCTGTCTTGACCGCCAGTCCTTCGAAATCACTTCCCTTCTCGGCGGAGCTTCCGGCTTTGAAGTCACGAAAGTCGAGTTTAGCGAGGAAGACGTCAGCAAAGGCGATTTCCCGCACTACATGCTCAAGGAAATTTACGAGCAGCCTGAAACGGTCCGGGACGCGATGCGCGGACGTCTCTCCTTGGAAGAAGCGACCGCCGTTCTGGGCGGCCTGGAGATGACCCCTAAAGAACTCCGCGAGATTGACCGCGTCGTCCTCTGCGGCTGCGGCACGGCCTTCCACGCGGCCATGGTCGGCGAGTACCTCCTCGAAACTCTTGCCCATATCCCCACCGAGGTCGAATTCGCCAGCGAGTTCCGCTATCGCAACATGCCCATGACCAAAGACACCCTCGTCTTCGTCATCAGCCAAAGCGGCGAGACCGCCGACACGCTTGCGGCCATGCGCGAAAGCCAGCGCAAAGGCCATCGCGCGCTTGGCATCTGTAACAACGTCGCCAGCACCATCGCGCGCGAAAGCGACGGCGGCGTTTACATGCATGCCGGCCCCGAGATCGGCGTTGCTGCCACGAAATCTTTCACCTCCCAGATCACCATCCTGACTCTCCTCGGTCTTCTCCTGGGACGCATCAGGCACCAATCCTCCTCCGAAGGCCTCCGCGTCATCGAGGAAATGCAAACCCTTCCAAGCCTCATCTCACGCATCCTCGCGCAGAACGACCACATCAAAGCCATCGCCGAGAAATACTCCTATGCGCGCGCCATGATGTTTCTCGGGCGCCAGTTTAATTTTCCGGTCGCGCTCGAGGGTGCCCTCAAGATGAAGGAGATCAGCTACATCCACGCCGAGGGACACCCAAGCGCCGAGCTAAAACATGGCGTCATAGCGCTTATCACCGACCAGCTACCCTCCGTCTTTATCGCCCCCGACGACGCCATCTTCGACAAAAACATCAGCAACATGGAAGAGGTCAAAGCTCGCAAGGGCCCCCTCATCGCCATCGGGACAGAAGGTTGCGCCAGGCTCGAAGAAGTGGCCGACGACGTGATCTTCGTCCCCAAGTGCTCCGACTTTCTCTCGCCCATCCTCACCGTCATTCCCCTTCAGCTCCTCGCCTACCACCTCGCCGTGAAACTAGGCTGCGACGTTGACAAACCTCGCAACCTGGCCAAAAGCGTCACCGTAGAGTGACAAGCACGTCAAAAGACGCGCTCGCCCGCGACGAAAGTCCTCCAAACCTCCAAATTCGTCGACAGCACTACCAAATCCGCGTCGTAGCCCTCGCGGATACAACCACGCCGATCCTCCAGCCCCGCCCCGCGCGCGGCATTCAGCGTTGCCATCCGGATTGCCTCATGCAAAGGCGCGCCCACCATCTCGACCATGTTCCGAACCAGCCGGATCATATTTGCTGTGCTTCCTGCGAGCGCGTTCCCATCCGCCGTCATCCCCACATCGTCCCGGACTACGCATTCCAGCTCACCTAGCTGGAACATCCGTCCTTCAGGCAACCCCGCGCCCGCCGTCGCGTCCGTCACCAGGCAGATTCCATCCGCGCCTTTCGCTCGATATAACA
This sequence comes from uncultured Verrucomicrobiae bacterium, assembly GCA_963828525.1. Classification (GTDB taxonomy): domain Bacteria; phylum Verrucomicrobiota; class Verrucomicrobiia; order Chthoniobacterales; family Chthoniobacteraceae; genus CAWHEP01. Next base: position 208,752 of record CAWHEP010000010.1, read on the forward strand.
TCCGCATCAGCGTCGGAGACACGTGCCTGCCATCCGCGATCAGCTCGCAAAGGATTCGCGGCTCACTCATAGCGAACTCCACCAGCCCGGCCACCCGAAAGGCTCCTCGCCGCCTCGCCGAGGACATGCAGTTGAAAGTGTGCGTCACCTGCGTCATCCCTCTATGGAAAGCCGCCGCCGCTTCCTCATCCCACGCGTTGCTATGTCCGCCGCTCACCCCGATCCCCCGCCCCGACAGCCTGTCGATGAGCTCAAGCGCCCCCGGCAGCTCGGGGGCCAATGTCATCCGCGTGATGGCCGGCCGATGTTCCAGCATCCGCTCATACTCGGAGGGCTCCGGATCGTGGATGCAACTCAACCGATGCGCTCCGGGCTTCTCCCGCGAAAAATAAGGCCCTTCGATATGCGCGCCTATCACTCGCGCTCCTGACCCGCGCGACCCCTGACAACGCTCCACGCATTTCAAAACATCCAGGATTTTTTCCACTGGAGCCGCAACCGTCGTCAGCGCCAGCGAAGTAGTCCCTCCGCTTGCGTGATATTTGGTGATGACGCCGAAAGCCTCCTCGGTCGCCTCCATCGTGTCCCGACCTAGGGCGCCGTGCGCGTGCAGATCGATGAACCCGGGGCTTAAGTAGCGCCCCTCAAGCTCCACCACTTCCTCGCCGTCCCGCGCCTCCAGCGGCTCCCCTGACACAGCGGCTATTTTCCCCCCGCTCAACCTCACACTTCCGTTTTCCTGGATCCGATCAGGGAAAACGATCCGGCCATTTTGCAGTATCATGCCGTCCTCTGCCACTCAGGCTTGTGCGCGTACACCCAGCGATAGTAATCCCCTCTCGCCAGCCCGCGCGCGGCTTCCTCGTCCACTACCAGGGTGCAGCGCGGATGCGTCTGGAGTATGGATGCCGGCAGGCTCGCCGTGACCGCGCCCTCCACCATTCCAGCCACAGCGCCGGCCTTCTTCTCTCCCACCGCCAGCACCAGGCAATGCCGGGCTTCCATTATTGTGCCGATGCCCATCGTGATTACATGCCTGGGGACTTCCGCCGCGCTGGAGAACAGCGGCGCGTTATCCCGGATCGTGCTTTCCGTGAGTGTTTTAAGGCGTGTCCGTGAGCTCAGGGACGAGCTCGGTTCGTTGAACCCGATGTGCCCGTCGGAGCCCAGCCCGAGCAATTGCAGATCGATCCCGCCCGCCTTTCGGATCGCTCGCTCGTACTCCTCGCAATGCGCCGCCACATCCAGCCCGCTCCCGGAGGGCGCGTGGATGTTCTCGCGGGGTACATTGATCTTCGAAAAGAGGTTCGCCCTCATGTAATGCGCGTACGAAAGCGCATGGCCTTCATCCAACCCCACATATTCGTCCAGGTTAAACGTCACCACCTGCCCGAAATCAACCCGGCCCGCCGCGAAATTCGCCACCAGTTCCCGGTATAGCCCCAGCGGTGTGTTTCCCGTCGCCAAACCGAGAACGCTCGCCGGCTTGGTCTTCAACTGCGCCCGGAAAATGGCCGCCGCTTCCAGGCTTACCTCGCCCGCGTTCGCCTTTATTATGACTTCCATCTCATTCCCATTGGGTCAGAAGTAGATAACACGCGCCCCGCGTCGCAGTCATTCCCAAATGGTGGCGAAGCCTTCAGGCAGGGAAGCCTCGCCGAGGCGTCGGTCGGTCTGAAAACGCGCCGGTCTCCAGCGTTAGTCTGTTCCCGGCTGACTTCTGCGGCGTTTGCCGTTACCCTTCCCGTTCATCTCAGGCGCACCGCCGAAGCAATGAAGTCTTCCACTCCCATGCAGGCAGCAAAAAATTCCATCGCGGAGCGCATGCGCCGCCTTGGCATACTGGAAGCCGATCTCGTGGAAAGCTTCTGCCGATCTTCGGGCCCTGGCGGACAGAACGTGAACAAAGTCTCCACCTCCGTCACTCTCAAACACATCCCCTCCAATCGATCTGTAACGGTGCAGGATAGCCGCTCCCAATCCATGAATCGCCAGTTGGCTCGCGAACGCCTTCTCGATGCCATGGAAGAGGCCCTGCGCGTCAGGATTCTGGCCTCGCAGTCCGCCATTGCGAAACGCCGCCGCCAGAACTCGAAGCGCCCGCGCGGCGTCAAAGAGAGGATGCTCGAAGGAAAGAAACGCCGCTCCATCGTCAAGCAAGGACGCAGGCGCGAGCACGATTGATCTTCTTTTTCGCTCGTTGTTCTTCTGTCCTTCCCCCATATCGGTTCCATGCCTTCTCTGGAGTGCGATCTTCCCGGATTCACCAAAGTCCGCAGCGGCAAAGTGCGCGAAGTGTTCGACATCGGCGAACACCTCCTCCTCATCGCCACCGACCGCATCTCCGCTTTCGACTGCATCCTTCCCAGCCCCATCCCGGGCAAAGGCGCGGTGTTAAACCAGCTCTCCGCCTTCTGGTTTCGTCAACTCGACTTTCTCCCGAACCACGTCGTTGAATCGGAATTCGCCAACTTCCCACCGTCCCTCCTCCCGTACGCCGATCAACTTCGTGGCCGATCCATGCTCGTCAAAAAAGCCCAGCCCCTCCCTGTGGAGTGCGTAGTCCGCGGCTACCTCGCCGGCTCCGCCTGGAAAGAGTACCAGAAGCATGGGAGCGTCAGCGGCGAACTCCTTCCGGAAGGCCTTCGCCAGGCTGAGTGTCTGCCGGAGCCCCTCTTCACGCCCACCACCAAAGCCGAGCAAGGGCACGACCTCAACCTCACATGGCAAGAGTGCTGCAACCTTCTTGGCAACCGGATTGCTGCCCAGCTCAAATCCTTCAGCGTCGAGATCTACGAACAAGGCCGCGAATTCGCGAAAGACAAAGGCCTCATCATTGCCGACACCAAATTTGAATTCGGCCTTGTCGACGGCGCCGTGACCCTCATCGACGAATGCCTCACTCCTGACTCCTCCCGGTTCTGGCCCGCCACCGAATACCGCCCTGGATCAAACCCGCCCAGCTTCGACAAACAATTTGTCCGCGACTACCTCGACCGTCTGGACTGGAACAAAACCCCGCCCGCTCCGGCCCTCCCCCCCGACGTAATCCACATCACCAGCGCCAAATACAAAGAAGCCTACACCCGGCTCACAAACCTCCCGCTAGAACAGTAAAACCCTCCCTAATGCCGCCCCGAAGCAACTAGTTCGCGGGAGCGGTCGCCAGCCCAACGTTCCGGTCACCCGCGCCGTAATACATCATCCACTGTCCTTCGTGCTTGATGATGCAGTTCATCCAAAGACAGTTGCGGAAGGTGCCACTCTCGTAGGGTTCGCTGGCCTTCATAATACAATCGTCGAGCTGATCGACCTTTTTGGTCAGATTCTTTTTTGAGAACAAGGTTTCGGAGATCGCGTAGAACCATTTGCCTTTCCCGTTCAGCGTTCCCGCAATGAAAAGCACGACGTCATCGGGATGGGCGGTTGAATAATCCGCAATGGCTATGCACGGCTCGTACGGCTGCACCCAATTGCGAGGCAGATTCATCTCAACTGGCGTGATTGGACTCCACTTGAGGAGGTCATCCGAGTAGCAGATCTCGACGCCTTTGTTGCCGCTGACGAACATCGCATATTTGCCGTCGATCTGGACTGGCGCGCCATTGGGATCGCAAACCATCGATCCGTTCTTCACACCATCCACGACTGGCCCCAATTTCGTCCAGGTGGTTCCGTCGGGAGATGTTGCCTCGCAGAGCGATATCCCGCCCCTGGTATTATTGCCGGTGTAGAAGGCGTAATAAACGCCGTCCTTCTTCAAGAAACGGGCGTCCTCACAGCCGTATTTCCTTTCAAACGGTTCGGTGGCATCGATCAGCGGTTCGGGATTTCTAGCAAAGCTCACTCCATCGACGCTTTCGGCATAGCCCTCGCGTGAGATGTTGTCTGGTTTTACCTGCGCCGTCCGCTTCGATTGACCTTGCGCGCGATACAGCATGCGAAATTTGCCGTGATCAAAAAGCACGCCGGGATTGTAGGTGTTGACTTGCTCCCAACCGTTGCCCTGCGGCCGGATGATCGGATTTTCGCCATAACGCGCGAACGGGCCGATTGCCCACGATGGCCAGTCCCCCGAGGATCAATGGTGAACGCAGACGCGCCGGAGGTAAGGGCGACGCCACTGGCGAGAAACTGCCTTTACGTACCAATGGTGTGGCCCGACGGAAAGGGCTTGAGGCACGCTAAAGTTTACGACCGGGATGGAAGCAGCCGGAACCCCACCCAATTTGGCATCATCGACATAGACCTCATAGTTTTGCGCTGCCGGTATCGAGTCCCAGAACAGCAATGGCTTGGTCACCTCAAAATGATCGTTATTTTTTGGCGAGGTTAATTTCAATGTGTTCGCGTCGCCGGATGCCTGAACGGCGCACGAATAGAAGGTGATTGCGGCGATTACTGGGAGAAGATGGCGAGGGATGGTCAAGGCTTGGGGCATAAGTTCTAGTTTGCCGGCAGAGAACGCCAGACGGAAGGTTCATTTGACGTTTCGAGGGCTTGCCCGAAGCTAGTGATGAAGCCGCTCCCACTTGCCGACGCGTCCGGTGTAGGCGGCCGAAAAGGCTTCAATGGAGCCTATCCCCGGAGGGATAGGAAACGGGCCACGGAATCTGTCTCGAGCCCACCCATCACGCTTCAATGGAGCCTATCCCCGGAGGGATAGGAAACGCCTCTTGTCTAAACCGAACTGCGGCAAGACGCAAATGGGCGGGTTGCGACCGGTGAGTTTTCACCGCTGAATCGACGGTGAAAACAAGGCGTGTTTTCCCAAGCGATTCGCGGCCACGGTTGATAAATGCAGGCTTGCGAGCGCGAGCCCGATTTGTGGTCATCATGTCACCGCTCGCATGCCTCGATATGTCAAAGATCGATCCTGGCTTCAACGGCCACAGATTACCGATCATGCAACGTAACATGCGGAATCCATTTTAACGTAGGGTTTTCCCAGCGCGCGTATTACCCGGTCACCGCGAGTTTCCGCGGGCCCGACTGAAACAAAAAGCACCTGGTCTTCGCCCGAATGAATGATCTCGTTCAACTCTCTTTCCAACCGGGTCAGCTCAATCAAGCTGAGATCGCATTCGAACACAGAAAACTGCAAATGATCCCCATAATTCTTGCAGGTCTTAAATACTTGCCGCAGCCGCTTCGCGTCGGCGATGTCGTAGGCAACAATATATGTCGTTCTCATGACGTCAGGCTCTTCGTCCGGCGCCGATCATCGCTCTCCACAACATCTTCACCGCGTCACAAAGGGAATATATTCCGGTATCTCCCCTGTCAGCACGCGGGAGAGCAGGCGAAACTGCAATTCGAGCGCTCGCCGGTAGCTCACTTTGTAGTCAAATACGGGGTGGGTGATGAGATGGCTCATCCGCTGTTCGTAAACTTCAAAGAATTGACGCCGTCCCGCTGGGCTCAGGTTTACCGCGCGCACCTCCGACACAAAGTCCCAGATCGCGGCAAGTTCCCCGGACGAAAGCTCAAACAAACTCACCACGTGCCGCCGTGGAATGACGAGCGTATGCCCCTCCGAAACCGGAAACCCATCCAGCATCGCAACCGCAACCTCACACTCAAGAAACGCCTCCGACGCCGTGTTATCGCAGAATGGGCAGTTCTCCATCGACGCCTCTTATATCCCGTCTTTACAAATGCGCCAATCTCAACAGGCAATCCAGTGCACTCGTCAGTAGCCCGACGTCCGAGACTCCCTTAAAGCTTGATGGGTTGCTCGCGATGACGTTACAATATTGGCCCTCAGGAAATCAGAAACAGCATTTCCCCTGCATGCGCAATCATACCAACTTAACTTTTATCGACCTCTTCTGCGGGTGCGGTGGCTTCAGCTTGGGGATGACCAGAGCAGGACTCCGGTGCCTCGCAGCGATCGATTTCAATCGGGAGGCGATGACAGTTTTTCGTGCGAACTTTCCGCAGGTCCCATTAGCACTGGAGAAGGATTTGACGAAGTTCCCACCGACGAAACTTTCCGAAATGCTCGGAGTGGACGAAGTCGATGTGATCGTGGGTGGGCCACCCTGCCAGGGCTTCAGTACCGCGCGACAGGTAGACGGCTCCAATCACGGAGACCGACTTGTTGCTGATCCGCGCAGACAACTTTTTCGCGAATTTCTACGATACGTCGAGTTTTTTCGTCCAAAAATCTTCGTGATCGAGAATGTGCTTGGTATCCGCAGCGCTGCTGGAGGAAAATATTTCACCCGCGTGCAATCGGAAGCCCGCTCGCTCGGATATCGCGTCCATCCCCAAGTGGAGAAAGCTTGGACCTTTGGTGTCCCGCAAAAGCGGTGCCGCCAACTCATCATCGGGGTGCGCACTGACGTGCCCGGGTTCTTTCCGACGCCGCTAATGCCAGCCAAGCGCGCATGGTGCAACCCCGACGAGCCAGGCGATGTGCCAACTCTGTGGGATGCCATTGGAGATCTGCCGGAGCTTGGGGCCGGAGATGGTGCCCAGGAATGTGAATACGATCGCTCGTTGCGAGAGATATTTTTGAAGAGGCGTGGCGAACGTGGTGCACATTATCTCAAACAGATCCTCGAAATTGATCGCGCGTCGAGACTTACCGCACATCTCGCGCGTCCACACAACGATCAGGATTTGCGAGACTTTGCCCGGCTCAAGGAAGGCGAGCACAGCTCCGAAGCCATCGCCCGCGGCGCTGCGATGGAGTTCACTTATAAACGCAGCATTTTCAAGGACCGCTACAAGCGCCAGCACCGAGAAGAATTGTGCTCCACCGTCGTCGCGCATCTCAGCAAAGACGGGTTGATGTTTATCCATCCCACACAAAACCGTTCGCTTACGCCGCGGGAGGCTGCGCGCGTCCAAAGCTTCCCGGATTGGTTTCACTTCCCTATTCCGCGCACACACCAGTTCAGAATCATCGGGAATGCCGTGCCGCCGCTCGTAGGCGAAGCGGTGGGTCGCGCAGTCAGCGATTTCATAACAGTGGCGATGAAAAAACATTCACAACGTCAATTCGACCTCTCTCCGCTTCCGTCCCGGGAAGCTGAAGCCATAAGCTGGCTGCTGCCGTTGCTGGACAAAGATAGTCGCATGCTGCGTAAAGTAACCTCCGACGATTTCAAACGTGCCTGGTATTCCATCGGGTTTCTCTACATGGGACTTCACCCTGACGGTGCCTTGGATCATGGCAAAACCATTTCTGCCGAGATCGAGGATTATCCGCTCACCAGTCGAATTGAGCCGCGACTTCTCGCGCCCTATTACGAACGAAGCGGCTGGCCCGTTGTTCTCGCGCCGATTGCACGCGAAGCGTGGCGACGTTTTGAAGCGGGCGATTTACAAGATGACGAGTTCTATTGCTCAGAGGCCCAAATGGCGGGGGCGTGTTCCCGCAATCCGTGGATGGCGGAAGAAGTGCGCGAAGCTCGGGCGAAGTTCGCGGCGTGAGGGGAGGCGAGAATGGAAAGGATTTTCGAGGAACTCGGAAAGCAATTTCCTCTTCTCATGCGTTTACAACTGCGCAGCGGCGATGCCCAACCCGAAGACATTGCCTCCTTTTTAGGGATCATCCTCGGGGCGATTGAGCAGGCACGGCATGCTTCCTTCTGCTTCGTCCTTCCGAAAAAAAGTCACATTGCGCCACTGACAGCAGTGCTCTATTCACTCGGCAAGTTCGCCGTCGAGTTTCCAAAGCTCGCTGAGGATTATGCAAGACGTGAGTTCCATCGAGGTCAGCGCGTAAAAGTGCGACCTGGTGAAAAGGTTTTCATCTTCGGCGGACTATGGGAAACCGATGCGAGTCAATACCGGATGGAAGTCATTAACCAAGATGGCGCAGCCTTTAGTTGGCCGACTTCAGAGATCCTTCGGATCGAGGCGACTCATAATCTGATTCCGCGTGGCAAGCTAACGGATGTAGATCGGTTGCGACGGGAACTCCAGCTTTGCGATCTTGACCGCTTGATTGGCACCCGCACGTTTGGCAACACATCCTTGTTCGAGAACCAGGTTCTTTATTTAGGTGGTCGGACAGAATTCGACGAGTTCCTTGCGAACGGTCAGTTTTATAGGGATGGTTTTGAACAGCCCCCATTGCTTGCAGAGCTTGTCTCCACTGGCACTGTGGGGGAGTCTGGAGAGACCGACCACGATGATCGTTACAACGTCGCGGGACAGCCATTTGTTGCCATCAACTCGCGCATTGAAAATATCGCCGCTGCGTGCGCACTAGCGAAGCCACATTCCAAAGTCGTGCTGGTGGATGGTGTGAGTCGCATCACGGACTTGGGCAAATTCGACCGGATCGTAGAAAGGCAGAATATGATCATTTTTGCGGAGAGCGGAGATGATGAGAAGCTACGACAACTCTATGATCGCGGCTGCAAATTCTGGCGCTTCTCGCTCGCCGATTTCGAATTGGGGCGTCGGCAAAGCAATGGCGAGAAAACGGTTCGTTTAAGCGGTTTTTTTGGACCGCTGGTCCGCGCAGCGACTAATGAGCTTTCATGCAAGACAGAGCCGATTTCCTGCGCGAATGAACAGTTGGATCGCGCGAGTGCTTCGCTGGAGGTCTGCGAGCGAGCGCTCGAAGAATCGGAGACCGATGAAACGCGGAGGCTCCTGGGAAAGATTTACAGCGTGCTTATGCGGTGTGCCGGTTTCGTGCGGCCGCCTTTGGAAGCGGAGCGGGATCAGATTCTCCAATCGATTGATCGTCTTTCGACGGCAGCGATGGAGCGCGCGATGTGGCTCCCCGAAAAGGCTGCATCAGGTCTGAGAGAAGCGTGCGAGGCCCTCAGGCAGGCGGTCGGAGACACTGCGCTGGGAAACTCGAAAGGCGATGCGCTGGCGGCTGTAATCGCATCGCTGCGGAAGAGTGGGGTCGCACGGGACCGGAGTCATTGTGCGCAACCTGACACTGCATAATGATCTCGCCGCATGGTGTGCTGCACGTTCACTGAGCTTCCCTGTGCTGCTGCCTGTCAGTTTGGAAGAGCAAGGGTTTTTCGACGCGCTGATATGTGTCTCTTGGCCCAACGCCGCCACTTTTCATCGCGTGCTTGCGTGCCATGCAACACCGACGATCTATCTTGTAGGATACGACTTTGAGCGGCGGTGGCTGGCACAGTTTAGCCGTCGTCGCGCCCAAGCTTTCCGCGTACCGAGCTTGGGACGCGCTGAAAAGTCGGAGTTAGTTGGTCAGGCGGACGATCCGTCGCTTGTCTGGCCCGAACCGCCCGCGCGAGTCGCTGCTCCCGTTGAGACTGCTCCAGTGGGTGGCGAGTTCCGCATCTGGAGTTTTGAGGAGAAAATCGCCCGCAAGGGCATTGGCCGTTCTGCGGCCGAAGGCGAAGACCTTGTCACCGCGACTTACGTCAGCTTCATCGGTGACGCCTACGCATACTTGACCGCCAGCAACAAAGTCCCCGTGATCACCGAGCTTGTTTCCGGGCGTGTCGATGAGAGCTACGCGATTCCGCGGCGCCGGCTTGAACAGATCAAGCCCGGGGACGTGGTTGTCTTTCGCGAAGGCGGAAAACGCGATGTGATCCACGCCCTTGCCGATAAAGCACTCGGCGTTGATGCAGCGGGAATTCGTGAAATGGCTGCCCGGTGGCAATGTTCGTTGCGCGAATCCAAGATGAGCGAGGGCGCTCTGTTTGAAGCGCTAGTTGCCGTGGGCTGCGCCCGCGGTCGAGCGGCAGTCAGTAATTGGTTGCACGATGATTCGATGATTGGTCCGCAGCTTGAAAGCGATCTTAGTGCCATTGCACGCGTGATCGGCGATCAGACGTTACTGCGCGATGCAAGCAAGGTCTGGGAGACAATTCGGAGGCTGAAAGGCGTGCATCAAGCAGCGGGCAAGCGACTCCTGCACGTGCTCTTGCGCGAACTCCCAAAACGTATCGGCGAGCTTCGCGGGGGTCGCACGCGGATTGAAATCGAGAACACCATCGGTGCGTGGATTGTCCAGGTTGAGACCATCGCACCGGCTTCTGAGCCGTGTCCGCGCTCGCATGTGAACAGCCTTCTTTGGGATGAAGGAGACGATCTCGTCTGACCGACCTTTATGGCAAAGATGATTCCTCCTCATTGCGACGACAAGGCCCCTGGCAGCGAGCGGCGCATTTTTGATTTGCTCAAGAACGATCCAGCTACCATAGACTGGGTCGTCCTCCATTCACTCAATCTTGCCCGATCTGGCGAGAGACCATACGGCGAGGTCGATTTCGTTGTTCTGGTGCCCAATGGCGGTGTGTTTTGTATCGAAGTGAAGGGCGGGCGAGTGGCGTGCAAAGACGGTATTTGGACGACCACGAATGCAGCCGGGCGGACGGACGCTTTGAAGCGCAGTCCGTTCAAGCAAGCGGATGATGCGATGCGAAGTGTGCGTGATGCATTGGAAAAGCGAATCGAGAATGCAGCGGATTTCCGCAAGGTCGCGTTCGGCTGCGCAGTGATCTTCACCAACGTCGTCACGCCGCCACTCGAACCCGGCGTGGAGCCTTGGGAAGTCATTGATTGCGATGGTTTGGAGACGCCGATTTCCGCGCATGTGCTGCGCATGGCAAAAAATCAACGCGCGCGCTTTCATCTTCGTTCGTCGCCCGCCGAGCCGCAGCCGGCGCTCCTCAAGCAAATCCGCGAAGCGTTGCGTCCGGATTTTGAGCGCGTCGTTGCTCGCTCGGCGGAATTGCGGGAATCAGAGCGAAAACTACTGAGCTTGACAGAGGAGCAATATCGCATCCTTGATCTCCTTGCGGATAATCCGCGTTGTCTCTTTGAAGGTGCGGCGGGCACGGGCAAGACGTTGCTGGCGTTGGAATATGCACGGCGTTGCGCTGCTGCGGGACAGTGTGTGTTGTTGGTTTGTTTCAACAAGCTGCTCGGCGAATGGCTGGCGGCTGAGTTGACTGCATCGGTTTCCAACGGTCGGGCTACGGCGGGTCGCTTTTACAAGTGTCTGCGGGAAGTAATCGTCGCGTCGCCAGCGTCATCCGAGTTCGCAGAGGCGGAGCAGCGCGCTTCCGGTGCCACACTGTTTGGCGAGGTATATCCGTTCTACGGTCAACTCGCGCTCGAAGACGCTGCGGAAAAGTATGATGTCGTCGTGGTGGATGAAGCGCAGGATTTGGTGCGCAAGCCGGTGCTCGACGTTCTGAATGCCTGGTTGCGCGGCGGGTTGAGCGCCGGACGCTGGGCGTTCTTCGGAGACTTTCATCGGCAGGCGATTTACGGGACGAAGTTCGATGGCGATCCGCGCGAGATGCTGCGAACGATGTGCCTGTTCGTCGTTCGCGCGAACCTGACGCAGAACTGCCGCAATACACGACGCATTGGCGAGGAGACGGCATTGTTGTCGGGCTTTACTGCGCCGCCGTATCGAATGGGACAGATTGAAGGCGTGGCAGTCGATTACATGGAATACGACGACGTGGCTTCACAACGAGCGGCGCTCACTAAAGTGCTGACGCGACTGGCGACCGAACCGGGAGTCGATGCAGGCGACGTCGTGCTGCTCTCGCGGCATCGGTTCGAGAACTCGACCGCAGGAACGCTCAATGAAGTCGCGGAGTTTCGTGTTCGTCCGGTTGATCGACCGGCATCGGGGGTAACTCGAGTGCCGGTATTTGTTTTCGCGACGGTGCAGGCGTTCAAAGGCATGGAGAGCAAGATCGTGGTTTTGTGCGATGTCGATGAGGTCGAGACGGATGAGAGCCGCTCGTTGCTTTACGTCGGGATGTCGCGCGCTCGCTGTATTCTCGTGGTACTATCCTTCACAAGCGCACGAAGCCTGCGGTCAAGGAGGCTTTCAAAAAGCAAATGACGGAACTTTGGGGAGCGAACGTATGAGCGCCGAAGTGCGGAGCGACATCATCGATTTTTTGCGCCGCGAATTGGTCGGAACCGGACCCCGGTTTTCCCGCGCAGCAACTGAATCGCGAGGAAATTTTGCGTCCGCAAGACCCGCCGCGTTTGCGCTACAGCGCGGGCGTTTTATTTCCGCGCAAAGCGCCCGTGGCACAGGCCGAGAATTCCACGGAAGCAGAGAGCGAGGCCGCTGCGAGCGATGTCGCGGAAGGCGATGAGCCGGAGAATGACGACAGTGGCCTCGGGGATGCGCGGGCTGACGCCCGCGGCGAAGGCGAAGTGCCGACGGAGCAGGAAGTCAATCGCGCGAACGAATTCCTGCCAAGCGCGATGGGTATCTCGGCGCTGGTGCGTCTGCCCCGGCGTTTGAAAATTCATGTGAGCGCGGGCCGCTACGAGCCCCTGGCGGTTGCGGGACTTGGGCGGCAGAACAAGGAGAGTAAATGGGTTGCGCACTGGTGGCGCAAGCCAGTCGAGGTCACATTGGAGATCGATTGCGCTGAGTTTTTCTCGGCTGAACCGAAGGTTCGCATCGCAGTCGTTGAGGTCGATGGAAGCGCGACGGGGCTTGTGATGCATATTTTCAGCCGACCGTTCGTCCATGCGAAAGAACCCGACCGAGAGCGGATCATCACGTTCACTTTGCTAAACCAGAAGCAGGCGAAATCCACCCGGCCTGGCGACGAAGAGTGCTTTTTTCAGTGTCACTTCGGAGTCATGGATGCCGAAGGTGGCGACTGCTTTCTTGAATATCCGGAGCGCATCGGTCTCGCTGTGGATGAAGAAGAAGAATCGCTGCGGCTTCTTTTCGATCATCGCAAGACTTTCGCCGTAGGGCACGGCTGCGCTGCCAACTGGCCGGACGATGAAGCCGGGGTGATGCCGCGCGTCTGGACCGAGTCGCTGCCGTGCCATGAAATCAAGCCGATCGCGCCAACGCGCATCGAAGGTCTCGATCTCTCAATGGCTGCGCTCGGCGCGAAAAGTGATACTGCCGTGCAATTGTGCCGGCAGCTTGCAAACGCTTATGAGCAGTGGATTGACGAGCAGGCGGAAAGAGCAGCGGCGCTCGCAGAGGATATCGACCGGCTGCGCAGCGACATTTGGAGGAGTGTCGGCGTGGCCATGTGCGGATGCTTGCCGGAATCGAGTTGCTAACCAGCGATGCGGATACACAGCGCGCGTTTGCCTTGATGAACCAGGCGATGCTGCAACAGCAGTTTCATTACGAACTCGCTTCCTCTCCGGGCTTGCAGCGCAATTGGGTGAAGAGCGGCCAAACGCTCGTGCTGGAACGTCCTTATCAAGCGCCCAACATCGGCGGAGCGCCGCCCGAGAAGGGGCGCTGGCGGCCTTTCCAATTGGCTTTCATTCTTATGAATTTGCGCTCGATGACGCAGCGCGATTCCGATGAACGGAAGATCGTCGATCTAATCTGGTTCCCGACGGGCGGCGGCAAAACGGAAGCTTATTTAGGTCTTACCGCATTTACGATTTTTTGGCGTCGGCTGGAAAATACTGAGAACAGCGGCACGACCGCGTTGATGCGTTACACATTGCGGCTTCTCACGACTCAGCAATATCAGCGCGCCGCGTCGCTTATCTGTGCGTGCGAGATCCTGCGGCGCTCCAACCCGGCAGAACTTGGTGACGTGCCGATTTCCATTGGCCTCTGGGTCGGCGGTGATGTGACCCCTATCAGACACGCCGACGCGGTGAAGCGGCTGCAGGAGTTGCTCGATGGCGGATGGAGAATCCGTTCATCATGCTGAATTGTCCTTGGTGCGGTGCCCAAATGGGACCGGTCGAATTTGGCAGAGCCAATCGGGTGAAAGGCTACGTCCAACGTGCCGCTCCACAGCGCGTCGAGTTTTGCTGTGAAGACCCCGGCTGCGATTTCGGCGAGGGCCTCCCACTGTATGTCGTCGATGAGGCCATTTACGCCGAGCGACCGACGCTGCTCATCGGCACGGTCGATAAGTTCGCGCTCCTGCCCTGGTATCCCCAAGCGCGCCAGCTTTTCGGCCTCGACACTGGCGGCGCAATTTCGCCTCCCGACCTCGTGATTCAGGATGAGTTGCACCTCATCTCCGGCCCGTTGGGGTCGATGGTGGGGCATTACGAAACCGTGCTCGACGCCCTCTGCACGGTTGAGGAAAAAGGGAAACGGTTGCCTGCGAAAATCGTCGCTTCCACGGCCACAATCTGCCGCGCTGCCGAACAGGTGCGCAATCTCTATGCGCGAGGGGTGTTCCTTTTCCCGCCGCAAGGTTTGCGCGCTGGCGACTCTTTTTTTGCCAAAGAGGAGCGGGAGAAAACCGGGCGAATGTATGTCGGTATTTTTGCGACCGCGCTTTCGTCACATGTCACCGCGCAGATTCGGGTGATCTCCGCGCTGTTGCAGGCGGTTAAAAGCATTCCAGAAAAAAGCCCGGCGCGACTCGACGCCTACTGGACGGTAATGGCTTATTTCAACAGCCTGCGCGAGCTCGGACACGCGGCGACGCTGATTCGCGCAGACATCACAGATTACCTCAATGCGATGTGGGATCGGCTCCAAATCCGCCCGGACGACACAGGCGATCCCCGCCGTTTCATCAACGCAGACCGCGAGCTGACGAGCCGCGTCCAGAGCAGCGAGATTCCAGAGATTCTCCAGCAACTTTTCGTGCAATGGGACGGCACCAAGGACTCGCATCCCATAGATGTCTGCCTTGCTACAAACATGATTCAAGTCGGGCTGGACGTGTCTCGATTGGGACTGATGACTGTCGTCGGCCAGCCAAAGACGACCTCCGAATACATACAAGCCACGAGCCGTGTAGGCCGCGCCACTCCGGGACTCGTGGTCACCGTTTACAATCCGGCGAAGCCGCGCGACCGCTCGCATTTCGAGCACTTCCGCGCATATCACCAGAGCATCTATCGCTGGGTGGAGCCGACGAGTGTCACGCCGTTCGCGGTGCCGGTCCGGGATCGTGCGCTGCACGCGCTCGCAATCACGCTGGTTCGCTATCTTGGCGGCGATGGGTCGCGGACGAATCCGCAACCGCCTCCCGACTCCGCCCTTGTCAGGCGTGTGCGCGACGTGTTGCTCGCACGTGTTCAGGATGTGGACGAGAACGAAGTGGTCGAAACGCGACGTCAACTCGAAGAATTGTTTGAAGACTGGCGGCGCAACCCACCGCCACGGTACGGTGACTTTCGTCCGCCTGCGGGAGAGACACCGCTTATGTTCCCAAGCGGCACGCAGAAGCTCGTGGAATGGGGAGAGCCGTGTTTGGCCACACCCAGTTCGATGCGAAATGTGGACTCAACATGCGATGCGGCTGTAATCCCGCGATTCCCTGAACCCGAAGAAACCTGAACCATGCCCGCTGACCGACCAATTCGACGTGGACAATTGATCTCCCCCTTCGGCGTGGGTGCGATGGTTTCGTTTCCTCGCGATGAGTCGCTCATGACCGCCGGACTTGACGCTTGGACGGCGCACGCTAGACAGAAATGCCCTGCCGACTGGCTCGTGCGCGAGGAGCGGCTGGAAGCGCGACTCGGCGTGACACACCTGCGGCTGCCGCCCGATCATCGCGATCCGGGTCAAGGGGTGGCTTACCCGAATCAGAATGTTCCATTTGTTCGGTTCCCACGCTGGCACTACTGCCATCACTGCGGCGGCATGGAGCAGCTTGCGCTTTTCGGCGGGCGCCAGCAGTGCAAGGCGTGGCCTTGGCCAAGGCGCAACTGTGCGGAACGTAAAAAGAAGCCTTGGCTGATACCGGTTCGTTTCGTCGCCGTCTGCGAGAAGGGACATATCCAGGATTTTCCATTCACGGAATGGGTGCATCGCGAAGCTCCACCCGGAGAAGCGTGCGGTCTGCGAGATGCGCGCCGGGCGTTCCTCGGCAGGTCTGACCGGTATCGTCGTTGAATGTAAGTGCGGGCAATTTCGGAGTTTGGGCGGGATTTTCGATTTCAAGGAAAACGGCGGAGCGCTGCACCGAATGGGCTGTGACTGCGCCGGGCTGCGGCCCTGGCTTGGCGAATGGGAGAATCCGAAGGGCTGCGGAGAGTTTTTACAGGTCGTCCAGCGCGGTGCATCAAACACCTATTTTCCGCACGTCGTAAGTTCAATCTACCTTCCCCTTTGGGCGGAGGATGCCGCGAGCGGTGTGGTTAAAGCATTGGAAGATCCGAGAGTGTGGGGACCGCTTTCCTCCGGCTTGGTGGATGGCAAAATCTCGGCGGATCGTTGCGACATGGTCGCATCGATGCGAAACCTTGATCCAGAGGAGTTGCGCGTCGCGGCCCAACGCAAACTCGACGGCATTCCGGGGGCTTCGACTTTGCGTTCGCAGAGCGAGGAGGATTTTCGCCGAAGCGAGTATGAAGCGCTGAAAAACGAACGTGGCGCTCCGCAAAGCGATCTCCTCGTGAAGCGTGCCAGCCTTGAGGAATACGACTCCGCAGTAGCCGCACGCTTTTCCCACCTCGCGCTCGTGCATAAGCTGCGCGAGACGCGCGCGCTTGCTGGCTTCACGCGCATTCTCCCGCCGGACGGAAATCTTGCCAGTGATCGACTGCGCGAGCTAAAGCGCGATCCCCGCATTGACTGGTTACCGGCGACAATCGTGCGCGGTGAAGGCATCTTCTTTGAGTTCGACGCAGAACGGCTCGACGCGTGGATTGCCGCAACGCCAGCAATCGC
Organism: uncultured Verrucomicrobiae bacterium; assembly: GCA_963828525.1. Lineage (GTDB taxonomy): Bacteria > Verrucomicrobiota > Verrucomicrobiia > Chthoniobacterales > Chthoniobacteraceae > CAWHEP01. The sequence goes on from CAWHEP010000010.1 coordinate 225,325, forward strand.
GGAGCGGATCGGTGGTTTAAGCGCGCACTATAACGAACGCCGGATCAAAAATGGTCAGGAGCAGCGGCCGATCCATGCGAAATTCGCGCTTATGCACACCTTCGCGCACGTGCTTATCAATCAACTCGCCTTCGAGTGCGGATATGGAAGTGCCTCGTTGCGAGAACGAATCTACTGCGAATTCACCGATGCGGAGCACCCGATGTCGGGCGTGCTGATCTACACGGCGTCCGGCGATTCCGAAGGCTCGATGGGCGGCTTGGTTCGGCAAGGCCAACCCGGCACTTTTGAAAATATTGTATTGCGCGCGATACAGCGTGCTGCCTGGTGTTCATCCGATCCGGTGTGTATCGAAAGTGCCGGCCAGGGTGCCGACAACTCGAACCTTGCGGCATGCCACGGCTGCGCATTGCTCCCCGAAACTTCATGCGAAGAAGGGAACCGGCTCCTTGATCGAGCCATGCTCACTGGCACGCCGCTTAACCCAGAGATCGGGTTTTTCTCCAGTCTCCTATCCACTTGAATGCCCGACGTTTTCACACCGGAAAAACGGTCCGCCGTGATGTCGCGCATCCGCGGGAGCGGAAACCGCGACACCGAACTCCGGATGATCGCACTCTTTCGTGCGCATGGGATTCGCGGCTGGCGCAGAGGACAAGCAGTGTTTGGGAAACCAGATTTCGTATTTCGCCGTGAACGCGTGGTTGTGTTCGTGGACGGCTGTTTCTGGCACGGCTGTCCGAAACCGAAGCACGCGCCGATGCCCAAAAATCGCGCCGAATGGTGGGCGGCAAAACTCAGTCGGAATAAGGGGCGCGACCGTCTGGTGGTGCACGAACTACGCACTCGTGGCTGGCTAGTCGTGAGAGTATGGGAGTGCGACCTCAAGGGAACGAGTGCAATGCGCACAGTGAGAATGGTCACAAAGACGCTCGAAAGCTTCTATAACTCGTCACAGAAATCTGATTCAGTTTCGCAAAGCCGACCAAGACGGAAGGTGGGACATTGGCTGGCCCACCTTAAGAGATAAGCGGCGGCGCCGAACGAACCCTTGACGCGCAGCAAGAGGCCGGACACTCTCGCTGCATGCCCATGGAGATCACACCCGACGGCTATTTTTTGGAACTTTCGTCAAGGAACGCACATGGAGAAACCGTGTACCCACACATCAAGGGCAAAAGAGGGACGGATCAAAAAGGATTTGATGTGACTCCGACTGCGAAAAAGTCGGACTACCGGCTCATGAGCCTCGATGAATTCTTGGATCTGCTGGCAGGTGGCGCGTTTGCGGATCAGGGGCGTATCCGAATGCAACCTCGGGAACCAAGCAGTAAAGGCAAAAGCGGAGGCTTTCTCATCCGCAAAGGGCAAATGAGCGCAAGACTGATTGAGGAATTACGCGCGCGAAAGCTAGGGTGATCATCGGGCCAGCTTTTGGAACCAGGCTGCGGGGCAGGCTGCATTTCGTGACAGACTTCTGAAATGCATCGTTCCCGCTCCCGACAAATCCCCTCCCGTGATCCAAGCAACCAGCGCGATCCGAGGTAAAAATCCGCCCTTCTTCCTTGGCGTTCTTCGCGCCCTTCGCGTGAGGCTCTCCCCTCTCTCCCCGTCGGAGAATGCGGTGTAATCCATGGTTCGAAGTCCTCCTCCCCTCCCCTACTTTGCGTCTCCGCGTCAAAATCTTCTCCAATCATCCGAGCAATCCGTGGTAGAGAAATGCCAATACGAGATGCGCCCTCCCTACTCGCCGTCAATTCATCAAAACCACGCTTGCGGTCGCGGTTCCAACGGCCTTGGGATTCCCGCGTCGCGCGCGGGCCTCGACTTCAGACTTCGCCGCCCAGCGCGCTCAGGGGAAACTGGGTGTTGCCCTCCTGGGTTTGGGAGGATTTAGCGGAGCAAGCATTGCTCCTGAACTTCCCGGCGCAAAGAACGTGTATCTCGCCGGCGTGATAACCGGGAATCCGGAGACCAAAGGCAAAACTTACGCGCGCCGTTACGGGTTCCCCGAAAAGAATATCTATGGTTACGATCAGATCGCGCGGCTCGCGGATAATCCAGACATAGACATCGTTCACGTGGTGACCCCAAACGGGTTGCACGCGGAGCATACAATAGCGGCTCTAAAAGCTGGCAAGCATGTGATGTGCGAGAAGCCTATGGCGACGCATAGCGCCGATTGCCAGGCTATGATCGACGCGGCTCGCGCGGCGGAGCGATACCTTGCGGTTGACTACCGCTTGCATTTTGAACCGCATCACGTGGAGATGATGCGTCTCGCTTCCGACAAAGTTTACGGGAATGTGAAGAAAATCGTGACCGAATTTTCATGGCATCGCGGCAACGGCAAACCCTGGCTCTCAAACAAGACGCTGTCAGGAGGAGGGGCGATGTTTGATACCGGCGTTTACAGCATCCAGGCCGGATGTTATATCGCGAACTCCACTCCGACGGCCGTGACCGCTATTCCTTCGACGGTTGACGCGGGCTATCCGGCGGGAATCGAGGAGACGATGCGCGTGACGTTCGAATATCCCGGGGGGATCACCCACGAAGGCACCGCGAGTTATTTGGTTAGCAAAGGAGAGTTTCGGGTGGAGGCGGAGAAGGGCGCGTTTGCCTGCCTCGGCGCCTCCTTTTCGCAGAGCGCTGGAGGCAAGCCCAGCATCAAGCAACTCCTGCTGCCGGACGGTCGATATTTCGACGCGCCAAATACCCTGCAACTGGCGGTTCTGCACGACCATTTCGCGGAGGCGATCCGGTCGAAGACCCCGTTCATCTGTCCCGGAGAAATGGGGTTGCGCGATATCAAGATCCTGGAAGCGATTTACCGCTCCGTTGCGCAAGGAAGCGCTAGGGTCGTGGTCTAAAACCAGACCGACGCACGCCTCGGCGTGGCGTCCATGCCTGGCGGAGACGGGAGCGAAGTCCAACTTCGAAGACAATTGCGTTTCCAAGTACAACTTGGGTAACGAGGGGGATTCGCCTCAGCGTCTCCGCGTCAAAATCTTCTCCCCTCCCCATCCAAGAAATCCGTGTAATCCGCGGTTAACATCCCGGGCGTTTTCATGGGGAATTGCCGGGCGTGGCGCTCGCGGAAGTCTGAAGAATCTCATACTGAAAAACTTCAGACACCACAACCTCATCCTCCCACGGCTGTTTGACATTTTTCGTGTTGAGAACCCAGCCGTTGCGCGGCGCGATGGGATCGTACCCGACCCGGCCTCGAAATACACCGGGCTTTTCTGCTTTGCCGCAATCCAGCAGCAGGCTGATTGATTTTCCGGCAGGCAGATAAAGGATCTTCTCGCTACTCGACGGGAAGCCGGGGCCCACTAGCAGCGGCTCCTTCATGTCGGGCGCGACCCGTGGCAGCAAGCCTTCCATCGTGATCTTCTCGCCTTGCATCAACACGAAATGATCGCCGCCCGTCGTGTTCCAGCCGATTGGTTTGAGCTGGTCGGTGGGGTTGCGGACGGTGAGAGAGATGAAAATGCTGTCCCCGAGCGAATACATGGGTTTAACCGGGGCCGCCTCGAAAACGAGCCCCTTGCCGGATTTGGCATCCAGCGGCGGCAGCGTGGATGGGGACGTTTGTCGCGCGGCGGTTGCTTGGGAAGAAGGCGCGCTGTTCACCGAGCCGGTGACTGCCACCGAAGGCTGCGCCCTTTTTAGGAATATGCAGTAGGAAAACCCGCGAATCTGCGGGTCGTCAGGATCAGCCAACGGCAACTCCCATTGGCTGCTAATCAGGGGGCCGAAGGCCGCCGGCGAGAGGATGTTTGAGATTCCAAACAGAACAAACAGACCTTCTACGGTGCCTTCATCCTCCCGCAGGACGATGAACACGCGGACCGAGTTAGCCTCCACGCGCAGAGGGTTTAGGCTTTTGATGGAGTTTCCCCATAGCTGCCGTGGTATCTCGCCGGATGCGACGCCTCCCGTTTGCCGCCGTGTTTGATCGATGAGCAAGACGTCTCCTAGAATGGCGGCGCGGGCCGCGGCGTCGGCCGCGAGCCTCTGATGGAGCGGCGTCCCCGTCAGCATTGTGGCAGGGTCGCCATGGAAAGGGCCGTAATAATGCAGAGTGCTAGCGCCCATGCCATCCCACTGGATGTAGAACGACTTCGCGGCAGGCAAGGAAAGGAGTGTTCCAAGCGGGACGAAACCGAGTGGCCATTTCCCGGCCTTCACGATGGGGAGAGAAACGACTTCAGGACGCATCGTATACTCACCCTTCGAACCCGCTTTCAGTTCGAAGAGTTCCGCGAGCAAGTTGGTGGTGACCGGCGCTTTCGCGATGAGCGCTTCGATCTGCGCCACCTGTTCGCCCGTGACCGGAAACGTTGTGCCTGCGTGTAGAAGCTTCTTCTCGATCCCAGTCCGTTGCGGGTTCCCCGCGGCTGGCGCTGGATGGTCTTGCAGCAACTTGTAGGTAAGCGTCGCCGGGGAGGAAGGCGCCTTATTGACTATCAACACCCCGCGTGCGCCTTCCCGAGTCCAAAAGGCGAGAGGCTCCTTCGCGTCCACCCATTCGTCGGATTCCAAGACGCTCCGCGAGCTGTGGGCGGTTTCCAGCCGCGCGGCGATATCGGCAGCCTGCAAACGCCATCCGTCAGGGCCGAGCGGCGCGACAATCATGTCGAGCGCTTTGAGCGAAAATGGGGTATTCGCAATGATCGCGGGCTGATAGACATCCACCTTCGCGGCTCGCAGGCTGCCCGTTGCGCCGGGACGCAGATCGAGGACGTGGCCCGGCGTGGAAATCACCGCCTTGCCGGAGGCCAGGTTGAACGCCCGGCAGTCCGCGTCAATGTCCGCCATTATCTCCTCATGAACCGGGCCGAAGGACACACTGGACGGCGTGGGGTTCGCATCGACAGTCGCAGTTTTCGCGGCTGGCTGCGATCCGGACGGGCCGGGCGCGTCGGCGATTTGGACAGATGTCCTCCCGCCGGGTAGCAAGGAGACGTTCGGGCCGATGGGCAGATGTCGCGCTGCGAGCCACAGCCCGGCGAACAGAACCAATCCTGCGATCAAGCCCACGGGCCACCAGTTTGGGAGACGGCGGCTGCCGTCGTCGCGCTCAAGTGGGATTGAACCGGCGGCCGGCCTATTTACCGCGCGCCAGACGCCGCGGATGATGAGGAAGTCCACGACAGCCCAAGTGAGGACGGAGCACACACTCAGAACAGCGTCGGATCTGGAACCGTAGTTGTGTGTCCAAAAATGAAGTGCGATCCCCAATTCGAAGAGGAACCACGCGATACCGTAGTCCAGCGCCAGCAGCGGAAAGAGCAGTCCTTCGAAAACCGCGAGCCACATTCCATACACCCTTGCCTCGGGGCGGCGGATTTGCGAAACGGCCAGCCAGCCCAGAAGCGTGACGGCAAACGGGGCGAGTTCACCCGGAAGAACGAAGGCGTAGCCAAGCATCTGCGCCCACCGCTCCGGACGGTGAGTTATCGCGCGCGGCGCGAACCAGGAGTAGGCCGCCACGGATGCCAAGCCGAGCCATGCTGCGCCTGCGATCGCCGGGAGAGACGGACGCCGCGCTCGCCCCTCCGCCTGTGGGGTTCGCGCCGCCGTCTCCAACTCCGTCTTCAAGACGCTCACCTGCTGGTACCGTCGCGAAGGCTCCTTTTCCAATGCCCGCAGGACGATCTCATCCAGCCGGACGTCCATGATGACTTTGCGCGACGGGGGCTCAGTGGTTTTCGCGGGCAGTTCGCCGGTAAGCATCTGGTAGAGGACGACGCCCAGCGCGTAGATATCCGCGCGATGATCCACCTCGCCCGGACGCTCGGTCTGCTCGGGCGCCATATAGCTGGGCGTGCCCATCACCTTCCCAACCTCCGTGAGCGCCGGGTCGGCGAATACGCCCACGGCGGAGGAGGCTTGCTCGGCGCCAGCGTCCACAAGCTTCGCCAAGCCGAAGTCGGCGACCTTCACACGGCCGCGGCGATCCATGAGGATGTTCTCGGGCTTGATGTCGCGGTGGACGATGCCGTGGTCATGCGCGAACTGGAGGGCGTCGCAGAATCTGCGGGACGATGGCGAGGGCTTCGCGCGGGGCGACGCGCCCGGAGTCGAGCAACTGGCGCAGGTTCACGCCGTCGACGAATTCCATCAGGAAAAAGTAGAGCGGTGGGGCGTCCGTTTCACCCTGCGCGCGCCCGAATTCGTAGAGCGTGACGATATTCGGATGGCTCAGCTTCGCCAGCGCCTTCGCCTCACGGGCGAACCGCTCCGCGAAGCCTGGAGCGCCGCCGATCCCAGGCGGGAGGATCTTCAGCGCCACGATGCGGTCGAGCTCCTTCTGGCGCGCCTTGTAAACCGCTCCCATGCCGCCTCTGCCGATCAACTCCAAAATCTCGAGCTGAGGGAAGAGCGGCGCCAATTCCTCGATGGCAGGCGGCGTGAATCCCTTCTGGCCCTGCGGCTCGTCCAGCACGGTGCGCGTCGCCAGACCTTGGCGCAACAAGCAGGCCGGACAAAGCCCCTGCGGCGCGTCCTCCTCCAGGCTGGCGCCGCACTGGGGACATTTCACAGCGGACAAATAGCTCCTTTCAAAGGTCCAAGACGGTAAATAACTGTCATAGCGTGAGTTCTTCCTACCTGTAATAGAAGAAATTCACGCCAAAGGTTACAAACCCTCCGCTATGCTCTCGGGCAATCGAAAGCGTTCAACGAAGACGCAGGATTTTGTCGACCATCGCCCTTTAAGCCACGCGCCTATCATTGGGAAGATCAGCCGAACGCCGCGAAGAGCGCCTGAATTTCTTCCTCGATCTGCGCCGGCGTCGCCACCGTTTGCGCAATCTCATTGCGAAGCGCCTCACGGTAGCGCGCCCGAAGCCGATGCGCCGCGACTTTGACGGCGCCCTGGCTCATGCCCAGTGTTGCCGCAACCTCGGCGTAAGGCAGCGCGCCGCGTCCAGCCGTGAGAAAGATTTTTAACGCGTCAAACAACCGCTGTTTCCCCGCGGCATTCATTTCGGCCTCGAGAAGGAGGACTACCCTGTCGAGCAAAGCCACTGCCCACTGCCGCTCGAATTCCCGGGCGGCGGTGGAAACATCTGCCACTTCGAGCGGTTCGCGCCCAGGCAGCGCGCGCGCTTCGAAGTGCGTGATGTGCTGACCGCCTCCCCGCTTTTGCGCGCGTTCCCGATCCCGCTGATTGGCAAGAAAATGCTTCAGCGAGACCAGGAGAAAAGAGCGGAATTTCCCCTTCTCGCGTTTAACCGCGCGCAGCCACTCCTTTTCAAGCAGCTTGGAAAAAAAATCCTGGGTGAGGTCTTCCGCGTCCTGGGAAGTCGTGACATTCCTTCGGACATACCGATAAACCGGCTGCCAATAAATCCGGCAAAGCTCCTCCAGCGCGCAACGACTTTCAGGTGAATCGTTGCCTCGGGCATTGAGCACGATGGACCACCGCGTCGCCGCAAAGCATGGATCCTGAACTTTAGTCAAATCGCGGCCCATGCGCATCTACGACTGTGCTCATCATAACCGACTCCTCCCTGAAGTTGAATAATCACAGCCACTCGTCAAGCTTCGCCCCCTCCCATCATCCGAGCAACAAGCGCAATCCGAGATAAAATCCCCGCCCCTCTTCCTTGGCGTTCTTCGCGCCCTTCGCGTGAGGAAATCCCCTCTTCTAAACCTCGTGTAAACTCATCATCCAATCCGAGAAAATCCGCGTAAATCCGTGGTAAAAAATCCAGCCCTCCCAAAAAGAATCCGCGTAGAAACCTCTCCTTCCTCCGACTTAAACTCTCCCTCGTTCCGCTCTCCCTCCGCGTCTCCGCGTTTAAAATCTTCTCCCCTCCCCATCCAAGAAATCCGTGTCATCCGCGGTTAAAATCTCCGCGTCTCAGCGTTAAAATCCCCTAAACCTTTTTGAACCCAACAACCGCTAGCGGCGGCAATGTTAGCACTAGCGAATGCGATTTCCCCTGCCAAGGGATCTCCTCCGCCCACATCCCTCCATAGTTCCCGACGTTGCTCCCGCCGTAAGTCTCCGCGTCGGTATTCAGTATCTCCGAGTAGTAGCCTTCGCCCGGAACCCCAACCCGATACCACTCGCGAACGACAGGCGTGGCGTTCACCACAAACACCAGCACCGATCCCTGCGCTGGCTTTCGCATAAAAGCGATGACGCTGTTGTCGGCGTCCCGAAAATCTATCCACTCGAATCCAAGGTAACTATCGTCCTGCTGGTAAAAAGCGGGTTCGGTTTTGTAGATGTGATTCAGGTGCTGCACCAGCCGCTGCAGACCATCGTGCTCTTTGTATTGCAGCAGATGCCAGTCGAGGCTGCCGTCGTGGCTCCACTCGTGGTATTGCCCAAACTCCTGGCCCTGGAAGAGTAACTTTTTCCCGGGATGCGCGTACATCCATCCGTAGAACATCCGCAAATTCGCGAATTTCTGCCACTGGTCACCGGGCATTTTGCAGATGAGAGAACCTTTCCCATGCACCACCTCGTCGTGGCTCAAGACGAGCACGAAATGCTCGTGAAACGCGTAGATCAGCGAAAACGTGATGTCGCCCTGGTGAAACCGGCGATAGACCGGTTCCTTTTCCATGTAGGAAAGGAAGTCATGCATCCAGCCCATGTTCCATTTGAACCCAAATCCGAGGCCGCCGAGGTAGGTCGGTCGCGACACGCCCGGCCATGACGTTGATTCCTCCGCGATCGTCATGATCCCCGGGAAACGCTCGTAGCAGACTTCATTCATCCTCTTGAGGAAGTGGATCGCGTCGAGGTTCTCCCTGCCGCCAAACACGTTTGGAATCCATTCCCCTTCTTTCCTCGAGTAGTCGAGGTAGAGCATCGACGCCACCGCGTCCACGCGAAGTCCGTCGATATGATATTGATCGAGCCAGAACAGGGCGTTCGCGATGAGGAAATTCCGCACTTCATTTCTGCCGTAGTTGAAGATGAGAGTTCCCCAGTCCACGTGTTCCCCCTGGCGCGGATCCGCGTGCTCATAAAGATCCGTGCCGTCAAACTCCGCGAGCCCGTGCGCGTCCTTCGGGAAATGGCCCGGCACCCAGTCCAGAATGACGCCAATGCCCTTCTGGTGAAAACGATCCACAAAATGACGGAACTCATCGGGGTTTCCGAACCGGCTGGTGGGCGAGAAATACCCGGTCACCTGGTAGCCCCAGGAACCGTCGAAAGGATGTTCCGCTACGGGCATCAACTCGATATGGGTGTAGCCCATCCGAATCACATATTCGAGGAGACGATCCGCCAGTTCGATATAGCTCAACCACCGGTTCCCCTCCTCCGTCACTCGCGCCCACGAACCAAGATGAACCTCGTAGATGCTGACGGGACTGTTCTGCCAATCCTTGGAACGTCTCGCGTCCATCCATGAGGCGTCGCTCCAGGCATATCGGTTTAGATCAAACACCAGCGACGCTGTCTGCTTGCCGTGCTGCCCGAAAAAAGCAAAGGGATCGCTCTTCAACTGCAACCCGCCATGCCACGCCTTCACCTCGAATTTATAATGCGTCAGCTCAACAAGCCCGGGCAGGAAGATTTCCCAGACGCCGCTGCCCAGAAGCTTCCGCATCGGATGCGTTCGTCCGTCCCAATGGTTAAAATCTCCCACCACGCTTATCCGCTGGGCATTTGGAGCCCAGACGCAGAACGTGACCCCCTTTACCCCGCCGACTTCTGTGAGATGCGCGCCCAGCTTCTTGTAGAGGTCAAAATGGTTGCCTTCCGCAAACAGGTGCAGATCGACGTCCCCCAGGATCGGTCCGAAGGAGTAAGGGTCAGACGCTGTCCACACGCTTCCATCATGTCCCACAAAGCGAAGGGTGTAAGCGAAGCGCTCAGCTCCCGGGATCGCGGCCTCGAAATATCCGTCGGAGTGGAACTTCTGCGCGGTAAAGACTCGCGACTCATCATGCGCGTCAATCACCGTCACCTCATTGGCGTCGGGTCTGAAAACCCGCACGACGAGGTTTTCGCCCGCCTGGTGCATCCCGAGGACGGCGAACGGATCCCCATGACGCCCCTCCAGGATCGCATGCAGGCTGCCGTCATCAATTGTTTGCCCGAGGGGGGAGATGTTCATAGAGTGATTACTTTCGGCCTGTGGCTTTCCGAGCCTTCTTTCCTCAACAGCGGACGCCCATTGTGATCGGGTTGTAACGAAGATGCGAGCATCGGTTGCAGATAGTTCGAATGGATGGCGCGCCACGAATGCTTCGCGACGGCTAATTTTTGAGCGCGCAATGCCGCGGAACCCTCCGCGAACGCCATGAGCCTGTCCGCGAGCTCTGATGGAGTAATCTCGACGGGAAAGAAATTCGCCCTCCCCTGCCACATCGACCTTAGTGGCTCGATGTCTGAACAGAAGATCGGCAGCCGGAAAAGCGCCGCCTCCAGCGGGGGCAGCCCAAACCCCTCCTGGGCGCTCGGGTAAAACAGTACATCCGAGACAGCGTACAGGCCCGCCATGTCCCGTTCCGTCACTCCAAACCGGTCAGCGAGGAAAACAACCGGGGCTCCAAGCTCTTTCGCTAATTGGCGAAGAGATTCGAAATACGAGTCCCCGTCCCGCGCCCGGGCGTCCGGCGCTCCGGTGACGAGATAACGGCACCGGCAGCCTTTTGCGACCAGCGCGGCGCTGACGCGAATGCCCAGTTCGATATTTTTGCGCTTCAGAATCCGTGTGGGATGGAACAGCGTTAAGTCCAATTCGAAAATATCCTCTTCTTCGCAAACCGCTGCTACGGAGGGGGTTAAACCCAGCATCGCGACGGGGTCAACGCCATTAGGCACCACGGCGCGCGTGTCTACGCCCGTCAATGACCTGAACGCCTCTGCCCGCTGCTCGGATACAGCCACATACTCAAATCCCGGACACGCCCGATAGAGCAGATTCCAGGGAAATTCGACAGCGTGACGAATTTGATAGGCTGGACCTTGCCTCCTTATTGGGCTCTGCGCGACTACAGGGGCAAATTCGACACTGTGACGAATTTGATAGTCTGGGTTTAGCGCCGCGACATCGTGAATCCATGCGACGAGACGGCACCCCCCTGGCGCCCTCTCCTCCGCCAGTTGCCAGAGAACTGACGTGAGCGCGAGATTGAAGGGCATCGTCAACACATTGTGGGCGAACAGGATGTCCGCCCGCGCGAGAATAGGAACGATTCGCGCCTTGATCTCGGCTGCCAGAGAACGAAATGCCTCCCCTGCCCTGCCGTTGTCGAGTTCGCGTTGCGCCTCAAGAACCAGCGGATGTTCCCTCATCAGCTCGGGGAGAAGCACAAGCTCCACTCCGGCCTGATCCGAAAAGCCCTCGCCACACACCACTGTCACCGAGTGACCATCTTTCGCGAATCGCCTCGCGTGTTCCCGGATGACAGTTTCAACCCCTCCGATCACCGGAGCGAAGCTGTAATGGAGAATGCAGATGTTCACGACAATCCGCTGTTCGCGTCGGCGGATAAACAGTTGATCGAGCAGACTTTAGGCAAATTCGACACAGTGGCGTATTTCGTAGTCCGGGATGGGTCGTAAGTTCGCCTGATCAGCTGGCACTCTTCCAGCGCTCTTCTGGACGAGTCGGTAATGAATGCAGATGTTCAATTCCCTTCGTGGTACGAACGATTTCAGGCAAATTCGTCACGGTGTCGAATTTGAAAGTCCGTGTTCCGCGCCTAAATCGTAATCCATTCCATCGGACGGCATCCTCCCGGGGGCGACTGTAATGAAGGGTGCAAACATTCAATGGCGAACCGCAGTTTCGCCCTGTCAGATAAACAATTAATCTAGTTGCTTTGTTGCTTTGTTCCTGGCGAGCCAGACGCTGAGCAGTGAAATATCAGCGGGTGTTATCCCACTTATTCGCCCCGCCTGGCCGAATGTAGTTGGCTGAATCTGGCTAAACTTTTGGCGCGCTTCGAATCTTAGACCGGTCACGGCCGAATAATCCAGCGACGCGGGCAGCAGTTTGGTCTCCGAAGCCCGGGATCGATCAACGGCGTCATTCTGCCGGCGTATGTATCCGGCATACTTGAGGTCAGTTTCAAAAAGCGACCAAATGGCATCTGAAAACCGCCCTCTTACTTCGTTGGGCAAGGTCTCATAGGAATTTTCAGACCTCCTCAGCCACTGCGTGAGAGGCACAGAATCGATGCGCATTCTCGCAGCTTCGGCTTCCAGTGACTTCAGGGAATTCGCCTTCTCTGTGAAAACTCCATGCCGATAGTCGTCGACCAGCCCAAACCTGCGCCCTGTTGGCGTCAGACGCTGATCGGCGTTATCCTGCCGCAGCAGGAGTCGATGCTCGGCGCGGCTGGTAAACATTCGGTATGGCTCATCTGTCCCCTTGAGGACGAGATCGTCGATCATGACGCCGATGTAGGATTCAGATCGTGATAAAACAATTTGTTCCCGTTGCTGCACCTTTAGGGCGGCATTAGCTCCTGCTATGAGACCCTGCGCCGCGGCTTCTTCGTATCCCGACGTGCCATTAATCTGGCCGGCAAAGTAGAGGTTCTCAACCCGCTTCGTCTCAAGAGTCGGCAGCAATTGGGTTGGAGGACAGTAGTCATACTCCACGGCGTAGCCTGGGCGAAGAATCTCGGCGTTCTCCAGTCCGACGATTGTTCGGATGAATTGGTATTGAACGTCATAAGGCAAACTGGTGGACATCCCGTTCACGTAGATTTCCTCCGTATGGCGTCCCTCCGGCTCCAGGAATATCTGGTGGCTTTCCTTGGCAGCGAACTTGACCACCTTATCCTCAATAGAAGGACAGTAGCGAGGACCAACACCTTCGATCCTGCCCGAATACATCGCTGATTTGTCGAGATTGTCGCGGATCACCTCGTGCGTGTTCACATTGGTATGGGTGATCCAGCAAGGGAGTTGTTCCACGTGGAACAACCCGCCGTCAAAGCGGTTGAGCGTGAAAATATCATCCTTAGTCCCATTGATCAGCTCCGGGACAAAGCTGAAGAGCGGAGGGACAACGTCGCCCGCCTGCCTTTGACATTTGTCGAAGTTGATCGATGGACCGTTCAGGCGGCATGGCGTCCCGGTTTTAAACCGCCCGATTTCGAAACCGAGAGATTTCAGCGAACCGCTTAACGAGGACTCGGGATCCCCCATCCTTCCGCCTGGTTTGTTTTGCAGCCCCACGTGAAGAAGGCCCCTCATAAAGGTTCCTGTCGTTATCACAACCGCTTTGGACGCAAAGAAGATCCCGAAGTCAGTCTCGACTCCCGCAGCTTTACCCCCCTGCTCCACCAGCCTCACCGCGTTCGCCTGTTTGACGTCCAGACCGCTTTGCCGTTCACAGCATGCCTTTGCCCTGAACTGATAAGCCTTTTTGTCACATTGAGAGCGTGGCGCTCGCACGCTGGCGCCTTTGTTGGAATTGAGCATTCGACACTGGATGGCTGTGGCGTCCGTGTTTAGCGCCATAAAGCCCCCGAGAGCATCGATCTCCCGGACAATGTGACCCTTGGCGAGTCCGCCGATCGCCGGGTTGCAGGACATCTGGCCGATGGTGTCTGCATTTTGGGTGAGCATCAAAGTCGCGCATCCAAGGCGGGACGCGGACATAGCGGCCTCAATGCCAGCATGACCGCCGCCAACGACGATGACATCATACTGCTTTGGATAGTTAAACATCGCGCTTCTCGTGGGACAATGGTCAATCTGCACAGTGCCAAGCGGCGCGTCAACGGCCTCAACCGGCGGTGTTGCATCCGGGGCTACATTCATCCAACATAGCGCGGTGCTCCAGCCACAACGAAAATACCCGGGCCGACTCATTGCAGTCGAGGGCCTGGACGGCTCAGGCAAATCAACCCAGTTGTATTTGGTCAAACGCTGGCTCGAACTCCAGCATTCCAAGGTCTATTTTACGGAATGGAACTCCTCGGTGCTGGTAAAAAAGGCCACGTCGAAGGGCAAGAAACGGCAGCTTCTTACGCCAACCAGCTTTTGCCTTATCCATGCCACTGACTTTGCGGATCGGTACGAGAGACAAATCCTGCCGCTGCTACGCGCGGGGTTCATCGTGCTGGCGGATCGTTATATTTACACGGCGCTGGCTCGGGACGCGGTGAGGGGACTGGATCGGGATTGGATACAGAAGCTTTATAGTTTCGCCGTTCGTCCGGACATCACCTTCTACTTTGAGGTGCCTCTTCAGACATCATTGTCGCGGATTTTAGACGGGCGTCCCTCGCTGAAGTATCATGAGGCCGGACTGGACATGGGATGGTCAACAGATCCTTACGAGAGCTTTCGGATATTCCAAGGCAAAGTTCTCAAGGAGTACTCACAGATGAAGGAACGGTTCGCCTTCACGACGATAGACGCGACCAAACAGATCCACATTCAGCAGGCAACCGTGCGGCAGGTCATCACGGACAAGATCGACCTGGCTTCCTTTCGCCACCCGGCCATCGCATGAACGAGAAACAATTTTTCGGGCGACGCCCGCCAGAAGTGCAGGACGCCCAGCTTGCCGGCAAGCTTTTCGTTGTAGAGGGCGCGGACGGCTCCGGCCGCTCCACGCAGATCGCGATGTTGAGCGAATGGCTGGAAAATAACGGCTTTGCGGTCAAATCGATGGGTCTGCGCCAGTCAAATCTGGTGGCGGAGGATCTGGAAGCGGCAAAGCAGGGCAACATTCTTACCAGGACAACCCTCAGCCTCTTTTACGCGACCGATTTCTTCGATCAAATGGTTAACGTCATAATACCAGCCTTGCGGGCGGGCTTTATGGTAATTGCTGATCGCTATATTTACACCCTTATGGCTCGCGACCTGGTCAGAGGGGCGGATCGGGAATGGGTGCGGAATCTTTATAGTCCGGCGCTTTTGCCGGATGCCGTTTTCTACTTCAAGGTTGGAGCGCGCCAACTTGTCGAAAGGAATTTCCAGAAGAACGCCACGCTGGATTATTGGGAGTCCGGCATGGATATGGGCTTATCGCGGGATATGTTCGACAGCTTCGTGAAGTATCAGAGGAAGTTACAGACGGAGTTCCAGCGGATGCGCGGGGAGTTCGGGTTTGACGAGGTAAACGCCAACCTGCCAATCGCGCGTGTGCAGCAGGAACTGCGAAAGAAGATCGGGGCGCAACTGCCGATCTGCAGCCAGGCTGAAGATGATACCGAGTCTCCCTGAGGGCAGGGGACCGGCTACCGGAAGAATTTCAAAACGCCGCCGGATGATGCAGCTGCCTGGGCGGCATGCTGTTCATCTGAACACGCCGAGTTCGTGGGCACGCCTGCCGGACGCTTCGCTGCGGGTGGTCAGGCCTTGCTTGACCAGATAAGCTTCGACTTCGTCGCCGCTCACGTCGGCCAAGCATGGCGCCATTTACTTCGACACAAGGGGACAAGGGCTGGCCGCTTTTCTGCTCCATCTCCCAGCGGAAGGCGGGGTTCTGGATGATATCCTTCTCCTCGTAAGGCAGGGAGTATTTCGCGAGCACGGCGCGAACACCGGCGCTCCATCCACATTGCGTTTTGAGGTAGGCAGTGATTTTCGGTTTATCCATAATCGTCAGCGAATTAGCACGAATTCCAAAAAGAAAGGCGCGGCTTCCGCAAGGGAAGCCGCGCCTGTCTTGAGTGCGAATTTGCTTAAGGCTTCTTCTTGGAATCGCCGGGCCGATATTCGTCCTCGGCAACCTGGAAGGCCTGCTCGAGGCCAACCATGTCTTCGCCCGGACGGAGGCTGTCGAACGCCTCGCTCTCCTTGCGGAGCTCTTCTTCGGAGTAGTTCGCCGCCTTGACTGAGAGGCCGATTCGTCGTTCCGCCTTGTCAACCTTGATCACACGGGCTTCAACTTCCTGGCCGATCTTCAGGACATCCTTCACCTTGGCCACGTGGTCTTCGCTGAGCTGCGAGATGTGAACGAGTCCGTCGATGTCGTCCTGCAATGAGACGAAATGCTCCGAAGCTGGCGAGCTTCGTCACTTTGCCCTTCACCAAGATCGCCGATCTTGTAGCGATGATCGATTTCCTTCCACGGATCGCCTTCCAACTGCTTCACGCCGAGACTGATACGTTGATTCGTCTTGTCGATGTCGATGACGACCGCTTCGACGTCGTCGCCCTTTTTGAGGATTTCGCTCGGGTGATTTACCTTCCGGGTCCAACTGAGATCGGACACGTGGATCATTCCATCGATGCCCTCTTCGAGTTCTACGAACGCGCCATAGGCGGTCATGTTGCGGACCTTGCCGGTGACGGTCTTGCCGATCATGTACTTGTGCTCCATCTCGTCCCATGGATTGGGCTCAAGCTGGCGGACGCCCAGGGAGATCTTCTGTTCCTCCTTATTGACGCCGAGGACAACGGCTTCGACTTCCTGTCCGACGTTAAGAACGTCAGAGGGGCGCGTGATACGCTTCGTCCAAGAGAGTTCCGAAACGTGGATGAGGCCTTCAACGCCTTCCTCGATTTCGACGAACGCGCCGTAAGGAACAAGGTTTGTAACCTTGCCCTTGACGTGCTGCCCGACAGGGAAACGCTCTTCGATCTTATCCCACGGATTCTTGAGAGTTTGCTTGAGGCCGAGCGAGACGCGCTCCTTCTCCTTATTGATGTCGAGGACAACAACGTCCATTTCCTGGCCGACTTTCAGTAGTTCGCTTGGGTGGCCGAGCCTGCCCCAGGTCATGTCTGTGATGTGCAACAAGCCGTCGATGCCTGTGAGATCGATGAAAGCCCCGAAATCGGTGAGGTTTTTGACGGTGCCCTTGACCATGTCGCCGACCTTTACTTTCTCAAGGAAACGCTGCCGCTTTTCGGCGCGCTCCTGCTCGATCAATTCGCGCCGGCTGAGGACGACATTTTTGCGGTCGTCATTGATTTTGACGATCTTGAAATCGTAGGTATTGCCCACGAACTGCTGAAGATCTTTTGGCGGGACAACATCGATCTGCGAGCCAGGGAGAAAGGCCTCGACGCCGATATTGACGGTAAGACCGCCTTTAACCACGGCGCGGACTTTGCCTTTGATGAGGCCATCGCCCTCAAATACCTTGATGATCTTGTCCCAATTTTGCTTATGGGCTGCCTTTTGCTTGGAGAGGACGACCATGCCCTCATCATTTTCGAGGCGCTCGAGGAGAACCTCGACCTCATCGCCGACCTGGAGTTCATCGATGTCATCGAACTCCGCGGAAGGGATCACGCCCTCGGATTTGTAACCAATGTCCACGAGGACTTCGCGAGGGCGAAGTTCGAGGATGTGTCCTTTGACGATGCTGCCCTCTTTGAAATCGCGAAGGGACTTCGCGATCAACTCTTGCATTTCAATCATAGCCTAATATAAACTCACCACGGTTGCCAGTTACCCGGGCCTGCCCGGACGAGTCGAAACGACAGAGTCTATAGCGGGAGAGACGGGGAGGGGAATGTAGCAGGTATTTTGTGTTTGGCAAGCGGGTGGGGTTTACCACGGATCACGCTGATTTCCCCGGGTTTTGGGGAGGGGATCTTAACGCGGAGGCGCGGAGAACGCAGAGGCGGAGAAGACGGGGAGGTTTACCCCACGGATTGCTGATTGCTCGGATGACTTGGGGGTTGGCGCAGGTTCAAAGCCACCCTTCGGTTGGCTACTGGGGAAATGCTGGCTATTCTGGGCTGTTCAATTCGGGCGCAGCCGCTAGGGTCCGGCAGACCTCTGGCGAGGAGGGAAGACAAGCCTTGAATGTCCAATCCCTTTTTCGATCATCCGATTCTCAATTCGCCGTACGGTTACCCGGCGGCATTGGGAACTGGATGAGCATGGCCAGCCAACGCAGCAGATCATCGAGCACCGCCGCCGCGCCGAGTTCATCACGCCGATCCCGAAGCCGAAGAAGCGCAAAGGCCGCCGCGACAGCAGGAGATCGTGTTCGACGAAGGCAAGGGACTTTCCACGACAGGAGCAGCAGTACGACCCGACCTCGATCATCAACGAGGTGCGCGGCCATGTGGATCAGTGGCGGGCGTTGCCCAACCCCAGCCAATGGCAGGTGACGCCCGGAAACGGCGCGGCTGCTGCAGCACTGGCGGCATCACCAGTTCAGCCGGCGTCCGGCCGTTCTTCTGCCAGGTCGAGGCGGTCGAAACGGCGATCTGGCTGACCGAGGTCGCGCCGCAGATCGACGACGCGGCAAGCGGCTTCTCGATCATCTCGCCGCCGCCAACAAGGACGCCAACCCCGAGCTGATGCGGCTGGCGCTGAAGCTGGCCACCGGCGCCGGCAAGACACCGTCATGGCGATGCTGATCGCCTGGCAGACGGTCAACGCCGTGCGCCGACCCGGCAGCAAGCACTTCACCCGCGGCTTCCTCGTCGTCGCGCCGGGCCTACGATCAAGGATCGCCTGCGCGTTCTCCAGCCGAACGATCCCGACAGCTACTACGCCAGCCGCGAACTCGTCCCGCAGCGACATGCTGGACGATGTCGAACCGTGCCAAGATCGTCATCACCAACTACCACGCCTTCAAGCTGCGCGAGCGCATCGAACTTTCCGCAGGCGGACGGGCGCTTGCTGCAGGGCCGCGGCGAGCGAACTGAAAACGCTCGAAACCGAAGGCCAGATGCTCCAGCGGGTGATGCCCGACCTGATGGGCATGAAGAACATCCTCGTGCTCAACGACGAGGCGCACCACTGCTACCGCGAGAAGCCCGACGCCGAATGACGACGAGGACCTGAAGGGCGACGAAGAAGAAAGGAGGCGCGAGAAGAACAACGAGGCGGCCCGGCTGTGGATTTCCGGCCTGGAAGCGGTGAACCGCAAGCTCGGCGTCGCGCGCGTCATCGACCTTTCGGCCACGCCGTTCTTCCTCCGCGGCTCCGGCTACGCCGAGGGCACGCTGTTCCCGTGGACGATGAGCGACTTCTCGCTCATGGACGCCATCGAGTGCGGCATCGTCAAGCTGCCGCGCGTGCCGGTCGCCGAAAACATCCCCGGCAGACGAAATGCCGATGTTCCGCAACCTGTGGGAGAACATCCGCAAGGACATGCCGAAGAAGGGGCGGGGCAAGGCGGCGAAGCTCGACCCGCTCAAGCTTCCGACCCGGCTGCAGACGGCGCTGCAGGCGCTCTACGGCCACTACGAGAAGACCTTCGAGCTGTGGGAGGAGGCGGGCATTCGCGTGCCGCCCTGCTTCATCATCGTCTGCCAGAACACCGCGATCTCCAAGCTGGTCTACGACTACATCTCCGGCTTCCAGCGCAAGAACGAGGACGGCTACGCACCACGCTCGAGAACGGCCGCCTCGCGCTGTTCCGCAATTTCGACGAACACGGCAACCCGCTCGCCGCGCCCGAACACGCTGCTGATCGACAGCGAGCAACTCGAAGCCGGCGATGCGCTGGACGACGAATTTCCGCGAGATGGCGGCCGATGAGATCGAGCGCTTCCGCCGCGAGATCGTCGAGCGCACCGGCGACCAGCGGCAGGCCGAGAACATCACCGATCAGGAACTGCTCCGCGAGGTGATGAACACCGTCGGCAAGCCCGGCCAGACTCGGCGGCTCCATCCGCTGCGTCGTCTCCGTCTCGATGCTCACCGAAGGCTGGGACGCCAATACCGTCACCCACGTCCTCGGCGTCCGCGCCTTCGGCACGCAGCTTCTCTGCGAACAGGTCATCGGCCGCGCCCTGCGCCGCCAGTCCTACGAGCTGAACGAAGAGGGGCTCTTCAACGTCGAATACGCCGACGTCTTCGGCATTCCCTTCGACTTCACGGCCAAGCCGGTCATCGCTCCGCCGCAGCCGCCGCGCGAAACGATTCAGGTCAAGGCCGTGCGCCCCGAGCGCGATGCGCTTGGAAATCCGCTTCCCGCGCGTGGAAGGCTATCGCGTCGAACTGCCCGAGGAGCGGCTGACCGCCGAGTTCAACGACGACTCGGTCCTGGAGCTCACGCCCGATCTGGTCGGCCCGTCCATCACGCAGAACTCGGGCATCATCGGCGAGGGCGTCGACTGAACCTGGAGCACCTGGGCGACATGCGCCCGTCGACGCTGCTGTTCCACGTCACCCAGCGCCTGCTTTACACGAAATGGCGCGATCCCGGCGAAGAGCCGCAAGCTCCACCTCTTCGGCCAGCTCAAGCGCATCACCAAGCAATGGCTCGACGACGCTGCCTCGTCTGCAAGGGCGGCACCTATCCCGGCGCTGCTCATGTATCAGGAGCTGGCGGACATGGCCTGCAACCGGATCACCGCCGGCGATCACCCGGCATTCGTCGGCGAGCGCCCGATCAAGGCGCTGCTCGATCCCTACAACCCGACCGGCTCCACCGCGCACGTCCGCTTCAACACCTCGCAAGACCGACCGCTGGGAAACCAGCTCCAGCCGCTGCCACATCAACTGGGTGATCCTCGACAGCGATTGGGAAGCCGAGTTCTGCCGCGTCGCCGAGTCGCACCCGCAGGTGCGTGCCTACGTCAAGAACCACAACCTCGGGCTTCGAAGTGCCCTACCGCTACGGCTCCGAGACGCGCAAGTATCTGCCCGACTTCATCGTCCTCGTGGACGACGGCCACGGCGACGACGACCTGCTGCATCTCATCGTCGAGATCAAAGGCTATCGGCGCGAGGACGCGAAGGAGAAGAAGTCCACGATGGAGACCTACTGGGTGCCCGGCGTGAACCACCTCGGGACGCACGGCCGCTGGGCCTTCGCCGAGTTCACCGAGGTCTATCAGATCGAGTCCGACTTCAAGGCGAAGGTCGAAAGCGAGTTCGACAAAATGATCGACGCGGCCGGCCGCAGCGACTACTGAAATTTTGCCATGAAGCTGCGCATATCTCACCGACGTCTGACATATCGCCCCTTGACGAAGGCCGGCTCGGGAAACCTGACGATCAGCCGGCATCGCTGTGGAGCATTTACCTCTGTCTCAGGGGCGAGTCGCCGGATGCGCGATTCGGCGCATGCATCTAATCGACGCGGCTCTTCATCACGCTTCCACCTTGGACTCCTGCAGTTCTGCACATCGGCGCGCTGCCGATCGCAACTCCGCAGGATGCTGGCAAGCGAGCACGTCTAATGAAAGGCTGCGACGGAATCGGTGGCACATCTCTGCTCAGCGACTGAGCTCGATGCCACGTTTACCGCTGTTTTATTACTACGGAACCGTCGAGAGCTGGCGATCCTACCCGTCCTGTCAACCAGATCAGTTCGGCGACACCACGAGCGCGCTTTGCGGAAGAGCTCATCGAACTTCGCCCCATGCGGAAGTCCACACTCTGCCGGCCAAGAGCCGACGAAGTGAAGAGCGGCTACGGCTCGGATCAACGGCGATCAGCTGCCGACAGAAGCTATCGGCTGCGACCGTGAAAGGAGCGGTCTTATCGAGCAGCTGCAGCGCGCATCCTGGATGTTGGGCTACGGCTCCTGCCGTGAGCGGCGCAGCCAACTCGCTGCCTCGCCATGCGGACGAGCGAATGCGTCTTGTCGGATCCAACTTCGTCATCGCTGCGGCAAAGGGGCTCGATGTTGCCGGCTCTGCGACGTGTCATCCCTCGAATCCGAGCACGCAGGCATGACACGATCATCCTCGTAACCTGCGAACGAGCGGATCTCGACCGGTATGCCGAGCCGCCAATGGCTTATGACTGCCCGAGCGAAGGCGTTCGGAGTCGCATTGATCCGCAGGCAGCATGACTGAATCGCCACGGCTCGCGACGCAATATCGACGCCATGACTCCGCCGTTCGCACGACGCCGACTAGCCACTGCAGACATCCGGATGCCATGGAAGCCCTCCACGGATGAAACCACCATGGCCAAGAAACCACACCCACCAAGACCGTCGAGACGCTCACGCACGACGACCGACACGCGCAAGAACATCCCCACCGCCGAGTATCAGTCCGTGCTCAAAAAGGAGAGCGAATCCCGTGCGGTGGCCTACGAGCGCCGCAACCGCGACCTCGATCCGCAGCTCGTCTGGCGCGGAAGGATGAGCAGGACTGGAGCGACCTCGTCGTCCACGCGCCGCCGCTCTACATCCAGGAAAAGGTGCACCCGAAGGTGCTCATCGACGACCTGCTGCGCCAGACGCGAGCGGAGCGCGAAGCGATGACGGCAGGCGGATGCTCACAGCTCGATCTCTTCGCCGACTTCAACGGCATCCCCGAGGGCGCGGACAAGACCGAGTTCTACCAGCACGACCAGAACTGGTCCAACCGCATGATCCTCGGCGACTCGCTCCAGGTCATGGCCAGCCTGGCCGAGCGCGAGGGGCTGCGCGGCAAGGTGCAGTGCATCTACCTCGACCCGCCCTACGGCATCAAGTTCAACAGCAACTTCCAGTGGTCCACCACCAGCCGCGACGTGAAGGACGGCAACGCCGGCCACATCACCCGCGAGCCGGAGCAGGTCAAAGCCTTCCGCGACACCTGGCGCGACGGCATCCACAGCTACCTCACCTACCTGCGCGACCGGCTCACCGTCGCCCGCGATCTGCTCACCGAGTCGGGCTCGATCTTCGTGCAGATCGGCGATGAGAATGTGCACCGCGTCCGGGCGGTGATGGATGAGGTGTTCGGCGAGAACAACTTCTGTCGCTCAGATAATGTTTCAGAAGACTGGCAGTACTCGAGTAGCTCGATACCTCAGTCGATCGACGATTACGTTCTGTGGTTTGCAAGACGCGACAGCAGTCAAGTTTCGGCAGCCTTATTCGCGAAAGCTTCCAGGAGCAGGATCAGACTATCGACAACGTCGATACTTGATGTGTCGGTACGGCGATCGACGCAGACGAAAGCGAGGCAACTCGACAGATCGCCAGTCTAAGACTCTTCACGACTGCACTCGGATCAGCAAGATCCGCAAGTCACGAGTTCTGCGTTCCGATGGTCGGACATATTCATCCGGCAACGGCAGCAGCTGGAAAACCAATGCCAGCGGAATGGATCGCCTTGCTAAAGCTGATCGGCTTATGCAGCCAGACGACAGTCTCGACTATCGCCGTTTCTTGATGACTTTCCTGTCGTACACGATGCACAATATCTGGGACGACACCGGAGTCGACGGTTTCGAGGAACAAGATTTATGTCGTTCAGACACGCCACAAGGTAATCGAGCGTTGCCTCCTCATGACCACCGACCCCGGCGATCTCGTGCTCGACCCGACCTGCGGGTCCGGCACGACGGCGTATCGTCGCCGAGCAATGGGGCCGGCGCTGGATCACGATCGACACCTCGCGCGTGGCGCTGGCGCTGGCCCGTGCCCGCATCATGGGCGCGCGCTATCCGTATTACCTGCTGGCCGACTCCGCGAGGGCCAGCGAAGGAAGCGGAAGTCACCGCGCCGCGCCAGCTCGCAGCCGGTGCACGGCAACATCCGCCACGGCTTCGTCTACGAGCGCGTGCCGCACATCACGCTCAAATCGATCGCCAACAACGCCGAGATCGACGTGATCTGGGACAAGTGGCAGAGCGAAGCTGGAGCCGCTGCGCGAGCAAGCTGAACGCCGCGGCTCGGCGAACGGATGGCAGGAATGGGAGATCCCGCGCGAGGCGAGCACGGCTGGCTGGTCCGGACGCCGCCGAAGAACTGCACGCCGAATGGTGGCAGGCCCGCATCGCCCGGCAGAAGGAGATCGACGCCTCCATCGCCGCCAAGGCCGAGTTCGAGTATCTGTACGACAAGCCCTACGACGACAAGAAGAAGGTCCGCGTGGCCGGGCCGTTCACGGTCGAGAGCCTATCGCCCCACCGCATGCTCGGCGTCGACGAAGAACGACGAGCTGATCGACCCCGCCTGGCCAAGCGCCGGCTGACGGCGATCGCGCCGACGCAGACTTCGCCCAGATGATCCTGGAGAACCTCAAGACCGCCGGCGTGCAGCAGGCGCACAAGGAGGACCGGATCACCTTCACCGCGCTGACACCCTGGCCCGGCATCTGTCTGCGCCGAAGGGCGCTACCTGAGGAAGGCGAAGGAGCCGAGAAGCGCGCGCCGCCATCTTCATCGGCCCGGAGTTCGGCACCGTGCAGCGCGCCGACCTGGTCGCCGCCGCCCGCGAGGCCGGCGATGCCGGCTTCGATGTGCTGATCGCCTGCGCCTTCAACTACGAGGCCCACACCACCGAGTTCAGCAAGCTCGGCCGCATCCCGGTGCTCAAGGCGCGGATGAACGCCGACCTGCACATGGCCGACGACCTGAAGAACACCGGCAAGGGCAACCTGTTTGTGATCTTCGGCGAGCCGGACATCGACATCCTGGACGCCGGCGCCGGACGGCCAGATGCGGGTGAAGGTGAACGGCGTGGATGTCTTCGACCCCAACACCGGCGAAGTCCGTCAGCGACGGCGCCGACGGCATCGCCTGCTGGTTCATCGACACCGACTACAACGAAGAAAGCTTCTTCGTCCGCCACGCCTACTTCCTCGGCGCCAACGATCCCTACAGCGTCGCTCAAGACCACGCTCAAGGCCGAGATCAACGCCGAAGCCTGGGCGACGCTGCACAGCGACACCTCGCGGCCTTCGACAAGCCGCAGTCGGGCCGGATCGCGGTGAAGGTGATCAACCACCTGGGGACGAAGTGATGAAGGTTTTCAAATCATATGATGCGTCATTGGCCTCCTAAACCAAATCAGAAAAGATGAAATAGTCCTGCCCGCGATCCAACGGGATTTCGTGTGGGAGGAAGACAAAATAGCGAAGCTCCTCGACTCCATCCTTCGCGGCTATCCTGTTGGCATCGCGCTGCTTTGGGAAACCTACCACTCACTTCAGTACCGAACCTTCATCAAGGACATCGCCGGAGCTGGCAACCTTCAAGGAGAATGAAAAGGGAAGCGGCGCCCGTGGTTTTGGACAGTCAACAGCGGCTCCAGTCGCTCTACATCGCAAATATTTAGGCACATTTGAAGCCAAAAACCTATGCTTCGACGTGCTGAGCGGCCGCACACAAGATGATGTGTCCGAACAGAAGTTCATATTCGAATTCTTTGACTCCAAATGGCTCGACCATTGGAATTCTCACACCAAGGAGCAATTAGCTAAGGCAGAGAGTGACCGAGATCGGGATTTCTACCTATGGTATTACGTCAAAGTTTCCGACCTATTCGGAATGAGCGCAACCGCGCCGCGAGAAGTTCGTCGGAAAGCTTGCTGGTGAGTTGAGCCTCAACGTTGACGACCAAACACGCCTCCGGGTAAATCTTGCGACCTTTGATGAACCCACTACAAATTCGAGTCGGTGAATCTTTTGATAATCGATGAGAACTGACACCGGAAAGTGAGGATCGGAAGAGTGAGGCGATGTCGTGGAGATCTTCGTTCGGATCGACAGAGAGCGCACTCCACTCATCCGTTCCGATCTAATCTTCAGCATGCTGAAGCTAACGTTGAAGGAATCCGCCGAGGCGTAGCCGGATTTTGTGCATGGAGTCAATGAGGGAAACTCACCGTCACTTGAAACCAATTTTGTGATCCGTTGTTTTTCGCGGAATTTGACCGTGGGTGCAAAGTTTGCGCTCGATCATTTGCGAACAAGAAAAGCAATGTGCAGAAGCTATCGAGGACAACTTCGACGGCTTCTGCAACGCAATCAATGCGACAGTCGATTTCCTGACGCAACATTGCTCGATTCAGAACAGCGGTCTTCTTGGTGGGCGAACGATCCTGGTCCCCTTCGTCTATTACTTCTTCCATACGAAGAAGCACCGTGTTTCCCGGCTTCGGAAATTCCGCGCGCTCGCCAAGCGCTTTACTGGCTCGGATTCTCGCGCGCCCTGTCGCGCTATGGCGATAGTCGGGCAGGCGCCCTTATCCGGGATGCCTAAGCCGCTTGCGAAAAAGGTGACGAGTCGTTTCCTTTCGAAAAGGTAGTGAGCTGGGTCAATTATTGGGAGGGAGTCAGCGAATTTGGGGCAGATTTGCTCCAGCGTAACCACCATCTCACCTTACACGTCATCCAAGAGATAATTGGTGCGCAGGTCATTCTAGGGCAAATTTGCCGAAGATGATCATATCTTTCCGCGAGCAACCCTCCGCGAAGCCAAATACGACGAAGGTATGGTCAACCACTTCGCAAACTTCTGGATTCTGGCGCGCGAGAAGAACCGAAATAAGAGCGATACGCCTCCGCGGAAGTATTTCAAAGACGTCCCAGACTTGGAACTGAACCGCGCCTTAATCAGCCGAGACCTTCTGGACTTTAAGAAATACCGTGAGTTTATCGCGAGTCGGGCAGAGCAAATTGTTGCAAAAGTCCGCGCAAAGCTGGATTTCGCTGAACGTGTAGATGCGGATCCTCAGGCTAGTTGACACAATACAGGCGTCCCTCTCCCTTCCACTTTGGTGAGCGAATTGCCGATGCTTTCCTAAACAAGTCATGAACTTCCGAATCGCTGATACCTTCACCGAGAGCCTGGGCCGCCTGACGGGTGACGAACAGAAGGCCGTCGAAGACCACGGCTTTCGATCTGCAAATCAATCCCGCGAGTCCGGGGATGAGCTTTCACAAGCTCGACCAAGCGAAGGACAAGAATTCTGGTCCGTCCGTGTCAGTCGCGACATTCGCCTGATTGTTCACAAGACAGCGGCGGAGCTGCTGCTGTGCTACGTCGATCATCACGCCAGAGCTTATCGTTGGCCCGACGGCGCAAGCTGAGACACACCCGAAGACGGGCGCGGCGCAATTGGTCGAGATTCGCGAGCCGATGCCGGAACTCACTTGGTGCCCTATAGGCTATGTGCCTTGAGACGCAAGCATGCGCCGCCGCGATCATAAGCAGGCTCGGCGGCACCTCTCCCGAGACGAACCCTTCGAGCTACGATGACCCAGCGGCGAATGGCTGAAAGACGTTCACGCGGCCGATGAAGACACGCTCTTAACAATCGCCGACCATCTTCCCGCCGAAGCTGCGGAAGCGTTGTTGGAATTAGCGACCGGTGGACGGCCGCTCGTGGCTCCTGCCGCTACCGCGCAGGGTTGATCCGTTTGCGCATCCCGATGCGCAGCGCCGTTTCCGGGTGATGAACGATGTGGAGGAGCTGGAGCGCGCCCTGAACTTCCCTTGGGACAAGTGGACGATCTTTCTTCATCCCGCGCAACGCGATTGGGTGGAGCGCGACTATAGCGGGCCGGCTCGTGTCGCCCGTTCCGCCGGCACAGGGAAAACGATTGTCGCGCTGCATCGGGCGGTTTTCCTGGCGCTCGCGAACCCAGATGCCCGAGTGCTGCTGACTACGTTTTCGGACATCCTCGCAAATGCGCTTCGGACGAGGTTGCGGCGCTTGGTCAGCAATGAGCCGCGTCTCGGGGAACGGCTGGAAGTGGAGTCGATCAGCGCGATCGGGTTGAGACTCTACAAGTCGCTTGTTGGACAGCCGAAGATCGCGACGCGGGAAAATATCCTCGAGTTTCTGCGGGATGCAGCCGCCAAGGTCGGGGGCCACAAGTTCAGCCCTCACTTCCTTCTGACTGAGTGGGAACAAGTCGTGGACGCATGGCAGATCGACTCGTGGGAAGCGTATCGCGACGTGGAAAGGCTCGGACGAAGGACCCGCCTGCCGGAGCCACAGCGGGCGATCCTTTGGTCGATCTTCGAGAAAGTGAGGAGCAGTCTCGAAAGCCGCGCTCTGATCACGGAAGCGGGCCTTTTCGCAAAGCTCGCCGCTGTAGTCGGCAAGCAGGAACGAGCACCTTTCGACTTTGCGGTCGTGGACGAAGCGCAGGACATCTCCGTGGCGCACCTGAGATTCTTTGCGGCACTCGGCGGGAATAGGGCCAACGCGCTCTTCTTCGCCGGGGACCTTGGCCAACGAATTTTCCAACAGCCTTTCTCGTGGCGTTCGCTGGGTGTGGATGTTCGCGGTCGCTCCAAGACTCTCCGCGTGAACTACCGCACCTCGCATCAAATCCGAACGCAGGCGGACCGTTTGCTAGCACCCGAGGTATCCGACGCCGACGGTAACACGGAGGGTCGAAACGACACGGTATCCGTCTTCAATGGGGCCGTGCCAACCGTCCGCATCTTCGCAAGCGAGGATGCGGAGATTGCAGCAGTCGGCGCCTGGCTTTCCGAAAGAGCCAGGGAGGGAGTGGCCACGCACGAGTTTGGCGTCTTTGTCCGTTCACCAAAGGAACTGGAGCGGGCGCGCGCGGCCGTGGAGAAGGCTGGACTGCCGTTTGAGATTCTCGATGAGAAGGGCACTGGTTCGGGCGCTCGCGTTTCGATCAGCACCATGCACCTCGCAAAGGGCCTAGAGTTTCGAGCCGTCGCCGTCATCGGGTGCGATGACGAAGTGATTCCTCTCCAAGAGCGAATTGAGAAAGTCACGGAAGACTCCGATCTCCAGGAAGTTTACGATACCGAGCGGCACCTGCTCTACGTCGCCTGCACCCGCGCACGAGATTACCTGCTCGTGACCAGCGTCGAGCCTGCGTCGGAATTCTGGACGACCTGCGGGCGTAGTGAGTGCAGATGGGGAGAGGGAGGCCTCACGCAAAGGCGCTAAGGACGCAAAGGGGCAGAGAGGGGGATCGGGGACTGAGCGGGGGAGGAGAAGACTGAGAGGCCGTTGGGCGCGGACGGCTTCAAGGAGGACGAGGCGTTTAGAAGGACGGGCGCGTAGCGCAACTTGATGGGACGAGGGAGAGGTAGCGCGAGAAGGCTTGATTGGGGAGGGTTCCTGGATTTAATGGGTGGGTTGCTACGACCAAGCCATGCATCTGTGGAGGCCATTGCGACGTCATATCCATGTGTTTGCTCCTTGCTTTGATGATTCCACGCTTTACCGCTGCTTCGGCGGGGGATGGGACGTTGGCGCGAGGGGTGGGACGCTCGAGGGATGTTCGCGTTTTCTGCATGAGCACGGGGAGCGGCGGAGAACACGGGTCTGAGATGGGGTTGCTCGAGCGGATCAAGCTTGGGGATGAGGACGCTTTCTCGCAGTTTTATGATCGATTTTCACCACTGCTTTTTGGGGTGGTTTTCAAGATATTGAATGATTCCAAGGAGGCGGAGGATGTGGTGCAGGAAGGGTTTCTGCACGTGTGGAACCGGGCGGGGACTTACGACGCGACACGCAGCAGCCCGGCAACGTGGGCGACTATGATTTTCCGGCATAAGGCCATAGACCGGCTGAGGTCACGAGCGCGACGGGATCGGCGGATGGAGCAGGCGGCACTGGAGCCTGAGCTCATATTTAATGCCCAGGAGGGGCCGGCGCGGGCGGCTTCGCGGAACGAGGAGAAGGTGGCCATCGCGGCGGCGATGTCGAAGCTTCCAAGCGATCAGCGCGAGGCGATCGGGTTCGCGTTCATCTCCGGGCTGACGCAGGAGGAAATCGCGAAGAAGCTTGCGACTCCGCTGGGGACTGTGAAGGCGAGGATTCGGCGGGGGATGTTGAAGTTGAGAGAGTATCTCACAGGGGAGTTATGATGGACGAGTCCACTGAAGAAAGGGCGGTGTTGTATGTGTTCGGATTGCTGGACGCAGAGGAGGCGCGCGTCTTGGAGAAGGAAATAAGGGAGAACGCGGAGCTGGGACGGTTCGTTCGGGAGATGGAGAATATCGCGGCGTCTCTGGCGCAGTGCGTAGAACCCAGGACGCCACCGGCGGAGTTGAAGCGGCGGTTGATGGCGGAAATCCAGCGCGGGAAAATTGTGACGATGCCAGCGCCGGCGCGGTGGAGCAATTCGTGGGCGCCATGGGCAGTGGCGGCTTGTCTGGCGCTGCTGGCCGGGAGCCTGGCGATTGATCGGGCGCGTCTCAAGGAACAGGTTGCGATGATGGCGGACGAGGACGCGCTCTCGCGGGTGAAGATCGCGACACTTTCGTCGATGCTGGATAGCGCGCCGAAGGGGAGCGCGGTGGTGGTGTGGAATGAGGAGAAGCAGGAGGGGATCATAAAGGTTGAGAATATGCCGGCGGCGCGGGCGGATCAGGACTACCAGTTGTGGGTGATCGATCCAGGATACAAGCTACCCGTGAACGCGGGTGTGTTTCACCCGGAAGGTTCTGAGAAGAGGATGTTCAAACCGACGGCCATGATAACGTCACCGGCGAAGTTCGCGGTGACGATTGAGCGGAAGGGCGGCGCGCCGCATAATGAGGGGCCTATCGTGTTGGTAAGCAAGTAGGGCGGACAGGGAAGGGGATCTAGCGGGCGAGGGAAAGGCACTTCTTCCCCAGGTAGGGAAGCCTCGCCGAGGCGTCCGTTGGTCGTGAGGACGCCCACTTCAGATCAATCTCCGAAGTCAGCCCGGGGAGAAGGGGAAGCAGCAACGTGGAAAGTCGCCTGTCAAAACGCACGGAAGCCTCGCGACCCGTCCGTCCGATCAGTCTCCTATCACCTGGAGGATTGCGTTGCAACCGACGCCTTGGTATCCCGCTAGGCAGACTATGCCGACAATTTCACGTTTTTACGGGATTTCCATTTTGATCAATTACCGAAATGAGCACCCGCCCGCGCATTTCCACGTTTACTACGGCGATTTTGAAGCGGTCATCCAAATTCTTCCGCTCGGCATAATCGAGGGCAAACTGCCTCCCAGATCCTCGGGATGGTGATGGAATGGGCTACCATGCGCGAAGGCGAGTTGCTGCAAGCTTGGGATAATGCTATGCATCAACGTCCGTTGGTCCAAATAGAACCTCTGCCATGATGCTGAACAACCGGGTAATAGCTGTGAGCTCGGGTCAGGACTTCGAACTCGAGATCACCTTCAAGGATGGCAAATCCTTTACCTTGGATTTTCGTCCAATGATCGAATCGGAGTCTGGCTGGCTTTATGACGATCTGAAGAATCCAGATGTTTTCCAAAAGGTGAAGGTGAATGGCCTGACCCTCGAATGGTCAACTGGCTTGGATTTCTGCCCCGATGGTCTTCGTTACTGCTGCGAAGTGGGTAGAATTTGCTCGGACGCCGAAATCGCCGAAGCATTCGCTCAGGCCCCCGTCTGTTGAGCAGCGGATTTCTTCGCGCCATGCCGCCGGAGGAACCCGCCCGGCCTCGCTTTTGTTACCAAGTTGCAACTTCGTAACAAGAAGACTGGGGAGACGTCGGGAAGGACGAAGATGTGCAAGGGGTTTTGCTGGATTTGACGCGGGATTTGGGTTGAGTGTTTGGATGATGGTTTTCGAGTATCCGGTTCTTTTATTCTATAAGTATGTGGATATACCGGAGACGGCGCGGTTCGCGGCTTCGCAACGGAGGCTTTGCAAGCGCCTGGATTTGAAGGGGCGCATTTTGATCGCCAGCGAGGGGATGAATGGGACTGTGGCGGGGAAGCGGGATGCCGCCTGTGAGTACATGGAGACGCTCCGGGCGGATCCACTGTTCAGCGATATCGAGATGAAGGTGAGTGGGGGAGCGGCGGATACGTTTCCTCGGATGGTGATAAAGGTGCGCCCCGAGATTGTGACGCTGGGGACGGGGAGGCAGCTCGCGCCGGATCGGGATAATCATTTGAGCCCGGCGGAGTGGAAGCGGACCATGGAGGAGGAGCCGGATGTCGTGTTGTTGGACATCAGAAACAGGTATGAGTCGGCAGCGGGGAAGTTTGAGGGGGCGGTGGCTTGCGATATCGCGCATTTCCGGGAGCTGCCCGGAAAGATTGAGGAATTGGCGGAATTAAAGGATCGAAAGGTTCTGATGTATTGCACGGGGGGCATCCGCTGCGAGAAGGCATCGGCGCTTTTCCGCGAGCAGGGGTTTAGGAACGTGTTCCAGTTGCACGGGGGAATCATGAGTTACCAGGAACAGTATGGGAATGAGCACTGGCTCGGAGAGTGTTTCGTGTTCGATAACCGGATGACGGTGCCGGTAGAGGAGGGTTTGGTGAGGATCAGCAAGTGCGCGCATTCGGGACGCCCGACGACTCGGTTTGTAAATTGTCTGCACGACCCGTGTCACGTGCTGTTCCTCCTGGCGGAGGAGACAGAGGCGGAAAATGCCGACTACAGGCTGTGTCCAGCGTGCGTCGCTGCGGGATGGACGTCGGCTACGGCTGAGTACCAGGGCAGTCCCGCGCGGGCAGAGATTTAGAGAGCGCGTCGAGCAAGCTCCATAGGGCGCGTTTCGTCGCGGGGAGGTGGCGGCCGCAGTCGCGTATTTCGGCGAGAGACTGGATGAAGGGGCCTGCGCCGAGGTCCGGGGAGTCGCCAAGGAAGATATCGACATCATGGGCGCTGACCTCGATATGAAATTGCAGCGCGACGACATTGGGGCCGTGGACAAAGGCCTGGTGGGCGCACGCTTCGCTGCGCGCGAGGGGAACGCAGCCGGGCGGGAGATCGAAGGTATCGCCATGCCAGTGGAACGCCACGAGATCAGACGGAAAATCGCGAAAGAAAGCGTGGGCGCGGCCCTCTGTGGTGAGAGAAACCGGGAACCAGCCGATCTCGGATTGTGGGTTCTGAAAAACTTTGCCGCCGAGGGTGTCGGCGAGCAACTGGGCTCCCAGGCAGATGCCGAGGATGCCCTTGCCGAGGGAGAGAGCGGAGCGGATGAAATCCTTCTCCAATGGGAGCCACGGGAAATCGCGATGCTGGTAAATGTTCATCGCTCCGCCCATGATGAGGAGGAGGTCGAACGAGTCCGGCGGAGGGAAGGGATGCCCGAGATAAACCTCCGTGCCGCTGATCTCGTGGCCGCGCTGCGCTGCCCAATCGCGAATCATGCCGGGACCTTCTGAAGCGGCATGCTGGAGGTAATGGATCTTCATTTCACTTTAACCGTGCAATCGGCGGTCATTTCATCAAATTGGTGTCGAAACGCCAGATATTCCCCTCCTCCCCATGAAGAAAATAGTCGCAGTTTTTGTCTCACTGCTGTCGCTGGTCGCGATGGCGCTGGATGTCGCGCCCGCCGCGTCGCCGAAATGGAAGCCCTACGATAAAAGCCGTCCACGGCCTCCGAAGGCGGAGTTAAAGAGCGAAGCGGAATTGGCGGAATCCGCGAAAGCCCCTCCCGGAGCGGTGATCCTGTTTGACGGGAAAGATCTTTCGCAGTGGCAGCCGAGCAAGTGGAAGGTTGCGGACGGGGTGGTGGAGATCGTCCCCGGCGCCGGGTATTTGTATACGAAGGATTCGTTTGGATCGTGCAAGTTGCACCTGGAATGGCGGACGCCGAATCCGCCGGTGGGCAAAGAGCAGGCGCAGGGGAACAGCGGCGTGTTCATGATGTCGGTGTATGAAATTCAAGTTTTGGACAACACGAATAATAACACGTACGCGGATGGGCTTGCCGGCGCGGTGTATGGACAGAACCCTCCAATGTTCGACGCGTGCCGGCCTTCCGGCGAGTGGAACTACTATGACATCACGTGGCATCGTCCGATTTTCGACGCGAGCGGGAAAGTAGCGAAACCCGCAAGAGTGAGCATCGTATTCAACGGGGTGAAGGTGCAGGACGAGTTTCCTGTGAACGGCCAGACCGGGCACAACCATGGGAAGGGTTACCCGGCGCACGCGGATAAAATGCCGCTGGGGTTGCAGGAGCACCATTGTGTGGATCAGTTCCGGAACATCTGGCTGGTCCCCATCGCGGACTAAGCGGTCTCAGCTCATTGGCAGAAGTCTCGCAAACAACATCCATGTCCTCCCCTATGAATAAGCATCTTGCTGTCGCTGCTGTCCTTGCATCCCTGCTGCCGCTGACGTCCATCGCGCAAACGGCGACCCCCGCGCCATCTCCGGGGGGAGCTGTGCTGGGGCGCGAGTTGTGGAAGGTGAATGATCGCGGTCGTCCGCGTCCGCCGAAAGCGGAGCTAAAAAGCGAGGCCGAGCTGGCTGAGTCGGCAAAGGCCCCGGAGGGAGCGGTAATCCTGTTCGATGGGAAGGATCTTTCGCAGTGGCAGCCGAGCAAATGGAAGGTGGCTGATGGAGTAGTGGAGATCGTTCCGCACTCCGGATACCTGTACTCAAAGGAGTCTTTTGGTTCGTGCAAGTTGCACCTGGAGTGGCGGACGCAAAACCCGCCGGTCGGGAAGGATCAGGGGCAAGGCAACAGCGGCGTTTACATGATGACGCTGTATGAGATGCAGATATTGGATAACACGAATAACCCGACGTATGCCGACGGAATGGCTGGGGCTGTGTATGGGGAGAATCCTCCGTGGTTTGACGCGTGCAGGCCTTCCGGCGAGTGGAATTACTACGATATCACGTGGCATCGCCCGATATTCGACGCGGACGGGAAGGTGGTGAAGCGCGCCCGGGTGACGCTAATCTTCAATGGGGTGAAGGTGCAGGACGAGTTTGAATTGACTGGGCCGACCGGGCCTGGACATCGGCTGCCTTACAAGGCGCATGCAGACAAGATGCCGATCGGGTTGCAGGAGCACCATTGTGTGGATCAGTTCCGGAATATCTGGGTTGTGCCAATCGCGGATTGACGCGGTGGCGCCGGAAGGGGGCGCGTTTGATGGGTGAATCTTTGCCAGGAGAGTTGCGGCTGGCGCGGGAGGTGGCGGCTCCGATCGGGGTTGGATTTCGGACGGACTGGATCGGGCCGACGCTGTTCATCTCGGTCCTGACGGTCTTCCTTTCGATCTGGCATTATGAGGTTTGCCGCTCGCTGACGGCAGCGTGGGTGTTGCTGTTGGCGTCGATGGGATTGGTGTCGCTGGGATGGGGGGGCATTTTGATGAGGTGTTATCCGGCGTGGCTAAGAAGCGGCGAAGCGCTTGGGGTTCGATTCGTTACGGGATACTTGCTGGCGAACACTGTGTTGTTCGCGCTATGCATGACGCTGCCGTGCTCGATGATGATGGACGTGGAGATCGTCGGAGCGGCGGGGCTGGCTCTGGGAGGTATGTGGTGTGTTACACCTCGAACGCGAGGTTGTTTCGCGGAGGATGCCCCGGATTTGGCGGCGCTGGTGATCAGTTGCGCAGGGGCGGCGCTTTGGTGCGTGGATGCTTTGCATCCAATAGAGGTCACCGGGGGAGCAACGACGTTCCGGTTGTGGAAAGATTGTTTTTTCCACGCGCGCGAGATCAGCATGTTCGCGCAGGCGCATGGGCTGGGCTCGATTCCAAATTTGCTGCTCTCGGGAGAGCCGACGCCGTTGTATCACTACGCCGGGTATGTGGCGCCGGGCGCTCTGTCAAATTGGCTGGGGGCCAGCGCGTTTGAGATGCTGACGAGTTTTCAGATGCCTTTTGGCATCCTTCTGGGCGGATTGGGCGCTTACGCGCTCGGAGGGGCAGCGTGGGGAAAGTGGCCCGGGGTGGCGGGGACTGTCGCGGTGGTTCTGTTGCCCGACGCGTACCAGCAAGGATTTGGAAACAAGTTCTTGAGCTACCAATTCCATGAGCAGGCGGCGGTGACGGCGGGGTATGGACTGGCGTGCATGGCGCTGGGATGGATGTTCACGGTGGATGGGTGCAAGAACGCGAAGCGAGGTTCGGTGCTGCTGGGCTATGTATTCGCGGCAATATGCGTTGCTTACAAAGCGCATCTGTTTGTCGCGAACGCGTGCCTGATCCTCATCTACCCGGCGTTCTTTTTCGCGGGATTGAAAATGAGCTCGCGGGCGCTGATCGGCGCGCTGCTGGCGAGTCTTTTTCTCTATGTTGTTTCGGTGTCGCAGCGCGTCGGGGGAGTGCCCACGCTGCGGCTGGATGGGAGCTACGCGAAGGTTTACTCAGGCATTTTGTTGTATAGCTACGACACGGGATTCTGGAAAAGATTCTTCCTGTGGGCACTTGGTGGACAAACCGGGATGAGCCTGGATGCAAGACTGGGCGCGATGATCCTGGTATCCACGTTTGGGCTATGGCTGCTGGCGTGTCCGGCGGCGTGGTTGATGTTGAGAAAACGCGCGCATCCGGCGGTTTTGTTTTTGCCGCTCTTTGTCGTGGCGAATTACGTCCTGATGGGGGTGGGGCTCGCGGGGGACGCGAGCGGGAAATGGAACGCGGAAGAGTTACTAAATCGCCCGCTGATCTGGGCGTATTTCGCGGTGGCGGCGTGGACGGGAGCGGGGCTGTACGCGGCGCTGGTGGGGAGTGGGGGACCGAAAGGAACGGCAGGCCGCGTGGTGGCATTCGCTTGCGCGGCAGGATGCATGGCGTGGCCGATGCGGTTAGCGCCAAAGCTTCAGACGATGCCGGCATGGAGCAGCTCGGCCGACTGGAAAATCTTCAATACGGCGCCGACCGCGGCCGTGGAAGCCTGCAAGTATATCCGGACGCACAGCGTCGCGTCCGATGTGGTTCAGGATTCTGAGTGCGACCCTACGTTGATGGTGACGGGGTTGTCGGAAAGGCAGGAGTTTGTCGCGACGCCCGGCAAGGATGGGGAGGGGGCGCGGCGCAGGGAGGAATTGAGCAAGCTCGCCGGGATGACAGATGAGCGCCGGATCGATGCGTTCGCGGCGCGGCATCGAATCGGGTGGTTTTTGCTGAGACCGGAGACGAGGGTCTCATGGCCTGACGCGACGCTGCAGAAAACGGTGTTCCAGTCGGGTGGGTATCGCGTGCTACGATTACTGAGGTGACGCTACAGGAATTGATGAGGCCCGGCGGGGAAACAGGGAATGACGTCCTGCTTGACCGGTTTCTTGATTACACGCAGGGGAAGCGGCTGGAGCTTTATCCGGCGCAGGAGACCGCGATGCTGGAATTGTATGAGGAAAAGAATGTCATCCTGAACACGCCCACTGGTTCAGGCAAATCGCTGGTGGCGACCGCGTTGCATTTCAAGGCGACGGCGCAGGGGAAACGGTCTGTCTATACGTGCCCAATCAAGGCGCTGGTGAACGAGAAGTGGCTCGCGTTATGCCGGGAATTCGGACCGGAGAACGTGGGACTGAGCACGGGCGACGCGACTGTGAACAGAGAGGCTCCGATCCTCTGTTGCACGGCGGAAATCCTAGCGAACATCGCGTTACGGGAGGGGGCAGACGCGCGCGTGGATGACGTAATCATGGACGAGTTCCACTATTATAGCGACCGCGATCGGGGGGTGGCCTGGCAGACGCCGCTTCTGACTTTGCGGAAAGCAAGGTTCCTCCTGATGTCCGCCACGATAGGGGAAACATCGTTCTTCGCGGAGGCGTTGACTCGATTAAACGGGAAGGAAACGGCAGTCGTTCAATCGAATAACCGCCCGGTGCCGCTGGAGTATTCATACGCTGAGACGCCGCTGGCAGTGACGCTGGAGGGCCTGGTCGCGGGTGGCAAGTCTCCCGTGTACGTGGCGCATTTCACGCAGATGGAGGCGGCGCAAAGCGCGCAGGATTTCACCAGCGTAAATGTCGCGACGAAAGAGAGAGAAAGCGGCAATCGCGCGGGAGATCGAAGGGTTCAAGTTCCGGAGTCTGTACGGGCCGGAGATCAAGAGATGGCTGCGGCATGGGATAGGGCTGCACCATGCGGGATTACTGCCGAAATATCGGGTGCTGGCGGAGAAACTGGCGCAAAAAGGCCTGCTGAAGGTGATTTGCGGAACGGACACGCTGGGAGTCGGGATCAACGTGCCCATACGGACGGTGTTATTCACCAGGCTGTGCAAGTATGATGGGCAAAAGACTGGCATCCTGAGCGCGCGCGATTTTCACCAGATCGCCGGACGGGCCGGGAGGAAGGGGTTCGACGAGAACGGCTGGGTCGTGGCGCAGGCGCCGGAACACGCGATTGAGAATCTGCAACTGGAGCAGAAGCAGGCGAGGGATGGAAAGAAGTTCGTGAAACGGAAGCCGCCTGAGAAGAACTATGTGAATTGGGACGCGGCCACATTCAGCCGGCTCATCGGAGCGCCTCCGGAGCGGCTGACAAGCAGTTTCCAGGTGACGCATGGCATGTTGCTAAATGTGCTGTCGCGCAAAGGGGACGGGTGCGCGGCGATGCGTCGATTGATCGCGGAAAGCCACGAGACGCCGAAAGCAAAGAAAGCGCACATGAGACGGGGATGGCAGCTTTTCCGCGCTCTTGTCGAGAGGAAGATCGTCGAGTTCATACCCGTTTCGGAGGAAGGGGCGAGCCTGCGGGTGAACCTGGATTTGCAGGATGATTTCTCCATGAACCAGACGCTGTCGCTGTATCTGCTGGACACGATTCCGTTGATTGACCCGCAATCGGCAGACTACTCGCTGGTGGTGCTTTCGCTGGTGGAGTCTGTGCTGGATGATCCGGACATCATCCTGCGCAAGCAACTGGACAGGGTGAAGACCGACGCGGTGGCGGAGATGAAGGCTCGCGGGGTGCCGTATGAAGAGCGCATGGAGGAACTGGAGAAGCTGGAATACCCGAAGCCAAACAGGGAGTTCATCTATTCGACCTTCAACGCTTTCGCGGCAAGGCATCCATGGGTGGGGACGGAGAATATCCGTCCGAAATCGATCGCGCGAGAGATGTTCGAACAGTTCCGATCATTCGGCGATTACATAAAGGACTATGATTTGCAGAGGGCGGAAGGGGCGCTGCTGAGGCACCTCTCGGGCGTACACAAGGCAATGCGGCAGACTGTGCCGGAGAAGGCAAAGGATGAGGGCCTGCGTGAGATGGAGATGTATTTGGGAGCGATGTTGAGGCAGGTGGACTCGAGTTTGCTGGATGAATGGGAGAAGATGCGAGACCCGGATTTCGAGGCGGGCCGAGCAGCCGGAGGCGCGGCCCGGAGGCGCGGAGCGAGCGGACATCACGCGGGATGCGAAGGGGTTCACATCAGCGATCCGAACGCGGGTGTTCATGTTTTTGCGCGGGGTGGTGATGGAAGATTGGGAGCAAGCGCTCGAGTCGCTGGTTTCCACGGAGGAAGGGGAGCAGTGGACGGCGGGCCGGCTGCGGGATGCTGTGGCGGGGTATCTAGCGGGTCACCAGCGGATAATGCTGGATCCTGAAGCGCGAAACTCGCGGCATACGTACGTGACTGTGTCGGAGGACAAGCGGGAGTGGAAAGTGCAGCAGATGCTGGTAGACCCCGAGGGTCACAACGACTGGGTGGCGGAGTTCCAGGTTGATTTGGCGGCGTCGCGGGCGACGGGCGAGCCGGTGATGAGGCTGACGCGGTTTGGGGGGTTGGTGTAGGGGTTTGCTATTTTGGGTGGGGGAGGAGTTTTGTGATGGCGGCGGCTATTTCGTTTTCGCCATCGGGGGTGTAGCCTGTTTTGACCCATGCGACTTTGCCGTCGGAGCCCACGATGATTGTCTGAGGAATGGAGTCAATGCCGTAGAGGCGGCCAACTGTCTGGGTGGTGTCCATGGCGACCGTGAGTTTCCAACCGCGGGTTTCGAGGAATTGCTTAACCTGGGCGGGGGGCTCTCCCTGGTTGATGCCGATGAGTTGAACCTTGTCGGGAGGGAATTGTTGCATGGAGGCGATCAAGCCGGGAAGCGAGCGGACGCACGGGCCGCACCAGGTGGCCCAAAAGTCGAGGACGGTAATTTTTCCGCGTTGTGTGGAGAGATCAAACTCACCGGTGGCGAGGAGCGGGAGTTTGAAGGGTTTGGCGTCTTTGCCGAGCGCGGGAGAGGTTTCGCCGCCAGCGTCAGGGATGATCGGCTCGGGAGCATAGACGAGTTGCCAGTCGCGCAGCGCATTCATGGAGGGACTCGGCGCCGGGGGCGAGTTGCGGATGATGTAAACGTCGCGAGTGGGGACTTCAAAGCGGCCGTAAATGGGGTGAGTACCGGTGATCAGATCGGGACCAAACGACTGGACGGCAAGCGGGAAACGAGCCCCGTTGGCGAGGAGCAGCCAATGTGTGGGCGAGCCGAGGGAGCCACCGAAATCCGAAGCGAGGAGGGCCTCAAGTTTTGTGTGAGCCTCCGGCGAGTTGGTCATGGTGAGCTGGGCTCCTCGCGGCTGCCATTCGGCGGAAGCGCCAGATGGGAAAGGGATCCCCTTGGCGGCGAGAAGTTCCCTTGCGGAGGCAGCAGCAGGCAGCGCGTTCGGTTTCAACCAATACAATTTAGTTAAAAGGCCGGAAGGGGCTTGGGAGAGGCGTTGAAAGACGATAGTGCCAATGGTCGCGGGATCGCCGGCATAATCGATGAAGTAGCGGAGGCTGTAGAGCCTGCAAATGAGGTCAAGTTCATCCTGGACGGTCATGCTCGGCGTCACTCGAAACGTGACGGGTTTGGAATCATCGGGTTGGGGAACGTTGAATTTCAGCTCGGGAAAGTCGTGTTTAAGCGAGAGCATTAAGAATCCGGAGGTAGCGCCCGAGATGAATTTTGGGCGCAACAGCTTACGATCGAGCAGCGCTTGCATCGCGGTTTTTTGGGCAGGAGGGGGAGCGGCGCCTTCCGGCGGTTTTTTGAGCCAGATGGCGGCTGTGACCCGGTCCCTCGGGATGGTGAATGTCTCGAGGCCAGAGCGGAAGGCGAAGTCGCTCGCGGTGGCTGCCTCGATCTCACCTCGAAGAAGGTCGCCATTGGGGCCCAGGATTGCGTGCTTTGGCGGGTCGTCCCTGCGGAAGCGGGGCACCGTAAGTGTCTGGCTCTTCGTTTCCTGGTTAATGTCCGGCACGGGGGCGTGACCCGGAGAAGAATCGGCGGAGAAATCGGCAAGAACGATCTTAGTGGCGCCGTTGCCAAAGACTCCGGCGGGTTCAATGATCAAACCCGCGCCTGCCCGGCTTGCGGGCGGGATCGGCAGAGACTGCGCGAGCATGCCGTTGACGAAGAGATCGATGCTGCTGTCGAGGAGAACCAGCCGGATGGGAATCTTGCCAGGGCGGACGCGCGTGTCTGCGCGGGGGTCCAACTGCCCGCTGGTTGTTTCCAAGCCCGTGTAGAGCAACTGGCCGATGCGAGCGAGGAGAAGATTGACGGATTTGGCGGGATCGGTGCCGTCACAAAACATGCGGAGGCGGACGGTGGAAAAATTATCGGTCGCAATGGAGAAATGTATTTCGCTCGATTGCATCACGCGCGCGCTGCCGATGGCGGTCTCCGGATCCATGGTGAGGGTGCCGTTCGACCGCTTCACGGTGTTGGCGTCGCCCTTTAGCAGGCGCCACGCGGGATCGTCGAAGCTGGATATGGGCGCGTTCGCGCTGGCTGTGAACTGGATGGCGTCCAAAGCTGAGGCGGGGAGAGACTTGAAGCTCGCGACGGTGGAGTCGAACTCAACGACGGACTGATCCATCCCCCGGAGGGTCCCGGGCAGGACGTCGCCCGCGGCGGTGTAAAGAAGCGAAGGGCAAGCGGTGATCGGGGTGTGGGGCGGGAAGGCGCGCGTGATCTCGAAGGGCAGAAGCTTTGCGGGAAGCGAGGGTGTGACGGCTCCGGGAGCGAGCCAGCGAGGCGAGGCGTCGCCCGCGTTCACGAGATTGCCGTGGATCGTGACGCCGCGGATGTGGAGGGTGTCGAGGGTCGCCGGGGGAACCTGGGCGGGCGCGCTGCCCGAGGTAATCCGCATGTGGCGGAGGCCATCCAGCTTCGTAGAAAAAGGCTCCGCCGTGAAGGAAGTGTCGAGTGCCGCGACGCCCGCTTTTATAGAGCGGATACGTCCGTTTAGAAACGAGCCATCTGAGAAATCCAGCGTCTCCGCAGATGGGGCGAGCGGCGTGGGATCCGTGGAGAAGATAATGGCGTCAACGTCGGCAAGGGGAAAATTCTGCGGGGCGGCTGTCCCGGAAAGCTGGAAGGTGAAGCTTGTTGCAGCGGATCCGCTCGTGATCGCTCCTGGAAGCACACGCGCGTCGGCCATCTCCACGCGAGGAAGGCGGCTGTCCACCCTGGGCGGGGCTTTGCCATCCCAGGCGCACAGCCGGAAGAAATCGAGGGTAAGATCCCGCTCCTTATTTTGCAGGGCGATGCCTTTCGGGAGGGGCATCGCTTCATCCGGCGCGTCCCACTCGGCGAGGGGTTCCCCTGCCGGGCTGAAGATGGAGCAATGCCGGGTCGCGGCATCCCAACAGACGCGCAAAGCTACTTCGCGCTGCTCGGGGGTGAGTTTGCAGATTGCCTTGAAATGATCTCCCGTGCTGACCACGAGATCTTCGTCCCACGTTTCAAGAATGAGACCCTGTTTTGCCCCGGCATTCAGGGAGATCCTGAAATCCGGACGGATGGAGGAATGGACGCGGAATTCAAGATCGAGGCGTTGAGGAAGATTTATCGCGTATGAGGCGGAGCGATTCCAATAGGGCAGCCGCAGAGCTCCGAACGCGCCGGATTCGAGCTGCGGGATATTCGGGGCGGGTCGCGTGTTCTGCCTTTCGGCCGCCATGTTAGGATCGTTGGTAGTGACCGCCCAACCGGCATCTCCCGCAGGGCCGGCCGCGAGGAGGTTGCCGCCTTTAATACGGCGGGCGCTCAGCACCTGGGAACGGGAGAGCGCAACGTCTCCATTACGCGCGCTACGGATAGAGATTGCTTGATCGGTAATCGCGATGATGTCGCCCCGGATATTGCCGCCATCCTTCAGGACGATGAGGAACGGCTCGGAGGAGGGGAGAGAAGGGAGTGGCTGATCGATCCGGTGAATGGCCTCCCAACGGAGGACGAGTTGATCTTCGAAGAGGGGGCTCTTCCAAGAGAGACTTTCGGCGGAAGCCTCGGAGAGCTGGCCTTCAAGGGACTCACCGTTTGGCCATGTCAGCTTCGGAGTGGGCGGTGGCGCAACTTTTTGGACTCTGACAACAGGGTTGACGGGGACGCGGGCCTTTTGGCCCGTATGCAAACACAGCAGGCAAAGGAGGATGTACGCGTAATTCGAAAGGAAATCCTCTATAGTCATCATCGCTCGTAGATCGGGAGGAAGCGATAGTTGAGGGCGAGACCGAGAAGAGACATGCCAGTGCCGTAGGGCCCTCCGGAGAAGGAGCCATCCTCCCTTTGCAGTTCGCGCAGCTCCCTTATTTTACCTGCGTTCCACTTTTGCCACGCGGCATAATCGCCTTGGAAAAGGGCCTGCGCGGTGTAGTAGCGGTTGTATTCCACGTATGTGCCCGCTTCGTGGTAATCGAGATTTTCGACGAGGCGCTTGAGACAAGCTTTGAACTGATCGGTTTCCTTTGTTTTGGAGACGGCGCTGACCAGGGCGCAAATGGCGGTGAGATTCATGGAACCGCCCATGCCACCGAAGCCGCCGGAATAGGCGACGGAGCCATCCTTTCCCGTGCTGCGGCGCATGTAATCGAGGGCTCCGTTGACGGTATCATCGGGGACGTCCATGCCGGCGTTGCGCGCGGCGAGAAGGCCCATGAGGATGGCCCCTGTAACGGAGGTATCGGCGTCGGAGGCATCCGGGGAGTAACGCCAAGCGTTCAACCGATTGTTTTTGGCGGAGGTGGCGGCGCAACGGATGGCGAGGTCAAGAGCGCGGGCGATGCTTCGCGGTGGTTTGTCACCGCCCCAGACCAGCGATTCATCGACCGCGCCATAAGCCTCGGAGAGAGCCAGCATGGCAAAGCCATGGTGGTACATGCTGTTGGGAAGGTAGCCGGTTTTCTCATCCTGCTGGCTGATGATGGAGCGGATCGCGCGGCGAACGGTGGAAGCATAGCGCCCGTAATTGGGATCTTCGCCGCTGGCCAGGAAAGCCATGAGGCAGATGCCATCGACCCCGCAGCCCTGGTTGCCTTCCTTCCACGCTCCGTCCGGGGCTTGAGCCGCAGCCAGCCATGTGAGTCCACGCTCATAAATGGCATCGACATCGGAAGAGACCTGGGTCCCGAAGCGGAGGCTCGGATCCTGGGCGGAAGCGGCAGCCGCGGAAAGCAGGAGGACAAGAAACAGGCGGAGTTTCATTTTTTTTCGTTCACCCGTTGATCGTGCTGTTCCCGGACATTAGCCCAGTAGGAGAAGGTGTTTGCGAACTCGGGGCTGCTTGTCCATTGACCATACTGTTCCTTTGTGAGAATCGCCTTGAGAGCAGGCTCGGGGATCGCGGAAATGGGGAGATACATGCTGTAGTATTGCAGGTACCAAGGAGAACTGGAGAAATAGCTCTGGATGTCCGTCTCGTAATCTTTGAGAGCGGCATTTACGAGAGGCTGTAGCTTTTGAATCTGTCCGGGGGAGCAATACACTTTGCGCGCAAACTCGGTGAGGATTAAAAGACCGACGGCGCTGGCGCGATACTGCTGACGGGCTTCGATTTCTTTTTGCCAGAGATCGAGTTGAGGCTTCGTGAGTTCGGCATTCAGGGTCGTTTGCCAAAGAGAGCTTTTCTCGGGCGGCTCCAAATTGCGACCGGAGTAGTAGCTCTCGAAGATGTAGTCCTGAATGCCAGACAGGCGCTGGCGGATATTCATGGGAGTGATGGATGTGAGATTCATTCTTACCGCCTGTTCGACATTGATCCGCCAGGTCCCAAGGCTTCTTTCAGCGGCCCCGCGCGCCGCAGTTTGGAGGCGGGCCGTGGAAGGCGCGGGGAGTTTTGCAACGCGAGCGATGTCTTCCGCCCGGAGGACCATGTCATCGATCATGCCCTTGCGCTTTGGCAGAGATTTCTTCTGAAGGAAGTCGGAAATTTGCGACTCGACCATTTCGGGATCGGGAAGCGGCGCGCGCGGATCGTCGACTTCCGGCGCGGGAGGCGTGTCATCGGAAGGGGCGACCTGAGAGCATGCCGCCTTCCAATGCTGGCATTGGAGAGGAATCCAAGATTGGCGTCAGATCATGATCTGTGGCCGCGGACCCGGCATGCCAGAAAACTGTCTGGTTGATGTAGCCGGATTGCCCATCGGCATCCGGGCGGGGAACGCTGTTTTTCATAAGCCGGGTGGCAATTGGCTCCAGAGATTGGCGTTGGGCGGCGGTGAAAGCCACCTTCTGGTCGAGTTCGGCGAGCATCATCTTCCCGAGCGCCGCGGCAGAACGCAGATCGCTGTCGGCGCGGGCGGTTTCCAAGGCTTTTAATTGGGCCGGAGAGAGAACCTTTGCCAGGCCTTCCTTCCAGAGTGGCTGCTGGTCAGGCGCTTCCGTCGCCGTAACGGGCACGTAGAACTGGCCTGTGTGGGTGACTTGCTTGCGCTGGGCTTGTGTCATGCCCCAGAAGCA
Source organism: uncultured Verrucomicrobiae bacterium (assembly GCA_963828525.1). Taxonomy (GTDB): domain Bacteria; phylum Verrucomicrobiota; class Verrucomicrobiia; order Chthoniobacterales; family Chthoniobacteraceae; genus CAWHEP01. The sequence continues at coordinate 270,271 of CAWHEP010000010.1, forward strand.
CTTTCTCGCCGCGCTTCCTCCATTCGCTCATTGTCTTCTGAATAGCGGCTGTGGCGAGGGAGTCGAGCCGGGCGGCAGTGGGTTTATCGAGGACCAGAGCCGTCTTGATGGAAGCAGCTTTCTGGTGGATCGCCGTTTTGTACTGGGCCCGGATGGCATCCTGGCTGGAATCGAGAAGGTTGGCGGTTTGCTTGAGGATGGCCGCAGCGCGATCACTCTTCGCTTTTTCCCACGCCGCAGCTTGAGAAGGAGTGAGGGTCTTCGCGAGAGCCTGTTTCCAGGTCGCGGTCTCGTCGGGGTGAACGTTCCCGGCGACCATCTGATCCAGGTAGTCCATCGGGCCTCCGTCCCCTAACTGGTCAATCTGCGACATAACCTGGGTGAGCACCTGCACCGCTTGGGAACCAGCCGCGGGTAGATCCTGCCGGAAGAGTTCGTCGATCTTGACAGACCATAATTCCATCGATTCACCGATGGCTTTTTCGCGGGCTTCCTGGATCGGCTTTGCGGCACTCGCGCTGAGGCCGGTAACTTTCTCGATCTCGGTGATCTCCGCGTCGAGGGTTTTCCCGAGCGCTTTGCGCTGAAGGGCCGAGATCTTCTCGACAATCTCCGCCAGTTTCTTCTCGACGGCAGGAGTGAACAGGCGCTTCGCGGGTGGCGCTTCTGGTTGAGCGAGGGTTATTGGGAAGGGGGAGGCGAGGGCGATCAGGGCGAGCGCAAGCGAAGCAAGGCGGCGGGCGTGTACAGACTGCACGAGGGTCCGGCGCAAAGACGCGGAGCGACTGTGTTGGGTTGCGGGGGAAGATTGAGAGAGTGAAAGGATGGGCGGATTCTATCCGCAGAACGGCGCAGAATTAAACGCTGATTTTTTGGGATGGCGCGACGAGCGTTTTTCGTAGGTGGCCGGGCGGTTCCAGGCGCCCTCCGGGATGGTTGCGTCTGGAGGCCGCGTAGAGCAGGAGGACGAGAAAAAAGCGGAAGTTTTGATTCTATTGTTTGACCCGTTGATCGTGCTGTTCCTGGACACCAACCCAGTTGGAGAGGGAGTTTGCGAAGTCGGCGCTGCTTGTCCATTGACCATACTGTTCCTTCGTGAGGATCGCCTTGAGAGCAGGCTTGGGGATAGCGGAAATGGGGATATCCATGCTGTAGTCTTGCAGGTACCAGGGAGAACCGGAGAAATTGCTCTGGATGTCCGGCTCAAATTCTCTGAGATCGGCGATTACGAAAGGCTCGAGCTTCTGGAGCTGTTCTTGGGAGCAGCACAGTTTCCGTCCAAACTCAGTGAGGATCAAAAGAGCGATGGCGCTGGCGCGATACTGCTGGCGGGCTTGTATTTCCTTTCGCCAGAGATCGAGTTGAGGCTTGGTGAGTTCGGCATTGAGCGCCGTTAGCCAAAGAGAGCTTTTCTCGGGCGGCTCCAAATTGCGACCGGAGTAGTAGCTCTCGAAGATATAGTCCTGGATGCCAGACAGGCGCAGGCGAATATTGGTGGGAGTGATGGACGTGAGATTGTTTCTCAGCGCCTGCTCGAAATTGATTCGGCAGGTAACAAAACTTCTTTCAGCGGCGCCGCGCGCCGCAGTTTGAAGGCGATCCGTAGAAGGCGCGGGTAGTTTTGCGGCGCGAGCGATGTCCTCCGCGCGGAGGACCATGTCATCGATCATGCCCTTGCGCTTCGGCAGAGATTTCTTCTGAAGAAAATCGGAAATTTGTGATTCGACCATTTCGGGCTCGGGAGGCGGAGAGCGCGGATCCTCCACCTCGGGGGCGGGAGGCGTATCATCGGGAGGAGAGACTTGAGAGCATGCCTCCTTCCAATGCTTGCATTGTAGAGGATCCAGGATCGGCGTTAGATCATGATCGGTGGCAGCGGACCCGGCATGCCAGAAGACAGTCTGGTCGATGTCGCCGGATTGCTCATCGGCCTCGGGGCGGGGAGCGCTGGTTTTCATGAGCCGGGTGGCAATAGGCTCCAAAGATTGGCGTTGATTTGCGGTGAAAGCCACCTTCTGGTCGAGTTCGGCAAGCATCATCTTTCCGAGCACTGTGGCAGAGCGCAGATCGCTTTCGGCGCGGGCGGTTTCCAGCGCCTGCAACTGGGTCGGCGAGAGAACCGTTGCCAGACCTTCCTTCCAGAGTGGCTGCTGGTCAGGCGCATCCCCTGGCGCAACGCGTATATAGAACCGGCGTCTGCGCATGACTTGCGCTCGTTCGGTCGGTGTCATGCGCAGGAGCACTTTCTCACCGCGCCTCCTCCATTCGGCCATCGTCTTCTGAACAGCGGCAGTGGCAAGGGAGTCTAGCCGGTTCGCAGTGCACTTATCGAGGAGAAGGGCCGCCTTAATAAAAGCAGTTTTTTGACAAATGGCCGTTTCGTACACGACGCGCGTGGCGTCCTGGAGAGCCCCTAGCCGGTCGGCTGCTTCCTTGAGGATCGCGGCTGCGTGATCGCTCATCGCTTTCGCCCACGCAGCAGCCTGAGAAGGAGTGAAGGTCTTCGCGAGCGCTTGTTTCCAAGCTGCAGTCTCGTCCGGATAGAGGTAATCGGGGATCATCTGATCCGTGTAGTACATATTGGCCCCGCTTCCCAACTGACTAATTTCCGATGTGACCTCGGTCAGGACCTGCATCGCTTGAGAGTCAGCCACGGGTAAACCTTGCCGGAAGGAATTCTCGAATTGGACCGACGTCTGCCCCATCGATTCACCGATAGCTTTTTCGCAGGCGGCTTGGATCGGCTCTGCGTCACTCGCGCTAAGGCCGGTGACTTTCTCAATCTCGGTGATCTCCGTATCGAGAGTTTTCCCGAGCGCCTTGCGCTGAATGGCTGAAATCTTCTCGAGAACCACCGCTAGCTTCTTCTCAACGGCAGGAGAAAATAGACGCTTTGCTTGCGGGGCTTCTGATTGAGCGAGGGCTTTTGGGACGAGGGACCCGAGGGCAATCAGGGCAAGCGCAGTCGAAGCAAGGCGGCGGGAGCGACGAGACTTCATGGGAGTTTGACGCAGAGACGCGGAGCGACTGTGTTGGGTTGTAAAGGGAAGGTCCAGGGAGTGAGAGGATGGGCAGATTCTATCCGTAGATCGGCGCAGAATTAAACCGCAGACTTTTGGGGGTGGCGCGCGAGTTCGGGATTTATCGCTGTTTAGGCTCGCGGGGAGAAGCGAAGGGCGCAAAAGTCTTTGGGTGAAAGAGAATTTGAGGGACAGCCCTGGCGTCGCCTCGGCGAGGTTGTCGAAGGCCGAGAACGCCCTGTTTTTTCTGGGGCTAGCGGCACTGCTTACCTTGCAGTGTATTCTTTTTCGGAATTCCGGGGCTCTGTGGAGGGATGAGATTCATAGCGTGGTGCTTGCCCGGATGCCGCACTGGACGACGATGTTCGCGTCGCTCTATGTGGATTCATTTCCGGCGCTCTGGGTCACTCTTCTGAGACTTTGGATCGTGGTGAGTTCATCGGAGGAATGGCTGCGAGCCATCGGGCCTCTGATGTACGTGGCGGCGCTAACCGCGCTATGGGTCGGCGCGCGCTGGAGCGGGGCGCGGGTTCCCATCCTCGCGCTGGCTTTTGTCGGGTTCAATCCCGCGATCTTCTATTATGGGAGCTCGCTTCGAGCTTACGGGCTGGCTTTGGGGCTGATCCTCCTGCTGTTTGGCGCAGTATGGCGGATGACGGAATCACCCCGGTGGCAAACGACTTTCGGCGCGGGGGCGCTGGCGATCTTGAGCGCGAACGCGAATTACCAGAATAGCTATCTCATCTTCGCGATCTGCGGCGCGGGGGCGTCGCTTTGCTTCGCGCGGGGTTTATGGCGGCGAGGTTTATCCGTTCTGGGTTGTGGCGTGGTGGCGGCCATTTCGCTGACGCCTTATCTGAATACGATCCGGCGGTTCACGGCGGGGGGCGTGATCCGGCAGAAAGTGATCACGCCTGGCTCGTTGCTGATGGAGTTCTGCGAGGTGTTCGACTCGGCGCGGTGGATAATATTGCCAGCGATCTTGCTGTTGTTTGTGCTGCTTGCCTGCGCGTTCGCGCGCGGCTGGATCGTACGGAAGGGCGCGTGGCTTGATGAGCGGGGCGGGCGGGCGTCGTTTTACGGGTTGCTGGTGATTCTGCTCGCGGTTGCCACGCTTTACCGGTTTATGCTTGCGGCGGGGTTCCCAACATTTCCGTGGCATTACATCCCGTTCCTGGGCCTGGTGATGCTGGCGCTGGATACAGGGCTGGACGGAATCCTGGGAGCGGCTCCTCCGGCGCGAGTGGCCCGGCTGGCAATCGCGCTGGGGATCATGGTGGCAAGCGCCTGCCCGTGGGGCCGGCTGGGGCCCGTGTGGACAGCGGCGCGCGTCCGAAGGACGAACATGGATCTCATCGCCAAAGACATCGCGGGGGTGGCGTCGCGCAACGATCTGGTGCTGGTGTCGCCATTTTGGTATAGCTACTCGTTCAAGTATTACTACAAAGGCGGCGCGTCCTGGTCCACGCTGCCAATGGTGCCGCCCGAGCAGATCGATCTTGAGTATGACTCGATGAAACCACTGATGGCGGAACGCGAGCCGCTCGCGCCCACGCTATCGCGCATCCGCGACACGTTGCGAGGAGGGGGACGGGTGTGGGTGGCGGGCCGACTGGCAGTCGGAGAGGCTGGCTCCACGCCGCCGACCATTTCGCCCGCGCCGGACCCGGTGTACGGCTGGGACAATGTGCAATATATGACTGTATGGAGTTTGCAGACATCGTCATATCTTTCCCGGCATGTCACGCGCTTGATTACGGGAGTAGAGGAGGGTGATCGCAACCCGGTAAACGCGCTGGAGCATGGTTGCATCAGCATGGCTGAGGGATGGAGAGACTGAGCTTGTTCCCACGAGCTCCCTGGTTTCGCTCATAGCCTACGGCCAAATAAGCACGCTGGCGCGATTATCGGCTACCAGTGATCTGTCCACTTGTCTTAAATATTTTCCTCTACGCAAGATATTTGGAATAGCTTTGCTGGTTTCCCCGTCAATATCTCCGCTATGAAATTATACCCTCGCCTCTCCCTCTCGCTACTGGCCGTCGCTCTTGCCATTCCCGCCCAAGGCGGCACCATTTCCTATGTGGCGATCCCGCCCACGGGAAGCGACGCCCAGTCGGGTATAAGCGCGGATACCGTTTATACAAGCGCCGTAGACGCGGGAAACGCAACAGGAACGGCCCGCGTGGTGAATGGGGTGACGTTTCAGCCGTTGGCAGGAAGTGACACGAGCGTGACTGTAAACGGGATCACGTTGAACGCGCTGAGCGGGACACTGGGAAATAACGGGACGACGGCCGCAAGCGTGAAGGCAGATGGATTCTCTGCTGGACGTGCTCTCGGACGCGACTTACAACCCTGGAGCCCAAGACAACTCGACGCAGGAGATTGTGATCGACCCGGCCACCCTGACACAGGGGCAGACGTATGATTTGCGGGTGTATATCTGCAATGGCTCGGGACAAGATCGCACGGTGGATCTGGCATTTGCCGGTGACAAACAGCCCGCCGTCGAAACGGGTTTTTTCAATGAGGATGACGCGACAAGCAGCCCCGGAGGATTCTCGGATCCCAACCAGGTTTACTATATCAATTATCGCTATAGCTGGGACGGGGTGACCACACCGGGAGTGACGATCACGCAGAAGACAGGGGCAACTCCATTTCAACTGTACGCGGTAACAAATCAGCAGGCGGCAGCGGCTGTGTCGCATGTCCGGCACCCGGGACAGCGGAGTGTAGAAGAACCCGTCAAGGGAATAGAGGTTGTCTCCGAGGGGCAGTCGGATGTAGGCGTGGCGAGCGAGGATTTCTACACCGCGCCGACTTTGCGCGAGCACGGCAGGTGGGTGGACGTGGAAGGCTATGGCAATTGCTGGCAACCAAACGACGTGGGCTCAGACTGGCGGCCCTATACACGCGGTCGCTGGGTCTATTCCGAGGATTGTGGATATACCTGGTCTTCGGATGAAGACTTCGGCTGGGCCACTTACCATTACGGACGCTGGGCGCGGGTGCGGGATGCGGGATGGTGCTGGGTACCGGGGAAAGTTTGGGCTCCAGCGTGGGTATCCTGGAGATCAAACGACTCTTACCAAGGCTGGGCTCCGTTGCCCCCTGTCGCGGCATTCAGCGTTGGCATCGGGATCAGCCGATGGGCGGACAGCTCCTATAATATCGGGCCCGACCAATATAACTTTGTCGCGGTCCGCGATTTCGGTTCGCCCCGATTAGGCGAGGCGATCATCCCCCGCGAGCAGAATACCACTATTGTTCAGAACACGACGAACATCACCAATATCGTCAACCGGAACCAGAACGTATATAACGGCGGCCCTAATATAACAACAATCAACCAAGCGATCACACGCGGCGGCGGCCAAGCGATTCCCACGGTGGTAGTCAATCGGCGCCAATCCGCCGCGCCGGGGCCGGGCGGTAGATTATCGCAACTAAGCGGCAAGACGTTGTCGCTTGCAGCGCCAGCCGTGGTGGCAGCGGCCAGGCCCGCTTCGGTGCCAATCGCGCAATCGTTCAAGGCAGCAGCGGTCGATCACGGCTGGAGCGGAGTGAAGGATCCGAAGGCGCGGCGGCGTTGAAGGCAAAGCTCGCAAGCGAAGCCCGCGCCGCTTCGCCACCGCCCCTGTCAAAGTTGGTCGTCCCTCCTGTCGCGCATGCGACGGCGGCGGCGAACCCCGCAGCGGTGGCGGGCGCGGCACACCCTGGAGCGGCGGCTGGGAGCATGCACCCGGGCCAATCGTTAAAGGGCGGGCCGCCGAAGATCATGGCTCCGACCGCAGGCAGAGCTCCGGCATCAGCGGCAAAGCACCCCGGGCAATCCGTTGGAGCGCCTGTCCCGCCAGCGTCTCCGGGCAACGCGGCGCCAGCGGGATTCCACCCTGGGCAGGCTGCTTCGGCGAATCCTGCCGCCACACCGATGTCAAAGGGCAAGCATCCCGGGCAATCCGTCGGAGCGCCTGTCCCGGCAACGTCTCCGGGGAACTCGGCGCCAGCGGGATTCCACCCAGGGCAGGCTGTCCCGGCAGGTCCCGCGGCGACACCGGCGTTGAAGGGCAAGCATCCGGGTCACCCCGCGGCGACACCGCCACCGCTCACACCCGCAGCGGAAGCCGAAGCGCTGCACCCGTCGTCCGCGCCGGAAGCCCCGGCTGCTCCGGTGGCAACGCCGCATTCCAAGCACCCAGGGCAGGCGGTGAAACCGCCAACGGAGGAGACGCCCAAATCTCCAGCGGGAATAGCGCCTGAACCTGCAGCACCGCCGGTGAAGCATGTCCCGCATCCGGGCAATGGAGTGGACCCCGCCGCAGCGGAAAAGGCTGCCGCAGCAAAACAGGAGCGGGCGGCGGCGGATAGTGCCGCAGCGGGTAAAGCGGCTGAGGCGCAAGCGGCTCGCCGTGAAGCTGCAGCTTCGGCCAAGCAGGAGCAAGCTTCACAGCAACACGCGGCAGCGGCCGCGAGACAGCAGGAGGCTTTACAGCAGCAGCACGCCGCTGCCGTCGCGAGACAACAGGAAGCTTCGCAGCAGCACGCGGCTGCGGCCCGGCAGGAGCAAGCGGCCGCGCAACATGAAGCGGCCAGCCAGGCAGCGGCTCGCCAGCATGAAGCTGCCGCCGCAGCGCAAGCCGCCACGAGGAAGCCTGAAGTTCACCCGGGTAAACCGGGCGAATCGCCCAAGCCGGGCCAATAAGGGGGTTCAACCCCGGGGACCCGAAAGCGGTAGGGACTCGTGACTTCGTCGCGAGAACCTCTGCCGGGGAGATGAAGATTTGACAGCGCCCCGCCGGAGCCTCGGCCAGACTTGCCTACTCCCCCATATTGAGGAGTGGCAAGAGGTTTGAGACGACCGGAGTTAAGCGGAAGAGGCGGATTTAGGCGGTGTTGCCTAGGAGAGAAGCCCCTGGATCTGGGATAGGATCGCCGCGCTGAGACAAAGGCAGGGCTCTGCCTGTGGCATTGCATGCCTCACGAAAGAAAATTTCCGTCCGCATCCTGACGACAGTTATGATCTCAAGAAGCGCGATAAAGGCGACCACAGCCGGTGCTACAAATGTCCAGCAAAGAAACACTGAGACACAGAGTTCAGCGGTGCCTCGCTTGTGATACCCAGCATAAAAATTATGGATACCGAGCATCCCAAAGAAGATTCCTGGAATGATAAAGACACCGCGTGATTTCGCCGTCTTCACGAGCGTCACCAAGGGTGGCTTGCGAGAAGCTTCAATCACTCCCATGATGGGCATCAACGGACGCCATTCAGATTTGCCAAGCACAAGGAGATTGGCATCCGCAGTCACCAATCCAGTTTTCCACATCTCCGTGATCTGGCTGAACGTGAATGGCCCTCTCGCATCTTCCCCATTCTTCGATACTAGCAGATGGTATTTGAGTTCATTTTTGGTTCTCTTTTTCGATATTAGCGCCTTGCGGAGTTCTCCAGCAGGCTGAAGTAGGAATCGAGTCCGGACTTGAACTCGTCGGGGAACTCCCTGCCGGCTTTCCCTGTGGCTTGGGCAACAGGGCGAAGGGTGGCAACGGCATCCGCGTCGGCTCCAGGGCCGAGATCTGCAAGAGCGGCGAAGGAAGCGGAGGCGGCATTGCCACCCTGTCCGGGAGTGGAACCACCACCCCCCCGCCTTTCGAGCCGGGGCGCTTTGCCTGAAGGAGCAATTCAATGGCTTCGGTCTCGGCGGCGATGGCGCGGCCACCTGTGTCGGGGGAACTCAGGATGTCGCGCGTTTCATCCATAACGGTGACCACGTCTGTGAGGAGATGAACTTCTTTGGCAAACTTTTCCGAGCCGCTGGGAAGGGCCAGGATGTCTTCGAGCGCGCTATGAGTGTGAGCGCCGATGTCCGCCTGGTTTGCCCCGAGAGCGGCGGCGTCGGACGCGTATTTTGCCTGCTCGATTGCCGCTTTGGAATTTTCCGTCTCGCGAGTCTGGTCGCGGAGTTTCATTTCATCGCGCAGCGCCTGCATGACCTTCAACACGATCTCCGGCGGGAGGCTGTCGCCGCTGCAAGTGGAACTGGATTTGCAATTGCTGGCGGCGACGAGTTCCTCCGCCCATCGGTCGAGGGTATCGGCCCAGAACTCGGAACCTGTGAGGGACTGGCCGGACAGGTTGGATGAGAGCTTGTCGCCATCGCGAGACAATGCGCGGACGATCTCCGTCTTCCGCATATCGGCGAGGATGGTCTTGAAACGACTGTCCTGTTTGCGCTGGAAGTAAGCGTCGAGGTCGCTCTGGATGACGCGGACGGCCTCGCTCTGATCGCGCGCGCGTTTGGCGATAGCCTCGGCGGCTTTGCCAGGGTCGTGTTCGATGCCGAAGGCGTGGAGCGTCTGCTGGCTGATGTTCGTGGCAATGGTCATTTGCTGGCGGGAGGCCGCTTTGAAGCGCTTCACGAAAGTGCTGGCTTCGAGACTCCCGAGAATCTCGCTGAGCTGATCGGAAACTTTGGCAAACTCCGCAAGAAGGTCTTTTTGTTCAACAATCGCGGTATCCATTTTGGCTTGAGCTGGCGACTCGGGTGGCTTTACCGCGTCCTCGTCGCCTTTCTTTGCCGGAGCGGCAGCAAGCGTCGTGACAGGCAGGCGGAGTTTGCCCGTTCCGGGCGGTTTTGGGGCAGCGGCAGCGGTGGCAGGCTGCGCGGCCTGGGGTTTACCGAAACCGGCCTCCCGATCCGAAATTCCGGGCGCCTTGGGCTTGGGAGTGGCGTTCGGATCGACGGCGGCAGCGGCAACCGCAGCTGTCGGGAGGGAGCCGCCTTTGCCGACGCTGAGACCGCTCCTGCCATCCCCGGGCTTCTGCATCGGCCCGGAATGATTTTGCGGCGGCTGTCCAGGCTGAGCAGGCGGCTGCGCTCCAGCAGCCAGCTTACCGGTCGCGGCTCCGGCGGTTTGCTTGAGAAGATCGGACACGCTGGGCATGCGAGTGGCTGCGATGTCTTTGAGGGACTTCAGCATGGTAGCCCAGGATTCAAGACGTTTGGCGTCGAACTCATCATTTTTGGCGGCCTGCTCGACAAGATTCCTGCCGGAGGCGGTGAGGCTATCAAGCCGGGCGGCATTCGCGTTTTCGGCGGAAGCCTGTTGCGCGACCCGGCGGCGATTTTCCGGCCTGTCGAGTTCCGCGGCGGAAAGCGCGCGCAGTTCCTTGTTTGTTTGATGAAGCTGCTGTTCGCGTTCGTAGCTTTCGCGGGCGGCGTCGAGCCACTTGCCAAACTGCGCGGTGAGCCATAGCGCGTGATCGGTCTTGTTCAAAACATGGAGCACGAAAGAAGCGGAGCGCGTATGAGGACGCCCTGGGAGATAGTCGGTCGTCCAGGCTGAGATTTGGATTGTCTGCGGGGCAACTCCCTCGCGAGTGGCGCAGAAGGTGGCGCGACCTTCCACGGTCTTTTTTTCCGGTCCACCTGCGGCTGAGATTTTGGAACCGGCGGCGGGAGGCGCGCCATCCTCGCCGGGAAGAGCGCCGACCCATTGCAAGCCGATCTGTTTGACGCCGAAATCGTCAGACGCGTTGACGTCGAAAGAAACGACTTCGGAGTCCAGCACGACGTCGTCCTGAGAATCGCGGCGGGCAATAACCCTGGGGGCTTCGTCCTCGACTGCCCGAACTTTAAGGAGAAACGGGTCGCGCGGGGCAAGCCCATCCTGGTCGCGCCAGGTGAAGGCGCGATCCACGTCTGAAACGACGGGCAAGGAGGCCGTGAGAATATTTTCGTGATCGACGCGCTGGGGAGTTCCATCCAACTCGGCTTTCGCGAGGGAGCGGGTCGCCTTCGCCTCGAAAGCGGCGGAAGAGCCCTTCAGGAGGCTGACTGAACCGCCGCGCGCGTCGATGACCTGGTCCGACTTGTACTGGAGATAGGCGGGCAGTTTTTGCCGGACGAGCAACGCGGAAAGCTCAGGCCTGGCCTCAGGGACGACGGAGATGGTCTTGCGGACGTCACCGAGCACCAGCGAGAGCCTGGCATCCTGTTTTTGCGGCGGGAAGTTGAGGGTGTAAGCGCCCGAGGAAAGCTTCGCCGAAACCCACGGTTGATCGCCGATGCGGGCGGCTCCTTCCTCCGGGGACCAGAGGGTGTTCGCCTGCAGACGCACCGGGAGGGCAAAAGGCTCCGCGTAGGGAACGATGAGAGAGGGGGCGAGAGGCTGGAGGCGGGCAAAGGTGAAACGGTCATTATGGCTGAGCGGTGACAGCCACCTCGCGAACGCGTTGCGAGCGGCGGCATTCACGGCTGAGAAAGCCACCAGGACGAGCACAACAACAGCGGCGGCGGCCCAGCCCCACTGGCGATGCCGAGGCTCCGGGACGGCATGAGTGAAATCATGGTCTTTTACGGCATCGGCTGCCTGCGCCATCGCTGCCTGGACGAGGCGCTCGCTGCGTCCGGCGGCAGCGTGATCCATCCGGGCGAGTTCCACGATACCGAGCAACTGATCGCCAAGGCCGGGAAAGGAGCGGCGCAGGAGGCGCGCGGCATCTTCCAGGCGGCGCTGGCGCCAGACCCATCGATGCCATTTCAAAGGGACCCCAATGGCAAGCGACGCGGCTCCGAGGATGAGAAGAGTCAATCGAATCCACCCGGGGGTCTCAAAGAACCGATCCAAGCCAAAAACGAGAAGGTAGGAAAGAGCCAGTCCGAACAGGGCGGCAAAAGCCGCTTCGGCAAGCTTTACAACCCACACGCGGCGTCTGAAGGCGGCGAGTTTCTCTTCAAGAACAGGAGGAAGATTCGTGTTCATAATTTCAGGGACTGCGCGGAATTCGGCGCAACGTTACCCCAGGAGAAGAGTAAAAGAACTGTACAATAATCGGGAGGAGAGAACTGGAGCTAGACGCCGAGAAGATGGCGGGCTCGACGTGGACCTAAACTGTCACGGGCGGGGCCGGTGGATGCGCTTTGGGACGCGCCGTTCGTCAAGGCTGAGCGCGAGGGCGTCGGAGGCGGGTGAAGCGACACTGGCAAGTCTGTCGTGCAAACGCAGGATGAAAGCGGCGGTCGCAAGTGTGCCGATGGCGACTGTGGCATCACCGCGCTCCAACCGCCACAGGGTGTTACGGCTGACGAATAGCCGCTCAGCCATGTCCAAGGTGGAGATACCGCGCTTGCGGCGAGCAAGGGCAAGGTCGGCGCCTAATTTTTTGAGGCATTGCGCCGCAGCGAGTGGAATGGAGTTTGGAGACGGCATCGCTTACGTGGTGTATAGAAGACATTATCCGGAGATATGTCGCTTATATCAAGCGATCCTTGTACGCGCCATGGGAGGCGCAGCTTGCGCCTACCTGTTCCTGACGCGCCAGCCTGGGCCGGGGGCGGCGAGTGGCTCGAAGTTGATGAGCGCGGCGCCGACAGGCCCACGCATCACTTCCATCAGGATGGTTCCGCTTCGGGCGTTTTGCCAGATGATGTCGCTCTGGGTCGCGCTGTGGAAGGATCCTGTTCCCGCGATGAACCATGCGGCGCCAATGGGTCTGTTGGTGACGGGGGCTCTTGATGCCACGTGAACGCCATTCATCAACCAGAGTTCCACTCTTCCGTTGGCGCTGTTCTGCCAGACCAGATCTGCCTGCGCGTGGCCGCTGAAGTTGCCGGTGGCCATGACTTTCCAATTTTTGTCTGTACTGGCGCGGTAACGAGGCGCACGCCCGTGGCTTTGCGCCGTTCATCAGCCAAAGGAGAGCCTGGCCCGTGGCGCTGTTCTGCCAGACCAGATCGGGCTTTCCGTCTCCGTCGAAATCGCCTACTCCGACGATCTTCCAATGAGGATCAGGCGGATGCGGGAGAGCGACAGTGCTTTGCACCATGGTACCGCTCATGAGCGAGACAGAGGCATCTCCGTTGACATCGTTCTGCCAGACGAGGGCAGGCTGGCCATCACCGCCGAAGTCTCCGGAGCCCACGATCTTCCAATGCGGATCGGTGACCCGCGTGATGCTGGTGGAGGATAGGCGATTCGGGCCATCCATCATCCACACACCCACGGCGCCATTGGCGTCGTTTTGCCAGATGAGATCCGAGTTGCCGTCTCCGTTGAAATCGGCTTTCACAGAAGCAGAGTCAATCTGTGGCGGAGGGGAGATGTGGATGGGAGGGGAACCGGGTTCCGCTGGAGACGCCGTCGCCGGGGAGAGGGGGCTTGACCCGGTCCCGTTAATCGCCTGGACGCTGTAATAGACGGTGGCGCTGGAACAGGCATCGACTACGGCCGTGGAGCTGGTGGAAGTGAAGATGGCGCTTCCGGCGGCTCCCGGGTCCAATGACCGATAGACGTTATAGGATGTGGCTCCCGGTGAGGCGTTCCAGGAAATGACATTCACCTGGGCCCCGAGGGCAACCCGCGGAGCGGCGGGGGCTCCTGGCGCGTTGCGCGCCGCGAGCGGCAGCACCTCAATACCGTTAATCTCCGGAACGTCGGTGACCGCGCTGAACTCGACGGTGATCTTCCCCGCTGCATCGGCGATCTCGGGAAATTCCTTCACGACGGCAACGCCGAAACACTTCCCGCAGCGCGCTTTGGCGTCCGCGGAGATATCGTAATCTTCCAGCACCTGGGCTCCGTTGATCGCCACGTTGAAGACGCGGAAGCCTGGACCGCTGAACTTTATCTCGGCGAAATGGAGGCGCACATTGTAGCTGCCGCCCGGTACCAAGTTTGGAAATTGATAAGCGAGCAAGCCGTTCCTCTGCGAGAGGTAAACCGCGGCGGGGGCCGGGTTTGTAACGAGACTGGTGTTGATGGGCATGTTCATCTGGCGCGTCTGCGAAGCATCCGCTTCATAGAAGCCATCCGCTGCGAAGGGAGCGGCGGCATTTCCCCCGCAATTAATCTGGTATGACTGAGCGGGGTCCCCGGCCGGAGCAGGCGGGGTGGCGCTGACCTGAGCGGAGGGAGCGCCTTCACCCCCGCTCGAGACCGCGGAGACCGAGTAAAAGTACAGTTTCGCCGTCGGCAAGGTTCAGGTCGGTGAACGTGGTGGAGCTGAGACCTGAATAAATGACGGATGGCGCGAGGCCGGGCCCCAATGCCCTTTGGACGTTGTAAGAGGTGGCGCCGGCGACAGGAATCCATGAAAGACACATCTGGCCGTCGGTTACCGATGCCTGCAACGCGCTCGGCGAGGAGGGGATGGGCGCGGCTGCGGCAATCGGAGCGCTGAGCGTGATGAGCCATGCTTCATGGAGCAGCATGCCGGGGAGCGTCACCGCGACAGGACCGTTGGAAATAGGCAGATCCATGTCACTCACCACGGGCAGTGAAGGCAGCGCGGCCTCCAGCGCGTTTGGGATGCGAGCGAGATTCACATGCGCGGAAGTTGCCCCGTTAAGAAAGCCAAGCTTGCCGACGTTGGTCAAGGCCACCACAGGGTTCACGGAAGGGGAGGAGTGCAGGAGCGCGTAGTAACCGACGAGGACCTGGGCGGTGCCGGGAGCGCTGCCTTGTGAACTGGCGAGCGGCAGCAGATGGGGATCGGACGCGCTGCTCGCCACGCGGGAAGCCATGCCATCGGCATAGGCTTTATAAGCCCACCAGAGCGCCCGCGGCTGCTGCGGCGCGGCAGTGGTGAGCATCCCGCCAAGGGTGCCGTTGAAGCTGTTGTTCTGGTTTTCGTAGCTGGACCAGGAGCTTTTGCAGACGGCATCCGGGTTGGCCCTGGAGTCCTCGAAGTTGTATAAATAGGAGAGCAGGGCGGCGGGTCTGTATTGATCGTCCCCGCCCGCCAGGAATTCGTTGATGTGTATCTCCCGAAGCTTCAATGCGGCGTACGCCGGATTGTTCATGAAGTTTGTCCGTATGTAGTCGATATGCGCGGGAATCTCGCGGACATCGGCGGCGAACTCGTGCCAGGTGATTACGTTCAACTCCACGGAGTTTGCCACGCAGTAATCCATGAACTGTTTGAGAAACGCCGGGTTGAAGCTGCTGGGAGTGGGGCCGGCGACTATCGCATCGGGGATTTGGCTCCGGATGCCCGCCACAAAATGGCGATAGGCTTCGAAGAACTGCGGCTGGCTCGCGGGCCACAGATTTCCTGGCTTGGAAAAGGTAAGGTCTGGCTCGTTCCAGAACTCCCAAACCATCGTATGCCCGCTCTGGACCGCGAGAGAAGCCTGCCCCGCGACATAACTGTCGTACGCTGTCCACGCTCCCGCGTCTCCGGGAAGCGACGGTCCTTTGTAGCCCCAACCGTCGCTCGTGAGAAACTCGTAGCGGGCGCCCGCAAGCATCGCCTTATCGTAAAACGCAGAGGCCTGATTGCCCTGCCTCCACAATGAGAGTTGCAGGGGCTGTATGAAGCTATCTGGAACAATCGCAGAAGGGGAGTAGTTGTTGAGCCCGTTAATCAAGCCGGTCATCCGGTGAATGCCGTTGATTGGGGTGGAGAAATCGACGGAAACGGATGGCGGGTCTGCCCGCAGCGCGCTTGGGCAAAGAGCGGGGGCCGCAACAAAGAGCGCGAAACCGATGAAACGGAGGAAGGAGAAAGCCGATGGCATTCTAGCAATTATAGCAATGCCTGTGCCTTATGGGATTTATCGCCTCCTTTCTTTTCTTCGGCTTGATTTTTGCTGCGCTCTGTCCTAGGATGTTCTTCTCCTCACCCCCGGAGCCGCTCGCCTCCCGACCTAGCGGTAAAGCTCCCTCGGGAGTCTAATGACTTTTCGGAAACAAACCCTCCTTGCCGCGCTGTTGACGGGGCTCGCGCTGTCGCCGCTCACGGGTTCCGCAATTGATCTGAACGGGGATGGCGTCAGTGACATCTGGCAGATGATCTATGGCAGCTCGTATAGGCCGAGTCAGGACACGGACGGCACAGGTATGACGAACCTCCAGAAAAGCCTGGCTGGTCTTGATCCCAGCAATCCGGCGTCGGTCCTGCGCGTCTCCAGCGTGTCGGTTTCTGGCTCGAACCTGGCGGTGACGTGGCCTTCTGTTGCCAACAAGCTCTACCAACTACAGTCCAGCCCCACGCTTGGCGGAGGCAGTTGGGTAAATACGGGAACGCCGGTTGTTGGGACTGGGGCGCCCCTCACGAGCGCTGTGGCGACGACGGGAACGAACATGTTCTTCAGGGTCGCCGTGGCGGACATCTACAGTAACGGAACCGGCCTGAGCGACTGGGAAGCGGTGCAGCTCGGGTTGAATCCGGCGAATCCCAATAGCAATGGGCGCCTGGATGGGAATGGACAGCCAATCAGCGACTACAATTATGTGGTGACGGCGTTGAGTTCGTCCAACAGCGTCTCGATCTTTGCGACGAAGCCCGGGGCCACGATCCCGCTGGCTAATCCCGCGTCGGATAGGGCTACTCTGACCCTGAGCCGCACTGGAAACCTGAACGCCATCACGGTGAACCTGGCTGTGTCAGGGTTGGCGATTCCCGGGGTTGACTACGCTGCTATTCCGACATCCATCAAATTCCCTGTGGGAGTGAATACCGCGTCGATCAGCGTTTCTCCTCTGGCGACATCCGGCCTCCTGGCTGGCGCGCCAGTGACAGTAACTGTGATGCCTGATCCCAGCTACCAGGTGGGCAGCCCCGCAAGCGATTCAGCGGTGATCTATCCATCGTCGAATCCTACAGGAACCGGACTGACGGGTCAGTATTTCGCAAGCTCCAGTCCCACCTATACCGGGACAGCAAATTTTAACGCGGGCACTCTCAAGGTCGCGCGAACGGACCCGCAGGTGAACTTTTACTGGGGGCAGGGTCAGCCCTATCCAGCGGTGAATCGGAATAACTTCTCCGCGGCGTGGAAAGGGCTGCTGCTGGCGCCAACCACAGGCGGGTATGCTTTCGGAGTGCAAGCCGACGCGGGCGCGCGGGTGTACGTGAACAACCAGCTCGTCATCGACGCGTGGGCGGCGGGCAGCTCGACCGCGGCGCCCCTGTTCACGAGCACGAGCATCGCGCTTACGGCCGGGCAGACTTATCCGGTTGAAGTGGACTATTATGAGAACACCGACCCGGCCAGCATCTACCTGACCTGGCAACCACCCGCCGGAGCGTTTGCGGCGATTCCCTCCGGGAATGTATTTCAGCCAACGCATTCAGGGTCCACGGGGTGGGAGGTCAGCTATTATAACAACGTCGCATTGAGCGGATCGGCTGCCTATTCCACCATTGAAAAAGCGGTGACATGGAATTGGGGAACGGGATCGCCCGATCCCTCGATCCCAACCACAAAATATTCGGCGCGATGGACCGGGCAGGTACAGCCGCAATATTCCGAGCCGTACACGTTCGTCACTCATACGGATGATGGGACGATGCTGAAAGTGAACGGCCAGTTGATCACCAGCAACTGGAAGGATCAAACGGGATCTGATGTCGCGAGCACGACGATAAACCTGCAAGCGGGCGCGCGATACGATTTGCAAATGGACTACTTCCAGGACGGGCCGAGCAGCGCGCAGGCTTATCTTTCCTGGTACAGCCCAAGCCAGCCACAGCAGATCATTCCCCAAAACTGCCTGTATCCATCCGCAGTGTCTTCGGCGCCATCCGTCATCACGAGCGCCACCACGGCAGTCGTGCTGATTGGAGGGAGCTTTAACTACTCGGTTGCGGCGAGTAACACTCCCACCGGGTTTTCGGTCTCTGGCTTGCCTCCAGGGGTTACTTATAACGCGACGAGCAATACCATCAGCGGCACAGTCGCGCAGGCTGGGCGCTACAATATAATTGTCACCTCCAGCAACTCGCATGGAATGGGTTCCGCTGCGATAACGCTGAACGCGATCAACACGGGTGTGGCGGTCACCAGGCAAGTGTGGACGGGCGTTCCCGGGACACTCATCGCATCCATACCGGTGAAGACACCGCCGATTGTGACCGGCACGCTTGCCTCGCTGGAGGGCTTGTCGAACTACGGGACGAATTACGGGGAGCGTATCTATGGGTACCTCACGGCTCCGGTTACAGGGAACTACTATTTCTGGATCGCCGGAAGCGACACGGCGGAATTATGGATCTCGAACGATGGCGAACCGGTGAACCGAGTGAAGAGGGCTTCGGTGGGGCCCGGAACTGCTTCCCGGGTTTGGAACAGCGAGGCTGGGCAGCAATCGGCGTGGCTGGCCCTTACGGCGGGGCAGAAGTATTACATTGAGGTTCTCCACAAGGCGGGTGGCGGAGGAGGCGACAATGTCGCGGTAGGATGGCTGCGGCCGGACCAAGTTGGGAGCGGGCCGAGCGAAGTGGTGCCGGGATACGCGCTTTCCGCTTATACTCCTCCTGTGTCCAGCGCAGTGCCGGGGACACTCTACAGCGCGACGCTTCTGGCTCAGCAAGGCGTCGCTACGAAAGGGGTCGGCACGGCGACGATGATTGTCAGCCCCGATCAATCGCAGGTCACGATCGCCTATAGCAGCGCGAATCTGACATCGGGAATCACGGACACCCAGGTCCAGTCGGATCCTTATCTCACAAACGGATCGCAGGTGCTGTTCGATATTACGAAGTTCGTGAAACAGAATCCTGATGGCTCCTACACATTCAAGATCGTTCCTGTAGGATCCCTTGGAGCAGCCGATGTGCTGGAGATCATTAATGAAGGCAAGGCATACCTGACAATTGGGACGACCAATAATGCGGGGGGAGAGATTCGCGGCAATTTTACGCTTGCGAATGGTTCGCAGACGTTTACGCCTCCCCCGGCTCCGCCGACGTTGTCGGATGACCACGGCACGGACGCAGGGGCGTCGCGGTTTTTGGCGCAGGCAACATTCGGCCCCACCCCGACGGACATAGCGAGCGTGAAATCGCTCGGTTACGACGGATGGATTACCAACCAGTTCGCGATTCCGGCCACGCATCATCTCAATTACGTGCTGGCAAACCCGAACCCATACCAGTCACCAGCCTACCCGGACACGCTCACCTTCAACTCCTGGTGGCAACAGTCGGTCAGCGCTCCGGATCAACTCAGGCAGCGGGTGGCGTTCGCCTTAAGTGAGATCATGGTCGTCTCCGACGTTGGCGCGCTGAACAACAACGCCCTGACTCTATCCAGCTACTACGACACCCTCCTGGACAACGCGTTTGGGAGCTATCACGATCTTCTGAAGGCGGTGACGCTTACTTCCGCGATGGGTAACTATCTCAACATGCGCGGCAATGATAAAGCCAACTATGCGGCCGGGCTGCACCCAAACGAGAATTACGCGCGGGAGATCAACCAACTATTTTCGATTGGACTCTACAGGATGTGGCCGGATGGAACGCTGGTGGAAAACTCCGCTGGAAGCCTGGTGCCCACATACACGCAGAGCACGGTGCAGGGATTCGCGGCGGCGTTTACCGGCTGGAACTACCACCAGGCAAACCAGGGGAATGGCCGGCTGCCTAGTAATTGGTATCCAGGCGCGGATTACACGAATCCCATGGTCGCGGTGCCCGCCCATCATGATCGGGGCGCGAAGCTTTTGCTCGATAACGTGGTGCTGCCGCCCGCGACGGTGATACAGGCGGACCCGACGAACGTGGCGTATGACGCGTACGCGACCGGGGACATGGACGCTTCGCTGAACGCCATCGTGGCGAATCAAAACGTGGGGCCTCTGATCTGTCGCGAATTGATCCAGCGACTCGTGACGAGCAATCCGAGTCGCGACTACCTGTACCGCATCGCTCAGGTATTCAACGACGACGGGACGGGAGCGCGCGGGAACCTGCAAGCCGTGATCAGAGCCATACTGGAAGACTATGAAGCCCGCAGCCCGGACGCGGCGTCGCAGCCAACCTTCGGGAAACAACGCGAGCCACTGATCCGCGTCACGGCTCCCTCGCGCTACTTCGCCTCAACCCTGTCCCTTAGCGGGTCGTACTCACAAGCTGGGGCGCCGCAAATACTGATCACGACGGGTAGCGCAAATCGTCTTTCAAACAACGATACGGTATTCCTCAACTTCACCTCGGGGAGTCCGCAGCCGTTCTCGGGGGCCTATCGGGTGAGCAACGTCACGCCCAACAGCTTCGCGGTCACAGCCGCTGGGCTGACCACTGGCACTTACGGGCAGGTGGGGAGCACCATCACACTGAATATAAATCCCGGCCTTCCTGTCGGTGGCTTCCTTTACCTTGCGTTCACTTCGGGTGGCGCCGCGAGCGGCGTATACGCGATCACCTCGCTTCCGGACGCTTCGCACATGACGGTTACCGCCCCGGATTCCGTCAACCGCTCCGGAAACGTCGCCCTGGAAAAGTTCAATGGCTCTTTCGTGGTCGCCACTTCTGGCTCGTCACAACCTGTCATCACACTCACCACGAGCGTGAACCACGCGCTGAATGCCGGCGACCCGGTTGATATTCAGTTTACTTCCGGCACCGCGGTAAGCGGCACCTATTCTGTCGTATCGGTAGCTGACCAGACTCATTTCACGGTGGCGGGAACAGTTGGGGTCGGCGCGCAGTCGAACAACAGCCTATCGATTTTTCCGCTGGTTCCACCGCCTCTCACGCGCTCGGGCGCGGTGACAGCCGCGACGAGCACCTGGAATATGGGTCAGACTGATAACAGCGTCACCCAGACACCACTTAACGCGCCCACCGTGTTCAACTATTTCTACCCGGGCTACCGCTTTCCGGGAGCTATTGAATCGGCCGGACTAACAACACCCGAGTTCCAGCTTACCAATGCGACGAGTGTCATGGTATTAACCAACTACTTGCAGGCTGGCATACTCGCATCGGGCAACACGACGGGACTCACGAGCTTCAATTCCGGGAATGGGGCAATCGTGATGGATCTCGCGCCATATCTTTCAATGACAAGCGATTCGGGCATACCCGGTCTAGTCACGTTGCTAAACAATCAATTGATGGGTGGCTCCATGAGCTCCGCTTTGCAGAGCGACATTGTCGGGTATGTGGCCAACACCGCAAACTTCCCCTATAGTTCGCCGCCGACGACCGTGCAGCAACGGGACCGGGCGCGCGCGGTCGTTCACCTGTTGCTGACTTCGCCGGAATTCGCAATCCAAAGGTAACTATGGCATTTACACCCTCTTCACTCAAAACCCGGCGGCAGTTCATTCGGCAGGCGGCCTGCGCCGCGCTCGGGACATGGGCGGTAACGAACACCATTCGCGATCTGCGTCTCGTGAATGCCGCAATGGCCCAGACCACGGTGAGCGACTACAAGGCGCTCGTCTGCGTCTTCCTGCAGGGGGGGAACGACTCCAACAATCTCATCATCCCCACGCTGCCGGGGGAGTACAAGAATTACGCGGCGATCCGCAGCCCGGTCCTTGCCATTCCCGCGTCGGCCGTTCTGCCTCTAAACTCGCTGAATAGCGACGGGCATCGTATGGGCTGCATCCCAGTTGCGCGGGCCTGCAGACTCTCTTCGGCGAGAAAAAGCTCGCGCTTCTTTTTAACACGGGAACTCTCGTTTACCCAATCACGCGCGCGCAATACCAGAGCCACGGCGTCGCGACGCCGCCCCAGCTTTTCTCTCACGCCGATCAGGTGACGCAATGGCAGACGTCTATACCGGATCAGATTCCGACGACTGGCTGGGGTGGCCGTTGCGCTGATCTTCTGAACGCGGTGCAGCCGGACGCGCAGATCTCCCTTTCAGTAACGCTTGCGGGAGCGAATACTTTCGAGGTGGGAAACATCGTTTCCCAGTATTCTGTTTCGACAAATGGAGCAGTGGCGCTGGCGGGTGTGACGGGTCCCGATCTAGCCGCGTTTCAAAAAGCGCTGGGTATCGACCAGCCAAACCTGCAGGCGCAGTCGTATTCTACAGTTTTGAACCAGGCGCTGGCGACTGGCAGCTTGTTAACCGGCGCGATCGGCGCGACTTCTTCGCCAAAGTATTGGACTGTGCCATTCCCCAATTCGGCATTAGGGACTCAGCTACAGATGATCGCGCGCCTCATCCAGGCGGGGCCAGCGCTCAACATGAAGAGGCAGATATTCTTTTGCCAAATCGGTGGATACGATCTTCACAATGGACAAACGCAAATCACCAACGGCGTTCCTATCACGACGCAGGGATCCCACGCGGTGCTGCTCGACGAAGTCAGCCAGGCGTTCCTCGCTTTCCAGCGGGCCATGGAGCAGATGTCGCTCTCGAATCAGGTTACCAGTTTTACGGCGAGCGATTTTGGGCGCACCTTTCCAAGTAACGGCTTTGGAAGCGATCACGGGTGGGGCAGCCATCATTTGGTGATGGGCGGCGCGGTGCAGGGTGGAAAAACGTATGGGACTTTCCCGACGTTGACAGTGAATGGCCCTGACGACACCAGCACAGGACGGTGGATTCCGACGACAGCGGTGGATCAATACGCTGCAACACTCGCCACGTGGTTTGGAGTGTCCGCGTCCGATCTTGGAACGGTCTTCCCCAACCTGGGGCGTTTCAGCAGCCCAAACCTTGGCTTCGTTTGAACGATAGACGGCTTCCCCGCATAGCGGTGAGCGCGGTAGTCGCCGCTGGCGTCGTTGGAATATTCTGGTTCACCCGGCACGCGCCGATCTCGACAAGAAATGCCGTCGAGCCGGCTCTGAGCGTTGTGTCGTCGCCAGTCCCGGTCGCCGTGCCGTCTCCAGCGGTTGACGGGAACGTGCCTGCACAAGGGCCGGGCGGCGGGTCTCAGCGGGTCGGAAGCAGCGCCTCGAATGAGAGCGCGGGCCCGCGAATAGATAGCGCGACGTCCGCGGTTATACCCCCCGAAGGCGTGGACGCCGCAGTTCCGGCTCCGCTCGCGCCAGCGATCGCGATCGAAGCGTTGCACACTTCGATTCAGAAATATGGACTGACCTTCCGGGGGAACCCGGTTGGAACAAACGCTGAAATCACTCGCGCTCTGAACGGGGACAACCCAACGCATTCCAGGTTTCTGAGCGATGGCGATGGTCACCGGGTCAATGGCGCGGGTGAACTCGTTGATGAGTGGGGCACGCCCTACTTTTTCCACCAGCTTTCCGCGACGCAGATGGAGGTTCACAGCGCGGGGCCTGACCGGCAGATGTGGACCCGGGATGATTTGATTATCAAGTAAGTGGGGTTGGGAGATGGAAACCTGTCGCGCAATTAAGCTGGCTGCAACGTCCGCGGATGATCGTCGCGATTTGTGGTCGACCGTTATCAATACTCTCCGTCTGTCGACGGCCGTAGAGGTCGGTGTCGCCGCAGGCGCTTTCGCGCGGCACATCCTCGAAGAGTGTCCGACTGTATCCAGCTACTTCATGATTGATCCTTGGCGGCATCTCTCCAACTGGAACAAGCCCGCGAACAAGACGGACCGCGAATTCGTTGGGATCAGGGAACAAGCCATGGCCGTGACGGAGTTCGCCAGAGATCGGCGGATCGTTTTAGAGGGCGCGACGGCGGAAGTTTCGCGTCGCATTCCGACCAAGAGCCTGGACTTTGCATACGTCGACGGAGATCACACACTCAGAGGCATCACGATCGACTTGACGCAAATCTGGCCGAAAATGCGGCCTGGAGGCATCATCGCGGGCGACGACTTCTGCTCCTCGATTTGGCAGCACGGGCAACAGTTCGAGCCTACCTTCGTTTTTCCCTGGGCCGTCCACTTCGCCGAAGCCATGGATTCCCCGATCTTCGCTTTACCGTTTAATCAATTCGCAATAATCGTGAATTCTTCTGGTGGCGACCGCTTTTCGTTCCACGATCTCACCCTCAACGACGCGTATTCCTCAACGACCGTCCGGGAAGCGCTTGCAGGGAGAGAAACTGAAAGGTCGCAATTTTCGGCACTCTACGGGGATTTTCGCTTTGAGGAAGACTGCAGGAATCACGAGATTTCCGGGCTTGCGAAAGAGTCTGGCCGCATCAGAGGCGAAATTGTCAAAACACTCAAAGAAATCACTGGCACGCCGTCCAGGATCCTGTTGCCCGGGGACAGTAACGCGGTCAAATACGCGTACGCGGAACTGTTTGGGGTCTCCGAAAGCCAGATCGTCACGGCGGGACTGTCGGATGATGTTGACTACAAGTGGAATTTCGAGGTTGACCCACCGCTATTCGGCAAATTCGACTGCATCGTCTCGCAGGCAATGCTTGAGCACTTGGTGCATCCGTACAAACATGTTTGTGATTTAGCTGATTCGCTAAATACTGCGGGCTACCTGGTCCTACACACGGTATTACCGGGCTTCGCATACCACAGATTTCCCGTGGACTGCTTCCGATTCTTCCCCGACTGGTTTGAGGAACTATCATCTCGACTACACCTCGAGGTCTGTGACAAGTACATCGGTGAGTTGAGGATCATGTATAAGTACAAGAAGGCTGGGTAATTGACTCCGAATCGTTCAAGGCATTGGGACTTGTTGGGCTTACGTGAGGTGTCGAATCGAGCGTTTCTGACGTGAGTCAACGTCAATACCCTGATCTGCCCGAAGTAACCGGGGCCACGCCCGCGCGCCCGCTTAGCTTCGTAGTCGTCCGTTATTCGGACGATTATTTCCACAATCTCCTGCGCTCGGACTGCGTTCAGGATCCAGTCAACCAGCTCATCACGATCGACAACCGCTGCAATTTGTTTTACGACAACCTTGCTGAAGCGATCAACGCGGGTTTGGATCAGGCTGAGCACGAGTTAATTGTGGTCGCGCATGAGGACGTCTTGCTTCCCCGAGGATGGCAGCAGCAGCTCGAACGATCGCTCGCCGAACTTGAAAAAGTGGATCCGAACTGGGGTCTCCTGGGCTCCGTGGGATCTACCGAGGGCGGCGAGGACAAAGGACATTGGAGCGATCCCCATACCTATGCGAACACGTTCGGGGAGAAAAGCTTCGAGCTCGTGGAGCGTATCGATGAGCAGTTGATGATCCTGCGGCGATCACATGGTGTCCGTCTGGATTGTTATCTGCCGAGCATTCACCACATCGGCCGAGACGTGCCATCAACACTCCGTCAGCGGGCTTTGAACACCTACGTTATCAACGCGCCTACCATTCATAAGTTCGCTGACGACACTGGGAATCGCATCATGCGCAGAGAGGATTCTCCCAAGATACGCGCGAGGCTGGACCCCGCCTTTGTGGCTGACATGGCGTGCTGCGACGAATATCTCCACTGGAAGTGGCCCGACTGGAGGACCGTTGGCTTTCAGGAGCCGGACTGGAGCGAGGACGTCTTTCGGCAGGAAGTGCTGTCACGGATTTCACAGCCGATCGTGCTGCTCGCCCGGGGCGGCTCGGGATCTCGACTCCTGTCCTGGCTGGCGGAGGACGCAGGAATCGATTTGGGAAATGACATCAACGCGTCGGGCGACGCGATGGAAATGGTTCAGGCTATCTATATGGGCGCGCTGAACAGGTACCAGCACCGCGCTTCGTGGCAGCAGCAGCGCATTGCGCCCCGAATCCGTTTGGCGGCAGCTCGGATGCTCGAGCGGACGGCTTCCACGGACGCTCCGTGGGGGTTCAAGCTGCCGGAGAGCATGCTCCTTTTGCCTGAGATTCTACAGGCCTTCGGGAAGGCGCGCTGCCTGCACCTTGTTCGAGACCCTCTGACCACTTGCCTGCGGCGCACCCACATGACCGCGCGGTTCGACAACGCGATTGGTCGAGTAGCCATTCGCGCCGCCTATCGCTACTGCGGCCGCGACCTGGAAGAGAGTCTGAAGGACTCCCCCGCGCTTCGCATGGCCTATACCACGATTCATCAAGTCAAGACCGCGCGTGACTTCGCGCGCGCTCACCTGGGCGGCCGATTTCTGGAGATCCGCTTCGAGGATCTTCTGCAGCGCCCACGGGAGATGGTGATGGAGGTTGCCCGTTGGCTGGGAACACGACCACGAGATAGCAGCAAGCTCGAACGCGAGGTGAATCCCGACCGGGCCGCTCGGCCAGCAGCGGAGTATCGCTATTCGCCGGAGGTTGAAGAGACCGTTACGGAGATCCTTGCGCCGCTGCGTCGGGAGCTCGGCTACATATAGCGGCGGTTTTGTAAATCCATCCCGGCGATGGCGCATGAAGAGGAGGCGCGCGATTAGCTCGTCGCATAACTGGAGAGCAGATCGGAAGGTGGGGCTGAGCCCATGGGGAAGCTCAGGACGGCGCCAGGGCTTCCCTGAGGAGGTAGTAAATGAAGAGGGCATTATAAAGGAGATAGCGCTTCCAGAGACGGCGTGGCTCTGTGGCGAATCTGAATGCCCATTCGAGGCCAGCGCTTTGCATCCAAAGGGGGGCTTGGCGGACGCGGCCAGCGTGGAAGGCGAACGCGGCTCCAACGGCGCAGTAAACGGCTGGAGGCAGACGCGTCTTGAGCCGGGCAAGCCAGAGTTCCTGTTTAGGGCAGCCAAGGCCTACCCAGATAAACCGGGCTCCCGAGGCCTTTATGCGATCCAGAATTCGCTGGTCTTCGGTGGCGTCCCAGTTGCCGAAAGGCGGGGAATAAGAACCGGCGACGGACATGTTTGGGAAGGAGGCGGCCAGCCTGGCCAGCAAGGCCGCGAGGAGTTCTTCGGAGCCGCAGGACGGTGGATTCCGACGACAGCGGTGGATCAATACGCTGCAACACTCGCCACGTGGTTTGGAGTGTCCGCGTCCGATCTTGGAACGGTCTTCCCCAACCTGGGGCGTTTCAGCAGCCCAAACCTTGGCTTCGTTTGAACGATAGACGGCTTCCCCGCATAGCGGTGAGCGCGGTAGTCGCCGCCGGTGTCGTAGGGATATTCTGGTTCACACGGCACGCGCCGATCTCCACGAGGAATGCGGTCGAGCCTGCTTCTAGCATCGCGGCGTCACCCGTTCCAATCGCTTTGCCGTCTCCGGCGGCTGAGGGGAAACAGCCACTGGGAGGGGCGACCGACGCTGGGCCTCAACCGATCGGAGCGGGCGGCCCTGCTGGGAGTGGAGCCCCGCCGCCGACCGCCAGCCCTTCGTCCACCGCCGTGGCGCCTGCAGAGAGCGGGGATTCCGCAGTTCCCGCTCCGCTGGCCCCAGCGATCGCGCTAGAGGCGTTGCATACTTCGATCCAGAAATATGGACTGACCTTCGGGGGAAACCCGGTTGGAACAAACGCGGAAATCACGCGCGCTCTAAACGGGGATAACCCAACGCATGCGAGGTTCTTGAGCGATGGCGACGGTCATCGTGTCAATGGCGCTGGAGAACTCGTTGACGAGTGGGGCACGCCCTACTTTTTTCACCAACTTTCCGCGACGCAGATGGAGGTTCACAGCGCGGGGCCTGACCGGCGGATGTGGACCCGGGATGATCTCGTTATTAAGTAGCAAGGCTGGGCGACACCGATGGTATGCTGCCCCCTTACATGAGAAGCCCGATTGCTTTCCTCACCGCCCTTTTACTGCTGACAGCAGCGTTCGGCGACGAACTTCATTCGACCGACCGGTCCCGAGCGGTCTCCAAGCAAAGCGGATTTACCATGAAAGGATGGTTTGTCTGGTGCGGTTCCGTAATCAAGGTTGGCAACGAATATGACATGTTCGCGTCCCGCTGGCCGGAGGAGACAAAGTTCCCGGAGGGCTATCGCGCGCATTCGGAGATTGTCCGCGCGGTCGCGTCTCGGCCGGAGGGTCCCTATGTTTTTAAAGACGTGATCATTGGAAGGCGCGCGGCAGGGAAGTGGGACAGTGCCATGGCGCATAACCCTGCGATCTACAAAACGGGCGATACGTTCGTTCTCTACTATATAGGTTCTGATGTTGGCTCGCGCTACCGCCAGATTGGCATTGCCACAGCAAAGGCAATCAGCGGTCCGTGGACTCGGTCCGACAAGCCCCTCAACCTTGGCATTTCTTCCGACGCGAACAATCCGGCCGCGTGTTTTGAAGCAGATGGCAGCGTGAAGCTCATTTGGCGCACGGCCAACTTGCGCGTTTGTATCTCCACCGCGCCCTCATTCGCGGGACCTTACACGCTGGCGAACAGCAACGTTTGGCCCGGCGCCAAGCTCGAAGATTTTTCCTATTTCAAAACGGCAAGCGGATATCACGTCATTTGCGAGGACAACGCCAGCCAGGTCACGGGCCATGATCGTTGGGGCGCGCATCTGTTTTCCCCCGATGGATTGAACGGGTGGAAGCCATGGCGCGCGCCGATCGCGTACGACCACAGCATCCATTGGATCGAGGGCGGAGATCTTGTTGCGACTCGCCGCGAACGTCCCTGGGTTTTAATCGAGGATGGCAAGCCCACCTATCTGTTCACCGCGGTGTTTGACGGTCAGCGGGCGTGGAACCAACCGGTTCCCCTTGTTCCACCATTGGAGTGAATCCGGTCCGGGGTCGCCGAGGGAACTCAGGACGCGGTTAGGGCTTCCTTGAGCAGATAGTAGATGAAGAGGCTGTTGTATAGCAGGTAGCGCTTCCAGAGACGGCGTGGCTCGGTGGCGAGTCTGAAGGACCATTCAAGGCCGGCGCTTTGCATCCAAAGCGGGGCCTGGCGGACGCGGCCCGCGTGGAAAGCGAAGGCGGCTCCGACAGCGCAGTAGACGGCGGGGGGCAGGCGCGTCTTAAGCCGGGCGAGCCAGAGTTCCTGTTTGGGGCAGCCGAGGCCTACCCACACGTACCGCGCGCCTGAGGCCTGTATGCGATCCAATATGCGCTGGTCTTCGGTAGCGTCCCAGTTGCCGAAAGGCGGAGAATAAGATCCGGCGACGGACATATTTGGGAAGGAGGTTGCCAGCCTGGCCAGCAGGGCTGCAAGGAGTTCTTCGGAGCCGCCAAGGAAGTAGTGCGAGAAGGCGCCTGGCGTCTGGGCGAGGCACCTCAGCATGAATGTAGGGCCGTAAACGCGATCTTTAAGGGGTGTCTTGGAATGTCTGTTGATGTACCAGACGAGAGGCATGCCGTCGGGCAGGAGGAGATCGAATGCCGAGATCGCATTTTTGAAGGATGGTTCAGAACGGGCGAGGCTGATCAGGTGTGTGTTTGCGGCGGCAATCGCGTAGGGACGGTCGCCCAGCGCGGCCCAATGCGCTGCTGTGGATATGGCCTCGTCGTAGGTTGTAACCGCTACGTTGGAACCAAGGATCGGGCAGACTGGCAGAGACACTTGTGGGTGCGTATTCAAGGGAAGATGGCCAATGACGCTCCGGTTGTGACCAACCGATTCTGTCAGGTGAGGTCGAAGGCCGCTGATTCTTTGAGGCGCAGAGGCTTGCCCTCGGGCATCTGGATGAGAGCGAGCATCTGGCGGGACTCGGCGATAAGAACGCCATCGGCAGGGCGGGTGATCTTGAAAGCGCACCAGAACCTTGAGCGCTCGACTTTGTCGAGATGCCCCGACACAAGGAGCTTGTCACCAAGGCGGGCCGGGCGGCGGTAGTCAATCTCGGTGCGAACAACGACCGGGTAACGCTGAGAGCTGGCCATGTCGGCAAGGCGCATGCCCATCTGCTCGGCGAGGAGGGTGCGAGCGATCTCGATGAAACGGAGGTAGGCAATGTTGTGGACGACGCCACCGCAATCGGTGTCGAAAAACATCACCTGGACTTCAGTATCGATCTTATGCTCCATCGGGTCGGCTATTTCAGGGAGTCGAACACCTGCCGAACCTGCGCCGGAGAGAGGTGGATGATGTCGGCGGATTGTTCCGGGGAGGGCTGCCAGGAGGATGGCGGCAGCGCGGGAGGAAAATCGAGTTTTTGGAACGCGAGAGTCACCCGCCATGCGCCGCTGACGACCTGAAGCCGGGCTGGTTTGTAATCCGGCTTCACCCACACGCGGGCTGTGAGAGCAGAGAGCTTCCACGCGGAAGCGAGTTGAGGCATCAAGCTTATATCGAGAACGCGGCAGGCTTCGCCGCCCGCGTTTCCCGTCCCGGCGTCCTGAACGTCGAAAAGGGCGGGGAG
The DNA here is from genome assembly GCA_963828525.1 of uncultured Verrucomicrobiae bacterium. Classification (GTDB taxonomy): domain Bacteria; phylum Verrucomicrobiota; class Verrucomicrobiia; order Chthoniobacterales; family Chthoniobacteraceae; genus CAWHEP01. Next base: position 300,125 of record CAWHEP010000010.1, read on the forward strand.
GAAGACGAGCTGCTTCTCCGGGATGGGCAAAGCGAAGCTGTCGAATGACGAGACGGAGCTGGCAGACCCGTTTGCCGGGCCGAGGATCGCGCGGATATCGGAACCAGGGGAGGCCCAGAGATCCTGGCCGGAACGGCAGACCGTTACGCGACGCCCTAAGACGGTACCGGTGAGGTAGAGTTTGTCAGGCGCCTGAAGGGCGAGGTGGAGAGGCACGCCCGAGGTGGCTCCGCCCGGCAGACCTGAAGCTTCAACCACTAGAACATCGGCGACCAATGCGCGGGCGGGTTCGTGAGGGCGAGCCACAAGGACTCTTTCGAAAGGGGTGAGCAACTTTGAGAGCACATCGTAGCGATTTTCAGCGGCAGAAGCTGGGTAGCAAATGAGCGCCAGCGACACCCAACTGGCGCAGAGTCGCAGAGGCGCGGAGAGACGAGGAGGTATTGTCAGCACGGATGACCCGGATCGCAGGGGCGAGAGCCGAACGCGGGATTGCGTTTGGGAAGGATGCTACTATTACTAAGAGGCTTCACGTTACGTGGCTGTAACGAAACACCAATATCCGCATGGCGTCACTGAGTTTTCCCATAGTCCTTGCCGCTGGCGGAGGTCTGGTATTCGCGTTTGAGGAGTCCACTGTCGCCGGGAAAATGGTGTTAATGGCATTGTTCATCGCTTCTGTATTTAGCTGGTCAGTAATGTACACAAAGATACGCGTGATCCAGACGGCGAAACGGCAGGCGAGGGATTTCCTCGAGCGGTTCCGGACGGACCGGCAACCTTTACGGCTGTATGAGAGCATGCTGGCATTTCCGGGGACGCCGATGTTCACGGTGTATCGAGCGGGATGCCGTGAGCTGACGTTCCATCTGCTAGGGTCTTCCGAGGTGGACGAGACGTTCCGGGCGCGCCTGGAAGACGCTCCAAAGATAGCCCCCGCGCAAATGCGGGCGGTCACCTCCGCGATGGAGCGGGCGGTGGGCGAGAGCGCGCTGAAACTGGAATCGCAGATGATCCTGCTGGCCACAGCGGTGAGCGGAGCTCCGTTCCTGGGGTTGCTCGGCACGGTGTGGGGAGTGATGGACACATTTGGAGAGGTGGCGAGCGCGGGAACGGCGAGCCTGGCGGTAATGGCTCCGGGCGTGTCGGCGTCTCTCATCACAACGGTAACGGGGTTGCTCGTCGCGATTCCCGCCATGTTTGGATACAACTTTCTGGTGACGAGCATTCGGGCCATCATCCTGGAGATGGATAACTTCGCGGCGGAAGTGGCGTCGGAGTTCGAGCACCGCTATGTGGACCATGGCGCGCGGCCTTCGCTCACCCGGCGGTGAGAGCATGAAACGCTATTCACAGAGACACGCGTTTTCGACGTTGTCCGAGATCAACATCACGCCTCTGCTCGACCTGGCATTCGTGCTGCTGATCATATTCATCATCACAACGCCATTGATGGATAAGAGCACGGACCTGATCATCCCCAGCAGCAACGGGGCGAAGAACGCGGTGGATCCTTCGGCGGTGCAAACGGTGTCGTTAAACCGGATGGCGGAGATCAAGCTGAATGGGGACGCGGTAAGCATGGAGCAACTGGAGGCGAGGCTCGGGTCGCTGGAGGCGGCAAATCATCAGATCGCTGTTGTGATCCGGTCCCACAAGGAGCTTGCGGTGCAAAAACTTGTGGATGTGATGGACGCGCTGAGGCGGGCGAGGATCACGCGGGTGGGAGTGGTAACCAACCCTGGGGAGTGAGCGGAAGGCCGCCGGCTTGCCCTAGGAGACTGTTGAAGAACTGCGACATGCCGCGCAAGAGCAATTTTGGGCGTATGCCAAGGCGCGAGTGGCGCGCGTACCCGCTGCGGTCTGCAAGAAGCGAGCAACGCTGCAAGACGCCCCAAATTGCTCTCGCGCTTCGGGTTGCGCCGCTTTTTGAATTGTGCGGCGTTGCTCGTCACTCACAGATCACAGCGGATATGCTCGCTCCTCGCGCCTTGCCCAACTCAAAAATCGGCAGCAACGCGACATGCCCCAGTTCTTCAACAGTCTCCTAGCGAATGGATCGAACCTTCCGGCGCAATGTCATTCTTGTAGGGATGGCGCATGTGGCAGCGATCGCGGCGATCTATTTTTGGCAGCGATGGAATCCGCAGTCGTTAAAGGAAGAAATAACCTGGCTCGATGGCGAAGCCGCCCCGGAAAGCGGGGGGCAGAAGACGCCGGAGGAGCCGACGGACGAAGTAACGCCGACGCCGATGCCGACGCCAGAAGCTGGGGCTCGAGACTCGCCGGCGCCTAGCGAAATCGTGTTGCCCGGGGCTCGGATGTCCCCCACGGAAACGCCGGCGCCGAGTCCCACTCCGACCGCGACCCCAAGACAGACACCCACGCCCAAACCCAAGCCGAGTCCGAAGCCGACTCCCAAAGCAACACCGAAGCCAAAACCCAAAGCGACGCCGAAGCCGCATGCATCACCGAAACCGAAGAAGGTGACGCCCAAGGCATCTCCGCGCCCCTCGGCGGCGAGCAGCGACGATGAAGACGGGGGGGATAGCGAGAGCGCGTCCACGCCCTCAAAAACAACGGGCAAGAAAGTGAAGGGCGCGAACGGAGCGGGGACTGGAAGCGCAAAGACGCCGGGGGGACATGCCGGCGGGGGTAAATCGAATTCGGAATATGGGTGGTACTACGCGATGATTCATGATCGGTTCTACAGTAGATGGGAGCAGCCGACATCCATTGTGACATCGAACCAGAATTTCGTGTCGCTGGTGCGGATTCGCATCGAAAAAGACGGGCGGATCTCCAATGTAGCCCTCGCCAAATCGTCAGGGAACGTGGTAATGGATGAATCCGTGATGGCTGCCGCGAAGCAGGTCACGCAGATCGATCCGCTGCCCGAGGGATTGGGAGAAGGATCGTACGAGATCAACATCAACTTCGAATTGAATCAGAGCCAATGAAAACCGCGCTTCTTCCCCGGATACGTCGAGCATCCCTTTTAGCCACCCTGGCGGCGACCGCGCTCTCATCGATAAAGGCTGCGGAGCCGCCGACGATCACCGTATCCAAGAGTGATACAATCGCGCTGGCGGTGCAGCCGCTTGGGGGTGGAGAGGGAGCGGCGGCGACCCGCATCCTCCAAAATGATCTGGCGCTGAGCGGATACTTTTCGCTGACGCAAGCGAATAGCGCGGCATTCATCGCGAGTGGCGCGCTCTCAGGAGGCGCGCTGGATGGGAAGGTGACGGATCATTCGGGGAAAACAGCGGTGGCGAAGTCTTATGAGGGATCAGGAAGGGCGCGGGTGCATGCGTTCGCCGATGACATCATCGAGACATTGACTGGCAACCGCGGTTTCGCAGGCGGGAAGATCGCGTTCGTGGGAACGGCGTCCGGGCGGAAGGAGATATTTTTGGCGGACTCGGATGGCTCGGGGCGTCAGCAACTCACGCACGACAACGGCATCAGCGTCGGCCCCAGGATCAGCCCGGACGGGCGGGAGCTGGTTTATACCGGGTATCAGAGCGGATACGCGGATGTGTACAAGATCGATCTGGGCAGCGGATCGAGGCAGCGGATATTGAAGTACCCTGGGACGAACACCGGAGCTGTGTTCTCACCGGACGGACGCCGGCTTGCGGTGACGCTTAGCAAGGATGGGACGACAGAGATCTACGTGACGGGCGCGGATGGAGGCGGAGCGCACCGGTTGACGCATTCTCCGGGGGTGAAGTCGTGTCCCACGTGGTCGCCTGATGGGGACGAGATCATCTACTCAGCGCAGGAAGGCGGGTCGCCGCATCTGTTCCGCATATCGTCTTCTGGTGGGTCTGGACGGGAGGTGCCCGCCGGGCATGCGTATTGCACGGAGCCGAACTGGTCGCCGGACGGGAAGAAAGTGGCATTCAATGTGAGGGAAGGCGGAGTGTTCCAAGTGGCAGTGCTGGACTTGGGGAGCGGGTCGTCGAGGATTGTGACATCCGGGGGCGACGCGGAAGGGCCGTCCTGGGGAGCGGATTCCCGGCACCTGGTGTTCGCGCAAGGCGGCGCTGTCTGCATGGAAGATACACAGACAGGGAAGAAGACCAGACTGGTGGAAGGATTGGGAAGAATATCGGAGCCTTCGTGGTCTCGGTAGGAATGGTGAAAATCCCGCGCGGGTAGAAATGCATTGATGGGAAGGGCGGAAAGTTGAATCATGAAGACCAATATGAACGCGCGAATGTACTCTGCTGGACTGGCCCTTGTGATTGCTTTTTCGATGGGGGCGTGCGCGGACAAGAAGGGTAAGAGCTATGTGGGAACGGATCGGGATTCGATCAATGGCACGGCGTTGCCAGATCGACAGGATGGGGTTTCCTTCATGAGCAGCAACGTGGACAAGAACAAGTTTCCGCCCGTGCATTTCGCGTTCGACAGCTTTGCGGTGGATGGATCGGCGGAAGGGGAACTGGGAGAGATCGCGGAGTTCATGAAGGGCGGATCGAACACGATCATCATCGCGGGGTTTACGGATGAACGCGGGACACCGGAATACAACCGGGGGCTTGGGGAGCGGCGGGCATTGGCGGTGCGGGAGTACCTGATCTCGCATGGAGCCGATGGCGGAAAGCTGCAGACGGTAAGTTTCGGGGCGGAAATGCCAGCTGACACCGGCTCTGGAGAGTCGGCTTGGGCGAAGAATCGCCGCGCGGAGTTTGGTGTAGTCCGGTAGGGATTACGCGCAGGATTTTAAAGCGGGGGTTGGAGGGTCCGGCCAGACGGGCGAATCGTGGTCGAGGAAGGATTCGCAGATATTGAAGAATCCGGATTTCGATGTCGCGCGGCGGATGGCGTGGAGGAACCGACCCTCGGGATCCAGATCGAAGAAGGTCATGAATTTCTTCATGTGTTGCACTTGCGCGTTCTCGGAAAGGGTTGGAAGGGAGACTGCCTCGTAGAGAATCCGGACGTAATGGAGGAGATCGCGACCGGACGGGTTGGGGCCAGGGGTATTGCCGCTATGGGCACGGATTTGATCGAACAGCCATGGATTGCGTATGGCGCCGCGTCCGATCATGAGCCCGGCGGCCTTTGTTTCATTGAGCACGTCTGCTGCTTTCCGGGCGGATTGGATGTCGCCGTTTGCGAGAACCGGGCAGGGAAGAAGAGCGGCGGCGCGGGCGATTAAATCATAGTAAACCGGCCGTCTATACATCTGGGAGACTGTCCTGCCGTGGACTGTGAGAAGATCAATAGAGTGGCGCGAGAAGATGGCGAGTAGATTGTCGAAAGAGGCGGTGTCATCGAAGCCGAGGCGCGTCTTCACGGTGAAGGGGATTGAAATGGCCTGGCGCAAAGCCCCGAGAATAGCATCGACGCGAGCGGGTTCACGCAGGAGGCCGCCGCCCGCGCATTTGCGATACACGACCGGGGCGGGACAGCCGAGATTGAGATCGATGGCGATAACGGGATGCTTTTGCAGCTCAAGGGCTGTCCGGACGAGGGCAGGAATGTCGTTCCCGATCATCTGCGCGATGACCGGCCGGCCGGTTGGATTTTCGACGATGGATCGCAGGATCGGCTTGTCGAGCCGTGAGTCGCCGTGGACGCGGAAGTACTCGGTATAATAAAGATCAGCTCCACCGTAAGCGGAGATAACCCGCCAGAAATGGAGATCGGTGACATCCTGCATCGGCGCGAGAGCGAGGATGGGCTTCCCGGAGGTAATGAAGTCGTTGAAGGCGGAGCGTTCCAAGGTGACGCGAAAGGTTAGCCGCTCATGATGGCATGTTCATGCTGATTTTGATGAGGCAGAGGGCTTATGGTCACAGGAAATCTCGTTTGAAGAGGCAGCGGAGAAGGCTTAACTGAAGGGGTGCGCAAACGCATTCTCTCCCCATTAACAGAGGCGCCTGCTCTCGCGGAGAGTGGCTGGCTGAATCTTGAAGAGATCGCGCGTGTTGAAGTTACCTCCGAGGCGGCGGCTTTCCCGATCGAGGCCGCATTGATACAGACGGCGAGCGGCGGGTGGCGGGCGGAGAGCGCGGGTGAGCAGGTAATCCGCCTGTGTTTCGATGAACCGCAAAAGCTGAGGAAGCTGCGCGTGGTGTTCATCGAAGAAAAGGAGGAACGGACGCAGGAATTCGTGATTTGCTGGTCCACGGGAGCGTCAAGAGGGGAGATCGTACGGCAGCAATACAATTTCAGCCCGGGAGGTTCGACGCGTGAGATCGAGGAATACGAAATGAATCTCGACGGCGTGGTGGAGTTGGAACTCATGATCAACCCTGACGCGCGGGGGCGGGCGGCGCACGCTACGCTGGCGGAACTTCGGGTGGGTTAAAGGGCAAGCGCGGCGCGCGTGACGGGAACAGCCGTCACCGGAATGTAACAATAGTTGGGTTGAATGCGGGGAGTGTCGCGCGGCATCATTAGTGTATGGCAACACCCCGCGGTCGTCGTTACAAGCAGATAGCTGGCATTAAGAAAAATCCGGATTCGCTTGCTCCGAAAGACAATAGCCAGCCCGATCCAACACTAGGACCGCGTTTTGCGCAGGCGGCGCCGACCGGGGATCCAACGGTCTTCACGGTGATGCATGGCTCGGACAAAGAAGCGTATGCCATTCTCGATAGCGAAAAAGGAACACTATTGCCTCGCGAAATACCCGCCGGGCCCGCGCCTGAGCCGCGGATGTCCCTCGCGGACGCGATTGGGGATCAAGGTGGCGCGGTAACGAAGGCGATCACACGCGCTGGACAGATCGTATTTCACGCCTTGGGAGACACTGGCAATACCAGAGGCCCGGCAGATCAGAACACGGTCACAGACAAGTTGCTAAGTGACTTTAGGAGCGAGGATCCGCGGTCGGTGCCTTCATTCTGCTACAACCTTGGCGACGTGGTATATAGCTTTGGAGAAGCGCAATACTATTACGACCAATTCTATGATCCATATAGGGACTATCCGGCGCCAATCTTTGCGATCGCGGGAAATCATGACGGGATGGTTGCCCCAAATTCGTCAACCCCAACATTGAAGGCGTTTCTTGAAAACTTCTGCGCGAGCGATCAACCGTTTCACCGGACGCCGGAGGCAGGCAATCTTGCGAGGACAGCGGGGCGGCAGCCGGGTGTTTACTTCACCCTGGAAGCGCCCTTTGTGAGGATTCTCGGACTGTATAGCAACTGTCTGGAAGACCCGGGGGTGATCTCAACACAGAGCAACTCAACGCAGAGATATTCGGCTCTCACCGACATACAGATCGAATTTTTGAAGGCGGCGCTCGGGAGGGCGAAAGCGGAGAAGTTTGGAGGGGCGCTGTTGATCGCCGTACATCATCCCGCGTATGTAGCCGCGAGTCCGACCGACAAGACTGTGGGAAGGCATGGCGGGAGTCCGTTGATGCTTGCGGATATCGACGCGGCGTGCTCTGAAGCGGGAATGTGGCCGCACGCGGTGCTCTCGGGGCACGCGCATAATTACCAGCGGTTTACAAGGTATCTGGACGGACGGGAGACGCCATTCGTGGTTTGCGGCAATGGCGGGCACGCTCATAACCGGCTGACGAGGAAGGGGACGGCGGCGCTTCGCGCTCCTTCAACCCAGCCCCAGCTCTCCAACGGCGCCGATCAAGTTGTGTTTGAAAATTATGATGACGCGGACTTCGGCTACCTGCGCGTCATCGCGGACGCTCAGCAACTTCGCATCGAATTTCACCCCGCGTCGGATGGTGAATCCATGAAAACGCCAGACGATTCGGTGACGGTGGATCTCGGGACGCGAAAGCTGATACACTATCGCGGGCTGGGAGGGTGATAGGCTCACCGGGCGTTCAGGCTGCGATCCCGCTGGTTGACCCGGGCGCAAAACATGGTTGAAGCGGGCGGCGGGTGTGTCAGGCTGGTTCCGGAATGCAACGACGGGCGTTTGTAAAGCTGATTGCCGGTTCGGCGGCTTGCTGCGCGGGAGCAAGCCTCTCGTTGCGAGGGGCTCGCGCGGGAACGGTGGCGCCCGCTGATGGAATGCTTTTTGACAGACTTGCTGACGCGGCCCTGGATGCCGCCCGGAAGGCAGGAGCTGGGTACGCGGACTTCCGGCTTTGCGAAGAGGAGACGGAGTCCATAGCGGCGCGGGAGGAGCACGTGGAGGACGTGAGTTTTTCGCGGACTAATGGATTCGGATTGCGATTGCTGGTGGATGGGGTGTGGGGATTTGCCGCGAGCGAGGCGCTAACCGTGGAAGAAGTGAGACGGATGGCGGCGAAGGCGGGCGAGATCGCAAAGGCAAATCGCGCCATCCAAGGCAAGGGGATCGAACTCGAGAGCATCCCGGGTTACCAGGATAAGTGGACGATGCCGATGCGAATCGATCCATTCGGGGTATCGATCGAGGAGAAGACCGCTCGCCTGTTGGGGATTAACCGCGCGGCAAAAGACGCTGGCGCCAGTTTTTGCGCTTCGGGTTTTACATTTGTCCGGGAGACAAAGTTCTTCGCGTCGAGCAACGGGAGCCGGATCGAGCAGGTGAGGGTGCGATCCATGCCCCACTTTGCCGTGACAGCGGTAGACAAGAGCAGCGGGAAGTTCACAAGCCGGTCGAGCCTCGCGGCGCCACGTGGCAGCGGGTATGAGTATATCGCGGAATACGATTTCGTGACGGAAGCGGGGAAGGCGGCCCAGGAGGCGAAGGAGAAGCTGACGGCGAAGCCGGTGGAACCGGGCAGGAAAGATCTCGTGATCGACCCGACAAACCTCTGGCTGACGATCCACGAGAGCATAGGACACGCGACCGAGCTGGATCGCGCGTTGGGATGGGAGGCGAACTTCGCGGGAACTTCCTTTGTGACGCCGGATAAGCTAGGGAAGCTGAAGTACGCAAGTCCGCTGGTGACAGTGATGGCGGATCGATCGCAGGCAGGGGGGCTTTCAACGGTGGGCTACGATGATGACGGGGTGAAGACCTCGGGAGCAGAGTTCCCCATCATCAAGGACGGAGTGTTTGAGAACTACCAGATGGCAATCGGACAGGCGGCGTTGATTGGCAGGAAGAGTTCAAACGGATGCGCGTTTGCGGACAGCTACGCGAGCTTCCCGATACAACGAATGCCGAATGTGTCGCTGCAACCGAACCCGCGGGATGTGCGGCTGGAGGAACTAGTCTCGGAAGTCAAAGATGGGATCTACATCGTGGGCAACGGGAGTTGGAGTATTGACCAGCAGCGATACAACTTTCAATTTGGAGGGCAGGTGTTCCATGAAATCAAGGACGGGAAGATCGGAGCCATGCTCCGTGATGTCGCTTACCAGGGGAACACGATTGATTTCTGGAACGCGTGCGACGGGCTGTGCGGAAAAAGCGAATACTACCTGGGCGGCACGCCGGTGTGCGGGAAAGGGGAGCCGATGCAGGGCGCGCCCGTGTCGCATGGCGCGGTGCCGGCGCGATTCCGCCAGATCAATGTGTTGAACACGGCGATATGATTCATTCGGAGCAAGAAGCGAAGGAACTGCTGGCGAAGCTTCTCTCTTTTTCAAAGGCGGATTCCGCGGTCGCATTGCTTTCCGGCGAAGAGAGCGAAGGGGTGCGATTTGCGGTGAACAGCGTCACGACGGCTGGCTACCACTCCGGTCAAACGGTGGTGGTGGAGTCGCATTTCGGGAAGCGCGCCGGCAGCGTGAATATCAACATCACAGATGAGCAGGCGCTCCGGGACGCGGTGAGAAAAAGCGAGGAGATCGCGCGGCTCGCTCCGGAGAACCCGGAATTTGTGGAGCCGTTGGGGCCGCAACAGTATATCACCGGCCCCGGCTACTGCGAAGCGACGGCCCGGGCCTCCTCGGCTGACCTCGTCGCGCTCTGCGAGCCCGCGCTGCGACGCGCCGAGTCTGACAAGAACCTGGCTGCCGGCTATACGGAATGCGGTCGCGATTTCACCGCGGTCGCCACGAGCAAAGGGTTGTTCGGCTACGGAAAGTCGACCAGCGTGGATTTTTCTACGACGATTCGGGAGCGGACTGGCAGCGGCTCTGGGTGGGCAGGGCGAACCGATCATGACATCACCCGGGTGAACGCGGACGCCCTGGCGTTGGCGGCGTCGAAGAAATGCGCTTCGTCAAAGGCTCCCGCATTCCTGGCCGCCGGCGATTATACCGTCATCCTGGAGCCTTCAGCTACTTCGGATCTGATGTGGCGTCTGATCGAACGGTTTGACGCGCGCAGCGCGGATGAAGGTCGCAGCTTTCTGACTCGGAAGGGTGGCGGGAATCGGCGCGGGGAGAAGCTGTTCAATGAGAGCGTCTCCTTGTTTTCTGATCCGGCGAACGATGTGGCTCCTGGAGCAACGTTTACGGGAGACGGGTTGCCTCTAAACCGGCAGGACTGGATTAAGGATGGTGTGGCGCAGAGTCTTATCTACTCCCGCTTTTGGGCGCAAAAGATGAAGGCTGAGGTAGTTGGCGAGCCATCCAACCTGATAATGCCTGGCGGGACCGCCACCATGGAAGAGATGATAAAGCAGACCCGCCGAGGAGTGTTGGTGACGCGTTTTTGGTACGTACGGGATGTTGATCCGAGAACGGTGCTGCTGACTGGGTTGACGCGGGATGGGAATTTTCTGATCGAGGACGGAGAGATACGAAGACCGGTGAATAATTTTCGGTTCAACGAGAGTCCGATTTCGGTGTTCAATAATATCGTCGCGATGGGGCCCTCCGTGCGCGCCCGAGGCGGAGAGGGGCCTTCGTCGACTTCCGCGCCAGCGCTGCTGGTGGGAAAGTTCCATTTCGCGTCCGTGTCGAAGGCGGCCTGAAACGGGCGAGGAAGGTCGCCGCAAGAGGTTGTGCAGGTACAGACCGCGCAGAGCGCTTGTTTTTCGGAGTGCCACCATCTAGTAGAGCCTGAGTGACAAGGAAACTTTCGAAGAACCGGAGACTGCCGCGCGCATGAGCGAGAATCGGCGGTTGGTCTTCTTCTCGCGGCTAGGAAGTACGATTGCCCTCTGGGCAGGATCGCTCTTTGTCATCTTCTCGGGATACGAGCTTGGATTTTTCCTGCTGATCGCGGGGCTGGCCATGGTGGGGCTGTGGGAGTTCTACAGCATGCTGGATAACAAGGAGCTGCCGAACTTCAGGATCACGGCGATGATCTGCGGGCTGGTTCTAATCAGCGGGAGTTTCCATTATTACAGCCAGGCGCGGATGCGGCCGGCGGAGTCATACGATTTCGAGGTGTCCGTGCTGCTGTTTTTCCTGCTGGTGGTTTTCGGGAGGCAGATGTTCCAGAAGATGCGTGTGATCGCGCCGCTCGAGTCGATGGCGTACACGCTGTTTGGCCTTCTGTACGTGCCGTGGATGTTCAACTTTGTGACGAAGATCGTGTATGTGATCCCGCGCGCGCCGGATGGACACGTGGCGGGACATTTTTACGTGCTCTATTTAATCGTGGTGACGAAGTTCAGCGATATGGGGGCATACCTGGTGGGGAGCGTATGCGGCAAACATCCGCTGGTGCCGCACATCAGTCCGAAGAAGACGTGGGAGGGCTTTTTCGGGGCGCTGGCGTTTTCAGTGCTTGGCAGCTACGGGATGCTGGCGCTGTTCCGCGACAAGCTTGCGGCGCTGAATTACACGCATGCCACGATCCTCGGCTTGCTGCTCGGGTTTGCGGCGGTGATCGGCGACCTGGCGGAGTCGATTGTAAAGCGGAGCACTGAAACCAAGGATTCCGGGAACTTCCTGCCTGGGATCGGCGGCGCGCTGGACCTGATCGACAGCCTGCTCTTCACGGCGCCGTTGCTTTTCTTTTACCTGCGCCTCGTGATCCGGGTATGAGACAGCGAAAGGTGATCGTTCTGGGAGCCACCGGGTCCATCGGCGAGAGCGCCGCGAAGGTGGCGCGTGACATCCCCGACAGGATGAAGATCGTCGGAATGTCGGCAAACCGGAGCGCAGGCAAGCTTGCGGCGCAGGCGAATCAGTTCAAGCCCGGGGCGCTATGCATCACGGATGGCGCTCTCCTCGCAGAGCTGCGGGCAAGCCTGGAATATTCCCCTGAGATCTTTTGCGGGGAGGATGGGCTTGTGGAGCTGGCGACGCGGGCGGACGCGGATATGGTGCTGATCGCGATCGTGGGCACGGGGGGGTTGAGGCCGGCGCTGGCGGCGATCGAGGCAGGCAAGGATGTGGCGATCGCGAGCAAGGAAATACTGGTGATGGCAGGCGAGATCGTGATGGAAGCCGCCCGGAGGAAGGGTGTGAAAGTGCTGCCGGTGGACAGTGAGCACAACGCGATCTTCCAATGTCTTGAAAATCGAGACCCCTCCGAGGCTCGGCGGCTGATTCTCACAGCGTCCGGCGGGCCTTTCCGCATGAAACCCGCCGAGGAACTGGAGCGCGTCACGGTTGAGGAAGCGCTGAATCACCCAACATGGCGAATGGGATCGAAGATCAGCATCGATTCGGCGACGCTGTTCAACAAGGGGCTGGAGATGATCGAGGCGCGGTGGTTGTTCGATGTGGAGATGTCGCGCGTGGAGGTGGTGGTGCATCCCCAAAGCATTGTGCATTCGATGGTCGAGTTCATCGACGGATCGGTGCTGGCGCAGATGAGTCAATCGGACATGTGTTTCCCGATACAGTACGCGGTCACGTGGCCGCAGCGGGTTCCAAATTCGTTGCGACCGCTGGATTTTGGACGCCTCGCAAAACTGGAGTTTGAGGCTCCGCGCTACGCGGATTTCCCCGCGCTGGATTTGGCAAGGCACGCGGGGGAGACCGGAGGCAGTCTCCCGGCGGTAATGAACGCGGCAAACGAGGTGGCTGTCGAAGCGTTCATGCAAGGACGCATATCATTCCCGGAGATTTGGCGTCTGGTGAGCCGGGTAATGGAGGGGCACGCCTGCTTTGCGCGGGTTGGACTCGATGCTATACTTGAGGCTGACCGGTCGGCTCGCCAGCGGGCGCTGGAACTCATCTAAAAGGCTGTGAAAATACTTAATTTCGTCTTCATCCTGTTTGAAGTGTTGATCATCTTCAACATGTTGATCATCGTCCACGAGCTGGGACATTTTCTCGCGGCCAAATGGCGGGGCCTGGTCATTGAAAAGTTTGCGATCTGGTTTGGGAACCCGATCTGGTCAAAGACGGTGGGAGGGATTCAATACAGCATCGGCTGCATACCAGCGGGAGGATTCGTGGCGCTGCCGCAGATGGCTCCCATGGAGGTGCTGGAAGGAAAAAATGAGAAGGGGGCGGCGAGTTATCCGCCCATCTCTGCATTGGACAAGATCATCGTCGCGATTGCGGGGCCGCTATTCAGTTTCATGCTGGCGCTGGTGTATGCCACAATCGTCTGGGGAATAGGGCGGCCGACAACGGAAGCGGAGAACACGACGACCGTGGGCTATGCCGAGGCGGGGTCGCCGGCTGAAAAGGCGGGGCTACGGCCCGGCGACAAGATTCTGGAGATCGACGGGCAGCCGGTGAAACGTTTCTCCGGCATGGGGAGCGACAGCATCCAGTGGCGCATTATTCGAAGCGAAGGGGAAAAAATCAACTTTCTGGTGGAGCGAGACGGGAAACAGATACCGATCCAGTGCGGATGGGTGAAGGAGCCGCAGCGGCGTTTTGCGCGGGCGAGCCTGCGGCAGGTAAAGATCACCCCGAAAACCCGTCTGATCATCGGAGAGGTGGAGCCGGGAACACCCGCGGCGCTCGCGGGTTTGCAGCCCAAGGACGAAATAACGGAAGTGAACGGCCGCAAGGTATACAGCACAGAAGCGCTGGTGGATGAACTGCTGAGTCATCCCAGTGATCCCGTATCGCTTGGCGTGGAAAGAGGCGCGCAACACAAGGCTTTCTCGATGACGCCCGTGCTGCTGCCCGCGGAGAACGGAACAAAGCGGCCCCGGATCGGAATCGTGTGGGACCCGGGCGAGATAGAGCTTGTTTACCCGAATCCTGTTGAGCAGATCGTCAGCAGCCTCAACAGCATGGCCAACATGTTTGAGGCGCTGATCTCCCGCAGGTCGGATGTGGGTGTGCAGCATTTCAGCGGCCCGGTGGGAATCATGCGTATTTACTACAAGATTTTCGAAAGCGAGGACGGGTGGCGGATGGCGCTGTGGTTCAGCGTGTTTTCAAACGTGAACCTCGCCGTGTTGAATATGTTGCCGATACCTGTGCTGGATGGCGGCCACATCCTGCTCGCTCTCGGTGGAACGCGCGCGGCGCAAACCAGCGAACGCGAAAGTGCTGGAGTTTGTGACAAGCATATGCGCGTGCGTGATAATCGGGTTCATGCTGTTCGTCACATTTTTTGATGTGCAGGATCTGCCATGGCATTGGGCGAAAGGGTCACGGGCGGCTTCAGGGGACAGCCAGGGAAAGTAGATCAGGAGGTATAACCCTTTTGCATACGCCCGCAGGGTCTCGCGGGAAGTGATGGTCGGCAAAGTCGGAGTCGGGGGCTCCAACCCGATCCGGACGCAATCGATGCTTACCTGCGACACGATGGACACGGCAGCGTGCATCGAACAGACGCTGGAACTGGCGGCCGTGGGATGTGAGATCGTGAGGATCACCGCGCCGACCGTGAAGGACGCGAGGAACCTGCAGTTCATCAAGGAAGGGCTGCTATCGAAAGGATGCGATGTGCCGCTGGTGGCAGACATCCATTTCAAGCCAGACGCCGCAATAGAGGCTGCCCGTTGGGTCGAAAAGGTGCGTGTAAATCCGGGGAACTACGCGGATTCTAAAAAGTTCGCGGTGCGGGAGTATTCCGACGAGCAATACGCCGCGGAGATCGAGCGGATTCGGAGCCGGTTCGCGCCTTTGGTAGAAATCTGCAAAAACCGGAGCGTCAGCCTGCGGATTGGGACAAACCACGGATCGCTGAGTGATCGGATCATGAACCGCTATGGCGATTCACCCCTGGGCATGGTCGAGAGCGCGCTGGAGTTCGCCAGAATCGCGAGAGGGATGGATTTTCACGCGATGATTTTTTCAATGAAGTCCAGCAACCCGAAGGTGATGATAAACGCCTATCGTTTGCTCGTCGCCCGTCTGGAGGCGGAAGGCCCGGACTGGAATTACCCAATTCATCTGGGAGTGACGGAAGCTGGGGATGGGGAGGACGCCCGGATCAAGAGCGCGATTGGCATCGGGTCTCTGCTGGACGACGGGATCGGGGATACTGTGCGGGTTTCGCTGACGGAAGACAGCCCGCGTGAAATACCGGTCGCGAAGGCGCTCTGCGAGCCGTACAATCACCGTCCATTCCGCGCGGAGGCTTCTGTGGAAAAGCCCGTTGCCGAATTGCCTTACGACCCCTTTTCCTACAACCGGCGCGCGTCTCACACGCTGGAGTTCGGTGGAGTGGCTGTTGGCGGTGAAGAGACGGTCCGGGTCGTGGTGAGGCAGGCAAACTATGACAAGGTGGCCCACAAGCTGGAGCGCATGGGTGATTACCAACCGGAGATTGTCTACGAAAAAGCGGGCATCCGCGAAATCGATCCCCGGAATGATGCCGAGGTCGTGCTGCTCAACTCGATGAGCGACGATTGCCTGGTGACGGCGCGCGACGGGCTGGACATGCCGGTGATCGCCGCGTTCCGACTCCTCGCGGCGAAGGTGGCTCGACGACACCCCATCCTGTTGAAGGATACATTGGTTCCTGCCACGCGTTCAGGCGCGGACTTCCTCAAAACGCTGCTCACTGGAGCGACGAACATCGGCTCGCTTCTTTGCGATGGCGTCGGGGACGCGATTCTCGTCCAGGGAGAAGAAGCGCCGGGTCAAGCGTTGCGCCTTTCATACAACATCCTTCAGGCGGCGGGCGCCCGGATTTTCAAAACGGATTACGTGGCGTGCCCCTCGTGCGGGCGAACGCTGTTCAACCTGCAGACAACGACCGCCCGGATCAAGGAAGCGACGGCGCATCTGAAGGGTGTGAAGATTGCGATCATGGGTTGTATCGTGAACGGCCCCGGGGAAATGGCGGACGCTGATTTCGGCTATGTGGGAGGCGCGCCGGGGAAGGTAAATCTGTATGTCGGAAAGACAGCGGTGAAATTCAATATCCCCGAGGCTGAAGCGGTCGAGCGGTTGCAGGATTTGATACGCGAGCACGGGAAGTGGGTTGAGCCAGTTTTGGCATGTGAAGGCGCGGCGCTAGTCGGGGCGGACGAGGGTTAAGCCATGCGCGCCTCTGAGATAGAATCGCCCATTGCCTATCTCGGACCTGAGGGGAGTTTTGCGCATCATGTTGCGATCCAAAGATTTGGCAACGCTGGGCTGCGCCCTTTTCGCACCATTCCGGAGGTTTTTTCCTTTTTAGCGGGTGAGGGCCGGGGCCGGGGCGTGGTGCCTATTGAGAACTCGTCCGGAGGCACGATCATGCCCACTGTGGATGGACTGATCGATAACGCCCTGTTCGTGCAAGAGGAGCTCTCCCTGGATGTGAAGCTCGCGCTGGTAGGGCGGGAGGGGACGCCGGTGAAGGTGATCTACTCCCATTTCGCGCCGCTGCAGCATTGCGAAAGATGGCTGAACGCCCACTACCCGGGGGCGAGGCACGTCGCCACGCCGAGCACTTCCGGCGCGGCGCAGCTCGCCGCGAGAGAGGACGGGGCGGCGGCGATTGGGCCTGTGGAGAACGCGGATGCCCATGGCCTGGATGTTCTGTACTACCCGATCGAGAGTCATATTCCGAACGTCACGCAGTTTTTTGTGATCGGTCATGCGGGGGTCGTCTCGGAGACCAGCGTGAAGACCAGCCTGGTCGTGGCTTTGGCGGACAGACCTGGAAGTCTTTGCCTGTTTCTTGAACCATTCAAGAATCATGGCGTCAGCCTGAAGCGCATCCAGTCGCGTCCGATCGTTGGACAACCGAACACGTATAAATTTTTTGTCGAAATCGAAGGCAAAGAGCAGGACGAACAGGTGAAGGAGGCGCTGAAAGGCGCGCTGGCTGTTGCAGACAGCATCAAGAGCCTGGGTTCGTATCCGGTGAGAGGCCGTTACCAGTGCTGACGGCCCGCTTCGAAGCGCTTTTCCGCGCGTGAGCGTCTTGCTCGCCAGATTTGTGGAAACTTTCGCCCGGTTGCGGGTTTTACCACATAGATGCTGACCCCATTTAACTCCTCGCAGTGGAATTTCCAGACGGCGGCGCACCTCTTGAACCGAGCCGGATTCGGAGGAAGCCCGGAAGAGATAGAAGCCCTGCAGAAGCTTGGGTTTCGCGGAGCCGTTGACTCCATTTTAAACGCGCCCGACGATTCGGCTGCCTTTCCGAGGCCCGCGTGGGCTGTGCCGACGAACATGATCGCAATGCGAGCGTCGATGGTGATGTTGACGGATGAGCAGCGGAAGGAACGGCAGAAGGAAACGCGGAAGATGCAGGTCGGGGATTTCAAGGATCTGGTTCCGTGGTGGCTGGAGCGGATGCAGAAAACATCCAACCCGCTGCGCGAGAAACTGACCCTCTTCTGGCACGGGCATTTCGCGACAAGCTTCGTCAAGGTGCGGTCGTGTTACCTGATGTGGCTGCAGAACGAAACACTGCGGCGGCAGGCGCTGGGGAACTTCAACCACATGGTGAAGGATATGTCCCGGGATCCGGCAATGCTGGTATGGCTGGATGGGGCGCAGAACAGGCGCGAGCACCCCAACGAAAACTTCGCGAGGGAGTTAATGGAATTGTTCACCCTGGGGATCGGCAACTATACGGAGCAGGATATCCAGCAATCCGCCCGGGCCTTCACGGGATACAGGATCAACCCGCAAGATCAGACATTCCGCTTCGCGCCCTTCCAGCATGACGACGGTGAAAAGACATTCTTCGGGAAGACAGGCCGCTTTGGAGGCGATGACATCATCAACCTGATCCTGGATAAGCCGGTGTGCGCGACTTACATCACAAAGAAGATCTGGGAGTTTTTCGCGGACGATGACGCGCCACCGGGGGTGATCGATTCGCTCGCGTTTAATTTCCGGGCCAGTGGCTATGAAATACGGCCTCTGATGCGGGAGATCTTTGAGAGCGCAGTGTTCTACTCGCCCGGTGTGGTGAGAGCGCAGATCAAAAGCCCTGTGCAGTGGATGGTGCAGACGTCGAAGGAACTGGAAACGGATGTGCCGAACACCGCCGCGACCATAAACGTGCTGCGGCAGATGGGACAGGTGCCCTTTATGCCCCCGAGTGTGAAGGGATGGGACGGAGGCAAGTCGTGGATCACGACATCCACCTTGCTGCTGCGATATAATCTTTCGAACTACGCGCTTGGAGTTGGGCCGATGGCAATGCAGCGGTTCCGAGTGAAGGAGAATAACACGCAGAAGCCGCCGGTGCAGATGCCGCCTCCGCCGCCGGTGGACGTGGCGAAGATCGCTCCGGCAGAGATGCGCAGCCAGCCGGAGAAGCTTATTGCCTCCCTGGCGCGGCGACTGTTCCAGAGCCCGCTCGATACCCGGCAGACCGATACATTCGTCCAATTTCTGAACTCGAAAAAGCCTGATACGAGCGACCAAACGGTGCGCGAGCTGCTCCATCTCATGATGAGCACGCCTCAATTCCAGCTCACCTGACCCCAAAAGAAAGCAGAACATCCATGGAAACACCCGAACCCTTCACGAACACGCTCCACACGCGGCGCGAGTTTCTACGGACATCGATGCTGGGAGCGGCCGCGGCATGGACGCTGCCTGTTTTTCTGCAGAAGACGTTTTCGACGCTGGACGCGATGGCTGCGGATTCGCCAATCCAGACCCCAACAGGGAAGGACGGAACGATCCTGGTTGTCCTCCAGCTTGCGGGAGGAAACGATGGGCTGAATACGGTTATCCCTTACGCGGATGACGCGTATTACCGCGCGCGGCCGGTCATCGGCATAAAGAAAGAGCGCGTGCTGCGCATTAACGATTACATGGGTCTGCACCCGAACATGACGGGGATGAAGTCCCTTTACGACGAAGGCCACATGTCTCTCCTGCAAGGCGTAGGGTATCCTAATCCGAATCGGTCTCATTTTCGCGCCACGGAGATCTGGCAGACAGCATCGGACGCCGATCGTAATGAGACTTACGGCTGGCTGGGCCGGTATTTCGACAGTTGCTGCCAAGGCGCCGACCCGACGGTAGGAGTGAGCATCGGGAATTCCGTGCCGCAGTCGTTTAACTCCGCGCATCCCACGGGCGTGTCGTTCGCTCAACCGGAGCAATACCGTTGGATCAACCCGCAACACGGAAAGGACGGAACGGCGTCCGAAGAAGCGGCGTTTAAAGAGCTTAACCAGCCGGAGATGGCTTCCTCCGCGGACGAGTTGAACTCTGGCGGGTCGATAGGAATGATCGGCGGGCCACGTCAAAAAACGGGTGGCAGCACGCTGGATTTCCTGCAGCGCACCGCTCTGGACGCGCAACTCAGCTCCGACAAGGTCTTGGAAATTGCGCGGAAGTATCGTTCCACGATCGAATACCCGAAGAATCCGCTGGGAGGAAGCCTGAGCCTTGTGGCGCGGATGATCGCGGGGGGTCTGGCAACGCGGGTCTACTACGTGAGCCTTGGAGGATTCGATACGCATAGCAACCAAGTGGGCACGCAAGATCGGTTGCTTGGCTACATGAGCGATTCGATCTCCGCCTTCTGCAAAGACATGCAGGCTCAGGGAAACTTCCAGCGAGTGATGCTGATGACGTTCAGCGAGTTTGGACGGCGAGTCACGCAGAATGCCAGCGGTGGAACTGATCACGGCGCGGCAGCTCCGATGTTCGTGGTGGGCGGGGGAGTAAAGGCTGGAGCGTTTGGGCGCTACCCGAGCCTCACCTCGCTGAATCAGGGCGACCTGATTTATAACGTGGATTTCCGGAGTGTCTACGCGACCATTCTGGAGCGCTGGCTGAAAGCGCCCAGCAGGACAGTTTTAGGCCGGTCTTTCCCGCTGCTGCCCATCGTGTAATGGAAATTGTGATCAGCTTCTTTCATTTGCAACGCCCGCGAGCGGTGGTAAACTCGATGTTAACCGTATGAACACTCTTGCAAGCTTCGGGAATCTCCTCGGCGGCGGCGACCTTCTCATCATCCTCGTTATCATGCTGCTTCTCTTTGGGGCGAAGAAGTTGCCCGAACTGGCTAAGGGAATGGGCCAAGCCGTGAAGGAGTTCAATAAGGCGAAGGACGAGTTTGAACGCGAGATCAGCCGGCCTTCGGTTGCTCCGACGGAGATGGTTGTGCAGCAGCCACGCGAGACCCTGCCCCAGAGGCCTATCGAAGGGTCGGTGCCAGTCGCTCAGGCGGGAGCGCCTGCGGAGTCGCCTGCCCGGCTTTAATCGATTTCGCTGGTTGGGAGCGCTCTAACTTGCGCCGCGTTTTGCGCTCTGCTCTTCGCGAATGGCCTATTTGTTGAGGTTATAGTCCGCCACGCGATCATACCATACAGTTAGCGACCGGGAATCGGAGTCGTTATTGCCAGAACCGGCTGCTTTGGAATAGTCGAACGTGGCAAACTTGGCAACGTGCCCATCCGCCAGCAGGATGTTTGCTCGGGAATTGTGCATCTTGGCGAGGTTCCCCGAGAACGCGGGGTTCTGTGTGTAGTCGTCTTTGTCCGCGTCGGTAGCGGTGAACAGACCGTCGGAACAGATATCCCCCGCGAGGATGTGTTTCGTTGGGAATTTGATGAGGGCGACCCGCAACGGAGCAAAGGCCCCCGGTGATGGGGCGGCCTGCGAATAGTCATACAGCGCGGCGTGGGAACCGTTGAAGTAGCTGTAGTTCTTGTTAGTTGGGTAGAGCTGGCTGGAAGTCGGGCACTGGAAGATTGACAGATTTTGTCCCCCGTTGGTTGGGAGGTACTTTTCCAATTGCTGCGTCCACCCATTAAGTTTGGTGGTGGGATCAACTGTGTTGTAGGGAATGGTGGCTCCCGATTCAGGGAAGCATCCGTTATTGTCGCCTGTGTAGGCGAGCATTGCCGCGCCGATTTGCCTAAGGTTACTCGCGCATTTCGTGCCATTCGCGCTATCCTTCACCCTCGCCATCGCGGGAAGCAAGAGGCCAGCGAGGATCGCAATGATGACGATCACCACGAGCAGTTCAGTCAAAGTGAAGGCGGAAAGCTTCAGGCGAGATTTCAACATGGATATCTGGGGAAAAGGTGCTGGACTTGGAACGCACCACCAACAGAGTTAAGTCCGTCCATCGGGCGCGTGAGTCAAGAGCGGGTTAAAGGAGTAGGCTGGTCTGTGTTAACTAATCCCGCTTTCCCGGTCGCGCATGAGAGCGTCGTAATTCTCGCCGAGTTCGCGCATCGCGGCGGTGCCGTTTCCTTTATGTCGCGTCATGGCTTCCTCGATGGCCCGGAAAGGTGGGGGTTCGCAGATGTGTGAAATCACGCGGAAGAGCACCTCGGGGGTTACTTCGCAGTGAACGATCGTGGGGAGCTTGCCTGTGGAGCAACTCGTAATGATGAGCCGTCTACATCCCTTCAGAAGTTTTTTGTAGCGCCAGGAACTCAGGAAGCCAATGCGATCCGCGTCGTCGAGCAGGAGGACGGAGTCCTCGGAAAGGTCGCATGGGGGAATACCGCCGCGCGCGTCTACGGAAAGCCGTTCGACCTGCAAACGGGTGGCGATGGCAAGCGTGGGTTCGAGATCGCGAAGGAGCGTCGTTTTCCCGCTTCCGGGCGGGCCAACTATCGCGCCGCGATAGTCAAGCGACTTGAGATGTTCGAGGATCACGCTCCAGTCGTTGAGCGCGTTGGGGAAAACGTAATGAACCTTCTCGAGTTTTTCCGGTGTGAATGGATTCATCGTACCGGAAGACGAATGTGCCCAAGGGGCTACTGGACGTCAAGAGGAAGTCGGAGCCCGAATGGGCCGGATCTTTTGCGATCTACGAGGTAGAAATTGCGTCGGTAGTGTAAGAAGGAGCCGTGCCGTCAATCGGCTGCATTGTCACTGCCATGGAGGCCAGAGTGACGGGTCCGAAGATCGTGGCGAACGAGGTGTCGGCGGCGTCGCGGCCCGTGCCGATTCGGATGAGGCTCGTTTGGGGCGAGAGCCTTGTGGGATCGAAGATATACCAGCGCCCGAGGTACGCTTCGAAGTAAGCGTGAAAATCCGGGGGTATGAGGTTAAAAGCGTAACCACTTACAAACCTGGCCGGGATCGCCATGGCTCGACACAGCGCTATGGCAAGGTGCGCGAAGTCGCGGCAGACACCCGCCCGCTCGGTGGCGGTGTCGTAAGCGGACGTGAGGGGATTTGTGCTGCCGCGCAGGTACTCCACATTCCCGTTTATCCAGTTGCAGATTGCGGTGACCTTGGCAAAGCCTGTACTGAGGTTTCCAAACTCATGCTGGGCGAGCCGCACCAGCTTGTCCGATTCGCAATAGCGGCTCGGGTAAAGATAAGGGACGACGTCGGCAGGCATATCTGCTGGAAGGGTGTCCACTACGCGGACATGCGGATCGATGCGGTGCGACAAATCCACGGTCGCCGAGTAGCGGATTGTGAATTTTCCAGGAGGGGCCGACACCCGGTGGTGCCTTTTGTCCTCGATTGGGGAACGGGACTCCTCAACGGGAAGGCTCGGCTCTGTCACCAATGCCTCGGCAACGATCTTCTGAAAATCGTTGCCGACGGCACTGATGTTGAAGATGAAGGCGCTGGGGCCGCGAACATCGTAGGAAAGCTCGCAGCCGACGTCGTATCGCTGACCAGTGCCTTCCGCCGCCTTCATTTCCGGAGGATGCGCGGAGGAGGAGTCCTCCGCCTAGAGGCTATTTGCCCTGGCCGGTCTGCGTCCCGTGTTTGTCTCCGGTGCCGAGGTTGCCGACTGGCAGGTTTGCATCTGTGCCGGTCGAGGCAGCCGAGGTACCGGTCTTCTCGACGGTACCATTCTTGGTATCCATGATGCCGTTTGTCCCCGAGGTCTTGACGTCGTCGTTGCCAGCGAAAGCTCCAAGAGCGAAAGAGGCGAAAGCGACGCCAACCAATAGTTGTTTTGCAGTTTGTGTTATTTTCATACAAGGAGCATAACGCAAACCGTGGTCGCTTTGGTTGTGAGAGGCGGGAAATTTATTGGCTTGAAATGTTGCTGATCCTGGCTGGGTGAGCACTCCGGGCAGCGATCACGGGGATTTGAACTGAGGGCGAGTGGTTCGAAATTCTCTGCTTCAGTTTCGCCTTTTTGACGCTACGTTCTTCCCCCTATGGCAGCCAAGACCGATGAGAAACCAACCGAAGACAAAGTGACCGTCGCGCGAAACAAAAATCTGGATCTCGCAATCCAGCAGATCGCGAAAGACTACGGTGAAGGGGCGATCATGCGGCTTGGCGACAAGAACATTGTGGATGTCGAAGTCATTCCTACCGGGAACATTCTGATCGATCGGGCGCTTGGGGTCGGTGGGTTCCCTCGAGGACGTGTGATCGAGATTTACGGGCCTGAGTCGTCTGGGAAAACGACTCTGACGCTGACAGTTGTGGCGCAGGCGCAAAAACGCGGCGGCCTGGCTGCTTTCATCGATGTGGAGCATGCGCTTGATCCGCAATACGCCCGAAAGCTGGGAGTAAATCTGGATGATCTGCTGGTATCCCAGCCCAGTTCCGGAGAGGAAGCGCTTCGCATCTGCGAAACGCTCGTTCGATCAAACGCGCTGGATGTTATTGTCATCGATTCTGTCGCGGCCCTCGTTACGAAGGCGGAGCTGGAAGGAGAAATCGGTGATCCCACAGTGGGCGCGCAGGCCAGGCTGATGAGCGCGGCCCTTCGCAAGCTGACGGCTCTTATCGCGAAGGCGCGAACGACTTGCATCTTTACCAACCAAATCCGGGAGAAAATTGGGGTCATGTTCGGAAATCCCGAGACGACTCCAGGAGGAAAGGCGCTGAAATTCTATTCAAGCGTCCGAATCGACATCCGCCGAATCGCGGCGATAAAGCAGGCAGATGGAGTGGTCGTGGGGAATCGCACAAGGGTGAAAGTGGTGAAAAACAAGGTGGCTCCCCCGTTTACCGAAGCGGAATTCGACATTCTGTACAATGAAGGAATCTCGGCAACGGGGTCACTGCTCGATCTTGCGCTTGAAAAGAATATCCTCGAGAAGCGGGGCTCCTGGATCAGCTTCAAAGGGACGCAACTCGCGCAGGGGCGGGATGCGACCAAGGAGTTACTGAAAGGGGATCGACCGCTGTACGAAGAGGTGGAGACGGCTGTGCATGCGGCGCTGGAGGCGGAGAAAAGCAAAAGTTAGGCGGTGGGCAGTAAGGGGAACAACCGGGCACGGGGGCGGATGCGCCTTCTTCAAGCGCGCGAGCTGGCATGATGACTTCGTCAACGATCCGACAGACATTCCTGGATTTTTTTCGGGAGAAGCTCCACACCGTTGTGCCTTCCTCCAGTTTGATGCCGGATTCGCCGAACCTGCTCTTCACGAACGCGGGGATGAATCAGTTCGTCCCCTACTTTCTCGGGACGGAACGCGCGCCTTTCAGCCCGGCGCGAGCGGCTGATACCCAGAAATGCATCCGGGCAGGGGGCAAACACAACGATCTCGATGACGTGGGGCTTGATACTTATCACCACACGTTTTTCGAGATGCTCGGGAACTGGAGCTTCGGCGACTACTTCAAAGCGGAAGCAATCAGTTGGGCGTGGGAGCTTCTGACTGAACGGTGGAAATTTCCGCCGCATCGGTTGTACGCCACGGTCTATAATCCGGGCACCGGAGATCCGGGTTCTTTCGATCAGGAAGCGTTCGATCACTGGGCGGCGCGCTTTCGCGAGGCCGGGCTTGATCCCGCGGCGCACATCGTGAACGGCTCGAAGAAGGACAACTTCTGGATGATGGGGGAGACTGGGCCATGCGGGCCATGTTCGGAGGTGCATGTGGATTTGACTCCGGACGCGGCGACGCGTGGCGCCCTGGTCAACGCCGGTGATCCGCGTTGCATGGAAGTCTGGAACCTCGTCTTCATTCAGTTCAACGCGAATACCGACGGCTCCTTTTCTCCGTTGCCAGCGCGGCACGTGGACACGGGGATGGGGTTTGAGCGCATAGCGGGCATCATCCAATGCACGGAAGGTTTCACAGATTTTTCGCGTCCGATCTCGAACTATGGTTCAGACGTATTCCAACCGATCTTTGCGCGACTGGAGAGTCTGAGCGGGAAACGTTATCTGGGCACGGTGCCCACTGGAAAAGCGGGGGCAACGGAACAGGAGAGAGTGGACGTCGCCTTCAGGGTTTTGGCGGATCACATCCGGGCGCTCGCGTTTGCGATTGCCGATGGAATCCTGCCGGGGAACAACGAGCGAAACTACGTCGTCCGGCGCATCCTGCGGAGGGCGGTTCGCTTTGGGAGGGTGCTTGGCTTCGGAGCGGCATTGACCGATGGGGAGCTGCTCCTGCCCCGGCTCCTTGAGCCGGTGGTTGAGACATTCGCGCCGGTTTTTCCCGAACTCTCCCGATCCCGCGATCTGATCCACGACGTCTTAGAGAGCGAAGAGAAAAGCTTCAACCGCACCCTGGACAAGGGACTGGAGTTGTTCGACGCCGAGATGAAGCGGCTGCCCGAAGGGGCTGCCGCCTTTTCGGCTCAAGTGGCTTTCAAGCTGTATGATACGTATGGCTTTCCCGTTGATCTGACCGAACTGCTGGCCCGCGAGGCCGGGCTCACGGTGGATTCTGGACAGGTGAACGCGCTGATGGATGAACAGCGGCAGCGCGCCCGAACTGCTCAGAAGAAGGAAGTTATTTCCGCGGAAGGAAATCTTCCGCTATTCGAAACGCTTTTCGTAGGATTCGAGCGTGACGAGGCTGAGACGCAACTGCTCGGCACGTTCGCAAAGGGCGCGGACATATACGTGGGAGTGGAAGTTTCGCCGTTTTACGCCGAGATGGGCGGGCAGGTGGGCGACACGGGGTTGCTGCGGCTGGGATCGCGCGAGGTTGCCGTCACGGCCACGATCCGGAAGGGACCTGCTTTTTTCCTGAAGCTGGCGGAACCCTTGGCGGCCGAAGATGCGGCTTTGGTCGCGAGCGCGATGGTGGACAAACAGCGCCGTCGGGCGATCGAGGCGCACCACACCGCAACGCACCTGCTGCATCTGGCGTTGCGCGACGCGCTTGGGCCTGGGGTGATGCAGAAGGGGTCGTATGTCGGCCCCGACCGGCTGCGGTTCGACTTTAACAGCTCAGCGCTTAACGCCGCCCAGCTCGAATCGATAGAGCGGCAGATCAACCAGAGGATTCTCGAGAACTCGCCCGTAGCTTGGACCGAGATGCCTTACGCCTCGGTTCGGGAGCGCTCCGACATCATGCAATTTTTCGGCGAAAAATACGGCGATACCGTGCGGGTCGTACAGATTGGGGGGCAGCCTGGCGCGTTAAACGGATACTCGATGGAGTTGTGTGGTGGCACTCACGCGCGCGCCACGGGGCAACTCGGTTTATTTACCATCACGAGCGAGGGAGCCATAGCGGCGGGGATCCGGCGGATCGAGGCGGTGTGCGGCATGGCGGCGCTGGAGCACGGAAAAGCGCGTCTCGCAGAACAAACCAAACGGGCGGAGCAACTCGAAGAAAAACTTGTAGAGGCGATCAAGGAATTGGAGCGGGAGAGGGCCGCCGCGCTCAGGCGGCAGGCAAGCGCGCTTGTCGCGACATTGCTGCAGCAGGTGGATGACTCCGCGGGGACCAAGAGGCTGATCAAAAATGTGGGAATTGCCACTCCCGAATTGCTTCAGTCGATAATCGATCTTCTCAAGGAACGGCAGTTCGATGGAATCGCGATCCTTGCGGGTTTGGTTGATGACAGGGTAAGCCTGGCCGTCTCCATCGGGGCAGGGGCACCCAAGAACCTTCACGCCGGGAAGTTAATGCAACAAATTGCGCCAATCGTCGGGGGAAAAGGGGGCGGAAAAGCGGAATCAGCGCGCGGGGCGGGGAATGATCCCGGCAAAATCAATGACGCCCTGCGTCTGGCGGCGACTTTGCTTTAGCGGCATCGCTGGGGCTCTACGCCGTCAACTTAGCAGCCTGGTTCAGGCCGCTGCGAAATAACGTTCTGCCCGACGGATGATCTCCGGATAGTCCGTCTTGAAAGCGCAAGCATCGCGCAACGAGGCGAGGTCAACGCCGCTGGCATCGCGGGAGCTTGCCGGAATCGCGCGGTATTGCTCGCCTGCGGCCACATCGCCATCCTGCTCGTAATAGGTGACGAAGCGCGAAATGTCCGAGAACGCAAAGGGCATCGCGGCCCCGAGGGCGCGGCACGAAGGGCAACCCGGGCACATCGTGCGGCGGTGGCTCGTCACGATCTCCTTCAGCAGGGCAATGTGAGAGGCTGGAAGCGCCGTTTTGAAGCTGTGCGCCGCGCGCACATCGAGATCCATTTCGGTGACATTTGTGATCCTCGTGCAGACCGCGGAGATCCGGGGGTCGCCCCACACGGAATGAAGCAGCGCCTGGTGCGTCGTAAGCCCCATCTTATCGAATTCGGGGACCCTCTTGGGGATGTCCGCCGCGTTCCGCATGATCTTCATCGCAACCATCCCGATTCCGGCTTTGTGGCAGGCTTCGATGCCTTGATCGAACCGATCCCCTGCCGTGAAGAAAGGGGAGTATTTGAACATGATGGCATCGACGATCCCGCCCTTTCCGGCAGCATCAAGGTAATCGGTCAGCATGTCATCATGGCAGGAGAACCCGACCATCTTTACCTTGCCTGAGCTCTTCAGGGCATCCGCCATTTTCTGAAACGCCGCGCTCTTCGGCCAGTTGAGAGACTCAGGAGTGTATTCCCTGGGGTTAATGCCATGGACAAAGAAGAGATCAAGGTAGCTCGTGCCGAGCGCCTCCAGGCGCTTGTCCAGCAGTTCCATCATCTGATCCAGACCTTTTCTTGGATGATCCTTTGAAACGAGGAAGAGGTCTTTCCTCCGCTCCGGATGCTGCGCGAGCCAATCCTTAATCACGCTCTCCGATTTGCCCTTCAGATAGCAGTCGGCGGTGTCGAAATAGCGGATTCCCATCGCCCATGCGATGTCCAGGTAGGCAGGGCTGTGGCCGTTGCTCTCACAGCCCAGAGCAATCATCGGAACATCTGGGCCGTTTCTCCCGAGTTTTCGTGTTGGCAGCGGCATCACGGATTCTTGCGCCGCATCGGCAACAGCGGCAGGTGGACGGGCAAACGGAATGGCGAGAGCGGCGGGAACCGCCATCGCCGTCTTTAGGAAATGCCTGCGGGATGTGGATGACGGCGGGTTCGTTTCCATGGAAGAGGCTCTCCTTATCTTGTGGCTGAACGGAAGGAGCTTAACACGTGGCAAGTGTGGAAGCCAAGCTCGAACCAGCCGGGGTGGGGGAGATCGGGAGAGAACCCTTGCTTAGAACTCTCCGGCGATTTGCTGTTCTTCCGCTGTCGCCTGGCGAATTTTCTCAGGCCTGAAGTTTTTTACCGAGCCATCCGGGAAAGCCGCGCTGACCCAGAGGCCAGGCGATAGCGTCTCGACCCGGAGAATTCGGCAGAACTCATCCGCTGCGGGAACTGCATTTCGCAGCTTTGCCAGCACCATCAACTTTCCGCGATGTTCAAGGCGATAGGCTGCTGCCTCGTCGGGAAGAAGTTCCATTGGCGCGACGATAGTCTTTCTGCCGGGGATTAGCGAATGGCAGCTTGGGCGCGAGTTTTTCATTTAATCGTTTCGACGAAAAATTTGCGCAGCGATGGTGCGCGCAGAATTTCATGGAATGGCGTAAAGCCTGTCTGAGTGAAAGCCGCGCGTCGCCCCTTTTGCACGAATGAAGTCTGAGCCCGGTCGTGAAAAGCCTAACTTCCACAGAAAACTGCCGCCGCTTTTGAGAGATGAGAGCCCCTGTTCGAATGGCTGAAGGGAGGGGGTAGGGTGGACATTCCCGCTTTTCTGGAGGTACATGGAGAGCTATGCCTATTCCTACCAGTCATCAAATGCGGATCGCCCTGAGTAAAGACCTGAACATTTCAGGCTCCAAGCCATTGACGAAAGTATTGGATGACGTGGTCCGGAAGACGTTCACGGCGAACAAGGACGGAGCCATTCTGGAGTTTGCGCACCGGCAGGCGGATAAGGAGTTCTGGAACGGGGTAAAATATTACGGCAGCGGAACGCGCAGCCGCGTGCGTATCCGGCGCACTCCGTTGGAGCCCGTCGGCGCGGTCGCAGAGAAGGCCGCTGCGCCTGAGGTTTAGCCGGGGCAGGAGATCTTCCGCGTTTCCGAGGGGGGAGCGCTACGTTTCGCTGAGTCGCTTCTGAGTTTCGCCTTTAAGCAGTTCGTGGGCTTCGGCGAGGATCCCGGGGATACGGGCCGCGAAAGGGTTGTCCGCCACTGCTTTCTCGATCTCTTTCGCATTGAACTCGGAAGCGTTCCCACCGGGGAACCAATGCCCCGCGTTGCCCAGAAGGTTGTACCGCATCTTCCCGTATTCGATCATATCCAGCGACTTGGCATGCATCCACAGGCGTAAAATCTCGGATACATTGATCCCGCCCGGACAATCCGCGTAATCCGGCAGGCCGCGCCACCAGGCGCCGCACCAGTCCGCGCCGAGAATGGAAATCATTTCATCCCGCAGGCGCTTTTCGACAGGATCAAGCGCGGCGGGGATGTCATCGTAGAAAGCCAGCGCCTTGAGATGCTCGTCGAAATCCTCCGGCTTGGAGGCGCCCAAACTCAAAGTATGCACCTCTGGCCGCGCGAGGCAGAAGAGGTCTCCGAACATGAGAGGTGAGAGGGGCTCGCACAGCTTTTTCAGCTTGGCGGGTGGCTTGTAGAGCAAACCGCCTTTGTCGTTCGGGCTGATGATGAAGACGCCCATGTCACGCGCCCGGGCGGCCTGGATGGCGTTCCAGTTCCACTCATTCACGAAGTACCAGTGCAGGTTGACGTAGTCGAACTCGTCCGTCGCGATTGCCGTCAGGATGACTTCGCGCGGAGCGTGTGTGGAGAACCCGATGAATCGCGCGCGGCCATCCGCCTGGATTTTCCGGGCAGCTTCAAGGCAGCCGCCTTTCCTGAGCGTCTGGTCGAGCAGTTCCGCGTTGTTGATGCCGTGGATCGAAAGGAAGTCGACGTAGTCTAGTTTTAGATAGGCCATCGACTTGTCGAAAGCTTCCAGAAACTCTTGCTGGCTCTCGCGAGGAGACACCTTGGTCTGCACGAGCATTTCGGCTCTTGGCAGACGCGGCAGGATGCGCCCGAGCTGCATCTCTGAAGTGCCGTAGCCACGCGCGGTTTCGATGTGGTTGATGCCGAGTTCCAGCGCGCGGCGGATCGTGCGCTCGAGATTATCCTGGTTTGCGGCGGGAATGTCTTCCGGGGCCGCGTCGTCCCAGGCATGCTGGTAGCGCATGCCGCCGCATGAGAATACGGGGACTTGCGCCTCTGTTCTTCCAAATCTTCTGTAACGCATTTCCATGGGCCGCACAGGCTGAAGATGCCGCATGCCCCGGTGGCTGTCCATTAACACTGAAGGCCCCTTGGCCTTGCTTCGAAGGCATCTGGATGCCACACTTGTTTCTCCAACAGGATTTCTCCGCATGACTCTCGACCTCGATCTTTTCAAAGCCACTCCCTTGCAGACTGACCCGTTCGACTTTTTGGTCATTCCTGGTTTCGTGAAGGAAGAGGCGCGGGAGCGCATCAATGCCGATTACCCTGAGGTGTCCAAGTCCGGAAGTTTTCCGCTGGATGAAGTGACGTTCGGTCCCGGGTTTCAGAGTTTGATCGATGATCTGAATGGGGACGAAATGCGCGTCGCGTTCGAGGAGAAATTTCACATCGATCTGTCCGGCAAGCCTACGATGACGACGGTGCGGGGACGATGCAGTGAGAAGGATGGGAAGATCCATACGGATTCCGACACGAAGATCATCACCGTGCTCATCTATCTGAACTCGCGATGGGAGCAGCCGGGCGGACAGCTTCGTTTGCTGCGTTCCGCGACGGACCTGGACGATGTGATCATGGAGGTGCCACCCACGGAAGGAACTTTGCTGGCCTTTCGCCGCTGCGCAAACTCCTACCACGGACATAAGAAATTCTCGGGGCCCCGCCGCGTCGTGCAGTTCAACTGGGTCACCAGCCAGGCAGTTGTGGATCGAGCCATGACGCGGCACCGTTTCTCAAGCTGGACGAAAAAGCTGCAGACGGTCTTTGCTGGCGGCGCAAAGGCTTAATCCAAGCTGTCATTCCCACTCCCGTTCCAACCGGCCAGATTCCCCTCCGCGAAAGGGATTTTTCGCGGATTCTGCTGATTAAGCCATCGGCGCTGGGGGATGTCGTTCACACGCTCCCCGTGCTTGTGAAACTGCGGGCGCGTTATCCGGCCGCCAGGATTGACTGGTTCATCACGCCGGAAAATGCCGAGATCGTCCGATGCCATCCAGCTCTGTCCAATATCGTCCTGTTCGCAAGACGCGAGTACGCGCGCGTCGGCAGGAGCGTCAGCGCGACCGCTGGGTTTTTTCGGCTCCTGTCCCAAATACGGCGGGCGCGATACGATCTCGTCATCGATCTGCACGGGCAACTTCGATCCGTCTTCTTCGCCATGGTCACCGGAGCCGCCGTTCGCATCGGGTTTGACCGGCCAGCGCCAGGCGCGCGGGCCATCTCCGAACAGAACGGGTTGCAGGACGCCCCGCGGCGTGGCTGGAAGGGCGCGCGTGAAGGCTCCTGGGTGGCCTACTCGGACCGTATCCCCATCCCGACCTTGGATGTGCATGCCATCGACCGATATCTGTGGATCGGCGCCATGCTTGGGTTTGACGCGTCCGAGCCGGATTCGACTGTCTATCTTCCACCCGAAACCGATGCGCGCGTCGCGGCGCTTTTCGCGGAATACCGGGTGCCTGAAAAACCCCTGGCGCTGCTTGTGCCGGGCACAATCTGGGAAACAAAACACTGGGCCGCCGAACGCTTTGCGGAGGTGGGCCGCCACCTGATGGAAAAGGGATTCGCGGTTATTATCGCCGGGACTGCCCGGGATGGAGCGCTAGCCAGCCGGATGACAGCAACGACGCCCGGCATGCATGATCTCACAGGGAAGACCACTCCGGCTGACCTGGGGGGAATCATAAGGCGGGCCACGATTTGTGTAACCAATGATTCGGGGTCGATGCACCTAGCGACGGCGCTTTGCACGCCCGTCGTTTCCATTTTCGGCCCGACAAACCCCGCGCATATCGGACCATACCGTCACCCCGACTCAGTGGTGCGGGTGGATATACCGTGTTCTCCCTGCAATATCCGCAAGCTGGTCCAGTGTCCGCATGGCCATGCGTGCATGGAGCAGGTGACGCCTTCCATGGTAATTGAGAGGGTGGAAGCGTCGCTGGCTTCGCAAGCGGGTCGCGTCTGAACCCCTCGCGGATTAGATGATGCCCCCGACGCGGGGGCATCGTCCCGGTTTGGCGGACGAGATGAGAAATCCACCGGCAATCACCATGCAGGTGGCCACGACATTCGCGACGTCTTTTTCGCTTTCGAAGGCGCGCACCGCTTGCGCCGCGCGAGCGGTGACGGCCGGCTGGTCGCTTGCGAGCGATGCGGATGTCCGCGCCTGGCTAGCGCTCGCCCACCAGAACTCGCCGCCCCAAACGAAAACACATAGCGCCAGGAACATCGTCAGCTTCATTCGGACTCTCATATTGATCCTCTCCTCTTCATCTACTTGGGAGCATCAGATGTGCCATGGCGCGGCTCTCCGGGCATGGAAAGGAAGAGAAGTCGACGCCCGAAATCAATCGCAAAATGGCCCCGCATCCCCAAAGCTGAAGCGCTTGTGAAAGCTTTGATCCTTCAGGAATACATGCGACTGGCCTATGAAGAGGTGGCCATGCCGGAGGTGGGGCGAACGAATGTCCTGGTAGCTGTGAAGGCGTGCGGCATCTGCGGCAGCGACGTTCATGGAATGGATGGCTCCACCGGACGTCGCCGTCCGCCCATCATCATGGGTCACGAGGCAGCCGGAGTCATCGTAGAGACGGGCAGCGAGGTCACAGGCTGGAAAGCGGGTGATCGCGTAACGTTTGACTCGACCATTTACTGTGGACACTGCGATTTTTGCCACCGGGGTGAAGTAAACCTTTGCGACGACCGCCGCGTGCTGGGGGTATCCTGCGCAGAGTATCGTCAGCCGGGGGCGTTCGCGGATTTTGTGGCCGTGCCTCAGCGGACTTTGCATCGACTGCCGGACATAGTGTCCTTCGAGCGCGCGGCGCTGATTGAGCCATTCACGATTGCGCTTCACGCGTTGAATCGAACGGCGCATGGCTTGAACGATACGGCGGTGGTTATTGGATGCGGGATGATAGGCCTGGCGCTCCTTCAGATAATCCGCCTCTCCGGCTTCGGGCGTGTGATAGCCGTGGACACGGCGCCTGACCGGCTTGAACAGGCCACCCGCCTTGGCGCGCATGAAGTCGTGAACTCCTCGGACGGACGGGGCCTCGCCAATATATTACGGGTTACCGGCAACAGGGGAGCAGAACAGGTATTCGAGGCCGTCGGCGCGCAAGCCACTGTTGACATGGCCGTGAGCGCGGCGCGCAAAGGCGGGAGCGTGACTCTTGTTGGCAATATTGCTGCCAGGGTGGAAATGCCGTTGCAGATGATTGTGACTCGCGAGCTGTCGCTGTTTGGTTCGTGCGCTTCGGCTGGCGAATACACGGCGTGTCTTGATATGATGGCCAGAGGAGCAATCACTGTGGAGCCGCTGCTCAGCGCGGTCGCTCCCCTGTCAGAAGGAGCTGGATGGTTTGATCGACTCTATAAGCGAGAAGCCGGGCTGTTGAAGGTGATCTTGGTTCCTTAGGAGAGTCGGTAGGACCAAAACAAAGTAGTGAATACCTTGATGCCAAACATTTTCGATCTCACTGGTAAAGTCGCCATCGTTACGGGAACCAGTCGCGGGCTCGGACAACACCTAGGGAGAGCGCTGGCCACCGCGGGCGCGGATTTGGTTGTCACCAGCCGCAATCCATCGACGCTTGAATCCTTCCAGAGAGAGATCGAAGCGCTCGGCCGCCGCGCGCTTCCCCTGCCACTTGATGTGCGGGATCAGGTCAGCATTCAGAGAATGGTAGAAGATGCTGTCGCCCATTACGGCGCAATCGATATCCTCGTGAACAATGCCGGATGCAATGTTCGAAAGCCGGCCCTGGAAGTGTCATGGGACGAATGGAATCTGATTCTGGACACGAACCTGCGCGGCACCTTTTTCGTGTCGCAAGCCGTGGCGCGCCACATGGTATCGAGGAAACGCGGACGGATCATAAACATCGGTTCGGTGACGTGTGTCGCGGGCTATGCCGGGCTCGCCCCGTATGGCGCGAGCCGTGGCGGCGTGAAGCAGCTTACGATGAGTCTCGCCGACGATTGGGGAATGCATGGCATCACGGTAAACTGTCTCGCTCCCGGATGGTTCAGGACAGCGCAGAACGCGGTAATGTATGAGAATCAGGAATGGGTCGATTACCTATGTGATCGAATCCCGCTTAAACGACCGGGCAAACCATCCGACCTGGATGGCGCGGTGGTTTTTCTGGCGTCAGACGCGAGTGAGTATATGACCGCCCAAACTTTGTTAATTGACGGCGGAATCTCCGGAGGCGCTGTGCGCGCTCTGCCACGTCCGGGGTTCGGTGAGT
Organism: uncultured Verrucomicrobiae bacterium; assembly: GCA_963828525.1. GTDB lineage: Bacteria > Verrucomicrobiota > Verrucomicrobiia > Chthoniobacterales > Chthoniobacteraceae > CAWHEP01. Next base: position 334,796 of record CAWHEP010000010.1, read on the forward strand.
CGTCTGTTGCGTAGGGAGCGCAATTTTTCCTGGAACCGGTCTGCCGAGCTTGTCGTGGAGAGGACTATACGCCGCAATATGTCAACCGGCCCATACCTTAAGTCGAAGATCGGAGCGCATCTACGCTACCCAGTAAAATTCACGGAGCTTCAAACGCTTCTCTCGCCATCTGTCGAAGAACTGCCGCTCCAGGTTTGGTTTTACGACGGTTATAAGGCTCCTCGGAAGAATGAAAGCCGGGAGAGCTATGTCATTTTTGAAGCCCGCTACTACTCTCCAGATACGCAGCTTTCCGGGACGTTGTGGCAACTCTTTGTCTACCCGGTGCCGCTTGCCCTGTTGCAACATGTTGGTTCCGTGGTTCCGGCCGGATTGGCTTGCGTTCGAGACTGGTTGCTGGCTTCGCGCTCCCCGATCTGGCTTTCCTCGGGGCATGCTCTCTTCATTGACTTTGCCCCGGGATCGCAGGAGATCACCGTTCGCGAATGGAGTAAGTGGAAATAGCGAGGAAGGAAGTAACAAACTTCTGACGAGGCAAAATTCTTGGTTGCTTTCATTGTTCGACGCGCCGAACAGCGATTCTCTCCACGCCAAGCGATGCTCTCTGATATTGACAGCAGCGCGTGAGATTGCTTATTGATCCTTCCCGATGAAATGGTCTTCGTTTCATAGGGCCATTTTGATGCTCGCGCTCTGGACTGGATGCGCGGCGGGAGCGAACGCGGACTGGATTCGCGATTTCAGCGTAGAGAGCATCTATAACAGCAATATCTCCAACTCGAACCGCGCAACCGACCGTCTGGACGACTTCGCGTTCGGGACCTCGGCGCGGCTTGGAAGGTCTACTCAACTGAGCGACAGCCTTCGGTTGATATTCACGATCGACCTCGCTTCGCAAACCTTCACGAAGTTCGACGCGCTTGATAATTACTCTGCGGGCGCCACCACGTCGCTGCGCTACCGGTTTGGCCTCGGGGCTCTTGCGCCATTTCTCAGCGTGGAGGGCAGTCTTCGCTGGAAGGAGTTTAACGACAGCCTTCAGGAGGGTGTGCGTTCGCGCGTGGTGGTGGTGGCTGGCAAGCGTTTGACGGAGCGGTTCGAATTGCGGGCGGGTTACGTCTTTGACCATGCGGACGCCCGCGCCGCCGTTTATGAACAGGAGGGTCATGGAGGATTCGCGCGCGCCACCATTCGATCTCACGAGCAGCGCGCAACTTACGGTGGAATATTCGGCGCGGCGGGGTCAGGTGATTTCCTATGGCAGGCCGCCAAGGCCTGATCTCGTGGGTCTCGCGAATGACCGGATGCTGGTTGATACCTTCGGGACCCCTTATGTGGCATATAATATCGACGCGACGACCCAGCGCGCGGCAGTCGGTTTACACCAGGCGCTGACGCGCAACCTCGGGTTGAGCCTTGATTACGAATGGCAGCAAACCACGCGGAGTAATATTGAATACACAAACCATCTCGTCATCCTCGCCGTCCAGGCCAGCTTCTGACGCGCTCCGGCTGATCGCGCGCGTCTGCGCGTCGATCCTCGCGATATCCGCCGGCTGTGCCTGCGCGCTCGCGGCCGAGGTGGCCGCGCAGGTAAACGACACGCGCGGGGCTCCGGTTGCCAATGCCGTGGTATACGCGACACCGCTTTCCGGGAAGGCCGGCCAAAAACCGCAACCGGCGGTCATTACGCAACAGAACCAGCAGTTTGTTCCTTATGTCACCGCAGTGGAGACGGGAGCCGTGATTAATCTCCCGAACCGCGATAACGTGAAGCATCAGGCCTACTCGATTTCCCCCGCGAAGAAATTCGAGCTGCCGCTCTACGTCGGAACTCCGGAAGCCCCGCTGCTGTTCGACAAGCCGGGCATCGTCACCATCGGCTGCAATATTCACGACTGGATGAGAGCCTATGTCTGTGTTGTGGACACCCCATTCTTTGCGGTCACCGGCGCGGACGGGCGAGCCCAGCTCCGCGGCCTGGCCGCGGGCACCTATACGGTGGAAGTGTGGCAGCCTCGGTTGAAAGAGCAGCAGTCGAAGTACAGGCAGCAAGCAAGCCTCGGCGCGTCGCCAGCTCATGTCGCCTTCACGCTCGATCTCAAGCCCGACTTCCGCCCGAGGCGCAATCCCGCGTCTGTCGATGCGACTTACCGCTAACGCGGCGCCGCCCTCGGGGGCGGCGGCATCCACGGGATGAAACTTTCGCTTTCCGCGTTCCGTTTCCGCACGTTGCGCGGCCGGTTGGTCTTCATATTTCTCTCGCTCCTCACGGTGCTGCAGGCGGTGACGTTCCTGTTGGTGCTCCAGGCAAACCGGCAGCACGCCCTCCGGCAGATCGACGCGGGCCTGGCGACAGGGGAGCGCGTTTTCTCCACGCTCAAAAACCGGCGTCTCGAAGAGTTGAACGAGCATGCGCGGCTGCTGGCTTTCGATTACGGATTCAAGCAGGCTTTTGGCGCCAGCGCGAACGATCCGCGAACGATGCGCCTCGCGATGCAGAACTGGCGTGATCGCGTTCGCGCGAGTTTCTTCGTCCTCGTCTCGCTTGATCGGAAGGTTCTGTACGACAGCCAGGATATCAAGCGTGATGGCACGGTATTCGATCTCCCCGCGCTCATCACGGCGGCGGAAGGATCAGAGGAGGGTGAAACGCGCGGACTGACTCTGCGCGATGGCAAGCTTTTCGCCGTTGTCGTCGTGCCCCTGCTTGCGCCCGACCCGGCCGCGTGGATCTGTCTCGGCTTTAGGATTGACGACGCGTTCGCGCGCGAATTAGGCGCGGTCACCAAGCAGGAAGTCTCCTTCCTCACTCGGAATGGTGGTTGGCGCGTGCTGGCGACAACTCTCGATCCTGCAGGAGAATCCGCGCTGACCCAGGCGATGCGGCGCGCCCTGCTTCCACCCGGACGCACCAGCGTGGTGGATCTGGGTGGCGCGCGGTTCGTTTCGGTGCTGACTCCCGTGGATGTCGTCAACGGACAAGCCGCCGTCCTGCTCCAGCGTAATCTTGATACCGAGCTCGCGCCCTTCAAGTCTCTTGAGATCGTTCTTCTTGGTGTGGGCCTCGCCGGGTTGACTGTCTCCGCCGTCGCGGCTTTCGCGTTCGCCAGATCGGTGGCGAAGCCCGTCCTGCGTCTGGCGCAAGGCGCCCGCCGTGTCGAGAGGGGCGATTACTCCGTGCAACACGACAGAGAGGCAGAACGGGCGGACGAGATCGGCCAGCTTGCCCAGTCTTTCCAAAGGATGACTGTCGGTCTGGCGGAACGGGACCGCGTCCGTGATCTTCTGGGCAAGGTTGCTTCGCCCGCGATTGCCGCCGAGCTTCTCCGCAGAGAGTCGGCTCTCGGCGGAGAGGAACGTTGCGTCACCGTTCTATTTTCCGACCTGCGCGACTTCAGCGCGATCAGCGAACGGCTGCTGGCCAGCGAAGTCGTGGCGATGCTCAATGCGGTACTTCACGCGCATGAGCGAGATCGTGGACGCTCATGGAGGCGTAGTGGATAAATACATCGGCGACGCGGTGATGGCGCTCTTTGGCGCGCCGTTGGAACAGCCGGATCACGCCGCGCGCGCCCTCATGGCGGCCCTCGATATGGGCGCGGCGCTTGATGTCCTGAATGCCGCGGGTTTTGCAAGCGAGGTGTTGCAGATGGGCATCGGGATCCACACGGATACCGTGATTGCCGGTAACATGGGCTCACCCGAGCGTCACAACTACACAGTCATAGGGGATGGCGTGAACATTGCCTCGCGGCTCCAGGCGCTGACGCGCCGCCCGGAATATGACACGCGCATCATCATCAGCGACGCGACGCTGCGCCAGGCCGGACTCGGTTTCAGTACTCGCTCGTTGGGCGAAGTTTTGGTCAAGGGCAAGGCGCAACCCGTGACAATCCACGCGCTGGTTGCGAAAACAGAGCCTGTATGAGGTGGCCGGGCAACAGGATGGAAAGCAGCTGACTTCGTTGGAATCGACGTTATTCTCATTTGAGTTTATGTAATTCTGAAACTGCACGGAGAAGTCCCATGGCCTCTATGTCTTGACCGAGGCTGAAGCTGTCTTCGCCGGGATAAACGACAATACGGCGGGTTGCCTTCAGATCGGCGCAACCTGTGTGGAATCCTCTGGAGACATTCGGCGTGGAACCTCGTTTTACTTCGATCGCCCAACATTCCTTGCCTCCCAACTTCAATACCAAGTCGATCTCGGCTCCAGCTGAGGTCCGATAAAAGCAGGATGAGGTTCCCACGGGGACCGCGGCGAGAAGGTTCTCGATGGCAAAGCCCTCCCAACTGCCCCCTGCCACCGGGTGGCCCAGGACATCATCTGCCGAACGCAAGCCCAGGAGAGCGTGGACGAGACCTGAATCGCGCACATAGACCTTGGGGCTGCGAATTTGCCGTTTCAGGCTATTGCCACTCCACGGTTGCAGGCGACGCGCCAGGAGCAGGTCAACGAGGAGGTCTAAATATCGCGTTATCGTCTGGCCGCTGATCCCAAGCGAACCCGCCAGGACCGAATGATTCAGGAGCGCGCCTTGCGCATTGGCCAACATCGTCCAGAAGCGACGCAGGGTTTCCGCCGGTAAACGCGGTCCGAGCGCGGGAATATCCCTCTCCAGATACGTTCTAATGAACGATAATCGCCATTGAAAGCTGACATCCTCGTCCGGGGCGAGGAAACTGTCGGGGAATCCGCCGCGAATCCAGAGCGGGTCCACCTTGCGGCCCACGGCGTGAACCTCTTCTGCAAGAAGCGGAGTCAATTCGAGCGAAGCCAGTCGTCCAGCGAGGCTCTCGGACGATTGCTTGAGCAAATCGAGCGAGGCTGATCCCAGCAGGAGAAATTGCCCCGCGAGTTGTCCCTTTCTCTTTTGCGCGTCAATGACACTCCGCAGTATGGGGAATAGGTCAGGTCTTCGTTGGATTTCGTCCAAAATAACCAGGTGGCCCTGATGCCGCGAAAAATAATCTTCAGCGTCACTGAGTTTGGCGAGATCGGATGGCAACTCCAGGTCGAGATAGGTGGCTTTTGGTTCATTCTCGATGAGCTGTAGGGCCAGCGTGGTTTTTCCAACTTGGCGGGGTCCAAGCAGGGCCACCGCAGGGAAATGGATGAGTAAGTCGGCGAGCTTATGCCGTAGAAGTCGTGGAATCACAACCATGTAATTCTTCCATGTCGTGGAAGAATTGCAAGTTTAAGTTAGTTTGGAACTAAGGGTGGCGCGCCCTTCGAATGGCAATTTCCGCTCCAGGATCAAAGCCGCGCGGCCAAAGCGCCGACGCAACCGCAAAGCTGCCGGGTGACATATTTTACTGTTAAGCTGCATCCGCGTTCAGCGGCGATTTCAAGCGGCTAAGGAACAAAGAGCGCGGGTTACCTTCCACTGAGGGCGGCGAACTCTTCCACGGTGAGGCCGCTGGAACGGATCAAGCTCCGTAAAGTGCCTTTGGCGACTTCCCGATGATCGGGAACGGACAACGTTGCCATATTGCCCTTTTTGATGAGGATCATGTGGCTGCCGCGCTGCCGCACATTTTGCCAGCCGTCCTTGGGCGAATGACTTGACGACATCGCGTCCGCTGAGTGTCGGCAGCGAGGCCAATTCAGACAGCCACCTCGACCTGCTGCGTTTCGATGGTAAGCGGCAAGCCGAGTTCGGCCCGGACTTCCAAACAGGCGGCGATGGCCTCACAAATGTTGATGAGAGCTTCCTCGCGAGTCGCGCCTTGGCTGACGCAGCCCGGGATAGAAGGACATTCGGCAATCCAAACGCCGTCTTCATCTCGCTCAAGTGTGGTCACGAACTTCATGCGCTTTACTTTACCGCGTTTCTCCTTTTAGGAAAGCGCCCCATTTTGTCGCCACGCCTTATTTCGGATCGTGCCGTTGGTCGCCTTTGCCCTCCTCAGCATCTAACATCGCAAACACCTCTGCTGAGGCGTTATTGGTCGCTTGGTATTCCTCAAGCCAAGCGGCTACCTCCCGCGCCTGCTAGAATGGGCAAGTGCTCGATGGCGGACTCAATTTCGGCGACCGTGGTCATGGCTTAACCTTATCGGTTTCTCGTTTTTCCAGCAAGTCCGCTTCCTTCAGTTTAAAAAGTGATTCAGGGCGGGCTCCTTTCCGCGTCGCTCATTTTGCTCGCTTCGTATGCGGCCCCGTGTAGGATCGGCGCATATGGCTTCCAAAATTACATCCCTCCACAAAGTTTTCGTCGATGAGTTGAAAGATCTCTACAGCGCGGAAACTTTGATCGCCAAGGCTCTGCCCAAGATGGCCAAGGCGGCAACGTCACCCGATCTGAAAAACGGATTCAAGCTGCATCTGGAGCAAACGAAGGAGCATGCCGCTCGCATCAAGAGCATCTGCGCGGAGCTAAACGAGAAGCCGACGGGCAAAGTGTGCCAAGCCACGGTTGGGCTGGTTGCCGAAGGCCAGGAGGCAATCGACGAAGACGCGTTGCCGGAGATGAAGGACTTGATGCTGATCGCAGCCGCGCGGCGGGTCGAACATTACGAGATGTCGGGATACATCTCGGCTTGCGCGTTGGCGAAAGCGTTGGGATTGACCGAAGCTTTCAAGACGCTTTCGACTACGTTGTCCGAGGAAAAAGCCACGGATGCGACGCTTGCCAAAGCGTCCGGTCCGGCGGTTTCCAGCGCTAAAGCGGCCGAGAAAGCCGCGGCTGGGGATGGCAGCGTCAAAACCGCCGCCAAGACAATCGGCAAAATCATCAAGAAGCTGGCGTAGCGTAACGAAGCTCAACACGCGAAATTCGGAGGGGGCCGAAAAGGTTCTATCGCGGGCGCGCGTGATGATCCTGGCGATCTTCCGGCGCCGGACGGAGAATCAGCGCTGGTACAAGGGGATGTAATGGTAAGGCATGGCAAGGATGCCCGCGTGAACTGCGGTGCAGTACACCGCGCCGACGTCGCCGTTGCCCTTGGGTTCCCAGTGGCATAGCCCAGTAAGCGGGTCGCGCCTTACGGATGCCATGAGCGCGTCGCGAGCTTGTGAATACCATTGATGCCACGCTTCTCCCCCGATCATGGACTCGGCGGGAGCGGCGTAGTAGCTCCCGTAAGTCCAGTAGCTTTTATCGGCGCTATTGAGGATGTAGGCGGAGCCGGCTTTCACCATTGGATCGTCATAGAGGCCGCATACCTGAAGAGAGTAAATGGCGGCGGCGGTGCGAGCGTAACCCGGCTTTTGATGCGGCATGTAGCTGAACCCGCCGGTGGACGGGTCGCAACAACTGCGGACGAAGTCGACCGCGCGGTCAATGGTCGCCCGCGGAACATCGATGCCAGCGTTTTTGGCGGCGCGGAGGGCAACCACCTGGAGGACGGTGACGGAGATGTCGGCATCCCGCGGGAAAGGTTGGTAACGCCAGCCGCCTTTGACGTTCTGTGTGTCGATGATGACCTGGATGAGGCGCTTGAGAGCGGGGCGGATCGCGGCGGAGCGCGATTGTCCATAAGCCTCGGCAAGCGCGATCGTAGCAATGCCGTGGTTATACATATACTTGCCGCCTTCCACGCTCCGGAAGAGGCCGTCGGGCTGGATCGAGTCGAGGAGAAAATGGATGCCAGCGGAGACATTCGGGGCGTACTGGCCCTCATCGGGAAGCTGGCCGTCCGCCATATATGCCAGGAGGGTGTAACCTGTTATGGCCACGGAGTTCTGAGGGTTCTGCGGGGGGCCGGTGAACCATGCGCCGTTGACACCCTGCATCGAGGCGAGCCATTTCAGGCTGCCATCGATGACGGAGGCGGTTTGTGGATCGACTACAACGTCGGGGGGCTCGGCTTGGACCGCGGACAGAGCCAGAGCTGTGAGGAAGAGGAGGGAGCGGACTGCGCGCATTTTGCGGAAGGAGGAAGGAGCGCGAAGCCAACCGTTGTCAAAACAGGGACAACTGCGGACGGCCTTTCCATTCTTTCCGGCGACGTGGTTTTTTCCGCGGAATGGGCGCTTCGGCGATGACGGTTTGCCGTCGGCGTTGAGCTCGGATTGTTCGAGGTTACCGAGGATTTCCTTGGCGCGCTTGATGATTTCCGGAGGGAGGCCGGCGAGACGCGCGACCTGGATGCCGTAGCTTTTGTCGGCTCCGCCACGGATGATCTTGCGGAGGAAGATGATCTGCTCGTTCCATTCACGGACGGCGACGTTGTAAGTTTTTGACGCCGCCGCGGGTCATTTCGAGTTCGGTGAGCTCGTGGTAGTGGGTGGCGAAAAGGGTCCTCGCCTTGATGGTATCGTGCAGAAACTCGGCAACGCTCCATGCGATGGAGAGGCCATCGAAGGTGGAAGTGCCGCGACCAATTTCATCGAGAATGATGAGGCTCTTCTCGGTCGCATTGTTGGTGATGTTGGCGGTCTCGTTCATTTCGACCATGAACGTGGACTGGCCGCGGGAGATATCGTCATTCGCGCCGACGCGGGTGAAAATGCGATCCACGATGCCGATTTCGGCTTCTTTGGCAGGGATATAACTGCCGATCTGCGCCATGAGGACGAGCAGCGCGACCTGGCGTATATAGGTGGATTTGCCCGCCATATTCGGGCCGGTGATGACGAGGAGGCGATTCTCTTTCGAATCGAGTTCCACATCATTTGGGACAAACTTCTCCTCCGCCAGGCTTTGATCGAGGACCGGATGACGGCCATCGCAAATCCTGACGCGCGGAGAATCCGATAGAGCAGGGCGGCAGTAACCGTACAGGCGGGCGACCTCGGCGAGAGAGGCAAGGGTGTCGAGACTGGCAATGGCGGAGGCAGTCTGCTGGAGAGCGTCAAGTTCTTTTAGAACGAGGTCGCGCGTTTCCACGAACAGCTCTGACTCCAGGCCGCGGGCGCGTTCATCCGCGCCGAGGATGCGGCCCTCCATCTCCTTCAATTCCGGGAGTCGCGAAACGCTCGCCGTTTACCGTGGTCTGCTTGCGGATGTAGGTGGCGGGGACGTTCGAAAGATTGCTTTTGGTGATCTCGATGAAATAGCCAAAGACGGAGGTGTATCTCACCTTCAGCGATTTGATGCCGGTGGCTTCGATTTCGCGCTGCTGCAACCTGGCGATCCAGTCTTTGCCATCGCGGCAGGCGGAACGAAGCTCATCGAGATCCGCGTTATAGCCATCGCGGAAAAGACCTCCATCGCGGGTGAGAACGGGCGGCTCATCGACAATGGCGGAGGATAGCAGGGAGACGAGCGGGGAAAGGTCGCGCATCTGGGCGCTCAAAGTCCCAGCGAGTGAAGTCGCCGAGAGCTGTTCTCGGTTAGGAGGAGGGTCGGTGTCCTGTGGAGACAGGCCGTTGGCTGAAAAGGGCGCGCCGAGAGCGGCCAGCGCGGTTTTGATTTCCGGGATCTGCCGCAACGACTGTCGCAACGCGACCAGGTCGCGGGCGTTTCCTCCGCCCTGGCTGAGGCGGCCCACGGTGCGCTCGATATCTCGCACGGCGCTCAGCGTTTCGCGCAACTGACCTAGAACAAAAGGGTCGTGGAGGCAATCACCGATGAAGCTTTGCCGAGCCTTGAGCGCCTCGACGTCCTGGAGGGGATGAAGGATCCAGTCGCGGAGCTTGCGACCTCCCATGGGGGTGATTGTCTTATCCAGCGCGCCGAGGAGGCTGCAGTCGCGAGACCCCCTGGAGGTGACGAGCTCCAGGTTGGCCTGCGTGGCGGCATCCATCACCAGGAAGGCGGAGTTCTTGTAGCAGGAGAGGCGGGTGATGTGCCGCGTATCGCGACGCAATTGATTCTTAACGTAGTGCAGAATGGCGCCCGCGGCGCAGATCGCCCGTTCCATGTGCGCGCATCCAAACCCGTCGAGAGACTGGACGGCGAAATGATCACGGAGGACAAAAGCGGCCTGTTCGAGAAGGAAAGTATAACCGTCGCAACCGCAGACGCCGGGTAGACGGGCGAAGGTTTCCTCCTGCTCCTCGGGCACCAGCACTTCGGAAGGAAGCACGCGAGCAAGTTCATCTTCCAGTTCGGCTTCGGAGGCGAGTTCGGTAAGGCGAAAGTCACCCGTGCTGAGATCCATGTACGCAAAGCCGTAAATGGAATCGGCCAGGTAGATGGCGGCGAGGAAGTTATTCCGCTTTGATTCCAGGATGTTCACGTCGCTGACGGTGCCTGGGCTGATGACCTGGGTGAGCTGGCGCTCGACGAGCTTGCCGGGCTGCGCTTCGCCCACCTGGTCGCAGATCGCGACGCGCTTGCCGGCGCGAATGAGTTTCGCGATGTAGCCTTCGGCGGCATGGTACGGCACGCCGCACATGGGAGTGAGATGACGCTTCGTCAGCGCGACATTCAGAATGGCCGAAGCCTCCTTCGCATCCTCAAAGAACATCTCGTAGAAATCGCCAAGGCGGAAGAGCAGCAGGGTATCCTTTGGCAGACTCCGCCTGATGCTCTGGTATTGCCGCATCATCGGGGTCAAGGAATCTGACATGGCGAAAAGCGGGCGGCAGAGAACGGCGATGCCCGTGTCAGAGCTGAGAAGCGTGTCGAGCGGCGGGTTCCTCGGCAAAGCGGGAGTCACGGATGCCAAGGCTGGCGAAGATTTGGCGCGTAGCGTCTGAGCGATTCAGTGTGTAAAAGTGAATGCCGCTTACCTGATTTTCGAGGAGGTCATGGCATTGCTCGGAAGCGTAGTGGATGCCAACGCGCGAGACCATTTCGGGATCTTCCTGGCAGCGTTGGAGGGAACGGAGGAGCCTTGCGGGGAATCGGGCGCCGCCCGCGAGGTCAGCCATGCGCCTGAGGCCGGAGACCGATGTGATGGGCATGATCCCGGCAATGATCGGGATATGGATGCCGGCGAGCGCGCAGCGATCCCGAAAATCGAGGAAGTCACGGTTATCAAAAAACAACTGGGTCACGATGTAATCCGCGCCCGCGTCCACTTTCTGTTTGAGGTAATCCATCTCCAGAAGGCGGTTCGGAGTGGCGGGATGGCCTTCCGGGAAGCCTGCCACGCCGATGCCAAATCCGCGCGGATCGGGATGCTCCCCGGAGTCGTTGAATTTCTTGATAAACTTTACGAGATCGGCGGCGCGCTGGAAGCGGTCTTCCTGTTTGCTGTAGGGGATGCCGCGAGGAGCGTCGCCGCCCAAGGCGAGGATATTGCCAACAGAACTCAGCGCGTAGCGGCGGAGGATTGCCTCGATCTCCGCTTCTGAGTGGCAGACGCAGGTAAGGTGGGGAATTGCGTTAAGAGGCGTGTGAGCCTGGATACGGGTAACCAGTTCGTGAGTAAGTTCGCGTGTGGAGCCGCCCGCCCCGTATGTGACGCTGACGAAATGGGGAAGGTAGGGTTCGAGGTCCCGAATGGTCTTGTATAGGCTCTCAGCGGACTCCGGAGTCTTCGGCGGGAAGAACTCGAAAGAAAAGGTGGTGGGATGATTCCGGAAGATGTCCTGGATGTGCATAGAAAAGGCGGAACCGCCTTGGAGCCAGCCGCTAGTATGACTTGATTTGAAATAGATTCAATTCTGTTGAAGAGGCGTCTCCCGGTCGAATTAATAGGCGCCGGGGAAACAGCATAGCGTCAGCAATTTTACCGCGGCGAGTGCGAGGAGCGCATCTTACCGATAAATGTTTCTGAAGCGGATAGAATAGCGTTGACACCTTAGACGGTCTTGTGAAGTCTCGCACCCCGTGAGATTTACCCCTTTCCGATTTGTCGTCGCGGCCACGCTCGCGTCCACCGCATTGCACCTCTCCAGCCAGCGGGTATTCGCGCAGGCGGATCAATCGCGGATCGAGCAATCGCAGCGGTTTCGAACCAGTGTGCAGCCTTCGGACGAAGCGCACAACCAGAGCGAGATCGTGGGAGAACCGGCGCCGGATAGCCCCGGCGACAACGATCTCGGCGAGCAAGTGATTTTGAAGCGGCAGGAAAAGCCGAATCCGTTTACCGTGTTTGGAGAAGTTTCCGGGTTCGACACGACAAACGCCGCGCTGACAAAGCATAACGAGAAGAACGACGGCTTTTTGTTCTCGCAGGTCGGGTTCAGCTACCAGCCCCGGATTAATCGGGATTTGTCGGCAGACTTTACGATCCGCCAGGCAGTTTTCAGGTATGCGACATTCAGCCAGCTCGACTTCGAGAGTCTGAATATCGGGACAGGCCTGACGTATGTGGACGAGTCGTTGTGGAATGTGGCGTTCTCGGCGCGTTACAACTTCAACCTGCTGACGGACGCGGTGAGCTATAAGGACTTCTTCGAAGATCACACGCTTACGCTAGGGGCGCTGAAGACGTTCAGCCTGAGCAAGGCGCACTTCCTTTACGCTGGTTTCTCGGGCGTGCTCGGCTGGAGCATTCCTTCGGCGTCGGAACGGGATGAGGTGGGGCCGTACTTTGGGTATCATTCCGCGCTCACCCGCAACCTGACGCTGGACCTGTTCTACCGGATCGCGTGGTTTCACTATAACTTCGGAAACCGCGAAGATTTGAACCAGACGCTGGCGGCAGCGCTGCAATATAACTTCACACCGTGGTTGAGCATTAACGCTTCGTTGAGCTCCGGGTTCAACAATTCCAACCATTCCCAGCTTGATTACACGACCCTGAACTCCGGTGGCGGCCTTTCCGTCAGCTACAAGTTTTAACATACCCCGACCTATGGCATACCCCACCGTATTCATGAAACGCAGTGCCTTTCTCGCGGCGATTGTTTTCACCTTGGTGCGCGCTGCCCGGAGCGCGCGCCGTGACCTTGCACCGCGCCGAGATCACCCAATTCTACAATGATGTGAAGGTCATCGGGCCGTCCGGGGCGCATCCGGCCGCCGTGCAGGAAGTCATTGAGGATGGGCGCGGCGTGCGAACGGGTCTGGACTCTCGCGCGGAATTGCTTTTCCAGGACAAGAGCGTTACGCGATTAGGCGCAAACACGCTGTTTAACTTTGACCCTGGAACTCGCAAAATGGAATGCCGAAGCGGCACCATGTTACTCCAGGTTCCTAAGAACATCGGCGGAGCGACCATCCGCACCGCGGCGGTAACCGCGGCAATCACTGGCACAACAATCCTGCTGGAGTACTCGCCGGATGTGAATCCGCCTCCCGGTTCGGGCAAAAAGAAGCGGCATGGGTATGTGAAGGTGATCGTGCTGGAGGGGACGCTGCGTCTTTATCTGAACGACCGACTGGGCGAATCGACGCTCATCACGCCCGGCAAAATGATCATTCTGCCGCCGGACGCTTTTTCGATTCCCGATCCCGTGGATGTGGATATTGATCGATTGATCGAGACCTCGTTCCTTATCAACAACAGGTATTGGAACAGGGCAGACTCGCAGTTCAGCCTGGATCCTGTGCGTCCGGAGATTACGAAGCAGGAAAAGTCGCTCGGCAGCGGAAACCTGAGACAAACGAATGCTTTGATCCTTGGAAAAGGGACGAGCGTGATCATCGCCACGGCGGATTTGCTGAACAACCTGGATCGGCGATTCAACGCGGAAAATCCATTCCGCCCATCTCCAAGTCCTTCGCCGGGGGCTTCGCCCGCTCCAACTCAGACTCAGGCGGTGAGCACACCGACCCCGAAACCGACACCCGGTCTTATTACCTCTCCTAATCCATATGTCGTGCAGGGTGGGACGAATCCGACGGTGATCGTTACTGAGCCAAGCATTACAACCGCAGGGGTGACCGAACTTGGATTCCTCTATCCCGGGCCGAAAGCGGGAACGGCGTCGGACTTCCTGTTTGGGCCAACCGGGCAGCAGGAGCACCTGTTCTTTCTGAACGGGTTTAACCAGCACATCGCGTCCTTGAACGCGCCGCTGGCAGTCTTCAAATTTTCCTCCCTTGTGTTCACAGGAGCTCCCCTCATCGACACAACAAACGGAACGTCTGACCTGGCGCTTGTGTCGGATAACGGAATTTCCGGAGACCTTTTCTCGTCGCCCGGCCAAGGCCTAAGACCGAGGATCAGAGGCGACCTCCTCTCCGGGGCCGGACATTCAATACCTGCTTCACTCCAGAAGCTAACTTATTTGCTGCTTGCCACCAAGAATGGCCCGATCCACCTGATATCGAATAGTCCTTTCCCGTTGCAGCCGAACACACTCGAGATCGATCTGCTGGCGCGCGGACACAATGGAGACGTGATCCTCGACACGCCGATTGGCGCGGGAGTGTTTAATGTGGCAGCGGAGAACACGATCCAGTTCAACAACTATGTAAACGCTGGCGTGATCAGGGGACTCTCGCTTGGAGATACCATATTCGGGCCCAACGCGTCGCTTTCGGCGCCGACAATCGACCTGCGGAGCGCCGGGAACATCATTCTGAACCAGGGAAATTTCGACATTCCGACGCTTACTTCGCTGACGGTGAACGCTACCAAGGTGTCCCTCTCGTCGAACTTTTCTTTTGGACCGACGGTGCCTGTGTCAATCAATGCCGGGATCGGGGGCTTCGATACGCAAGGATTCAACATCTTCGCTACGAGCGATGGATTGGTTCAAGGCTTGCTCGAACTGAGCGTGGCGGGCGGCTCATTCAGCGGGAATGCGGTGACCGCGGATAATGTCACTATTCAAAATGGCAGCTTCACGACAACGTCGGACGTGTTGGTGAACAATCTCACAGCCGGACAGATCAATGTGACGGGTAATCTCACTGCGGCAAACCAGATTCTCGGTTCGGGCATCAATGTTACCGGGAATATCCAGGCGCTGTCGGTCATTACCAACGGCGGTGACATCCTCGCGTCAAACATCAACGGAAATACAAACGCGCAGGGAAACATCACTGTGACGAACAGGCTGTTTGGAACCTCGGCGATTGCATCGGGGAATATCTCTGCCGGAACATTGGGTGTTGAAACAGTGAGCACCCCGGGGAATGTGGTGATTGGAGCTGGCGGTATCACGAATCGGAGTTTCACAAATAATCTCATCGCTGATCCTGCCGCATTCTCGATCAGCGCGAACACGGTTTCGTCCCAGGGGGGCATAAATTTCGTGGGAACAGCGCAGACGGACTCGCAGAACGGTCTGCCTGGGAACGGCGGAACGCTTTCGCTGACGATAAACTCCCTGGTATTGAACCCGACCGCTGTCGGCGCCATATCCAGCGCGAATCTCAATGGAGCGGACGCGGTGTCGGGCGTTACCGCCGGGGGCAACGGAGGCACGCTCAATGTCTTCTCAAACTTTGGGCCGATCACGATCAACGCGCCGATCGACGCGACGACGGGCGGCCAATTTCGGAACGAGTTCGCCCGGCGGGGCTGGCGGCAACGTGAATTTGTTTTCCTCCTTTGACACGGTCACCGTGAATGATGTGGTGACGGTATCGGGCGCAAGCGCCACGTCTCCTAATGCGAACAGCGCGTCTGGCGGCAACATAGACATCACGAGCGGCAAGCCGACTGGAGTCGCAATCAACATCGGCAGCACTGCCCAGTTGCTGTCGCTCCTTAATTCGACGGGACCCGGTGGGATCATCAACATCGCGTCAACAGGCGGTGATGTTCAGGTGTCCGGCAAGATACAGGCCGACAGGGGGCAGATCAGCATCCAGAACACGGCAGTGCCGGGAGTGGTGGTGCTATCGGCGGCAAACCTGAGCGCCGACACCATCAAGGTGGGGGCGATTGGAACGAACGGCCAGCTGACGATCACTGCTGGGTCTTCGGTCAGCGCGAACACGCTGCTGGAGCTTTATGGAGGGAATGGCGCTCTGGGTTTGGTATCGTTTAAGGGGAACGGGACGGTGAATATCAGCGGCGCCACGATCAACATTGCGGCAACAAAAGTGCAAATCGCCAATAATACGATGGTTCAGAATGCCGGAACCACTACCGTATTTGCCACGACCCATGCTTACGGACAAGGCAGCGGCCCTGGAAACTTCCAAAATCCCGTGACTCAGAAGCCGATCGGGAGCGCGCCCGGCTTCTAACTTAAATTAGGATTGTAGGGCGAAGACGCCGCCACGCGGAGAAGAGGGATTCCCTTCTTGAAACGCTGGCGCGGAGGGGTGTTAACCCTGGGAGGTTTGTTTCAGGTCGCCATGAGAGTGGGGTTGCGTAGTGTTCGGGGTCATCCATGAAGCTGGCTCTCTCTCTGTTGTGCGAAAATCCGGAGCGCCGGACGGGCCTGACGACCTTGTTTCACGAGTTTGTCTCGGAGGCGCTCGCCCTTTTTCCGGATGTGAGCTGGATCATTTTCGCCGGGCCGAACCAGCCGTGGGATGTGTCGGACGCGCGGGTTGAGGTCGTCCGGAAGTTCCAGGCGAATGACCGCATCAAACGCCGTTTGATCGCTGACCACTTCCTTGTGAGCGGTGTCGCCAGAAAAATGGGCGCGGACGCTCTCCTGACCGTCGGTTTTGTTCCTTTGTTCCAACGGCTTCCCGCGATCATGCATCTCTTTTCCCTGCAGCATCTTGATTCGGCTAACCGCGTGGGTCTCGCCAGAGGCGTTTACCGATGGCTCGTCACAGGTCCGAGCATGAGGAAGGCGAGGCTGATCATCAGCAATTCACGCTTCGCCGCGTCGCAGATTCTCGCTTCATACCCGGCGGGAGAGAAAAAGTTAATGGTGAGTTACGAAGGACTCAGCCACCGGGAATTTTCGCCGTCCAGCGGTCCTGACGAAGTCGAACGGCTGCGGGCGCGATTCGATCTGGCTCCGGGCTACTTTCTTTGGATTTCAAACTTCTACCCTTACAAACAGGCGGAACTTCTGATCGAGGCCTATTCGCTGCTGGACCCCCAGGTCCGGGCTCGTTGCCCGCTAGTCATGGCGGGGGGCGACTGGAATGGCGGACTCGATTCCGCCAAGGCGCGAATCAAGCAACTTGGCCTGGAGGAAAACGTGATTCTCCCCGGGTGGATAGAGGACGAATGGAGGGCGCCACTCTACCGGCAGGCCCTCGCGTTTTGTCTGCCAAGCCGCGAAGAGACATTCGGGCGGTGTGTGACAGAAGCGATGGCTTGCGGGACGCCTTGTATCGTCAATGACATCGCGATCATGCACGAGGTCACGGACGGGAAGGCGGTGCTGGTTGACTTTTCGGATCGTGAGAAGGCCGGGGATGCGCTGCGGCGGCTTGCGGAGGATGAGGCGCTGCGCGCGCGACTTCGGCACGAGGGGATGGAACGCGCGGCTGTTTTCAGTTTCGAGAAACTGACGCGGGATCGCATTCTCGCGATTCGGAATGTGTTGAGCGGAGGTGATCTGCGGAAGGAACAGGCGCCATGGCAAGCGTAGCGCAATAAATCAGAATTGGTTAATTCGCTTTTCAAACTCGCCGACTATCCGAAGAATCTCCTCGAAACTCGGAATGTCTCCGAAAAACATCGGCCCGAGCATTGCTTCATAGTCCCTGCGGCAGTTGGCAAGATGGTTCTTAGGCGGGACTAGGCGCAAAGCGCCGGGCTTGTGGGTAGAGTAATCCACCCACGAGTAGCGGAAGAATATCTCACGGTGCTCGGCGACCCGTTTGAAGAGGGCCGTGTCCAGCAGCGCGCGATCTCCGACACAGCTCGTATAAGGCACCAAAGGTCGTAGTAGTGACGGGCCATCCGAAGCTTTCTCGGTTTGTCGGGCGGCCGAAAGGTTTCCTCATGAAGAAGACAAGCCTTTTCCCAGAAGGTGCGCTCGGCAGCAAGTACGCGGACGGGGAATGCACCCTCATGATCGAGGGCGGGAAACTGCTCGGTAACGTATGGCTGAATGAGAATCTCGCTGTGTGGCCAGTCATCGGAGCGAGCGCCAAGTTCAATTTTTACGACCGGCCGAGCGTAACCGGCCGCCTCGGGTTGAAAGAGGGATGAATATTGGAAAAGCAGGCACTGTCCGTCCGGCAACTCGGGATCAACCTCCAATTTCCAGCCAGTGTCTTCAAGGACTGATGCATGTGGTTCCTCAAAGATGTCAACAATGGTCCTTGCACCCAATTCCGGCAGGCAACCATTAGCTTTTCGAGACGCGCCCTGCGCTGCTTATTGCTCGAAGTCTTATCTGGCGACGCATTTCCGCCGAAACCAAGAGCGGACTTGTCCACGACAAGGTCGATGTCTTCGGAGAATCTTTCAATGAGCTTCCATGCTTTCGATAGCGAGGTGCCTCCCTTGAAGGTAAGGCGCGCGCCGATGCCAGGCATGGTAAACAGCGCGCGCAATGTCCATGACACCCACAAGTCCTTTTCAACGCTGGCGGCCTGCAATCCCATTACTTCGTCAACCTGCTGAAAGGCAAGGAGGCGTCGTTCAGGAGGAAGCTGAAGGAAGCGATCCATTTCAAGCAGGGGTTTCAGTGAGTGGGCGCAACAGATCCGCAATCCAGGCTGGGGCGTAGCGCAGATCCTTACGTATCGCGGGACGGTCCGCCGCGTCGATTTGGCGGCGTAGCGCCGGGAGAACAGCATCATCGACCCGATCCTTCTCAAGGTAACGAAGGGCTTGGATGAGCGTGCCGCTTTTGCGGCCCGCAGTGGCCATGTTGCGGGGTGTGGTGTGCTGGAGGATGATCTCCCGTTTGCCGATTTTGACTTTTCGGGCAGCGCCATCCGTGAGGAAGACGATGCGGCTCGGTACCTGATCGGAAAGGCCCACTACATTCGCAGCGTAGGCTCCGGAGGGCTGGAGCCGGATGGCGCCCCGAATCGCCAGTGCGCGGGCGATGGCATCCGCGGAGGCCGCTACCGTCCCGAGGCCTTCGTCATGCAGATGCTTCGAGTGTTCCCGCGGTGTCATCTAATGTGAGGTAACGGCCTGAGCATGAGCCGTCTCCCTTATTTCTTTCACCCCCGCGTGAATGGGGTAAGGTTGCGAACCTCATGCCGCATTTACCGAGCGGGACAATCACGTTTCTCTTCACTGACATCGAGGGAAGTTCCAGGCTGTGGGAGCAGCATCCGGAAGCGATGCGCGGCGCGCTCGCGCGGCATGACGAGATCCTGCGCGACGCTCTGGAATCGCAAGGCGGCTACATTTTCAAGACGATGGGGGACGCGTTTTGCGCGGCGTTTGATATAGCGCACGCCGCGCTTACCTCCGCGTTGCTTGCCCAGCGGCGTTTGCACACGGAGTCGTGGGCGGGAGTGCAGGCGGTTAAATCCCGGATGGCCCTGCACACGGGCGCGGCGGAATTGCGGGACGGAGATTATTTTGGACAGGCGCTCAACCGGGTGAGCCGGCTGCTTTCGGCGGCCCACGGCGGGCAGACGCTTCTCTCCCGGGCGACGGAGCAGATGGTTCGGGATTTTTTGCCTTCAGGCGCGCGGTTGCGCGAACTGGGAGAACGACGGCTGCGTGATCTCGCGCGCCCGGAGCATATATTCCAACTGGTAGCCAATGATCTGCCATCCGAGTTTCCGCCCCTGCGCTCGCTGGAAAGCGTGCCGAATAATCTTCCGATCCAGCTCACGTCGTTTGTCGGACGGGAGCGCGAGATGGCGGAGGTGAAAAGGTTGCTGGGCACAACTCATCTGCTCACCCTGACTGGCACGGGCGGGACTGGGAAAACGCGGCTCTCGCTCCAGGTGGCTGCAGACCTGATCGAGGATTTCACGGATGGAGTGTGGCTTGTGGAGTTTGCCACGATCGATGACGCCACGCTGGCGCCCGAGGCGGTTGCGTCCGTGCTTGGACTGCGGCAGGAACCCGACACTCCAATCCTGAGCACGCTGACGGCGTTTCTGCGGGCGAAGAAGCTCCTGCTGATCCTCGATAATTGCGAGCATGTGATCGCGGGGTGCGCGCGACTCGTTGACGCGCTGCTCCGCGCGTCGCCCAATCTCGTCGTGCTGGCCAGCAGTCGCGAACCGCTTGGTGTCCCCGGAGAAACGGCGTGGCCGTTGCAACCAATGACGATGCCTGAGAATTGGGCGGAACTGGCGGCGTTGCCCAATGCAGTGGAGATAATGAGCCAGTTCGAACCCGTGCGGTTGTTTGTGGAACGCGCGACGATGGCGCGTCCCGGATTTGAACTGCGCGCGGGAAATGTGGCCGCGGTCGCGAAGATATGCTGGAGATTGGACGGCATCCCGCTGGCCATCGAATTGGCGGCGGCTCGGGCGAAGGTTCTCATGGTGAGCCAGATCGCGGAGCGTCTCGACGACCGGTTTCACCTGCTCACCGGGGGGAGCCGGACAGCGATGCCGCGACAGCAGACACTGCGCGCCCTGATCGACTGGAGCTTTGATCTGCTGGGCGACGCCGAACGCAAACTCCTCTGCCGGCTCTCCGTTTTCGGGCGCGGGAGGACGCTTGAGGCGATAAGCGCTGTCTGTTCCGACGAAAACGTGGAGGACTGGGAGATACTGGATCTCCTGACCCAACTCGTGGATAAATCCCTGCTCACGGTGGAAAAGACGCCGGACGCGGAAGCGCGGTATTTCATGCTGGAATCGGTGTGGGACTACAGCCGGGAGAAGCTCGAGCAATCAGGCGAGGAGTCTGAAATCCGGATCAAGCATCTCGATTACTTCCTGAAATTCGCCGAAGAGGCTGAGCCAAAGCTCAGCGGACCGGCGCAGCGAGAGTGGCTCGGGAGAGTGGATGCAGAGCGGATCAACATACGATTCGCCGTGGAAGCGAGCATCGAATTT
Source organism: uncultured Verrucomicrobiae bacterium (assembly GCA_963828525.1). Taxonomy (GTDB): domain Bacteria; phylum Verrucomicrobiota; class Verrucomicrobiia; order Chthoniobacterales; family Chthoniobacteraceae; genus CAWHEP01. The sequence goes on from CAWHEP010000010.1 coordinate 355,387, forward strand.
GAGGGCCAGCGAGCAAAGGGGTTGAAGCTCCTCACCGGGCTGGCCCGGTTCGCGGAGGTACGGGGTCTTTTCACAGAAGCGCTGGAAACATTCGCGCGCCTGCTCGGGTCCGCCGAGAATGGCGCGCGCGAGGCGGCGCGAGCGAAGGCCCTGGCTTCCGCTGCCCGTCTTGCGTGGGTTTCCGATGATCTTGCCGCATGCGAGGCTTACAGCCCTGAGGCTGTGGCCATCTATCGGGAGATCGGCGACAAGCACGGCGTCGCGAGCAGCCTCTGCACGCTGGCCTTGCTGGCCGCGAATGGTCAGCGGTATGAGGAAGCGGAGGCCCTTCTAGATGAGAGCGCGGCATTAAGTGACGAGCTGGGCGACAAACGTTTGAAGGCCTTGAACCTTCGTTGCAGAGCATCGCTCGCCTCGGATCGGAATGACTACGCCCGGGCGCTCGTCCTTGCGGAAAACAGCTTCGCATTAAGCCGCGAATTGGGGGACGACTGGATGGCGGGCACGATCCAGTGGGCGATCGGGGTCAACGCGACGTTTCTGGGCAGGTATGAAGAGGCGCGGGCGCATTTCGAGGATTGTCTTCGGGCGGGGCAGGATCTTGGCAACCGGTGGGGGATGGCATATCCGCTCGAGGCGTTTGCCGCGCTCGCGGTGGCTGAGCATCATTATGAGCGAGCGGCGCGACTGCTGGGCGCGGCGGAAGCGCTAAGGGCGAAACATGGTTTGTCAGAAGATCACGCCGACCATCCCGCTCTCAGAGAAATTCTAGCGTCGGCTTCTGAACAGCTTTCCACTCCGGAAATGCGCGGCTTCCGACGGGAAGGCCGCGCAATGTCGGGAGACGCGGCTGCCAACTACGCCTTGGGACTCGCGGACGATACATCGCCAAAAAATCCATGAAGATCGCAACCGTCCGATCCCTTGTCTTATTCGGTGTCGTGTTCCTGTCCGCGGCGCGCGGGCAGGAGGTCCCACTTTCTTCTGAAGACTCCATCCGCATTGCCCGCCGGGTATGGCAAAACGAATGCGGAGGCACGGTGCAGGGGCTGACCTCATGGAACAGCGGCGAGAACTTTGCCTCCCTCGGCATTGGCCATTTCATCTGGTATCCGGCCGGGGCGGCAGGACCTTTCGAGGAAAGCTTCCCGGACTTGTCGCGGCTGCTGGCAGAGCGAGGGGTGAGCCTCCCAGACTGGCTGAAGCCGGGGAGTCATTGCCCGTGGAGTTCGCGCGCGGAGTTTCAGCGCGATCTCCAAAGCGCGAGGATGAAGCAGTTGCGGCAGATACTCGCCGCGACGCTTCCGATTCAGACGGAGTTCCTCGAGCGGAGATTGCAGAAGGCGCTGCCGAAGATGCTGGAGGCGAGCGCGCCATCGCGCCGGGAGGCGGTCCGGCGACAGTTCGACAGGATGTCGCATGGCGGTTCGCGCGCTGTTTACGCGCTGATTGACTACGTCAACTTCAAAGGGGAGGGCAGCCTGGCGACGGAGAGATATAATGGGCAGGGCTGGGGGTTGCTGCAGGTCCTTGAGAATATGCCGGACTCCAGCAGCGAAAGCCCGGCGGCAGACTTCGCGCGATCAGCGCGGGAGGTGCTCGCCCGCCGGGTGAAGAACTCGCCGCCTGAGCGGCACGAAGCGCGCTGGCTTCCCGGCTGGCTGAACCGTGTCGGTTCTTACGCCGGCTAGCCTCAAGGTCGGAAAACAGGCAATCTCCTTTTTGGCGAACACGCGCGCGTGTCCCTCGGCCCGCGATAGATTCTCCACAACGGAGAAAATTATGCTAGTACGCGTCGGATACGATATCATCTTTAACCTGCCCAACCCGGCATCCATGATCTTGATGCTTTACACGCATCCATCGCGGGCGGCGGACATGATCAAAAGGGAAACGCTGCAGGTGGAACCAAACATCCCGGTGAACGAATTCATCGATGGCTTTGGCAATCGCTGCGCCCGCATCGCCGCTCCGGCCGGGCGGCTGCGGCTCTACAACGACGCTGTCGTGTGGGATAATGGCGAACCTGAGCCCGCGTTCCCGGACGCGGCGCAGCATTCAATCGCGGAGTTGCCTCCAGAGGTTCTCCGCTACCTTTTCGCAAGCCGTTATTGCGAGGTGGACCGTCTCAACGACATCGCTTGGAATCTGTTTGGCGCGACAACCCCGGGATGGTCCCGCGTGGAAGCCATCTGCAGTTGGGTGCATTCGCATTTGCGTTTCGATTACAAGCTGGCCCGCCCGACCCGCACTGCTTACGACGCCTATGTGGAGAAAGTCGGTGTATGCCGCGACTTTACGCATCTCGCCATCACACTCTGCCGCTGCATGAACATACCGGCGCGTTATACCACCGGGTATCTCGGCGACATATGCGTGCCAGCCGCTCCGTTTCCCATGGATTTCAGCGCTTCGATGGAGGTGTATCTGGGTGGCCGCTGGCATACATTCGACCCTCGGCATAATGAGCGCCGTGTGGCGCGCATCCTCATGGCGACGGGTTGCGACGCGGGCGACGTGGCGCTTACGACTACATTCGGGCCGAGCCGCCTGGATCAGTTCAATATTTGGACTGAAGAGATCCAGAGCGCTGATATCAAGCCGCTGAACCCCGCGCCCACAGAGCCGGCTATGGCGACAAGCTAGTCGTCCGCCGCGCTGGGCGGTTCCGAACTACGCCGCCTTTTTGCGGCGAACTGGCTTTGGTTTTTTGTCTTTGCTCTTGGACAAGCTCTCCTGAAGAACGCTCAGGAGGTCGATAACCTTCGGGGACTTCTTCTGGGAGGGCTTTCTGGCGGGCTCCTGGTCGGGATGCTCGACCTTCTCTTCGATGACTTTCTCGAGCGCCTGGCGGTAATCGTCCTTGTAGCTTTCTGGATGCCAGTCGCTCGTCATGCTGTCGATGAGCGCCTCCGCCATCGCCATCTCCTTTTTGCCAACTTCCTTTTCGGCGACTCGGAAGTCGTTCGAATCGATTAACTCGTCAGCGAAATGCATCAGCTCCAGCATCAAAAGGTCATCCTGTGGCTTCACCGCCGCGAGATACTGGCGAGTCTTTATGATGACTTTCGCGATGCCGATTCTGCCGGTCTTTTTGAGCGCTTCGCGCAACAGGGCATACGCTTTGTCACCGCCCTTCTGTGGCTCCATGAAGTAGGGCTTGTAGAAAAAGATAGGATTTACCTGCTTCAGCTCCACGAAGTCTGTGATGTCCACGGTCTGCGTCGCCTCCAGATCCACGCGCTCGAAATCCGCCTCGCGGAGCACGACAAATTTTCCTTTTTCGTATTCGTAGCCTTTCACGATCTGGTCCCAGGGTACCTCCTTGCCATCTGCTTCGGCGATGCGCTTGAAGTTAATCGGACTCAGATCGGCGCCCCTCAGCATCCGGAACTTGAGTTCCTCCTTACGGGCCGCGGGGAAGAGAGCGATGGGGATGTTGACGAGCCCGAACGAGATTGAACCCTTCCAGATAGCGCGCATCGATGCCGTTTCGAATGAGGGAAGGCATCTGGATGTTTCCCTTCAAAAATCGGTTTGGATGCTTCATATTCGGGAGCAAATGCCCGTATCCCAGAAGCCGATCCCCGTTCGAGAGCGCCTGATTTTCGCGCTGGATGTTCCCACAGTTGAAGAAGGGAAACAGTGGGTTGAGAAGCTGGGCGACAGCGTGGTTTTCTACAAACTGGGCCTCCAGGTCTTCATGGCTGGTGGCTACTATGAGTTCATCGACTGGCTCGCCGCCCGTGGGAAAAAAGTCTTTGCCGACCTAAAATTTTTCGATGTCCCGGAGACTGTGAAACTCGCGGTAAAACAACTGAACAACCGCCCTGTGACATTCGCCACGGTGCATGGGAACGAAGCCATTGTCCGGGCGGCAGTCGAAGCGAGGCGAGACGTGAAAATCCTCGCAGTCACCGTCCTTACCAGCCTGGACAGGGATGATCTTCGTGACCTTGGATTTGAGTGCGATGTGGCGGAACTCGTCCTTTCGCGAGCCCGGCGGGCCCTGGCTGCGGGATGCGATGGCGTAATATCCTCAGGGCTGGAGGCGGCCCGTCTCCGGGCAGATCTTGGATCGCGTTTCCTGATCATCAGCCCCGGCATTCGCCCTGTGGATAACGCGCTTGCGGATGATCAGAAGCGCGTCGTCGATGTAGAGCAGGCCTTCGAGAACGGCGCCGACTACATTGTCGTCGGCCGGCCCATCCGGAACGCCGCCGACCCGCGCGAGGCTGCGGAGAGTCACCAGCGCCGGATCGCGTCGGTGTTTGGCTGAATGTTGCGTCCCGTGGGGTGGTTGCCCTCCCTGCCCCTGGTCTAGCTGCGGCGTGTAGCGACGCGGAGATCCACGGCATAAGCCGGATTCACTTCGAACATCACGCCCGGGATCATCTCGGCCGTGACTTCTTCCGACGGAGGATCTGTCTCCATGTAGCCGGCCTGCAAAAGACCATTAATGACATCGACGAAATCCTCCGCGTCCAGGTGACTGTGTTCAAGCAATTCGGGGCCCGGCGTTCCGGTCGCGAAATCGAGTATGCGGAGAATAGCCGTTTCACGTCCGCTGAGCTTTATCTTTCTCATTGAGTCCGCAACACAACTAATTACCAGGGGAAGTCCCGGTCAAATGACTATCAGGTGAAAGCCAGCAAAAGCAACGAAGAGACTCGGGCCGGCCCCAATTGACGCGCTGTTCACGAGATGTCAGAGTGGACGGTGAAACGACGGAGATTCCATGTTGCGGGGTTCTTCGTTTGGGCGTTTCTGGGGCTAATCAGCAGGAACTTTGCGTTCGTTATCAACTACCCGGTCTCCGATAGTTTCGATGCTGTTTCCATTGGGAGCGCTCCGGGACTCGGGTGGACCTTAAATCAAAGCGGAGGCACGGTAAAGGTCGCCAGTTCCCCGGATATTACTGACCGGAGCGTTGCGATCATTAAGACGGTTGCGGGAGGAACGGTTTCCGCCACGCGGGCGTTTGCGGCGCTCAGCGGGATTGTCACGGTTGAAGCGCGGGTGCAGGCGGGAGAGACCGCTTCGTGGCATTCAGCGCCCACGATCCTGAGCAGCAACGGAAACATCCTTGCAAGCGTCGCGTTCACCAACGGCTCCATTGCGAGCGTGAACGGCTCAACAACAACCCCGCTTCTCGGGTTCACCGCGAACAGATGGTACAACTTGCGAGCCGTGCTGAATACGGGCGCCCAAACATTCGACTTGTTCGTGGATGGCGCTCTTGCGGGGCACAATCTCGCGTTTGTCACATCGGGAACGGATGTAAGCTCGGCGCAGTTTGCCATGAGCGGCAATTCCAATGGCTCGATGAATTTCGACGACGTGATCGTCTCCCAGGCTCCCATCACCACGAGCTACCTCTTCTATGACAACTTCTCCGATGCCTCCGACGTTCCGGGGGCGCCGCCCGCCGGATGGAGTCTTGACACGTCTGGAGGCACCGTGGCGATGTCTTCAAGCGCGACCACGACACCCACGGGTCTCGGGACGCCGATGATAGTCAAAACGGGTTTGCCTAATGGGGCGGGAGCCACCGCGATCTTCACCGCCACCAGCGGGAAGATCGTCGTTCAAGCGAATCTTCGCACGGATGAGCTCAGTAGCATGAAGACGCTCGAAATCCGGAACGCGAGCGGCGCCGGCATTGTCACACTTGCTTTTAGTGGCAGCTCTCTTTGCGCGTACGACGGGGGGACGCTGCTGACCCTGCAACCTATTTCGGCGCTCGAATGGTATAACTTGAGGCTGGTAATGGATACCGGGACAGGGAAGTACGATCTTTATGTGGACGGGAAGCAGCTTTTGCAACAAGCCTCATTCCACAACGCCGGGAATGGAGCGGTCTCGCAACTATACGCGGGGATTGGCCCGAATTGCGCGGGAACTCTGTACATCGACAAGGTGATGGTATATAAAAACCCGCTCGCTTCAGCGCCGCCAGGCCCTGTGTTCGACGTGGCTGCTTATGGCGCGGTTGGGGATGGCTCCACTGTTAACACGGCGGCGATCCAGCGCGCGATCAATGCTTGCGCGGGGACTGGTGGCTCCGTTTACCTGCACGATGGGACATTCATGTCTGGCGGTTTGACCCTGCAGTCAAACATGACGTTCTGGGTGGATAGGACGGCGACATTAAGAGGTGTGCCTTGCGCGGATCTGGCAAGCGCGGACGCGAACTATCCCGAGCAGAAAATCGCTTCATCGAACGATAACTATTGGTATCGAGCCCTCCTTTTCTCCAACGCGGCAAATAACCTCACAGTGGATGGAGGAGGGGCGCTGGATGGGAATAGCCTTGGCAACGCCTATGCAACAGGCGCGAACATTCTATCCCTGAATGCCGGCAGCAACATTACGGTGCGCAATCTCTACGTCACCCAGGGAGCGGGGTGGCACATACGGCCTCTGGAATGCGATAACGTCACGATCCAGGACGTTTCGCTCTACGACACCGCAAGTCCCAACCGGGACGGAATCGATGTGGTCGACTGCAGCAACACTCTCGTGGAGCGATGCAGTATTTTCACGGAGGATGACGCGTTTTGCTTTAAGAGCGGCGTTTCTCGCGGTGTGGTGAACCTGGTAGCGCGGGACTGCAGCGGAGCTTCCTCCTACGCGAACGGGATAAAGTTTGGAACCGTCAGCTACGGAAGTTTCATGAATATCCTCGTCCAGGATATGAGTATCAAAAACTGCGGGCGCAGCGGCATCTCCGTCGAAACAGTGGACGGAGCGACCACGTACAATCTCACGCTGAGGAGGATAAAGACCTACCAGACCGCTGACCCCCTGTTCATGCTCATGGGAGATCGAGGGGTTTTATCCTATGGCTATTCACACAAATTCCCGACCGTCGGCACGGTCAAGTTTGAGACAATCTCAGGCGACCACAGCGAGAACAACCTTGGTTCGGCGATCACGGGCTACGTGGAGAATGGGGTAACGTCGAAGCTTTACAACCTGCTGTTCCATAACGTTAACCTGATTTGTGATGGCGGTGTAACTACTGTGCCCGGGACGCCTCCTGAATACGACGGCGTTGACCAGCAGTATCCTGAATACACTGATTTCGGAACTCTTCCGGCTTGGGGATATTACCTCCGGCACATCGATGGTGTGACGTTCGACGGATGCGCCGCCTCTGTGACCCCAGCAGATGCGCGCTCTCTCATGGTTTCAAACGACGTGCTGAACCTGCAAACACAAACACAAACACCCACGCCCACACCCACGCCCACGCCCACGCCCACGCCCACGCCCACGCCCACGCCCACACCCACACCCACACCCACACCCACACCCACACCCACACCCACACCCACGCCCACACCCACACCCACGCCCACACCCACACCCACACCCACACCCACACCCACACCCACACCCACACCCACACCCACACCCACACCCACGCCCACGCCCACACCCACACCCACACCCACGCCCACACCCACGCCCACACCCACACCCACACCCACGCCCACACCCACGCCCACACCCACACCCACACCAACTTCTCCGGTGCCGTCTCCGTGGGTCAGCGGTGATGTTGGCTCTCCGGCGCTTACGGGAACGTCTTCGTTTGCGTCCGGCGTGTTTTATGTGCAGGGCGCCGGGAGCGATATTTTCGCCCAACAGGATCAATTCCAGTTTGTCTGGCAGACGCTCGCGGGGGATGGATCGATTACCGCCCGGGTGACCAGCGTGGGCGCCACGGACCCGTGGACGAAGGCTGGCATCATGCTGAGGCAGGATACCACGCCCGGATCCGCCAACGTGATGCTCCTTCTCACCGGAAGTAATGGCGGCGAATTCCAGTGGAGGTCACAGGGCGGCGGCTCGACTAGTTATAACAGCGGCAGCCCGGCTGGCGCGTCGCGATGGCTGAAGCTGACGCGAAGCGGCGGTGTCATCAGCGGATTCCAGTCAGTTGATGGCAGCGCGTGGATGCCGCAGGGAAGCGTTTCTGTGGCTATGACTCAGCCCCTCCTCGCAGGCCTGGCAGTCACGGCGCACAACACCTACACGCTAAACACCTCCACGTTCGACAACGTCAGCGTGACAGTCGCGCCGGTGCCTCTCCCCACACCTGTCGTCACCGTCACCGCGCAAACCGCTGACGCGTTCGAACTGGGCGCGACTCCTGGCGTGTTTACTCTCTCTCAATCAGGAAGCGGGGCAGTGGCGATAAACTACTCCATCGCCGGCACAGCGGCGAACGGGAGCCGCTATACGATCGGCGCGAGTCCGGCCCTGATCCTCTCGGGGACAAGCTCCGCGTCCATCAATGTAACGCCAGTCTCCAACAATGTTTCCGATGGCGATCAAACTGTTGTCGTAACGCTTGCGTCAGGGAGCGGCTACACCATTGGTAGCAACAGCTCGGCGACGGTTACGATCCACGACAAGCCGCTCGATGGCTGGCGATTCAATGTGTTCGGCGCGGACGCGAATAATGCCGCCATCAGTGGCGATCTGGTGATCAACAACCAGGCGAACATCCCGAATTTGCTGGCCTACGCGCTGGGGGTTAATCCCTACGTGGCTTCTGCCGGGGCGCTGCCCGCTTGTGCCACTGTCTCGCTATCGGGAACGGACTATCTGGCGCTCAGCTTCGCGCGGAACCCTACGGCGTCGGACATCACCTACACCGTGCAAGCGTCTCCGGATCTCTCCGGTTCGAACTGGGCAACGGTGTCCGCCTACAGCGCCGGCGCCTGGAGTCGCGGCGCCGACGTCGTCGAAACGTCAGGAACCACAACGGTGCGAATGACGACGCCGATGAGCGTGGCCCCCAGCCAGTTCATCCGCCTGCAAATATCGCGCTGACGCGTTCTATTGAGCGGAGGCGCTATCGAAGGAGGGCGGCGCTACCTTGGGATCGCTTCCCCATTGGGAAGGTTTATCACCTAGATCGAAATCGAGCGCCCCTCCATTTGAGATGAGCAACCACGGAATCCAGGGACTCGCGTGAGCCTGGCCGTTGATCTTCAAGCTCTGGACATATGGGCTCCCGGGAGCGGCGTTGTGACCGATGAACTCGATAGTCTTACCGCCGTCCATGTGAAGAGTGGCTTTCGGAAAAACCGGGCTGCCAACAACGAATCCCGCCACGCCGGGAATAACCGGATAAATGCCCAGCGCTGAAAAGATGTACCAAGAGGAGAGCGCGCCGGCGTCGTCATTGCCTGGAATCCCGCTAGGCAGCGTGGTAAATAGCTCGTTCTGGACGCGGCGAACAATCGCCTGCGTTTTCGCTGGGGCGCCGGCGAAATCATAAACCCAGGGGGTTTCTTCATCTGGTTCGTTGCCCATGTAAGCAAATTCCGAACTCATCCCGGCGTTAGTCTTCGTGAAGAAGTGATCGAGCCGTTCGATGGCTTTCTCATTGCCGCCCATTTTGTCAATGAGGCCCCGGTAGTTAAAATTGACCAGCCAGAAATACTGCGCGGCGCTGCCTTCGATAAAGCCTTTTCCGCCTCTGGGAGCGAACTTTTCCACCCACTTTCCGTCCGCCAGCCGCGGCTGGATGTAACCTGTTTCGGGGTTGAATAAGTTTTTCCAATTCTGGGCGCGTTTAAGATACGCCATCTGCTTGTCCTTGAAACCGAGGCTTGCCGCCATCTGAGAAAGGGCAAAGTCATCGGTGGCGTACTCCAGGGTCACCGCGGCGGACTCGGGCACGTATCCGAGGCTCATGTATTGTTCCAGGCCTCCCCTTACTTTATGCCCGTCGGAGGTGACACCGGGCTGCGAAGCGCCTTTGTCCATCGACTCCCATGCCGCCTTTACGTCAAAGCGCGTAACTCCAAAAGCGTACAACGTCGCGATGATGGAACAGTCGCCATCCCCCACCATGCCACCGGAATTTGTATTCATCTGTTCCCAACGAGGCATTCCGCCGCCGTTCGGACGAGCGCTCGCGTCCTCTTGGGCGTAATTCACGAGGGATTGCATGACATCGCTGGTCTCGCCGCTCGCCATGATCGCCATCAGCGGGGAGTAAGACCGATGCTGATCCCACGCCGGAATGTTCTGGTATTGATGTTGATGGCCTGGCGTAACGGAATGCACTTTCGAGTCGATGCCGAGAAACTGCCCGTTGGCATCCTCCAGGATGTTGGGATGCATGGAGCAATGGTATAGAGCGGTGTAGAACACCTTTTTCGCGTCGTCCGAGCCCCCTTCCACGGTGATGCAGGAAAGCTGCTTGTTCCATAGCGCCACTGCCTTTTCGCGCTCGGCCGCAAAGTCCCATCCGCTCGCTTCCCGCTTCAGGTTGTCGCGCGCGTTGTCCACGCTGGTGTAAGAGATGCCTGCTCGCGCCAACAGCGCCAGGCCTTTGGAGGTGTCGAACGTGAGGATCGCGCCGCCTTTCGCGCTGCTTGCGTCACTGATCTTGTCCCCATCCCAAGTCTTTGCCGAAGTGAAGGGCGTTGAAAAATCTGCGACGAAGTATAGCTTGCTCGCATGCCCTGAGACTTCGCTGCCGTTTACGGAGACGGCGCCATCGGCGCGAATCAAGAGAGTGGAGGTGGATTGAGCTGGGAAGGTAAAGCGCGCCAACCCCGTTCGGGGAGTGGCTGTCAACTCAGTCTGAATACCGTTGTCGAACTTGACCTGATAGTAACCTGGAGCGGCGCTCTCGTTCTTATGAGAGAAAGGGGAGGCATATTGCTCCCAGGCCGCGCCCGGGGACGCCACGACGGGCTGCAGCAGAGGCACGAAAGCGATGTCTTTAAGACAGACCCTGCCTCTCCCGCTAAAATGCGTGAGGCTGAAGCCCTCGATCTTGTCGTCAGGGTACCAGTATCCGCCAGCGATATTGTTGCAGTGAGTGGTGTCTGGACTCCAGGCAAGCAACCCTCGGGGACAAACTGCTCCTGGGAACACATTCCCGGTATCGAAGGCATAACCTATCTTGGTGAATGGGTTTGGATTGGTGCCAATGAACGGATCCACGAACGAAGTCAGCGGAGCGGGCTCGGCTGAAGCGAGCTGGGCAGCGCCTGCGAGGCTGCCGGCGAGAACAAGAATGTGGCGGATATTTGGACGCATGAGTTTTGGGGGGGTTGCTGAAAGTCCCGATGGGACGGTTTCAAAAACCTGCCAGAGCGGCGCTTGCGCGTTCAAAGCAAATCGTTGGGGATCGCCCGAGCGCCGCGTTCGCGGAAACAATTCGATTGAGGACACTCATCAAGAAACAGCCAAAATCACGGACTGTATGCTGATGAACAAACATGCATTCGTCGTCAATGCGGTCAAAGAAACCCTCAGACTGATCCAGGATCGGAGGAGAGAGAAGCTGCCCCTGCCGGTGGCACAGGCTAGAACCGTAGAGGTGAGTTATAACTTCGAAGCTGGAACATTTCATCCATCCAGCAGAACGGAGGGTTGACTTCCTTTCAGGAGCGCCGAGTCGAACTCCGCATGTAGTAATTTCTTCTCGTGAGGAAGCAGGGTCACGTAGTTGTCATCATAAATGATTGGCAAAACGCGTTCAGTGGAGGCATTCGCCCTGACCACCTTCACGCATGCCATCAGGGCGATGCTGGAGGTTGTGTTTTGGAGCTGAATGTTGAGCCTTGTTTTCCCTTGCTCCTCGCTCTTGCGATACCAGAAGTCATTCTGAAAAAATCGCCCGAGATGAGTTGTCCATCGCGCCGAAGTTCGGGTCTGGTATCAGCCAATCCGCTAAATAGTTGGCCAGAACCGTTCCCGGAACCGTGGCGGGTAGCCATCCGTTTGCTGGATAAGAACTACTTGAGATGGAGGTGGCATCATCGTGAGCATTGGTCAGAAAGATTGTGTTTTGTAATTGCCAGCCGGCGCCATCTAGCGAAATCCTACCATTCGTGTCCGCGGGGGGTAACGTCAAACTCCCAGGAGATGGAAGATGGGCCGATGACGCAGGGCGCCAATCGGCTGAATCAACAACCGGATTCTTACCATCATCCTGCTGGGCAAAGGCCCCTGTGACGGAGATCAAGACCAAGGTGACGACGTGAAGGAATTTTTTCATAAAGCTTGAGCTGAATCACGTAGTTGGAACCCTGGGCCAAGGTCTTCGTGTTTTGATTACAATTTGGAAGGTTGTCCGGGCCCGTAAACTTCAAGTTCATAAAGCGAATAACCGGCGTTTGTGGCCCGCTCGGTTCCGTACATGCGAACATAGCGGCCTTGTCCATTTAGGCCGGTGAGATCTTCGACCCCGCCTTTTCCGGCGCTGGTTTGATAAATGTCTGTCCACTTGAGGCCATCGCCCGAAACCTGCAACTGGTAGCTTTTGGCATAGGCCTTTTCCCAGGTTAGTTTGACCCGGTTGATAAATTGGCTCTTTCTGAGATCGACCGTAATCCATTGAGGATCCGGCTTCCCCGTGCCAGAAGCCCAGCGCGTGGCAGAATCGCCATCTGCGACCGCGCCAGAACCATCGGCAGCATTATCGTTCGAGGACGCCGTTACCGGTTTATCTTGCGCCAGGTCACCCGTCAGAACAGAAGCGGTATCAGGGACCACATTCTTGGTCATGTTATTATAACACTCGAGCTGGACCTTGGGAGCTTCGGTTCCGGCGAGCGCGGGATCGAAACGGAAGGTGATCTGCTTGCTCTCCCCGGGCATCAGCGAAAAATACCCGTCGCTGGTATAAACCGGCAGGATTTGACGACCCGTGCTGAATTTAACGAGCATCGGACGGATGGCGAAAGCAACGGTCTGTGAGTCTGCAGGATTGGTTATTGTAGCGGTCATAAGGTCCTGACCATTCTCCTGTGACAGATGAGAATTTAGCCCTAGATTTACTTGTTTGAGTGAATTAAGCGCCTTGAAATTCAAATCTACAGTGCCGCGCCAGTAGAAGTTTTCGGAGACAAGCCTGCCTGAACTGTCCGTCAATCGAAGCCGAAGGAAATGCGCGGGACTCAAATCGGTCGGATAGGTGAGCGTAAAGCAGTTGGCAACGGCGTTGGAAGGGGATGTAAAAGCAGAGGACTTTCTTTCGAACTTCCGGGCGCCGTCCAAGTTATAGAGGAAAGCCTCGGCCACCAACCCAGTGACGTTTTTTCCCGAAGTATTGGCCACGCGAATCCGATCATCGTTTTCATTCCAATAAATATGAACCGGTTCACAGGCCGACTTGGCTCCCCAATAAGCGCCGGTTAGATCGAAATAATAATCATAGGTCTGCCAGACCATGGACGGATAAGCCGACTGGCTCATCCAAATAATGATGCCGGCAGCGTCTTTATCGCTGTGGTCGAGCCAGCCTTCGAACATCGCCTTCATCGTCTCGATGTTCAGTAGCTGCGCTTTGACGCAAAACTCTTCGATTCCCCCCGATTTGCCGTATCGGCGATTGACATCCTTGAAGTAATGATCCGGCGCCGCATTATTGGCCCAGGGGCCAAAGTAATGGCGGTTCCACAGGTCGTTGCGCGGCCACCAGGCATTTTCCGGCATGAACTTCTTAAAGCTGTCGAAATTGGTGAA
>CAWHEP010000011.1:0-253132 GCA_963828525.1 uncultured Verrucomicrobiae bacterium
TTTCGGCGATGAACTGGTTGAAGTACACCTTGCTAAGCCAGGTGGTGGAGCTGCTGGAGGAGAGATTCCAACCGCCTGTATTTGCGTCTATGCAAACGCCGGGAACCAATATGGTGTTCAAGTGAGTCTTCAGGGCTTTCATCAGTTCGCCATTCGGCCCGTCCATTGCGACATCACGCGTGAGACCCATCACAAACGGGTAGCCCAGTCCTTCGATCGCGGGGATGATACACGAAGAGGTCTTGCCATCAAAAGTCGCGGGGAAGGACTGGTGAGCGGGGTCCCAATGCGACAGAAGGCCTTTCACGGTGTAGGCCTCCGCTTTGCCAGCCTCATCGGCTTGGGATGTTTCTCCAAGCTGCTGAAATACGGGCTTCAGCATGGTGTAGCACGCGAAGGACTTCACCGTGATGTAGAGGCTGTCGATGGGATGCACCAGCGAAGCGTCCATCGCGTCGTAGGTAGTGATCTCGCCTTTCTTTATTCCCAGGTTGGAAACGTAGGTGGTGATCCCGTCACGTTTCGCGGGATCCAGGTCGTCCCGCAATTGCATCGACTTGAACGCCTGGTTGAAAACATCCTTGTTCTTTTCCAGCCACGCGTTGTCGCCTGAAGCTTTCCAGTATAGCGCCGCGCAGATGATCCAATTCTGCAGTTCCTCCTGCGTCATGAGCGTCGAGTAACGCGCGCCTTTTTCATGCGTCGAAAACGCCAGCCTTGAACCCATGTCGTGACAGAACCCAATTCCTCCCGGAAACCGCTGGGTCTGACCCGGCAGCGAGAGTTCATCGACGTAGGAGAACGGCCACGTGAAATGATCCAGTTCGTTGCGAACGGTCCACGGATGCATGGCCAGCTCGTAAAAGACATGGTCAACCGTCAGGTCGAAAGTGTTGATGCAGGAGCACTCGCCCTCAATCACCGTCCACACCGGCTCCATCTTTTCCGTGGCGTGGAATGCAGTGTTGTATTGGTAGGAGTGAAGGGTATCGGCGGCGAGAAACTTCCTTTCCTCATCCTGTCCGCAGTCCGCCAGCTTTTTGTCCATCTCGGCGCAGCGGGCAATGGCTGTGTCCATGCTGTCCTCCGCCGTTTTAAAGATGTCGTTGAGGTCTTTATACAAGACGTCGTACATGAGCTTCAGCGGCTTGTTCTCCAGTTCACTTTCGACGCCAGGTTTGTAATGGGCGATGTAGAAGGTGACGGTCTTTTCGGCGCCCGCGGGCACATGGATGCGGAAGGCGGAGGTCGCGCCATCCAAACCAAAGTCCTGCTTTACCTGGGCCGCCGTCAGAAGTTCGGCGTCACCAGTCTTCACCGCGATGGTGCTGTCGTGATCAACCACGTAGCCATCCAGACCGTTCAAACCTTGAGCGCGCTCCGCGGCTTGCTGGAGGCTGAAGAGGAGTTGCGTCTCCTCTTTGCCGGAACGGTTATCGATCCGATATTGCATCCAGGTTACAGGCAGGACAAAACGCCTCTTTTCGTCAGGGGAGGATTTATCCCAATCTTTCATGGCCCAGACAGGGGTGTAGTGCGTCCATGTCACGCCCATGGGGATGCTCCATGCGTCCGTGCAGGCCCCGAGTTTTCTCGTGACCTCAGTGTCCCGGATCAACGACCCCGCGGGCATTGCTTTCTGATTTGAGGTGAAGGGCATCACGCGCTCTGTCGTTCCGTTTTTAACCGCGATGATGACACCCTGATCTGGAACCAGAGTTCCGTCTCCGCCCGGCTGCTTGCAGACCTGGACTCCGCCACTGGCTTCCATGCCGTAGATGAAAGTGGACCAGGCGCCCACAGGACTATGATCTACGTCGAAGAAAGGCACACTGCCCACCTCCACGTGGTGGAATGGGCGCGAACGGGAATCAAGCAGTGTGAGGCGCTCGGACTTTTTCCAATCTTCCGCTGTCCCAAAGGCCAGTTGTTTTCCGCTGGCGTCGCTAATGCGCAGGTAACTGACAAACGCGGATGTCTGCAGCCCGGCGAATTGGATGGCAAGAGACCCTCCCTGGTGGTTCAGGGTGGTCTTCATCACCCAAGGCTTGAAACGCCCCCCCGCCTTGCTCCACACATCCAGATTGGCATCGAGCGGACTCCCGTTGGCGGAAACGGAGAAGGTATGCTCCTGCGGGCCTTTGCTTTGTGTGTCAATGAATCCCAGTTCCACCGTCAGCGACTGCGCGCTCAACTCGCGAACGAACAGGTCGAAAGTGCTGCCGCTGACCACGCCCGAATACAGTTTAGCCGAGCTGCCACCCGGCAGGTTCGACGCGGCCACCGGTTCGTATTTTGCCATTCCTTCCCTGAGGATCCTGGCGGATTGACTGGCTGCGGGAGCCGCAATCGACGCGGTGACGAGGGTCAAAAAGGCGAGGGGAAAGAGGCAGTAAACGAAGCGTTTCATTGGAGGTTTGGGGCTGAGTATGGGGGTAGAGGCTCTAATCGTTCCTCCGGGGGAGTTTGCCTTATGAAAAGAGCCGCGAACCGTGAACGGCCCAAAAGGGGCTTTTCAGACATTGCCCAAGGAGGGAATTCCCAAGAAGATCGGATGATGGCGCAGCAAAGGCAACGTTAAAACTCCCTCCAATGAAGCTCCCACACAAACCTGCTCTGATCGTTCCTTTATTCCTCCTCCTGACGCTGTGTCTCGCCTCGCGGCTGGCTGCGGGGACGCTTCCTTGACGTGAGGCGCATTGGCGGTCGAAAAAATCGCGGATCAAAGGCTCTGCGGCCACAGCCACCAGAGAGCGCTGGTAACGCCACGCGGGTAATGCCGGCAGCCATAAGCGATGTGGGAACTGGTGTAGATCTGATCGGTCCAACCGACGGCTGGCGCGCCCAGAACTTCATAAGCATAGTGCGCCGAATCCGCAGTGTGGCCGGTAACGTCGCTCTTCACGCCCAGAACATTTTCAGCGATGAACTGGTTGAAATACACCTTGCTAAGCCAGGTGGTGGAACTGCTGGAGGAGAGATTCCAACCGCCTGTATTCGCGTCTATGCAAACGCCGGGAACCAATATGGTTTTCAAGTGCGTTTTTAGGGCTTTCATCAACTCGCCATTCGGCCCGTCCATTGCGAGATCACGCGTGAGCCCCATCACAAACGGGTAGCCCAGTCCTTCGATGGCGGGGATGATACACGAAGAGGTCTTGCCATCAAAAGTCGCTCGACGCGAGGCGCATTGGCTTGAAAACCCGGGTGGCGGGTCGCCGGGGACAACGTGGGGAGTGCCATGGCCGCGAGGTGTTGTTTCGGGTAGCGCGTCGTTCACGCTGGTTGGAGCGGACGGCAGGGTGATCCCGGTTCAGACGTGGCCGCTGGCTTCCTGGCCCGATGGTTCATTGAAGTGGACGGCGCACGCGATTCCGGCGGGGGAGGGCGTTGGCGGACCGTTGCATCTCGAAGAAGGCGTCCCGGCCAAACCAGAAAAGCCTGTGTCCGTGTCTGAAGAAGCGGGTGTGATCACTGTCGATACCGGGGTTATCCAATGCCGTATTCCCACGATGGGAAGCGCGTTGATAGAGTCCATCACGCGAGACGGCGAAACGCTTGCGGCGGACGGGGAATTGATATGCCGTTCGCGCAGTTCGCCCGATCTGGACGCGGAAGGTTCCGTTCAACAAAATAGTTACCGGGGAGAGATTGCCTCGGTTGTAATCGAGCAGAGAGGGCCCGCGCGGGCCGTCATTAAAATAGAAGGAAAGCATGCCGGGCAGGATGGCAGGAAATGGCTCCCCTTCGCTGTGCGGATGTACTTCTACGCGGGCGGCGATGCCATCAGGATCGCGCATACGATCATCTTCGATGGTGATCCGGAGCGCGATTTTATTAGCGGCTTGGGCATCCGTTTCTCGATGCCTTTGAAGGATGCCTTGTATGATCGGCACGTGCGATTCGCCACGGATGGAGGGGGAGTGTGGGGGGAGTCTGTCCGCGGCCTTACCGGCTTGCAATCCGATCCCGGCCTCGCCGTCCGGCAGGCACAGATCGCTGGCCAAAAGACACCGCCGCTGGATTCGTGGACTCCCGGCGTAAAAGCTGGGGTGAACTACATCCCGGCTTTTGGCGATTTTACCCTGGCCCAACTTTCCTCCGACGCCTTTGAAGCGCGCAAGCGAACGAAGGAGGGATTTACCTGGCTTAACAGCATGACCGGCCGGCGGGCTGACGGCCTGGGCTACCTCGGAGGGCCGAGTGGTGGGATCGCGTTTGGCATACGCAACTTCTGGCAAAGCTTCCCCAGCCAGTTGGACATCCGCGACGCGGCGACAGACACAGCGCGGGTCACGGCCTGGCTCTGGTCTCCGGAGGCGCGACCGATGGATATGCGCTTCTACCATGACACGATGGGCATGGATACTTTTGAGAAGCAGAATCAGGGAGCGGCGATGAACTATGAGGATTACGAACCCGGGTATTCCACGGCCACGGGTGTCGCCCGGACGAGCGAACTGATGTTGTGGGCGCTCCCATCAACACCTTCCCACCAGGAGATAGCCGGGATGGCGCGGACACTGCGAGCGCCGCCTCAGCTCGTGTGCCGGCCCCAGGATTATAAGGACGCCGGAATTTTCGGAGGCGCGATCTGGAATCTGCCTGATCGTTCGACGCCAGCGAAAACGGCGATCGAAGACCAGATGGATTTTTTCGTGAATTTCTATGAGAAGCAGGTGGATCAGCGGCACTGGTATGGCTTCTGGTATTACGGGAACGTGATGCATCGATACGATTTCGACCGGCACGTCTGGAGGTATGATGTCGGGGCTTACGCGTGGGATAACTCCGAGCAGTCAACGGACATCTGGCTCTGGTACAGTTTCCTGCGGACAGGCAAGGTGGACATATTCCGCTTGGCGGAGGCGATGACCCGGCACACGGGCGAAGTTGATGTTTACCATCTTGGCCGCTTTGCCGGCCTTGGCACGAGACATGGCGTGGTGCCTTGGGGAGACAGTTCAAAGCAACTGCGGGTCAGCACGGCGGAGAACCGCAGATTCTTCTATTATCTCACCGGGGACGAGCGGGTGGGGGATCTGATGCGAGAGGAGCTGACCGCGGATCGGAAAGCGGGAGAAGTGCCCGTGGAAAGGAAGGTCTCCCAGAAGCTCGCCGACGCGACTGGCAAACCTTACCCAATGAACTTCCTGGTCGGAATTGAATGGACATCCGTCGCTTCCGCGTGGCTCACCGAGTGGGAGCGCAGTGGAGACCTGAAGTTCAGGGACAAGCTCATTACGGGAATGAAAAGCATCGCCGCGCTCCCGCATGGCTGGTTTTCCGGGGGCGGTGGCTACGATCCGGAGACGGGCCGGTTTTTCAAACGGGACGACGAGTTTTACATGTCTCCGCTCAGCGCGGCGTTTGGCGCTTTCGAGGTGAATGCTGAACTGCTTGAGCTGCTGGATGTCCCGGAGTACGCGAAGACCTGGCTTGATTATTGCCGCTACTATAACGCCAGCGCGGAAGAGCAGCGGGCGGCATTTGGCAAGGATTTCGGCAGGCTCTACCTCACGCAGGCTCACTCGCGGCTGACAGCCTATGCCGCGTGGAAGGGCAAGGACGAGAAACTTGCTGAGAGGGCCTGGGCGGAATTCTTATCGGGCGCGGGTGGAGGGATAAAGGTGCTGCCCGAGCCGTATGCCGTGAGGCGATACACAGGACCCGAAGTGGCCGAACCGGTTGATGAATTCGACACCTCGACGAACATCAGCGCTGGCTTTGGGCTCTCAGGAATCAACTGCCTGAGCCTGATTGGTGACGCGCTGCCCGACAAGGGAGCCCACTAAGATGGAACGGTCCTGGCGGAGCCGTCCCGGTCGGCAGCTCATAGTCCCAGGACCTTCGCGAGGGACGGGGGCACGGCGAACCGCCTTTTATCCGGCGGCACGAAGTCATTGAAAACGTCGGTCAGCCATTCTCTTGAAAAGCGCGCGGAATCCGCGACCATCATTCCTGTGGCAGGTTCCAAGTGGTAGGAGACGTCTCCGTCTATTGGCTTATCCTCTCCTTTTAAGGCGATGGAAAACGTGATCTTTTTATTGTCGGTATCAATTTGGAGCGTGTTCATGGTTCCGTACTTTCTGAATTTGCCGCTGTTTACAAAGAGGCGCGCGCCCTCAGCGAGAGCCGCGTCCTTGCCTCTTCTGAATAATTCGCTGAACATGTTGAGCTGGGCGGTCGAATGCCCCGTCCGAGACTGTTATATATTGCGCCGACCAAAACATCCAGCGCCGACAGCGTCACATCGCGCCCGCGCAAGATCCCGTGAGCGTCTGAAATGGCCGCATTGCTCCGCGCTATGAAAGCGCCCCTTCGTTACGCGCTGGTCGGGGCAACCGGCATTGGGGGATACCACCTGGACGTGATCCGAACTTTGGAGAAGGAAGGACTCGCGCGATTTGCAGCCGTAGCGGATCCCGCGTTGCGGTCATTGCCAGATCTCCAATCGAGCCTCACCGGCCAGGGGGCAGCCTGTTACCTCGATTACCGCGAGATGATGCGCGGCGAGCCCGAGATCGACGTATTTGTCATATCCGTCCCGATCCCATTTCACCTTGAGATGACTCTCGCGTGCTTGGAACGCGAAGCCTTCATCTACCTGGAAAAGCCGCCCGTGCCGCTTATCCAGCAGTTGAATGCGCTGATTGCGAAGCCCGGAAGCGAGCGTGTCGGAGTGGGATTTCAGATGGTCAACTCCCGGTGGGCGCAGACGATGAAGCGGGCGATCGTCGATGGCAGGCTCGGCCAACTGAGGGAGATCCGGATTGGGGCCTGCTGGCCTCGACTGGATCCTTATTATGCCCGGAACGCCTCCGCGGGAAAAATGTGGCTCGGCCCGTCCCCGATCTTCGACGGGCCGGCAACCAATGCCCTGGCTCATCTGATTCACAACGCGATGTACATGGCGGGCGAACGAATGGAAGACTTCGGAATCCCTTTCGAAATAACCGGTGAACTTTATCGCGCGCGTCCGATCGAGAGCTACGACGTGGCGTGTCTTCGGGGGCAATTTCACTCCGGGGTTGAGTTCACAGCAGCCGTCACGCATGCCACAGAGCAAATGGCGCCATACACGTTCCATGTTCGCGGCAGCGAGGGCTGGGCTTGCGTGTCGCAAGATGGGTCGTTGTTTGAAAGCAGCTTCCCGTGCGAAGAAAACGGCCCGGACACGTTCGAGCAGTTGCTGGAGAAGACTCACAGGCAGTTTGCCGCTTTCGCGACCGGGGAACAGCCGCGCCCTGCAACCTCGCTGCAAGATTGTCGTGGCTACGTGCTTTCCACCAACGGGATGCTGCTTTCGTCAGGCGGCATTCATGCAATCGGTCTGAGTGATTGTTGCCGGTACGGGAGTGATAGCGAGGGTGGATACAATGTCACCGGTCTCTCGGAAGCTGTCGCTGCGTCCCGCGAACACGGAAAGCTATTTTCCGAGCTTGGATTGCCCTGGGCTGTTGGGGCCCGGCGCGTTTCGGTGGAGAATCTCTCGTCCGTCACTCTACCACTTGAAGCCAGCGCGGGGTAGGAGCACGGTTGCGCTGTTCACGCCAGATTAGCCCTAAACCATTTTACGGTTTCATCTAATCCTTCCTCAATGCCGCAATCGGGATTGTAGCCCAGGCGCGTCCTTGCTTTTTCTATGTCCCCGCAGGAGAAGCGGGAGTCCCCCTCCCTGAAGTCCCGAAATTCAGCGCGTGACGTTTCGAGATGAGGGTAGTGGGAAAGCAGCCGATCTCTCAACATCGGGAATAACTGGTTCAAGGTCGTCGGCACGCCGGTGGCCACATTATAAACGTCGTTCACAGCCGACCGGTCATCCATGAGCGCGGCTCTCAAATTCGCCTGAACGACGTTGGAGATGTAGCAATAGTCGCGACTCGTTTCCCCGTCGCCATTGATGCAGACCTGCTCACCGCGCATCATCGCAGCCACCCATTTCGGGATGACGTTCACATAGGCGCCCTGCGTGTTCTGCCGAGGTCCGAATACATTGAAGTAACGGAGCCCAACGCATTCAAGTCCGTAGCATCTGGAGAAGACGTCCGCGTACAGCTCGTTCACTCTTTTGGTCGCGGCATAGGGTGACAGGCATCGCCCAAGGGTCTCTTCCGAATTGACCCGTTCTTCGCTGTCACCGTAAACGGAAGCGCTGGACGCGTAAACGAAACGCCGCGCTCCGGCCGCTTTGGCGGCGCAAAGCACGTTTATAAAGCCGGTGACGTTATTTTCGTGAGAGGCAGCGGGGTCTTCTATGGATCGCGGAACCGACCCTGCAGCGGCCTGGTGGAGAATGAAGCGCGCCCCATCGCATGCCTTGCCGCACACGACGGGATCGCGGATGTCGCCGCGCTCCATATGAAACCGCGCCCACCTGTCTGAGCCTACGGAAGCGCGAATCTCGTCAAGATTGCTCTGGCGCCCGTTGGAGAAGTTATCGAGGCCGGTGACCTGCTGATCCAGATAAAGGAGCGCCTCCACAAGATGCGAGCCGATGAACCCCGCAGCGCCTGTGACAAGCCAGCGGTGACGGCCTATTCCGTTCTTCGCCAGTTCTTCAATCCACAGCATGCGTGGATTCATTCACAACTTGCGCAGGAGAGTCGAGCACGCATCTTTGTCGCGTCTGCTGCTTCCCGCCGCCAGAACTCTTTTCGTGCTTTGAGATTGGCAAAATTACGCGAAATAGCGTATTCTTTTTGCATTCGTGAAACGCATTTTCCGTGAGGAAACATGAAAAAACGAGGGAGCGGTCGAAAGTGGCACCTCCGATGCTAATATTTCCTCGCGCGATGCTGGAGTACCTCGGATTTTCTCCCAAAATCAAAGGGAGTCATCATATCTTCCGTAAACAGGGCATACCAGAAATCCTCAATTTACAGCCCGATTCAGGGCGCAAAGCCAAACGTTACCAAGTGAAACAGGTCAGAGAAATCCTACTCCGGGAGAAAGCCAGGGAATAGCCAAGTATGCGTCACAAGTACTCTTTTAACTGCACATGGAGCGATGAAGACGGAGCGTTTATTGCCAGTGTTCCGGAATTGCCGGGATGCTCTGCTGACGGACGCACAGTCCCGCAGGCACTCAAGGCATTGGATGTTGTAATTGACGAATGGATCGAAACCGCGAACGAGGATAAGCGGCCCGTCCCCAAGCCTCTCACCGCGAAGGTCTCCGCCGAATTCCAGAAAAAGTTCCGCGAGAAGCTTTCCGAACACGTGCAGCGTCAGGTTGAAATCGCCGTGGAAAAGGTGATCCAAGGGATTTCAAATTTCAATCCAGCTTTGACGGGGGGAAAAGACCCGGCGGATTATTGGAAAATTTGCTAACAAGCTCATTTCTGCGGCCCGCTGCTATAGCGGCTCTGACAGCCGTGTTTGCGGAATCCACAGGGAGTCTAGAAGTACCACGTAGCGCGTTTCCTCCGGATTCACTTCTGACCCAGGAGGAAGGTTGACACAGCCCGCGCGTTGCCCAACCTTCTTCGCAAGCGGCGGGGAGGTCTCCTCTGCGGACCGCGCTTATCCCATGGTTTATACTTTAGGGCACTCACCTGATCCGGACGACGCGTTCATGTTCTACGCGCTGGCGGAAAACCTGATAGATACACAAGGCTTTCAGTTTCAACACATCCTCCAGGATATCGAGACCCTGAACCAGCGAGCGATTCGCGGAGAGCTTCACATTTCGGCCATTTCCATTCACGCCTACGCGTATGTGCTGGAGAAATACGCGCTACTCCCGTGCGGAGCCAGTATGGGAGACGGTTACGGGCCGCTCCTTGTGGCGAGAGCCGGAGAAGGCCCGGGAGAGGCTGCTTCCGACGCGACTGTCCGCGCGTGGCTTGGCAAACGTGTCATCGCCGTTCCCGGTCCGATGACGAGCGCTTCTCTCGCGCTGCGTCTTTTCATGGGTGAATGCAATTCCATCAACGTGCCATTTGATCAGATTTTCGAGACCGTTCTCTCTGGCAAAGTCGACGCCGGATTAATCATCCATGAAGGCCAGTTGACTTATCGCAGCGAAGGCTTCGCCAAAATTCTCGATTTAGGGGAGTGGTGGAAAGGGAAGACCCAGCTCCCTTTGCCGCTGGGCGGAAACGTCATTCGGAAGGACATTCCACCTCCTGTTCGAAAACAGATTTCGGATATCCTTCGCGAAAGCATCGAATATGGGCTGCGGCATCGCGCCGAGGGAGTGCGTCATTCCATGGGATGGGCGCGGAATATGGACACGACTCTCGCGGACAAGTTCATCGGGATGTATGTCAACGAGCTTACCCTGGATTATGGACCCGTTGGCCGCCGAGCGATCCATGAATTTCTCGGCGCCGCAAGCGTGGCGGGCATCATCCCCGCGCCTGTTGAACTCGAGTTCGTGGAGTAGGGGCCGGAGAGCGACGCTTGCTCGCGGTGGTGTATAGTAGCGGGCCATGACGATTTTTAAGGGCGTTGTCGCCGCTTTTATGATGATTTCGGGGTCGATTGCCCTGCGGGTGTCCGCTGCCGACGCCATCTCAATCGCTGTGCCAGTCGCGGTCAGTCAGCCAATCGAAGAGGCCGCTCATATACTGCTTACCGAACGCGGCATTCAGACGGACATCGATTCAGAAGAAGGCAGCTCCGGATGCGTGCAGGCCCTGGGTGAAGGGCGGGCGCGCCTGGCCGTTACAACCCGATTAATTTCCGCCGAAGATCGCTCCAGCTATCCTGAAGTGAACTTCAACGAGATTCGCTTTGGCGAGCAGGCGATCGGACTCGTCGTCTCGCGCGACGTATGGGAGGGCGGCGTCCATTCGCTCACCCGCGCGCAGGCGCGAGCGATCTACGAACGCAGGATCACGACTTGGGACGAGGTCGGTGGCCCGCGCGTAAAGATTTCTTTTTTCAATTTCGAAGAGGGACACGGGAAGTGGGAGATATTTGCCCTGTGGCTTTATGGCGACCTGAAGAAAGCCTCATCGGGTCGCTTCCAGGTTGTGAAGGACGACCAGGAAGTAAAAAACTGCGTCGCTTCTGGCACCGGAGCCATGTCCCAAATCTCTCTCCCGCTGGCTGACGGCAAGACGCTTTTCGCTCTCTCGATAAAACAAGACGACGGGAAGGTGGTGGAAGCGACAAGTAAGAATGTCGCGAACGGCGCGTATCCGCTCGCGCATCCTCTGCTTATGATCGTCGATGACAAACCGACGATGGGCGCAAAAACGTTCGTGGATTTTGCGATCAGTCCCCGGGGCCAGGAGTGTTTGAAGGAGTTTGGATTTCTCAGTCTGAAAGACGTCGAGCCGTCGAAGCCTTAGTCGATTCTCATATCTCGATCATTGCGCGAATACAGCGTGGCAGACAAAGGTGGACGCCACCACGCCACTGAGATCCGCGATCAGGCCCGCGAGAACAGCGTGGCGGGTGCGCTTTATCGCCACTGACCCAAAGTAAACAGTGAGCACGTAGAAGGTGGTCTCTGTGCTGCCGTAGATCGTCCCCGCAAGCCGGCTTGTGAAGCTGTCTGGCCCAAATCGCTTTACCAGCTCGGCAAAAATGCCGAATGTCGCGCCTCCGCTCAACGGTCGCATGAGCACCAAGGGCATGAGGTCCGCGGGAAAACGCGCAAGGTTGAGCGCGGGCGCCAGCGCGTCAGAAACCAGTTTAATGACTCCCGCCTCGCGCAGCATCGCAATGGCCGCGAGCATTGCCACCAGAAAGGGGACAATCTTCAGCACCACCGGGAAAGCCTCGCGAGCTCCTTCCACAAACTGCTCGTACACTTTCACTCCTCGCAACGCCGCGTAGAGCGGGAAGAACGAGAGCAAAAACGGCACGGCAAGCACCGAGACGGTGTCCAGCGAGCGGATGATGATCCCTCGGCCCGCGCCCTGCGCGATGGGGGAGGGGACTGCCAGCTTCGTCGTGGTGGAGGGAAGCGCGGAGCGCGCAGATTCGAGCAGCGAGTTGGTTTTTTCCGGGAAAACCGCGATTGCGAAGAAGATCCCAAAGAGAACCAGAAAACACGCGATCGCGGCTCGACCCGCTTTCGTCAACGGAGCTGGCGCGATCTTCTCAAGATCAATTTGTCCGAGTGTGTTTTGCGCGGTGTTGCCGACGGTGGATGGATCAGGAGCAGCCAGGCGAAACACCTTCAATCTTTCCAGCAGTTTGGCGGAAGTCACGCCCGCGATCGCCGCGCAGGCGGTGGCCAGAAAGGCGGTACTCACGATCGCGGTCGGGTTCTTTGAACCCGCGCCGACAAAAATAAGGATGGCGGTTGTCGGCAGCAACTGCACGGAGCTGGTGCAGATTGCCAGGAAGGTGCACATCGCGTTGGTTGCGACCCCGGGCCGGGGATTCAACCTCTCAAGGTCCGACATCGCTCGCAACCCCAATGGAGTCGCGGCGTTTCCGAGACCGAGCATGTTCGCCGCGACACTCAGAACCATGGATCCCATCGCGGGATGTTCGGGAGGCACGTCAGGGAAAAGACGGCTCATAAGCGGCCGCAGAAAACGGGCAAGGAGTTGCACGAAGCCGGATTGTTCGGCAAGCCGCATCATCCCGAGCCACACCGCCATTCCGCCAGCCAGCGGCAGCGCGATGCTGACGACCGCGTCCTTGGCGGCCGCGAACACGCCGATCGTCATGTCCGGCAGTCGCCCGGTGAAGCCGCCCACCACCACTGAGATCAGGATGATCCCCAGCCAGATGTAATTCATCATCGCGGGCGATTATGCGAATGCCGCCCAGTCGAGGCGAAGACTAAATTGCCCGTCTCAACGTCTTTGCAAAAAGCGAACTCATGCTACTTTAACACTCCCTTTTTATGGCTCAAAGCATCATTGACCCTGCAAGGCTGGCTCGCATCGAGTTCAGCAACGACGAAGTTGCGCGCTACTCACGGCACCTCATCATGCCGGAGGTCACGATGGAAGGGCAGCGGCGCATCAAAGCTTCCGCCGTTTTGTGCATTGGAACGGGCGGGCTGGGATCGCCCATCGCTCTTTATCTGGCCGCCGCTGGCGTGGGACGGCTCGGCCTCGTGGATGGCGATATCGTCGATTTTTCGAACTTGCAGCGCCAAATCCTGCACGGAACCAAGGATGTCGGACGCAAGAAGCTGAACTCCGCTCGTGATCGCATCCGCGAGGTGAATCCAAACGTCCAGGTTGATCTCTACGACACGATGTTCCGAGCCGAGAACGCGATGGAAATCGCGCGGGACTACGACGTGATCATCGATGGCACGGACAACTTCCCCACCCGCTATCTTTCAAACGACGTGGGAGTGTTCCTCAAGAAACCCAATATCTACGGCTCGATCTTCAGGTTCGAGGGGCAATGCACGGTATTCGCGCCGCATCTCGGCGGACCTTGCTACCGGTGCATGGTTCCCGAGCCGCCGCCTCCAGGCCTTGTACCCAGTTGCGCCGAAGGTGGAGTCTTGGGTGTGTTGCCAGGCATCATCGGCGTGATGCAAGCCATCGAAGCGATAAAGCTGATCATCGGGATCGGCAATTCGCTGATTGGCCGTCTTGTGCTATTCGACGCTCTCCAGCTCAAATTCCGCGAGGTGAAACTGCGTCGCGACCCCAAATGCCCTGTATGTGGAGAAAACCCAACGATCACTGAGTTGATCGACTACGATCAATTCTGTGGAATACCACAGGCTGCCGCTGCTGAAGCCGCCGAGGAACCGCTGCCCACTATGACAGTCCAGGAGTTGAAAACAAAAATCGATTCGAAAGAGCCTTTTGTGCTGATCGACGTGCGCGAGCCGTTTGAATATGACATCTCACGGATCCCCGGTTCCAAACTGATCCCACTTGGGGAGCTTGCGTCGCGCATGAGCGAGCTCGATAGCGCCGACGAGATCGTCCTTCAGTGCAAGAGCGGAGCGCGGAGTGGCCGGGCGTTGAAACTGCTGCGTGAAGCAGGTTTCAGCAAAGCCGTGAACCTGGAAGGCGGCATCGAGGCCTGGGCTGACCAGATCGATCCTTCGGTTCCCAAGTACTAGGCTAGGCCGAGTCGTCGTTCTTCTTCGACTCCTGAGGGGACGGTGGCGGCGCACCTCCTGGCGGAGTTGGGTGCTGACGCCGCAAACGAGCCAGTCGCCGAACGGTGGCATCTGGCGCAATAAAATCGCCGGTCGTAGCTTGGCGCGTCCGTCAGCCTGCGGGAGTGGCGTAAGAGCCACATCGCCCTCGGTCATCTCCGGAGGTCGGCCACCGTGTATTCGGGTTCGTCGTCGCCGTAAGCTCGCGCGAGACTCTGCGCGCTGAGGGCCGCCCACTCTGCGCGCTCGCTGTCATGCTCTGGCGTTGCCGGTGAAAGCACGGTCACAGCCAAAGAGGCGTTCGGCAGAAGCTCGAACGGTTCGTCGAGCACAATGTGCTCGCCGTCGTAATGGGCTTTGAGAATCACGGATGACATGGAAGACGAATACTCCTTCGCGTTGGTCAGGGCAAGGCGCAGAAGCGCCTAATGTCCTCAGCGTCAGCGACGGCCGGAGCCGTTCGCTGCGGCGAATGGGTTAGCTGTTGGAGTTCTCTCTGTTCCAGTTGTAAATCGCCAGCCGTCCTCGCCAGCCTGCCAAACACTCGATTCATCTAGCCTGCTTGGAGGGGCTGTTTTGGGATCGTTGAAACACGCCCCGAAAGCCGGGATGATGTTATCGTCTCTTCCGCTTTGAGTTGGACCTCATCCAATTCGCATAGCTGGACTCGGGCATATCACCAGCTGCCAAAGCGAGGGTGTGGAGGGCGGCCTCCGCCTCGCTCGCGAAAAACTCAAGTCCGTTTCGTTCCAGAAAGCCTGCACCCGCCATAAAACCCGTCCTTTTGTTGCCATCCAGAAATGGATGATTCTTGATGATCCCACCGGTATAAGCGGCTGCAAGATTTGCAAGGGCGGGCTTGCCGTATGCATACAGCTGCTTTGGTCGCGAGAGCGCCGAGTCTAACAGGCCTCCGTCGCGCAAACCGGTAGCGCCGCCGTATTGAGACAGCATCATGTCGTGCAGCGCCAGGCATTCCTCGCGCGTAAGCCAGTATGGCTCCGTCACTTTGCCAGTTCGCGCAACGTGTTCCGGTACCTCTGGCTGAGCGAGGCAAAAACCGCCATGGTCCTGGCAAAATCAGGATTGGCAGTCGTGAGACGCGCGCCATCCTGCGCCTCGGTAAGCGTGAGAGTATCGCCCTCGCGCGCCTTGAGGAGAGCGAGCGCCTCCTTGTTCAACACGACGCCAAGGGAATTTCCGACCTTTCGTACCTTCAGTTCAATTGGCATCCTTCAAATGTAGCTACAGATGTTATTACATCAATGCTTTCTTGCCTCATCCCCATGAAGCTCCTTGCTTTTGCTGGCCATGCACTCATAATGGATTGCGGTTCAACTTCGGGCTGTGGCTCAGCTTGGTAGAGCGCCTCGTTCGGGACGAGGAGGCCGAGGGTTCAAATCCCTCCAGCCCGACCACTTTCGCGAACGCCGCTGCCCTCCTGCCGCGTCTGCTCTGCGCCGCGGCTCGACCTATCCCTCGATGATCACCGTTAGTGGCAGCGGATAGCGACCGCTATCGCCGCCATACAGGGTGCAGCCGCCGCGGGCGGTCACGTCGGCGGGCACGGCGCAGCGCAGCCGCAGCGATCCGGTATCAGAATGCGCAAGCACTTCGCCGAGGAGCGCGCCTTCGACAGTTGCGCTGGCCAGGTAACCGTAGGCTCCTTGCGCTCCACGCAGGTACGAGAGTGCCCCGCGCGTGTCGTGGGGATGATTTGGGAGAACCTGCTGATAGACGCGGGCGCCGTTGATCTCCATTCGGAAGACGGTCGGGTGGGTGAATGGATCTGTCTGGGGCGTCCCTTCGCGGTGCGCTGAGGCCTCGCACAAAACCCGAATTCGCGAACAATTGCGGAGACGTTCGTCCGGGACGGCAAACGTCCATTCGAAAAAACCGGAGCCATTCCCGTAGCAGACGCCGTTTTTCTGCGCCTCGGCGGGGGAGGAAAAGCCGTCGCTCCACTCCGCCGCGTCCCACGTGTCCGGCTCGGCGCGGAGGATCATCCGGCCGTCGACCTGCTCTTGATGCGGGTGACCGCCATCGATGAAAAACTGCACATAGTTTTGGGCGACTTGCGCTCCGTGGCCCGTAACGGCGCTGACCCGAAGCGCGCAGAGCATTGTCCGCTCCGGCATGCGCAAAGCGATACGTTCCGCCAGTTCGACACGATGCACGCGAAAGGGAATCGGCTTCGCGCCGGAGGCGAGATCGTCATGAATCCAGCCTAGAGAATCGATGCCGGTGAGCCGCCATTGCAAGGTCACATTCTCGCGCGGCAGGCGCGAGAAATGGGAGGAGAAGATGTCGATTGCCAGCTCCTGCCCGGGCGCGCAGCGTTGGATCGGCGGGGCGTCGATGGGAAGCACGTCGCCGCAATTCACGCTGGTTGTATCGTAGCCGAATTCTTTCGGCGTTCGGTCGTAGTTCAGCATCCCGTTGCGCTCCCATTCGACGTCGTGCAACTCGGTGTAGATATAGGCGGATAGCTTGCGGTGGCGGCGCAGTTCATTCGTGAGGAACTTGAACGACCAGCTTGTGTCCACATCGCCATCAAGCGCGCCGACGCCGCCGTATTCGCTATTGATTAGCGGCTGCGCGCCCTGCTGGAAGCCAGGGGAATAGTTAAATGTCGAGCCGGCATAGGTCTTCTCCACTACTTCCTCGATGTGCGCCCGCGCCTTTTCATAGCTGCCCGTGTAAAAGTGCCACGAATTCACGTCCGTCGCTCGATGCCCGTAGCAGGCGAGATGATCCCAGGCCACGACGCTCATGTCTTCGACGAGGCGGGTGGGATCGAGCACCTTGGCAAGCCGCCACATCGCTTCGACCCAGCCGAAGGCGATCTCATTCGCGAGCTTTGCGCCCTCGACACTGACGAGCGCGTCCGGTCCCGCGCTCGGCGGCATGGGGTTGATGAGTTTGACGAATTCGGCCTGCCCGCCAAAGCCCCACGTTTCATTGAACAAACACCACGCGATGATGGATGGGTGATTGAAGTCGCGGGCCACGGCCGCGCGCATCATTTCCTCAAAGCGCCGCCGCCCAGTCGGCGTGTCGCCGCCTTCGCCGAAGTTAGGGAAGTCTGCCATGAGCAAAATGCCAAGGGTGTCAGCGGCATGCAGCAACAGCGGGTCGTCGATCTTGATATGCACGCGCAGCATGTCGAACCCCGCCCGCTTGGCGAAAAGGATGTCATCATGGAGCACCTGGACATCGCCAGCGGTGTAAATGCCTTCCACGTGATAGCTCTGGTAGAGCGCGCCGCGCAGGTAGATTGGCTTCCCATTAAAGATGAGCGCGCTCGGCGCGTCCGAATCTTCGACTCGCTCCGACGAAAGTGAACGCATGCCGAAATAGGAATGCACCACGTCGTCACCGGATTCACCACGGAGGGTCAGCTTCAGCCGGTAAAGCTTCGGGTCGTTCGGATCCCACAGGATTGCGGGGTGAAGCCGAATCCCGAACTCGACCTGCCTGTTCGCGACCGGAAATGTTTGCGCAAGCTTTTCCCCCGCGGGCGACGTGATTTCGACTGCCAGGTCTGTTCCACCTTCCACGAAAACCAGCATGCCGACTTCTTCGGTCACGATGTCCGCAGTGATCTCAAAGCGATCGATACAGGCCCGCGCGCGCGGCTCTAGAAACACCGTCTGCCAAATGCCGCTCACGCTGGAATACCAGCCCCATTGTTTGCCCACGGGCTGTTCGCGGTTCTCCATCGGATCCTCCACGCGAATCACGAGTTCCGCCGTCAGTTCCCCATTGGGACCGCGTATCAAAGTGTCTGTGAGGTCGAACTCAAACGGCGTGTAGCCGCCCTCGTGCCTGCCGACATGGGTTCCGTTGCACCAGCAATCGGTAAAGAAATCGGCGGCGCCGATCGTGAGTACGATACGCCGGCCTTCCCAATGCTCGTTCCGCGGAATCGCGATCGCGCGCCGATACCAGCCAACCTCAAAGCGCGCCGCATGGCGATAGTTGAAAGGCGTGACTTCCAATGGATTGCGGTAAACGAATGAGGAGACAAAGTTGTCGTTGCCCGCCGCGTCCGCTTCTCCCCATGCCGCCAGCGATTCCCAGCAAAACGGCACAACGATCTGCCTCGCCCAACGTGTCCCTCCGGGAGCAAACCACTGCTCCTCGATTCCACGCCGTTCGCCGTCGAAGCAAAACTCCCACGCGCCATTAAGATTGAGCCAATCGACGCCGTTCACGAAGGCGCGTTGGCGATCGGGGCGTGGATACTCCGGGCGTGGAAGAAAGACGCGTTCGCGCATACAAGTCGCGAGGTTTAATCGCATGGCGACAAAGGATGGGTCGTGTCCCCGCAATGCTCCGCGACGAGTCCGTAGCAGCCTTAGAGGATCGTGAGGGGCGCCTCCTTACCCGCAGTTCCCGCGTTGCAGCCGATCATTGTGCATGATGCAAACCCATTCGCCGACTCGACGAAAGCAAACCCGCAAATTGACGACTGCCCGATCCAATATGTGGCGTTCCAACATGTCCCTCGATTTTGTAGATGAAGGGGCGGGGATCGCCTTGGATTATTCCATTCTCGTGCATTCCCATTTGCGTTGGGACTGGGTTTGGCAGCGGCCACAGCAGTTCCTTTCCCGATTCGCGAAGCGCCATCCGATCCTTTTCGTCGAGGAGGCAATGCCGGTCGCAGGTCTGAAGAAGCCGCGGGCGGTGGTAAGCGAGTCGTTAAGCATTCCAAATCTTACCGTGCTCCGCACCGAGTTTCCGCCCGCGATGCTTGCCGATCGCGCCACGCTGGACGCTGAGCAAAAGCGCCTCGTGCTTGAAACGCTTGCCGGTCCGCTCGGCGTTGTCTTCCATCGACCGGTGCAGTGGTTTTACGACCCTATGGCCGTGACCGCTTTCGCCGGTCAGATGAATGAACAGGCGATCGTGTATGACTGCATGGATCAACTCTCGCAGTTTCGCGGCGCGCCCCGGAACTCGTTAGGCGCGAACGCGAACTGCTCTTCACCGCAGACGTGGTTTTTGCTGGCGGACCGAAGATTTGGAAAGCCAAGCGCGAACACAATGCCAACTGCCACTCCTACGGCTGTGGTGTTGACGTGAATCATTTCGGAAAGGCCCGCCGAGCGAAAACCGTCGTCCCGGCGGACCTCGCGAGCTTGCCCGGCCCGCGTCTCGGCTACTTTGGAGTCGTGGATGAGCGGATGGACTACGAACTGGTCTCGGCGCTCGCGTCCGCGCATCCAGAGTGGAGCGTAGCCATCATCGGCCCGGCCTGCAAAGTTGATACCGCGCGGTTTCCGCGGCATCCGAATCTGCGCTTCCTGGGCCGGCGCGACTACGACGAGCTTCCCGCCTACGTGAAAGGGCTGGATGTCTGCCTCATGCCATTCGCCATGAACGAGGCGACCGAATTTATCAATCCCACGAAGGCGCTGGAATACATGGCCACCGCGCGGCCGATTGTTTCGACCGCGGTGGAAGATGTGGTGCTGCAGTTCTCCGACGTGGTAAGCATTGCCAGGTCGCATCGGGAATTCATCGCGATGTGTGAGAAGGCTATTCACGCGTCCGACGCGGCACAAATCGCCCGGGGTATCCAACTGGCGAAACGCAACTCCTGGGAGGCCATCGTCGCGAGGATGGAAGCTCACATCGCCGACGCGCTCGTCGGGAAGCGCCAGCGCCTGGAAGTCGCGTGATGGCTGGATTCGCATTTGATTACCTCATCGTCGGGGCGGGATTTGCCGGGAGCGTGCTTGCAGAGCGGCTTGCGCGCGGCTCGGCAAAGCGGGTTCTATTAATCGACAAGCGCAATCATATCGGGGGCAACGCATACGATTGCCATGACGCGGCAGGTGTTCTCATCCACAAATATGGCCCGCACATCTTCCATACCAACTCGCGAGAGGTGTTCGATTACCTTTCACGGTTCACCCAGTGGCGGCACTACCAGCACCGTGTGCTTGCGAGCGTGGAAGGGCAGCTCGTGCCAATCCCGATCAACCTGGAAACGATCAATCAACTTTACGGACTGAACCTTGATTCCAATGGCGTCGCGGAGTTCTTCGCCTCCGTGGCGGAAAAGCGCGACCCGATCGTGACCAGCGAAGATTCCGTAGTGAGCCAGGTCGGCCAGGACCTTTATAAGAAGTTTTTTCGCGGATACACACGCAAGCAGTGGGGGCTCGACCCGAGCGAACTTGATGCTGCCGTGGCGGCGCGTGTTCCAGCCCGCTTCAATCGCGATTGCCGCTATTTCACCGATTCGTATCAGTCAATGCCGCTGCACGGATTCACACGGATGTTTGAGAACATGCTGGATCACCCGAACATCCACATCATGTTGCAGACCGATTACCGGGACGTCCTGAAGATGATTCCCCATCGCAAGATGATCTACACAGGACCAGTCGATGAGTTTTTCGATTGCCGCTATGGACGGCTGCCCTACCGGTCCATCGAGTTCAAACATGAAACGCATGAGCAGGAGGTTTTTCAATCCGCGCCGGTGGTAAACTACCCGAACGAGTACGCATTCACGCGCATCACGGAATTCAAATACCTGACGGGCCAGCGCCATCCAAAGACGAGCATCGTCTATGAGTTCCCGCAGGCGGACGGTGATCCGTATTACCCGATTCCGAAGCCCGAAAATGCGGCGATCTATAAACAATACCAGGAACTGGCGAAGGAAACACCGGACGTCCATTTCGTTGGCCGGCTAGCAACGTACCGCTACTACAACATGGACCAGGTCGTGGCGCAGTCGCTTACTACCTATAAGCACCTGAGCGCGGCCATCGCCGGGAATGGCTCTACCAACGGGCACGCCGCCCCAGACATGGAAATCAACCGCAGGCGCAAACCTGCGGGAAAGTCATAAGTAAAAACGGCTCACAGCCGATCACCCCTGGCCACTCACGCCACACGTTCGGCGCGCGGGCGGGGCTCAGGCTGCGCAACTCCGGAATCGTGACCGCGCTCCGCGAGGCAGCGGCCGAGCGCGTGCTCCCACGACGGCAGCAGCGCGCCGCGTTCGGAGCCTAGCGCGCTAAAAAGCGGGCGCGGCTCCGACAATCCGAGCGCCTCCTGTTCACAACCCTGCACAAGTGACGCGTCCAATCCGGCGAGCCTGGCCGCGGCCCGCGCGAACTCTGCCCATGAGACCTCGCCCGCGTTTGCCAGGTGCCAAATGCCATGCTCGCCATCAATCAGCAGATCGAGCGCCGCGTGGACTAGATCGGGAACGTAAGTCGGAGAAATGCGGGCGTCTTCGGCAGCTATCACGGGTTCGTTACGGCGCAGCTTTTCCAGCGTCGCAGCGATGAAGTTCCAGCGGTCCCACGGACCGAAGAACGCGCTCGTTCGCACCATCAGCGCGGCAGGATTTAGAGCGGCGACGTGGCGCTCAGCAGCGGCTTTGCTGTGGCCATACACGTTGAGCGGCGCCACGGGATCGCTTTCCACGTAGGGCGCGCGCTTTTCCCCGTTGAAGACGAGGTCGGATGAAAAAGTGAGCAACGCGCTGCCTTGCTCGCGGCATGCGACGGCGAGCACGGCAGGGCCGGCGGCGTTCTCCCGCAGGCAAAGGTAGCGCTCACGCCCAGCTTCATCCACGCGGACGAAGCCGGCCGCGTTCACGACAGCCCACGGGCGATGAGCCCGCAACGCCGAGCGCGCGGACTCCGCATCCGCAATGTCCAACTCGGCGCGGCTCAGCAGGCGGAAAGGAAGCCCTCGCCGGTCGCAGACGCGCGCGAAAGCCTGGCCGAGGGTGCCGGTCGCTCCGGTAATTAGAAGAACGCGGCCGTCGGCCGCGTCCCCGCCATGATTCAGAGCAAGGCCGGAGCGCGAACGAGGGGCGAAATCTTCATTCTGCGTCGAGCGCAGAATCCGAATGCGCCGCCGCCACCAGCCGGGCTCTGAAAAAACCGCGGGTTCAGCCGGGGTCGCGCCCGCCGCCAGGGTTTTAAGCATGCGGGCAAGAGCGGTCGGGCGGGGCTCGGGCGAGCGCAAGTCCCAAGCGCCGGGCTCATAGTGACCTTCGCTGCGTGTCAGCAGCGAATCCCAATCATACGCCCCAAGTAGCGACCATGCGGTGACAGCGGCGACGGGCACGCCCGCGCCGCGAGCAGCGCGGGCGGCATTCCAGATTTCCCAGAGCCAGCGCATCTGCTCCTCGCGGGTGCAGCCGAGATGCGCCTCGGTGATCGCGAGAGGAATTCCATAGCGCTCCCATGCGGC
This sequence comes from uncultured Verrucomicrobiae bacterium, assembly GCA_963828525.1. Taxonomy (GTDB): domain Bacteria; phylum Verrucomicrobiota; class Verrucomicrobiia; order Chthoniobacterales; family Chthoniobacteraceae; genus CAWHEP01. The sequence continues at coordinate 22,282 of CAWHEP010000011.1, forward strand.
GCGCAGAAGCCGCTCGGGTTCGCAGAAACCTTCGGGCCGCGCGCGCACGGCTTCAACGTCCGCGTACGCTATGCGACCGTTGCCGCCGTGCCGTTCCGGAGGATACGCGTCGACGTTTTCATCCAGATAGCGGCTGCTGGTGATGTAGTGATTGATCCCGAGCAAATCCGGCGGGCAGGGGTCCTCGATAATACTTGCGAGCTCGCGCGGTGGGATACCCGCGCTATTCAACCATCTCGCAATTTCGCCACGCCGCTCCAACTTGCCGGTGAGCAGGTCAAAAGAAAGCCAGCGCCTCTCATTCTCGAAATCCGCCTGCGCCTGCGCGCGGGGCGTAGCCGTCGTCTCGCCCAGATCCTCGGTCTGGACAAGCCGGGCCGCTGGATTCACGCCGCGAATGGCGCGCATGGCGAGGATCGTCGCCCGCGTTTGCCCCAGCAGGCACCTGGCGAATGTGAGCACGTCATGGCCATGCGGAAACCAATGCCCATAAAGACCGGCGAAGCGGGCTGTGGTGAGCGGCTCGTTCACGGGCGTCCACATTCCGACCCACGGATACCGCTCCGCGACCGCGCGGGCATATCGGGCGAGCTTTTCGGGAAACAACGGGTCCACAAGACTCGTTCCGCCAGGCCCGCTGCCGTGATGGATTAGTCCAATGATCGGTCGAATCCCCAGCGCGCGCATCCGTTCCATCCGCGCGTCAGCCCATGCCCAATCAATCGGAGAGCGCTCGGGCGCGAGTTCCTCCCACAAGAGGGGATAGCGCAGCGCGCGAATACCCAGCGCGGCGATGCGATCGAGATCTTCGATGCGGTCCCAATGCCCGCCGCGCCGCAGCTGGCTAAAGAAGCGATCGCCGACCCGGTTCGTCGTACACTCGATACCGCCCCACAGCTCAAGCGAGGGCTCACGGAGGATGCCGCCTTGCTCGTTGCCAATGAAGAGCTCTGTTTGTTTCATATCTGCGCGCTGTCATGCGGGCCCCGCCAGCGTCGCCGAATCGCGGGCCAATCCAGCCTCGCCCCTTCCTTGATTTTGGAAAAGTCCGGCGCGCCGGTGGGAGCAGCTCCCAGCCGAAGCCGATGGGCGAGGGACATCGCGTCAAAAGGAGCATGCACCTTGGCATCGTTATCGAAATAAACGAACACGTCCTTCTCCTCTGCGACTTGTCGGCGAGCCAGCAACCGCGCTCGGGCGGGGGCTTTCCCTTTCGCGAAGGCGCGGACCTTCCGGCTCCACGCCCCCAGCGCTTCGGAGCCGTAGCCGCTGACGTAGAGTTCCTGGTCTCCGTGAAGGCGGACGTACACGAAGTTGCTTGTCGTGTCCTCAATCAGCGGCCATTTGCCAGCTGTGTCGGCCACGACCATCGCTATGTCGTGCTCTCGCAGCAGCGAGATGAAGTCCGGCGATTCAAAAGAGGGATGACGAATCTCGATGGCGTGGCGGAGCGGGCGGATACGGTCCGTCTCCATCCAAGCGCGACCGCGCAGGCGGTCATCGTGCTTCTCTGCCAACCTGGCAGCCGCCCGGGTGTCGCGAGGCAGCAGGTCAAAGAACTGCCGGAGCCGCTCGGGATCGAAGCGGGAGCTGGGCGGCAGTTGCCATAGAAAAGGGCCGAGCTTCTCATAAAGACGGAGCACACCTGAGGCGAAGAAGTTGGCCAATGGCGTCTCAATATCCTTCAGCCGTTTCATGTGGGTGATAAAGCGACTCCCTTTGATAGAAAAGAGGAAGCCCTCCGGCGTGGCATCATACCATCGCTGGTAGCTCTCCGGTCGCTGAAGCGAATAGAACGAGCCGTTGATCTCGATGGAGCTTACCTGGCGCGAGGCGTATTCGAGTTCCCGGTGATGTGGCCAGCCTTTCGGGTAGAAGCGTCCGCGCCATGGGCCGTAGTTCCATCCAGAGATGCCGATGCGGATCTCTCCCAATCGTCACCGGCTCCTCACCCGGCATCGGTTGTTCATCAATCCGGCGCTCAGGGCTTCAGCACGACCTTGATGCAGCCGTCCTCCTTATCGCGGAACTTTTTGTAAAGCTCCGGCGCTTCGCTGAGGGGCCGCTGGTGGGTGATGACAAAGGAGGGATCGAGTCCGCCCGCTTCGATCTTTTCCAGCAGCGGCTTCGTGTAGCGTTGGGTGTGGGTCTGTCCTGTCTTGATCGTGAGGCCCTTGTTCATCGTAAGACCCATCGGGAATTTATCCACCATTCCGACATACACCCCCGGCACGGAGACCGTGCCGCCTTTGCGGCAGCAGTAGAGCGCCTGCCGCAGGGCGTGCGCGCGATCCGTGGCGAGGAACATGGTGGCTTTCACCTTGTCGATAACGGCGTCCGCGCCGCCTGTCTCGTGCGCTTCAGCGCCTACCGCTTCGATGCACCGATCTGGCCCGCGACCTTCCGTCAACTCGTTGAGAACGTCGGAAACTTCATCTACTTCGGCGAAGTTGATCGTCTCCGCGCGGCCATGCGTCCGCGCCATGGCGAGCCGCTCCGGCACGCGATCGATCGCGATCACGCGACCCGCGCCCAGCATCCACGCGCTTTGAATTGCCATCTGCCCGACTGGCCCGCAGCCCCAAACCGCAACGGTATCACCCGGCTCGATGCCGGCATTCTCCGCTGCCATCCAGCCGGTCGGAAGAATATCTGACAGGAAGAGCACCTTCTCATCCGGAAGGTCCGACTCGATCTTCTGGGGCCCAACGTCGGCATGTGGCACGCGCAGGTATTCCGCCTGGCCGCCCGCGTAGCCGCCGGTGAGATGCGAATAGCCGAAGAGGCCAGCCGGCGCATGCCCCATCATCTTTGCGGCCTTTTCCGCGTCGGGGTTCGTGTTATCGCAGCAGGAGAAGAGATTCTTGGAGCAAAAGAAACACGAACCGCATGCGATGTTGAAAGGCACGACGACGCGGTCGCCCTTCTTGAGCTTCGTCACCGCCCTGCCAACTTCGACCACGACGCCCATAGGCTCGTGGCCCATGATGTCCCCGTCTTCCATCGTCGGCATGTAGCCGTCAAGGAGGTGAAGATCCGAGCCGCAGATCGCGGTGGAGGTGACTTTAATAATAACGTCGCCCGGTTCGTGGATCGTGGGATCCGGAACCTGATCGACGCTGACGCTGCCTTTACCGTGCCAGACGAGTGCTTTCATAGATCTATATGTTGGTTGTTTAGGGGTTAAGGTATGCGGTCCCGTCTTCCGCCCGCGCCGGAGCGGCGACGTAGCGCCCGTTGGCAGGGACGGCGACACTGGCGAAATCGCGCGCAAGTTGACGCAGCGCGTCTCGCATCTCAGCGCCTCGCATCGCGCGTCCGTGGCCGGTAACCACGAGTTCGGGGTCCAAGGTAGCAAGCTGTTCCACCGATGAGCGCGCCGCATCCCAGTCCGGCGTGAAGTATTTCGGCGGCCCGTGCATCTGCGGCTCCTGCACCAGCACAGAATACGCGGACTCTTGATTGGTCGTAATGAAGGCATCGCCAGCGATCATCGCGCGATCTGACTCCCGCCAGAGGGAAACATGGCCGGGAGAATGGCCAGGCGTATGCAGCCAGCGCCAACCTGGCATGGTGGGTACGGATCCATCGGCTGGCAGCGCTCGCAGGCGCGCGCTAACGTCGACGGGGGCGCGCGGGAAAAGCGGCGCGAGCAGCGGCATCACGCCGCCGCCGACCTTGGGATCGGGCGGCGGATAGGACGCCGCGCCGTTCAAATAAGGAAATTCGAGCGTGTGCGCGAAAACTTCGACGTCCCACTTGGCGGAGAGCCTCTCCAGCGAACCCACGTGATCGAAATGCCCATGAGTCAGGATAATCGCCGCGGGCCGGGCGCCAGCGCCGAAACGCTTCGCCGCCGCGCGTTCAATGAAGCCCATGGCGCCCGGCACTCCGGCGTCGATCAGCGTCCACCCACGATCGCCGGCTCCCGGCGACCCATAGAAAACTGCATTCACCAGAGCAAGCCGCTTATACGCGAGGTCGATGGCGATTTCGGTCGTGCCATCATCGAGATCTGGCCAATCAGCGACCGCTTCCGGCGTGAGTGGGATCTGCTGGGCGATGGGCGCGGCGGTCATACCTAGCCTTCGCCATTGCGGCAGCCCGTGAGCGCATCCCTTTTCAGAGAAAGCATTTCTCAGGAATCTCCCGATCAGGGAGGTGGCTGATCCTGATGCTGTTCTCAGTAGAGCCTCCCGAGCGTCATCCGCCGAACCTAGGGTATGACCAAAAGAGAACAGTTCATTCAGTGGCTTGGCGATGCCCACGCAATGGAAGTCGGCATCGTCACGACATTGGAGAAACACATTGTGGATGCTGAAAAATTGCCCAAAGCCCGGGCGGCTTTAACCAAGCATCTCCGCGAAACCAAACGACACGCCACTGAAATGGAAAAGGCGCTGGCATCGCTGGGTGGGAGCCATCCTGTGTTGAAGGAAGGTGTGAGCAAGCTTGCCAACCTCGCGGCAGGCATGGTCACGACCGCGGCGAAGGACACCATCGTGAAGAACGCCATCGCCGACTTCGCAACGGAGCATTTTGAGATGGCCTGCTACAAGTCGCTCATACTCACCGCGAAGGCGCTCGGTGAGACGAAGATAGCTGCTGCCTGTGAAGGTATTTTAAAAGAGGAGCAGGCCATGGCGGCGTTGCTTGATGGCCTGTTCGAGGGAGTGAACGATGCCTACCTTGCCAGCCTTGATGAGGACGATGAAGAGGAGCATCCAACCAAGAAAGCTGCCATACGAAAGGCTGAGCCGCGGAAGAAGGCGCGCTCGTAGCATCTTGATGGGCTCCCCGTCGCCACGATCATGAGCGCCGCCCGGCCCCTCCGAATTTTGTCGTCGAGAATCATCCCGACACGCTGAAATGGCTGACACTTTATCTTCAGCAGATCGGGCACACGGTCCTCACCCCGCGCAGCATGGAGGAAGCTCTCACCGCAATCCCAGCGGCCGCTTGTGAAGTGCTGATCAGCGACATCGGCCTGCCAGATGGAGACGGATGGTTGCTTCTTAACAAGCTGCGCGAAACCTCTTCTGCTTTGCCGCGCTACGCAATTGCCATGAGTGGCTACGGGACGGATGCCGACCGCTCGCAGAGCATGGCGGCCGGATATAGCCAACACATTTTGAAACCGTTCAAAGCCAGGGAGCTTGACGCGATGCTGGATGAGGCCGCGGGGAAGCTTGGTGAATAAGAAATGATTGCCCGCGCACGGCAAGGGACAAGCGCGAAATGCGCGGCGTCTCACGCTTTCGCCTGCGATGTGGCAGAAGCCGTTTGATTGCTCCCGCCGCTGTTCACCCAATCTATCGCGAAACGAACCATCGACGCGGCGTCCTTGAACTTGAGCTTTTCCTTGATATGCGCGCGGTGCGTTTCCACGGTTTTTGGGCTGAGGCGCAGATCATCGGCGACTTCCCGCGTCGTCAGGCCTTCGCCGAGCTTTTCCAACACTTCGAGTTCGCGATCAGAGAGCAGATCGACGGGCGAACCCATGCCCTCGTCGATCGCGGTGATCGCCTTGAAGATCAACTGCTCGCCGAAGGTTGGGCTGACATAAATCTTTCCATCCGCTACCTGGCGCAAAGCATTCTCGATAGAGGTCATCGCTTCCGCCTTCATGACGTAGCCCTTGGCGCCAGCTTTTAACGCGCGAAGGGCGTAGTGCGTTTCGTCGTGCATCGACACGACGAGGATCGGCATCCGGGGCATCTCCGCGAGGATCATCTTGATCAGCTCGATCCCGTTCATTCCCGGCATGGAGACGTCAACGATCACTACGTCCGGGTGGAGCGACCTGCACGCGGAGATCGCGATGGGCGCGCTGTCCGCCTCGCCGCAAACATCGAACTCGCCACTCTGAGTGACGATAAATTTTAGCCCTTGCCGAAAGGTAGGGTGATCATCCACCAGGAACACGCGTTTGGCCGCAGGCTTCGGCTTTGTGGCCGCTGTGGGGCAGGATTGTGGGGCGGGCCTCTTCGATGGGGACATCAATACAGAGTATTTCGCCTGCCAGCAGGCATTCGGTTGGAGCTTTTCGATGTACGCAGCATCGCATCTCCCAGGGCATTCTTCACTGCCTCGCAAGCGATGCCGCGGATGGACGTCGCCCATCCATGCTTGCCTCGGCAACTTTAAATGCGGCGCCACGCCAGCCCGGGTTCTATCGAGCAGCCCGTCGCTACGACGTCAACAACACGTTTCAGTCGCTTCGGGAGGGGAATCTCTGTGTCCACCGTCCTTCTTCATGGCTAGGCGGATTCGAGCCATGAGACGGACTTTCGTGGCTGGCCGGGGCGCGCAGGGACGGAGGCTTAGGGCAAACACGCTGTTTAACTCGCGGCACTCCGTTATGAGCGTCTCACCCCGCTCGCCAAATTGAACGCGGGCTTCCTGGAAACCGGAGTATTCCTCCTCGTCGAGCGCATCAAGAACGAAGAGGCGCGCCTGCTTCTCGAATTCTTCAAAAGTCATTCGTGGAGTTTTAGTTACACATCCGCTAGCGCCCGTTGTACGGCTGGTAAAAACGGCAGTCCTCAATGGTAAGGTTCGTTTGCCAGCCTTCGTTTGCGTGGACTTTCGGGATTCTGTTTGTGCTCGACGCTTCATCGCTGCTCCAAGTTAGCACCTCCCATGCCGGACTTCCTGCATGGCCGGGGGCGGCCCGCTTCCTCATTGCAATCGCCGGCGTTTTCTTATTCTGTGCTGGCATGGGTTCGCTAAACAAATTTCCCCTTCTTCAACCGGAGTCGATCCGCCCCAACGCGAGGGTTGCCGACCTCATTGACGGCGTGTTTAAGGCCTACAACGGGGGGCGGCTTGCGGAAGGGTGCCGGCTGTTTTCGAACAAGATGCTGACCGGCGATTCCCTCGTCGGCATGTCCGTTACGGGGGCGCTCACTCCCGCCGGCCTGGGAAAAAGCGCAATCGTGCCTCTATTAAAAGCGGGTTTTGTGGACTGGATCGTGTCCACCGGAGCCAATCTCTACCATGATCTTCATTTCGGGCTCGGGATGGAAATGTACGCGGGCTCTCCTTTCATGGACGACATCGTCCTGCGCAATGAAGGTGTAATACGCATATACGATGTGCTTTTCACCTATGACGTCCTTCTGGACACGGACGCTTTTGTAAGAAAGGTGATCCAGGAACCGGAGTTTCAGAAAACGATGGGCACGGACGAATTCCATTTCCGTCTCGGCAGGTATGTTTTCGAGCGCGAAAAGAAGCTGGGGCTTAAGGAAACCAGCGTGCTCAGCGCCGCCTTCCAGTTCGGGGTTCCTGTTTTCACGAGTTCCCCCGGAGACAGCTCCATCGGGATGAATGTTGCAGCGATGTCGCTGCGAGACTCCCGCCTCCAGTTCGATGTGAACCGGGACGTAAACCAGACGGCTGCCATCGTTTACGCGGCCAAGGCGGCAGGTTCGAGATCGAGCGTGTTCATCCTGGGTGGAGGATCACCCAAAAATTTCATTCTGCAGACTGAACCGCAAATCCAGGAAGTGATGGGCATCGCGGAGAGAGGGCACGACTATTTCCTGCAATGCACGGACGCCCGTCCAGACACAGGCGGACTTAGTGGCGCCACGCCGGGAGAGGCGGTAAGCTGGGGTAAAATCGACCCGGGCAATCTGCCGGATTGTGTCGTCTGCTACGTAGATTCCACGATTTCACTGCCCCTCATAACGGCATACGCGTTATCCCGAGTGAAGCCTCGCAAGCGCAAACGGCTGTACGACCGGAGAGAGGAGATTCTTGATCGCCTCAGAGAGGAATATTTCAAACGGGGTACCGTGGAGAAGGTGGAGCACCGGACTGACGTCAGCTCCCCGGCCGGCGGTAAAACGAAGTCGAAAAAGGCGAGAGTTCCGAAGTGAAAGTCCTCAATTATGCCGAAGCTGGCTTCGAAGCAGCATTGAAGCAGCTCAATCGCGCTTCGGAGCCCGCGGCGAATGTCGAGAAATCCGTGAAGAGGATCATCGCGGAGGTGCGCTCTCAAGGTGACGCCGGTTTGTTGCGCTTGACGCGCAAGTTTGGCGGGCCTCGCATGGATGGCGCGCAGTTGAGAGTCTCTCAGGAGGAGATCGAAATCGCGGAGCAGAACGTTCCGGACTCGGCGAGGAAAGCCATTTCAGGCGCTCACGCAAATGTCCTCGCATTCGCAAAGCGAGGGTTGCGCAAGGAGTGGTCGATGAAAAATCGACAGGGTGCTCAGGTCGGTGAGCGATTCGATCCATATCAACGGGTGGGAATTTACGTCCCAGGTGGGACGGCTCCTTTGGTCTCCTCGGCCATCATGACAGTCACGCTGGCGGCAGCCGCTGGAGTTCCCCAGATCGTGGTGATGACGCCGCCGGACGCGTCAGGCTGTTTGAACGCGCGCCTTCTCTACGCGCTGCAGTACGCGGGAGCGACCGAGATTTATAAGGCGGGCGGCGCGCAGGCGATCGCGGCCCTCGCGTACGGAACGACCATGGTTGCTCCCGTTCTGAAAATTTTTGGGCCTGGCAATGCCTACGTGGTGGAGGCAAAACGCCAGGTATTCGGCCGTGTCGCCGTTGATCTTCTCCCGGGTCCGAGTGAGATCATGGTAATCGCCGACAAGACCGCGCGGGCGTCATGGATTGCGGCTGATCTACTGGCACAGGCGGAACACGGGCGCGGCAGCAGTGTCGGGCTGGTAACGGACTGTGAACGCCTGCTGAGGGAGGTGGAAAGCCAGTTGGCGATTCAGACGAAGCTTCTTAGCAGATCCGCGCACCTCGCGGAAGCTCTCGACGAGGGCTTGTTTCTCATCCTGGTCGGGAAGATCGGGGACGCGGCGCGCATTGCCAATGAATTTGCTCCGGAACACCTCTCCATCGTGGCGAAGAATGACGAGAAGATTGCGAGGTCGATCTTCACAGCGGGCGCGATTTTCCTTGGCCCGTTCTCCCCGGTTGTGGGTGGAGACTTCGTGGCGGGTCCAAGCCACGAGCTGCCTACCGGAGGTGCTGGCAAGTCCTTCTGCGGTCTCACGGTGGATCAATTTCAGCGCCGCACGAGCGTCCTACGATTCGACGAACTCTCCCTGGCAAAGTCCCTTCCTGTGATTCAGGCGTTCAGCGACATGGAGGGACTCGACGCGCACGGGCGTTCCGCCTCCATCCGAGTTGAAGTTCCCAGCGCGCGCGGGAAGAGGGAGCCTCGCCCATGATCTCCTTAAAAGAAACAATACTGGAGTTCGGCCAGCGCTCACGCGCCGCGGCTCGCGCTCTGGCGGGCATGTCTTCCGCCCGGAAGAACGAGGCTCTGCGGTTCATGGCGGCGGAGGTGCGCCTGCGCTCCGACGCGATATTGCAGGCGAATCAGGAGGATTTGCGGAAGGCTGCGGAGGATCGACTCTCCGCCGCGATGACGGATCGCCTGAGCCTGAACGCGAAGCGCCTGAATGCGATGGCTGAGGGCATCGAGAATGTGGCCATGCTTGAAGATCCGGTGGGCAGCGTCATCAACGAACGAGTTCGCCCGAACGGTCTGCGCATATCGAAAGTCCGCGTGCCCATCGGCGTGGTAGGAATCATCTACGAGTCCCGACCCAACGTGACCAGCGACGCGGCGGTGCTCTGTACAAAGACCGGCAACTCGACCATCCTGAGAGGAGGTTCGGAATCAATTCATTCCAATATGGCGATCGCGGACGCGCTCCGGCATGGCGCGGCGAGGGCTGGCCTTCCGGAAGATTGTATTATTCTCGTTCCCGTTACTGATCGGGAAGCCGTGCGGCATATGGCTGCGATGGACGAGTACATTGATCTCATTGTGCCAAGAGGAGGGCGCGCGCTCATCGAAGCCGTCGTGGCGCACGCGCGCATGCCGGTGATCAAGCATTACCACGGCGTCTGCATAGCGTATGTGGACAAGGACGCGGATATCGAAATGGCGCGCAGCATTGTGATGAATGGGAAAACGCAGCGCCCTGGAGTCTGCAATGCCCTTGAGACCGTGCTCGTGCATCGCGACATCGCGCCGCGCTTTTTCGAGGAAGTCGGCAAAGAGCTTCTCCACGAAGGAGTGGAGATTCGTGGAGACGCGGAAGCGATGCGGCTGGGCGGCCCGGCCATAAAGCCCGCCACAGAGCAGGACTGGACGACCGAGTATCTGGACATGATCATTGCCGCCCGGGTCGTGGGTAGCCTCGAAGACGCAATGGATCATATCGCGAGATATGGGTCACATCACAGCGACTGCATCGTGACCGCTCGCGAGCAAACGGCTGAACGATTTCTGACCGGGGTGGATTCCGCCACTGTGTATTGGAATGCCTCAACGCGCTTTACGGATGGAGGCGAGTTTGGTTTCGGCGCCGAGATCGGGATCAGCACGGACAAATTGCACGCGCGCGGGCCAATGGGCCTGGAGGAACTTACGACCTACAAGTATATCATCCGCGGTACCGGCCAGGTAAGAGAATAGACGCAAACCTGGTTTAGGCGATCCTGCTCGCAATCTCCCGGCCAGCCCCTATAGATGGTCTGCGGAAACCCTTACTTATGAAAAATTTTCAACTCATTCCCCCGATTCGCCTTGCCGCGCCCTTGCTTATGATGGGCCTGCTGGCTTCCTGTGAAAAAACCGCTTCGGTAACCAGCGACAGCAGCACTCCGGCGCCAGCCCAGGCACAAGCCGGCCTGGACGATTCGTTCGGGTTTATGAGTCAAACTCCCGCGAATGTGGAGGCTTACGTGGGCTGTTATCACGCGGGCAAGACGTGGCAGGATGTTGTTCACAGCAAGGCATTTGCCAACCTGCGTTCGAACGCGCTCACGAGGAAAGCGGTGGCTGCCGCGCAGATGGGTTTGGCTCTCGCCGACCAATTCAGGCATCTCTACGCGCCCATGACGTCCGGGTCCACAGCCGTGGCGAGCGCTACTGCCAGTCCCGCGGTTGTTGCGGCCGGCATCCTGTCAGATCCCCGTTGGGCAGGGTTGAAACACATTCTCGGCGATGCGTTGGGGAACGAATTCTTCCTGAGTTTCGCCGAAGGCGCCACATCGAAACTTGAGACCTGGCAGGCCTTTCAGAAGGAGACGCGGCTTCTACAGTTCAAAGGTCAAATCGCGAGCCTCACCGGGTCCAACGGTAAATCGGGAATGTGGACGGCGGATGCCTTACCGCAACTGGCGCCTTATCTGAAGACCCTGGAGGTCCCTCCCACCGTGCTTGGATTCAAGGTGCTCACCCAGAAGGTGGCGATCCAGCAACAAATCGATTCCCTTGAGGCAAAGCTTCCCGCCACTGTGATAAAGGCCGCGTTTGATGTTGCAGGAAAGCCCTTTAAGTCGTGGACGTTTGTGGCAGGCAGTCTGGTTCCCGCTGAGTTGCAAGGGAAGTGGCGCGCGGCGCTTGAGAAGGAAGTCGGCGACAAGGCTGTCGCGGATGGCTACTTCGACGCGCTGGCGGCGCGCAAGCTTGAGGTCGCTTTCGGCTACATCGGCGACTACCTCCTCGTTTCTATCGGAACGGATCACGCGCACCTGAAAGTCGCGGCGTCGCGAGGCGAGTCACTCCTGCACATCCCTGAGATGAGCGTTCTGAAACCGTACGCTTCGGAGTCGATCTTCACGACAGCGTGGACAAGCCAGAAATGCCTGGACATCTATTATCAGAATACGCGCGTGGAGCTGCTCCCCTTCTTCGAAGAAGCGCGGCCTTCTGTCGACGCGTATCTTTCGCCCGAAGGATCACTGCGTCTCGAGTCAGACCTTCGCAGGCTGGACGAGAAGGCGAAGAACCTGTTCAAGCCCAGCAAAATACAGGCTCAGGTGGCGGTGAGTTTCTGGAAGGATGGTCTCCACAGCGAAGCGTATGGAGGAGTGATGTTTGCCGGCCTGAATTCTCAACATCCTTTGCGATTCGAAGCGACCGATACGGCGTCATCCTTCTTTTGGGCTGGCAAGCAGGCGGACCCAGCCTTTTCCGCCGCCCTGGTCGACTGGGTTGAGGATCTTACCAGCAGCCTGTTTGGGGTTTACCACACCGCGATCCTTCCCAAGCTGCCTGACGCGCAGCGCATGCAATACTCCATGGTGGAGGGGCTTGTCCTTCCAAAGCTGACTGCGCTTTACCAGATTACCCGTGATCAACTTTTAAAGAGCCTTGGCACCGAAGCCGCCGTGAGCGTGGATCTGAATGGGGCGATGCCAGCGATGCCGCTTGTGCCTTTGCCCGTGCAGCAGGGCGGCAGGATGCCGCGCGTGGCGCTCCTCAGAAACGTGAACGATCCCAAGCTTCTCTCGCAGAGTTGGACCAGCTACTTCAATCTCGCGCAAGAGATCAGCATGATGCTGCCGCCGACCATGCAGATGCAAGGGGGACTCGCGCAGCCGAAAAGCAAACCCGCAGCCGGAGGAACAACCTACTTCTACTCGCTGCCCATGGAAACTGGTGACCTCCTCCCGAATATCACCATTTCCAGCACGCACGACTTAATCGCAAGCACTTCGCTGAGTTACGCGTCCGAAGTGGACGGGCTTCTTTCCAAGGCTCTGGCGACCGATTCCCTCCCTTCCGCCCTTAAGATCGATATTCACATGACCGCTCTCTTTGACTTCGCGGAAAAGTGGATCGGAGTGGCGAGCCAGAACACCGACACGTTCTTCAAGGGAGATCCATCCGCCGCGGCCCGTTTCAAAAGAAACGAGATTGCGATAACCGGCCTTCTCAAGAGTCTGCGCGCCTTCCAGGGGATGGAGGGGCGGCTCTACGAAGAGAATGGTGGCATTCGCTTTTCCTCGGTGTTGCATGTCCACGACATACAGTGACCGGCAACGTCACTGATCCGTGATCGCATGCGGAAGCTCGACGAAGTCCAGGAAGCAGCGCGCGCGCAATTCTCGCGGCAAAGTCGCCATTATGGGCAGAGCCACATCCTTGAAAATGTGGATGATGTTCGGGCGGCGCTCTCTCACCTTGCGCTGCCCACCGCCTGCCGCGTTTTGGATGTCGCGGCGGGAGCTGGTCATACGGGCCTGTGCCTCGCGGCGCTCGGCCATGATGTCACGCTTGCGGATATCGCCGCGCCCATGTTGGAAAGAGTGCGTGAGAGTGCCGCCGCGCGTGGCCTCGAGGTCACGACGAATCAGCATGCAGCAGAGGAATTGCCATACCCGGACGCGTCTTTCGATTTGGTGACGTGCCGCGTAGCCGCTCATCACTTTAGCGATACAGGCGCGTTTTTTGCTGAGGCTGCCCGTGTTCTAAGACCCTGCGGATCGTTCCTTCTGATCGACGGCGCGGCGCCGGACGGAGAGCCAGAAGCAGAAGAATGGATCCATAGTATCGAAAAGCATCGTGACCCCAGTCACAACCGTCTGCTCACGCCTCAGCGAGCAGCAGGTTTGTGCCAGCAGAGCGGTCTTCAGGTCCTGAGAACGGAGATCACCGAGTTCAAGCAACCTGATCTTGAATGGTATTTCGAGACTGCCGCAACTTCGCAGGAAAACAGATCCGCGGTTCGACGCCTTGTTGCCGAAGCGCCCGCCTCCGCGCGGCGCGTCTTTCGCGTCGCGGAGGAGGACGGCAAAATAGTCTGGTGGTGGAAGAGGCTGACGCTTCTCGCCACCAAATCGGGCCGTCTTTCCGGCTAGATGCCGCGGCGGCCGCCGATAACCTGCAGAAGGAGAACTACGACAGCGACGATCAACAGGATGTGGATGTAAGCGCCGATCGCGTGGAAGCTAACCAGACCAACGAGCCAAAGAACCATTAGAATAACGAAGATTGTCCAGAGCATATAAGTAGGGGTGTTTACTTACGAATCGGACGCGCCGCTGCAATGAGCGCCTGGGTCCTTAAGTTTTCCGAAGAATTACGGACCCCCTTAAAGTCGACTCGCGCTCCGTTAAGAAGTGACCTTCTTCGCGATCTTCTCGCGGCCTCTCTCCAGAATTTTCTTCTCAGCCCGTGTGAGGCTGTGAATCCCTTCTCTGGAAATCTTGTCAAGGACAGGATCGATCTCCTGGCTGATAAACTGGGCCGGGCTCATCCGCGCGAACCGTTCAGCGCGCTGGCGGCGTTTGAAGATATATTTTTGGATAAACAGCGGGTTTCCGTATCCCAGTTGTTTGATGTAAACCCACCCGAGCAAGCAGCCAGCGAGATGCGCCAGATGAGAGGTCGTTCCCAAAGTGGGGCTGAAGAATACCAGGAACAAAGAAACCAGAGTAAGGCCCGCGGCAAAGAATTTGGCTTTCAGGCGCAACGGCAGGACGAAAAAAATCCATGCCGTCAACTCCATCTCTGGCAGGATCGTCGTAAAAGCGATGACTACCGCGCACACCCCCGCGGAGGCTCCCATGAGCGGCACCGCCGGGCCCCACAGGAGGTGAGCGATGCCTCCAGCCAACCCTCCTCCGAAATAGATTGCGAGCAGATGCCGTGATCCGATGAGAGACTCAACCTCGCGCGCGGCAAAGTAGAGAGAGGCCATGTTCACGAAGAGGTGAAGCGGTCCCTGATGAAGGAACATGTAGGTGATGAGCTGCCACCCATACCAATGACGCAGCAGGGAGTCCCGGCTCAAGGCCAGCAGGTTTTCCAGCTCGGCGGCGCCAGGTTCTCCCGCAAGGAATCGAACGCAATACTGAGCGATGAACAGACCCGCAGTTGCTCCAATGAGGATGGTGGAAGCAGCCGGACGACCGCTTGACCAACCCCGCGCAAAGATTTGAACCTGTCTTGGAGATCGCATCAGGTGGAGGCAGAATCCCGAGGCAAGATTATTCTACGCCAGCGCTTTTGTCGAATCGCATTTGCGCGTTTCAACCCTTGCAGATCACCTTCAGTTTGCGATGCGAAATTCGGAATATGACGGGGAGATTGTCGATCACTTCTCCATCCACCTCCACCGGCACCTTTTGCTCGCTCCGGATCGACGCTTTGGCAGTCTGGAAGTATTCCACATCGGGAAGGGTAATATGGGTGCCGAATATCACGCCGTTCAGGTAGCGAACAATATCCAGATACCCAAGGTTCTTGAAGATTAATACGTCCAGCTTGCCGTCATCGATGCAAGCCTCCTTGAAGATGGTGAAGGGGCCGCCGTAGAAGCGGCCATTCCCGATCAGAACAAACGAGCCTTCTGTCTCTTTGCCATCGGCCTCGACGACGAGCTTGGGAGGCTTGCGAGCGGCTATCTGCGCGGCGGAGATGACATAGCTTAACGGGCCAAAGTTCTTCCGGAAGTTCCAGCTCGTCTCCTGCACGACCTGGGCGTCCAATCCGACACCCGCCAACTGCACGAAATAGTGCCGGTTCGCGCGCGGCAAATCTACAGCGCGAGTATGGCCCGCTTGTATGATCTCCCAGCATTTGCGCAGGTTGCCCAGGGGCAGGCCGAGTTCCGCCGCAAACACGTTCATCGTTCCGATTGGCAGAATGCCCAGGGATACATCCGAGCCGGCAATCCCATTCACCACTTCGTTTATGGTGCCATCGCCTCCGGCTGCCACTACTTTCGAGAACCCCTCGTCCACAGCGCGCCGCGCGAGGTCACGCGCGTGCCCGCGAGACAGGGAAAGGCTGACGTAAGCGCCCAGTGCCATGCGCTCGATCTTTTCCGTCATCGACTTCGCCTTCTCTCCGCGAGCGGCGGGGTTTAGAATGACGACTGTCTTGTTCATCTGAGCGCCTTCGGACTTTCCTTTCGGCTTCGGGCCGTTACTTTGGCAGCGTGCATAAAGTTGCCAAGGCTATTCTCGTCGCGGGCTGCATCCTCGCGGCCCTGGTGACCGTGGGAATGCTCTGCGTAAACTTGTACGTTCAATCCTCCGGAGTTCAGATCCGCATCGCGAAGGCGATGGGGGAAGCAGCTCACCTCGAGATCAAATTAACGGGAGCGAATTTCACCCCTTGGAGCGGCCTCAGGCTTACCGGACTTGAAGCGCCGCAGCCTGATCCGTCCCACCCGGGCGACTTTTTCCAAGCTCCGGAGATTCACGCTCGCATCGCTCTCCTGCCGCTGTTGCGCCGCAGGTGCGTAGTGAAGGAACTTGCGGTGGTTGATTCGGCTGTGACGTGGTACCAAGACGAGAATGGGAGCTGGCAGCTGCCCGCGGCGCAGGCTCCACAGCCTGCCGAGGCGCCGGTTATTGTCTCAGCGTCGCCTCCTTCGCCCACCGTCCCCGCAGCGCCTCCGAACGTCGCGCCTTCGGTGTCCGCGCCCCCCTTCAGGCTCGCTGTGGATCACTTCCGATTGAAGCGGGGGGCGCTGGAATTTCTCGACCATGGCGGGCGCTCCGTGGCGGCGTTCTCCGGTGTGTATGTCGATTGCCCAAACCCGAGAGCAGACTTTGTCACCGGGAAAGCGAGGGTCAGCGAGGCCTCCATCCGCGACTTCCTGAAGCTGCGCGATCTGAGCGCCACGTTCAGCTTCGACAAGGGCAATTTGCTCTTGCCTGCCTGGGACGCCCATCTCGCGCAGGGACGAATTGCCGGATCCTTCCAGATGCGCGCCGCTGTTGCTGAATCCCCGTTTTCGGCGGAGGCGCGCTTTGATAACGTCGAAGTCGCCCGAGTTATTCCTCCGAGATTCCAGTCAATGGTATCGGCGCAGGGTTTTCTCGATGGGTTCCTTTCTGTGTCTGGCAATGCCAAGCGCCAGGAATCCATCCTGGGAAAGGGGCGTGTTACGCTCCGTTCCGGCAGGGTCAGGTATCCACTGTTCCAGACTCTGGGCGACCTGTTGCGGATCGACGAACTCTCAGAACTCGATCTGGATCGCGCGGAGCTCGACTACCACTTGGCCGACGGCAAGTTGATCGTGGATGAATTGCTCCTGGGATCGCGAAATCTACAGGTATCCGCGAAGGGCAAAGTGCGGTTTGACGGACAGTTGGAGCTTGTGGCCCGGCTTACACTCGACCAAAAAGTGTTCGATAGACTCCCTTCTTTTGTAGCGGAAAATTTCGCGACCTCGGCGGGGGCCGGATCGCATTATCGGGACATTAACGTCACGGGGTCCGTTGCTTCGCCAAAAACGGATCTGGTGGAACGCGATGCCGGCAAGAAAATCAAACGAGAGATTGGTGATTTGCTCCGCAATGTATTCGGCGCCAGGCGCAAGGAGGATAAGCGTCCGCCAGTCGTTCACGCTCCCGCGCTTCCGACCTTCATAGAGCCAATACCTGCCAGCTCGGCAAGTCGTTCGCCTTTTCCCCCAGGAGCCGGGAGCGGATCGGAGTGAGGGTGGTGGCAGGGTCGGCGGGTGGCATCAGGATTGACTCCCCCCGCCCTGAAACGCGGCCCACGATGGATAAAGTGAAAGCCGCCATCTTCTCGAGCTTGGGAGAT
Source organism: uncultured Verrucomicrobiae bacterium (assembly GCA_963828525.1). GTDB lineage: Bacteria > Verrucomicrobiota > Verrucomicrobiia > Chthoniobacterales > Chthoniobacteraceae > CAWHEP01. The sequence continues at coordinate 39,622 of CAWHEP010000011.1, forward strand.
TTCATTCAGGGGGCGCGGGTTTTGGACCTTTTCGCTGGAAGCGGGGGTCTTGGAATCGAAGCGCTTAGCAGGGGGTGCGCATCGGCCACATTTGTGGATGAGGACGCGCGAGCGGTCGACGCGGTGAAGTCAAATCTCGGCAAGGCCCGCCTGGAAGGGGTTGTCGTTCGAGCGGATGTTTTTGGCTTCCTTGCGAAGCAGGCGGAGTTGCCTCCTTACGACCTGGTCTTTGCGGACCCTCCCTACGCCCGCTTGGCCGCCGCTCGCGACTATGCGGCCGAGTTGCTTCACGATTCATCACTTCCAGGCTGTGTCACGGATGAAGGCCTTTTTGTTCTTGAGCGAATCTGGAGGAAGGAGCCAGCGGCACACGTGAACTGGCATGTAACCAAATCAAAAAAGTACGGGGAGACGGAGGTTATCTTTCTCCGCAGGAACGCCCGCTGATCCGTGCGACAATCCCTGAAAAGGCTTCCGGGCGATGCCCGTTGCGCCCTGCTCCTCTACAACCTGTTCTTTCCGCTAGTCCTCGTGTGCCTTCTGCCGCGTTACCTGCTGAGGATGTTTCGCCGGGGAAAGTACAGTCATAAATTCGGACAGCGCTTCGGGGTGTATTCCGCCGAGGTTCGTCTCCGGCTCGGATCGGCGGAAAAGGTGTGGATTCACGCCGTCAGCGTCGGGGAAGTATTAATCGCGCAAAAGCTGGCGCGCGAGCTTCACCGGTTGCGCGAAGATCTGGTGGTTATCCTCTCCACCACAACATCAACGGGTTTCGAAGTTGCGAACTCTTCTGCTCCGGGGTGGATGGAAGTGATCTATAATCCCATCGACTTCCCCCTTTTTGTTGGGAGAGCTCTCGAGGCGGTGAGGCCCAGGGCATTGATCCTGGTGGAGGCAGAAGTCTGGCCCAACCTGGTCTCGCAGGCCCATTCAAGGGGCGTATACGTTTCGCTGGTAAACGCCAGGTTGTCGCCACGTTCAGAAGGTCGTTTCAGGAAGGCGCGCGTGTTTACAGGTCCCTTCTTTCGCCTTTTGGACAGTATTTGCGTGCAGGAGGAGGAGGACGTCGACAGGTGGCAGGCGCTGGGTGTCGCGCGTTCCAGGATCCATCCGACCGGGAGCATAAAGTTCGATCACGTTCCGGACACGGACAGCCGCGAGGAGGAGTTTCGCTCGTTGATTGGGCGGCTCGCCGTGGATCGCTCGCGCCTAATCCTCCTTGCCGGGAGCACCCACCCTGGAGAAGAAACGATTCTTGGCCGGGTTTTCCAAAGGTTAAAAGCGCGTTTTCCCGAGCTTTTCCTGGTCGTCGTTCCGCGTCATGTCGAGAGAACCTCGTCTGTGGAAGAGGGCCTGCGATCGCTTGGTTTGTCACCCGCCCTGCGGACAAGCCTCGAACAGGTTCAAGACCAGTCAGCGGACTGCCTGATTGTTAATACCACGGGCGAACTCCGGCATTGGTATCATCTAGGTTCCGTCATTTTCATCGGCAAAAGCTTGACCGGAACCGGTGGGCAAAATCCCGTCGAAGCCATTGCGGCAGGCAAGCCGGTTGTTTTCGGGCCGCGCATGGAGAATTTCGGGGCAATCGTGCAACTCCTCCTTCGGAACGAAGGGGCTGTCCAGGTTTCCAGCGAGGCAGAACTGGAGGAGCAACTCGGGCTGTTATTTGCTAATGAACCTTTGCGCAATGAAATGGCGGAGAATGGCCGGACTACTCTTGCCCGGCATCAGGGAGCAACGACGAGAACGGTGGAATTGCTGCGACCTGTTCTGAGGCGTCCGTTGGACGGACAATCAAGCGTGAACCCCTGAGGACACGACCCAGAGTCAAACCGCGGAAGCGGCTGGCGCTTCTCTCCCAGCGATCAACTCCGCATGCTCTTTGGGTTCAATCTGTGATCCACATTGGGTGGAGTAAACCTGGGTGAATTCGGCCCCAAAAAGGAGAATCTGCCCAGAATAGTAAACCCAAAGCAACGTGGTGATAAGACCGCTCGCGGCTCCATAAGCGCTTCCCGCGCTCCCGCTCCCGAGATAGATGCTGAGCGCCCATTTGCCGATCAGAAAGAGGAGAGTCGTCAGGCCAGCGCCGATCCACACGTCGTGCCACGCAATCTTTGCGTCGGGCAGGTATTTAAAAATGAGACCGAACAGCAGCGTCACAACGACGATGTCCAACACCAGGTTCAGCGACAACGGCAGGAGCTCTCCTCCCGGCAGATATGATTTCAGCTGGTCGCTGAAAAGATGAACCACGCTGGAGAGTGTCAACGAGACCAGCAGCAGGAAGCAGACGCCCCCTACCATGGCGAATGAAAGGAACCGCGCGCGCAGGAATCCCCCTACGCCGCCGCCTGGCTTTGCTTTCACCCCCCAAATAGTATTCAACGCGTCTTGCAACTGTCCAAAAATACCGCTTGCTCCGACGAGAGCTATCAAGATCCCGAACACGGTGGAAAGAATTCCGGTTGAGGGTTTCGCGGCGTTGCTGGCAATGCCTTTCACCACATCCACTGTGCTTCGATCCAGAAAATACCCCAGTTGATGAGTAATCTTGTCTCTAGCGGCCTCGCTCCCTCCGTAGATGAAACCGAACACCGCAAGCAAAACAAGCATGAGTGGCGCGAGTGAAAAGACCGTGTAGTAAGCCAGCGCCGCTCCCAGGGTCGGGCACTTATCGTCGCTCCACTTGGAAGCCGTGGCTTTCAATATGCCGATTGTTCCCAGGCGTGGCGGTGCGGATGTTGAAGTATTCATTAACGCGTCCCAAAAGTTCCCCGGCGCGAGCCGGAGATAGTTACGAACTCAGGCTTCGCGCGCGACGCGCTTAATGGATGGCTCGCTGGCCCGCTGCAACGATTTCTCCTATCAACCCAGGACCTTTATAGATGAAGCCCGTGTAAATCTGGAGCAGGGATGCTCCCGCATCGAGCTTCTCCCGAGCGGAATCCGCATCGCCAATCCCCCCGCAAGCAACCACAGGCAACGAAGTCGTGCTGGTGATAAAGCGCACGATCTCAGTGGAGCGTTTCCTCACAGGAGGGCCGCTCAGGCCGCCCTGCGTTCTCAGATCCGGCGGAACGCTGGAATGATCAATCGTGGTGTTCGTTGCTATGATGCCCGCGACACCATGGCGCAAGCTTGTTTCGAGGACTTGCGCGACCTGTCGATCTTCTAGATCGGGAGCGATTTTCAAGAGGACTGGTTTTGGGCAAGCGCGCGCCAGATTGCTTGCCTGGACCACCACCAGAAGTTCTTCGAGCGCTTTTTCCTCCTGCAGCGTCCGGAGACCCGGCGTGTTGGGTGAGCTGACGTTCAGCACGAAGTAATCCGCGTAAGGGAAGAGCTTCTCAAAGGAAAAGAGGTAATCCCGCGCGGCTTCCTCGACGACGGTCTTCTTCGCCTTGCCGATGTTGATACCAATTGGAATGCCCGGCCAGGAACCCTGCTGCTTCAAGGCTTCCAGACGCGCGGCAATGGCTTCCGCCCCATCGTTGTTGAAACCCATCCGGTTGATTAGCGCGTTTTGATCGCGCAACCGGAAGAGTCTTGGCACAGGGTTTCCCGGCTGCCCTTCCGAGGTGATGGTTCCCGCCTCGACAAAGCCAAATCCAAGTGTCTCCCACGCGGGGAGCGCCACAGCATTTTTGTCAAAACCAGCGGCAAGTCCCACGCGATTGCGGAACTTCACGCCGAAAACAGTCTGATCGCTCTGGCTGCAAGATGTCGTCAGCAACAACCGCGCCAGCGCCGCGACTCCCGGGAGCTGCAACATACGCATCGCAAAGTGATGCGCTTGTTCAGCATCCATCCGGAACATCAGCGAGCGCAGGAGCTTCTCGTAGATCGCTTGCTTGATGCTCATTTGCCGATGCAGAACCTGCTGAAGATTGTATCCAGCAACTCCTCCGTATCAGCTTTTCCGACTACATCTCCCACGGCGTCGAGCGCTCCCCTAAGTTCGATGGCGATCAGAGCAGGCTCAAGGCCTGAAAGTAAACCGTCTCGCGCCGCGTCACAGCACGCGCGGGCGATTTCAAGGCAACTTTGATGGCGCGCGTTGATCGCCGCCATGGAGATCGGGGCCTGGGGAACGCCGCTCGTCAGGCGCGAAAAAATCGCGTCTGCCAGCGGTTCCAAGCACTCGGCTCCGACGCACGAAATACGAATGCCATCGACCCCGTTCCAGCATGGATGCTCTCCGAGGTCCTTCTTATTCACGACAAGCATCTCCTTCGACGCTGGCGGACAGGGAAGTTGCCCGCCGCAGGCCTGGCTGCCATCCACGACGTGGAGGACAAGATCAGCGGTTTCGACGCTCCTCAAACTCCTCTCGATGCCCGCCTTTTCAACCTCATCCGAGCACTCCCGCACGCCGGCGGTGTCCACGAGCCGCAGCGGAATGCCATGCAGATTGATGACCTCCTCGATCGTGTCACGAGTCGTCCCCGGCACGTGGCTCACGATTGCCCGCTCATAGCCTAGCAGCATGTTGAGCAGACTTGATTTCCCCACGTTTGGGCTTCCGTAGATAACCAGACGAGCGCCCTCCCGAAGGATCCGGCCCTGATCCGCGGTTCCCAGAAGGCTGGTGTTCAGACCCCGTACGTCATCCAGCCTGGCGAGCAGGGCTTCGTGAGTGTCAGGATCGATGTCCTCCTCGGGAAAATCGATGTAAGCCTCCACATGCGCGAGCAGGCTCAACAGTCCCTCCCTGATCTTGCCAATCAGCTCTCCGAGGCGTCCCTCCAACTGCTCTGTCGCGGCGCGGGCAGAAAATCTGTCTGCGCCCGGATCAGATCCATCACCGCTTCCGCTTGAGTGAGGTCCATCTTTCCATTGCAGAAAGCGCGCTCCGTAAATTCGCCTGGATGGGCGAGCCGCGCGCCGCTCCTGAGGAGCAGCTGCAGGACGCGCCGAGTGACAAGGACTCCGCCATGGCAGCATATCTCCACAGTGTCTTCACCGGTGTAGCTGCGCGGGCTCCGATGCACCGACGCGACCACTTGATCTACCAGAAGGTCTCCGTCGAAGATTCCGCCGAACACCTGCCGGTGGCTTTCCGCCTTATCCAACCTCGCGCTTCCGCGGAATACAGCGGAAGCCACAGACACCGCGCCGGAACCGCTTAGCCGCACCATGGCGATCGCGCCCTCGCCCGAGGGGGTGGAAATCGCGGCAATGGTCGATGAATCATGCGGGGAGGCGCCGCCAGACGAGCCGGAGGGCGCTTCCTTCCGCTCTGAGAGGTTCAACCTAGTTGCTCCCGCAGAGCCGTCACGAAACGCTTGTTTTGCTCCATGGTGCCAACCGAAACGCGAATCCACTCGGGAAGCTTGTACGAGGCCATCGCCCGCACGATAATTCCCTGCCTCAGCATGGACTGAAAAAGCGCGTTTCCATCGCCCACTTTTACGAGCACGAAATTGGCGAAACTCGGAACAAATTCGAGGCCCATTTGCTCAAACTGCTGTTGAAGATAATCGCGTCCCTCCCAGGTCGCTCTTCGCGTTTTCTCGACGTGCTCCTCGTCCTGCAAGCCAGCCAGGGCGCCCGCTTGCGCGATTGCGTTCGCGTTGAACGGCTGGCGTGTTTTCTGTAACACATCGATGATCTCGCTGCTGCCCAGGCCATACCCGATACGCAGCCCGGCCAGCCCTTGGATCTTTGAAAAGGTTCGCAGTATTAGGACATTCTGACGCCCTTCCCGGACATATTTCAGCGTATCTGGCGGCTCTTCCAAAAATTCATGGTAAGCCTCGTCAAAGACGACGACGACATGATCGGGCACCCGGTCCATAAAGCGCGAAATCTCATCTTCAGAAACGAGCGTGCCAGTCGGGTTGTTTGGATTCGCGATGAAGATTTCCCGCGTCCGCGGGGTTATGGCGTCCGCCATGGCTTTCAGGTCATGCTGGAAGCGGGGATCTGGAACCTCGACCGTCCGGGCCCCGAAGAGCGTGGCCATGAGCTTGTAGACCACGAACGCGTGCTCCGCCGTGACTACTTCGTCGCCCGGCTTCAGGAATGCGTGCCCGATGAATTCGATGATCTCATTTGAGCCATTACCCAAAATCACGTTTTCGCGCTTCAACCCAAACTTCTTCGCGATGCCCTCTCGCAGGTAGTAAGCGCCCCCGTCTGGATAGAAGTGCGCCCGTTCCAGCGCCTCCCTCATCGCCAGCACCGCATGCGGCGAGGGGCCTAGAGGATTCTCGTTCGACGCGAGTTTGATGATGTCCGAAACTTTGAGACCAAGTTCGCGAGCGACATCTTCGATCGGTTTGCCTGTCTCGTACGTGACAAGTTCACGGAGCTGTGTGTTTGCGCTGTCCCAGATAGACATCCCCCCATTAAAGCGCAGGCGGGAAGAAATGCCAGAAGGTTGCGCCTGCCTTGCGAGCGGGCGGCGTCTTTCAGAAATGATATGTGGTAACGAAGGAGACTGCCTGTACGCCGACAGTCGTCGTGGTCTGATTTAGCTCCCCGGAACGCAAACCGCTTATTCCCACGCTTCGGGTCGCCGGGATGTCCCACTCGTATCCGAGATCAAAATCAAACTGTCTCCAGCGATAGCCAGCGCCGGCTGTGAGAGTGTGTTCGGTGATGACCGCCGTCAGGGGTGAAAGGGTCTCAGTGGGGACGGGACTCGCGCCGTAGGAGTAGCCACCCCGCAGTGTCACGTCTTTGGTGAGCGAATACTCCAGGCCGGTTCGATAAACGAACCGGTCTTTCCAGTGGAGGGGGATGTCGTCCTCCAGCGGTTTGGAGCCAAGGAAGTTATTCAAGTCGCGGTTGTTTCCGTCCTTGAGTTTGACAGCCAGGTTGTTGAAAGAATTATGCCAGTCGATCCAGTCAACCTGGGCCGCGAGCCTGACTTTTGAGCAGCACTTCCAGGAGACGCCTGCTGAGACCTCCTGGGGAAAACTGTTGTCCACCTCGGCGTCGTAATGGAACGTCGGTTGTACGCTCGCGAACCCTCCTCCCAGCGAGCGCAACTGGGCGCCGGCATCTCCATTCGCGTCGCCGTGGGTGTGAATGACTGTCTCGCTTCTGTATGCGACGCCGAGCTGCACCGAGTCCACGGGACGGTAGATCAGGCCAGTGGTCGCGTTCCAGCCCCAGCCATCCGTATCGAGATCCAGCAGGGTTTTGAAGCCTGCGATCTGGCGCTGGGTCTGGAAGACGTAGGGCGCGTCCAAGGCGTTTTTGTTGTAGCTGAGACCCACGGTGGCTCCGATGAAGAGCTTTGAAGTCACGGCAACGCTCATGCCTGCCGCGAACCGCAGCAACTCGATCTCCGAACGGCTTCTCTGGATTCCGTATGTGGTCTTCCCATCCAAACCGCCTGGAGGGTCGCGGAACACGAAGTTCGCTCCCAAAAAGGCGTCCGGGATTATCCCCAATCCAAAGCTGAACGGTGAGGTACCAAGCCGGGCGCCAAAAGCGGCATCGGGGCCAAACGTTCCATTTTCGTCCAGATTCGCGTTCCGTTGCTCCTTGTTCGAGAAGCTGCCGTAAGGAAACACGCCTGTCGCGCCTATCTCCGCTGCAGGGCGATCCAGGGACGAAAGGCCAGCCGGGTTTAACCCCAGCGCGCCCAGCGGATCCTGGCTCCATGCGACATCCGCGCCTCCAAGTGACATGGCTCGGGGGCCAGCCCCGTTCGAGTAGATGCCGTTTGCCAAACAATGGTGGCTGACAGTGAGAGCAAGGATGAGCGCGCCGGGAACATGGGCGCAAAGTCCAGGGAGGATTTTCTTAAACATGAGAGATTTAATGAAGCCTTTTCCGTGCCCGCTTTTCAACGAAGTATTTCGCGAGCCTGAAGGCTGGAAAAGCGCATGTCTGTTCCATAGGATGCCCCGCGAGATGCGGATGACGGAAGAACTCAATAAGGACAGGCTCTCATCCGGGAGGCCGAGAGCAAGCCTTGCTACTCTCTTGCGAGAAGCTGATTCCCACCTCCCAGCCTACCTTGAGGCGGTAAACGGCATGACGCGGGAGACCGAGCGGAAAGGAATCTGCGTCAGTGAGATGTTTTTCTTCTACGCGGTGGTAAAGCCGATGGCCCCGCGGCAGATAATCGAGTCAGGCCGGGCGCGCGGCGAGAGCACGCTTGCGCTCGCTCGTTGTTTCCCCGGAGTGCCGATCACCAGCATTGAGTACCGATGAGCAGTCACCCGACGCGCCGATCGCGAACGAGAAGCTGGCGCCTTATCCAAATCTGAGGTGTCTTTTCGGGGATTCACGCAAAGTGATCCCGCCAATCCTGGAGGATGGAGCGGCCGTGCTGATCGATGGGCCAAAGGAATTCCGCGCCCTTAAACTGGCTTTGAAGCTCTTGGGCACAGGGAAGCCGGGAGTGGTCTTTCTCCACGATTTCATGGCGGGCCGCGCGGAACGGACTTTCCTGGAGCGGCATTGGCCGGGAGCGTTCTTTAGCGATCACCCGGATATTCTGGAACGCTTCAGCCGCTTGGATGATGACGGAAGCGGCTCCGACAAATGGCGGCGTCCCCGGCATTCGACATTCGCCTGCCTGCCAGCAGGGTTACCGGCCGCTTATTGGATTCTCTGGTTAAAGATTGTCCACGCCCGCAACCTTTCGCTTGCGCCGGAGAAGTTGGGCGGCTTCATGCGGCGGTTTGTTAGAAAATGATGGGATTCGTCTCTTCCAAACCCTTAATCTCAAATTGCCTGAGAGCGGTCGCTGACTTCGGCCCCTCCCTCCCGATCGCGACCAAGTCAGCTCATTGACACATTTTTCTCAGCAACCGCCTGATCCAACCCAGAGTTCAACCAGCCAAGCATGTCCCACTTCCCCCATTCCATCGTCACGATCGCAGCCGCTCTGCTCGCTTCCAGCGCCTGTGCGGCGCCGCCGCTCCCGTACCCCGACGCGTTGGCGGCCGCCGCGGTTTCGGAAAGCAAGATCTCGGACATTGCCAAGTTCGGATTGGTCGTCGGCAATGGCGAGCTGAACGCCGTCATTTATTCCGATTCCGCCGACAACGATCTGCGCCTGCGGATCAACAAGAATGACTGCTGGGACATGCGGATAGACACGCAGGACGATCCGCCGCTGCCGCTGGTCGATGTCACAACCGGCAAGGCGGTGGGTCACGGGGACGCTGGCAGTTGGAAGCATCCGTACCCGACGGCGCTGCCGGTCGCGGAGGCGGTGCTGGGCGCGGATGGCCAGACGGAGGTGACCGGCGCCACATTGGACCTCGCGCGGGCCGTCGCCACGATCAAGACCGCGCAGGAGACCGCCGAAGTGCGTGTGCTGGCGCAGAGCAACGTCATCTTGATCCACTCAAAACGGCCGGTCTCGTTCATCGGCGACCAGGACCTCCTGCGGGCCAAGAAGCCGAGGCCGAACAGCATCCCGATCGAGAGCTGGGTCAGCAAGGCGGACGAGGGCGCGCAAGGCGGTTACCGTTATCTGCACCAGAATATCCCAGGCGATGAAGACGCGAGCGGCATGGACCTCTATGTGGTTGCGGGTCGGAAAGGCGATTTGCAGGCGATCGCCGTGACCACCTCGCGCGACTCGGCGCATCCACTCCCCGATGCGGTCGCCCTTGTTGCCTCCACGCTAAACAACGCCAGCGCCGTCCCCCAGCACGAAGCCGCGTGGCAGGATTTCTGGTCGAAGAGCGGCGTCGAACTCGGTGACAAGCAGTTGCAAAACTGGTGGTACCGCATGCTCTACTTCAACCGCGCCTTTGCGCGCGGGAACGGCAACACGGTGGGCCTTGCCGCCTGTTTCCCGGGCTTGGCAGGCTGGCATAATTCACTGAAGCTAAACTATAACATCCAGCAAACCTACCTGGGCGCCGCGCCGCTGAATCACCCTGAAATGGTGGAGCCTTTCATCGACGCGCTCAACCGCAACCTGCCGCGCGCAGAGTGGTTCGCCCGGACCAGTTTCGTCGGCGCGGAAGGCGCTTTCTTCCACAGCGATATGTGGCCGTTCGAGCCCAACCCAGCTCTGTGCAAGACGCCATACAAGCATCAGCAGACGTATATGCCTTATGGCTACTCGTGGGGCATGGCAGGGCAGTCGGCTGTCGTGCTGTGGGATTATTATAAGTCTGCCCCCACGCCGGCGCATCTAGATCGCGTGTACGCGTTGATCCGCGATTTCGGCGTGTTTTATTGTTCGCTGTTGGAAAAGTGTCCGCTCGCAGACGGCAAGCGCAAGATGGGACCGAGCTACTTCCCGGAATTGGGTAAGTATGATGAGTTCAACGTCTGCTATGACATTAGCTACGTCACCGCCGGGCTGCGGATCGCGCGGGAGGCCGCGACGTTAAAGCACGACGCCGCGCTCATCAAGCGCATCGACGCGGTCATTGATCAAGTCCCGACCTACGGCACGCAACCAGACCCGGATCAGAATGGGCAGACGGTGATCGAACCGTGGCTGGGCGCGAAGTTCAAAGTGGGTGCCGACCGGCACGCCACGATGGCGCAAGGCATTTTCCCAGCGGGGATCATCAATTGGTTCTCCAGCCCCGATCTGAAGGGCCTCGGCGTTCGCACAATCAACCGCGTGGAGCGAAGCACCACGCACGCCAACTCCAACGTCACCATCAACGTCTGCCGCGCGCGGCTCGGCCTGACGGACGAAGCCATCGCGAACGCGAAGATGTGTTTCTCGGCGGACAGCAAATACTCCCGCGAACTCCCGAACGGCCTCTTTTATTGGGCGGGGCACGGCTTCTATATCTCGGAGCAGGTGGCAGTCGCCCGCTTTGTCAATGAACTTCTGTTGCAAAGTGTCGCCGACACCATCCGCGTCTTTCCCGCGTGGCCGGCGGCGAGCGATGCCCGCTTTAATGATCTGCTCGCCTACGGCGGCTTCGAGGTATCGGCCGAGCAAACGAGCGGGAAAATTGCGAACGTGCGGATTACCTCCACCGTTGGTGGCCTGGTTAAGATGGTGAGCCCTTGGACCGGCGCCTTCCGCGTCGTGGCGCAAGGTGGCGGGGAGGCCGTTCCCGTTACGACAACCAACGGCGTCTCATCTTTCGCCACTAATGCCGGTCAGACTTACCGGCTGGAACCGTAGATTGACAGAAATCCTTTTATACGTCTTCCGGGTTTAGAAATTTGAACATCAGCCCCGCCGCCAGGCCCCCGGCCAGATCGGCGACGATATGAATCCAGATTTGCGAGAAGCTCACGAGCTTCATCACCCCTATTCCCACAGCCACGGCGGGGTTGAACGCGCCCCCCGAGACGCCTCCTACGGCGAAGGCTCCCACCATCACTGTCATGCCGATCGCGAGGCCGTAAAATGAGTTGCCAGCCGTGCTCTTCGCGGTGGCGGAATTCACGACCACATAGGCCAGCGCGAATGTGAAAAGGAACTCCGCGACGAGCGCGGCTGGCACATTCGCGATGACCATCGGGGTTCCGCTTTTGCCGACGACGAACATGGCGGTAAACGCCGCGGCGATGCCAGCAAGCACCTGCGCAATCCAGTAGGGCGCCACATCCTTCGCGTCGCATCGCCCGCGAACGAAGACGGCGAGTGTCACGGCGGGATTGAAATGGGCCCCGGAAACGTGGCCGCCAGCGAAGATCATCACCATGAGGGCCGCGCCGATGGCCAGCGGCGGGATCACTCCGGCCGCGCCGGGGATGACAGTGCAGCCCACTGTGAAGACCAGGAAAAATGTTCCTATGAACTCAGCGATATATTTCTTCATAAGGGGAGGGGAGCGTAGCCGTGACCGCTATCTGCGTAAACAAGTTCCGTGGCTGCCTACTCTTTGATCTCGCGGCGTATCTGCCGGACGTCCGGCATCTCGGCGAGCTGCGAAAGAAACTCGCGGTGGTGAGGATGCGCGAAACAGTAGTTGATCTCCAATGTCTCCCGTCCTGCCGCGGCGTCGGCCTCTGTCTTGCGTCTTTCCGGAGAAACGTAGTAGGCGTCGAGGACTTCCTCGATTTTGATCGAAGCTTTGCCGCCGTCGCAATCGTAAGTGACGCGGACGCTGCCGTACTTGCACGGGCCGAAGTAGCGTTGCTCAAAGGCAGAAATCACCGTGAGTATGGCGAGGATGAGAAGGCTTAGCGCGAGCCCTCCCACAGCGTAGCCCGTCCCCACCAGCATCCCGGTCGCCGCCATGATCCAGATCGTCGCGGCGCTCGTCAGTCCGGCGACTCCGAATCTTCCTCGCAGAATCACGCCCGCGCCGAGAAATCCGATCCCGGACACGATTTGCGCGGCGATCCTCCCGACGTCGGTCTTTACTCCAGCCGCATTTATCGCGGCCGCCGGGCCAAATGAAATCATGGTGAAAACTGCCGAACCCACACATACCAGAGTCAGAGTTCGAGTGCCGGTTGGCTTCCCCTTTTTCTCGCGCTCCGCGCCGACGATGGCCCCGCAGAACACGGCGGTCACTGCCAGCGCGATGCTTGACCAGGGGCTTGGCAGCAAGTCGTTCCAATTGCCGCAGAGCCAGGTCGTGATCGAATTCCGCAAGGCCCAGGAGCCGTATGGCGTAAGGAAGGAGTTCTGAAGGAATGCCAGCATCCCCCGTTTCCTACCCGAAAAGCCTGCGGAGTTCGATCATCCTTTTGAGCAATCCCGCATTGCGTTATCTAGAGACGCTGTCAGGTCTTCATCCGCCGGTAGCGCGCGCTGAAGAGCCAGCCGAGGAGGAGAGGCAAGATCCAGACCAAGTTGAGCCAGATTCCGTTTCGCTGCAGCGCTTCCATGGCTCTAAAGAAAAAGCTCGACTCGACGAGTCGCGCGGAGGGGCCGTTCGCTATTGCGGCGGCGCGGGCAAGCCCGCCCGCGGCGAAGTCATGACCCAGCGCGATCCCGCCGACCGCCGCGCGCCAGGCGAGGGCGCATCCCCCAAACGCCTTCCAGCCGACAGCCAAACCTCCGAACGCCCAAGCGCCCAAGGCTGCGCCACCCATCGCGAAAACGCCCAGCGAAGCGGCGCCCCATGACACAAGTCCCACGGAGCACGCGCCCAAGCTTACGGGCGCCACCGCGATGCTGCCGAAGGCGAACAGTCCGCCGAAGGCCGGGCTGCCTACGGCGATCCATGCTGTAACCGGTTTGCTCATGGCGGGAGAATCCCCGAGCCGGATGTGCAGCAAAGGCAGGCCCAGCCACAGCGCTCCGCTGCGATATTCCCAAGCGTAGGCACTGTTTGCGTCCGCTTCGGCGGCGAACTTCGCTCGCGCCCGGTTGCTCCACACAATCAACCTTAGCAATGCGAATACAAAAATGACTATCAGCACCAGCAGCGCCCCGGTGATGAGGCTTGGGCGCGCGAGTTTCGAGTGGATACTAAAGAAGATGATGGCCGCCAGAGCGCCGCAGAACATGGCAACCAGCAGCACCGCTCGCGTATAGAGAGTCGTCACGAACCTGCGCTCCTTCTCCGAACGCGCGGTTCTGAGGTTCAGGCGATAACTCAGCCAGAGGCCAAACCCGGGTATTCCGAATGTCAGCGCGGAACCCAGGAAGCCCGCTGTGGTCGCCGTTTTTGACGCGCAGCCGACGCCCAGGCTCGCTGCCCTCGCCGACATCGATAGAACGGGAATCCCTGCCAGCACTCCCAGTGTAAAAGCCTTGCCGGGGCCGCTTCTCAGAAGCGCGGACTCCACACTCTTGAGCACTCGCGCGTTGAGCATGGATCGTCCTCTAGCGAGTCGCTGGCGCGCCGCTTCCTCCGAGAGGTTCAGGGTTGCGGCCAGCGAACGGGTGGATTGAGAATCGCGGTAGAAAAGCACCAGCGGCTCGCGGTATTCGGCCGGCATCGTTTCAAGTGCGCCCCAAACAAGGCGCTCCTCTTCCTTGCTCATCGCGGCCTCGCGCGGATTGGAGGCAAGTGAACAAAGTTCAGCCTCAAGAGGAACAGCGAACGCGGTAGGTGTGCGGTGTTCCTTCCGCTGAGAGTTATTGATCAGGTTCCGGGCGATCCCGCATAACCAGCTCTTCAGCTTTGCTGGTTCCTTTAGCTCACAGAGGTTCTTCCAAGCCGCGAGAAAAGTCTCCTGCGCGATGTCTTCGCTGCGGCTGATGTTTCCACAGGCGCTGTATGAGATCGCGCAAATGATCGATTGGTACCTGGCTACAATCGCGCCGAATGCCTCGCGGTTTCCTCGCAGGCACAGTTCAACCAGTTCGGAATCGCCAGCGGAGTCGTGTTTAAGAAGGTTTTCCATATTCACAACCGAAGTGGTTGCTCAAAGAGGAACGTGACAGGATTCTTGCGACTCCGCCCGTTTTTTGAGTCGCCCGCCCCTTGTCGCTCTTGTCACAGCCTATGTGCTATAAGGGGGCCGCCGCGCAAATGCATGATCCGTTGAGTTGATGTTTATTGCGATGGCAGGCAGGGTGGGCAGGTGCTGAAATCACTCGCCCATGCGATCCAGCGTCTGCCTGAACGCTCCCGTTTCGTCGTGGCGATTGCGCTCTATGGTCTGTCCGCGAGCCTCGTTGCGGTGGCATTTCAGGTGGCGATCAACTGGATCTTCTGGGCGAGCTTCGTCTATCCGTCGCAGGTTTCTCCGCGCTGGTTTCCGTGGATCAGTCTCGGAGTCATTTCGGGCGTCTCGATTTTAGCCGGCTGGTTGCTGACGGAGTTTTGCCCGGACGCGGCGGGGAGCGGCATCCCGCAGCTCAAGCTCGCGTTTTGGAAGAACTTTGGGCATACGCCCGCGCGATTGGCGTGGATAAAGTTTGTCGCCAGCGCGCTCAGCATCGGGGGCGGGCAAAGCCTCGGACGCGAAGGACCTAGTGTGCAACTCGGCGGGGCCGTAGCCTCCTCCATGGCGGGGCTGCTCGGCGTGGCCAAACAGAACAAACGCAGCGCGGCAGCGGGCGGGGCGGCGGCGGGTCTCGCCGCCGCGTTCAACGCGCCGCTCGCCTCGGTGGCGTTCGTGCTCGAAGAAATTCTGGAGGACCTCAACAGCCGCCTGCTCGGTCCGGTGCTCCTCGCGGCTGTCACAGGAGCCTTTGTTGTCCATGCATTTCTAGGCGCGCAGCCCGCCTTTAATCTCCCGCTGATCAACGAGCCGACATGGCGCGCTTATATCCTCATGCCTGTGAGCGCGGCCTTGGCGGCGCTGGCCGGAGTCGCGTTCCAACGAGGTTCGCTGGGCTTGCGCGCGGCGTCGCGGAACTGGCGGCCGCTGCCTCCAATGTTGCGGCCTTTGCTTGGCGGATGGATTACCTGGGCGCTGGGTATCGCGGTTTACTCAGGGACGCGGCACCTCGGGGTCTTCGGTCTCGGTTACGACGATCTCTCGCTTGCCTTGCAGAATGGCATCGTATGGAAACTCGCCCTCGCCTTGCTCGTGGCAAAGCTCATCGCCACCATTGCTTGCTACGGGCTGGGTGGATGCGGAGGCATTTTCTCGCCCAGCTTGTTTTTCGGAGGAATGTGCGGCGTTGTCGTCGCCGACTTCGGCTCCCATTTCGTAGCGCTCAATGGTCCGGATCGCATCCTCCTCACGGTTGGCGGGATGAGCGCCTGTCTAGGCGGAGTGGTACAGGCTCCAGTCACCGCGGTCCTCATCATCTTTGAGATGACGCACCAGTTCGCGCTTTTGCCTGGGCTGATGATCGCGGGACTTGTCAGCCAGTTGGTCGCGCGCCGATTCAACCACGAAAGCTTCTACGAAGCGGTGCTCACGCAGGATGGACATCTGATGGCGCATGTGGTTCCTCCTCGCGACTTGCGGAGCTGGCAGAATTTGCCCGTCTCGGCCATCGCGCAATTTGAGCCGGTCGTGATTTCGAGTCTGGATAATGACGCCGTGATTCGCGCGCTTGACGCGCATCCTTACCAGCGCTTTCCAGTGATAAAGCACGGGCAACTCGACGGCATCCTGTTGCGCGCGGAATTCACGCTCGCCCAGGCGGAGCAGCGTCCGGCGCGGCTGCTGCCGGCTGTGAGCGCCCGGCCGAGCCAGACCATTCGCGAATGCCAGGCGCTGCTCATCGGGTCCTCGAGCGGGATCATAGTAGTCACTGATCCGCAGGGCATCGCGCTCGCGGTTGTGACTCTCCACGACCTGCTCCGCGCGCAAACGGCGATCAGCGAGCGTGAAGGGTGAGCGATCGCGCGCGGGGAATTTTGCAACATCGCGGTGGCGGCGCGCTTTATGATCGCCTTTAGTAAACCTCGCCTGGTTGGAGATCCGCCGACAGGGGAGCAGGACGTTCCATCGAACTCTCGATGTCGACGAATTTACCGGAGGCGGATGCCTCATGCACAGCTTGCATGACGTCCAGGACATGGAAGGCGGTTGCGCTGCTCGCCCTATGCGAACCGCCTGAAGCCAGCGCGGCCGCCATGTCGGCAAGGCCGATGCCGCGACAATTCTCTGTGTAGCCGAAAGCCAGGGGAACATCGCTCCAATCCGCGTCACCTGCCCGGCGAAGGGAAACGGGGCCACCGAAGCAGTTTGGGTCAGGAACGGCAAGACTACCTTCCGTTCCATAGATCTCGATGTGCGGAAGACGATGCGCCCAAACATCAAAGCTCGTCACGATGGTCGCAATGGCCCCGCGATGAAAGTCGAGGATGGCCGCAACGTGTGTATCGACAGCGACCTCAAGCTGGCCCGGCTTGCCGTGCTTGTCGGTAAAAACGCGTTCCTTGAACGAAGGACGCGCGGAACCGCAGACTCGCCGAATGGGGCCAAGAAGCGTGGTGAGCGCCGTGAGGTAATAGGGTCCCATGTCGAACATCGGCCCGCCTCCGGGTTGATAGTAGAAGCCGGGGTTTGGATGCCATCGCTCGGCTCCGTGGCTCAACATGAAAGCCGTGGCCGCGATTGGCTCCCCGATGCAGCCATCATCAATCAGCTTCCGGCATGTTTGCAGCCCTCCGCCGAGGAATGTGTCAGGCGCGCAGCCGACCCGGAGTTCGCCCGCGTCCGCGAGCGCAAGAACGGCCCGCCCCTCTTCTCTCCGAATGCCCAAGGGCTTCTCCGAATAGACCGCCTTCCCGGCCCGCAAGGCAGCTTGTGACACTTCCGCGTGCGCGACCGGCACCGTAAGATTCAGAACGATGCCCACCTCGGGATCGGCCAGCAAATCCTCCACGGACAGGGCCTTCGGGATATCGTACTCCGCGGCTAGCGCCCGCGCTTTGGCAGGGTCAATGTCGGCGCAGGCGACTATCTCGATCGCGTCGAACTTCCGGCCCGCTTCACAGTAGATCGCGCTGATGTTCCCGCAGCCGATCAAGCCGATGCCGGTTTTCACCTTGCCGCCCAGGAAATGCCGCGCAGGAGGATTTCACGCGGCGCCCACTGTTCGAACTCAGCGGCCACATGTCCCAGCGAAGAGTAGAAAACGTGTCCTTTGCCCCATGATCGCTTCCATACGACCGGCATGACTGTGCCAGCGATCCAGGGAATGACGGCGCCGCTGAAGACCGTGGAAGCCAGGACGTGGTTGGCGGGATCAACGTGCATGTAATACTGCTCGGAATGCACCGTGAAAGCTTCGATGTCGCGCATGATCGGGTCGGATGAATCCACAACATCCACGCGATAGTCGATAATGTTGCCGGGATGCGAGACGAACTGTCCGCCTACCATGAACTGAAAGTCCGGCGCGTCCCTGAACGAGTCGCCCAGCCCGCCATGCCAGCCGGCAAGGCCCGCTCCATTTCGGACGGCGTCTTGCAGACCCGCGAGCTGTTCCTTGCTGATGGAGCCCATCGTCCACGACGGGACGATGACGGCAAACTCGGCGAGTCGGGCGGCATCGAGGTACGCGTCCATCGTATCGGACACCTCGACCGTGAATCCGCGCTCTTCGAGATGGGGAGCGAGGAGATCGACACATTTTCTGGGCTCGTGGCCCTCCCATCCGCCCCAGACCATCAATAGCTTTTTCTTCATAGGCTGGTCGCAGCGTACAGGGTAACCGCCGGCTCGGCAGCGTAATAATTGAAAGTCGAACAGAGCCTCAAGCGCGGTCTCCTGCAGACGACGTCGCTTGTTCGTTCCCTAAAGCGGAGTAGATTCCCGCCTCAACTACGAAATATATGAACCTACCATCCGCTCCTGATCTCACAAAAACAGCTCCTCGCAGCCCTCGCGTGCGCGTCGGGGGATTCGTCATCCTAGGCAGAACGATCGACAAATGCCGCGCGCTCCTCGGAGGTGACATCGGCGAATATCATTTCGATTGCCCGCTGGATAACGTTCTCTTTGGCTTCAAGGGAATCAAAGGTGACGCCTTCAAGGAACAGGTTTCCTCGGGCGCGAGTGATGAAGCGATGGCAGAATGGGTCACCTCGAACGGCACATCGAAATCAGCGGACGAGATCAAGGGGTGGTCGGACTCGATGGAGAAGGTCACGCTGGTCAACGATCCTGAGAAGAAAGCCTACTTCATCGGCGAGTGCGAGAAGCTGGGCCTCGATCCTTACAAGACTTCTCTATTTGAATGGCTCGAGGCCGACGATAAAGCCTCGCATTAAGCGAATGCCGGACTGACCGGGATCAGTTCACCAGAGAGTTCAGATGCCGTGAGCGGGCGCTGGCGGATGTTCGCGCGTTTGCCAGCTCTTCGCGATACGAATCAGCGCCCTTTGAGACCGCCGAATCGCAGGCCTCCGCCGATTTACGCCCGATGGTGAATGTTCGCAGTGATTCACAACTTTGGGAGAGCCTTTTCCCGATGAGCGGGTAACGTGGGCGAATCACGATGAATGGCGATGCCATATTCGATCCACAATCCCCTCATGCCCGGGCGATGTATCACCTCGGCATGGTGGCGCTGGCTGTGTTCTGCGCCATCTTCGCCGCGGTGGGCGGAACGATCTTTTACAGCCTTGCGCGCTTTCGGTGGCGCGAGGGCGAGGCTGATCCACGCCAGTTGGCGGGGCACAAAACGGTCGAAATAATCTGGACGGCCATCCCGTTGGTAGTGGTGGCGCTGTTGTTCGGATTGACGGCCCATACGATGAGCCAGGTTGATCCACCCCCTTCCGGGACCCCTGATCTCGTCGTGACGGGGCATCAATTCTGGTGGGAGGCGCGCTACCCTTCCGGCGCTGTAGTCGCGAATGAAATCCATATTCCTGTCGGGAAGCCGCTGTCGGTGCGACTCGGCGCGGGCGATGTCATCCACGAGTTTTGGGTGGCGGAATTGACGCGCAAAACGGAAGCAATTCCAGGCCAGGAGCGTTCGCTTTGGATGCAAGCGGACAAGCCGGGCGCCTACATGGGCGTGTGCTCGGAGTTCTGCGGAACGCAGCACGCCTGGATGCGGTTTCTTGTTATCGCCGAGGAACCCGCGCAATTTGAGGCATGGCAGAAGGCGCAACTGCAGTCCTCCCAAGCGCCTGATGCCGCTCTCGCGCAAAGCGGCTTGAAGCTGTTCCAAACCATGAGTTGCGTGAGTTGCCATGCGATCAACGGGGTAGCGGGAGCATCGGCGCGGGTGGGGCCAGACCTTACGCACATTGCGAGCCGACGGCAGCTTGCCGCGGGCGTCATCGAAAACTCGCCGGAGAAGCTCCGCGCGTGGCTTAAAGATCCGCAGGCGATAAAGCCGGGCGTGTTGATGCCCAACTATAACCTGAGCGATGAACAGCTAACGCAACTGGTCGCCTATTTTGAGACACTGAAATGAACGAGGCCGCGACCGATTTCTCGCCTGGGTCAATCGATACTGTTGGAGAAACGACAGGGTATCGCCTCTCGTGGCTTTCCACGGTCGATCACAAGCGCATCGGCATTCTCTACCTGATCACCGCCCTCGTCTTTTTCATGATTGGCGGGATCGAGGCGATCCTGATCCGTATCCAGTTGGCGGTGCCGAATAACCACTTCCTGGCTCCGGACACTTATAACCAGGTCTTCACGATGCACGGGACGACGATGATCTTCCTCGTTGCGATGCCAGCCCTTTTTGGACTCGTGAACTACGTCCTGCCGCTGCAGATCGGCGCCAGGGATATGGCGTTCCCGCGTCTAAATGCCTTCAGTTTCTGGCTGGTGCCGTTCGGTGGAATATTGCTGCATTTCAGCATCCTCGCGGGCGGCGCTCCGAATGTGGGGTGGTTTGCTTACGCGCCTCTGAGTGAGACGCCGTTTTCATCCCAGCTGGGAGTTGATTACTGGGCAGTTTCGCTGTTTGCGCTTGGCCTTGGATCGGTCGGCACGGCAATTAACATCATTACGACGGTGCTCTGCATGCGGGCGCCCGGGATGACATTGAGAAGGCTGCCCCTGTTCACATGGATCAACTTTGTGAATGGATTCATCATCCTCCTGGCGCTGCCGTTGTTAAATGCCGGGCTCGCAATGCTGTTGATAGATCGGAGGCTGGACGCGCGCTTCTTCCTGCCTTCCCACGGTGGATCGCCGATCTTGTGGCAGCACATCTTCTGGGCGTTTGGACATCCTGAAGTTTACATCCTGGCGCTGCCCGCTTTCGGCATCCTCTCCGAGATCATCCCGGTGTTTTCACGAAAGCCCATTTTCGGGTATGAGTTCGTCGCGGGATCGAGCGTCATGATCGCCATTCTGAGCATGGGGGTCTGGGCGCACCATATGTTTACGACGGGCATTGGACGATCTGCCGATCTCTTCTTTGCGATTGCCTCGATGCTGATCGCCATACCGACCGGCGTCAAAGTGTTGAACTGGACCGCGACCATGGTGGGGGGACGCATACGGTTCCGGACGCCGATGCTTTTTTGCGTGGCGGCAGTTGTGCAGTTCATACCGGCGGGGTTGACCGGAGTGAGCCACGCGATGGCGGCGCTCGACTGGCAGACACACAACACCTACTACCTCGTGGCGCATTTCCATTTCGTCGCGGTGGGATTGATCGTTTTTGCCATACTCGGCGGGGTCTATTACTGGTTCCCCAAGATGAGCGGGAGGATGCTTTCCGAGCGCATGGGAAAATGGTCGTTCTGGTTGATGGTCATCGGGTTTAACATGACCTTCATCATCCAGCATGTGCTTGGCTTTAAGGGCATGGGACGCCGCGTTTACACATACCCGGATCTGCCGGGCTACACGTGGATGAATATGCTCTCCAGCTTCGGGGCGGTGTTCATGACTGCTTCGGCGCTGGTGCTGGTGGCGAATGTGATTGTGAGCCTGCTGATCGGCAAACAGGCGGGCGATAATCCCTGGGAGGCCTGGACTCTGGAGTGGGCGGCGACATCACCCCCGCCGGCGGACAACTTCCAGTGTCTTCCGCCGATTCGAAGCCGCCGTCCGTTGTGGGATACGGCGAATCCAGACCGGCCCGATCCGCCTGTGGGAAGCGACAGCGATGTTGTGATAACGCCGGAGAAAAGCAAAGTAAACGTCCTGGCGTTCATCTTCTCCGAAACGGGTTTTTTCGGGGTGTTGATCCTTTCGTACCTATTCTTCAACGCGTCGCCACAGCCCGGCCCGAGCCATAAGGATCTGAATCTCACAAAGGCGCTCGGTTTCACCGCGTGCCTCCTGGCGAGCAGCTTCACAATCTGGCGCGCGGAGGCTGGTCTCCGCGCAAGGAAGCAGGGAGAGACTTGCGCCTGGCTGCTGGTCACGATCGGGCTCGGGGCGATATTTGTCGCCGGCCAGGGGTTCGAATACTGGGGACTTCTTAGCAATGGCATCTCTGTCAATTCCAGTTTGTTCGCGACCAGCTTCTTCACGCTCACCGGGTTCCATGGGCTGCATGTTTGCCTGGGGCTGATCGCAATGCTCATCCTCCTCTGGCTGACGTTGAAGGGCGATTTCCGGTCGGGTCATTCGCCTGTCTTTGAAGCGGTCAGCTACTACTGGCACTTTGTCGATGTTGTATGGGTGTTCGTTTTTACCGCGATCTACTTGCTTCCCCTTCTATTCCCATGACGACTGAACACTTCCTCCTTTCGGCGTGGATATTCAATCCGGCAGCCTTGCTTCTGTGCGGAGCGCTGTGCGCGGCATACATCGCGGCCTTCGGGATGGGGTCGCGCCTCTGGTTCTTGATCGGGGGAGTGGGCATCATTCTGCTGGCGCTGGCCTCTCCGCTCCGCGCGCTGGCGGACGGCTGCCTGTTTAGCGCGCACATGGTTCAGCACATCCTTCTTCTCCTGGTGGCTCCTGTGTTTTTTCTCCTGTCGCTGCCCCGGCAATTTGTCGCGGGCGGATTCATCCGGCGCGCTTTGCATCCGGTTGCCGGCTGGATGGCGGGAGTGGGCGCGATGTGGCTCTGGCATACTCCTGCCTTGTGCAATGCCGCGGTGAGTTCGAAGTCGGTGAGCGCTCTGCAAACCCTCTCGCTTCTCGCTCTTGGCAGCTTGTTCTGGTGGCAGGTGCTCGCGCCCCGCGACGAACAGCGCCTGCCGCCGCTCGCCGGGGTCGGCTATCTCTTCACCGCTTGCGCCGCTTGCACCGTCCTCGGGATTATCCTCACCTTCTCGCCTGTAACCGTCTGCTCGATCTATATGCATCCGGCGGATCCGCTGGGTCTGCTGGGGATGGTTCAGCAGGGGTGGGGGATTTCGCTGCAGAAGGATCAGCAAATCGGCGGATTGCTTATGTGGGTACCCTCTTGCCTCATCTTCCTGAGCGCGGTCTTCTGCCAGTTGGTCAGATGGTTCACCCCGCCACTTCCCGCGCTACCGCAGGCTGCGATTGAAAGCCTATGACGCCTGAAAAGAGTCCTGAGAAAGTGGCGGAAACCAACGTTCGCTCAGGTTGGAATGCCTTGCCGCATGGGCACATCCCTCGTCCTACCTTTTTCCCAGCGGGCCTCGCGATGGGAGTGACCTTCCTTTTCTGGGGACTCATCACCTCGTGGGTGGTTTGCGTGGTAGGTGTCGCTCTGCTCCTGGCCGCCTTGTACGGCTGGATACTGGAAATTCGCCATGAACGAGAACAGCCCTAATCCACCCTGCCATGCCCGCGTTGAAGACCCGGCCACCGTAAGCCGGCGTGGTTTCCTGGAGAAAATCTGCGTTGCCCTTGGTGTTGTGTGCGGCGCTCTGATTGGCCTGCCGGTCGTCGGTTTCATTTTGGCTCCTCTGTTCCGGAAAGCCCCTGAAAAATGGGTGCCGATCGGGAAACTGGAAAACTACGTGATCGGAAAGACCGTGAGCGTCTCGATCGTTGATCCCTCCTCTCTGCCATGGGCTGGCATCAGCGCGAAGAGCGCCGCGTGGGTGCGAAGGGAAGGGAAGGAGAAGTTCGTCGCCTTTTCGGTAAACTGCACCCACCTTGGATGCCCCGTGAGATGGATGGGAGACGCGGAGCTGTTCATGTGCCCTTGCCACGGCGGAGTGTTCTATAAGGATGGGAGGGTCGCGGCCGGCCCGCCGCAACACCCGCTGCCGCGCCACCAGGTAAGGGTTGTCGGCGGAGAGGTGCAACTCCTGTCCTCCCCCGTCGCAATCCAGACTGATCTCTCATGATCAAGCGGCTCGCCACACAACTCGTCCGGTGGATTGATGACCGGCTGGGAATCTCGGACCTTGTCGGACCTTCGATGACGCACCTGGTGCCCCGTGACGCGGGGTGGTGGTATGTATTTGGCAGCGCGACCACCATCGCTTTTCTCATGCAGGTGGTCACCGGAGTCGCGCTGACCTTTTCCTTCGTTTCATCTTCCTCGCAGGCGTACGAGACGCTGCAGTTCATCAGCGATCAGGCTCCGCTGGGTCGTTTCCTGCGCGGGATGCACTATTTCGGCGCTTCCGCCATGGTGCTGATGGTCGGCGCGCACATGGCGCAGACTTTCCTGTTTGGCGCTTATAAATTTCCGCGCGAGATGAACTGGTCCACCGGCGTGCTCCTGCTCGCCTTCACGATGGCGATGGGTTTTACCGGTCAGCTTCTGCGCTGGGATCAGACTGCCGCCTGGTCGGTGGTGATAGCGGCCGAGCAGGCAGGACGCGTCCCTTTCATTGGCGATTGGCTGGCCCGCCTGATTCTCGGCGGTGACAACATCGGGGGAGCCACGCTCAGCCGGTTCTTTGCCGTCCACGTGTTCATCATCCCGGGATTCATGTTCGTATTCATCGGCTTGCATGTGTGGCTCGTGCTGCGCCACGGCATCACCAACATGCCGAGAGCCGGCAAGCCGGTTGTCCCTGAGACTTACCGGCAGGAATACCACGCCCTGCTTGAAAAGGATGGCATCCCTTTTTGGCCCGATGGCGCGTGGCGGGATTTTGTGTTTGGCACAGGTCTGGTGCTTGCCGTCACCCTTCTCGCGCTCTGTGTTGGTCCGCCGGAATTGGGGAAGCCGCCCGACCCTAGCATTCTGCAAGCCTACCCGAAGCCCGACTGGTATCTCCTCTGGTATTTCGCTCTGCTGGCTCTCATTCCCGTCCAAGTGGAGGGCTATGTGATGATCCTCCTGCCGGCCGCGATCGGCATCCTGCTTCTGATCGTGCCCCTGCTAAGCAACAAGGGTGAGCGCTCTCCGAGCCGCAGGCCATGGTCGATCGCCGTGGTATTACTGAGCGTCATCACGATTGGCTCTCTCTGGATTGCGGGCGCGAAGTCACCGTGGACGCCAAACTTCGAGGCAACTCCTCTCACGACACAAGTGGTGGGCGCGACCAGTGGCCCTGTTTTTGAAGGCAGCCGCGTCTTCTACTCCAAAGCGTGCGTCAACTGCCATACAATCCAGGGCGATGGCGGCAAACGCGGTCCGGAGCTAACTTATATTGGCGACAAGCTAACAGAACCGGAAATGATAACCCGCATCATCAACGGCGGCGTGAACATGCCCGCGTATGGCAGTTTCCTCAAGCCGGGCGAGCTGCAGCAAGTAGTGGCTTTTTTGAAGAGCAGGCAGCGTTATCCGGTTAGCGGGCCGCGTTGAGCAGATCTTGATAAGGATCGGCGAAGCGGGTCGGAAGAGGCTGTCGCGTCGGTGTCGCGAGTAGTGGATGGAGGATTACGCGAATCAAGAATGCGGCAGAAACCTTTTCCAATCTTCGCTTTCTGCTGTTCGCTTTATCACTTTGTTTCGCTCGGCGATAAATCGTCGCATATAGGAGTTCAAAGCGAGGGCGTCCACTGCACTGCCCAAAAGGCCGAGTGGGACGTTGAAATCGAAGACATCCTTCATCACGGTTATTCCTTCGCGCGAAACGAAAAAGTGATCGTGATCGAATCTCTTGAAGGCTCCGCGTACCATGGAGTCACGGAGGTGATCGGGACGTGAAAACGCGGTGATTCTACTCGTGAGTTCCTGCCAGATTCCAAAGTGCTTTCCTCGCCAGGTAACTTCCTGGCCATAGGCAAGCAAGCCACTCGTAACACCGGCAATTGCGGTTTCGCGCGTGCTTCCCGCAGATTCGGTGTGAAGGTCCACGCTTCGAGAGAGGTCAAAGACACGTTCGATCGGAGCATGGATTTCCGTGACTGTGACGACGATGCTCATTCAAAACAAAGCATCAGGTTCACTCCTCTCGGCTTCGTTAGTCACTGCGTCGCCCTCGATATTTTTCGACATCATCCCGAGGTCGGTCCTTGGTGTCCATCCTACAGACTTCCAGAACGCGACGCCGTCCTGATTTCTGTCAAAAATAAAGATGTGACACTTTCGGATACCGAGATTATGCAAAGCAGCAAGACACCGGGCGACAAGTTTGCGACCAATAGCACGGCGGCGCCACTGAGGATGCACCGCCAGATGATGGAGATAACCGCGCCTCCCATCGTGGCCGGCGAGAACGGCGCCGACAACGCAGCCATTGCTGGTTGCGACGAAACTGGTGCCGACATTCCGCTCCACGTATATTGAAATGCGTTCCCTGGAGTCGTCCTCGCTTAGACCGACGCCCTCGGACTGTTGCCATAGCGTCAATACACTGTCGAAAGCATCTATGGTAAAAGGAGATATCTCGAATTTCATGCCTTTCATATTAGAGCATAGTTTACTGGGACTTTTCTGGTATGCGCTTGCTCTCCGCGCTGCAATCGACGTGTAGGATCATCTGGCGGCCATGAATGGGCGTCTTGCTTTGAAGAAGGATATTTGTCGGCGGGTCCGTGTCCCGGCCCCGGAAGTAATCGTAGCCGACTTTCATCTCGGAGACGAAACGCGCCGGGATGTAATGAGGGACGAGATCATCGAGACTTTCCGGGAAATGCCCCCCGTGCTCAGGAGCGTAAATTTGCAGGCAAATCCAATACTCTTCTCATCTTGCAAACAGCGGGACAATTCTATCCTCAAAAGAGTCTGCGTGGAGACGGGCACGGCTGCAGCGAGGACCAGAATGGAAAACGCCGCCCAAACAACAACCCGCTTTGATTTGCTCCTGACTACCAAGGGCTATTGTTCGGGGATCAGGGCAGCGTCTGCCACAGAAGAAGAGGATGCGGGCGAGATAGTTAGCCCTCTGTCATGACGTTAGTGATAACTGCCTGGACTTAAGAACCAGTGACGCCGTAGCTCCAGGGTGTTGTCGGCCCAAAGGCAACAATAATATGCGCCAACGTCATTGCTTTGGTGAATTCCACGGGTTTATGAGGCGTATTCCGGTATCCGCAAAATCTGCCGTATTCCTGGTGACCAAGGTCAGATCGTTGACATAGGCCGTGGCGGCGATCAGCCCGTCCGCGAGACTGCGGGTTCGTTGGCTCAACAGAATCGCGCAACGCTCCGCGATGGGGAAATCGATCGAAAGTACACACCCGTCGAAGGCCGGCTTGACCTGCGCTTCATACCATTCATTCAGGAGCTCTGCCAAACGGGCATCCTTGCGCTTGGCCGCGAGTACTCCCTGCTTTATTTCCATCAGGCTAATCACGCTGATGAACAATTCCTGCCCTGAAATTTCAAGCTGCCACGCCGCCACCGCCGGATTGCAGCGACTTTTCTTTCGCAGTTCCGAGACGACGTTGGTGTCCACCAACAGAGCCATTACGATAAGTCGGACTCGCGGCTGGAACTCGTATTTCTGGGAAAATCGAGATCGGCCTTGGAAAGCTTCTCGTTGCCAATGGCTTCCAGCAGCGTTTTTTGGCGTCGCGGAGGCGTTCGGCCGAGCTCCCTTCGGATCAGGTCGGCAATCCAGCCTGAGAGCGAATGACCAGCATCCACGGCGCGATGTCTGGCGGCTCGGCACATTTGGTCATTGATCTTAATTGTAACATTCATCTTAATTTATTGCACGATAGCACGAAAGCACGGCGATGGCAAAGTGCGCCTTCTTGCTTGATCGAGTCCAAGCGCCCGTGTTTGCCGCTGCACAGTCAGCTATCCCCTCGATTTGATAGACGGAGGCGCAATCCGGAAAGGTCTTGTGGCGCTCTGGACGGCAGGTATTTTGACTGCATGTCCACCGCGGCGTTGCTCCATCGCATCACGATCGACCCGGAGATTTGTCATGGCAAGCCATGCGCGCGCGGGCTGCGGTATCCTGTCTCGATGCTTCTGGAGCTTCTGAGCAGCGGGATGACCGTGGAAGACTTCCTGTCTGATTACGAGGATTTGGAGCGCGAGGACTTGCTGGCCGCTTTGGCCTACGCCGCGCGTTAAAGGCCCACCTTTAATCCCTCGGCCTCGGCAAGTTTTCGCTGCCCCATGTCGAAGGTCAGAAAGCATTTTGCCTTCAAATGCTGAGACGTGGCGACGTGTAAGAGATCGAAGCTTCGATGTCCACCGCGCCAAGTGTGGGTATTCGAGAGTTTGCGCGCGAGAGCAATGACTGTTGCAAAATCGCATGGGATAATTTCAAGGACGCCGCTTTCGATGTCCGCGTCAATGCGCGCGAGAGCCACTTGAGCAACCTGTGTTGAAAAGCCTTTGTTTTTATCCTGTGAATTCATCCAAGCGGCGAGACGCATCGCGTTTTCAAACTCGTAAAGCAGCAGCGTGGTTACCGGAAGCCCGCGATCAAGCTTCGCAAAGGCGCTTGCAGCCGCCGCCGATGAGGGCCGTGGCAGGTAAAGGCTGAAAAGGAAGCTTGTATCAGGATAGACGCTCAGCATGGCTGCCTGCCTCCCGCATGACTTCGTCGTAAATATCGTCCGTCACAAGGAAGTCTCCAAAATCAGCGCGCAATCGCGCAAGAATGTCGGGCTTGGCGATGCGCCCGGTCTTCGGCGGCTCAGCGGGCATAATGCGAGCGAAAACTCGGCCTCGCTTGGTCACTTCAACGGTTTCACCCGCTTCGATCCAACGGGAAACGCGCGCAAACGAATTTCTCAGGTCACGGACGCTCGCAGTTTTCATTGTGATACATCTGTATCACATACTTACGGGTTGAACAAGGAATAAAAAGAGCCCTGCTGCACGGCGTTTGTGCCGCGTCGTGGATGACCTGAGCGGCCAAACCGCAGAGTGGAAACCTCGGTCGACACGAGCGCTCAGGAACCAAAGACACTTATATGAGGCACGAGGCAATCCGAAGGTCAGAAAGCAACTTGCACCAGACGCTATCCTTTCGGGTATCGGGGCTTAGTCGACTGTTTCCAGGCCTGCATGGTATGTGAGAGGAAAATGCCGTTTGAATCGCACAACTTCGAACTTCAACCACGGCGTTGGGACCAGATGCCGAAGCATATTCCTCCTGATTTCCAGCGTTTGCTCGGATAAAACCGCCGCAAAACCCGTGTCTCCCCAATGACAAAGGAGATCGCGAAGGACGTTTTCGTGGAACTCATCTGGAGCCGCCCCGCCTGTGAATTTGTAATAAGCTTTGAGCAGATAGGCCAATGCATCTTTATCTCCCCTTAACGCGCGCAAAAACATCTTTGCATCTACCGGCCCGATTCCTTCGCTTTGATCAACAATCATCCTTATCATCGCTCGGTCCGATAACCTGGGCGGGTCGTAAAAACCCAGAAGGTATTGTGGGTCAAAAGCGACTGATTCAAGGCCTGCGTGGTAGGTGAGAGGAAAATAGCTTTTGAATCGCACAATCTGGGACTTCAGCCACGGCGCCGGAACAAGGCGCGCAAGTATATTCTTCCTGATTTCCAGCGTTTGCTCGGACAACACCGCCGCAAAAGCTGTATCGCCCCAGTGACAAAGGAGGTCACGCAGGACGTTTTGTCGGCGTTCATCTTGAAACGCCCGGCCTGTAAATCTGTAATAAGCTTTAAGGAGATAGGCCAAACCCGTTTTATCTTGCCTTAAAAGCAAGCTCGTCTGCGGGCGTGAGATCCGCTTAACATCCACCCCAAAGCGCTACCAGTCATAATAAGGACGCCCATGACAACAATCGGAATTGCGACGGATAGCACTAACGCGTGCATAACCACTAGGTATGTATACACCATAATAGTTGAGGCGGCGGTCAGAAAAACACCTCGCTTCCGAGTGTGGAAGTCGCTCCACAAATTACCCGAAGCACCGCCCGCTATGGTGAGGCAGAATACAACCGTTGCAGGAAGAGGAGTGGATACCACCAACCAATAGTGAGGCCAGTCCCGCCAGTTGAGGAAAGCTAACCTCATCCAGAGAAATTGAATTGTTGGATATGAAACAAGGAAAAAGGCGATAGTAAAAACTAACCATTGTTTAGGATGTAGCCTTCCTATAATGACCCCGGACCATAGCCACGGCAGCCAGCGCGTAGACGCCCCGACTACCATTTTAAGAGTGGAATCCTGACAGTCCGGATGGGTAAGGGCGACTACTGAGGTAACGAGACACAGCGCCAGTAGACACAACCCAAAAGGCAGGATACGCGCAAAAAGATGAGGAGTACGGTACGCTTGTTTCATAATCGGTAAGGCGGTCATCACCTTCTCACCGGAGCCTTTCGCATGGTACTCCATTATTGACGCCAGCGACGAGACAATCGGGAGACTGGTCCTCGTTGCGGGCGAGTAAAAGGTGAAGACACGATCGCTGGCACCTTTACTAAATAGCTCCCTTGAGCAAATAAAGCCGGCTTTCGTGGAATTCATGAGCACCGCGCCTGATAATCCGCCGGTTCCAGATTACGAACTGCCGGACTGACCGGCGTCTGCCGCGGTCAGGGCTGCGAGCGGAGGGCGTTCAGAACTTCGTTGCGTATGGAGTCGTCGAGGATTCCTTGCGCGAGATCGAGCG
This sequence comes from uncultured Verrucomicrobiae bacterium, assembly GCA_963828525.1. Lineage (GTDB taxonomy): Bacteria > Verrucomicrobiota > Verrucomicrobiia > Chthoniobacterales > Chthoniobacteraceae > CAWHEP01. Next base: position 69,650 of record CAWHEP010000011.1, read on the forward strand.
CGGTGATGCCGCGCGCGTCGGGCAGGGAGGGGTCGAAGCCGACTTTTAGGAGTTCGGCTACTTGCTTAGGATCGGCGCGGAGGACGGCGTTGTGAAGGGGAGTCATGCCAAAGTCGTCGAGGCCGGTCAGCCGAATCCCGCATGTGTGGATGAATGCCAGGCAGTCGTTTTTGGCGTAGTTTCGGAATGGGAAGTTGAGCGGCGTGGAATCCCGCGGCATCTCGAACGGAGAACGCTTCCGGCGTATCTTTGGCGATGCGAGCGATGGACGCGAAGGCAGCCTGCAGGCGCGTCGGGTCGCAGTTGAACGCTTCGAAGAGCTCCTGGGCGCGGAGCTGAACCTGGGTATTCTCTTCGATGAAGCGGGCGATCTCAGGCGTGGCTGCGGCCTCTGCGGCGTTACGATGGAATTGATCCTGGACGGGGGCGTAAGCGCCGTGCTTCAAGAGCAGCTTCACCATTCCGAGGTCGCCGACTTCGGCGGCGGCGATGAGCGGTGTCCTACATCCGCCCTGGGGAGACTGTAGCGCCACCAGGGCCTGCTGACGTTCGTAAAAAGGATCGCCCGTCGAACGTCTGGGGGAGGGGACGACTCCCCATTCGCCGATGTTCGGATCGCAGCCATGCGCCAGCAGAGTTTCCGCCAATTCGCGAGACCGATGCGTTACAGCCAGGAAGACGAGGCCGGGTTTGGCGGCTTCGTCCTCGAGATCTTCGCCGAACGGCGGGAGCAGGTCGGCGCCGCGCTGGAGGAGATCGTTGACCCGAGCGAGATCGCCGGCGTTCACGGCCCTCCGCAGATCGTCCAGGGCAGGCCGCGCGCGGATGGCCTCCAGGAGGCGCGCCTGGCCGCGCTTTTCGACATCCGACGCCGGCCGATAATTCTCCAGCGCTTCGCGGAACCCGCCAACCCCGCAGGAAAGGTAGGGAGCGTCCAGGATCGTTCTGCCTGCGAGGTCGCGACAGCGGAGATCGGCATCGGAGCCGGCCAGCAGGCAGGCCAGCGCGGGTTCGCGCCAGCCAAAAGCCAAGTGTAGCGAGGAGCAGCCTTGACGGCAAGGCGCTCTCGGCGGGACACCCTTGGCCAGCAGAAACCGGATGACCTCTTCCCGGCTCGTCGCGTTGCCCGGAAACTGGTAGGAAATACGGTAGTGCCCTTCTCCGACGGCTGCGCAGAGCGCCGTGCCGCCCAAGGTTCCATAGCCCAGCTTTGTATTCAGGTCCGGATAGCTTTTCAGGATTTCGGGCAGGACATCGGGGGCGCTCCGGGCACCTTCGGCGCGCTCGAGAAATAGGGAATCCGCCCGGTCGATGAGCCGGGGTTTTGCGCCACGCTCCAGCAGGAGCAACATGAGCTTTGGATAGTCAAAAGAGGCGACGAGCGGCGACCTTGCGTACGGGATGAGCTCGCCGGGGTTGGGGTCTGGAGACTCGCCGCAGGCCAGCAACGCTTCAACGACCTTGGCCTTCCCCCATCCGAGGGAACTGATGAATATCTGACGAACCTCCTCATCGCTGGCGCGGGTTGGGGGAATGTATCGGACCAGCGCCGCTGCGCGGGCGTCGTTCTTACCAAGCGAGGCCGTAATCAATTCGCAGACGTGATGCAGATCGGCAGCCGTCGCCGGTTCGAGAGTGACCGTTTCCGGGTCCGCCAGGAGTTTGAGATGGCTTTTATCGTCGGCTGAGAGGGGCGCGTCTAATGCTAGCAGCAGGCCAGCCATATCGACATCATTGTGTCCCACAACCAGCTGCGCGGCTCCCGTGAGGGGCGCTCCGGCTTTGAAGAGGAGTTTAACGATATCGGCGTTGTGGTTCCTAACGGCTTCGAGCAGCGCGGCATTATCCGGCCTGGCCCCTGCTTGAAGCAACAGGCGCGTCATCGCTGGCTCTCGCTGGCGGGCGGCGGCGGCCAGGGGGGTCGCGCCAACAGAAGGAATGCCGATTTCCGGAGTCGCCTCCAAGTCCGGATGGCACTTAAGAAAGAGCTTCACAAGGTCGAGGTTTCGAGTCCAGACCGCCACGGTCACCGCCGGGGTCTTGCTCCGGCCGAATACCGTGCCGGCTACGGCGGGTTTTTCCAGGAGCGTTTCCACCCTCCGCAGATCGCCTCGGAGGACGGCATCGTATAAAGACACGGGGATGGACGCCTCCGCTGGCCGGAACGGGCGCGCCATTTTTCTTGCGAGGGCGGGAGGCGGGAGCCCGAGCGCGGCATACATGTCGGATCTATCCCAGCGCTGAAGACCGCCAAAGCTCGCTGTCCATAAGTCGCGCTCGCCGATGCACAATCCTTCGCGGGCAACGAATGGGCCAATAGCTCCGAGCGCGCGGTGGCTGGCCCGATCCAGCAGCAGCAATGTCCCGCCAAGGGGCGGGGGACGGCCATGAATGGCGGCCCCAGACGAGAATACGAACGAGAGCCAGAGATAAGGCCCGTCCGGGACGACCTCGTCGAGGCTGAACGTCTTGGCCTGCCAGACAATCCGCTTTTCTTTAAGGGAATAATCGAGGATTCCGTATCCGCTCCAGAGCCAGATCTCCCCGTCGAGCACCAGCGACCCTGGCCGGGCGGGAAGGAAGTATCGTAGCAATGGGTTCGATTCATCCAGTTTTGGAGGCGGTGGCAGCTCCCCCCAGGCCTGCGCTGTCGTGTCGTAATAGAGATTCCATTGCGGGAAAACAGCGAGTCTGTCCGTCCCGGCTATTTCCCAAGACCCATGCGGGCGGGGGCCAGCTTCCCCGGTCGTGGCTGGCGGTGAGGGCGGTGTAAACCACTTGCCGAGCGACCAATCAAAAAGGCCGACAACCCGTTTCTTTTGGTTTTGGTCCGCGACCGCGGCGTATTGCGCGCCGGCGAAACCGAGCATCGCGGGTGCTTCCACCGGCAACCCCTCCGTCATGGAGAACTCCACCGTTGTCTCGGAAAGCAAGTCGAAGGGATTCGACCGTTTGCCCGGTTCGGTAGAGCAGGCGCCCTTCCGGCGCGAGACAGGTAGCATACGGACTGCGCGCTTCGATCCGCTCGATTTGCCCGGTGGACATCCGGTAAAAACACGGGGGCCCGAAGTTGGTACTGGATTAGCAGTTTGTCTCCAAAAGCGTCGAGCGCGGAGATGTGTCCCCTCGCGCGCGCGCCGCTAAACGGAGGTCTGACGCTCCCCGGGTTGAAGCTGTGGTCCGAAGGGAGGGGAACAACGCAGTAGCGCGGGGCCTTGACCGGCGTTAAGCCCTTGAACATCGGTTCCTCGGGCGAGGGCGCCAGTCCCCAGGGCGGACCCTCCGCCGCCTGGGGCAGACGCGGCGCCGCCGGTGCGCCCTCCGGGGGAGCGGCGGGTATTATCAGGGCCTTCTGCACCCGGGCGCGATCTCCTAGATCGGTCATGAGTTGCTCGAGTCCGCTGTTGATTTGCTGCAGGTCGCTCTCGACCAGCGGCGGCCTGAAAAGGTCGCCTGCCAGCGGCCAGAGGGCTGCGAGGAACCGTAACTTGATCTCCGGTTCCGCCCTGCCCTTGAGCAGGGTGACAAGCCATGCGGCAACGGCGCGGCGGCCCTGCTTGGACGCCCCGGCCTTATCGAGCTTCTTGACCATAACCGGCGTCTGGTCTATGAGCACGAGGTAAAACTCGCTTAGCAGCCTGTCCAGCTCGGCGGGAAGTTGTGAGTTGGTGGGAAGCAAGGCTTCCCAGCTCATCCAGTCGTACCCAGATGCAGCCCACAGGTTCACGAGGTAATCCGCTCCGGTGAAGAAGAGCGCCGGATCATAGTCAGGATCTTGCGTGAGACGCTTGAGTTGGGTGACGCACTCGGCGGCCAGCTCAAGTCGATCGTCCGGCGTCGCTCCCGGCGAGCATCCCGCGTCGAGCAACGTCCGGAGCAGTTGCAACCGGGCGTTTTCAGGATCGAAAAAACAGGCGATCTCCAGCATGCGCCAGCAGTATTGGATCTTCTGTCCCCAAATGGCTGTTCCATCACGGGACGGACGACGCTCTTGCTATGATCCACTTGCCGGAAGGCCCGGGTGACGGTCTCGGGCAGATCAGGCTTTTTCGTGAAGAAGCCGGCGTTAATCCAATCGCAAAGATGATCGAAGATCGCCGCCGCCATCTGCCTTCCGGACTCCGGGGCGGCGGTTGTGTTCCTGCTCGCGACCGCCGCCCGGAGCACGTCCGCCACGAGCGCGCCGCTCTCCTTCTCGAAATCCTTCACCGCGAAGGCGCGCGTGAAGCGCCTCGGTTCTTTTCCGCCCATCACGAGGAACAGCTCGGTTTCGACCTGGATATCCTCGAACACCGTCATCTTGTTTGGCGCGAGCTCGTGGTAGCTGCCCCAGATGTAGCCGGTGGCGGCCGTTTGCCAGACACCGGGATCGGCGTCGGTGAGGCCGAGGAGGCTCAGGCCCTGCTCGCGCAACGCTTCTCCGGCGCCGCGAAAGCGAAGGACGGTCGTGCCTGGGAACGATCCCGATACCACCGCGAGCTTCTCGACCAGGAGTGACTCCCAGGCATCGAGCCGCGGACTGGCGCCCGAGTTGGCGAAAAAAAGAGGCGCGAGCGTGATGCCGGCCGCGGCCCGCGCGCGAGCTTTCAAGGCATCCGTGAGAAGATTCCGCGCCATCTCGGCGCACCGTTCGAGAATCAACGGGTTGAGGCCCTTGCGCTCCCGGCGCGGGTCGTCGTCGAAAGGCATATCTTGCGACGCCAGGAGGCTGGCGTTGGTGAGGTCGGTGACTTCGAAAAAGAGGTGACGGCGGTAAACCAGCGCGCCACTTTCGGTTTTCTCCCAACCCGCCCGAGAGTATCGGCCACGAATGAGCAGATCGGCCTTCAACAGCCTGCCAATGGCGACAGCCGAGGCATCGCCGGCTGGGGAAAGTCGGAAATGGGTCTCCGCCAAGAGTTTGTCCAGTTCCGCCCGCTCCACCCAGATAACCCCTGGAGAATCGCCCATCTGGCTCTGAATATAGGCTGTAACCGCCGAGCCATCTTCCTTGTCGGTGACCACGTCCGCCGCCAGGGGGAGAATCACAACGCGCGGGGCGGTCTCCGCGCGCCCGGCGGCCTGCGCGAGCAGGAGAAAGATGAGAGCCGGCAAAAAACGAAACGGCATGGGAAGTAAAATATCAACGGGACGCCGCGGGCGCGAGGTTCCATTGCATCTTTTGGCGATTCGCGCGTAGAGGGTGCGTGTCTCTCCGAAGGATGGGCATAACAAATGAGACGGGCGGGCGTGGAAAATCCTTGGCGGAAATCGGACGACAGCCCGATAATCAAAAAAAACCGCCAAGGATCGACGACATCCAAGCGTCATCAGGGATGGAACAACGAATGGAGGCCCCCCGCGATGAAATCGACGAAGCCGGCCTTATCCAATCCGCCGCTGGCGGCGACGCGGAAGCCTTCACGGAACTGTTCAACCGATATTATGCAATGATCCACGCGTTCGCCTATCGCCTCACACTGTGCGGCAGTGATGCAGGGGATGTCGCGCAGGAGACATTCATAAAGGCCGCCAGGGCGCTCCCGGGCTTTCGGCGGGAATCATCATTTAAGAACTGGCTGTATCGCATCGCGCTGAACGCCGCGGAGGATCTCCGGCGGCGCAACGCCAGGCACTCGCGCCTGGCCGGTGAACTGGCATCCGCGGCGGCGAGATCGAGCATCCGCGGGATCATACGCGCCTGGCGGAGGCGCTTGCCGCCTTGGCGGGTGATTTGCGGCAGGCGATCGTGCTGGTCTATTATGAAGGGTTGAATCATGCCGAGGCGGCGCGCATCCTCGGCTGCGCGGAAACCACGGTCTCGTGGCGGGTGTTCCAAGCCAAACGCCGCTTGCGCAAGACGCTCCAAACGGCGGGCGGGCAGTTCCCCGGGGGCACTTCATGAAAGAAAACGATCCCCTGACCGCCGAAATGTCAAAGCTGCGGGTGCCGCCGCCCAAGCCCGCGGCGCGGGAACACGCATTGCACGGGGCAAGGATGGCGCTGCGGCAGAGTCCGGCTTTCGAAGCGGCGGTCTCTTCCCAGGGAAAGGGCCGGAGTTTCGTATTGAATCGGGGGATCACCGGGTTGCTGACGGCCTTGGCGGCGTTGATCGTGGCGGTCGTTGTCTGGCGTCCGGAAAGGTCCGGTCAAATCGAGGCGCTCGACGCTCGCTCAACCGAGATCGACCGGACAGTGCTCGGCCAGATCGAGGCGCTGTTCGGTCCCCGGTTAAAGGCGGTGGTGGAGGGGCCCAGAGCGGTGCCCGATGTCCTGCTGTCGGACGATGCGCAGGGGGATGCCGGACTTTTGCAACCGGTCCTCATCGAGTTCAGGCGGGCCGGAGAGACCGTGCGCGTGCTGGGCTATAGCGGGCGCGCAGTTTGCATTCAACTTTCAGGGCGCCAGACCCGCTTCGAGCCGCTTGCAACCGGCGATGGCGAGGTGATCCTCTCCGGCGAGGGCTTCTGCTGGACTCCACGGGACCGGGAACTCTCCGGGTATCGCGTCGCAGCCACGCTGCTCTCGAAATCATGAGAACGGTCTTCCTGTTGCTCCTGCTGCTTGGCTGGAATGGGTTCCGCCTCGCCGCCGCGGATACGCCGGCCGTGACGGTGCGTTGCTTCAGCCCCGCCGAGGGTGCGGCAAAGTGGATAAATCCTTCTATCTGCCTCTTCGGAGACCAACCGATCACATTCGATGCCGAGGTAACGGCGCCGCTGGGCAGCAGACTGGCTGTTTACGCCGATCTTTACCAGACAAGCGCGGGCGGCTGGTCGGTGGCGCTTTCGAAGAATCTCCGGCTCTCCCCGGTCCTGCAGTTCGATGCGCGCACGCAGTTGATCGCCCCGTGCGCGCTACCCAATCTGCCCGCGGTGCGCGGTCCCACGCGGATGTTGCTGAAGCTCTCCGTTCGCGCGCAGGGGACGCCCGATTCCGCGCGGCCGATGGGTACGGTGGACCTGCTGGTATTCCCGCGGCAGAAGCCTGGTGAATGGAAAGATTTATTCGCCACGACTCTCGCGCGGCACGGGCTGGCTCGTCTGGCCCTATTCGGGAAGGAAGAGGCGTTGCGCCGATTCTTCCGGCGGCAGCAAATTTCTTTCGACGACTTGGGCGCGGATTGGCCCGAGGCGCTCGATCCACACATTCTCTACCTGGGTGACTTTCCTCCGGCGAAACCGGATCAGTCGCCCTCGCTCACAGGCGCGCATATTGCGCTGTTTCTCCCGAATTCGGCTGGTTCTCGTGCGCTGCCGGGCGTTTACTCGGCGACGGATCCTGCGGGGGGCGCGGTAGTGAAAGTGACACTCTCGGACGTGCTCGATCGATTGAACGATGATCCCCGCAGCCAGCAAACCCTTCTCGAAATCGTCGGTCAAGCGCTGAATGCCCAGGTTCCGCTGCCGGACGCAAATCCAATGCCGCCCTCAATCCCATGAATATGAAGCGATCCAAACTTGTTTTTCCTTTGCGCCTGACCTTTCTCGCGCTCTTCACCCTGTTCCCAATGCTGATGCGCTCCACTGCTGCTCAGACGCCTCAGCCCCTGGCTGCCGCGGTTCTCGATTTCAACACCGGCGAGGACCTGAAGGGAAAAGGGGAGGAGGCGGCAACGCTGTTAAACGCGCGGCTCTCCGCGACCGCTCCTGACGTGGTGCTGGTCGAGCGCCAGGAACTCGAGAAAATCCTTGGTGAGCAGGAACTCGGCGCCTCCGGCACCGTGACGCAGGACACGGCGGCGAAGGTCGGCTCCCTGACGGGAGCCAAGGTGCTCATCACGGGCCGCCTGTTCAATGCGGGCGACAAGTTTTACATGGTCGCAAAGATCATGAGCACCGAGACCGGCCGCGTTTATGGCGAGATCGCCACGTTTACCGACCCGTCCGCGCTGGATAAGGCGGTCGCGGATATTGCATCCAAGATCGCCACGGATCTCAAAACGCGCGCCATACCCTGGTGGCGAAGGTGGAGGACCCGGCTACCCGCCTCGAGCGCCTGAAGAAACTCGTGGCTGGCCACACGCCCCTGCCCAGCGTCAGCGTCGTCATCCCCGAGCAGCACCTCCGTGCAATGGTCGTCGATCCCGCGGCGCAGACGGAAATCAAGCTCCTACTTCAGCAAATCGGCTTTGAGGTGATCGATCCAGAGCCGGCCAACCGCCAGGCGGACGTGCAGATCGCGGGCGAGGCTTTCAGCGAATTCGCGGGTCGGCACGGAAACCTCCTCAGTTGCCGTGCGCGCGTGGAGATCCGCATGAGCCGCCTCGGAACGAGCAAACTGCTCCTCGCCGACCGCGAGACTGCCGTGGCGGTGGACGTGGCCGAGGATATGGCGGGCAAGGCAGCGCTGGAACGCGCTGCAGCCAGACTTTCGATCGCATCGTGCCAAAGCTCATCTCTGAATAGGAGTCGTCTCCTCCTAATGCGCATCAGGACGCTAGCGCCGCCCGCCATCCCAGGACGCTCTGGAAATTGGGCGGACGCGGTTCATCGAAAAGGAAGTATTCGACATACTTGATGATCCCTCGGCCCCGTGAAGTCCGGCTGGCAGACCTTGGAATGGCTGCCAGGTGCGCCTGTAGTCGTGGTATCGAGGTGCGACAAAAATCCATCTCGCGTTCTGCCCTGATACGTTCCGCTCACAACAGAAGACCAAGAGCCACGATCGAACTCAAATGACCGTTGCCGTATGTCTGAAATGTGGTGCGATGAAGCATGGCGCTTGGTCGCGCTGCGCTAAATGTAGACACGATCCAAAGGACTTGGAGGACAGGGTAAAGCATATGCTGACTTCTGACAACCACTTCACGCCGTTCGATCTGGAGGACATCTCTACGAGGGTGCGGACTGGTCAACCGCTGGAATTTAACTCGGAAACGGTAATGGCGGCCGTAACAACGCTTAAGGATGGGCAGGGCGTCGTCGCTCTCCTTCGGTGGCTCTGGAAGAACCCACAACGGATGGCGTTGGAGGAGATTTCAAGCAACAATCGCGGCCCAATCAATTTCAGCCAACTCTGCGCCCTACTCACGGTATTTACGAGTGCATTGCTCGGTGGCATTTGTGCTTCCCCAGAAGCGATGGGATGGTTAAAGCTGTTCTTTGTGCTCGGTGGGAGCGTCGCTGGCTTTCTATGCGGATGGTGCTGTGCTCACGCTCTCGGGAAAATAAATTACACTATTAGACGCGGTGGTGAAGTGTCAAAATCATGTGCGAGCCTGGGGGTTGTTTTGCTTATGTGAGCTCGTAGGCATATTCTCAATCGCGGCGGGAGTAATTTCTACAATGAGTATCATTCATTTTGTGTTTCATGCTGGGAGGTAGGGATAGACCCAAAATCCCGATCCTGGTGACGCGCGACTTATAGCATTGCGTGCTTAAAGTGCCCTCTCTCACGGAAAGCTCGCTAGATTTCGTCCGGACGAAACGCCGCGCGGTGCGGGTGTCCTTGGCACGAGCAGTTGCCGTATTTGCATTCGACGGCTCCTCTATCCATCGAAGGTTGAATCCAACCCGGAACATCATAGGGTTTCGATTATGCCGATAACATTGGAACAAATTGTTGAAGAAGCGCGCCACTGGCCGCCTGAAAAGGTCGGGGAGCTGGTCGAGCGGCTCACCGAGGGGCTACCTTCCTCAAACCCTGAGACAGAGGCTGCTTGGAAACGAGAAGCGCGCCGCCGCTTGGCGGAGATCGAGAGTGGCACGGTTCGAGCCGTGGAAGGAGAGCAGGTCTCGGCACGCGTTCGCCAGATCGTTAGCGGTTGAAGCGGTACGCCTTTCACCTTGAGGCGGATGAGGAATATGCGCTTGCCGCGGAGTATTATGCTGGGATCGAGCCAGAACTGGGCAGGCGTTTCCACGACGAGATCGAACGCCTTATCCTCGACGTTCGGCGTCAACCTCAGCGTTTCAGGCCATATGACGCGACGATTCGTCGGCACTTTTCTGACGTGTTTCCTTACGCGCTGCTGTATGTCGATGCACCCGACCGCGTGCTCATCATTGCGGTTATGCACATGAAGCGAACCCCGGCTAGTGGCGCGACCGACTTGTCTGAAGGCAGATTGGACCCAGTCACTGGCGCTTTAATTCGCTTGCGGCAGGCCCTTCCGGTGGCAGAATCTCCCATCCTTCCCTTATGTGCTCATAGCTCAGCTGGATAGAGCAACGGATTTCTAATCCGTAGGTCGTTGGTTCGAATCCAACTGGGCGCAGTCCTCTCTAAAAGGTGAGACGAGGAATGGGGGTGCTGCTTGGCCTTGGCAGTTCTTCGGCGATGGTGTTCAATCCCGGTATCATGCGCGTCCTCATTCTTTTGATTTGCGGGGTTGTCCTTTTGGTCGCCGCCGTGGGTTTCCAGTATAATGCGGGAGAGTGGGCAACGAGCTATATTGCCGATGCTAGAGGCCAGGGAGCGAGATTCCTGCGCAAAGATCCGGAGACGGCCAAGACTTACCTCTACGTGGGTGACCAAATGAGGGTTATAGGCATCATCCTTATCTCGATCGCCGCATTTTGCTGGATCAGGGAACCGGGATGTTCGCGAGCGCTGAGGCGTGAAGGCGATGCGTAGTCTTCGGGAAGTTGCAACGGGCGGTTTTGAGCAGCTAAAGAAAATCGGAGGCGGGCCGCGATTTGTCGCGGGTGGCGCGGCGATTGGGATGTTCTGGGGGTTCACGCCTCTTACGGGACTTAAGACGCTGCTGGCCGTGTTCTCCGCATGGGTTTTGCGGCGTAGCAAGGTTTCGGCGGCTCTCGCGATCGCTTTCCATGATCTCTTGACGCCTCTCTGGCCTTTGATCCTGCGATGGGAATATGATCTGGGTTACTGGATGTTGAGCAATCCGCACAGGCTGCCGAAGCGGGTGAGCTTTGAGGGCCTGCACATCCGAAACTGGTTTCATCTGAAGACGCTCACGATCCTGTGGCCGACGTTTATGGGATCACTCGTGTTTGCCATTCCAATGAGCGTTATCACTTATTGGGTTGTGAGGATTTCACTGGAGCGTGGCGCGAAATCGATGGAGCAGGGTTCTCTTACACCCGCAGAGGAGGGACCCACCTCGACGCTATGAGTTTTTCGTTTTCCCGCGAGGTTCGGGGTCTTTAAGCAATTTTTCGAGAATCTTGTACACGGTGACGGAGCGATCCTGTGAAAGCGCGTTAAGCGCTTCCTGGATGCCCTTCTTCATTACCGTGATTGCATCGTCGGGCTTCGACCGGTCCTGGCGCTGAGTGGGAGGCGCAGGTTTGGGAGGCGCGGACCTGGGAGAATTGGGGAACTGGATCATTTTCTTGGGTTCCACCGCGGTCGGTGTCCTCTTTTCCTCGGCTACGGGCGCGGGAGTTGGCGAAGATGACGGCGCTTCCTTCCTGGGTTTCCGAGGCGCCTGAGCTTCAGGCTGCTTCTTGTCGGGAGCGCTTCCGAGAAGATCGTATTTAATGCCCACCACCCGCTTTCCTTCAAATGCCTTCAGCGATTTGGGAAACAGGAGCAATTGGCTTGTCCTATCTTTTGTGTACCCGATCTCGCCGTAATCGGTTTGACTTCCAGCGCCTCCGCGGATCGTCATCACGCGATGCTCGCGCAGCGCCTTTCCAAACGCGCCGTTCTCTTCGGGCGCCTGCCAGAGGGTGTATGGCTCGGGCTGGCCTGCCACCTTCACTACTTCCGAGAAGCGGACGGTCGGGGCGCTCATGGAAGGTGGGCGTGGAGCGGTTTCACCGGATGGCAGCTTAGGACAGGAAACGTGGGCCTGTCCATGAACGTTGCAAGCCTCTCAGGCCGTCTCCAAGGAAAGATTGCCCTTCCGAACAGAAGGCCGTAATCTCCGCATTAACCCCCATCGGCTTCCCACTATGAAAAAGCTGACATTCTTTTCGCTCGCCACGTGTTGGATTATTCTGGTTGTTGCCGCGATGGCGGATCCAGCTCCTCCTGAGCCGCCCCCGTTCCAAATGCCAAAGCCGCCTCCGGCTCAGGTCTCGTCCGCGGAGGGGACACTCCCGCTTCCTCCGCTGCCGGTTGCGTTCCAGAAAAGGCAGGAGCGAAAGAATCCTCCCGTCCCTCCTGTTCTCCTCACGAAGATCAGAAGCAATGACGCCGAGGACTGGGCCCGCACTCCGGATGACCTGAAGGGCCTCCTCCAGTGGATGAGCGCGGAGATGAATGTCCACTTCACCGCGAACATCAAAAGCTTATCGGAGGTGCCTGAGGATGCGAAGAACACGCCCCTACTGTACCGTTCGGGCTATAAGCCGTTCGATTTGACGCAAGCCGAGACGCAAAAGCTGCGCGTCTACCTGTTAAATGGCGGGACGATCATCTTCAACGCCCTGGTGGGGAATCCGGACTCCTACCAATCGGCGTTGAAAGCGGCCCACGCCATCTTCCCAGACCGCCCTTCGTACCGGTTGCGGATGGATCACCCGGTTTTTAACTCGTTTTATTCGATCACGAAGATCAAGTATCGCGACCGGATGGTGAAGGACGGTGTCGCGAAGGATCCGCTCCCCTGGCTGGAAGGGGTCGATATCGATAATCGCACGGCAATCTTCATCTCGCGGTGGGATTTCTCCCTGGGATGGGAACAAAACAAAGTCGATAGCTGGGGATACATGGATGACGACGCCCGGAAGATCGGCGCGAACATAGTCAGCTACGTTACGGCCATGAGGGATGCCGGCAAAAGCATTGGCAAGAGCGTCGAGCTGGTGAATGCCGACCAGAAGACGGCGGATAAAGTGCGCGTAGGGCAAGTGATCCATGGCGGCCCCTGGAAGCCTCGCACAGCGGCCTTCCCGATGTTGCTGAATCAGTTTCATCTGGTGACGGGCACGCCCGTCTCATTCGAATTGAAAGATGTCAGCCTCACGGACCCGGCAATTTTCGAGATGCCGCTCCTCTATTTCACGGGCACCACGGATTTCGTCCTGACGGATGAAGAACGGGCGAATTTGCGGCAGTTTCTCCTGAAGGGCGGCGTCCTCTTTGCCGAAGCCGGGGAGGGGAGAGTATCCTTCGACGCGGCTTTCCGCGCCGAGATGGCAAAGGTGATGCCCGAACAGCAACTGGCAATGCTGCCCCCGGGCCATGCTCTGTTCCGCCGTCCAGCAGCCATCAACGTTGTAAAGGCGCGGCCCGCCCTGGCGGCGAAGAGCAATAACCAGACAGATGTCGCCCCCGAGATGTACGGCATGGATGTGAACGGCTCGCTTGGGGTGATCTACAGCCCTCATGATCTCAGCACCGGGTGGGAGCGCGCCATTGCTCCTTACGCTCTCGGCTATGAGGCTCCGGACGCGACGGCGCTTGGCATCGGCGCGCTGTTCTATGCGGTTACTCATTAGCGCGTGCGCGCTAATGGCCGCGGTGTGCAACGGCGCGCCAACTGATGTATGGCCGGTTCGCATCCCGACTGACGCGGCTTCCCTGTCGCGTCACATAGCCAGCCTCGGAGCTTCCGCGGAGGCGCTGCCGTCCGAGCTTGCCCCAGCGGTTGAGTTTGAAAAAGTGTTCCTGCAAATTCTCGCGGGAGCCCCCCAGCCGGAGTGGCTGCCACGAATGCAAGCTTTCGCGGCGCGGTCGCAAACGGATCCGATCACGCAGGGTCTTCGCGAGTTGTCGAAGGCCTGGCTGGCGCGAGTGGAGATGCTGGTTCTGGATGACGCGCTCAAATCCTACTACGCGGAAAACGTATGTTTCCCGGAGCAGTTGTCCGCTCTGGGGAACAACCTGCCGGAGATACTGCGTCTGGATCCGTGGGGCGAACAGTGGGCCTACCGCGCCCGGGCGGCGGCAGGGTTTTCCAGCGTCCCGGCGCAGCGTTACCAGATCGGACCTCACCGCTACCCCGAGCTTGGCACTCTCCGCGAGGCAATCACGAAAAGAAAACCGCCGGCCACCGGGTGGAAAATCAGCCCTCGGAAAGTCGGCGAGAGCGCGGCGCTTGAGTTTAGATCGAGCAGCGGCACGGCTCTGATCCAGTCCGGTGGGAAGATAGACCAGTGCGCGCTTCTGTTTGCCGGCCCCGACTGGGCGCTGATGGCCGGCGCGGATCAGTTGTTCGCGGTCATGTTCTGACGCATGGCCAGCATAACGGATTTCCTGACGCCAGAGTCGATGAGGAAGCTCGAGACTCTCGTGGTGCGGTCTCGCTATGTTGTGGAGGGGTTCCGCGCCGGGATGCACGCAAGCCCGCTGAAAGGGGCGAGCGTTGAGTTTGCCGATCATCGCCAATATGTCAAAGGCGACAACCTTCGGAATATCGACTGGAAAGTATATGGGCGCACGGAGCGCCACTTCATAAAGCGGTATGAAGAGGAGACGAGCCTGCGGACGCAGATCATCATCGATGCCTCGGCGTCCATGGGCTACGCGTCGGAGGGCAATCCCAGCAAATACGTGTATGCCTGCCGAGTCGCGGCCGCGCTGGCCTACATCATCACCAAGCAGCAGGATGCCGTTGGTCTGACCCTTTTTGATAACAAGATTCGGGAGCAAGTGCCCTCCCGCAGCGGTTCAAGGCATTTGAGACTTATTGTGGATCGGCTGGCCGCGCATTCTGCCAGTGAAACGACGAATACAGGAGAGGCCCTTCACGCATTGGCCGAAATGATCTCAAGGCGCGGCCTGATCGTTCTTCTGACGGATTTGTTCGATGACGTGGAAGCTGTTTTCCGAGCCATCGCGCACTTCCGCAAAAAGATGCATGATGTGATCCTGATACAGATTCTCGATCCAACCGAACTGGACCTCTCCATGAACCGCATTGCTGAGTTCATAGACATGGAGACCGGTGAGAAACTCGAACTCGATCCCACGCTGGCGCGCGCGGCCTACAAAGAAGAATTGCAGAAGGACATCGACCTCTCGCGCGAAAGGTGCGCCGTGATGAACGTGGACTTCCGCCTCATCTCGACCTCCCAAGGCTACGATGACTTTGTGCAGCAGTACCTCGCCGAGCGCCGGCGCATGTAAGGACGGATGCAGTTTCTCTCCCCCTGGATGCTCGCCGGTTTCGCCGCGCTTGCGGCTCCCATTGTCATCCATCTCTGGCAGCGGCGGCGCGTTGTGGAAGTGCGCTTCAGCACTCTGAAGTATTTGCGGCGGGTCGCGGCTCGCACGAGCCGCAGCGCCAAGCTGGAGAATCTACTCCTCCTGTTGCTTCGGTGTCTCGTATTCGGCCTTTTGGTGTTTGCCGCCTCCCGCCCGGTGGTGTCGAGCCGCTCCATGAAGCTGCTCGGCGGAAACGCGCCAAGGACCGCGGTCCTGCTGATCGATAACTCGATGAGCATGGCTTACAAGGTGGGCGAAGAGACCCGGCTCGCGATGGCGAAACGTCAGGCCGCCGCCGTTATTGATGATCTCAAACCGGGCGACGAGGCGGACCGTCTTTACTGTCAACGATCATGCAATGCCCGTGGTGGAACAGCCTACGCTGGATCACAGCGTCGCCCGGCGCGGCGTTGAAAGTATAACCCAGTCGGAGCAGGCAACGGATTTTTCGAGCGCCCTGGTCGCCGCGCGCCGGATCCTGACGGCGAGCACGAAGCCCATACGCGAGGTTTATCTCTTCACAGATAACCAGCAGGAAGGGTGGCATTTCGATCCCTCGGCGGTATTCGGAGAAGAGTGGAAGAAAAGGGAAATCCAGTTGGTGGTGATTCGCCCCGACGAGACGCAAGCCGTCAACGCGGCGGTCCTCAATGCCCGGCTGACGTCGCCGCTGGTGACTGAAAGCTCTCGCGTGAACGGCGTCGCCTCTGTCGCCAATTGCTCTGCCGCTCCACTTCATGACGTCCTCGAGATCAAGCTGGGAGACGCGACGGTGGCGAATCTGCCGGTGGAAGCGGGCGCGGGGGCGACCGTGGACGTGGGGTTTGAATTCCAGATGCCGTCCGTGGTTAACGGACATTGCGCGCGGGCCATCGCGAAGTTGCAGGGGGACAAGCTGCCGTTGGATGATCAGTTCTACTTCACCGTTCCCATCTATCAGGCTCCGCACGTGATGATTTTCGAAGGTCAATCCGCGGGCCAGGAGCGTTTTCGTTCCGGCTACTTCTTGCAACGGGCCCTCGAGGCGGGATCAAATTACTCGCCCCCAACTCTCCCGGCGGGAGATATCGAGGACGCAGCCGTCAATCAGTATTCCGCCATCTTCCTCGCGGACGTAGCGTCCCTTAGCGATCGCGCAATCGTGAAACTCGACGCGTACAGCAAGTCGGGAGGCACAGTTGTGTTCCTGCCGGGCGACAGGGCGGATCTCGCGGCTCTTGCGCGCATCCCCTTTCTGCCGGGGACGCCGCTTCGCGAACGCGATCTGCCAGCGGGACGGCTTTCGTCGCGCATCATGGATCCCGGCAACCCGGTGTTTGCAAATACATGGAATCAGGCGAGTCCATTCCCTCCGCTGCCGCAACGCAGGTTGATCGAATGGAAGGTAAAGCCCAACGCGCAAGTGCTGGTGACGGTCGCCGACACTGAAGCTTTCGTTCTTTCGGCGGATAATGGGGCGGGCAAAGTACTCATCATCAACGCTTCACCGGATCGCGCGTGGGGTGATTTTCCTTTGTCGCCCGCCTTTCTGCCGCTCATCCAGCAGATTGCTCTTCTTTCATCTGAGCATGGAAGGTTGGAGCACGGTTTCAGGGTGGGACAGCCCGTGCCGGCCGGCCCTGCGTTGCCACGCGATCAACCCCTTGTCATCACAATGCCGGACGGTTCGGCGCGCCAGGTCTTGCTTGGGGAAAAGCCTCTCCTGCTCGATTCCGTCAAGCAGGCGGGCTTTTACCAGGTCTCCAGCCCGAGCGTTCCCAACCTTTTAACGTTCGAGGTGAATGTGGAAGGCAAAGAGTCCGACCTGCGGCCAATTTCCGGGGAGGCGCTTGCCATGATAGTTCCGCACGAAAGCGTTGCCGGCTTGGACGCCCTGAAAATCTGGCTCGCGCAGAGCCGCGGCATGCGACCGCTCTGGCCGCTGCTCGTCGTTTTACTCGCTTTGGCGTTTGCGGCTGAATCCGCGTTTTCCAACCTCGCGGCCCGCAACCGCTCCCAGGGAGGCGATACCCGGATCAAGACAGGCAGGCTGAACAAACGCCGGAGCGGAAATCCATTCCGCCCGGCCGCTGAGGCGGAGGCCGGCGCGTGAACGATCTTTCGTTCCATCCTGTTTTACCTTGGCCGGCACTTTTTGCCGTTCTTCTGATCGCTGCAATACTGACTTTCTGGACGCTCATCACCGGGTTTCGTTCCCTCGCAAGAGTCGCGGTTTTAGGCGGGTTGCGATTGCTAGCGCTTGGCGTTGTCGCTTTCGTGATGCTTCAGCCTCAGTTGCAGCGTCACGACGTCACAATCCTCCGGCCCCAGATCGCGGTGCTAGTGGATAATTCTCTCAGCATGACGGACCCGGTGGATCCCTCTCAACCGCTCAGAGCCGCGCGCGCGGAGGAGTTTCTTGGATCTCCCGCTCTGGCGGCCGCGCGCAAGGATTTCGATGTACGAGTGTTCACCCTGGATCAAGCCGAACTGACGGGCGCAACGCAACGAGTGACCTCCACGCTAAATACTTCAAACATTCTTACAGCCATCGGGGAGGCGCAGGATCATTTCCGTGGACAGCCCCTTGCCGCGGTGCTGCTGCTTTCCGACGGACTGGATACCAGCGGAGAAGAGAAGGCGGCTAGCATTGCTTATTCGGCGCCCGTTTACACCTTTGAACTTGAGAAGCCGTTTGTTCCAAAGAAGCGCCAACAGCGGCTTTCCATCGCAAACGCCGACTTCCCGCCCCGGGTGGTAACGGGGTGGCGAAGTGATCTGCGAATCGGAGTCGCGGGGATAGGGATGAGCGGGCAGTCCGTGCCCGTCGAACTTTGGAGAAACGGGAAGAAGGTCGGAGAAGCGAGCACCTCTTTCAACGAGGAGGAGCAGACGCGGCAATTGACTTTCCAGGTGTTGCACGAGGCTCCCGGTATCGAGCAGTACGAGGCGCGGGTTCGGGACGCGGCGGCGGACAAGGAGGCAAGGGCGTATCCGTTTTCCATTGAGGTGCTCGAACCCGGCAAGAGGGTGCTCTACATCCAGAACAAGCTCGGGTTTGACCTCAAGTTCCTGCGCAAAGCCATTGTTTCAAATCGCAACCTGCAGTTGAGCGCATTCGTGCGGTGGGTGGATGGCAGGATGGTCAGCCTGGATGACCGGGCGGATCAGCCGGCGCTTGATCTTTCAGCCAAGGCTCTCATGAGCAACTCCGTCATTATCCTTGGCGACCTCGCGCCTGACGCCCTGTCCCCGGAAAGCTGGAGCAACATTCGGCAATTCGTGGATCACGGGGGCGGCCTGGTTCTCCTGGGAGGCACAAAGTCTTTCCCGGATGCCGGGTATGGCCGTGATCTTGGCCAGATGCTCCCCGTCAAAGTCCCCGCGCAATACAGGGAAGGAAGCTTCTCCATCCGGCTGACGCAGACCGGCTTGCACCACCCCGTGTTTGGGCCGCTCTTTGCCGAGGTGAGCGATTTTCCGCCGCTCATCTCTTTGAACGCGACCGATGAGGTCGCGCCCACCGCGGAGGTGCTGATGGAGGCAGTCGCGGATGGAAAGTCACAGCCGCTGGTTGCCGCCCTCCGGTCGGGGCAGGGGAGGGTCGTCTGCGTAATGACCGATTCCGTGTGGCGCTGGCGCCTTGGCGCAAAAGCCTGGCGGGCGGATAAGTCTCCCTACGACACCTTTTGGGCCCAGTTGATGGACTGGCTGATTCCAAAGGAAGACCAGCAACAAGCTCCCAACTCAATGGAACTCTTCACCGAGCGCTCTTCCTACATTCTTGGAGAAAAGCCGGAGATCCGCGCGATCATCCATACGCTGAGCGGCAGGCAGCCGGGTATGCTCCAACTCACTGTCGGGACGCCGGATGAAAAGACGTTTGAGTATGCCATGCGCCCGGCTCTCCTGCAAAGCCGCGGGGGTAAATCCACCGCGGGGTTTGTCGCCACCGTAGAACCCAATGTCGCGGGCATTTTCAAGGCGTCGGCGTCGTATGATCCTGGAAGCGGGAAAATTGGAGGCGAGATGCGGTTTGTTGTCACGCGCCCCGCCACGGAAATTACGGGCAAGCCGATAAATCGTGATCTCCTCCACAAAGTGGCTGAGGCAAGCAAGGGCAGCTATCAAAAGCTAGGAGAGTGGGATCAATGGCGCGGGAAGCTGCATTTTGAGGAACAGCACTTCTCAAGACTGGAACTTATCGAACTCTGGAACTATCCTGTTGTTCTGGCGGCGTTGATGCTCCTCCTCACCGCTGACTGGATCACCAGAAAAGTGTGGCATCTCCCTTGAACAAATTACTCGCCGGTCTTGGTTTAATCTTGCTCGCTGGCTCAGCCTGCCGGGCTCAGACGAATCTGATCCCGAACCCCGATTTTTCAGACAAGGCTGAACCCTTGAAAGGCTGGCGGACTGACTTTCCCTACGAGGAGTATTACGTGGACAACGTCAAATACGTGAAGGTGACCGACGAGAAGGGGGGAGCACAGTCCGGCAAGTCTGTGGTGCTCGATCTGCCAAACGGTGTGGCGAGCGGTCAAGGCGGGAAGATCGAAACCGCTTTTGTAAAAATCGAGCCGGGCGCCACCTATCGCGCGGAGATTGACTGCATGACATTCGACTATATGGCGAAACTGTTCGCCGAGGTTTACGCGCTGGATCCCATCCCGATCCATAAGCCGGACAAGTTCCGCGTCCCTGCCTGGAATGGCATGCCCGCTTTAGTCACCGTTTTTCGGGCGGACTTTTCCGATCCGCCGCCCAACTCCAAAAAGTGGACGACGTGCAAGCGGGAGTTCAAGGTTCCACAGAAGGTGTTGGTGCTTAAACGGCCCGAGGAGCCGCAGTATTGCGCGCTGAAGGTCGTTGTTTATGGGTTTGCCCCCACCGGCAAATCCTACTTCACAAACTTCCGGCTGGTTAAGATCAACTAAATCGGATGCCCCTTTCACCGCAAACCGTTCACACGCGGCTCCGCGAAGCGGGAAAAGCATTTCGATGGTCTTGCGCCGGGCGCTTTCTCATATCGGGTGTCGCCGTTTCGCTCTTCTTCCTTGTAGCCTTCCTGCTATGCGACGCGCGGTTTCATCTCGGGCCGTCCCTGCGCTGGACTGGCTTTTTTCTGACTGTGGTCCCGCTCCTGTCTGGCATTGCGCGAGGTCTTCCGGCGTGGTTCCGACCCATCCCGGAACTCGCGATTGCGCGGCGCATCGAAGTCGCCTGTCCGGGCTCAGGTAACGCGCTGATAAATGCTGTGCAGTTCGATCTCGAACTCGCGCGCGGGTCCGCATTGCGCGCCGCCGTTTTTGCTGAGATGAACGATCCGTTTCCACGGGTTGATTGGACGGAAGTATTCGATCTCGCGCTATTGAAGAGACTGGGGATGGCGCTTGGAGGAGTCGCGCTCATTCTCGTGCTGTGGGCTTTTATAAGGCCGACCTATTTTCTAAATTCCGCGCAGCGCATTTTTCTGCCGGGTAGCAATATAGCGCCGCTCACCCGGACCAAGCTGGTGGATCTTTTTCCTGGCACAACAAGCGTTGTGCATGGGGGAGACCTGGAACTTACCGCGCGTTTCGGCGGAGAAATCCCGCGGACGGCGTGGGTTTGCTTCCGTGAGTCCGGATCCACCTGGCAGCGTGAGTTGATGAGCCGCCAGGTCGGCGAGCCAGACTTCAGCTATCACTGGAAAGACGTGAGGCAGCCGTTCGTTTATTTTGTTGAAGCGGGTGATCTGCGGACAAGTGATTACGCAGTCAGCGTTCGGCCACGAACTGCCTTGACTCGACGAGCGGCCATCATTGTTCCTCCCGCATATAGCCACCTGCCAGCGAAGAATGTGGAAGGGTTTACGGTCCTCGATGGAATATTGCCCGGGTCGAAAATTACTTTTGACCTTGCTTTCAACAACCCCGTTACATCGATCTCCGCGGTAGACGAGAAGAACGAACCTGTGGAGGCAAAGAGAGTTGGCGATGCGCGATGGACGATGTCAGCCGCTGTGACTGCCAACCGAAGTCTGGCGCTTGCCTATCGCGATGCGGAGGGCGCGCTCAATACCGAAACCCTCGCGATCAACGTGAAGCAACAGGACGCTCCGAAGATCATCATTACAGAACCACAGGAGGGCAGGCAGTTGCTTGGATCGCCCGCTTCCTCTTTGGTCATTGATTTTAGCGCTTCGGATGAACTGAGCCTGGGCTCCGTGGGGCTTTATCACAGCACCGCGGATCGGCAGGACGCGGAGTTGGTTCAGAAATGGGATGCCGCGAGTGGAAGAGCCAGTTTCAATGCTCACGCCATCGTGCCTCTCTCAAAGTACGCCAAAGCTGGGGACGACCGGATCGCATTCTGTATTGTCGCGCGGGATCAAAATGACGTTACGGGCCCGGCAGTCACGATTTCGCGTCCGCTCACGGTCTCTCTGGAAGACCCGGGCAAAGTTCAGGAACGGGCGACCGACGCGGCCGCAAGGCTTGAACAGAATTTACGGGCCCTTGTGAAGCTTCAGAGGGAAAACCTGGAGGCGACGCGCGCGGTTGCTGGTGAGATCGGCGCGCCTGACAGCGTGATGAAGGACATAGTCGAGCGCCAAATCACGGTCGGTGACCTTGGGAGCGGGCTCGTCGCGGCGGCGGCTGGCATTGCCCCGGAAGTACGCGAGACGCTTCGGTCACTCTCGCAGATGGAGATGCCATCGGCGGTTCTGTCGCTGCGGAACGCGGCGGGAGCGCCCTCCGCCGGGCGCGCGCCTTTGCTGGGGGCCGCGATAAGATTCGAAGCCGCAATCCTGACACGCCTTGAAAGCGCTCCATCGCAAGCGGATGAAGACGCGAGAAAGAGCCAGGCGCAGGACATCATCGCCGGCGTCGCTGAACTGCTGAGCAAGGAGCGCGCGATCCTGCATGAAACACCCGCGGCCACCTCCCAGACGGCGGGCGCTCTTTCGGATCGGCAGGATAACCTCGCGAGCGACTCCGTAAAAGTCCGCAAAGATGTGGAGAGGGACTCGCAGACCTCGTCGATCGGTGATCCCGATTTTCGAGCCCGCCTGGCAAAAATCGGCGGGCTGTTTGGCGAATTCCGCATCTATGAGGAGATGCTTGGCGCTGCTGAGAACCTTGGCGACAAACAATTCCCGCCAGCTGTTGCCCGGGAGACAAAGGTGGTGAATGGCCTCGAAAAAATGGTGAGTCTGCTAAACCAATGGCAGATCGCGAAGGCTGGCGAGAAAGCGGAGGAAATAAAGAAAGAGGCCGAGAAGATGAAGGCTCAGTTCGACAAGCTGGAGGTGATCCAGAGCGCCATCCTGGAAAAGAGCAAGGAGCTGGCGCGGAAGGATCAATTTAGCGCCGCGGACAAGTCCTCGGTCGACGAGATCGCGCAGTCAAAAGAGTTGATGGCGAAGGTGCTCGAACAGATGCTGACGGACGCGCATGTCTTCCCGGACATGAACATCTCCAACGAGTTGCGGGACGAACTGGTGAAAATCATAGATGACGTGAAGCAGGAGGACCTGGAGCAAATTGCAAAAAATGAGCTGAAGCCCTCCGAGGTCGCCGTGCAAAAAGAAGATGGAATTCTGAAGGCCATTGAGGCGACAAAGCGCATCCCCGAGGACATGGAAATGTGGCTGGCAAATGTGTCGACCACGACAAAGTTCCTGCAGGAGAACTTGATAAGACGGAGATACCGAACCTGCCGAATTTGCCCCTGCCGGATCAGTTTACGGATCTCGTCGGCGAACTGCAGAAGGAGCAGCAGGATATTCACGACAAGGTGCAGGACGCGGCATCCAACCAGATCGCTCTTGCACAAGCGAACGGCAACCAGGTCGCAGACGGGCCGATCCCCGGTTACAGCGCGCAGGGGAAATCCGGCAATCAGCGGCCGCAGGACATGGAGCAGTCGGGACGCTCAAGCGGGGGGCGCGAGGGCGAAGCCAATGGCGAAATGGTCGGCAAAGTAGCGGATGACATGGAGGGCACGAAGCCGCATGCCCGGCGCACGAACGATCCGATGCAGTCGGGCAACGTCGAGGATCCCAGCGGAAAAGCGGCAGACGCGAAAGCGACAGGCGGAGGAAAAGCGAGCGGTTTCAGCCAGCGGGACGGAATGGATGGCGACGCGCCTGTCCGTGGCTCGAACGCTCCGAGGCAGCTTACGAATGACGCGCTTGCCGTGCAGCAGGCACTCCTGGCCGCAAAGACATCCAAAAAAGCGGCTGCCGCGTCGCTGCTTTATCTCCATTCCGAGAAGCTCACTGAAGTTTCGCGCATGATGCAGGACTCGCAGACGGCTTTGAAAGAAGGTCGCGTCCGCGATTACGAAGGTTTGCACAAAAGGATCATGGCACAACTTTCGGATGCGGGCGGCGAGATAGCCTCAGGGAAAGTCCTAAGTCTCAGCACCCCGGAGTCCGCGCGCGTCGAGGACAGCCAACGGCTTGGAAGCAGCGAAGGTGAGGCCCCCGCGGCGTATAAAGATCGCGTCGCCGACTACTACCGATCCATCACCCAGGGGAAATGATCGGCGTTGGGTGGAGAGGCTCGTTCCTTGTATTTGCTTCGCTGATCGCGCGCGTCGCGTATAGCGCCGAGGATCCCGGCTGGGCGGTGAAAAGCGCGCCATATCGCGCGGTAATCAGAGCTGGCGAACCGCCGCATCACGCGGATGCTGGTTTTTCCATCTCGCTTCCGGGGATAGGATTGGCGAATCCCAATATCGAAGTCACGGATGAGGCCGCCGGGCTGTTCCGTCGTTTACCGCATGGCACTCGGATTTACTAGGTTCAGTAGTCCTGGCGCAAGGACTGGTTCCTCAAGCCACCTATTATGTATATATCGGCCGGAAAGCAGGGCCAGATTGGACGCCAAAGCTCAGCCTGTTGTTCGAGACACGCACCGCTCCCGCCTCTGATGCTGTTTACAAGGACTGGTCTGAACTATCGAGCGCGTGGAGGCGCGCTGGCGCCAGTGATGGCGCGGAGTTTGTCGGGAAAATCGTTGGTGGCCTGAACCCTTTCGGAGAACAGTTGAATTTCCTGTCGCACTACTCGGGATGGTTGCTCCCGCCCCAAGGCGATCTCGTCCTTTATACCCTTTCGTCGGACGCCTCCTTCATCTTTGCGGACGACAAGCTCGTGTTGCAATGGCCTGGCGTCCATGGGGGGAAAAGCTATGAAAACAACGCGCATAAAGCCGCCGTGCCGAACACGGGCGGGCCGATCAAGATCGATTACTATCAGGGCAAAGGCGGCGAGGGCGCTCCTCAATCAGCGCTCGGGTGGAAAACCCCGGGAGGCCTGAAAATCATTCAGCCAGACTGCTGGCTTCACCCTGGGACCTGTGAGATCACCCGTTTTGAGGCGCAGGGGAAGCCGCTGCCGGTTGCGACTCTGAATTTAGTGTCCTACCTGGGATGGGCCGGCCAGTGGCTCTACGAGGTAAAATGCGCGCTTGAGCCCGCCGCGCTTTCTGGCTGGGATATCGAATGGCATTTCTCTGATGGCGCGGTTTTCAAGGGTCCGCAGTGCGCCCGGATCGTCGCCGATTCCGTTCGACAAGTTGTTACGGTACAAGCCCGAAGGGGCGGAGAACTGACTCAAACGTCGCAGCGCATGCCAGCTTTTGGGGCTCCTTCCAAAAACGCGCGTGAAGCGGGGAACGATGGATATCTGGAGAAACTGCGGCTGGAATCGCCTGCGCATTGGAGCGCGGCAGGGCTCGGCGCTGTGATGCCGTTTCTCACAGAGTTTGGCAGTGACGCGGATGTCGCGCCCTTCGCGGAGGCATGGTTCAAGTTGCGACCTGCTCCGTCGAATCCCTCGTGGCTTCCCGCGCAACTAGCGCGTTTGCGCTTCCGGGCGCAGGCTGACCCAAAAGGAGCAATGGCAGAATTGCGCGCCATCGACTCCGCTGCCAGGGGATTGTATGAGAAGCAACTCAGTCTGTTCGAGATCGATCTCCTTGTTTACTTTCTTCATGATCCAACGGCGGTTGGTCGAGCGCAACAGGCAGCCCTTCTCTATCCGGATTCGGCCGAAGGCAAACTGGCTCGCATCCGCGTTGGGGATTATTACCGGCTCGCCGGAGATGTTCTCGAAGGCAGCCCTGCAGTACGCGGCAGCGCAACCGCTGGACGCGTCAGGAGGGCGCAAGCTTCCCGCGCAGGACCAGGCATTCTCCATGACGATTCGCGACATGATCGACAACGAATATAGTCACGAGGCCGACGCGAAGCTGCGCGAGTGGGAATTGAACCATCCCATGGCGAAGCTTACCACTGACTTCCTTCTTCTGCGCAGTCGCGTGCTGATGCTGTTTGGACGCTGGCGTGAAGCGCGAGGAGAACTCGAGGCTTTCGCCGCCACTCATCCAGACAGCCCCTACCAGATCGAGGCGGATTACTATCGCGCTCGCGCGTTGTTTGAATTGGGCGGCAAGGAGGAGGCGAGAAAGATCTGGCTTGATCTCGCCCGGCAGTACCCACGCCACGAACTAGCCAACCCCAGCAGGGAGTGGGCAGCAAAGCCATGAATTGCCGAGCCGGTTATCTCGTGATCCTTCTCGCGATTTGCTGCGAGGGTGTATTTGCGGACACTGTTCAGCGTATCTACACCGCGCCGGATCCCACTTCGCAAGGCGGTATCACTGGGTCGGTCAGTTTGCCCGTGACTCACGCCATTGCCATTGAACATGGCCACACAAAGGTCTATCGGGCCGGCATGACGGATGGCGGGAAAACATTCCTTTTCGAACATCTTCCCATCGGCAAATACGACATCGTTTTGGTCACAGCGAGTGGAGCTGTCTTCGAAGGACTGGCTTTAGGAAATGAGCATCCAACTCTTTCCGCGGCGTCTTCCGCGAACCTGATCAAGCGGGTGGCCGCGCAGGACGCGTTCTTCAACCGCTACGTGACGCATCGCCTTGGCTACGAGGGTGAGAATGCCTTCGCTTTTGTGGAACGCATCCGGGATAATCCAACATTGACGCAGGCCGGCGAACTGATGAAAGTGTCGTTGAGACGGCTCGAACTCATGGAGCTGGCTTCCGCTCAGGATGATTGGCAGTTGACTACCACACGGCATATTTACCGAGAAGAGGCTCCGCTGGGTAGGATTCCATTCTTTGCTCATAAATATCTTCCTGAACTCGGGAACATTCGGGTCATCGACGCGGTGAAGAAGCTGGGCACAATCCCGCTCCTAATAAATTGAACGAGGCTATAAAGCCGCTTTCAGACACCATTCAACAATCCAATCCCCATGCCTCACATCCGTCTTCTTACCGGAGCTGATCAGGACCGCATCCTGCAACTTGACGGAATTTCGGAGACGGAGGTGACGATCGGGCGGGACCCTGGCTGCGACATCGTTCTTGACGTGGATTCCCCGGCCTCCCGCCGCCACGCCACTGTATATAAGGCGGACGGACGATGGCGTATCAAGGATCTTGGCAGCGTCAATGGGACGTTGGTGAATCGTGTGCGGATAGCGGACAGTCCGCTGGCCGTCGGCGACAAGGTTACGATCGCGACCCTCCAATTCGCTTATGAGGAAAAAGTGGAGGGCGCGGATAAGCCATCCGCCGTTATCCCGTCTTTTTGTACCGCCCTCCGCTCCGGCAGTCGTGCTTCAGGAAGATCGAGAAGTCGCGGAAATCGTTCGCTCAATGAGCGAGAAGACGAAGCTCATCAAGCAGGAGATCGGCAAGGCGATCATTGGCCAGGCGGAGATTATCGGACAACTGTTAACCGCCATCATCTCAAATGGGCATGTGCTTATGATCGGCATGCCTGGACTCGCCAAAACGATGCTCATCCGGACGGTATCGGAAGTGCTCGATCTTGAGTTCAAACGGGTGCAGTTCACGCCTGATCTCATGCCCTCGGACATCACCGGCACAGACATCCTTGAGATAGATGAAGCCACCGGCAAAAAAGAATACCGTTTCATCCAGGGGCCGATCTTTACCAACATCTTGCTCGCCGATGAGATCAATCGGACACCCCCTAAGACACAAGCTGCTTTGCTGGAGGCAATGCAGGAGCATAGGGTGACCGCGGCGGGACAGACGATGAAGCTTTCTCCGCCTTTCTTCGTCCTGGCGACGCAGAATCCGCTCGAACAAGAGGGGACCTATCCCCTGCCTGAGGCTCAGTTGGATCGGTTTATGTTCAGTATTTATGTCGATTACCCGTCCGAGGAGGACGAGGAGACAATCGCCAAAGTGACGACTCGCCAGGAGAAGATCGACCTGCGAAAGGTGCTGACGGGCGCGGAGATTCTCGAGTTGCAACAGGTTGTGCGGACGCTGCCCATTTCCGATCATGTCGTGAAGTTTGCCACGCGGCTTGTTCGCTCCACGCGGCCGGCAGATCCGCGCGCGCCGGACTTCATCAAAAAGTGGATTCACTGCGGAGCCGGTGTGCGCGCGTCTCAATATTTGGTGGTCGCCGCGAAAGCGCGCGCTGTTACGGAAGGGCGCCTGGTGGTCACGTGTGACGATGTTCGCAACTCAGCCCGCCCCATATTGCGCCATCGCATGTTCACGAATTTCACTGCTGATTCGGAGGGCATGGATACCGATAAGATCGTCCAGAAGCTGATACAGGCCGTGCCGGAACCCGGCGAAAAGGATTACGCCGTCGAGAGCCGCTCGTGAACCCAGCGCCGGTTTCTTTCCCGGTTGTTGGCTCGCTTTCCGCGTTCTGGCCTTTCGTAGAACCGCTCCTAAGGATCATCGCTCCGCGCCGCGTTTGCGAAATCGGCGTCGATAACGGTTTTTTTTCAAGACAGTTGCTTGATTACTGCGCCAGAAAGGAGTGCGCGTACTTTGGAATCGATCCGGAGCCGAGTGACGCCGCGCGTCAATGCGTCGATGAATTTGGAAACGCGGGCTGTTTGTTGAAGGGATACTCCCTTGAGGTTCTGCCCGAGCTGGAATTGTGTGACATTTACTTCGTGGACGGAGACCACAATTACTACACGGTCCTTCACGAACTTCGCGCGATTTCCGCGCGCGCGGCTCAGGACGAGCGCCCGTTTCCCGTGGTGTTCCTGCACGATGCGGGATGGCCTTGGGCGAGACGCGACATGTATTATGCTCCCTCGCGCGTCCCGGAGCAGTTCCGTCAACCCTCTTCCGACAGCCTTGGAGTTGACTTGAACCAGGACGAGTTGATTGACGGCGGTCTGCGCGAAGTGGGGCGCTATTCGATTGCGCTCAAAGCGGGAGGCGCAAAAAACGGCGTCCTGACCGCGATCGAGGATTTCGTGGCAGAGTCCGCCACGGCCGGACGCGTGTGGGAGATGGCTGTCGTGCCCGCTGCCTTCGGGCTTGCCATCCTCTATCTCCCTGAATCTCTGCCGCAAGCTGCTCTTGGGGCCGTGCGTGACCTGCGATCGATGGATTCTCGCGCAGCGGGTTTTCTGCGAATTCTGGATGACAATTTCCTGAAGCTCTACCTGTCGTTTCTCAATACGAATCGCTCATTGCAAGGACTGGACAAGTGCTACAACGAGCTTGCCACCCAATACGATCTGCTGCGCGGACATTGCGCCAGCCTTGGGCGGGAATACGACTCTTTGCTGGATCACTGCCGAAAGCTTCAGGTCAGCTACGACCATCTCGCGCAGAGCCGGTAGGCAGCGAATACATATTCTCTCAGGCTGCGCATTCTGATACTGATGTGTCGGGCGAGCAGTCTTGCCCCGTACAAACATGGAGAAGGGATCAACCTCAATGAACCTGGGATGCAAGTGACGATGGAAACAAACGTTCCGACTCTGCATGGCGGCCTCCTTGCCTGGATCAGTGAGATCACGGAACTTTGCCAGCCGGCCCACGTGCAATGGTGTGATGGCTCGCAGAAGGAGTACGACCTTCTTTGCGAGGCCATGGTGGCAACCGGCACTTTCACGAAGCTGAACCCGGAGAAGCGTCCGAACAGTTATCTCTGCCTTTCCGATCCCACTGATGTAGCGCGGGTGGAGGATCGCACCTACATCTGTTCCCGCCGGAAGCAGGACGCCGGGCCGACCAATAACTGGGCAGACCCGGTGGCGATGAAGCAAACCTTGCGTGAGTGCTTCAAGGGGTGCATGCGCGGCAGGACGATGTATGTAGTGCCGTTTAGCATGGGCCCTCTAGGCTCGCCCATGTCTCACATAGGCATCGAGCTCACCGATTCCCCTTATGTCGCCGTCAGCATGCGGATTATGACCCGCATGGGCAAACATGTCCTGGACGCCTTGGGAGCAGAATCTCCCTTCGTCCCGTGTCTGCACTCTGTCGGGAAGCCGATTCTTTCGGGCGAGAAAGACGTTCCCTGGCCGTGCAATCGTGACGTAAAGTACATTGCTCATTTTCCGACTGAGCGCTCCATCTGGTCGTTTGGAAGCGGGTACGGCGGAAACGCGCTTCTGGGAAAGAAGTGTTTTGCTCTGCGCATCGCCTCTTGCATGGCGCGCGACGAGGGGTGGATGGCCGAGCACATGCTCATCGTGGGAGTCGAAGATCCCGCGGGCCAGAAAACCTACGTTGCTGGAGCTTTTCCCAGCTCTTGCGGGAAGACCAATCTCTCGATGCTCATACCCCCGCCCAGCTTGCCCGGCTGGAAGGTTACAACGGTGGGAGACGACATAGCCTGGATAAAGCCGGGCAAGGGCGGCCGCTTGCATGCCATAAACCCGGAAGCCGGCTATTTCGGAGTTGCTCCCGGCACCTCCGTGAAGTCGAACAACAACGCGATGGCATGCATCCGGAAGGACACGATTTTTACCAATGTGGCCCTCACTCCGGATGGAGACGTCTGGTGGGAAGGGATGACGGATGAACCTCCGCCTATGCTCACAAGCTGGCTTGGTGAAGCATGGACTCCAGATTGCGGGAAGCTGGCGGCTCATCCCAACGCGCGCTTCACGGCTCCCATGACCAATAATCCCGCGTTGGACCCGGCGGTGGAAGACCCGGAGGGGGTACCGCTGCACGCCTTCATTTTTGGAGGACGCCGCGCAACCACTTTGCCGCTGGTGTTCCAGGCATTCAATTGGGCGCATGGTGTCTTTATCGGCGCGACCATGGGGTCAGAAATGACCGCTGCTGCTGTGGGAGGAAAGGGACAAGTCCGCCGGGACCCAATGGCCATGCTTCCTTTTTGCGGATACCACATGGCCGACTATTTCCGGCATTGGCTTGAAATGGCGGACTACATCAAATATCTGCCCCGGATCTTCCATGTGAACTGGTTCAGAAAGGGCGAGAATGGCAAGTTTCTATGGCCGGGCTTTGGGGAAAACATGCGGGTTCTTAAGTGGATTGTGGAACGCTGCCGCGGCCATGCCGACGCAAATGAGACCGCGCTGGGATGGGTTCCCGGGGCGCGCTCTTTCGATCTGACGGGCATGGCAGGCTACCCTGTCGAGAATCTCGAAAAGCTCCAGAACATCGATGCTCAGGAATGGCGGAGAGAGCTGATCTCGCAAGACGAATTGTTCATCAGCCTCTACTCAAATCTGCCTAAAGAACTAATTTTCCAGCGGGAATTGCTGATCGCCAGATTGTAAAGTGCGCGTTCTCGATTGCCCCCAGTGCGGAGCGCCGGTTAATTTCCGGGCTTCCACCACCGTGTTCGTCGTGTGCGAGCACTGCCGATCCATGGTGGTGCTCCGAGGCGAGAACACTGAGTCCCCCGGTGAGATGGCGGCTTTGCCCCCTGACCTCACGCCGTTCAAAGTGGGCGCGAAGGGAGAGTGGAAGGGGAAGGCATTCGAGATTGTCGGGCGTGTCCGTGTCGGGTGGGAGCAGGGAAGCTGGAATGAGTGGTGCATCTCCATGCAAGGAGGCGAGCTTGGCTGGCTGGCGGAAGCCCAGGGCCTCCTTATGGTCAGCTTCGAGGCGGTTCCGCCGGAGCAGATTCCGGCTGATCCCAGCGACTATGCCGAGGAAGCCAAGCTGGATTTGATGCGCAAGCGCTGGTCGGTGGACGGCGTGAAGCGCTGTGTCTGCCTCGCGGCAGAGGGCGAGCTTCCGTTCACCGCCGTGCCCGGATCGCCGCGGGTGAGCGTTGATCTTTCCCGCAAATCGGGAGAATTCGCGAGCATTGAACTCTCCGAGACTGCCCCAGAATTCTATTCAGGTGAGTTCTCAAAGTTCAACGATCTGCGACTCCGTGAGCTGCGTCCGGTGCCCGGTTGGGATGCTGAGGTAGCCGAGGAGAAGAACCAGACATCCTCGCTCACGTGTCCTTCCTGCGGATCGGCGGTCGAATTGAGAGCTGCAGGCCAGTCTATGTCGGCGGTGTGTGGTTCCTGTGGTTCTGTCATCGATACGGCCACGCCGGAATTTGCCATCATTGAGAAAGCCGAGCAGGTCGCCCGCCGGGTTCGCCCGCTCATCCCTCTGGGAGCACGAGGAAAGCTGAGCGGAGTAGAGTATGAAGTCATCGGGTACATGGATCGCAGCGACGAAAGTTCGCAATGGGGCGAATACCTTCTCTTCAACCCGTGGCAAGGTTTTACCTGGCTCGTTTACTATGGCGGACACTGGAATTTCGTTACGCGCCTGAACCACGTGGATGACCGTGGCAGCACGAATCTCTCCTATGAGGGTATCGACTATAAGCTATTTTCGTCTGGCAAGGCGCGCGTCGTCGATGTCATCGGGGAGTTCTACTGGAAAGTGAAACGGGGCGAGCTGGCGAATACATACGACTACGTTTCGCCACCCTATATGCTCTCGAAGGAAGTGTACCCGGAGCTCGCAGAAGTGACCTGGTCGCTGGGGAAGTATATTCCCGGGGCAGAGATTCAGAGTGCCTTTGGCCTAAAGGATCTTCCGCCACCGGAAGGCATCTACCCCGACCAGCCAAGCCCTGGCCGTGTCACAGGGTCTTCCGTTTGGAGACTCGTTCTTTGGGCGGTCCTCGCGCTATTTTGTGTCGAATATGGCTGCTCGGTGATGAATCCAGAGAAGGTGATAAACTCAAGCGGCTTTGTCTTTCGGCGGCGAGCTGTGGCGCCTCGACAGGTTGCCGGAACGCCTGCGGAGCCTGTTGAGATACTCTCAACCTCGCGCTTTCAGGTGAGTGGAGGCGGCAGACTGGTGGTGAAGGCCGAGGCGGGCGTGGATAATAGCTGGCTGGATCTAGACCTGAATTTGGTGAATGCGGTAACCAACGCCACCACAAGCGCGGAGCTGGAGGTCAGCTACTACTACGGCAATGATTCGGGTTACTGGAGTGAAGGCTCCAAAACAGCTTCTGTGTCGTTCCCGAACGTCACTCCCGGTGAATATTTCCTCACGATTGATCCGGCTGCCGACGCGAAAATTGAAACCCTTCCTTTTACTCTCGTGGTGCAACAGGGAGGACTGTTCCTGTCGAACTTCTTCATAAGCCTCGGGATGATCCTGCTATACCCGGGCTTTCTCCTTCATGCGAGCCACGCGCTTTGAGCAGGCTCGATGGGCGGAGAGTGACACGGTCTACCCTGCTTCGTGATGATGAGATTGCCATTTTATCTCATCGTATGCATCGCGTCGGTGTCCTACCTGGTGCTTGCAAACACCCACGGGTGGGATCCCGTGGCTTTTTCTCAACGCGCGTCGCAGGGCGGGAGCGGCGGATTTTACGGCGGCGTGCATCATAAATGAATAGCTCCGCCTGTATGATCCAGCCGCCCGCGTCGTGACCATTCCGGCTCCGGCGCCGGGCGGGTCTCCCCGCCGGCACCCCCCGCGCGCGGTCGCGGGACGCTTCGTTCCGCGTTCTGTTGCTCGCGTCTGTTTTCACGATCGCCACATGCGGGCTCGTTTACGAACTCGTTGCGGGCACAATAGCGAGCTACCTGCTGGGAGATTCGGTCACCCAGTTTTCCACCGTGATAGGCGTTTACCTTTTCGCGATGGGGATAGGATCGTGGCTTTCGCGCTACGTGGAGGGCAATCTCTTGAGGACTTTCATACAGGTGGAGTTCCTCATCGCGCTTTTCGGCGGGTCGTCCGCCGCGATGTTTTTCGCTCTGTTCCCTTACATCAGCTCCTTTCGCGCGCTGCTTTATGGCGATGTGCTGCTGATAGGAACCCTGGTCGGCCTTGAGGTTCCGTTGCTTCTGCGGATTCTCAAAGATCGGCTGAACTTCAAGGATCTGATTTCCAGGGTTTTTACTTTCGACTATATAGGCGCGCTCATCGCATCGCTGTTGTTCCCCCTGGTGTTGGTGCCTTATTGCGGCATCGCGCGATCCGGTTTCCTGTTCGGCATTTTGAACGCGGTCGTGGGACTCGTCGCCCTCTGGGTGCTTTGGGATGAAGTATCGAGGCCGGGCGCATTGCGTGTCGCGGGCATCGCGACGCTCGTGTTGCTGGGGATCGGGTTCGTTTACTCTGAACGGATGGTGACTTTTTCGGAGTCGGCCGCCTATGGCGAGGATATCGTTTTTTCGAAGTCCACCCCTTATCAGCGCATCACACTCACGCGGAGGGCTGATGACATACGGTTGTACCTGAACGGCAATCTGCAATTCAGCTCCCGGGATGAGTACCGCTACCACGAAGTGCTGGTGCATCCCGGTCTTGCCCTCTTTCCGCGCGCCCGGAGGGTGCTGGTGCTGGGCGGTGGCGATGGTCTCGCGGTTCGCGAGATACTGCGCTACCCCAGGATAGAGAGCATCACGCTGGTGGATCTCAGATCCCGCCATGACTCGACTCTTTTCAACCCAGGAGATTTTAGCTTCTTTGAACGGCGGGTCGTTCAAATCACCGCGTGTCCATGTCATCAATGCCGATGCCTTTTCGTGGCTGCAGGAAAATCGGGAGACGTTCGACTTCATCATAGCGGACTTCCCGGACCCCTCGAATTTCTCGGTTGGCAAGTTATTCTCCACCGCCTTTTACCGTCGCGCCCGGACTGCCATGGCGGAGGAGGGAGCAATGGTTATTCAATGCACATCGCCGTTTGTTGCCAGAAAGGCATTCTGGTGCGTGGACGCCACCCTGCGTGCATGCGGCTTCGTTACGCGTCCCTACCACGCGTATGTCCCTTCTTTCGGGGAATGGGGATTCATCCTCGCCTCCGCGCGACCGCTTCCGGAAGAGTGGTCTCTCCCGGATGGGCTGCGTTTCCTTAACAATGCGAATATATCCGCTTTGTCGGAGTTCCCTCCCGACATGGATCGTGTGCCTGTGGACACCAACCGGCTGAACAATCAGGCGCTCGTCCGCTATTTCGAGGAAGAGTGGGGTCGGTATTCGCGTCAATGAGAGCCACGCGGAGGCAGTTTATCGCGACAGCGGCGGCGGGGGCAGGCGCGCTGCTCGCGGGATGCCGAGGACACCGGCGAATTCCCGGGCAGATCGTCGGAGCTTCAGTAGCCGCTGGCCATCGTCTGCGAGACGGAACATTCCCGCCACCGTCCAGGACGATCGAAACAGGATTTGTCGTAGCGGGCGCGGGCATCGCCGGTCTCTCGGCGGCGCGCAGGCTGGATCAAAGGGGCGCGCGCGATCTTCTGTTGCTCGACCTGGAGAACGCGCCCGGCGGAAACGCCGCGTCTGGGATCAACTCAGTATCCGCCTACCCGTGGGGAGCGCATTACGTGCCTCTTGTGAATGACGAGACTACCGAGGTTATGCGACTCTTTGAGGAGTTGGGAATCATAGAAGGCCGGGATTCCGCGGGGTTGCCTATTTACAACGAAGAGTTCCTTTGCAGCGACCCAATGGAGAGACTTTTCGACTGCGGCTGCTGGCAGGAAGGTCTCCTGCCGCAAATCGGAATAGCCGATTCCGACCGTCTGCAATACGCGTCCTTTTTCAAGCGCATGGACGGGTATCGCGATGCCCGCGATTCAGCCGGTCGGCCCGCGTTCGCCATCCCTGTCGACCTGAGTTCCCGTGATCCGGAGTTTGTGGCCCTGGATCAACTATCCATGGCGCAATGGATGGCGCGTGAAGGTTGGGACTCGAAGCCGCTGCTGTGGCATGTCAATTACTGTTGCCGCGATGACTACGGGGCTGGCATGGCGCGTATTTCCGCATGGGCAGGAGTGCATTATTTCGCGTCCAGAAGAGGGAGAGCCGCAAACGCGGATAGGGACGCGGTGGTTACCTGGCCGGAGGGGAACGGATGGCTTGTCCGTCAAATATCGGCGCCATTGGCATCGCGAACACGTATCGGATGTATCGTATGGAACATGCAGAAGCTCGGGGGCGGCGTTGCCATTGATTATTTCGATATGACTGAGGAGCGCACGACGCGGGTACTGGCGAAAGGGGCCGTCTGCGCCATGCCGAGATTCGTCGCCTCTCGCGTTGCGCGCGGCGTGGCGGCTGCGCCTGGCTTGCAATACTCGCCATGGATGGTAGCGAACGTCACTGTGAAGTCAGCGCCAGCGGGACTGGGAGCGCCGCTCGCGTGGGACAATGTATCAACGGGAAGTGATTCACTGGGATACGTCGTTGCCACCCATCAGCAAATTCGTCGGTTCACCCCTCCTGAGACCGTGCTCACGCATTATTGGCCGCTGGATGGCATGGAGCCAGCCGAAGAGCGGATGCTGGCGCTGGCTCGCAACCACGCGGCCTGGCGCGACATGATTATTGCCGATCTCGCGAGGTACTCATCCTGGGATTGAGAGCGAAATTGCAAATGTCGATGTGTGGGTCTGGGGACACGGCATGATCCGGCCTGTCCCCGGATTCATCTGGGGATCTGTACGAGCGCAAATGCTAAATCAACAAGGCCGCATTGCGTTCGCCCACTCCGATATGAGCGGAATTTCCATTTTCGAAGAGGCGTTTACGCGCGGGCTCCAGGCGGCGGATTCCATCCTTGCCGCTGTATCGTGAAAGGGCTGTGATTCGAGAATGATGCCGCTTGCGCGACACACCCTGCTGGAACTCCACGGCTGCGATACGGCAGTCCTAAACGCGCCCGAAGAGTTGAAGAGGCTTCTTCTTGAAGCGGCGCGAAAGGGAAACGGGACCGTTGTCACGGAGGTCTTCCATACATTCAGCCCGCATGGCGTGAGCGGAGTGGTGGTGATCGCCGAATCACACCTGGCGGTTCACACATGGCCCGAGCATGGCTACGCGGCGGTGGATATCTTCTCCTGCGGGGTCAAACTTGACCACGAAGTGATCCGCGACGTTCTTCGCGCCGGGCTAAAGGTTACGAGTTTTGAAAGCCGGGAATTTGCGAGGGGACGTGTTGCGGAGGCTCTGAATCAAGCTCCATGAGAGAGCTTTGGGGTCAATAAACGCAAAAGCATCAGAACCAGGAACAGGCTGGCGGGCAATAGGACGGGAAACCAGACGAACCAGTTGGCGAATACTGTCATGCTGATGAGCAGGTAGAAAATGAAAGCCAGGAGGGACGAGAGGATGATTCTCTCCAAACTCCACCGCATGACGAAGTAGCCCGCCACTGTCATGAGGAGGATGAGGGCTACATCGAAAACAGGAGAGACCCTGTGGATGAACGCCTTGTTCAAGATGGTGGCGATACCGTCCGCGAAAAGTTCTCCGGACGAGCCATCCCTGCGTGAGGGAAAGCGCAATGTCTGGGAGGCCTTATCTGTCCGCGCGAGAAGGACGATCTTGCCCTTGAGAGCGGCGGCTGGAACGACCGGGGGCCGCCCGTTCCTAACCTGTTCGACGGCGAGGAGCAGATCGTCAAACCCAAACCGGGTGAGGGGAGCGCCAAAATCGACGCGCATCGCGCCCGTCGCGTCGATTGGGATCGTGAGCCGGTTGCCGAGCGAGATGGTTGAACCCAGATCCACCGTCACATCGTCGGTCGTAAGGCCCAGATAGAGCATCACGGCTTGCAACGCGAAAGAGGGAACTACTTCACCTTGGTAGCTGAATACGAGGGGCATCGTCCGCGTCACCCCGGGGCGGGCCGGCAGATTCACGAACCCGAGGGCCAGCATGGGCGCGGACCGATACTCCTCCTTTGGTTGATCCTCAATCGCGGTGTAGTGAGTGACGCGGCTGACATCCCCGCGCACCCCGCGGAAGAAAGGCGCTGGCTGCAGCGGAGGCACCACGTCGGGATCGAGGGGGAACCCGAGTTGAGAACCGAGCACTATGCTTTTGGCGCGCAGAATGTATTCGTCCAGCGAACGCTCGTATTGCGCCTGGCGCGATTGCCCCTTTGATTTTGATTGATTGTCCCAGTTCAGAACCGGCTCAATCGCGATTACTTTTGGTTCGAACTCTGTGACGGCTTGGAGGAATAGAGCAAAATCCAGTGGAGACCACGGCCACGCGTGCTTGTCTTCCAGGCTGCTGTCATTTACCTCCGTGAGGATGCAGGGTGGCGAGGGGAGATTGCGCGCGGTATTCGCCGCGAGCCAATCCACGAATACCTTGTCCACTTCATCCGTGGGCGCGAGGCGCGACTCACGCATCACGAAAAACCCGGTGATCAGCACGAGAACCATGAGCTGAGCCGGAATCCTTCGCATTCGCGCGAAGGTAAAAACAATTCGACTCAACTCAAAGAAGAAAAGTCACTGCCTGTCCCCGAACGCCCAGGGCGGAGCGCCCCGGACAAAATCACTTTCCTCGGAAAAGGCTTAACTTATGCCGTTTTATCCCTTACATGCCTGAATGCAGAAGAAACTTTTCACGGAGCTCGGGCTTTCTCCCGAAATCCTCAAGGCGGTTGAACGGGCCGGGTTTGAAGAGGCGTCCCCCATCCAATCGCAAACCATCCCGGCCTTGCTCGCGGGATCTGATGTCGTGGGCCAGTCGCAGACAGGCTCTGGGAAGACAGCCGCTTACGCTTTACCAGCAATCGAACTTGTGGACAGCAGGCTGCGGTCGCCGCAGGCGCTGATCCTCTGTCCCACGCGCGAACTGGCAGTGCAAGTGGCGGAAGAGGTGGCCAGGTTTGCGGCGTTCAAGAGGGGCGTTCGCGAGCTGCCGATCTACGGCGGCCAGTCTTACGAGCGGCAGTTTCGGGGATTGCAGAACGGCGCCCAGATCATCATTGGCACACCGGGTCGCGTGATGGATCACTTGGGGCGCGGAACGTTGCGCCTTGATCAACTGAAGATGGTGGTGCTCGACGAGGCGGATCGCATGCTTGATATGGGCTTCCTCGAGGATATCCGCGCCATCCTGGGTCACGCCCCCGCGGGCAGGCAGACGGTCTTCTTCTCGGCCACTCTCCCCCGGCCCATACAGGAACTTATCAATCAGTTTACGCGCGACCCGGTGAGAGTCTGCATCGAGACAGAGGCGCTCACTATGCCGGCGATAGACCAAGTCTATTATGAGGTGGATCGCCGTTCGAAACTCGAGGTGCTTTGCCGTCTCATCGACTATCAGGATGTGAAGTTCGCTCTCATTTTTTGCGCGACCAAGATGATGGTCGATGACCTTGTCGAGCATCTCATTGCCCGCGGTTACGCGGCGGACAAACTGCACGGCGACATGTCCCAGCCCCTGCGCGAGCGGGTGATGGCAAAGTTCCGCAAGCACGGAATCGAATTCCTTGTGGCAACCGATGTGGCGGCCCGCGGATTGGACATTGACGATATAGAAGTTGTTTTCAACTACGACCTGCCGCACGACGGAGAGGACTACCTGCACCGCATTGGGCGAACCGGCCGGGCCGGGCGCAAGGGACGCGCAGTCACGTTCGTGGCCGGTCGAGAGATTTACAGGCTCCAAAACATTGTCCGTTTTACCAAAGGCAACATCCGTCGCGAGCGGGTGCCCAGCGCCGAACAAGTAGAAGAAAAGCGCGCCAATGTGTTTCTTGATCTGCTTCGCGAGACGTTGGAGAAGGGTGAATTCAAACGACAGGACGCGCTGATCGAAGGCTTGCTCGATCAGGGCCACTCGCCCACTGACATCTCTTCCGCTCTGCTCCACCTGCTTGCAAAAGAAGGCCCGCGAGGGAACGAGCGTCCAGCGGAGCCGGCTAAAATCGAACCGCGGGGGTATCCTCCCCGTGGCGAGGACTCACGTTCGTCAAACGGGCGCGGCCGCGATCCCGTCGGAAGCCCGCCAGCGCGTGAACGCGGGAAGGGAGCGCCTCAGAAGCCAAGGAAAAGCTCCTCCCAGGAGGTGCGCGCGGTTGGCGTTCTTTCAAGCGAGCCCGGCATGCTTAGGCTCGCGCTAAATTTAGGGCAGGATCAAGACGTCGTCGCTGGAGACGTGGCCGGAGTCATGTTCGGCGCGGCAAAAGTGCCGAAGGAATGTGTCGGCGCCATTCACCTCCTGCCAACAAAAACCCTTGTCGATGTGGCCGAGGATTACGCGAATGTGGTTCTGAAGAAGTTGAATGGAATCACCTTCAAAGGACGCAAGCTTGCGATCAAGGTCTCGGAGTGATCCGGCTCGGCTGAAGATTGCTCAGTCCTGAAGCGTCCAGATCGTCTTGCCGCTCACGATTGTCCTCACCGCGCGCCCTTTGAGCTCCATGCCTTCGAACGGCGTGTTACGTGACCGTGAAGAAAAGTTATCCTTTTTCACGACCCATTCCCGATCCGCGTCAATGAGTGTGACGTCCGCCTCCGAACCAGGGGATAACGTGCCGCGATCCAGGCCGAGGAGGCGCGCAGGGTTGATGGTGAACATTTCGACGAGTCTGAACATGTCCAGAGCCTTCTTCTTATGCGCGAGGATATCGATGAAGATGCCCAACTCTGTTTCGAGTCCAACGATTCCGAACGGAGCACAGTCGAACTCGACTTCTTTTTCGTAGTCGCAATGCGGCGCATGATCGCTGGCGAGGATCGTGATGGTGCCATCGGCGATGCCCTCGATGAGAGCGTCGACATCCCTGTCTTCGCGCAAAGGTGGGTTCATCTTGAAGTTTGTGTCGTATCCCCGGAGGCACTCATCCGTGAGCGCGATATGATGAGGACAGACCTCGCCGGAAATCCTGACGCCGCGCGCCCGCGCTTCCCGCAAAAGGCGGATGCTTCCGGCGGCGCTCAGATGCTGGCAGTGAATGGGCGAGTCGCAAAGCTCCGCAAGAAGGATGTTCCGCATCACGATGAGTTCCTCGCCCGCGGAGGGCCATCCCGGAAGTCCCAGCACGGAGCTCCAATACCCCTCATGCATGACGCCCTTGCCGACGAGGCTGTAATCCTGGCAGTGATCCATTATAACCAGGTCAAACATTCTCGCGTATTCCAGCGCGCGACGCATGACTTCGTGGTTCTGGACGCAATGCCCGTCGTCGGTGAGCGCGACGATGCCTGCCCGGTGCATTGAACCGATCGGGGCAAGTTCCTCTCCCGCCAAACCCTTGGTGATCGCTCCAGTCGGAAACACGTTCACACATGCTTCACGCGCGGCCCGCTCCTTGATCCATGCAATGACGCTTGAATTGTCGGCTGCCGGCAGGGTGTTGGGCATGCACACCACCGATGTGAATCCACCTGCCGCCGCGGCTCTGGTTCCTGTCGCAATGGTTTCCTTGGCGGATTGCCCCGGCTCCCGCAGATGCGCGTGGATATCAATCAGGCCGGGACACACGAGGAGTCCAGTGGCGTCAATGATTTCCAGATCCTCGGAGTAGACGCGGGATTTGCCCTCGAAGTCGATCCTCTCGACCTTTCCATCCTTCAGATAGAGATCACCAACGCGGTTTATGCCGTTGGCTGGATCAACGATGTGGCCGTTGGTGATGAGGGTGCTCATCCCGCTGTTTCCTTCTCCGGGCTGATGGGGCCGCCGCCGGCGCAGAGATATAGAACCGCCATCCGCACCGCGAGGCCGTTTGTGACCTGGTCGAGGATCACGCTGCGAGGGCTGTCGGCGATCTCGCTGTCAATTTCGACTCCCCGATTAATCGGCCCCGGGTGCATGATGAGGCAGTCCGGTTTCAGTCTTTCCGCCCTCTCCTTCGTCAATCCGAAGAGGTTTACGTATTCGGCCAAGCTGGGGAAGAATTGCTTTTGTTGCCTCTCGTGCTGAATCCGCAACAAGTTGACCACATCTGCTTCCGCCAGAACGTCATCGATCCGATTTGAGATTGAGACGCCCATTCTAAGAAAAGTCCGCGGCACCAGGGTGCTTGGCCCAACCAGCGTCACCTTGGCCCCAAGCTTCAGGAGTGCCCATATATTCGATCTGGCGACGCGGCTGAAAAGAATGTCGCCGATGATCGCCACGCGCAACCCCTCGATGGGGCCTCTCTTTTCCCGGATGGTAAACACATCCAGGAGGGCCTGCGTGGGGTGTTCGTGCGCGCCATCTCCAGCATTCACCACACTGGCCTGCAGTCGTTCGGCGAGGAATTGCGCGGCGCCCGCTGATTGATGGCGCAACACGATGATATCCGCGTGCAGGGCTTGAAGGTTCAACGCCGTATCCTTCAGCGTTTCTCCCTTCGTAAGGCTGGAGGTGGATGCCGAGATGTTGATGACATCGGCGCTCAGACGGAAGGCAGCGAGTTCAAAGGACGTCCTTGTGCGCGTGCTGGGTTCCACGAAGAAATTCACCAGCGTTTTGCCCCGGAGCGCTGGCACCTTCTTGATCTCCCGCGCCCCGATCTGTTTGAAAGCGGCGGCGGTATCCAGCATGCGCGTGATCTCGGCGGCATCCAGATCCTGCATCCCCAAAAGATCTTTGCGCCAGGTCATTCCCGTGAGAGCCAAACCGAGTCGGGCATGGAATCCACCGTCTCCAGGCGCACGTACACCCGCTGTTTCGAAGAAGTGGGCAGGTTCTTCCCGACATAGTCGGGGCGGATGGGGAGTTCCCTGTGCCCGCGGTCAACCAGCACGGCGAGCTGTATGCGTTGTGGTCTTCCAAACGAGACGATCGCGTCCAGCGCGGCGCGGCACGTGCGGCCGGTGTAAAAGACATCGTCTGTAAGGATGACGGTGCGACCCTCGAGGTTCAGCGGAAGTTTGGAAACCTCCACGGGCGATAGTCCTCGCCTCATGCGAATATCGTCCCGATGCATCGAAACATCGATAACGCCAAACTCCATGCGAAAGCTCTCGATCTGTTCCACGAGAGCAATCAGCCGGCGGGCGATCTCGACGCCGCGGGAAGGGATGCCAGCCACAACGGCATCCTTTAAATTCGGCACATTCTCGACAATCTCGTGCGCGATTCTCCTCAGCGCGCGGTCTATCGCGGCAGCATCGAGGATGAGGACAGCAGAGGAGGGAGGAGGGGGTGACGGCATAGTCCTTGGCGACCTCTCTGGATCGCTTTAAAGGAGCAGTGTCTCTGGCGGTTATTTACGTCATGAAACTATTTAGGCGCGGTTCGCCGCCTTTTGCCGGCGTTCCCTCCATGCCGAACGGTATTTCACGATCCAGTCGAGCAGAGCCTTTTCGAAACCGATGTCATGCCCCACTTTTTCACTCTCGATCCACTTGTGACGCAGGATTTCTTCGCGCTCGGCCAGGAATTCCTTATACAAAACGGAGTTCTTGACCAGGTCCGAGTTTTCCTCTTTCTGG
This sequence comes from uncultured Verrucomicrobiae bacterium, assembly GCA_963828525.1. Classification (GTDB taxonomy): domain Bacteria; phylum Verrucomicrobiota; class Verrucomicrobiia; order Chthoniobacterales; family Chthoniobacteraceae; genus CAWHEP01. The sequence continues at coordinate 112,122 of CAWHEP010000011.1, forward strand.
GATTCGATAGTCATTGTGCTTTTCATGAGAGCGAGAGCCGTCGAAGGTTATACGGCAGCAGGGATGGGACAGATGACCTTCCTATATGGAAATTCAGACGAGGGCAAGGGAACATTCATTCGATATGACAAGAGTCATTCCTCAGCCTCTTGAAATTGTTCAACTGGGCAGCAGTTCTCTCAGTCTCTTGGCGATACCGAAGAATTCCTGACTCACCAGGCAGCGCGGATCCTGAACGCCAATTGGCTGCCCGCGATCCCCGGCCTCTCGGGTGGCGATGTCGATCGGAATCTGTCCCAAAAGAGGAACGCGCAAGCGCGCGGCCTCGCGCTGCCCGCCTCCGGTGCCAAAGATGTCATAGCGGGTGTTGTCCTTCGGGCAGACAAAGTAGCTCATGTTCTCGACCAAACCGAGCACGGGCACGTTGACACGCGCGAACATCGCGGAAGCCTTCCGCGCGTCTATGAGCGCCATCTCCTGTGGAGTGGTTACGATCACGGCGCCAGAGAGCGCGACTGTCTGGACGATCGTGAGCTGGATATCACCCGTCCCAGGGGGAAGGTCGAGCACCAAAAAATCGAGCGTTCCCCATTCCACATTTCGCAGGAACTGCTGGGTATAGCGCGTCACCATCGGGCCGCGCAGGATCACAGGGGAGTCATCTTCGAGAAGGAAGCCCATCGACATGAGCTTTAAATCGCAAGCCTCAATCGGCAGAATCCGGTTATCCTCGGTGCCCATCGGACGCTCGCGGGAGCCGAACATTAGCGGCACGCTTGGTCCGTAAAGATCGCAATCGCACAACCCGACCGCCGCGCCCGTCCGCTGCAGTGCCACGGCTAGATTTGCGGCGACCGTTGATTTGCCGACTCCACCCTTGCCGCTGGCAACCGCGATGATGTGCTTCACCCCGGGTATGGCAGAGGCGCCTGTTCCCGCTGTCTGCGCTGGCGCCTGGATGTCTATCTTTACCTGAACCTTGCCTACTCCCTTTATGGCCCGCAAAGCCTCCTCGCTTTCCGTTTTGATAGCCTGCGGCACCGCCGGATCGCTCGTGGCGATCGACATCTGGACCACGACATCCGAGCCTTTGATTTCGGTGCTCTTGATCAGCCCGAAAGAAACGATGTCCCGGCTAAAGCCAGGGTATTTAACGGTCGCGAGGCGGCTCTTGACGAGCTCCTCCGTGATTCGCGTCTGAAACATCTCCCCGCTTCAGTATCGCTTCCGCATGTTGCTCGGGAGGATATTCAACTCATTCCGGTACTTCGCCACCGTGCGGCGCGCGATCGGAATTCCCCGCCCGCTCAGTATTTCGACGATCTCCTTGTCGCTCAGAGGGTTCTTGGATGACTCTTCCTTAACGAGGATCGAGATGGCGTCCTTGACACTGGTATTGCTCATCGTCTCCCCGCCCGCCGTCTGGTAGCCGGGAGTAAAGAAATACTTCATCTCGAATACGCCCTGCGGGGTGGCGATGTACTTGCTGGAGATGGCACGGCTGACGGTGGTCTCATGCACTCCTACAGCCTCGGCTATCTGCACCATGGTCAACGGCTTCAACGATGCTGGGCCTTTTTCCAGGAATTCCGTCTGCCGCGAAACAATCTCATGCGCGATGTTGGATATGGTTTGCTGCCGTTGGTGGATGCTCTTGATCAGGAACTTGCCGCTGCGAATCTTGTCGCGGATGTAATCCTTGACGTCGGTGCCGTTCCCGTCTTGCGCCATCAGGTCTTTATACGTGTTGCTGATGCGGAGATGGGGAATCTGTTCCCCGTTGAGAGTGATCGTGTAGCCGGTCCCGATTTTCTCTACGTTGACGTCCGGAAGGACGTAGTTGTTTGGATCCGGGGTGAATATCTGGCCCGGTTTGGGGTCCAGCGTCGCAATGAAATTCGCGCACCTCTGGATTTGTTCGACCGTCGTCCCCAAACGCCGGGCGATTTCTGGGAAACGGCGCTTGCCCAAGTCGTCAATATGATGCGCGACGATGCGGAATTCCAAGTTTGCTCCTTGCCCAACCGGCGGAGCTGAATCAACAGGCAGTCCTTCAAGTCGCGCGCTCCGACCCCCACAGGGTGGAACGTCTGAACGACCATAAGAACGCGTTCGAGATCGGCAGGGTCAGCGCCGCTGTTTAAAGCCATGTCTTCCGGCGAAGTTTGCAAAAAGCCGAGTTCATCGATATTTCCGATAATCATCTCAGCCAACTTGCGATCATCGGAACTGAGATCGCTGCTTTGAACCTGATCGATAAGGTGCTGCTGCAGGGTCTCCTGGCTGATGATGGAGTCGAAAAAGAACTGACGCCGTTCTTCCTCCTCCTGTGACCGGCCAGAATACGTATTATTCTGCGCCATGTAGTCGCGCCACTCTTCGTCAAGCTTTGCAAGCCGTTCGAATTCTTCCTTAAACTCATCCTGATCACGCTGGCGATCCTCGATGGAAGGTTCGGTGATTTCCTCTTCCAGGACAGGATTTGTTTGAAGCTCCTGCTGCACGAGGTTCCGGAGTTCCAGCATGGGTACCTGCAGGATCTGCAGGCTTTGCTGGAGCTGAGGCGCCAGCACCTGCTGCATGGAGAGGTTTTGGACCTGTTGCATGCCTTGAGCCATATGATGAAGGTACAGTGTGAGAGCCTGTCCGCAAGCAGCAATCGCGCCAGAATGCGTAATGGCAAGCTTGTCGTGAGGGATGCTCGCGAAGCTGGCCTGCTTCGTGCTCTTCATATCCCCATGCACAGCAAGTCTGCCTACTCTCTGGGTGCCGTCGCGTGCGCCCTGCTCTTGGCCTTTATAGCGCCACCGTCCTCGCGCGGAGACGCCGATCCTGATCCCGCTCTTCTCAGTTTGATCAAGGACGTCACTGCTCAGCAAAAAACAATCGTCGAGAATCAAGCGAAGATTGATGAGAAGCTTTCCGCCGCTACAGAAACGCTCAGGCAGGCGCGTATTTTCGTGTCACGCGGAGGGAGATAGAATGAAAAATCGCATTACAGGCTTTTACGTGGCACTGCTGCTCCTGCTCGGAACGCCGGCACTCAATTCCCAGTGGCCCTCGACGTATGTCGCCCCGATCGACAGTCTCAAGGCGATCAAAGCGGCAAATGTGGAGTTGATCCAAAAACAGGAGAAGACTCTACAGGTTCTCGACGATCTGGAGAAAACTTCTCAAGAGATCAAGATCCGCGGCAAGCGGACCTAAGCTTCAAGCGCGACCTCGAGATCGGAGGAGTTACGCCTTCGCTTCAACTCGAGCAGATTTCACTTCGAGTTTGCGGTAGAGAGTGGCCATGCTGATGCCTAGCATCTTAGCCGCTCGTTCGCGCGAGTTTTCGTTGAATTTGATTGTTTCCTCGATGTAACGGCGTTCCTGATCACGGATAAACTCGTCCAACGTCTGTCCGACAGGCATCTCTTGCTTCGCTGCCGGAATGGAAGCGCCGGACTGCCTGATCACGTGTGGCGGAAGGTCAGACGCGCGGATCACGCCTTCTTCGCAAAGCGCGCAGGCGCGTTCGATGGCATTTTCAAGCTCCCTTACGTTACCCGGCCATCGGTAATGCGAGAGAATCTCAAGGGCTTTCGGATCGATCTTCCTCGGCTCCGAACCCGTTTGCGAAGCATTCTTGTTGAGAAAATGATTCACCAGCAGAGGGATGTCTTCGATCCGTTCGCGAAGCGCTGGCATCTCCAGCGGGATGACTGCCAGCCGGTAATATAAATCCTCGCGGAATTGGCCCGTCTTGATCTTCTCCTGAAGAGCTTCATTTGTGGCGGCCAGCACGCGCACGTTGATGGGCATGCTCTTTGTGTCTCCCACGCGGCGGATTTGACGCTCCTGCAGGACGCGAAGCAATTTTGTTTGAAGCGGCTGCGCCATCGAATTCACCTCATCGAGGAAGATAGTGCCCATATGCGCTTCTTCGAAGAGGCCTGTCTTATCCAGGGCTGCCCCGGTGAACGCCCCTTTCTTGTGGCCGAACAACTCCGACTCCAGCAGGTTCTCAGGAAGGGCGCTGCAGTTGATGGCGACGAAGGGCTGATGCTGTCTGCTGCTATTGAAATGCAACGCGCGCGCCACCAGTTCCTTGCCCGTGCCGCTCTCCCCTTGGATGAGGATTGTGCTGTCGGTATCCGCGACCTTTGCAATGAGGTTGTAAATCTCCTGCATGCTCTGGCTGGTGCCGATGATGTTCTCAAACCGATATCGCTCCTTCAGCTCCTTTTTGAGATAGACGTTTTCACGAACTGCGCTCTGAAAATCCAAAGCCCGCTGGATGGTCAACTGGAGTTCGTCGATTTTGAACGGCTTGGTAATGTAATCGTATGCGCCCAGCTTCATCGCTTCGATCGCGGTCTCAACTGAAGCGTACGCCGTAATCATGATCACAGCGGGTTGCGGATTCATCTCCCTGCACTCGCGGAGCACGTCGAATCCGCCAACTTTCTCCATCTTGATGTCCGTGATCACCGCCTGCGGGGCCACACTGTGGAGCGCGTCTATCGCTTTTTGCGCGGAGTTGTACGGGAAGACCTGGTGGCCCTTGTCTCGACACAAAGTCGAGATGACCTCCACCATGGCCGGTTCATCATCAATGATCGCTATGCGTGCCATAAGTTCTCAAAAAAGAGATAATCGCATTTGTGAGAAAGGAAAGTGATTTCCAGCAGAATTACTCCAAAACGTTTAAAAACCTGTTGGAGTCGAGGCGAGGCGCGATAACCCGTATGTGAGGAGGAGCTTGCTGTCCTCCCAGATTCCGGGTCTGTTCGTGTGCATTACCACTGAGATCACCTCCCTGCCATCCTTCAGGGCCGAACTCACGAGCACCTGTTGGGCGGGGATTGTATAACCGGTCTTCAACCCGGTACAGCCAGGGTATTCCCACAGCAGGCGGTTGTGATTTCTGAGTTCCACGACTCCCGCCGGGCTGATCCAAGGGAAGCTGACGGTGGAAACTATGCGGCGGAAGAAAGGCTGCTGCATTGCCGCCCGAGCGATTAGGGCGAGATCGCGCGGCGTAGTGTAATGTTCCTTGTTATGCAGGCCATTTGGGTTGGCGAAGTGGCTGGATGTGGCTCCCAATTCCCGCGCGCGAGTGTTCATCTTGGCCGCAAATGCTTCGATGCTCCCGGCGTTGTCTCGCGCCAGCGCGCGAGCGACGTCGTTCGCGCTCTTCAACATCATCCCGAAAAGGAGCTGCCTTCGAGTATACATTTCTCCGGGCTTGAGATCCAGAGAGCTTGGTTCCACCTGCGTATCCGGCAGCGTCACCGTGACCTCCTGATCGAGATTGCCTTCCTCGATCACGATAAGGGCCGTGAGTATCTTCGTTGTGCTGGCCGGGTAAAAAGCCTGGGCGCAATTCTTCTGGTAAAGCGTCTCGCCCGTGAGGGCGTCGATCACGACCGCGCCCATGGCCGCAAGGGGCAATTCGCCCGGCGAAGGCGCGGGGCTGACCGCGGACGAACTCACAGGATCAGGCGGCGTAATCCGCCGTCTCCTCGCCTCGGCTGTCTGTCCGACAAAAAGGAGCGCCAGACAGATTGCGCCCGTAAGCGCGATGCGCTGCTGGCGAGTCGAGCAGAAGCGACGGAGGGGAGGGCGCATAGCTAGGCTTCTTCCCTGCCATCCACCAGCATCCATTCCACCCAGCCCCAAAAGTGGATGATCTGGTCCAGCACCGTCGAAATCCCTCCGTTGAACGGCAGCGCAATCATGTCAGCAAAGGCGCCTGGTTTTAGAACGCCCAGGAGACCCTCCTGCTTTATGGCGCGGGCTGGATTCAGTGTCACTGTCTTCAAAAGCTCCCATGGTGAGAGCCATGTTTCATTCTTTTCCACAGCCTGCATCTCGGCGAAGAGGTTGAGCGAGTCGTTGCTCGCAAGGCTGTCTGTCCCAAGGCTCACAGGCAGGCCACGTTCGTGGAATTTCTGAAAAGCAAAAGGCGGATGATTGAAGTATTTGTGGCTGCGGGGGCAGTGAACAAAATGGATGGTTCCCGCCAATCCGGGCGCGGCCAGGAGATCGATGTCATCGTCGTCCAACCCGTTGGCGTGAGCAATGATCCAGCCTTGACCGATCAATTTGTTGACCAGCATGTTTCGAGTGGACGACCCATGCCCGCAATCGGTCATGTCGCGTCCGATCGAAGCCATAAAGTCATACAGCAGCCCCCTCCCGTGCCTGAACATTTCATTCTCCTCGTGTGATTCCGCCATGTGCGTTGTCAGAGGCATGCAGAGATCTTCTCCGCATGCATTCGCGAGGCGATAAAGCTCCGGGGAAGCAGTGTAGGGCGAGTGAGGACTTAACCCGCGTCCACCCATCCAGCTTGCATCCTTTTCAAAAAACTTTAGGGCGCCCCCCACGAGTTCTTCGGTGGCGATGCAGTTCCTGATGTCGATTAACTCATAAAACCACCACGCCCGGATGGGTGGCGGCGGCATTGTCAGCATTAACTCCGGCACGGATTCGACATTGAAAACGGTGGTAACTCCGGATTTCTTCAACTCCTCGAAACCGTTCGCAACAGCTCTCAGGTAGTCTTCTTCGTGGAGAGATCGCTTGATGGCGTTGATCCGGGCGATCCATTGGCTGAAACTTTGCTGCGGGTTGATCGCGCTGCGCATCATCGTGTAATCCAGGTGACAGTGCGCGTTGATAAGTCCCGGAAGGAGAACCTGTTCACCGAGGTCAATGACGGGTTCGTTTGATAGGTTCCGAATTTCGCTGAACGTTCCCGCCGCGCGAATGCGATTCCCCTCCACGAGGACAGCGCCGTTTTCGACCGGGGCGCCATCCATCGTGACGAGCGCCCGCGCCCGGTAAATCATGGCGTGGCGCGCGCCTTTTTCACGACGCTCCGCGCAGCCGCTACGAAAAGGTTGCACGCTTCCGCGCAGAGGAGGGGAACGGCGCCTGCCACCCGAGGGGACGCGAGAAACTTCTCTCGCGGCAGAGTTGTGATGAAGGTGTCCTCGTCCAACCGCCACAGGATCGTCTTCAGACACCCACCCTGTGAACTGCAAAACTTTCCCGCCAGCGCGTCGGCCTGCTGGTTGGAAATACATTTCACAATTTCGTACATGCCCGACTGCCGCTCCGCCGTTTGTCGAAAGCAAACCGGGAGCAATTTTCCGTGCTCATGCGCTTCCCACATTCCGATGGCTGCGGGATAGAAGAAATCCAGCGCGAGCCGGAGTTGTTTTATTCCTACGACGCGCAAAATCCAGCCATGCCGCAAATTCGGCGCGCTCTTTAGCGGGCGGTATTTGCCGCCATCGTCATTTTTTCCTATCACCCTTGCGGCGACTGGCCCGGCAAACTTCTCCAGATTCACGCTCGCCGAATCCTGCCAGTGGAGCAGGTCGAACGATCCATCTTCGCTTCTGCGGATTTCCAACTCGCCAATCCTGGAGCACCCTGTCGCAACCCACTGCTCGAAGCTGCCGGAGGTCGGTGCCATCAAAGCTTCAGGCGGCATGACGTGAAGCAGGGGCGTTCGCCGCGTCGAAGGCGACGACCTGGTCCAGGATGACATCCGCGAAGAGCGCTTCCGTGCCGATGGCGCTCGCATAGTAGAGTTGCCGCCCCTGCAACAAATAGGGATTACGGCGGAAAACATCCCGTTCGCTGGCCGCTCCACCGATCTCCGCTTCCATGCCCAGCAACACAGGAATGTCCTGGTAGCTGTGAAGTCCATCGGCAACAAAAAAAGGAACGGCAATTACATGCGGTTGCGAGGTGAGTTTCGCCCAGTCCGCCACAAAAGGGGACTCTTCCATAAATGCGCCCACCACCTCCGCGTAGAGGTTGGCTGATTTGATGCGCTCCACCTGTTGCAAGACTGCCGCCGCTGAGTTGTCATTTAGATTCGTCCCGTGGCCTATTATCATCAAACTTGCCTCGCGAAGAGGAACAGCAGGCGCGACTTCGGCTGCTCGCTTTAGCAGAACCTCGGTCATCCTGACGTGATTTCCGACCGGTTCGCAATATTTGATCTGGCGCCCGTCTCGGATTGTCATAGCGCCGGTAAGTTCCAGCTCCCGGGGAATCACCGTCCGCGTGAAGTAACCCTCGCTGATGAAGTTCGGCACTACATAAACCTCCTCACTCCGGGCCATGTAGAGCACCTGACGGAGGCTGGGCTCTTCCTTCCAGAAAGCGCAATAGACCTCGGCGAAAACATCCCGATCCCGGATGGCGTCCGCATGCGTGAATGTAGGCGCGCTGGAATCGGGGTTCACCGTGGAGCCATGCCCAACAACGATCAACGCGCTGCGAGGTTTGGAAATCATCGCGGTAACTTAAAGACGATGCAAAAAGTAGCAAGCCGCGCGGAGGCAAAGAGCGCGCCACCTCCTTCAATTCTCTCTTAGAAACCGCAAAAGAAATTCTGTCAGATGCCGCCGCGCCAGTGTCACGTTTCCGACGAATTTTATGAAAGGAGCGACGCGACCGGGATGCGTCGCCAAATAGAACAGCAGACTGGCAACCCGTGGGCGTTGCCGAACAGGGTCGAACCATACGTGGTAAGGGGCAGCCAGCGTATCCCCAGCCGCGTCGCTGACGGAGCGCACGGCCAGCAGTGGCACGCGCCGTTCGCCGAGAGCCTTGGAAATCGTCTCGGTTTCCATGTCAACGGCGGAGGCGCCTGTCTCCTCGCGGAGGGCCTCTTTTGCCTCCCGACATTCTACTACGGACGCCTGGCTGGTAAGCATACCCGCCGCGATCCCCGGCTGAGCCAGCCGCGCTTTTGCGCTCAGCCCATCCTCTGAATAATTAGTTGCCAGGATTAGTTGACCCGCTTGGAGCCGCGGATCCAGTCCTCCGGCAAAACCCGCTGCTATTACGAATTCGAATTCCTCATTGAACAGGGCTGCGATGCGCGCTCCGCATGAGACCGGCCCGACGCCTGTATGGAACACGAGGACGCTTCTGCCTTCAAGGTTGCCGCGAGTGACGGGCAGCGCGCCTCGTTCCAGGTGTTCGACGCCTTGGAGGCGGCGAACGAAGTCCTTGCTCTCCTCTGGAAGAGCAAAGGTGATGGCCACCTTGGATTTCATCGAATGCTCGCGCTGCCGGACAGAATGATGTCGATCAACTCCGTCGCGTCGCCCGGCGTTGCTTCAGAACCTCCTGTGCTGCCGCCAGTCAAAGCACTGCGGAAAGCGGCGGCACGACTCGAAGGAATGCTCGCGAGGACCTCGGCGCCGCCGCTGGCGTCTTTGCTTCTGAATGCCGTTCCCCCAGCGTCCGCGGCCATCTTTATGATTCTGGCAGCCTGGCTGTCCATCTCCGCGACTGGGCAATTCACACGAATCTTTCCGCTGGTCAGGTCGGGGGCGGGCATCGATTCGCTGGCGGATTTTTCAAGGACCCCGCGCAGCGCCCCAATGTTCGCAACCGCCTTGGGTCGGGGCCAGAACATGACGATGAGAAGGCCAAAGCACGCCAGGACCGCCAATGTTGCTATCGTTTTCATCGCAGATGCGTGTTTACGACTGAATTGCCGGTTAGCCAACAGTTTGCATCATCCTTCTTTTCAAATGGACACACTGCAACGAAACTCTGCGACGTGAAAACGAAAGAAAGAGCCGCGGCGTTGATCACAGCCTTTCGGCAGGTTTATCCAGACGCGCGTTGTGAACTCAATTTCATCAACCCGTTCCAGCTTCTCATTGCTACGATCCTCTCCGCCCAATGCACGGACAAGAGGGTGAACCTCGTCACACCCGGTCTATTTCAGAAGTATCCGGGACCCAGCGAGATGGCGTTGGCAAGCCAGGAGTCTCTGGAGGAGACGATTCGCTCAACCGGTTTTTTCCGAAATAAAGCCAGGAGTCTCCGAGCAGCGTCCGCCGATATCGTTCAGAAGCATGGGGGAGAAGTTCCCGCGACCATGGCTGAACTTATTGGCCTGGCAGGAGTGGGCCGCAAGACTGCGAACGTCGTGCTCGGCAACGCGTTCAACCGCGAGGAGGGAGTCGTCGTGGATACACACGTCGCGCGGCTCTCTTTTCGGCTTGGCCTTACAAAGGAAAGCGATCCGGAAAAGATAGAAGAGAAATTGATGAAGCTCGTTCCCAGAACAGACTGGACAAACTTTAGCCACTGGCTGATCTGGCACGGGCGCCGCCGCTGTTACGCCCGCAGCCCGGACTGTGGCGGATGTGAAGTCCAAAGCCTTTGTCCCACGGCGTTCAGGTGGGGAACAAAGAAGTCGTAGTGTTGCGAACTTCCCCAGGAATCTAGTCCCAGATCAAGAGTTGAACCGGGGTGGGATTGTAGGCGTTGCAGGGATTGTTCAATTGCGGGCAGTTGGAGATCAGCGCGACAACATCCATTTCGGCGCGCATCTCAACGTAACGTCCGCCTGCGCTGACGCCGTCTTCAAACGAGAGCCCTCCATCCGCGGTGACGGGCACGTTCATGAAGAAGTTGATGTTATGCGTAATGTCGCACTTCGTAACGCCGCGCCCCCAGCGCGAGATGGTGATAAGGAAAGTGTCCCGGCAACTATGCATCCAACGTTTGTCCAATGAGTAACGGACCTGATTGCTTTCCGCGGCGCACGCGCCACCCAGCGTATCGTGGCGTCCGCACGTGTCTGCGACGATTGTCAGCAAAACATTTCCTTCGCTGGAGATAAGCTTGGAGCCGGTCGTGAGATAAATCCCTTGCTGATTGCAAATAGTATCCTGGGCGCTGTACCGGTCGAGAAAATCGTGCGCGTTATAAAACAGCGTGTCGACGGCTTGATTTCCCTCGAGGTCCACGATCCGGAAGATCTGCCCGGCTCTGATCTCGTGCATCCAACCCTCGCCTGCCGGCAATGTATGATTGTAAGCAGCAGTCGACGGACTCAGCCCGCTCTCGGTGTAGATGAGAGTGCTCATAAAAAATCAGGCGGCGCCCGCGTAAAGGCGCTCGGAAAGGGCGAAAGCGCTTCCGTTTTCCGCGCGGAAAGTCCGGCAGAAATCATCCGGGGCGGGAGGCGGCGTTTTAAGAACCGTGAGCAAGACCGGCTTCGGGGAGTAGATGGGTGCGGGGTCGAGCGGGTGTTGGCAGGTATTCAGGACGACCAGGACATTTATTTCCGCCCGCAGTTCCACCGACGCGCCAGGCTGAGAATTTCCCGGGTGGAAAGCCAATCTTTCCGTTCTTCGTCGACATCGATCCGGCTGAAGAAGTTAACATTCGCCACGATGTCGCGTTTCCCGAGACCGTGTTTTCCGAGTTCGATGAGAAAGTTGTCATGAGCGTTTCTGAACCACTCATTTCTCTACGCCTGATACGAACCTACTCCGTATTTTCGCCGCACCATCGCGGCGATTTCCGTGGCCACCGAGTGGGTCATGCCAGCCGACGCTGTCCGCCGTAATTACGGAAAACAAAGCGCGTGGCCCATGTCACTCATGAGCACATGTCCGCGGGTGAGCATGGCGGTGTGCAAAGCTTTGAGAGTGTCCGGAAGGTTCAGGCGTTCAAGAGGGGCGTCCGCATTGTAGGCCATCAAACCCACATTAGTCCCACCCTCCGCGTCAATCAGCCGCAGCACCGAATGGCGTCGAAGAATCCAAGACCACATGCCGCCGCCGGGGACATCTTCTTCGAAAAGGAGCTTCTCGCTGCTCATGGGCCGCAATTTAGCGTCAGGATCGGCTGCCCTGCAATGACAGGATTGCCTGGCGTCAGGATGAGTTCAGTGACGATGCCATCCACGGCGGCTTCCACGCTGACCTCCATCTTCATGGCTTCGATGACTGCGACCTTCTGGCCTTTCGTGACCCTGTCGCCCACCCGCGCGGAAATTTGCCAGATGCTCCCGGTGATTGGCGACGATACAAACGCGCAGCCTTCCGGCAAGACACGTTCTTCCGTCTCCACTTCTCCTTCCGCTTCCGCCGGCATGTTCATAGAGCCGTCTCTCGCCCAGCGATCACGCTCCTCTCCGAACGCGATCTTCTGGCGGTCTCTAAATTCGGCGATACTCCGCGCGTTTTCATTGAGGAACAACCGGTGCTCGCGCGCGGTGAAACTCCCTTCCTCAATCCGTAATTCCACCCGCCCCTTGCGAAAATCCTCTCTGAAGTCCAGGAGCTCGTCCTCTTCCATGGGATAAAATCGAACCTGATCGAAGAAGCGCAGCAGCCAGGGGTGCCCGGCCGTAAACTCCCGAGTTGTTTTGTAGATGTTCCAGACTGGCACGGTACGCCCGACGAGCTGGTAGCCGCCCGGTCCTTCCATGCCATAGATGCACATATAGACTCCACCGATTCCGACCACATTTTCCACCGTCCACGTGCGGGCCGGATTGTATTTAGTAGTCACCAGCCGGTGCCGGGGATCGATCGGAACCGCGCATGGCGCTCCCAGATAGACATCGCCCAAGCCAAGCACCAAATAGCTGGCCTCAAAGACCGTGCGGCGCACTTGCTCCGCGCTGTCGAGCCCATTCATGCGGCGGATGAACTCAATGTTACTTGGCAACCAGGGCGCCGAGGCCCGCACCGATTGTTCGTACTTGGAGATCGTCTGCCGAATCGCGATGTCGTCGTAAGACAACGGCAGATTTATGATCCGAGTGGGGACAGAAAGTTCATCGTTGGACGGAAGGTGGGTCTCGGCTTCGACCAATCTGTCCAGTAGATCGCTGAGCGAAATCGCGCGACTGTCGAAATTGATCTGTAAAGAGCGGACGCCTGGAGATAGCTCAATCACCCCTTCGACAGGATGGGCCCGCAGCCATTCCATAAGCGCGTGGACGCGAAAACGCAGCTCCAGATCAAGCTCAAGCGGCCCGTATTCAAGCAGGATATATTTGTCGCCCGCCTGTCTGTAAACGACTCCCGGACAGACTTCAGATGCCGCGATCCTGCGCAACACCGCCCCATCTGCCGTGCCTGGATTTGTCGCCAGATCGATGTTTGCGGGTTGAACGCGGAGGGTGGCTATGGCTGCATCCTGCCGCTTTTCCGCAGCCAGTGCCTCGCTGAATGTGCAACGAGCGAAATGAACGCTATCGCCTGGTCTCAGCTGCCCAATCTTCCATAGCTCGGCCTTGATGATGGTAAATGGGCAGACAAAGCCTCCAAGGCTTGGGCCATCTTTGCCGAGAATGATCGGCATGTCTCCAGTGAAGCAGATGGTGCCGATGGCGTATTCAGTGTCGTGAATATTGGAAGGGTGCAGGCCTGCTTCACCGCCATCCTTGCGGGAAAAGACCGGGGAGGGCCCAATGAGCCTTATACCCGTGCGGCTTGAGTTGTAATGAACCTTCCAATCCACGGCGAGGAATGTCTGGATGAACTCTTCTGTAAAGAATTCGGGCGCCGCGTGCGGTCCCAAGAGCACGGCAATTTCCCATCTGGCTCCATATTCCGGGATCAGCCCGGCAGGTATTTCGCGAGCAGACGCCGGCGGCGCGACCTTGTCCTTCAAGTGAAGAACATCGCCATGGCGCAGGGTTCTTCCGGCATGGCCGCCGAACTTTCCCAAGGCAAATGTCGACTTGCTGCGAAGATAATCCGGCACGTCAAAGCCGCCGTGAACCGCCAGGTAAGCCCGGCAGCCGCCACTCTTCGCGGCCCGTATTGCAAGAATGCTATTCGCGCGGACTGGAATGTTCTTCCATAACGGAACCGGCGCTCCGTCGATCTCCGCCTGGATCGGAGCTCCAGTCAGCGCGATACTCGTGTCGAGGTTGAACTTGAGCGTCGGACCGCCCAGGGTGATTTCCAATGCCGCCGCGGAGGATTCATTTCCTAGAACCGCGTTGGCCAGGCGGAACGCGTAATCATCCATCGGCCCGGAAGGGGGCACTCCCACTGACCAATACCCGACTCGGCCCGGGTAATCCTGTACGCTTGTTTGGGTGCCAGGCTCAAGCACATCGATAGTTAGAGATTGATAGGGGAAAGTATTAAGCCACTTTGTATGCACATCCCCGGCCTCGAACTCTTTGCTGGCCAGTATTTGCCGCAAGTATTCCAGGTTGCATTCAATCCCTGCGATCCGGGTTTCGGCGAGCGCGCTACGCAGCGAAGCCAGCGCAAGCTCCCGCGTGTCCGCTTTCACAATGATCTTCGCGATCATGGGATCATAGAATGGTGAAATTTCGCTCCCGGTTTCGACCCAAGTCTCTATGCGAGCGTTTTTGGGGAAGACAACCTGTGTGAGCAAGCCGGAGCTTGGCTGAAGATTTTTGTTCGCGTCTTCCGCGTACAACCGCGCCTGGATCGACGCCCCACTCGAAGCGGGGACGTAGCCGGAAAGATCCAGTTCGCCGGCAGCCTGCAGCACCATCCATTCGACAAGATCCACGCCTGTGACTTCCTCGGTGACGCCATGTTCCACCTGCAAGCGCGTGTTCACCTCGAGGAAGTAGAATTTATGTTCCGACGCGTCGAATAGGAATTCGACTGTGCCTGCCGACTGGTAGTCTGCAGCCCGCGCGAGTCGCACCGACGATTCGAGCAGCGCGGCGCGCGTCTCATCCCGCAGACCGTATGCGGGCGTCTCTTCCACCACCTTTTGGTTTCGCCTCTGGGCGGAGCAGTCGCGTTCGCCGAGCGCGACCACGTTCCCCCTGCCATCCCCGAAAATCTGCACTTCGATATGCCTTGCCGTTTCGACGAACTTCTCAAGAAAGACTCCCGCTTCCTTGAAAGCGGTCGCAGCCATGTGCTTTACGGAGTCGAAACCTCCCTCCAACTCTGCTTCGGTATGACAGACACGCATGCCGATCCCTCCGCCCCCGGCTGTGCTCTTTAGCATGACAGGGTAGCCAATGCGGTTTGCCTCGGTTCTCGCAGCCTGCAGGCTGTCCAGCAACTCGCTTCCTGGCAGCATCGGAATGCCGCTGTCCTGTGCCAGCGCGCGCGCCGTGTGCTTCAGGCCGAAATTGCGCATCTGCTCCGGTGTCGGGCCAATGAAGATAATCCCGCGAGATTTGCAGGCCTCCGCAAATTCGGCATTCTCGCTTAGAAAACCGTATCCCGGGTGGATTGCCTCCGCTCCTGTCTCCGCTGCGGCGGAGAAGATTTTCTCAAAACTCAGGTAGCTTTCAACCGCAGGTCCCTCGCCGATGCAAACAGCTCTGTCTGCCTGCATCACGTGCAGGGAACCAGAATCCGCTTTGGAATAGACCGCTACAGACTCAACGCGCAGCTTGCGGAGAGTTCGGATGACGCGGCATGCGATGGCGCCACGGTTGGCAATGAGAACTCTGGTGAACATGATCCCTTGAAAAGCCCTGACCGCGCATTCTTAATTTCGATTGCGCCGTTAGTCCAACGATTTGATTGCCGTCCGCGCCCGGCATCACGCCAGCGGCGCAATCAAGGCTTGATCGCCACGATCTTTCCCCCGCGGGAAATATAGATCGGTGTGCCATGCATCCGGGCGACCTTGCGAGCTTCCAATGCCGACA
Organism: uncultured Verrucomicrobiae bacterium; assembly: GCA_963828525.1. GTDB lineage: Bacteria > Verrucomicrobiota > Verrucomicrobiia > Chthoniobacterales > Chthoniobacteraceae > CAWHEP01. Next base: position 127,564 of record CAWHEP010000011.1, read on the forward strand.
TTTTGAGGGCGCGTCCCACTCCGGCGGCGAAAGCCCTCATTTTTTTCTTTCGTTCTGTCGGATTCATAAGCTCACCTCCAGGAGAGCGGGGCTGCTGCCGGAATTATCATACACAGTCCAGGCGTCCGAAACCAGCCGATATTCACTGATGAAATTGTTCCAGCCGCGATCATATCGACGGATCACGTCAGAGGGACATACGTATGTCCACCCTGTCTCACGCGCGAAGCGACTCTTCGAATCGCAAGCGATGGCGAACTAAGCTTTAGAAAGATGATCTCGATCCAATAGCCCGAGGCTTTCCACGCGCGAAGTCGCGCCAGGTGCCCTCGCCCACTCAGCGTGCTTTCGAAGGCGAAATCTTCCCTTGCCTGAGCAAGCCGATCGATCTCGGCGAGGAAGAGGCGCCCTGCGGTCAATTCCGCCAAATTTGGAAAGAGCGGTGAAATGCCGGCAGCCATAAGGTCTGCGTTAACGAAGCGCGTGATCCGGGCTACCTTCAGCAGGAACGGGCGAGCGAAAGTGGTCTTTCCCGCCCGGTTAGGGCCTGCTATCACGACGCAACGGGGCTGGGCAGGCATCGTGTGAGCAAGGTATGGAAATCCCGATCTGCTTAGATCTATAACTCAGCGGTCGGCCGCGCGATTTCATCGCGCCCCGAAAGATTGGTGGCCTCGAAGCCGCCCTTTGAGCGATCCCGAAGCCAGATGGCTCCGAAGACGAGAAGCAGGACGGCTGGCAGGATCGCGACGACCCGGAAGGACATGCGCGACGCGACCATCAATACTGCGTTCAACTGGTCGCCAGAGAGCGCCTTGAAAGCTGCCTCACCGCCCGCCGCGTCAATCTTCGCGTGGTCGAAGACTTCGCCCATCTTCGGAAGCACGAAATAGATCGAAAGTGTGCCTGCGGTGCCCATAAGGCCCATCAGCAGGGCACCCCCTCTTGGGAATCGTTCAGATGCCGCAGCCAGCATCGTCGGCCACATGTAGCAAACGCCCGTTCCCCACACAGTGGCGGCGAGCAGGCCCGTGATAGGGGAGTTTGCGAAGCTGAGAGCCACCAAGCCGAGGGAGGCAAGGAGGCAGGAAATCCAAAGAAGGCCGACAGGGGAAAATTTGTGGGCCATTGGCCCGGCAAAATGACGCATCACAAACATGAGACCGCTCACATAGACCAGCAGCCAGATTCCCTGCATCCCCACGGTGCGGGTCAACGCGACGTTTACCCACTGCCCCGGCGCCAGCTCGGACGCCGCCGTGAGAAACATCGAGAAGAACCAGACCAAAAAGAAAGGGTTCAGCACCTCCTTGAACATATCCGACACGCTCACGCCAGCCGCGACGCGCTCTGTTGGTGGGAACTTTGTGCCGATGAGCATTAGCCCGAAGATGACCGCTGGCAAAAGAACGACTGCTTGTTTCGCCTGCCAGCCGAGGGATGTGTGACCGATGGCGAGTCCCAACAGTCCCCCGATGATGAGCCCCGCGGGCCACCAAGCGTGGAGAACATTGAGCCGATGCGTTTTCTCAGCGGGATAGAGCGTCGCCGCGAGCGGATTTATCGACGTTTCCACGAGGCCCCATGCGACACCGCTGAGCGCCATACCGAGCCAGATAACCCGGTAGATCGGCATTGCGGTCGCGAGTTTTTCCGCAAACAGCACCGTCGTAGTACCCACAAGGAAACAGCAGCTCGCGATTCCGAGCACGCGCCCCATGCCAATCGAATCCAGGAGAGGGCTTCCGATTGCAATCGCCAACGCAAACCCCAGGAAAGCGACGCCGAGCACCGCTCCGATCATGCCAGCGGAGTTCAAGGGGTCAACCCGGTCAAAAAAAGTGGTTTTTAGATCGTCGGCAATGCTGGCCCGGATGCTGAAAGCGACGCCCGCGGTCACCAGCGCAACCACGCTAAGCGTGAAGAGCTTTTTCCTGTTGTATTCCGAATGGCGATCCAGGGTTTTAGTCGTTTGCATGTTTCCTGTGGGGGCGGGTGCGGATTGCGCGGTGAGAGGGGGCAGCTAACGCAAGACTGCCTGCCTCAAGAGGCGCTGTCGACGCCCTTCTCATCCCCCGGGAAAAAGGCGGAAGGAACCGCCCGAGCTTATTTGGAAGCGCCAGTCTTCGATGAGGCCAGGGACATCCCTGGGAGATCCGCAAGAAGAATGCTTAATCGAAAGGGGCTAGCGGGCTTGGTCGATGCCAGCTTGTGAGAGTCGCTTTGAGGAGCGGCCTTTGAAACATTCGCAACCTTAGGAACATCCGCGAGTTTTGCAGACGGCGGATTTGTCGGAGTGGCTGCCAGTTTTGCGGCGGGCGCTGCTGGCGGGGCCTTGGCGAGCAACACCTGCTTTGGCGCCTCGTACCTGTGTAACTTCGGCAGATGTTCAGCAATGATCGTCACATCCGCTCCCACCGGGACATCATTGAAGAGTTCGATCACGTCCTTGGAGCGCATCCGGATGCAACCCCAGCTAACCGGTTCGCCAATATTCTTCTCCTCGGGCGTGCCGTGGATATAAATGCCGCGTTCCCGGGCGCGGCGATTTTGGGCTTCGAGACCATCCAGCCAAAGGATGCGAGTCACGATCGGATCGCGTCCCGGCGCGTTTACGCGCAGCACCTCGCCGGTGGCCGAACGGTGCCTGATCACCGCGCCCGGGCTAAGGTTATCCCCGATCTTGTCCGCGATGCGCAGCTTCCCCAAGGGCGTGCGATAGCTTCCATAGGAATCGCCCGCTCCGAATTTTGAAGTGGAGACGGGATATTGATGGACAAGACCGCCTTCGCATACCAGCGCGAGCCGCTGATCCGCGATGCTGATGACAAGCTGGGGCCGGGGTTGCTCGGCTGAGATGGGTTGGAGCTTGAGCGCGTCTGCTGCGCAAGCGACGCTCGCCATGCACCCAAACAACACAATTCCCTCGATTAGCCGGTCTAGTATCTGCCGCACGGGTAGCCGGAATAACCGATGTGAATAACTTGTTCAACAAAAATTTACGTTTTTTACCGGGACCCTAAAATCTGCGATTCGGGGCGCGCGTCCGGATGAAAATACTTCGCGATTCCAGCGGCGCTGGTTTAACAACATGAATGCCGCGCCAGAAGAAGACCAACTACAGCGCTCTCAGACTCCTCGGAAAGAACTCCGCCGGTTATCCTTCAGCCCCTTCGGCGGCTACTCTCGACACGTTCGAAAATCGCTTTCAATCGCGGGAATACTGGGTTCGGTTCTGCTGTCCGGAGTTCACTTCTGTTTGCCCCGTGACGGGGCAGCCTGATTTCGCGCGCATCACGATCGACTACGCGCCCGCGGATCTCTGCATCGAGACGAAATCGCTGAAATTCTATCTTGCCTCCTTTCGGAACACGCGGAGTTTCAATGAAGAGATCGTGAATCGCATTTTGGATGATCTTGTTGTTTCCTGCAAACCTCGGCGCCTTCTCGTGAGGGGGGCATTTGTCCCCCGCGGCGGAATCGCGCTTAGTGTGGAAGCGGCCTTTCCCTCGGACGAGGCCATCCCCGGTCACCGCTGGCTCCAACCTCCGGCGTGACCGTGAGCTGCGGAGTCGATCGGGCGGTTGTGCTGCTTAGCGGTGGGATGGATTCCGTTACAGCTCTCTACGAGGCTGCCCGCATGCTGGACGTGGCAGCGGCGCTCAGTTTTGATTATGGATCGAAGCACAATGATCGAGAACTTCCCTTTGCCAAATGGCATGCGGAACAGCTCCGAATTCCGCATCGAACGATCCCGCTGGATTTTGTGGGGAAGTTCTTCAAATCCGACCTGCTCAAAGGCGGAGGTGATCTGCCAAAAGGTCATTATGAAGAGCTTTCGATGCGAAAAACGGTCGTTCCTTTTCGAAACGGCATCATGCTCTCTGTCGCGGCGGGCTTTGCGGAAAGCGTGGACGCGAAAGTGCTCATCATTGCTGCCCATTCGGGAGACCACGCCATCTACCCGGATTGCCGCCCCGAATTTTTGGACGCCATGGGCAAAGCGGTAATGCTCGGGACCTATGCGGGAATCACAATTTTCGTCTCCCTTCGCGGAAATGACAAAGTCGGAGATCGCCCGCCGGGGCGCCGCTCTCGGAGTGGATTTTGCCAGGACTTGGTCGTGCTATGTGGGCGAAGAGGTTCACTGCGGGGAGTGCGGCACGTGTGTGGAGCGGCGGGAGGCGTTTCTGCTCTCCGGGGTGCCTGATCCCACCTGCTATCGCAGCCTGGCGCCATTGCCTGCCAAGCCAGCCAGCGAATCGGCGTAGCGATGTTCGTATCAGAGATTTTTCACTCCATCCAAGGCGAGGGGGAGTTGACCGGCGTCCCTTCGGTCTTCGTGCGAACATCCGGATGTAATCTCCGCTGTGAGTGGTGTGATACCAAGTACGCTTCGTGGCAGCCGGAAGGCGAGGAGATGTCGGTGGATGATATCCTGCGGAGGGTGACTGGGTTCCCCAGTCAGCATTGCGTCCTCACGGGTGGTGAACCGATGGTTGCCAGAGGCATGCATGAACTTGCTGGCCGTCTGAAGTCCACCGGCAGGCACATTACCATCGAGACAGCGGGGACAATCCCGCCCGAAGGGATCGCCTGTGATCTCGCATCCCTAAGCCCAAAGCTCGCCAATTCCGATCCAGTTTCTTTGGGCGGAGCCTGGATCGACCGCCATGAGCATACCCGGCTTCAGCCCGAGATTATAGCCCAATGGGTCGACGCCTACCCGTTTCAAATTAAGTTCGTCGTTTCATCCGCGAATGACATGGAGGAGATTGACACGCTGCTCGCGTCGGTAAACAGAACGTTCCCGCCTTCCAAGGTTCTTCTGATGCCGCAAGGTATCAACGAAGGCGAACTTAGGGCGCGCGCGGCCTTCCTGATGGATATTTGCAAGGAACGCGGTTTTAGATACTGCGACCGTCTTCACGTCCATCTGTTCGGCAACAAACGGGGGACTTAGAACAATGCCATACCGTATTTGCAAAACATTCGAGATCGAAAACGGGCACATGCTGTCCAAGCATCCCGACAAGTGCCGGTTCCCGCACGGGCACACGCGGAAAGTCGAATTCATCCTGGAATGCGCTGACCTGGATGAGAATGAAATGGTGTGTGATTTCAAGGTCATCCGTGAGGCTGCGGAGAGCATCCTCGATGCGTACGATCACGCAATGTGTCTGAACACGGCGGATCCCGACTTTGAGAGGTTCAAAGCCAGCTACGGGGACCGTGTCATCGGGTTTCTGAAGCAAGATCCGACGACGGAAGTCATTGCCAAAACCATCCATGACCATTTCAAAAATGCTCTCGCGGAATATTCCAAGCGTCCTACTAACCGATACCCACTCCGCGACCGCGCCCGCATCGTCAGAGTCCGTGTTTGGGAGACGAGCTCATCGTGGGCGGAATACTCAGAGTAGTTGCCTTACTTCCCATTGGCGATCGTCGCGCCTCATCCTGTGCGCCGGAAGCAGCGGAGGCAGTTCGATAGTCCCCGCAGCGGCGGCTACGTGCAAGGCGGCTGCGGCTTTGAGAGCGTTCCAGCGATCCCAATCGTACGCGGGCGCCCAAAGTATGTGGCGCAACAAACTCCGCCACTCCAGAATTGCCCGCTCAATGTCCCCGGGGCGCAAAGACTCCGTGACCATCTTCTGCCGGGACGCGTGTCGCTCCACGATGTCTCGCACTACTTCGGAAGCGCCTGCTCCGTAATCAATGGGCACCCCCATGTCCAGATAGCCAGGGTAGTCGGCCCGCCCATAGGTTCGCTGGCAGAGCACTCCCAGTTTGCCACCGTAAGGAGAATCCTCTTCCGAAAAGCGGGGGCCCGCCCGCAGATTTGCCAAGTCAAAAACGAGGCTTTCTATTTCATAGTGCGGATCCTCAAGCGCTGCCGCCACAGCCAGCCCCTCTCCATGGTTGAAGAATCCAAAAATGATCCCACGGCGTGTCGGAATCCCGTCTCGATCCGTGAGGCCCAGGCTCCGCCATGCGTAGGCGGGCGAGGAAACAATCTCGACAGACTCGCAGTATTCGCGCTCAGGGCAACCCCGGCATGGGAAAGGGACTGTATCCCGCGCGGGAGGATCCAGTAGCAGCTTTCCGAGAGAGTCTCGACGCGCGGGACGCTCGACTCGGGAATAATCCAGTCGCGCCACGACCGTGGCCCCTCGCGCAACCAAATCGAAAAGCATCCCGCCCCCAGTCGCTTCCGGGAGAACAGGAGGCAGAAGAGTCGCGAGTGTGGCAAAGTCAGCAGTCGTCCGGCGAATGAGCTTGCGGGCCCACTTTGTCAAAGTCCATGGCTCTGGGGCGAGCTCGTGTCCGGGTTCGGGCGCTGTTGAGGTCGCGACGACAATCTCGCGCCCATAGGTCTTGGAAGCGCCGCTTTCCAGCTTGCACAGATTGCCGATTCCGATGCCGTGAAGGGTGAGGGGAAGTTGCAAGGCTCTGCGCCAATGCCCGCCTTCATACATGAGCAAGCTGCCGAGGCCAGCAGGCACAGTCGCTTCGTTTGCTGATTCCCAGACGCCCGCGGAGTTTAGAATCTCGCGCTGTGGCCGCCGGGTAAATCTCGCTCGCTCCATATCCACGGAGAGACCGCAGGGCATGGGGCCAGTTTCGAGCGAATGCTCGATGCCGAGAGCCGCCGGCGCCTGGCCGAAGAGCCGTGTCGCAACATCCAGAGCGGCCAGCAAGGGCTTTTCATCCCGTTCCACAGCGGTTTGCATCACTGTCAGCAGGGAAGGCCAGTCAACCCTGTTCTCGCGTTTCAGATGCCGCGCGCGCGCGTTCTGCAGTCTGGGACGCCCTGGGGCAATGAGGGCGTAGCCTCGCTCATCCAAACCGCGCCTCCCCGCCCGGCCGAACATCTGCAGGAGTTCATCCGGCTGGATTTCACGCTCAAAATGACCGGCCATATACCGCGTGTCTGTGATAAGAACCGACCGCATTGAGAAATTGATGCCGGCCGCCAATCCCATCGTGGCCACCACGGCGCGCAGGTGCCCGTTTTTGGCCAGCGGTTCGATCAAACCGGCGCGCGCCGCGTAGCTGAGACCGCTATGGTGGTATGCCACCCTGCTCTTGAGCAGCTTCGCAAGGCGTGGCCCCGCCAGCATTTCCTGCTCCCGTGAGAGACCGAGAGGCTCATCGGGTGGCAGCCAGGAGGCCAGGGCCTGCGCCACCTGTTCACTGGCATTCCTGCGGGGAGCGAAGATGAGCACGGGACCGAGTCCGGCCTGCAATGCTCGCCCAACGAGGTCGGGCCAGCCGTCCGCGCGTGATCTGGCGGGCTTGGGCAGAGAGAGCGCATCAACTTCCTCCAAAGGCACCGGACGCTCCAGATGAGAAACCAGCAAGGCGTCGCGGCCGATTCTGCGCAGCCATGACACAATGTCGCCGGGGTTGCCGACGCTGCCGCTGAGCAGGAGCAACTGTGTCTCCGGTGGCGCGAGCGCGATTGCCGTCTCGTAATGCACCCCTCGGGAAGAGTGGGCCATCATTTGGTATTCGTCGATTACCAGCAGCCGGGGCCCAGTCCTCCTTAAGAATTTGCCCTTCTGCGTCTCCAGGGTCGCGACGAGCACTTTCGCTTCCGTGTTCCACGCGACATCCCCGGTGGCGATCCCCACATCCCAGCCCCGCGCCTGCCATTCCGCGAGCTTGTCATTCGCAAGGGCCCGTGTGGGCACGGTATAAATCGCCTGCCCCTTTAACGCGGGATAAAGCAGCTCAAAGACATATGTTTTTCCCGCTCCGGTGGGGGCATGAATTACGACATCCCGTCTGGCTTGAAGCGCGCGAACAGCCTCCTGCTGCCACAGATCGGGGATGATCAGGTGCATGGTGGAAGCTCGACGTGGGCAGGACAGTTGTCGAGCGGGCGAGGCATTCGTCTCACGCCTGCCGGTTGTCAGAGCCCGGTTGGCAGCTCCCACCGCCAGGCTATCCTCAGCTACTTTGTCTTGCTCGAAGCTGTTGGCTCCTGCGGCGTTGCGGAGGGCGTGGCCGCGAGCATCTGCGCGAGGAGATCGCTCTTTTCGGGTATCAGTATCAAGCGCGCCTCGCCTTCGAGCATCTTCTGCGTTTCCAGGATCTGGAAGATCCCTTCCTTGATCTCGGGCTCCTTCGCGATTTCATGAAGCGCCTCGCCAACGATATACGGACGCATCGCGGCGGCCCGGGCAAACTCCACCGCGGCGCCGCGCTCGGCGGTGCTGGTGATGATGCTTACCTGGTTTGCTCCGTCTTGTTTGATGGCGGAGGTGACTTGCCGTAGCCGATTCACGACCTTTGCCTCAATCTGCTGGATCATCCCGAGATCCCGGAAATGCACCTTCCGAATGTAAACCGAGCCGAGACTGTAACCCCATTCGCGCGATTTTTCCGAGACTTCGGTTCTCACGGCGCCGCTCATCTCGTGTCTTGTTTCCAGCATGCCCGCCAGGGGCATGTTGCTGAGGCAGCGCACTGTGGCGTTGCTGACGTTCGCCTGGAGCGAACCCCGAGGATCGGCGTTCCTGAAGAGATAGGCGACAGGGTCGCTGATGAACATCTCATACCAGATGCCGATGCCCATGGGCGCTCCTTCCTCGGAGTTTACCGGCTGGCTTCGCAGGTACTGCTGATCCAGCCTCATATCGAGCACATAGCAGCGCCCCAGCCAGTTCACGAGGAACGCCCTTACACCCAGTGAAAAAAGCAGTATGTGCAGCCCAGGTTCACTGATCGTCCCTATGACGCTTCCGAAGAGCACATAGACGCGGCAGGTGCGCTCTTCGACGATCACGTACAGCCCAAGAGTACGAACGAGGAGCAGGAATAACGGGACCAGAATGAAGGAGCCCGCGAAAACGCTGAGAAACGCGATGAGGAATTCCATCTACTTTTTAACCTCCATTATGAGGCGGCGCGCTTTTCCGAAAAGCGCGAGGCGCACGTTTCGCAAATAGGCGGGCAGCGCTTCGGGCCCGCTCTTGACCAACTCCCGCAACTGCGAAGCGAGCGCGTTTAGAGGCTCGACCTCCGCCTGTGCCTTCAAGGTTTCAATTTCAACCGCCCGCTTCGATTGCACAATCTTCTGATCCGCGGAAGCGTGCGCCAGGCTGATATCCGAAGAGACTTGGTTATGCGCGGTGTTGATCGCCGCAAGCGCCGACTCGACATCGGGTGGCGGATCGATTCCGGTGATGAGCGAGGCGTCCAGGGCGATTCCATAACGCGCCCCCGAGGAACTGCATTCCTGATCCATATGCTCGTTCAGATTGCGCAGGTTCTTCCGGAGGTCGTTGATAGAAACGTCGATTACGGCGCTCAACAGCAACCCCCCTTCTTCCCCACGGGGTTCAGGGGGCAGCAGGGAGGGAGGCGCTGAAAAGTTCGCGATTCTCTCCCGCAATACCGACACAAAATAACCCATAATATGCGCGAGCGGATTTTTGATGCCGAAAAGATAGGCGTATAGGTTCCGCTCCGATGCCCGGAACCGGATTTGCCCAGTCAGTCCCGTGTTCAGTTGATCCTTTGTCACGGCGTCCAGAATCTGGCCCTTGCTATTCGCGTCAGGATCCTCTGGATCGAACGCCATATTCACCGTCATCGTTGCGACGGAGACCTTGTAGACAGTCTCCCATGGGAACTTGAAGTATGGCCCGCCGGGTTGGATCACGCGCAGTTGAGGGTACACGTAGCGTTCCCTTTCGTCTTCAGCGAGTGACTCGGAAATGGGATCATCGAGAGTTGTCAGCTTTCCGAGGCGTTGCGCGCGTCCAAAGCTGGTCTTCACCGCTCGCTCATTCTGGTTTACAGTAAAGAGCCCCGACAATAGGTAGCGAACGAAGAACCACGCGATGAAGCCAAGGAAACACCCGAGAAGAATGGACATAGGAGATTTGCTGCCAACGCTTTAGATGCTCGCGTCCGCGAACTTGATCTATTAGACGCGATGATCCAGGACAAGCCAAATCGACAGGGCGGGGGATTGCATTCTGTCGCCTTCGAGCGCGCAGAAAAACCCCTGTCGAGAGGTCGTCGCTTTTGGTTGACGGTCATTCTGCTGCCCGCTGTTCTCCCGCCGCTGGGATTTATCGCTTGGTTTGCGTATAACTCCGCTCACCTCGCGGATCGCTACACGGAAGGGAAGGGATTCATCGCGGATGTCCATGTGATCGAAGACGCCTTTCGCGCTCACGTCGCCGGGAGACAGAACTACCCGGCCTTCACCATGGATGACCTCTCTAGCGAAGGCGCGACGAGCAAAGCAGCTGTCGAGGCGATCCGCTCCCATCATGGACATCTCGATCCGTTTTCCTCCTCAACCCCGGATACGACGGTCGTGCTGACGCTCCGAGAAAATTGGCTCTCAACCTGGGATTTCACCAAGGCTGACCTTGTGAAAACGCCCAAGGCGGCTGTGCCCAGCCCTACTTCGGCTTTCGGCTTCTGACAATCGCGAGCTAGGCGGACTTATAGCAACTTGGGTAGTGGAAGACCCCAGCCTTGTAGTTGATGTACGTCGCCAACGCCAGAAGCGGCCAATTGTTCCGGTACATGTCATATTTCAGATAAAACACTTTTGGAAAGCCGGTGCCAGTCGTCTGAGGTTCTGACCACGAGCCGTCCTTATTCTGAGTGCGCAGAAGGTAATCGACTCCCTTTCGAATTCGCGGGCGGTCGATGTCATCGCAGGCGCACAAACCCATCAGCGCCCAAGCCGTTTGGGAAGGTGTGCTGTCCCCCTTACCCTTCAGGGAGGGATCATCGTAGGTGGCGCAAGTCTCACCCCATCCGCCGTCCTCGTTCTGACAGCTTTCGACCCAATCGCGCGCCCGCAATATCCAATCCTCATTCATATTCAGCCCTATGGCGCGAAGCCCTCTCAACACCTGCCATGTCCCGTAGATGTAATTGACCCCCCAGCGCCCATACCACGATCCATCATCCTCCTGGGTGGCCTTCAGGTAAGTGATCGCGTGGCGCACCCGGCGATCTTCACGATCAAAGCCGATATATCCGAGGAGTTCCAGCGTCCTCCCGGTGAGATCGCTGCACGTCGGGTCGAGGATCGCGTTGTGGTCGGCAAAAGGCACATCCTCGAGCCAATTTTTTGTCACTTCCTTGTCGAAGGCGCCCCAGCCTCCGTTGCGGCATTGGAAACTCAGAAGCCAGGAGAGCGCCCGCTCAAACATGCATTCCATCTCCGGGCTGCTGTCCGGGTTCATGAGGCGCAACGCCATCAAGACCATACCGGTATCATCCGTATCAGGATAGTATATATTGTTGAACTCGAATGCCCACCCGCTCGCTTCGGGATGTGGGTTCTTGTGCGTCCAGTCTCCCTTGAAACGGACCTCTTTTTTTATCAGCCATTCCGCAGCCTGCTTCACTTCCGGTTTATCCGGATTCATGCCGGATTCAACCAGAGCAATGAGGTTGATCGACGTGTCCCAGACCGGGGAAAGGCAGGGTTGAATCCGGAAATCCTCCGGATCATCTACAAAAAGCCCTTCGAAATCGTTCACAGCCTTCTTCAGGACAGGATTGTCGTCGCTATACCCAAGAACCTTCAGCGTGATAATCGAGTTCAGCATTGCGGGAAACACCGTCGCCAGCCCGTCCGACCCTTCGCCCATGCGTTCCACCATCCAGCATTCCGCTTTTTCCAGCGCCATTTGGCGCAACGGTTTCCAAGAGGAAGCTTCGTGGAGTTTCAGCATCGCGTCGCATCTCAGGAAGAAGTTACGCCACGTGAGTAATCGATGGTCATGGCGCAAGGTGAAATCGTTATGCTCGGTTCCTGCCGGGTAGAGTTCATGCAACTGCCGGTCAGCCGGCAAGTGCCGTGTGGGTTTGAAATGATTGATGATGGCGAGCGGCATCAGCATCGCGCGGCTCCAGGAGGACATCTCGTAGATGTTGAAAAAGAGCCAGTTTGGCAGGAGGACAAACTCCACCGGGATTGTCGGCAAATATTTCCATGGGAACTGCCCAAGCAGCGCGAGGTAGAGCTTCGCGTAGGTGTTCATCCGCGGGATGCCGCCAAGCCGAAGAATCGTCGCGCGCGCCTCTTGCATCCAGGGGGCCTGTGGAGAGTGTCCAGCGAGCTTCAGCGCAAAGTAAGCCTTGATCGACGCGTTGATCTCCGTCGGCCCGCCGTGATAGATGTTCCAGCCGCCATCTTCCTGTTGCCTGGAGCGAATGTGCTGCACGCATTTTTCCTGCAGAACCTCATCGAGCTGCTCCGCCCAATGCATGTAGAGGATGTAATCGGCGCACAGGGTGCAATCGACCATCAGCTCGCCCGCCCAATAGCCTTCAGGATGCTGCAGCCTCAGGAGATTGTTCTGAGCCAGATGAATTGCTTCCTCGAGTCCCACTGGCATCGCCGCGGATTCGGTGGTGTTTTCAATCAATTCACGGTGCTGTTGGCGCATGTCTGGGTTCCTTGTAAACCCGGCTGATAGTAACAAGGCGTGTCGTTCTGTCAACTTTAGGGTTCACTGGCGGCCCGCCGAAACTTCACCGGGACGCGGAGTTACACCACTTCCCTGTAGAAGAAGGCCATGAACAGGCCCAGTCCTATGACGCCGCACGCCCAGAGGAGTCGCGCCGGGGGCATACGCACAAGATCACGAAGCACCAGCAGTCTGATCGTACCGGCAAGCAAACCGAATGTCCCCAGGATCGCATGCTGGACGTTGATGAGGTTCGTCAGATCGTCAGTCACTGTCAGGGTGGAATGCGCGTGCCCCAGCAAGAGGAGACTGCCAGCGATCATTATCACGGGCAGCGCGTATCCCAGCGGGCGGGAGCGCTCCGGGTTTTTCTGGTCCCTCCAACTTAACCACGCGAGCAGGAATACCATGGCTGCGCCGAGTTGATGTTCAAGCAGTTGCGGGTCACTGATGGCCTGTCGAAACGTTACCTGGTGGAGCCACCACACCTCGGGATCCGCCGCGATGCCGATGAAGAAGCCGAAGGGTATGAGGAGAAAGGGGTAAAGACGGCTTGCCCATTTGCCAGCGCGTCCCCCAATCGCCTGCGCCAGCCAGCCCATTCCCATGAGGAAAACCATTACGCCCGACCAGTTGTGCGTAAACTCCGAGTATCGGAGATCGTCGATCTTTCGCGTTGCCGCGCCAACCCACTGATTAGGATCGGTGACTTCCGTGCGAGGTAAATGAGGCGAAAGCAGAGCTCGGGTTTGCGCGTCGGTAAGGCGAAGAGAGTTATCCCGGCCTGGGGGCGAGACGGAGGCGAGGATGCCAGCCACTGTGATCACGAGCACGCCCGCGGTTACCTCGAGCTCGAGAGTTCGGGAAAACCATTGCAACGTTGAGATCCTCGTAGCTGGTGACTGCTTATTGCCGTCGAGAAGCAGGGGACGGATGTAACGGAAGTTCACGAAACCGGCGAAGACAGCGGGGAGTATCAGCGTAAGTTTTACCAGAAGCGTAAGCCCGTAAGCAGAGGTAAACAGCGCCGAAAAGTGGCCAACAAACCGGAAAGCGCCCAGCAGGCCCGTCAGCGCGAGCAGCGAGGTCATCGCCAGCGCGACTGGTGAAAACCGCCGCACCATTTCCGCCACGAGCGCCGTTCGCTCCGGCGTCGGCTCGCCTCTGATCATTTCGGCCCGCGCGAAGAAGAAGTGCAAAAGCACACCCATCCAGACGGCTCCCGCCGCGATGTGAGCGACCTGGGCGGTGACAGAAAGGAGCCGGTACGTTGGTTGCGCGGCCGCGTGGCTCACAAAGCTTGCCGCCACCACTGCGCTGGTTGCCAGAAATGCGGTCAGCCACCATTTCCACTGGCCCCTGATCCGCGCGGACGCCGCCGTGAGAAGGAGCAGACCCGCCTTGAGGAGCGAGAAGTTCCCGACTGCCGTGATGCCCGCGAAGCGTACTACCAGCGCGGGGTCTACACCTCCAAAAACAGTTTTCCCCTGCACCTCCGCGACTTGAACGAACATATCCGCAAACGTGGCGAACGTTCCGCAGCACGCGGCGTAAATTACCCAGCGCTCGGCGCTCTGTTCGAAGCGGGAAATGAAGGCATTTCCCCCGTGCGACAGTCGGAGGGTTCGGACTGCTGGTTGCAACAGCCAGAGCACGGCGAACGGGCCACCGAGGGTGACGATCAGGCTCGTGAGAAGCAGCGCATGGAGGGCGGAGTGTTCCACTTACCTCGCGGCGCCCACGTGGAAGAAGAGCCTGCCGGGCGCGCTGTGGCCGTCCCGGGACAATACCCGCCAATCAACCACATAATCGCCGGCAGGGAGCGCGCCGAGTTTTGCGCTAAGGTGAGTCCGATCTTTCGGATCTACCGCAGGTTCGCCCTTTATCAGATTTGTGTGAGTCTTTGCTGTCAGTTCACTCGTGACAAACACGTCCACCGAGTTGAAACCCTCGTCCAGTAGTTCGTTGAACCACAGGTCGATCTGCGCTGGCGCCGAGGCAATTTGAGCGTTCCGCTCCGGGTTCGAACGGATCATTCGCGCGTGCGCGAACGCCCCGGGAGAAAGAACGGCGAGAAAAATGAGCGCCAGAAAGGAGGCGCGCATGGTCGTGGAGATGGGTGCTGTCTTCATCGCGCCTCTGTATCAAAGGCAGCGGTGGTTTAAAAGTCCGAAAGGCAGCGGCGCGCCAATGGACTAGGCTTCCGGCTTTGTCTTCCGGAGACCTATCACATTGTCACCCGGCTTGAACTGCCCGCGCTTTTTCAACAATTCCACCCGCTCAAAGCGCTTGAGGACGTTGCGTTTCGCTGCGATCTGGCTGGCGCCCTTAAGGCTTCTGTGCTGTGACATATGGTTGGAAAAGGAGCGAGACTATAGACGGAGTGGCGCCTCCTGCAACTAGTTTCCTCCCAATCTTCGGAAGGCTCGGTCTAGGCTTGGCCCTGCTAAATCATTCCCAGCTTCATCTTGCCGGCTTCGCTGATCATATTTGGATTCCAAGGCGGATCCCAAACCAACTCGACTTCCGCGTCCGACACTCCTGGGACCGTCAGTAATTTGCCTCTGGCCTCGGCTGCGAGCGTCGGCCCCATTCCGCAACCGGGGGCGGTCAAAGTCATTTTCACGTCCACTTTTGAACCAACCGACGCGGCGTCAGAACTGATGCGGCAATCATAGACAAGCCCAAGATCCACAATATTTACCGGTATTTCCGGATCGTAGCAGGTTTTTAATTGATCCCAGAGGGCTTTTTCGCTGACAGGTCCCTCTTCGCCCGATCTCGCGGCATCCGCTGGTTTCGGGGCAGGCGTAAGACCGAGAGCATCGGCGTTTTCGTCGTTTATCCGAACCAAACCCCAATCTGTGCGAACCGTGTAGCTGCCGCCCAACGACTGGGTAATGGTTACCCGGGTTCCGGCGGGGATCACCGAAGGCATCCCGCTTGGGATCTGAACGGCGTCGCAGTCTCTGCCAAGTATCACTTCGGAGTTCGTTTGCATATTAGGATTGGACAGGTTCGTTTTGGATGATCTTTATGCGCTTCTCCTGAGTGGTAGGGGCGCGGAATTGCTCGATGAGGCCTTTCGGCGCATCCGCCGATGCAACCGCCGGGGGTGGCGCGCCATCCTGGAGAAGCGCGGATCGCAGCGCGCTTTCGACGAGCTGAGCGCAATGTATTTTCATTGGCGGCAGAGGCCCCAATCTCGAAGACAAATCCTGCCCGGACATGGATAGCGCCTCATCAACGGTCTTGCCGGCGATCAGTTCCGTCGCGACACTCGCCACCGCAATCGCAGTCTCGCATCCGAAAGTTTGGAAGGTCGCTCGATCAATGACTTTTACGCCGTCACGATCCTTGAACTTCACCCACATGCGCAGCATATCTCCACAGTCCGCGCTGCCAACCGTGCCTATGGCGTCGGCACCCTCCATTTCACCAAGGTTTTTGGGGTTGCGGACGGCTTCTTCAATCCGATTCTGAAGTTCATTTTGTGCCATGGCTTACTCCAGCGTGTAGCGGGGGATGGAGGGATCGACTTCAGCGCTCCACGCGTCCACCCCACCCAAAAGGCTCCTGATGTTCGTAAAGCCGTGTCCCGCGAAATAAGCAGTGGCATCCATGCTGCGCGCGCCTTGATGATCTATCATCACTACTGCTTCGTCCCGGTTCCATAGGGAAAGCATCTCGCGCATCAATTCCTGCGTGAAAAGGAGAGATCCTTCGATGCGAGCGGAGTCAAATTCCTCGCGCGTCCTGATATCGACGAGCTTTACGGTTGCGGTCTCCATCTCCCGAGCAAGATCAGATACGGTCACCTGAGTCTTTAGGTCCTCATCCTGGCTTTTCCGCAGATATTCAATGACTTCAGTTACGGGTAGATCGTCGTTTCTGGCGCACACGCCGCCGAGAGTTTCCTCGGGCTTGAAACCGCAACTGCTGCACCCGCCAATATGATACTTCTTGAAAAGCGCCCGCTGCGCCCCGGGATAAACCTCGAGCAGATCACGCATGGTGATGTCCGGCCCTATGGAGATCGTTTGAGTCATGAGTGGTTAAGCTAACTCTTGAGTCGCGCAAACACAAACCGCGAAGTCGGCGGATTGCGCTCTCAGGCCCGGCTCAGGGGATGATGATTGTAACACCTGGCTTCAACTTCGCTTTATGACCGAGCCTGTTGAAATTCGCGTCCTCGATGTCCTTCCACCTCGAGGATGTCTTGTAGAAGCGGCGTGAAATGGCGGCAAGGGTATCGCCAGGCCGGATGACGTAGGTCCGGCTGCCCGGAGGCAGGGGCTTTGTCGCGTCACCTTGCGACGGAGACGCTCGGGCTGTTTCGCGCATCTCCTTTAGCTCTGCATGCAACTCCGCGTCCTGCTTTCGAAGCGTGAGGTCTTCGTTCTTGATCCGCGCGGCTTCTTTTTGAGAAAGAGTGCCCCCCGCGAAAGACGCGAGGAGTTTCGCCTGCGTTTCCGCGATGTATGCCTTCGCCTCTTTCGCGTGAGCGCCATCACTGGCAAGTTCCAGATAGCGCTGAAAGTGATATATGGCGCCGACGCTGTCATTCAGCTTCTCGTCGCACAGGCGGGCGAGCCGGAAATGAATCTCCGCGGCTTTGGAGGGGTCGTCCAGAGCCGCTTCGTACGAGGAGAGCGCGGCGCGGTAATCTCCAGCGGCGGCCTGCTTCTCGGCCTGTTGAGAGGAACGACCCGCGTGGCTCTGAAGCCAGTCATCACACCCCGCGAGGGAGATAACCGTCACGAGAATGACGCAAGCGGCGCGAAAGAGGGTCTTGGCGACCAGGATGCTTGATCCGCGCTTCGCCGGCAGCGCGTCCCAACCGTGCTCGCTCACTTCAGTCGAAGCTTTTCAAGTCTCTCGACGACGGTTTTCAGCACTTTCACTCGCGCATGCCATTTATAATTCGCGGCGATTATGCTCCAGGGTGCTTCTTCAGTGTCCGTGCGCTCGAACATCTGTTCCGCCGCATGGTTGTGCTCATCCCACTTCTTCCGGTTGCGCCAGTCCTCATCGCTAATCTTCCAATATTTATAGGGATCCGCTTCGCGTCTGCGGAATCTGGCGAGTTGCTCATCCTTGCTCACATGGAGATAGAATTTGAAGAGAATCGCGTTGCCATCAACCAGCAGTTTTTCGAACTGCCGGATTTCCGTGAACGCTCGCTTCCACTCCGGTTCGGTTGCGAACCCCTCCACTCTCTCCACGAGGACGCGGCCATACCAGGAGCGATCGAAGATCGCCGTCTGGCCAAACGGCGGGAGCTTGTTCCAAAAGCGCCACATATAATGATGCTGATATTCCTCCGCTGTGGGCTTGATGACGGAATATACCCGCACCATTCGAGGGTCGAGGCGTTCCACCAGACGCTTGATGCACCCTCCTTTGCCTGCCGCGTCCGGGCCTTCAAATACGACGAGGAGGGAGTGCTTCGTCTCGACGAGCTTGCGTTGTAGATTGAGGAACCGAAGCTGGAGATCTTTCAGCTTCTGTTTGTAGTCCGATTCCTCGATCTGCTTGTGCTCCAGATCGTCCAGGTGAAACGCCTTTTTCTCGACGTTGAGTTCCTTTTCGGTGCCTGCCATCGTGTGCAATAGCCTTAGGTTGCGACCGTCAGGTTGTCCAAGAGATTCGGTTGGCGCGCTATCGAGGGGATCGGAACCATCCCGAGCATTACTTCGCGGGAGGTATATCCGAATAGCCCGGGCACGCTTTTGTGATGTTCGGCGTCGCATCCGCGCTGACCATCCCGAGCGCCCATTTGATCCCGCCAATCAGCAGCTTTTGGAATGCGGGATTCGTCCATATATCGTCGCGGTGCCCCATGGCTGTGTAGAAAACGCGCCCCGCTCCATAGTTGTGAATCCACGTATCGGGGTAAGAGCGGCGTTGGTACATGTTGCCTGCCATTCCATCTGTTACCTGGCTGTAAATCACGTGCAGGTCTGGCGCGAAGTTTTTCAGGGAATACCATTCCTCCAGGAGATCCAGCCCATTCTTTCCTTCTTCGACTCCGGGGAACGCGGGGTCGGCGCAGATCAGCTTCGACTTCTGCTGCTTGCCATGGTGGATGAATTCTCCTCCCAGCATTGCCAAATAGGGGTCGAGATCGCTCGGGTTGGCCTGGTAGCGCTCGCCGGGGCTATGGAACGTGTCGGTCGCGCTATGCACCCCCACAAAGCCTTTGCCTTTCTTGATCGCGTCCAGCAGCGCAGCCTTCCCTTCCACCGGCATGGGTGGTTGATTGTCTCCGCCGGGCTTCGTGAGGTCTCCCGTCGTGTAAAACACGAAGCAGTCATACTTCGCGATGTTCTCCGGGGTAAACAGCCCGCCGTCCTTGGAAAAGGTGAACTCAATGCCCTCCGCGTGTCCAAGCGGCTTCAGAATGTTCTCGGCGTAACTTGGCTGCCCAGCTTTTTGTTTGATGACCGAGTGCTCAAAAGCCTGCGATCTCGAAAAGAAAAGAACGTGGCGCGGTGGGCCGTCGAGCGCGGCAGCGGGGGCCGGCTTTACAGCGGCTGAGAGGAAAAGCGCCAGGAGGAGGGAGGGTAGTTTCATCGGTTCTTTCTAGCGACCGGCCAACCCTTTTGGCAAGCTCGACGCGGAAGCCCTCCTGCTGTTTGGATGCTTCCAACAAATGTCGCCCGCGAAACCCTCCTCTCCCCCCGCGCTGGTTGCCTCCATCCACGATGTGTCGCCGCTTACACGGCCCTTGGTGGAACTCATGATGGCCAGCCTGAGCGCGTCTGGCATTCAGCGTCTCTCGCTGCTAGTGATACCGGATCATCATCACCGCGGGCATTTTCTCAAGGATGCTTCTTTTTGTGAATGGCTCCTGGCGCTGCGGGACGCGGGTCACGAGATAATCATTCACGGCTACCATCACTGGCGTGACCGCCGAACATCTGAAAGCGCCGCCGCCAGGTTTGTAACCCGCATATACACCGCGGATGAAGGTGAGTTCTTCGATATCGACAGGGAAAATGCCCGGCAGTTGCTTGCGAGGGCCCGCGAAGAATTCCAGAGCATCGGTCTGAACCCGACGGGCTTTATCGCTCCTGCCTGGCTCCTCAGCCAGGCCGCGGAAGACGCTCTGCGAGACCTGGGCATCGCCTACACGACCAGGCTGGGATCCGTGTTGGATCTTCGCAATGGCCGCGCTCATCGCTCCCAGTCCCTCGTTTACAGCGTTCGGACCGGCCCTCGCCGGGCGGCGAGCTTGTTCTGGAATGCTTTCCTGTTCCGAAGGCTGGCAGACGCTCCACTCCTCAGAATAGGCGCTCATCCTCCCGACTTCTCTTGTCCGGCGATATGGCGGCAGATTACCCGCATCGTTGGTCTCGCCCTTGAACAACGGGCCTCTTTGACTTATCAAGGCTGGCTCTCCACTTGCGCGCCTCCGCCGGTTACCTGACCCTCGGGCAGGTTCATCTTCCGGCTTCTTCCCACACCCCTCATGCCTTCCAAGTCCGACCTCCATATCCATTCCCGCTTTAGCGACCGCTCCGCCGAGTGGTTCTTTCGCCGGTTCGAGTTCCCGGATAGCTACTCCGATCCCTCTGAACTTTACGTGAAGCTAAAGGAGCAGGGGATGGACTTCGTGACCATCACGGACCACAACCGCATCGAAGGTTGTCTGGAGATTGCGGATAAACCGGGTGCATTCATCAGCGAAGAAGTCAGCACCACGTTTCCCGAGGACCGCTGCCAGGCGCATCTGCTTGTTTGGGACATCACCGAGCAGCAGCATCGCGAGATCCAGGGCCTGCGCGAAAACATCTATGATCTTCAGAAATACCTCATGGCCTCGGAGATCGCCCATTCCGTCGCTCATCCTTTGTATAGACTCGATGATCGGCTTGCGCCCGCTCACATCGAAAAGTTGATCCTCCTTTTCAAGTGCTTTGAAGGGTTAAATGGCCTTCGCGATTCACTCTTCAGCGATGTCGCCCAATATGTCATGGGCAACCTCACTCCCGCCAAAATCACGGAACTCGCCGAACGGCACCACATCGAGCCCACCCATGCCGAGCCATGGAGGAAGATACTCACCGCCGGCTCCGATGACCACGGGGGGATTGTTTGTCGCCTCCGCTTTTACGGAGACGGAAACCGCCGCGACCCCGCGGATTTTCTCGCAAAAAGTCGCAGCGGGGCGAATGCCGGACCGCAAGGGAGGGGAGGGAGCTCCCTCGCGTTTTCCCACAGTCTCTATAACACCATCTACGGGTTCCTTCAGGAGAAGGTCTTCAAGAGCGCCAAGCACAAAAAGAACGCCGGTGGCTTGGCCGAGAAAGTCTTTTCCCGCTTCATGGAAGGCCGGGATCCCACCGAGTTTAGCATCGGTGAGAAGATCGGGTTTGTGGCGCAGGGCGTCATGTCGGGGAAAATATTCGAGCTGGCGAAACCGGCAAACGCTTCGATCTGGAAACAGTTCTCCACTTATTTCGCGGAGACCGACGTTCGGGCGCTCCTCGCCACACAGACGAGCGGAGTTGCCGAGCCGGAACGGCGCGCTTTTCATATCGCGAACCTTTTCGCCAACCAGCTCGCTTTTCGCTTCTTCACGAAATTCGTGAAGGAACTTTCTTCAGGCAATCTTATCGGCAGCATCCAGGACATCAGCACACTGGTGCCGATCCTTTTGACACTGAGTCCCTACATGTACTCGTTCCATAGCCAGGCGCCCTCCCGCCGCTGGCTGAGGGAACTTTGCCTGTCTATCACGGGCGGCATGCCCCTCGCTCTCAGAAATCGCAAACGCGCTTGGTTTACCGACACTTTGGAAGACGTAAACGGTGTCGCTACCACGATCCGCAAGATGACGGCGGCGGGCGTGGCTGCCGGCGAAGAGTTGGTGGTAGTCACCTCCCGCGCCAACATCCAGATCACTGGCGTGCCGATCAAGAATTTTGCGCCCATCGGCGAGTTCGAACTTCCTGAGTATGAGCTCCAAAAACTCAGTTTCCCTCCCATATTGGAGATGCTGGACTACATCCAGCGGGAGCACTTTACCGAGTTGATTATCAGCACTCCTGGCCCGATCGGGCTCACGGCTCTCCTTGCCGCCAAAACATTCGGCCTCCGCGCGAGCGGGATCTACCATACAGATTTCCCCCAGTATATCCGCATCCTTACCGAGGACAGCTTCCTTGAGACGCTGACCTGGAACTACATGCACTGGTTCTACTCGCAACTCGACCACATCTTCGTTAATTCCGAAGTGTATCGGCGATGTTGGGTGGATCGCGGCATTGATCCCGCGAAGATCAGCATCTTTCCTCGCGGTCTGGATTTGGTGCTGTTTGATCCCGCCCGCCGTTCCAGCGCTTTCTGGCCGCAATTTGGCATTCCCGGAGGGCGGGTTGTCCTGCTGTATGTGGGCCGCATATCGAAAGAAAAAGGCCTGGAAGTTCTGGCTGCCGCCTACCGGAAGCTTCGCGACGGCGGTTTCCCCGTTGCGCTCGCTTTTGTGGGAGATGGGCCCTATCTGAAGGAACTCAAAGAGATAGTTCCTGACGCCTGCTTCACCGGCTATTTGGAGAGCACCCGCCTCGCTGAAGCTTTTGCCTCCGCCGACATATTCATGTTCCCGAGTACCACGGACACATTTGGAAATGTGGTCCTCGAAGCGCTTGCTTCCGGGTCTTCCAGCCATCGTCTCCGACCAAGGTGGCCCGAAGGAGTTGATACAGTCCGGCCACACCGGCTTCATTACAAAGGCTCTGGATATTGATGACTTCACTAATGCGACCCGCAGACTCCTCGAGGATCCTAGGCTGCGGAGCGCGATGGCGGCCAATGCCCGCCAAACTGTGAAGACACGCGATTGGGCCGTGGCATTCGAAAAGTTCTGGGCCGCATCACCGGACTAGAATGAACTACACCCTGCACCCGCGCTTCTGCGGTTTACCGCATTGAAATTCCATGGCCGCCACAAAAATCCTGATCTTAGGCGGGGGTTCGCCGGTGTTTACACCGCGCTGTATTTGGACCGCCATTTCGCTCCCTCGGAAGACATCCAGGTTACGCTCGTTAGCGATAACAACTTCCTTCTATTCACACCCATGCTTCACGAGGTCGCCGCAAGTGACCTCGACCCCACCCACATCGTCATTCCTTTGCGCCGCATCCTCAAGCGCGACGTCGTGTATCAGGGCACGTAAATTCGATCGATCTCGCCGGGCCCGCCGCGCGGGCATCTCCTATGGCCTGGCGGCCCGGGAACGCGTCTTCGCCTACGATCATCTCGTCATCGCGCTCGGCAGCGAAACCAACTTCTTTAACATCGAAGGCTTGGAAGACCGCGCCATGACGATGAAAAGCCTCACGGACGCCATTTTCCTGCGCAACCGGATCCTGGCCGCGCTTGAGAACGCCAGCGTCGAAGAGGATGAAGGCATGCGGCGGGCGTTGCTTACGTTCGTCGTTGCAGGCGGTGGATTCGCTGGAGTTGAGACTATCGGGGCCGTCAACGATTTCGTTCGCGACGCTCTGAAGTTCTACCCCTCTCTTTCCGAATCTCTCCTTCGGATCATCCTCGTTCATCCCCAGGAGGTCATCCTCCCCGAGTTGGGTGAACCTCTAGGCCGCTACGCCGCTCGCAAGCTCGCGGAACGCAAGGTCGAGATCATCACCAACACTAAAGTGAGCGGTTACACCGGTGACGCGGTGCAGCTCAGCACAGGTGTTTCCATCCCGGCAGAGACACTCATTTGGACCACCGGCGTCGTCCCTCATAAGATCCTGCAAACCCTTCCTTGTGAAAAGGAGAAGGGCCGGATCAAGGTCGATGAAACGCTTGCTGTGCCCGGGTTCCCGGGCGTGTGGGCTCTCGGTGACTGCGCGAGCGCGATTGATCCCGACACGGGTCGTCCATATCCTCCGACGGCGCAGCATGCCCTCCGGCAGGGCACTCACACGGGCAAGAATATAGCCGCTACTCTCGCGCGCGTTTCGCTGACTCCCTTCAAATACAAAATGCTGGGACAACTCGCCGCCATCGGTCACAGGACGGGTGTCGCAAACATTTTGGGAGTTAACTTCTCCGGGTTCGTCGCTTGGTGGATGTGGCGCACGATCTACCTTGCCAAGTTGCCAGGATTTGAAAAGAAACTGCGGGTTGCCCTCGACTGGACCTTGGACCTCCTCTTCTCAAAAGACCTTGTTCAGATCGTGACCCTTCGCGGCATCCGCCAAATTTCACGCCGTTATACGCGCGCCGAAGCTTCGATACCCGTGCCATCCCAGACTCCCAAGCTTTAGTAAACTGCGCACTCTGCGCGCAGGCGGGAGCGGCGGTCAAACTTGCTCAATACGTCGGCATCTTTTTGATCAAGCTGTTCATTTGGATACATCCAAAAACCAACCTCTTAGGATCAATACAAGTGTAAGTTACTGCGGGCAAGGCTTTTGTGATTTACGCGGATGTTGTGGCATATCCGATGCTATTCCGACTGCTCCGGAAGGAAACATTGATAAAATGCACATACATATAATTCCACTCCGGTTTCAACTAAACGATCCGATTCGCTCTTTTGCGTTGGACAAGCTCCAGCACCTGGACGCAATTACGGATGCCATCAGCGCAGCGCGGGTGACACTGTCTCGCGACAATGCCGCCGAACCGTCCCGCCGGTTCACGGCGAAGGTGCGGCTCTCCATTCCGGGGAAAGCCGTCCATGCCAGTGAAACTTCGTCGGATCTCTACGTTGCTCTGGATGAGGTTCAGAGCAAATTGGCGCGTCAATTGCGCAAGCGCAAAACACGCTTGGGCCAATTCGCGGCGCATGAGCGCGCAGGCCGTCGCAAAAAGATGCGGCTCGCCGAAATCGAGCAACTGCTTGCCGCATAGCGGTCTGGCGCGACGCCGAAATGCGTTAGCGATACGCCCGCGGCGCGGGTAGGTTGCATCGGGTGGACCGAATCCGCCGCGCTTCTACTCCGCCGCAGCCTTCTCGGCTCCTATGCCTGTATGAGCCCGCACCAGCATCTCCGAGTATTTCGATTCGGCCGCAGGCTCGCGGGTCAACAGTGAACCAAGGAACGCTCCCAGAAATCCCAGTGGAATACTTACGATGCCGGGGTTCGCCAGCGGGAAGATTGCTTCGCGCTGGATGAAATGCCTCGCCGTCGGCAGGACGGTGGCCGCGTCGATTCCCATGATGCTGGGACTGATCAGAATGAGCGTGATAGACGCAAGCAAACCAGTGGCGAGGCCGATGACAGCGCCGCCTGTATTAAACCGCCGCCAATAGAGTGACAGGATAACCACGGGTAGATTCGCCGATGCCGCGACCGCGAACGCCAGGCCCACGAGAAA
This sequence comes from uncultured Verrucomicrobiae bacterium, assembly GCA_963828525.1. Taxonomy (GTDB): domain Bacteria; phylum Verrucomicrobiota; class Verrucomicrobiia; order Chthoniobacterales; family Chthoniobacteraceae; genus CAWHEP01. The sequence goes on from CAWHEP010000011.1 coordinate 152,362, forward strand.
CGCGACGTTTGCGTTCTTTAACACGATGGCCAATCCGATGGAGACCACACCAACCACCAGGGCGGTGATCCTCGCCACAAGCACCTCTTCATCCTTGCTCTGCTCTTTGCCTCCATGAACGATGTTCGTCCAAATATCATGCGCGAAGGAAGTCGAGGCGCTGATGGTTAACCCCGCCACAACTGCCAGGATGGTGGCGAACGCAATCGCCGAGATGAACGCGAAAAAAACGTCCCCCGCTACTATCTTGGCCAGCAGCGGCGCGCTCATGTTTGTGCCGCCATTCTTGATGATGTAGTCCTTTCCTACCAGCGTCGCGGCGCCGAAACCGAGGAAGGTCGTCATGATGTAGAAAGTCCCGATCAGAACCATCGCCCAGATCACGCTGGTGCGGGCCGCTTTCGCGTCCGGCACTGTGTAGAAGCGGACCAGGATATGGGGCAATCCTGCTGTTCCGAAAACGAGCGCCATTCCCAGCGAGATGAGATCAAGGGAGCCATACCCTTTGCCGTATAGAATCCCAGGCTCCAGGAAGTTTTTGGTGACGGGATGTCCGAGCACAGTGTACTTGACCATGGTCACAGCGGTGAAAAATTCCGTCAGGCTGAAGTGGAACTTTGCGAGCACCAGCACGCTCAGCAGGAACGTCCCCGCCATGAGCAGTATGGCTTTAATAATCTGCACCCACGTAGTCGCGAGCATTCCGCCGAAGATCACGTAAACAATCATCAGCGCGCCGACTCCTATTACCGCCTCGTTGTAGGAAATGTTGGAGTCTTTAAGCAGCAGCGAAACGAGTGTCCCCGCGCCAACCATCTGCGCGATCATATAAAACGTGCTCACTGTTAGAGTGCTCAATGAAGCCATCGCCCGCACAGGGCGCGGGCTGAGTCGGAACGCGAGTACATCAGCCATGGTGTATTTGCCCGCGTTGCGGAGCGGTTCGGCCACTACAAGCAGCACGGTGAGGTAAGCGACGAGAAATCCCACCGAGTACATGAAACCGTCGTACCCATTGAAAGCGATGAGGCCCGCGATCCCCAGGAACGAGGCCGCGCTCATGTAATCGCCCGCGACGGCTATGCCATTTTGCCATCCGGTGATCCGGCGATTCGCCGCGAAGTAGGAGTTCGCGCCGCTGGATTGGCGGGCGGCCCAGCCCGTAATCGCCAGCGTGATGGCGATGAACACCAGAAACATGACGAGAGGTGTGGTCATGATCTACTTGCCTCCTTGAACATTGTTGATGACCTCTTGCGCCATCCTGTCATGCCCCGCCGCGGCTTTCACATAAAGTGCCGCGATGATCCATGCCATGAAGAACTGCGAAAGCGCGAACAGGTAGGCGAGATTCACCACCCCCAGCACCTTCGTCTCCATTAGATGAGGTTTGTAACCCACCAGGATCAGCAGCGCAAAATAGTACACGATGAAGAAGATGACCGCGGGGATGATAAAGGCGGCTTTCTTTTTGAGCAGCGCCGTAAATGCCCTGCTGGCAGCCACCCGATCCCAATCAACGGCCGCGCAGCCTTCTCCGGCTGGGCGCTCATGCGCGAGCTTGAGGTTTCCTGTGCCGAGAGGAGCCACGTCTGTGGGAGCTCCGACGAGGGGAGTGAGATCGCCTGGATTGGGGTTCATCCCGGCAAGATGGACAAGTCAGCCCCCCAAGTCGATTCCAAAAATCCCGGGGTATGATGTACCTGTTGACTCATAGGTTGTGACATTGGCTGGGTGAAGAGAAGTTGAAGGGGAGAGTGGGACGTCGACTCAAAAAGGATGACACCGGCCATGCAAGGAGATGCCGATGAGTCAAAGAATCAGACAAGAGATGCTGCCCCGACTGCAGCAGCGGTATGCGCGCAGAGGTCGGTGGAAGAGGGGTATTTCGTCAGGACAGTTCAAAAGCGGAAGCGATTGTAATCCTCGTGCGTTCCGATCCAGAACCATGCGATGATCTTTCCTTCGCGCGGTAATGATCGCGATGCGGACGACGCAAGCACCGTTCCTGCGTTCCTCGAATTTCAGGGACGAGTGGTGTGGCTCTTTCTTCCAAAGGGCGTATTCTCACGCGCCAATTTTTGGACCCCATCGGGAAGCGCCTCAAAGTGTTTCCAGAATCGCCGATTCGTTTTGCCGATCACGGCAATTCCTCAAACCGCCCCGCCCGGATATCTGCCCCGACTTCCTCAATTACCGAGTGCAAGCATCCACCTTCGGAAAAATCCGCGTCGATCTCACGATCCCAAGCAGCGTTCTCACGCTCCCGAATAAACGATGCCAAATCGGCCAAATCCTTCGGCGAAAGCTCACCCACCGCGGTTTTGATTTCAGCCAGGCTCACGCGAAGGAAACTTACGCAGCTACCTGCTTGAATGCAACCACCGTTCTGCCCGCTGCGGTAGGCTTGATCTCTCGTTAGCGTGCCGAATCCTTCGGCTGCTGAAGCGCCCGGTAATGGGCAAACAACGCTTGCGCATTGCTGGGGTGGCCCATCTCAGCAGCCGTCAACGTCGCGTTCCTGTGGCGGCCAAAATGATACGAAGCTGTGCCGCCTCCCGTTGTCCGGCCATTTGCACGCCTCGCTGCCTTCCGCGCCGCGTCCAGTGCCAACGTCACGGAGCGGCCTCTATCCGCGGCTTTTCGGGAAGCCAACGCCCTTGCTCCCGGCGTTTTCCGTTCGATCCGTTTCTGCTCCGCTTCGGTTTCGACCTTTGTCCCGTAGAAGGATCCATTCGACTCCTAATCCTGCCAAGCGATCAGTGCGCTCCGCTACCCCTGCACAGCTCCCTTGCGACGCAACGCCTCCTCCATCGCAAGATCCACCAGCAGCGTCGCGAGTTCCTGTGTTCCCTCATCGAGCGCGGCGTTTGCCTTCTTCAAACGTTGCGTGTCGACGCTGGCGATGGACGCGCGCACTTCGTCGGCAAGCGTCTGGATAACGCTTCTCTGGTGGCTGTCCAGCTTGTCATTCGCGATGCTCAACGCGTGAGCGACCGCGGCAAGCATCTCCGCGCCTTTCAGCCGCGCCTCGGTGAGGATGCGCTCGTTCATGTCCTCAAAAGCGTGGTCCACAGATTCTGACACCATCTGCTCCACCGCGGCATCAGAGACATCCACGGCGCTCTGGATCTTCACCGTTTTTTCGACCCCCGTTTTGGTGTCCCGCGCGAGCACATTCAATATGCCATTGGCATCAATCTCGAATTGAACGCCGACTCTGGCCTGCCCTTTTGGGCCGGGATCAAAGTCGAGATCGAACTGCCCGAGCGCCCAGTTGTCGCGAGCCATCTCGCGTTCCCCTTGAAGCACTTTTATGCGCATGGACTCCTGGTTCGGCAGCGCGTTGGTAAACATCTCTCCAGCTTTCAGAGGGATTGTCGAATTGCGCGGTATGATGACATTCATTAATCCGCCGAAGGTTTCTATTCCCAACGACAGCGGGGTCACATCAAGAAGGACTACATTATGAACCGAGCCTTCCAGAACGCCGGCCTGGATCGTCGCGCCAATAGCGACGGCTTCATCTGGATTCTGACTTGTGTTCGGCTCCCGCTGGAAAATTTCGCCGACGAGGGCGCGGACAATAGGCATTCGGGTTGAGCCGCCGACGAGAACGACCTGATCCAGATCGGCGGGTGACAGGCGCGCGTCCATCAGCGCTCGCAGACAGTGTTCGCGAGTCCGGGAGATCACCGGAGCAGCGATCCTGTCGAGGTCGGCGCGGGTGACGGAACACGAAAAGCTGCGACCCTCCTGGGCGAATGGCAGGTCCACGGTGGTTTGCAATTCATCGGAAAGACGGTGTTTCGCCTTGATGGCGCTCTCGCGCAGCCGCGATTGGAAGATGAGATCGCGCGCGCCATGTGAAGCCTCGCCTGATGAGTCAAACCGCGCGATCAGCAAAGCCATCAAAGCTTCATCGATGTCATCTCCGCCCAACCGCGTGTTTCCATGCGTCGCAAGCACGTGGAAAACGCCCTTGTCCAATTCCAGGAGCGAGATGTCAAACGTGCCACCGCCGAGATCGAAAACGGCGATCCGCGCTTTCTCTGAAAGCTTGTCGAGTCCGTAGGCCATCGCAGCCGCAGTTGGCTCATTGACGATGCGCTCCACGACAAAGCCGGCAATCTCACCGGCCGCCTTGGTTGCCTGCCGCTGGGCGTCGTTAAAGTACGCGGGCACGGTGATCACGGCGCGCGTGATCGTCTGTTCCATCGCGCGCTCGGCATCCTGCTTCAGTTTACGAAGGATCAATCCCGAAATACTCTCTGGCGAATGCCTCGCGCCATGGATGCCGATTGAGATCGGCTCACCCGTGGCGCCGGCGATGGAGTAGGGAACCCCGGCGATCTCCACTTCTCCCACCCGCCTCCCCATGAAACGCTTCACCGAAAATACGGTTTCAGCGGGACGCGTGATCCGCATGCGGTTTGCCGCCTGTCCGACGAGAGGTTCGCCGTGTTCCGGAAAATGAACGACAGAGGGCGTGAGGCGTTCGCCGCCGTCGGCAATCAACACGGGAAATCCCGCGTCCATCACGCCTATCAGAGAATTTGTGGTGCCAAGGTCAATTCCGGCAATCAGAGACATTTGAAGGGAAGGACGCTTGTTTAGGAGAAAACACAACTCCTGGTTTCAGTAGATCCTGCCGCGTCAAGCAGCGGGCGATGCCGGCAGCACAACAGTTTGAAAGGCCGCCGTGTGGACATTACCCCCGGTTTTGAACTGCACCCAGACGCGATAGCTGCCGGGCGAGGGGAATTCATAGGGAATGGTAATCACCGAAGCACCGGACGCGGGATGATTCATCCCTGGCATGTCTGCCATACCTTCCGCCTCAGGAGCCGCGCCGCCTGCTTCCATCCTCATCTTGCGCTCAAAGAACGCCTGAGCTGCCATCGAATAGTTCCCGGAAGGGTGCAGATGGTCGAACACCGCGCCATCCTCGCGCAACACGGCCGCGTGGCTCAGCATTCCCATATAAGGCTCCAGCAAGGCGTGACGCCCGGTGGCGTCGCGCGCTTCGAAGCGCATCGCGGCATCTTTCTGGGCGTGGAGAGCGCCATGAGCCTTCCATGCAAGCTCCAACCCGTCGCCGACCGGGCAGACGGCGTCTGTGTCTGGAACCGTCTCAATCGCCCGCGTGTTGATAGCCCAGGAATCATCCCGATCCACTGTTACCAATGCATTTTCCGGGGAAGCGGGAGGCAAGGCTGGAATTCTCACTGAAGCAGTACCGGTTCCGCTGAATCCAGAGCCGCCAAGTGTCATGTCGCAGAAGATCTTATATTCTCCCTCCGGCAGCGGGGGCAACGCCACATCGAAAGTCTTGCCGCCCGTGCGAACCGGATGGAGATGGGCGAACGAGTCGCGGTCTGGCTCGCGGATCATGAAAAAGTGCAAGAGTTTGCCGTGATCGGGAATGAGCGGGAGAGAGGGATACGACGCGAATGCTTTCGCCCCGATGACAAGATGAAGCACCCGCTGGGAACCCGCCACGCGCGCGGAAGCGGCGAGGTCGGGCCAGGCTCCCTCATGCAGATGCCTGCGGAAAATCCGTTCTTCCGACCCCCACCAGCGGCTTCCCCCGAGAAGAAGGAGGGCGAAAAGCAGAAGCGCGGCGGAGCAGCCCACCAGGCCCCTGAGGCGCTCTGTTGTGCCGGGCCGCTGACCCGCCGGCAGCACAGCCTCTCCCGTTGCCGCAGCCACAATCGCCGCCCCGCCCCCGACGAGGCCCACTCCCAGCGCAGCCAACAACACCTTCAGGAAAAGCGGCAGGGGGAGCTGGCTGGTTGCCACCGAGTTTACCGGTATTTGGATGCTCGCCCGGCCCGCCTTCCCTTGGATTTGCACTTCAATACTGTAAGCGCCGGAACTCATCAGCCAGAGTTCGCCCTCATACTTGTTCGGCTGGCCAGGCACCGGGCGCCCGGCATCCGCGGGCGGGGCGTTCTTCACCGACGTCATATAGAACAGGGGAAGAAAAGAGACCGCCACAGGTTCCCTTGTCCCCATCTGGACGAAGATGTGAGCCTGTCCTGGAACCACAGGCGGCATACGGATTGTTATACTGGTCGTGTATGCTCCGACCTGTCCTTCATAGAAGACATCGGGACTTCCGATGTGGGCTTCGGCCCGGGACAGAAATGAACAGAGGAGAATTGTCAGAGCAGCCAGGCGCAGTCTCATCGTTGCACTTTCCTCATCCACCCGCCCCAGAGCAGCCCGAGCCACGAACCGATGGCTGCCAGCACCCAACTGATTGTGAGGGTCGACGGCCCGACCGCCTCCCCCCGCCAGAATGTCGTCCGGTAATTCCCCGGTCCGGCCCCGTAGCTCCAGATTCGGTTTCCAGCGAAGAACCAGTTATCCGCGCGCGGAGAGATCAGGAACGCCGCGAAATACCACTGTGCCGCGAGCAGCAGGATCAGGAAAATGGCGCCCAAGGCGACAGACAGCGGCAAGGTCCGCCGCCAGCCACCCTCCTGGCCCCACCGGCGCAGAGCCATATCAATCCCAACGGCTGGGAAGATCAGTAACAGAGGGAATGGAGGTGGCACCATGCGCGTGAGAGGATTGAAAATCGGCGCGAGCTTCGGCTGCGCGGGAAACAGCGGCAGCACCCAGATCATGAAGCACTCCAGCCCCATGTAAACCGCCGCCGCCCGCGTGGCGGCCCAGCGAATCCGGCCCGCCCGGCCAAGCGCCACGATGCGAAATGGCAAGACCATTGAACATACCTCGTAAAAGAGGGCCGTATGCTGCTGATTGGGATAGGAGTATTCGCTCACGAATACACTTCCCAGCGTGAGGAAAATGCCCCCCACGTAAACAAACAGTCCCGCTCCAGCGCCATCGTCCCCGCGATTCTGTCGAGACAGCACCAGGAGCAGCGCTCCGATGCTGATCCCCAGCAACCCAAACCCCAGGAGCACATGCGGCGGGCTGAGGATCTTTACGTCCAGCCCATAAGCGGCATGCCACCAGTTGTCGAACGGCGCGGAGGTCAGCATCGCGACCGCGCCCCAGATCGCCACGAACGCGCCTAATGGAGCGCGGGCGCCGAGAATTCCAACTGAAGAATCCCGGGTCTGCTCATCGCCCAGGAATGTGCATTTAAATGCCAGCCAGCCTCCCGTAAAACCGCCCAGCACTCCTCCCACGTAGATAGCCATATGCGCCGGCGTCCAGAACGTGTCACGGCCAATGGTTGTGTGCCAGGAGATGTCCCAGATGATACCCACCGTCATGCTCGTAGCTGCTACGCTCAACAGCACGGCTGGCCAGAAAGCTCTCTCGCTTGAAGAAGAGGAGGGGAGGTTAACCACTGTCATGCGGGTAAAAATGGGGCGATGAAATTCCACGAAGACGATGAGTCATCGCGCGGGGAACGCAAGAAATCGTAAATAAGTGCCAGCTTGACGCGTTCGCAATTGAGGAAACACTGAGAGCGAAATGAAAAAGTTTCTCCTCCTGCTGCCATCGCTCCTTCTCAGCGCCTCCCTTCTCCTGGCGCAGGGTCCCTCGGACGATGCGCAAAGAGGCTTCGCCAAACCGCTCAATGTTGCGCCTTCTTCCGAGCGGAGAGAAACGGAGATCGAGCCGAAGATTATCCGGCAGGAGACCGTGGATGTTCCCTCCGAAGCGGTCGCGAAAGGTTGGAGACCTAGGGCCGTAAATGTCGATCAGTGGCTTTCCACGATCCAGCAACCTGGCTATCGCCTCCTATATAAACAGCAAGGGAGTGAATATTACGCTGCCGTCTTCGTGACGGCGAAGCATGCGCTGGTGGTCGCGACCCAGCCGTTGCGTCCGGATCCCAATGAACCCGGCTATGGCTCGGAATTCCGGATAGACGCCGCGGATGGGTCGGACGCGGGCGATTGGAAGCGCCGGGTGCCCCTGGAGATCGAATACATCCTCCACGCTGGAAATGGCGCCCAGGGAGACTACTTCGCCGATGCGGGCTGGTTGGTGCCGGTAAGAGGCCGCTCCAGGGGCCCCCTTCATATCGTCATGCAGAAATGGAAAGGGCCGGCACAGCCGCGCTGGACGCTGCTTGACTGCAAGATCTACTGGCCGCCCAGGTAAGGGCGCGTTGGCAATGCGCGGCGTGGCGGAATGCCGCGGACGAGCAGGCGGCTAGGACCCAGGGCCAGCTCGTTTAGGGATTTGCCGGAGTCTTTCTGGGAGAGGCCGCGGCGGGCCTCGATGCATTCGGCGAGGAAGCGCGCGTCGCGGGCGACGCCAGAGAAGCGTCCCGAGCCCCACGTATACTGCCATGGAAGGCCCAGGAAATAGACGCCGGGTATGTTGGTGACCCCGCGCTGGTGGCTCGGGTACCCTTTGCCGTCGAAAACGGGGATTTCGATCCATGTGTAATCGGATCGATAGCCCATGCTCCAGATGACGGAAGTGATTCCGGCGGCAGCGTAGTCCAGTTCCAATGGGATGTTTTCCGGCTGCCAGAGGGGCTGGTAGCGTTCTTCCGCCGGGGCGTCGATGCCGTTTGCGACGATGAACTTGTCAATCGTGGTCTTGATGCTTTCGGCGACGTTGTCCGCTTGATCGAGATTTGTTTTCAGATCGTCCGCGAACTCCAGGAGCGGGCCGCGCAGGTCCTTCAATCGTCCATGGAGTTGCATCCCTTCGACGGCGAACTTGCGGAGGTCGATGTCGCGCCCGCCGTCCCTGCCGGTCACATAATGGTTTGCCTTCGCCCGAACGCGCTCCTTTAGCGGGTGCTCGTGGACGGGCTTGTCGTAGTAACCCATCTCGTGAAGCCACATGACGACGTCCTTGCCGCGGTAGCGTCGCGCGGTGCGTGGCGCGCCGCCGACGCAAAGGTGCGTCTTGCGGCCCGCGAGGTGGAGATCCTCGGCGATCTGGCATCCGGATTGGCCGGAGCCGACCACTAGCACCGCTCCGGGTGGCAGCGAGTCAGGGTTTTTGTAATCGGAGGAATGAATCTGATGCATCGCGGGCGGGAAACGCTCGGCGATGCGCGGGATCGTGGCGACGTGGTAGCCGCCCGTCGCGACGACGACCTGGTCGGCGGTGAAGTCGCCGCTGCTCGTGTTCAGCTCGAAGGCCCCGGACTCGTGCCGGCGCAGCCTTGAGACCGAGACGCCTTCCTTCAATGGTGGATCAAACGAGCGGGCATAGGACGCGATGTATTCGACGATCTCTTCCTTCTTCATGAAGCCGTCCGGATCGTTCCCGGAATAGCGGAATCCGGGAAGCATGCATTGCCAGTTTGGCGTGACCAAGCAGAAGGTGTCCCAGCGTTTGGCGCGCCAGGATTCGGCCAGGCGGTTTTTTTCGAAGATTAGATGATGAATGCCCCGTTGCTTGAGGCAATAGCTGAGTGAGAGGCCCGCCTGTCCTCCGCCGACGATGAGAACGGAATAATGCTTCGCTTCTTCCGACGTGGCGGGTTCCCTGGTTGAGAGATGGTCGTGCATCAGACGCGAAGAATGCGGATGGTAAAATCCCGGGGGCAATCGCTCGTCCAGCGTTCGATCTCCGCGAGTTGGGAAGCGGCTGAGCTACACGCAAAACCGAACTTCGCCCGCACCCTTTCCGAAGCAGCGCCGAGGGCCTTGCGACTGCGGGTGACGAATTCCTCGACCGGCATTTCATCGCCCGCCGCGAAGTAATCGCGGATGACGGTGGAAGGCGAGTAGCACTCCCTAGTTTCGCCATCGGTGAGTTGGACGGTAAATGTGATTTCGGGCATATTATTTTTCGAACGCCGAGAGGGTTGAGCACGCGGCGCACCTCGCGCAGCCGGCCTTGACGGTGTCGGATGTCATGCCGGCTTCCCTCAGCCACTGGCCAAGCGGCTGGAGGATGGCTTGCATGAAGTCGGCGGACGGTGGAGCGTGGTTTGCGAGGGGCGTGCCCCCGACAGGAACGAAGGGGACGACGAAAGGATAGACGCCGATGGCGATCAGGACGCGCGAGGCTTCCAGAAGCCCTTCTACGGTGTCGCCCAGTCCGGCGAGCAGATAGGTGCTGACCTGTCCCCGGCCAAAGACAGCCACTGCCGCGGCGAACGCCTCCAGGTAAAAGCCGAGCGGCACTTCGGCCTTCCCGGGCATGATGACGCGGCGAGTGTCTTCATCCCATGCCTCGAGATGCATGCCGAGGGTGTCGATGCCCGCGCGGCGCATCCGGCCGAACCATGCGAAGTCGGCAGGCGGTTCGCACTGGCCCTGGATCGGCAGGCCTGTGCGCTGCTTGATGGCGGCGGCCGCTTCGGCCAGCACAGCGGCGCCGCGGTCATCTGTCGCGGGAGTCCCGGTGGTCATGACGACATTACGGACGCCGTCGAGGCTCTGGGCGGCAGCGGCGACCTCGGCGAGTTGGGCGGGTGTTTTTTTCGCGATGGTGCGTCCGCCCTTGAGCGATTCGCCGATGGCGCAGAACTGGCATCTGGTGGAGCTGTTGCCGTAGCGAACGCAGGTTTGCAGCACCGTCGTCGCGAGCGTGTCGCGCGAATGGAGTTGCGCGATCTTCCAATACGGGATGCCCTCGGCGGTGCTCAAGCCGTAGAATTTCGGCGGGGGCGGGAACGAGATTTCACAGACCACGTCGTCTCCGTCGCGGAGCACCGAGACGCCGCGCTTATCCGGCGGAGTGGCGCTGTACGGCGACCAGGCCGCGGAGCGCGTATGCACCGGGGCCATGATCGTCGTGTCGAAAAGGGTGACGGCCTTGTGGTCGGTCGGCCCCGCGCCGCCTACGCGGCTGGGCGCGCCAGCACTGGCATCCAGCAGCCGCAGGCCCCGCGTCTGGATCTCAGTGAGCAGGAACTGCTTCTTCGCTAGCAGCGCCGTTGAGAATTCGGCTGTTGTCGTCATACGTTTCAGAGTGCCTGCTTTGCGCGGGCTGCGCCGCTTTCGTCCGGACGTGCGACCGCGCCTCGCGGTCAATGAGAAGAGTAAAAATATCCGGGCGCGCGTAATGGCCGCAGGAGTCCATCATCCGTTTTCGCTTCGTCAGCAAAGCGGGGTCCAGTTCAGCGATTGCCATGCCTTCGCCTTCGGTGATGGGATCACAGAGCGGCGCGCCTTCGGGCGAGATGATCGCGGTGTAGCAGCCGCCGCGCAGAGTCTTCCTCAGCTTCTCGTCGGGTGTGATCGATTCGACGTGGTCGTCGGTAAGCCAGCCGGTGGCGTTGACCACGAAGCAGCCGGCCTCAAGGGCGTGATGGCGGATTGTCACCTCGATCTGGTCGGCAAAAATCTGGCCCACCATGGATCCCGGGAACTGCGCGCAATGGATTTCCTCGCCGTCTTCCATGAGGGCGAAGCGCGCGAGTGGGTTGTAGTGCTCCCAGCACGCGAGCGCGCCGAGGCGGCCGACGGCGGTATCGACCGCGCGGATACCGCTGCCGTCGCCTTGGCCCCAGATCATCCGTTCATGATACGTAGGCGTGATCTTCCGGCGCTTGAGCGCGAGCGAGCCGTCGGCGTCGAAAATCAGTTGCGCGTTATAGAGGCTGCCGCCTTCGCGTTCGTTCACTCCGACCACCAGCACCATCCGGTGCCGTTTTGCTGTCTCGGCGAGCCGCGCCGTGACAGGCCCGGGTACCTCGACGGCATGGCCGTAGAGCCGGAGATGCTCCTTGCCGGAGAGGGCAGGCGGGGCAACGAAGGAGAAGTAGGGGTAGTAAGGAATGAACGTCTCCGGAAAGACGGCAAGCTCCACGCCCTGGGCAGCGGCGCGATCGGCGGCTTCGCACACTTTGTCGAGTGTGCCGGCGCCCCCGCGAGATCGGGAGCGATCTGGATTGCCGCTGCCTTGATCCGCTTCATTCGAAAACGCTCGCGCCCTTACACGTCCAGGAATCGATAATGACCGCGCCCGCTTTTTTGTGCATGAGGATGACGTCGAGCACGTCGAGCGGGTTGATCGGAATGATGCCTGGCAAAAAGGCTTTCTCGGTCTGGCCGTAGAGCGCCTGGGTTGAAAAGCGGCAGCCATAGATTTTGCCGCCCTCTTCCATGAATTTCAGGAGCCGGGTGTTGACAAAAAGGTGACCGGGGAAAGCTTCGTCCCCGAGGGTCGGAAAGCCTTTCTGGAAGCCCATGGTAACGCCCGGGCCGTAAAGGAGAATGGAGGTCTCGTATCCCTTCCGCTGGAGCCGGGTGGCGGTAAGCGTGTTGACGATGGAGATCGAACCCTCGAAGGCGATGGTGTGGAAGGTGACCAGGGCCTTTTCGCCGGGGTCCGCTTTGATGTCCGGGAAAACTTTCTCTTCGTAATCGACCAGGAAATCTCCGGCCTTGTTCATTTCTCTCTCGAGCTTGGGCATAGTCTTGCTTTCTGTAGTTGTTGTTTCTGTTTTCGCCGGAGCGTTAAGCATGGGTTGAACCGCGGCGGGTATGGGCGCGAAGGTTTGTTGCGCATATCGTTGCGCAACAGATGGAAAATGTTTAGTTCAGGCGAAGTCAGGTGACCGTCTCCTGTTTAAAAAGCGCCGATGGAACAAATACAGACAGTGCGGATGGCGCAAATTGCGCAAAAGCTTGGCGTGGCGACTTCTACTATTTCGCGCGCCTTGCGGGGCAATCCGCGAATAGGCGAGGAGATGCGAAAATCAGTCGCGGAGACGGCGCGGAAGCTCGGGTATCGACCGAATCCTCTGGTCAGCGCGCTCATGGCAAACCGTCGGCGGCGGGGAGGGAAGGGGGAGGTGGACGTCATAGCGCTCGTCACCAGCTACGGGGGCAGGCACGACTGGCGGGCGAAGGAGGTGTGCCGCTGGGAGTTTGACGGCATCCAGCGCCGGGCATCCGCCTTGGGCTTTGGCATCGAGGTTTTTCCGCTTCCCGACTACCGCGGTGACGCGAGCCGGCTGGAGGCTACTTTGCGGGCGCGCGGCATCCGTGGGGTATTGATGGGGTTTTCGCGTGAAGAAGCGGGAGACGTGTCCTTCCGGCCCGACGGTTTCGCCATTGCGGGACTGAGCGGGTATTTCCGTTCAGCAGTGCTGGATCGCGCGAATTTCCACGGCTTTTTCAACGTGCAACTCGCGCTCGAACAGATGGCGCGTCTGGGGTATCGGCGTCCGGGGTTGGTAGTGCCCGAGTTGAGCAATCAGCTCTCGAACAACCACTGGTCCGGCGCTTTCCTGGACTGGCAGCGCCGCCTGCCGGAAGGGGATCGTTGCGAGCCGTTCATCCCGGCGGGCGAACCGGACGCGGCTGAGTTTAACAAATGGCTGGACCGCAATCGCCCGGACGCGCTGCTCGTTTACAAGATAACGGCGCGCGGGTTCCTCGCCCGGCGGGGGTTGCGCGTGCCAAACGACATCGGACTGGCTTATCTGTACCGCACCTCGCATGAGATTGACGCCGCCGCAGGGATCGACGGAAACCTTTCTTCGGTGGGCGCGGCGGCGGTGGAACTGGTGGTCGAGAAGCTCAACACCAACAGCCTCGGCGTAAGCGATCACACGAAAGAAGTGCTCATCAAGGGCTCGTGGCATGACGGCCCTACGCTTCCCGCGCGCGCGAGTCCTTCGCGCGAAACGGCTGCCGCGCAGAGCCGTAGCAAAGCACGAGGGAAGGCTCGGCGGTGACGCGGCCCACCTTAGCGCAGGCGATTTCGCGTTCAGTGAAGACAGCCAAGACATCCGCGCTGTGAGCCGGGTTCACGCTCAGGAGAAAGCCGAAGCTGGGAAAGGAAATGAGCCAGCGGGAGAGGTCGGCATCCGCGGGTTTTGGCACCCGATCCAGCCAGAGCTCGGCGCCGCTCCCAGAGCATCTGAGCAGCATCGCCGCGGTGCCGATAAGGCCGCCATTACTGATGTCCTTTCCAGCGCGGCACCAGCCCCGCCGGGCAATCTCGGGCAGCAGGCGCAGGTCGGCTCGCAACCGGTCGTGAGGCGCTTCGGTGCTGGCGTTCCAAAACGGTTTCTGCCGCCGATAAGCTCCTCGCAGGTCGATGGCCGCCAGCAGGTCGTCACCGGGCAAGGCGTCGAAGCTCGTGATCAAATGCTCGGCTTTCCCGAGAACTGCCGCAGCGAGGAAAGGCCCGCTGGATTTTGTCAGGGTCGTATGACCGCCGACAATGGGCACGTCGTAAGCGCGAGAGGCCGCGGCCATCCCATCCCAGATTTCAGCGGAGGCGGCATGGCTGGGCGTCCAGAGGACATCGACCACCGCCATCGGGCGGCCGCCCATTGCCGCCACATCGCTGATATTCACCATCACGCTCGAATAGCCGGCGAACCACGGATCGACTGCGACGAACGACTCGATCATTCCTTCGGCGGCGAATAGTAAAAATCCGCCGTTGTCGGGGATCGCCGCGCAGTCGTCTCCCACGCGCGAGTGCCCGGCAAGCGCAATCGCTGGCGCGTATGCCTCGTGGATCGCCGCCTTCTCCGCGACCGCCGCGTTCGCTTCGAGAAAAGAGACCAGCGCCGCGAGGGTTGCCGGATCGTCGGGCATCGCCTCTAAAAGACGCTTGCCGCCGCGCGATAATGATTGAGGTCGGCGCGCATTTTTACATGAGGGAGACCGTGGAGCTCGATCTCCTCCAGCGGTTGCCAGTGGAGACGCTGGAAGAAGCGCGCGTTTTGGTGCTGCACAGTTGCCAGGAACTCGTGACAGCCTAGCGCGTGCGCGGTGGAGACGGCCTTGAAAATAAGGCCCGCCCCCAGAGCGCCGAGGCCGCGATAAACCGGCAGCCGGTTTCTCTGCGCCACGCCCGGGCTCAGCTTCTTCACGCTCCGAAACCGCGCGTCCACGCATAGCCTGCTCCCGTGCCAGACGCCCGGCCCGCGTTCGTCGATCCGCACAGCGCCCACGACTGAATCCTCCATCCCGGCGATGAGCGATTCGCATATGATAGGAATGGCCAGCTCGTCCACCGCGTCCTGATCGCTCCCCTCAAAGATGGACTGCTCCTTGCAAAACACCGCCGCGCGCAGCGCCCAATAGCCCTCCAACTCTCGAGGCATCCGCGCGATTTTAAAGAGAAAGTCCTGCGGTTTGGATTCCTGAAACGGATCGAAGATCATGCCGGTTGCCCCGACAGCATTACGGATGCCAGACAGACGCCCTGGCGCCCAATGTGGCGATCTTAAAAGCCAAGGGGGACGGAGGGCTCGGCACAAAGCCTCCGCAGCCGGCTATTTCGCGTAAACCTCAAACTGGGAAATCTGGTAACCGTATCGGCCTCCATCTGTCGCAATCATCCGAACATAACGCCCTTTGCCGGCGAGACCGCTGAGGTTATCCAGACCGCCATGACCTTTGGTGGTCTGGTAAACGGGCGTCCAGGTATGCGCGTCGTCGGAGACCTGAACCGCGTAGCTTTTCGGGAAGCCTTCTCCCTCCCACCCGATTTTAACGCGGCTAAACGTAGCGCTGCTGCCCAGATCGACGCAGAGCCACTCCGGCTGGGGGGTCTTCGAGCGCGAGTGCCAGGAGGTTAGGATGTCGCCATCGACGGCGTTCTCGGGGGCGGCCTCCGTCTGCGATGATGATGCCGTTACCGGCCGGGCGAGCGCCAGATTCGCCGGGTCTGGTGGGGGCGGAGTCATCTTGGGCGCGTTGTTCCAGCACTCCACCGCCAGGGCGGCATCCTTCCCGTCGGCGCTCGCGCGGTCATACTGAATGGTCAGATGCTTTGTTTCGCCGGGCAGGAGCGAAAAGTAGCCGTCATTCATGAAGACCGGCAGAACCTGCTCGTCGGTGCCTGCCTTGACGACCTTTGGCCGGATGGCCAGGGCGACCGTCCTCGAACCAGCCGGGTTGGTGATGTCGGCTGTCATTGTTTCTGCGTCGTTTTCGTGGCGCAAGGTAGAGGAGACGGCTAGCTTGACGGGCGGCAGGTTTTTCAAGTCGGCGTAGTGCTCGTGGGTCGTTCCGCGCCAGTAGAAGTTTTCGGACACCGTGGTTCCCTTCGCGTCCCTGAGCTTCAGCTTGACGAAATGGACAGACGAAAGGCCCTCGGGAAACGTTAATTGGAAGCAATCCGCCACAGCATCGGGCTTGGAAGAGATTGGGACGGAGCGGGAAAATTTCTGCGCGCCGTCCGCATTATAGATCGCGGCTTCGGCGGTGAGACCCGGAGCTTCCCTGCCCGAAGTGTTGACGACCCGGATGCGGTCGTCCAATTGGTTCCAGTAGATATGGACCGGCTCGCAGGCCGTTTTCGCCCCCCAGTAGGCTCCGGTGGTATCGAAGTAATAATCATAGGTCTGCCATACAAACGAAGGATAGGCGGACTGGCTCATCCAGATCAACACGCCGCCAGCGGTGTTGTCACTGTGATCAAGCCAGCTTTCATACAGCGTCTTCATGGTCTCCAGGTTCAACAGTTGCGCCTTGCGGCAATAATCCTCGATGCCTGCCGCCCGCCCGTATCGGAGGCTGATGGAGTTGTTGTATTCGACCGGTCCCGCGTTGCTTGCCTGGGCGCCGAAGAAATGCTGGTTCCACATCTCGTCCGGCGGCCACGCATCGGCGGGGGGCATGAACTTCTTGAAGCTGTCGTACGAGGTAAACGTCGCGGTGCCCGCCTCGCTGTGCATCCCGTAGTTCCCATGGCGCTGATAGTACGCCTTCAGGTCCAGGTTGCGGTATGGACCGCTCCCGCTCACGCCGCCGGTATTGGACTGCGGCTGATAGCGGCGGTCGCCCGCGTCGTAGGTTTGGATGTCCGCGCGCAGCCAGTCGTTCAGGGGTTCGGTCGGTGTATTTTCATTTTCGCCGCACCACAGGGCGACGGAAGCGTGGTTGCGGACCTGCTTGATCTTCTCGATGGCGTTGGCCCGGAACACCTCCAGGTTGGAAGGCAAGCCGCGCGTGGAATGGAGCCAGAAGTCGTCCCAGACCATCACGCCGTTGCGGTCGCAGGCATCGTAAAAGGCTTCGTCGGTCGTCATGCCGATCCAATTACGGATCATGTTGAAATTCATTTCCTTGTGGAAACGCAGGCGGGTGTCGTAGTCCCGGCCTCGGCAGCGCAGCATGAACTCCGCCATGCCCCAGTTGCCGCCTTTCGCGAACACGCGGACGCCGTTGACGTAAAAGTTCAGCACCTTCTTGGACGTGTCGTAGGTGTACTTGTGGACGCCGAACGTGGTCGTTTTCGTGTCAGAAACGCCGCCGCCGATCTGGAAATCCAGCTGGCACGTATACAGGTTAGGGTCACCGTAGCCGTTGGGCCACCAGAGCCGGGGATGCGTGAGGCGCAGCGCCGGGACCGAGGACGGGTCCAGCTTGACGGTTTTCGTCTCGTTCGGCCCCAGTGTCACCGGTTGGGAAAACGCGATCTCTCCCGGAGAGAGGACGCCTTTCAACACGCCGCTGACCGCCGCGCCGGAGTGGTTTTGCGCTTCGACCTGGATGGAAACATCGGCCTGCGAGGGATTGGGCACCTCAGTGCGAATCCACGGATCGACGAGCGAAACGTCTCCGGTATTAGTGAGCCGCACACTGCGATGGATGCCCATGTTGTATCCAGCGACCTTGGGCATCCAGTCCCAGCCGGTGCTGCAAATAAACGACGGGCTTGTCACGTTGGCATTCCTGCTCTTGTCGTTTTCCCCAGGGAAGTAATCCAGCACGGCCAGCGCGTTCGTTGCCCCTGGTTTTACCAACCCCGTCACGTCAAAGCGGCCGCGCTGCACGAAGCCGTGGATGGACCCGAGGTTCTTGCCGTTGAGGTAAATGTCGGCGTCCTTGTTCACGCCGTCTAATTCGAGCCAGGTCCGGCCGGAGGTGAAAGCCGCCGGGCTCTTGAATTCGGTTCGATACCAGAAATTCCGGTCGTATTTTTTCTTGTCGATCTTGTATGCGTTATCGCCGTACGTCGGTTCTTTCTCAATCCCGGCCGTAACGTAGTCCTCCAGCACTGTTCCCGGCACTTTTGCCTTCACCCACTTGTCCGCGGCGAAACCAGGCGCGGAGATTAGCTCTCCGGCGGCGCTGACTTCAGCCTGCGGCGCGACCGCCCACCCGTCACCATCGAGCGTCACAGGCGCCGCCGCCGCGTAAGTGAGCACGGGGAGGCAGAGCGATGCCGCAAGGGTCATGAACGTCTTTTGCAAGGAGCGGAGTTGTATTCATGGGAGTCGGTTTGTTCTTCGATGCTGGCACGCGATCTTCGGGAGCCTGGAACTCGCAAAGGCAGTATGGTCCGAGGGGTAGGGTTCGGCGGGTTTACTTGTTATTCTAAGCGGGAGGGGATTGTGAGGAATCTACGAAGGCGGAGCAACGGAATTCGGGCGAACTCCGTCACTGCTGAAACCGGTGCTCTCACTTCTGTTTGCTGGCGCTTTGCCAGCAATGGCGAATGCGAATACCACCAGGAAAATTGTCCAGGCACGCCGGTTCCGTCTTTACCGTCAAATGCGTGCTCGGCCACCGCATGCCGCGCCGAGATAAGGAAGCCGGATATACGCAAGCACCGCGCGATCGATCTTATCCGCCACTTTCATTCGATCCCATTGTCGGAACACAAAGAAAGTTTGTTGTCTGGTTTCTCTCACGCAGTCTCATGTTAACTAAAGCTAGAGAAGCAATGCGAGTGGCGTCTGATGCAGGACGCCTTTGGCGTTCTGGTTGCAGTTTCGCCTTAGGCGCGATTCTTTTTTTTTCTGGTCTATCGCGTCAGGAGTTGCGGCCGCGCGCCAGGATCAAATTCTCACCGAAGGATGGAATTTTTTAAGGGTGACGCTGGCCTCACTGGGCCAGCCGACGCATGGCCGAGTGTCACCAATCCCTCATACATGGAACACGAAAAGCGCTGACGAAGGGGATCACAAAGGAGACCCCCATTTCAAAGGGAGTTTTTACCGAGGCCCCTCCTGGTATGCAAAATCTCTCGAGGTTCCCGCTGACCGAACCTGCGTCTCCAGCGCTGGGGCCGCGCGGCGTAGCAGCCCTTCGCAAGAAGTCGGTTCCGAATAGAGGCCGGTGTCAGAGCGAACCTATGAATTCCTCCGGGGAAATTCCGGCCATTTTGAGTGCGCTACGCAGGGTGCCAATAGCCACTTCGCGGTGCATCGGGATAACGCACCCCCGTGCTCCGCTGGGCGTAACCTTCTTTAATATCACGTGACTGCCGCGTTGACGATCCACGAAAAATCCAAGCCGCTGCAGCGCTTTGACAGCATCAGCGCCTGAGACAACGGGCAGCTTAGGCACGAGCCAATTCGAAAGTGCGGATCGCGGCAGGCTTCCCGACGGCGCGCGGGAAGGATTCAAGGTAAAGCTCTGTAGCCTCTCGCAAGTTGGAAAGAGCCTCGTCCTCGTTACGACCCTGGCTGGCAGTGCCGATTTCGGGGCACTCGGCTACGAGCAAATCGGTTTCTGAGTCGGAATAAATGACGGCCGTCAATTTCATACCTCGCATCGTATCATCTTTTGCGATGTCGGGCAATCGGAGTGCGTTGGCGTGGCATCAAACGCGGAAGTATCAACAACGATCATGGTATTTTAGCAGACGGCATGACGATATACTTCAGCGCCGACGGGAACATTTACTCGTTCCGAGGGTCGGGAGCCAAACCCTAGCGCATATAGACGAAACATGCGCCGGAGCTAAAGTTCGTCTACTACTTCCACGGCTGGCTCTGCTTCGGCGTGACGGCTTCAGCCGTCGGATACATTGTGACGTTCCTGAGTATAGCTTGAGAACGACGAGAATGGCTGCGGGCGAGCTGGGATAACAAGATGGAGACTGCGTTAACCAGCCTTCACGATGACAGCGTAGGATGCTTAACGATGCGGGTTAAACCGGCGCCGGGCTTAGGGCGTGGGAGAAGATGCAGCAGGGAAAACGCTGATGCTGCGCGAGATGAGATTATGCGCTAATAACTACACGGGTCGCCGCATCCGGCGGCGCCCGACTGAAAACATCGACCGAAAAGAAAAAAACGACCATGTCCAAGTTACGAGTTCACTGTTTTGGAATATCACTCGACGGGTTCGGAGCTGGCCCGAATCAGGACATCGACAATCCGCTGGGCGTTGGCGGGGTTGACCTGCACAAATGGTTCTTTCCAACCCGCAGTTTTCAAAAAATGCACGGGGATGGCGACGGCGCCACTGGCATCGACAACGACTTTGCGGAACGCGGGTGGGACGGAATTGGCGCATGGATTATGGGACGCAATATGTTCGCGCCTCATCGCGGACCATGGACGGATGACCAATGGAAAGGCTGGTGGGGCGACAACCCGCCCTATCACACCCAGGTATTCATTCTTACTCACCATCCCCGCGCGCCTATTCAAATGGATGGCGGTACGACCTTTCATTTCGTCACAGAAGGCATTCACGCCGCCTTAAAGCGCGCCCGGGAGGCGGCTGGCGGACTGGACGTCCGCGTCGGCGGAGGGGCGGCGACAATCCGGCAGTATCTTCAAGCCGGGTTGATTGATCAACTGCACATCGCCATTTCCCCTGTTGTTTTAGGCAGCGGCGAGAGCCTCTTCGCTGGAATCGATCTGTTGAAGCTCGGATACCAATGCACGGATCATGTGATGAGCTCTGCCGCAATGCACGTAATGCTTACAAAATAATCTGCATCCTCAGCGATCCACAAGAATCCGCGACGCGCGCTCCGGAGCATATCGACACGCAAGCCCTGGCGGGGTCGAGATTCATACTCGGGGCTTGAGATTAATTGAGATAATCTGCGCTTTCGGCAGTGGATCCCTCTCCGGATCGGTCATTCGAAGAAGAACCAGGTATGTCACTTCCGAATCGTCACCGAGGTCTCGGGTACCGAATTCGAGAAGCAACTGGCCATCTGCAAGCCACTTTTCTGGCGTGTCAAAGCCTTTGCCGGAGTTGAACTCGGACACTCCGCTGAGCTTTTTTATCGATGCCACGTACTGGTCGCTCGGGAGCTTCACGCATGTCCATTCCCCCTGGGTATTACATGCATACACGGCGCCCGTCATCCACCCGCGAGTCTCCTCCCACTTGATTGCAAAGCACCTGCAGTCCTGACGCCAAAGCACTTTGAATGCGCGCGAGTCCAGCGCGCCCGCCAAAACCCGACCACTCAAAAGTGCCCAAGACTTTGCCCGTTTTCACGGTTCCGAATTTGTGCCATTCCGGCTGCATCTCTTTCGCCGCTCGTATCGGGCTTGATCCAAATCTCAATTTTACCATCTGGAGAACGACTGTTCTCGATGGCAACAGGTGGCTCGCTTGCGGTCGCAACGCTAGCAGACAACAGCAACCAGACATACGCCGTGGATAAAAAGGCTCTAGACAAAAGATTAGCGGGAATTTCCAAGGGTATGAGGTTTTGAAGAGAGACAGGAGGAAATTTATCGTGCGCAACGCGATGGCTTTATGGCGTAATCTCGCGCTGTGAATCCCCCTCCCAGCCCTTCTGCGCGTAGTAACGACGCTCCAAAGAAAAAGTTCCGGGCTCGCGGGCGCAAAGATGCGAGCTTCGGTCGCAAGAGAGCCTTCGCGGCTACGATGGCGCTGGTTAAGGCGATTATGCTGAGCGGCGGCTCCGCCAAGGCGCAGGACCAAGCCGCGCCTCTAACCAGCGGTTCAAACGCGCAGCCTACGACCCAGTTTCCGGAAGTGTTGATTGTAGGTGAGCAAGGCTACCAAGGCCGTTCGCTATCCCTATACAAATACGGGGAACCGCTGCTTACCACCCCGCAATCCGCATCCGTCGTGACCAGGCAACTCATGGAGGACGAGAACGTCACCTCGATGCACTCCGCTCCCAGTAAGAAAGATTAAGGCAATCCAAGGGTTCTTTTCACGCTCTTTTGGCGTCCCGAAATATCCAAGGCTCCAGCTTGCAGGACGTGTTTTGGCATCGCGCGGGGGAACCTTTGAAGTAAGAGTGTCTTACCATGCAAACGAGAGTTTCCAGCAAGGGACAAATCGTCCTGCCTCTGCCAATTCGCCACAGGCTCGGTATCCAAACTGGCGATCCGCTTGATGCCCGGGTCGAAGGCGTTAATGTCATTCTCTCGCCGGTCAAACCCAGGCGACGCAAAGGCAAAATCGTAATCAATCCGCGAACGGGCCTGCCAGCCTGTCACCTTCGGAAAGGATGCCCCAAGGTTACCAGCTCCACGGTGGAGAAACTGCTGGAGGAGTTTCCGTGATCTATCTGCTGGACGTCAACGCGCTCGTCGGTCTCCTCCATTGCGAACATGAATTCCACTTCCGGGTTTGCCAGTGGATGGAGCAATTGGGAAAACGCCTTCCGTCCCAAATCGCCACTTGTGCCATCACAGAATTGGGTCTCGTGCGCATCCTGCCCCAGTTACCGGAGTCGGGATACACAGTTACTGAAAGTGTCCACTTGCTCGGGCAGTTCAAGAAGCGTCTCGGGCTACGCCACGAGTTTCTCGCCGATGACCTTGGCGCGGACGCCCTTCCGAAATGGGTGAAGATGGCGAGACAGACGACCGATGGTCATCTGGTTGAACTGGCGAAAGTCAGCAGCGCGGTGCTCGCCACGCTTGATACCAAGATTCCGGTGCATTTGCAATTCCCTTTAGTCGCGAGGGTGGCTAAAAAACCGAACCGAATCCGCGCCCTGCGCTCGCTTTTTCATCCACCTTAAGTTCCGCCGGCGTTAGCTGGCACTCTCATTCAGCTGCGGCTTCGTACGTCCAGCCACTGACTTGACAGCGCGTTTGTCCGGCAGAAATGACGGAGCGGCACCCAAGGCACTCTATCGGATCGGAAGGAACTGCGCTCCCCTGTATTTTCCGGACGGAGCACAACCAAAGACATTGGAAAGCGGCCACCCGCTCCCAGCGAGAAAGATTACGGCGATCCAGGGGTTCTTCTCACGCTCTTTGGCGTCCCGAAATATCCAAATAGCGTTCGCGATAAACGCGACGGCAAGAATGACGGACGCCGTGGCCACAAATGCAGGCGGACCGTAAAAACGGATTCCTAGGAAGTCATGTGCGCCGTCGCTCAAACTCATATCTCCATGCTGGTATTTGCGCTTGTTCCTTGGCTCAACGTGTCCGAAGAGAGCGCAAGAAGATCATGAGTTCTCTCCTGATGTACCTTGGCCTTGTTTATGTGCATACCGCCGTTGCTAAGCTGGCTGCGCCAGAGTGTGACATCGCTTTTTTCTTAAAAACAGAAGGTAATTTGCGGTACCACCTGTGAACCCCACTTTTGCGGGGTCGAAAGTCATTTCCACGTAATATTCTCCAAACATGGAGAGGTCATAATAATCCGCCAGATCACACGAAAGCAGAGGGCATTGACCCGGTCCGCAAAGAGAGTGCCCACAATTGTTGAGACTTCGCACTACCTGATGCGGGGGACAACCGGGCGGCAGCGCGAAAGCAGGCGCAGGCCTGGGTCCTTGATCCATTCGGAGCACGATGGACAATACTCCGCTTGAAGAGACCGACTTGTCTACGCCGGAATCACACGCTGCCGACGCAGGTCGTCAAAGAACAGCCGGAACATGTCTTCGGTATCGATGCACTCGTGGAACCCGGCCCGGCGCGCTTTAATCGTGCTGGTGATATTGTCGAAGCCCGAGTTGAAGATGAAGTCGCCGAATTGCCAGTGCGCGACCTGCTCGTACGGGATCCGTCGCAGACCGTACTCCCGCGTCATCTCCTCCCAGAGCGGCCCCTTGTCCGCCATGTAGACGGCTAGGGGCATCGGGACGGGTTCGGCCACTTCCATCTCGAACATGCGGGCGATACGCGGCCACAGGAACTGCCAGCGGAAGTAGTCGCCATTGGTGATGTTGAAGATCTCGTTAGCCGTCGCGTCAGCGGTGCCTGCCCAGTCGGCTGCGCTGGCTAGGATATCGGCGCTGGTGACCTGATAAAGGGCTTGGTAGGCGGCCAGGGTGCCCGGGAAACGCAACGGCAGGCCCAGTTCCTTGGAAATGGCGGCGTAAACGGCAATGACCATGGTCAGGTTCATGGGGTTACCGATGGCATACCCACAGACTGCCTCGGGCCGCAGGACGCTAAAGGTCCAACGCTTGCTTTGATTACGTCGGCGCAGGTGGTCTTCCTGATCGTAGTAGAAGTTTGGCGGCATCAGGCGCGGATCGTCTTCACGGGCCGGGGTCTTGAAGGGGCCAAGGTCCGCACCGTATGCCTTGCCGCCTTGGTACATCGTGACGTGTTGCAGGTTGGGTGACGACGCCTCCACCGCATCCAGCAGGTTTCGCAGCAACGCCACGTTGACCGCGCTGCGCTCGGCAGGGGTGTCCTTTTCGATATACGCGCCAAAGATAACGTGGGTCACGTCTTTCAGGTTCGCCAGCTTCTCGCGCGTGTCAGCCGGGTCGAGCAGATCCGCAGAGATCGCCTGGACATTCTCCAGCCCTTCGACTGGCCGACGCGAGATGCCATACACAGTGGTGTCGGCCGCTCTCGAAAATCGGGCCGCCGCTGCCCGGCCGATCACGCCTTGGGCTCCCGCGACTAAGACCGTCCTTTTGGGTGTGCTCATTGTGTTCACAAGGTATTCGGTCGTTTGCCAGCTTTGGTCGTGGAAATTGTTAGCGCGGGGAACCTTCCACGGTTTAATCCGGCGTTCCCTAGCCAGTGCTGAAGCCCAGCTTTCGTGCTCTTCACACCAGACGCCTTTCCATGGCCCGTCTTTACGTGTGAATTTTCCCGTCAATCGCGTCCGTCCGGTTGTGATCCTCCAAGCGCTTGCCAAGTTCCCTCGGCCTGATTTTAACATCTTCTCCCTCGCCAGCGCTTCAGATCGAGTGGCGGGCTTTCGCAGTTCATCGAGCCTCCATGGAGCCGCCGTATCCGTCGGACCGGGCCGCGTTCAGGCAGCCCCGCTGACTGCCGTTGCGGTTCGCGCGTAAGCCTCCTGCACGCGCGATTGGAACCGGAGCGGCAGCCAGTCCTTTGCAGAGAATTCCGCTTCGGATAGCCGAAAAAGACTTGCCGCCCGCCTGTTCCTGCGCAAAATGCTCGGTTCCGGGTGTGCCTCCTCATTCCAGCGTAGCTCAGTGGTAGAGCGATCGGCTGTTAACCGATTGGTCGTAGGTTCGAGTCCTACCGCTGGAGCCATCCGACGCGCTCAGCCTGGATGGAGCCAGCGCCCCTAAACGTGCCGTCGCACAAACCTGCGCGAACCCCACAAGGACAGAAGGCCCAGTGCGATCAGCCATAAGCTCGCAGGCTCGGGGACAGCCTGGATCGTCAGATTGGCTGGTTTTGCGGTGCTAGGGATGAAGGAAGAGTATGACGTCGTGCTTCCGTCTTGCGGCAGCACAAGATTCGAGTTGGTGAAGAAGCCATATTTGGAGGAGGCGGAGCCATCCGTCTGGAACCAAATCACGGCGAATTGATCTCCCGTCGCGACCCCGTTGGATCCTAAAGATAGCGCGCCCGTGCTCGAGATAAATCCTGGCGAGAAACTTGGAGGACCTCCATTCGTTGTCACCTGATTCGCCGCCAACGAAGCGTGGTTGAAAAAATAGAAGTCTGGTGTCTGCGAGCCACCGACGCTCAAAAAGCCATCGTTGGTGACGGTAAGAGGGTCGATGCCGCTTGAGAGAAGGGATAGGTTCGTTCCAGCGGAACCACCGGTATCCACCACGATTCCCCAAGGCATGCCATTCGTCGGAACCGAACTCGAGTTTGCGAATCCCGATTGACTGATTTGAAGCGTGAACGATGCCTCGGCGGGAACGCCAAGGAGGACAAACAGCAACGCAATCCCTGCAAAGCTCTTCATTTTTGCCTAAACCCTTAACTGAAGAAGTTACCTTACGGCAGATATCCCTGTTTATTTTGCCAGACTAAAGATGTCGGAGCGGCGGTCGCCGCCTTACGTAAAACGTATCCAAAGCCAGGAGTCAACTGGAAGGTGGCGTCAACATCAGTGCCTCCATCATACCACCCAAATCCAGAATAGTAGGTCAGAACCTGCGATGCCGACTTGTTCAAGCCGGTGGCTGTATTGTCAAAAACGAGGAGTTGATCCTGATCTGAGAGACCGAGTCCAATCTGCCCTATGAAAGCGGACACCGGACAAAGATACCCGATCGAGTTATCCTGAGCCGCGTTTGGCTGCGTCGTGGACAGAATAGAGTAGTGCTTGTTCATGGGGACGGTGCCCACGACATTCAGGTTAAAAGAGGAGGCAGACTGGTTCCTCACCACGACGGACTCTCCGGGAGCGACGACGACATCGTTGGCAAGCGTCCCTCCGTTATACCAGCCAAATCCCGCGTAGTACGTGTATACCGTGGATGCGGAAGTATTGATTCCCTGAACGCCGTCGAAAGTGAGCACCTGGGTCTGATCGGGCAAGGAAGGAGACGCGAGAGTGGTGAAGAGCGTCGAGAGGGTCCAGTAAGGAAGGATCTTGATGGTATCGCCGGCGGAGCCCGAAACGAGCCCGGCATACGAGTCGCCCGCAAGGTCAACTGTCACACTGTTACTGCCACTGACGATGATCGAGGAATGCATGCCTTCTTTCGTCCCGCTCCCAACGAGCGCGTAGTAAGTCGCGCTCTGTGTCCCCTGGCTGTAAACCCAAGCGTTCGGAGCCCAATTCGGCAGGTTGTTCGTCTGGTTGATCAAGAGCGTGCTGCCAGATACCGCCATGACTGTTCCAACAAACTGAGCGGCTTGCACCATAGGTACTGTAAAGCGGAAATCTGAACCCGCAGGGACGGTTAAACCAACCACTCCCACTGGATCGGTCGCCACCGTCTGTCCGTAAAGCATTACAACGCAGCTGAGATAAAGCAACCCGCAGAGCGTCGCGCTGAAGGTTGAGTTCGTCCTCATGAGTGAACTTCCAATTACTGCCAGCTCACGATATCGTCAGAGCCTTTAAAGATTTTGTTGCCCCCACTGCCCCAAGATAGATCCTTCCCAAGTGTCGCGACACCAACGCCGACGCTTGGCCCTTTGCTGTTGTTCAAGGTGAAGTTGGGATCCGTGTAGCCGCCTGTCACATCGATGTAGTTCTGGTATAAGGCGTCAATGAAGACAACGTATGTCGATCCCCAAGGATCGTAGTAATTGCCCTTTGTATCGAGGCCGCTCTTTGGAGCGGTGGCGTTCTTCACGTTGTTCAGGCTGAGATAAACGACCTTCCGCGGGTTCTGCGGCCCGCTCGCATTTTGGTTATCGGCGAAGCCGCTGGGATAGCAGAGAACATTGAAGAGCTGGGAGCTCGTATAGGCCCCGTTGGGATCACCATAAACCGCCTGTAGGCCGCTCTTCACTTGCGCGTCCGTAAGCGGATACTTCCCGTAGTCGGCATAGTAGCCTTTGACGGCTCCTACGATCTGCTGTAAATCGTTTGCCGCCTGCGCCTTGTACGCGGATTGTCGCGCGACATTGATGGCTGGGAACAGCAAGCCCATTAGTATGGCGATGATCACCATGACGACCAGCAACTCGACAAGGGTGAATCCTGAATGCGGCTTTCTTAACATCATTCCAATCCTGGGGGTGAGGGGCTTATGCGATGATACCATGCCTCTTCACTTCCAGCAAGCAGCGCGCCATTGTCCCAAAGCGTTTTCGATGCGCGCGTCCGCCGCAGGAACGGCACAGGAGAATCAAGCCAGAACGGAGACGTCGCTCGCTATCCACCGTCGCGTCGAACTTCGGAGGGTTTTACTCGCAACCTTCCCGTCGTGTTCCATAGTCGCCTCTTTTGGTTCAGACCCGTAGAAGACAGGACTGAACTCGACAGAGCCCTTTCGGAAGTTCCCGCTTTCCGTAATGCGCACCGTGGCACCCGCCGCCGACATGGTCGCGCTTACGCTCGCGACGTTGTAGAGCCCTTTCGCGAAGTCCAGACTCTCGCGGTCATCAATGTAGTATTCGCATTCGCCGGTTCGCTCCTTGCTGAAGATGTGCAACTCGACATCGTCCAGCGTGGTATCCGCGTTGCGCACCTTGCCGTTGAAATAGGGGATCACCGCTCCATCCCGTATGTAAATCAGAGTTTCGTCCAGGCTGGCCTCCGCGCGAACTGTTCTCCCGCCCTGAACCCATTGACCCCTCAGTATGTCAAACCACCAGCCTGGTGGCAGCATCACATGCCTCTCCTGCCGACTTACACCCCGGGTGACCACCGTATTCGATGTGCTTGCCCTCTCGCAGATGGGAGCCAGCATGATCTCCGAGCCGACCATGAACTGGTCGTCTACAAATTCGAACGCGCTATCCTCGAACTCGTAGAGCAGGGGACGCAGGACGGGATCTCCGTTCACGTGGTGGTTGAAGAAGCAGTTGTAGAGGTAAGGCAGGAGCCGGTATCGCGTGTAAATCGCGTTCCTTACGCGAGCGAGGCACAACGGGCCAAAGTTCCATGGCTCCTGCTCCTTCGTGTGGTTCGTGGAGTGATTCCGGAAGAACGGAAATAGGAAACCCGCTTGGTACCACCGCGTGATTAATTCCTCTTCGGTGTGTCCGAAGAACCCGCCCACATCCGGACCGTTGAAGGCAACTCCCGACAGGCCCAGGTTGATGGTGCACGGGATTGCCATGCGGAGATGATCCCAGTTGCTGACGTTGTCGCCTGTCCAGATGGCGCTGTAGCGCTGCGTGCCGGCGAAGCCGCTCCTTGTCAGGAGAAACGGTCGCGCCGTCTTGTCGTTTATCTCAAAGGCGGTTTTACTCGCCCGGGCCATGAAGTGACCGTACTGGTTATGATACTTGGCGTGCGGCACCGCGCCACCGCCGAACCGCATCGATTCCACCATGCTCCACCCGGTCGCGGGATCATTCATGTCCAGCCAGGCGCCATCCAGCGAAGCATCCGCCATAAACCTGGCGAGATGCTCAGCCCACCACTTCCGAACCGGTTCCAACGAGAAATCCGGAAACACCGTGTCCCCGGGCCACACCTTGCCCACGTAGTCCTTTCCGCTGAGCGTTTTGCAGAAGATATCCTTCCCTTTTCCGCTTTGATAGACGGAGTATCCCTCATCCAGCTTCACCCCCGGATCCACAATCGCTACGGCGCGGATGCCCGCCTCCTTTAGCTGCTTGTTTACCGACGCCGGATCGGGGATGTCGCGTTTATCCCATGTGAAAACCCTGTATTCATCCATGTAATCGATGTCGTACCAAAGCGCGCTGACCGGGACATCGTACTCGAGGAAGTTTTTCTTCAGAGCGTAGAACTCGGAAGCGGTCTTGTAGCCCCAGCGGCATTGGTGATGCCCAAGGCTCCAGAGTGGCGGCACGTCCGCCCGGCCTGTAATCTCCGCGAAATTCCGCGTCACATCCTTCAATGTCGGCCCACTTACGATGTAGATGTCGTTATTCCCGCCCAGCGACTCGCAGATGAGATGCCCTGTTTCAATTTGTCCCACATCGAATAACAGCCGCTCCGGGTTATCAAAAAAGATCCCCGTGGAGATTCCATGCGCGCGGATGATAGCCAGAGGGATCGCCACATACGCGGGATCATAGTCGTCCCTGCCAAACGTGTGCGGAAAAACCGCGCCCACATCCACGTTGTAGAAGTCGAGTGTGTCGCCGCTCTTGTTGAAACGCTTTGTCCGCTCGCCGAATCCGTAGAATCCCGTCGCGTCGGTGGTATCGAAATTGATGATTGCCGCCTCTCCCAGGAAGCCGATGCCGTCCGGGGCCGTTTTGAGGACGGCGCCGCTCTTGAGATGGATGCTCAGGCGGCCTGCTTCCAGGCGGATATCGCAAGCAGAGGAAACAAACCCGCCGATCTCTTGATTCGGCGCAAGTGCCGTTCCTGCTCGATGCGTCTCGATGATGGCATCGGAATAGTTCTTCTTATCCGCGACGTTCGAATTGTCGAATCGCAGCCGCGAGCAGGAGGCGGTTATCTCCGCGCAGGTGACCCGGGTCTTGAAAGAATTGCCGGAGAGCAGGAACCCATCACCGTCGATGGTGATCGCGCTGCCATATTCGAAATTGTAGGGATGGATTCTTTGGCCAAATAGCATTTTTGCTTCCTTATCGGGGAGGCTTGGAAGTCGCTGCTTCGTCAGTCCCGCTCCAATCAAGAAAACGGAAACGATCCTTCGGTTGGCCCCTTATTTCTGTTCTACACTCTCAACAGGGACGCCACCTCGTTCTGCACCGCTTCAATCTGTTCCATCCGCAGCTCAGGATCCGGGATCACGAACACCTCGCCCGTTTTCACATGCTCATAGATGAGTGTCTTTCCCTCGCTCGTTCGGCGACTTTCGACCTGTTTCAGGACGCGTTTCCTCTCCAGCATCAGCGCGAGGATGTACCGCGCGCTGGCCTGCTCGGCGGTTCCCCCGTTCATGAAGCGTCGCAGCAAATCCTCAGCGGATTCTTTGGGGAGCGGTTCAGGTGGTGGAGGTGGCGGCGCCTCGAACTTTGACCGCCAAAAGGAGAAGGGCTGAATATTATCGTTTCTCAGTTCCCACGCTTCCTCCGACAGATCCTGTCGCGTGAAGCCCTCTCGGCCGTGATACAGAAGTGTGTAAAAAAACTCCCCCTCCGCGAAGGGTCTGTTCGTCACCGAGCAGCATTCAGCCCGCGACTTGATCTCCCAATCCTGAGGCATCCCTACGGGAGAACAGCGTCCCGGAGGAAGCTCTTGAAGTCAGCCTTCATGCTCGGCAGGCACGCTTCATCATTGTAGATCATGTGCCCGCTTGGATAGCCGATGAACCGGATATTTTCCCTCAAAGAGGGATCCAGCGGCATCTGGTTGATGACGTATTGGGTGGAGAAGTAGGGGATTGCCATATCGTAGTAGCCGCAGGCCACCCACACCTTGAGATGGGGGTTCGCGCTCATCGCCTTGCCTAAATCCTCGGAGACATCCAGGAAACGGTTCTCGACGTTGCCGAAGCTCCACGGCGAGACATTGGCCAGTGTTTCGTATGGTAAATCGGTTTCGAACTTGAGTTCGTCACGCAGGTATTGATTGATGGCCGCCGTAAAGTGCCCCTTCACCGCCTCAAAACTTGGGTCAAAATCCGCCCCATCGGGATCATACCCGATTCCCTTAAACCTGTCATCGAAGCGTCCTATGGACCGATTCACCGGCTTTAGCAGCTCCTGCATGAACTCGCCGGGCGGGATCCGCATGTGATATCTTTTCACGAATTCCAGCGGCAACGCGGTAAAGTCCGCGACGCGTCGCGCGATCCTGTTCTTTTCTTCATCTGGCAGGCTGCTTCCCCTCGCGAGAGCCAGCAGGTAATCCTTGGCCGCAAACTCCTCGGCTTCCTTCCTTACTTCATCCACTCCCTTGCCCTGCAAGTCCGCCGGGAGGCGTTTGTGATACCACGCCGCCGCCGCGTAAGTGGGGAGATACAGCAGATAGGGCTCATCATTCGCGGGGTTCGTCTCGATGGTCTGCCAATTCAACAGGCCCGAGACGATGACAATGCCATTCAGGTACAGGCTGAATGTATCCTGCAAATACGCCGAAAGCGCCGCAGCGCGGGTGCCCCCGTAACTCTCGCCCACAACGAACTTCGGGGAGAGCCATCGGTCATTGCGTGTGGTGTAGAGCCGTATGAAATCCGCGATGGATTTTATATCTCCCTGGAAAGCGTGGAATGGCTTGGCGCTCTCACCGGGCACCGCTCGGCTGTAACCGGTCGAAACCGGATCGATGAAGACCAGGTCGGTGAGATCCAGCCAACTGGAGTCGTTGTCCAGCAGTTCGTTCTCGCTGTATGGAGGGCCGCCCGGTTGAGGCAGCTTGACACGCCGCGGGCCAAGCGCGCCGAGATGCAGCCAGACCGAAGCCGCCCCTGGCCCGCCGTTGAATGAGAACGTGATCGGCCTCTTTGCCACCGGCCCTGTATCTTCACGGGTGTAGGCCACAAAGAATATTTTGGCTTTCGCCAGGCGGCCATCCTCCCCGGGCTTCTTGCCTTCCTCCGGTTTTCCATCGGTTTCATCTTTCAAAACCAGGTAGCCTGCTGTCGCCTTATATTTTACGGGCTCGCCTCCGATGAGGACGCTATGCATCGTTACCGTTAGCTTCGGCTCCGCGGTATCATGCTCGGCTTCCTTTGCAGGGACGGTCTTGGCTGGAGAAGAGTCAGCCGCCGGGGTGGGGGATGCGCCCGGCGCTTCAGACGCGCATACGGGTCGCATAGCGAGAAAGCAAAGCGCGAGGGCGGCGAGGGAGAAAGGTCGGGGATGGGCCATGAGAATGCGGTGGGATAGTCCTGTTACACCATCCCGCGCGAAACGGCAATCGCACCCCTCACGGCAGGGATGGATATCCTCGGTTTACCGCCCTGGGATCAGCGCCCCTTGACCTGTTTCAAAAACCCGAGTCCCGTCGCCGCCAGCACTGTCATCACAACGCCGCCACGCCAGACATAATTCAGAAACCCGGCTTTTCCATGCACTGGGGCAACGAAGACGATGATCCCCAGCGTGAGGAGGGACAGCCCCACAGGAGCTGCCACCTTGCGAAGGAAAGCGCCTCCCATCTCGAGGATTCCCATGTTCAGGAACCGGGACGTGAGGGGAACAAGTAAAAACCAGCCCAGCAGCAACGTAGGAACCATTGTCCCGAGCGCCACGCCGAGCACCCCGTATCTTTTGACCAGTATAACGCTCGCTACAAGATTTATGCCCGCGTCGATCAAGCTAATCTTTAGCAGCCGCCTCTCCCACCCACACATCATTAGGATGCGCTTGGAGCAACTGTTGGTGAGCAGCGAACTATATGTGGCCAGTAGCAACGACTGGCCAACCCAAAAGGTTGCCGTTTCCACCGACTTTAGGCCTGTCAGAATCTTGATGAGAGGTTCCAGATAGACCGCGCAGATCGCGTACAGAGGCGTGGTAAGGAAGATGGTGAGCTGGGTGCTCTTTACGAGCAAGTCGCGAAGCCCTGCTTCATCCTTGGTGATGTTGAGCTGCGCGGCCGCGGGCGAGAGCGCGTCCTGCATTTGCACCGAGAAAAGCCCGAACATTTCCGCGGCCTTGTAGCCCGCTTGATAAACCGCGACAAAGGCAACTCCGATTCCGAAGCTGATAACAGCCTGATCGGTGCGCGCCATGATGAGATTCGTAAAGGTGATGAGGTAAGCAACGATCGAAAACGAGAGCACCCCTTGCACGGCCGCAAAACGAAAGTGCTTGGGGTGCAGGCTGAATTCCGGGATGCGCTGAAACACCATGATCATCGCTACAAAATTCGGCGCCACTGTCGTGGCCACGCTGATGAGGACGATGATCGGGAAAGCCCATCCCGCCATCAGAGCCCAGGTCATGAGAGCCAGATTTACGATCAGTGAAACGATGGTGACCCAGTTGGCGAGATCGATGCGCTGCAGCCCGCGCAACATTTCCGAAAAAATCCCGAGCGGGAAAGCGAGCGCCATGGCGCTGAAGAAGATGGTGTAGCCGAGCGCGAGCGCTGGCCGGCCTTGCGCGCTTACTTTTGTCCACTCCATGAACCACGGCTGCGCCACTGCGAACACCGCCAGCAACACGGCTCCCAGAAACGCGAAAGTCCAGAAGATCGTGCAGATAAGGTGGTTCAACTCGCCGATCTGGCCACTCGCTGTCTTTTCGGCCACGGCTTTCTGCGCCGTGAATCCGAGGCCAAAATCCAGCAGGATCGTATAACCAAACATCGACCATAACAGGGAATAGAATCCAAATTGCTCCTGCGTGAGGTGCTGATAAGTGAGTCGGAAAAGCACCAGTCCGGAAATGAGGCGCAGCACCGTGCGCAAGTAGTTGGTGAACGTGTTTCGCCAAAAATATTTCTGCCAATCGCGTCCGCTCATGTTCCCTCCAGAAACCGCTCGATCTGAGTGGTTATTGTGCCGATGTCATACTTCTCGATCACTTCCTGCCGCGCCGTCTCGACCATCGCGCGGCGCAAATCCGGTTGGCGCTCCATCGTCAGGATCTGGGCCGCGAGATCATCCGCGTCGCCTGTTCGAAAACCCAGGGCGTTTTCCCCGTGGCGCGCCAGTTCCCGGCTGCCTCCCTCCAGCGTCATTGCCACCGGCAGGCGCGCTGCCATTGCCTCCAGTGGCGTGAGCGCGAAAGGCTCTTCCCAGGCAGAGGTAAAGAGAAGAGCATCATACTCGGCATACACACCGGCCATTTCCGCCGCGTTCGCGCTCTTAAACTCAACGCGATTTCCGAGACTCTCCGCCTCTTTTCGCAGCAGCGCCGTATAAGCCTCGTCGCCGCGTCCAAACAGCGAGAGGGTGAATTTCTCCGGCAGGAGCTTTAGCGCCCGGATGGCGGTGAGGGGATCCTTGTCTTCCGCAAGCCTCCCTACATAGAGCAACCGCGTAAAGCGGTCGCTTTCCGGGCGTCGCGCAAACTTCCGTGTTTCAATACCGCAGTAGATCACGCTGGCATGCTCCAGAGCGTAGCCCTTCGCTATGGTCAATTGCTTCAAGGCGTCGCTGCAAAAGTAGATTCTGCGGAACTTGATTTCATCCCAGGCGGCGAAAGGCGCCTGCCTTTCAATTCGAGCGGAAATGCCTGTCGCTTTTAAAAACTCTCGCGCCACCCTTGCAAGCTTCCCGCCTGAATTGCCATTCCACCAACGCAGCCATACATCCGCCTTGAGGCTCCTGGCGATCCAATGGTCAGAGACGTCGTAGGCCACGCGGAACCCTGAACGCTGCAGCGCAACCGTAAAAGCCTTGCTGATCCCGCCCAGATTCCACACATGGACGACGTCTGGCTGAAAGTCAGCCAATTCCTCCTTTAGCACTGCTTGATTTTCCTTCTCCAGCTGAAAGAGCTTTGCAATCCCAAGCCATGGATGCCCGAAAAATCCGTGTATGCGCAAGCGCCGATGCACGTGACCTTCAACGGTCGGGCCTCCCACGCCGTGAGTTGAGGTGAGGACACGCGCGTCGTGGCCGCGCCCGCGAAGGATATCTATGATCTGGCGGCACCTTTCTTCGTAGCCGCCGATCGCGTGCGGCGGATAGAGGTTGCTGATCACCAATATCTTCATTGGGCGCTCCGCCCATAGTGTTTCCAACCCGCCCGGTAGCCATCCATCTTGCCCAACCGTTGCGCGAACCGCACTGCCGCTGCGTGCGGCAGTTCGCCAATCTGTTTTTGACGAACACAATGGACAGCGTCGCGCGCCAAATCCCGGAGCGTTCCCACTCCGACCGTGTAGCGCAAATTGTAATTGCGGGCCGGCGTCTCACTGGTTGCGGCGAGGGCGAACGTGTCCCCATAAGCCCGTTTGTATGCCTGTTTCAGCGTGTAGTTATGAGAGTGGATTGCCACCGATTTCTCAGCGAATACGATCTTCCATCCGTTCGCTTTTATCCTCCGCGACCATTCGTCGTCCTCCGCGTATTGCAGGTCTTCGCGGAATGGGTGCGCTTCCCACGCTTGGCGATTGACTATACAGCTCACCATGCTGAAAAAATGATCCCAACTGTGGGATACGCGCCGGACGCCGAAGCACTGCTCATAATCGTGCGCAAACACAGCGCGGCAGTCCGCTCTCGGAATCTGACGGCTGAATGCCGCGCCCACATTCTTGTCGGTTTGCGCGGCCGCCACCAACTCCGACAGCCATTCGTTGTTTGACGGTTCACCGTCCGAGTTTAGAAACACAACCCACTCCCCAGCTGATTCACGCATGCCGCGATTCAGCACGATTCCTGGTACATACTCTTCGGCGCGGATTTGAATCAGCTGATGAGGGCCGGACGCTTTGATGACCTCCACTGTCTCATCCGTTGATCCCGAATCGATGTGAATGACTTCAACCTTTGCCGGGAAATTCTGCGAATACACACCCCGCAACGTTCCCCCAATGAGCGAACCGTCGTTCTTTGATCTCATAACTATGGAGATTGTGGAAGTGCCCGCCATTGCTTGTTTGTCTATGCGATTTTTGAACTGCTCCAACGCTGGGTGCGCAAGTTGCTAACTGTGTCACCATGCCTAAGCAGTCCCCACGCCAGGGAAATCGAATTTTCGTGACGGGACATCGCCGCCCTGACACCGACTCCGCTGTTTCCGCCTGTGTCGCGGCGCGCCTCAAAGGGTGCCTGGATGCCTCAAATGACTACGAGGCGATCCTGCTGGATGAACCTAATCGGCAGACCCAATTCGTCTTCGCCAAAGCGGGCATCGCCGCCCCAGAGGTTCGCAACGATATACGTCCCACAGTCGGAGAGACGATGAACCGCCAATTCGTCAGCATCCGCCAGGATGCCCATTTGGCGGAGGCCGTGGATCTTCTGCACTCCGCCAGCGGCAGCCTCATTCCTGTGCTCGGCAAGCAGGGAGCGCTCGCGGGGGTGCTCAGCGATCGCCTTCCTCAAAGCCGCTACTTCTACAATTTCAATCCGGAGGACTATCTCGGCCACCTGATCTATATGGAGGATGCGATCTCCGCTATCGGTCTGAGGCCGCTCGGTGAGTGCAACGAGGCTGTTTTTTCTGAGGCTCCCGGTTGTTTTCGGCTGGGCTGCGTCTCCGCTTCGATGGCGCGGGCGAGGTGGTCGAAAGAAGACGTGGTGCTATGTGGGGCCTGCCCGGCAACTCTGGCGCTCGCAAGGGAAGTGAACGCGCGCGCCGTGATCCTCGCGGAGTGCGACTTACCGGAAGCGGAGTTGCTCGCGAAGGAATACGCTTCCCTCCCGATGTTTTATTTCAACGGCTCGCTCATCAGCCTCGTCTCCCAGCTTGCTCTTGCCATTTCCGTTTCCGTGATCATGGAGCGCGACTATCCGAAACTGTATGCAAACCAACTTTTGGATGACGTCCGGGAACTGGTGGCGCACACCGCGCATGCTTTGCCTGTGGTGGACTCCGAGCAGAAGGTCATCGGTACCCTCTCGAGGGCTGATTTGCTCGAAGAAAAACGTCCAATGTTAATCCTCGTCGATCACTTTGAGCGCAACCAGTCGGTCTGCGGGATCGAGCATGCCGAGATACAAGAGATCATCGATCACCATCGGGTCGGCAATATAGAGACGCTCCATCCCGTGCGCGTGGATTGCAGGCCCGTCGGGAGCACGGCTTCCATTCTTGCCGCGCAATATGCCGAGGCCGGTCTTACTCCTTCGCGCGGCGAAGCGATTCTCCTGCTGGGAGCCTTGATTTCCGACACTCTCCTGCTGACTTCTCCAACCGCCACGCCGGGAGATTCAATCCTCGCGGCAAAGCTTGCGGAGATCGCGGGAGTGAACCTTGAGGAATTCGGGCGGTCCGTTCTCAGGGAGAATGACGAGCTTGCCACCGCCTCACCTGCTGATCTGGTTGAAAAAGATCTTAAGGAGTTTCAGCATGGGGCCGTGCGCTTTTCCGCCTCACAGATAGAAACGGTTGACCTCGGAATCCTCACAGCGCGGAGAACAAGCGCTCTTGCGAAGAGCCTGGACGCCATTCGCCGTGAACTTGGAGTCGCGTTCTCGCTGCTGATGGTCACCGACGTATTTAAAGGTGAGAGCCACGTCATCCTGTCTGACGAGAACCAGGCGCGCGCCGGAGTTCTGCTGGGAGGTCCCAGTCGAAAATTTGCGGGGATGGTCTCGCGCAAGAAGCAGCTTCTTCCCATGATTTTGGGGAACCTGGAAGTTTTCACCTCGAGATGACTCCAAACCGGATAATTCATGTGCCGCGTCGTTTCGTCGCGCATGAATGGGGAGGCACGGAAACCGTCGTCGGTTCGCTCGCCATCGAGCAGCAGAAAATGGGTCTGCGGCCTGAAATTCATACCTCCCTCGCGCTGAGCGATAACCGGCGGGAAGACTGGAATTCCGTGCCGATCCGCCGTTACTCATACCAGTATCCTTTTTTCGGACTAAACGCGGTGCAAAAGGCTCAGATGGACAAGAAGGGCGGCAATCTTCTTTCCCTGGGTCTATTTGCCTCGCTGGCTTGTGCCAGGGATGTTCGCGTCTTCCACGCGCATGCCCTGAAGCGGCTTGGTGGCGAAGTGCTGACCGCCGCGCGAATTCAACGGAAGCCTTTCATCGTCACCCTTCATGGTGGTGTGTTCGATGTGCCTTCCGCCGAGTTGAGCCAGATGATGGAAGCGCAGAGCGGCAAGCTGGAGTGGGGAAAGATATTTGGCGCCCTGATGCGCTCGCGTCGTATCCTCGAAGACGCCGACGCGATCATCTGCGTCGGTCGCAGTGAGTATGATCATGCGTTGAAGTCTCTCAGCCACGACAGGATCCATCATGTCGGGAACGGCGTTGACGCGGGCCGCTTTGCCCGGGGAGACGGAACAGCCTTTCGCGCCACGAACCACATTCCGGCGGATGCGCTCGTCCTCGCCTGCTACAGCCGATTCGACCCGCAGAAAGATCAGGGGACGCTAATTGAGGCGTTCGATATACTTGCTCCGGCGTTCCCCACGCTTCATCTGGTTCTGGCCGGTCCGAGTACGGTTCCCTCGTTTGTGCAAGGTTTGGATCAGCGCGTGGCAGCAAGCCCGTTCCACAGCAGGATTCGCCGCCTGGACTCGCTTCCTTTTGACGGTGACGCCCTGGTCAACGCTTATCACGGTTGCGACATTTTCGTCCTTCCTTCCCGGCATGAGCCATTCGGCATTGTGGTGCTGGAAGCGTGGAGCGCGGGCAAGCCAGTCGTTGTCAGCCGGGTAGGCGGCTTGCAGCACCTGGTGGCGGAGAACAAGGATGGTCTATTTTTCACTTCGGGGGATGCGGAGCAGTGCGCCGCGGAGTTGCGCCAGTTGCTCGAAAGCACCGGTTTCAGGGAGAGCCTGGGAGAAGCGGGCCGGCGCAAAGCGGCGGAGACTTACTCCTGGGGGCAAATCGCCCGCCAGACTGAGGATATCTACAAGCGCGCTGAAGCTCGGCGGGGGTAAAGGGCGCAGGACAGTGGCAAACGGTTCGCTTCGCTTTGGAATGGTATCTGCCTGCAGGGGCCGGGGATTACAGATGGCAAACCTTAAGGGACTGCCGAGATGACGACGATGGACTTCATCAAGGCGCCGATCATCCTCTTCGGCTACCTGCTCTTCGCGCCTTTGCTGGGGGTGCTTATCAAACAGTCAAGGAAGGGCCGGTGTTGCGTCTTCGGACTCATGGTCTTCATGACTTCGTGGCACATCAATAAATTCACACTCATGCTCCTCTCCGTGGAAAAGTACCGGGGGCACACCAAAGGGTTTGAATTCTCGTTCATTGAGATTCTCGCGCTTTCGCTGATCGTCGCTTCCGTCCTGGGCCGCCAACCCAAGGATCCTCGCTGGAGGTGGCTTCCCCCCGGCACTTTGCTTTATCTGCTGTATTGCCTGCTCTCGTGGGCATCCATCTTCGGCGCGCCGAATTTCCTGTACGGCGTGATGGCCGGAGTTCGCTTCACGAAAGTGGTCGTTATCTTCATCGGAGCCTTCCACTTTATTCGCGAGGAGGAGGATCTGGGCTTTCTGCTGAAGTCCATGTCTTTTACCCTGGGAGTGCAGTTGATGGTGGTGCTGAAGATGAAGTATGTGGATCACTTCTACCAGATACACGGCTGGTTCGAGCACCAGAACCCCCTCGCCATGTGGGCTTACCTTTGCGGGCTGCCTCTGCTGGCCTGCGCGATGAGCGATGTTCCCAAAGCCGACACGCGCTGGTATGCCGGCGGTTTCGCCGCCTCCGCCATCATCGTTCAGAGTTCGCTTTCCCGCGCCTCTCTCATGATGTTTGCCGCCGGGGTCATCCTGGTGGTGGCGTTTTCCATGGCGGATCGCTTCACGTCAAAACGCGTCTTTTTTGTGATCGGCATGTCAGTAGTCGGCTTCCTTGGCTTGCTCGCCTCGGCGCACACCATCGTCGCCAGGTTCCACGATGAAGGTAACGAGGCAAGCGGCGAGACGCGCACCGTGATGAATCTCGCCGCCAAGGCAATGCTGCGCCATTCAGCGACTGGCATCGGCTGGAATAACTTTGCCCTCGCGATCAACCATCCCTTTGAGTATGGAGATGTGATCGACGATTGGGAACGGGATCGAGGACACACAGTGGATGAGGATTACGCAAAGGGAGTGGTCGAGAGCCATTACTGGCTGCTGCTCGCGGAGACGGGTTACGGGGGCCTGTCTACCTACCTCCTGTTTGCCGCGGCGGGCCTCTGGTGGTGCTTTCGTGGCGCTCTATTCTGGCGCGGACGTTTCCCCGCAGCTTTCCTCGGCGGGCTCTTCGTAGCTCTCCTTTTGACTTACGTTCACAGCAACCTGGAGCGCGTTCTGACCCAGACAAAGAACATGTCCATGTGGATGATTCTCCTCGCCGCCGCCGCGAGGCTTGATGTCTGGAGGCGGGCAAGCAAGTAAGATGGGCATTCGGAGGCGCGCAATCTGGCTCGCCGCTTCGCTGGCGGTATTTGCCGCGGTGATTGGATCTTTTTATGTCATCCACTCGGGGATCACTGTCGCTGTTTACAACAACACCAGTCACCTCTTCCGACGCGTGACCGTGGCGGTTGGCGATGAGTCCCATGCAAGCGAGGGGCTGGATTGCAGGGAGAGCATCGCTTTCACATTCAAGGCGCCGGATCATTCGCGCGATGTGCGGCTTATCGTGGACTCCGACGCGCCCGTTATATGGCACGCCCCCGCCCTGGCCTCTTCGAAAGTCGCCAGTATTACTTTGCGCGTGGACGATTACGGGGGTGTAACGATGAGTGTTGAAAATAGTTGGGGATTCACCCTATCGCGTCTGTTAGACTAGCGAATGCCCGAAGACTTTTCTGAGTTGGATGGCCTGCCAGCGTTTGACCGGGATCGGTTCGATATCCTATCGGAGCTGAGTGATGATGGCGACTCGGGCATCCTCAAGGAAATCACGCGCCAGTTTCTGGATGACGTTGAACCTATCGCCCGCAAGATCGATGAGGGGTGCGCTGTGGGTGAATCCATGCAGGTGGCACATGAAGCGCACGCGTTGAAGGGTGGAGCCGGGCAGTTCGGATTGCTGAAGGTGGAAGAAGTTGCCCGTCGCCTCGAACTGGCCGCAAGGGCCGGGAAGTGGGATGAAATCGAACGCTGGCGGGTGGAAATAAAAAAAGCGCTTCCAGAAGGGATTGAACCTC
Source organism: uncultured Verrucomicrobiae bacterium (assembly GCA_963828525.1). Lineage (GTDB taxonomy): Bacteria > Verrucomicrobiota > Verrucomicrobiia > Chthoniobacterales > Chthoniobacteraceae > CAWHEP01. The sequence continues at coordinate 193,361 of CAWHEP010000011.1, forward strand.
TGGAGCGCTTTGTTAAGGAAGTTTAGGCTGAGGGTTAGCGCGATGCCGAGCTGCGGTTTCTGGCCTGCCAGCCAACGACTGCCAGGAAGCTGAGCAGCACCAACCAGGTGCGAGGCTCAGGGGCTGCGACAATCCCGCGACTGTTTACCGGGCCGCTGCCCTGCACAATCTGGTTATAGATCGCGTTGTTCGCGGTGAGATGATCCCGGGCGGGAGCGCTTCCAGCGTCTTGCGTGACAACCATGTGGTCGATGAGGAACCCTGTAGGATTCTTGTCATATGCATAATGTCCGTTCACCAACTGATCGTTGTTGTTCGCCACAATCATGTCCAGGAGCGCGCCGTCTTTAGGGCTGAAGTTAAAGTGATACCCCATTTGTCCAGCGTTGTTCCAGGTTTCCTGTGTCGCGAAAGGCTGGAGCAGGAAGCTCTTTGCCGCCACCGAGCCGCCCACCGCCATCTCAAAATGGTTATCCGCGTTGATCTCGCCGATACTCACATGTACTTCGCCACCATTCGGGTTGATGTAGCTGGAGAGGTTCAGCCGAAAGTCGTAATTGCCCGGCGGGTTAATTGGCGTTCCGCCATTCGCTTGCTTAGGCTCAGCGGCGATCCACTGCGCGCCGTCATGCGGGTTGTACCAGCCTGGGCGATTTGCTCCGCTCACCACGTAAGCATCCGTGCCGATGGGGAGTGTGGCGCTCGGCGACGAGATCAATCCGGAGATTGCTGCGTTCGGGTTTGAAACCGAACTGCCAAATACCTGCCCCCTGGTCAGACCGTATGAATCGGTGAATCCCTCGAATTGCCAGTTGGTGTCCTGGGTTACCGCGCTGGAGCCGGCGCCCGTCGTCAGGAGGTTATTGTTGAAGCCATTCACCCCTGTGGAGGAGCTAAACAGCGTTGTCTCTGCGCTCGCCCCGGAGGCGGCGGTGAGCAGGGTTAGTATCAGCAGGTTTTTAATGGAATAGGTCATGGGTAGAACGTTTAGCAGCCCCCATGCCAGTAAATATGGTAATTATAGTACTTGATAAACTTCTGCGTCGGGATCGCTAAACGATCTCCCCTACACGCAGATTCCCCCACCGGTAGGGGAGGACCTCCTCATTCTTGAGAAGCACCGGATCACTTTTGCGAGATGATACGCGATACCCTAGCCTGCGTTCCTTAGGCGGGGAGTCAATTCTGTGAGGAGCAAAGCAACCGACTCCTCCACAGTGACAACAGCGGTATGCGCGGTGATGTCGGGGGTCGCCGGGGCTTCGTACGGGGCATCGATCCCCGTAAAATCCTTGATCTCGCCTGATCTGGCCTTCTTATACAGATCCTTGGGGTCACGCCGCTCGCATACATCCAGCGGCGCGTTTACAAAAATCTCGATGAATTCGATGCCTCCTTCTTGAGCGATCTCCCTCGCCCGCGCTCGGTCTTCACGGTAGGGCGAGATGAACGCGGCGATCACCACCGTGCCCGCTTCGGCCATCAACCGCGCGACTTCGGCCACTCGCCGGATATTCTCGATGCGATCCGCGTGTGAAAAGCCGAGATTGGAGTTCAGGCCGTGCCGGATGTTGTCCCCGTCCAGCACATAGGTATGCATAGACTGGCGAAACAGCTCACTTTCCAGCCGCCGCGCAATGCTCGACTTTCCCGAGCCGGAGAGCCCAGTCAGCCACACGACCGCCCCCTTGTGGCCGTTGCGCAGCCAGCGATCCGCGGCTGATACATGGCCTTCCGACCACGAGATGTTACTGCTTTTGATCAATCGCGCATCTTTGACAGGATGATTAGGGTTGCGCTCGAAGGATGAAGAGAGCCTGTGCTTTGCGCGCCCCGAAGTCCGGGGCTCTCGTCCTACGCCAGCTCCTGCGCGGCTTTTAGCACTGCGTCAGCCGTAATCCCCAGTGCCTGCATAACCTTGTCTCCGGGGCCGCTGAGGCCGAACTTCTCCAAGCCCACCACTTTTCCATCCAGCCCCACATAGCGGAACCATAAATTTGGGGTGCCGGCTTCGATGGCGACCCGCCGGCGGCAGGAAGGAGGCAAAACTTCATCCTTGTAAGCTTCCGACTCCCGGTTAAAGCGCTCGAAACAGGGCATCGAGACTACGCGCGTCCCCGCGCCCAGTTTTTCCGCCGCCGCGAGGGCGTGCTGCAACTCGCTGCCACAGGAGAGTATGATCGTCTCCAGTACGCCCGTCTCCTTTAAAGCGACATAGCCGCCGCGCGCCACTCCCTCGCGGCGCAACTTAACAGGAATCTTCGTGAGCATCGGGACGTTCTGCCGCGTCAACGCGAGCAGTGTCGGGCTGTCGGTCCGGCTGAGCGCGGCTACAAATGCTCCGGCAGTCTCCTCCGGATCGGCGGGGCGGATAACATCCAGGTTTGGGATCAGCCTCAGAGAACTTACCGTCTCCACGGGCTCGTGCGTCGGTCCATCTTCGCCCACCCCGATTGAGTCGTGGGTATATATATAGAGGACAGGCAAATTCGCGAGTGAGGCCAGCCGCATTGATGGTCTCGAATAATCGGCGAATACCAGGAACGTGGCGCCTGAAGGGCGGAAAATGCCGTCATACCCGAAGCCGTTCAGGATCGCCGCCATACCATGTTCGCGGATGCCGAAATGGATGTTGCGACCCGCATGGTTGTTCCGGGTGAAATCGCCGCCATCCTTGATGTAGTTCAGCGTTGAACCATGCAGATCCGCGCTGCCGCTGATCAGCAAAGGCATGGCCGCCGCGATCGGCTGGAGCACTTCGCTCCCCGCCTTGCGAGTCGCGATCTTCTGGTCAGGCGCAAACTCCGGGATTCGGGCTAGCAGGTCGGACGGGATTTCTTTGTTCTCTCCCATGTCCAGCAGGCTCGCCAACTCGGGATTCTCGCTCCGCCATTCTTTATAGTCCGCCTTCCACTTGTCGTATTTCTCGATGAGCTTCTTCTTGTGCCCCGCGAAATAGGCGCGCACCTCCGGGGAGACATAGAAATGCTCATCTGGAAGACCCAGCCCCTTCCGCGCGGCATCCACGAACTTCGCGCCGCCTTCACCGTGCGCCTTGCTCGTTCCCTCCACCTCCGGAATGCCACGTCCGATGATCGTCTTGGCGATGATCATATGAGGCTTGCCGTTTGCCAGCTTGGCCTTCTCTACCGCTTCGAGGAAGGCGACCATGTCATGCCCATCCACGTGCTGCACATCAAAGCCGTACGCCTCAAATCGCTTTGCCGTGTCCTCACTCTGCGTCACGCTCGCCATTGCGTCCAGCGTCACCGCATTGGAGTCATAGATGAAAATCAGGTTATCCAGCCCGAAATGCCCCGCGAACGCGGCCGCCTCGTGGGAGATGCCCTCCTGCAGGCATCCATCGCCCGCCAGGCAGAAAATGTGATTGTCGAAGATGGTGTGCTTTGCCGTGTTGAATCGGGCGGCAGCCATCTTTTGTGATACGGCGTATCCCACCGCGTTCCCCGTGCCTTGCCCGAGCGGCCCAGTGGTTGCTTCGACTCCCGGCGTTTCGAAATGCTCCGGATGTCCCGGAGTGTGGCTCCCCAACTGGCGGAACTTCTTCACCTGCTCCAGCGGCAGATCGAACCCAGCGAGATGAAGCCACGCGTACAGGAACATGCTCCCATGTCCCGCCGAAAGGATGAACCGATCCCGGTTTAGCCAATCCGGCTTATCCGGGTTGTAGTTTAGCGCGTGCCCGTAAAGGACAGCGCCCATATCCGCGCAGCCGAGCGGCAGACCCAGGTGACCCGACTTGCACGTTTCCACGGCGTCCATTGCCAGCCCGCGCGCTTCGTTCGCCGCGCGTGAAAGGATTTCGAGATTCATATTCATAGGAGTAGGAAGGGTATGGCCTCGGTGAGCCTCCGCAAGACTAGGATTTCGATATTCGAAGTCAAAGCAGTTTTCACCGGGGGATGTGGGCGGTTCAACTGGATGGGAGGAGGCGTCGAAGCTCACGTTGTCCGCTCTGAGCAGCAAGCCGAAGCGCGCACCTATTCGTAAAGGCTTCCTCATGGCGCCGCCTCCAAGTCGTCAAACGGGGTTCGTGGTCTTCAGAGAAGTAACTCGCGGTGTTTTTGGGCGAGTAGTTTTTCTGCCAGATTATTGTCGCGACGAAATTCTCCTCCCCGAAAATCTCATCCAGCATTGCTCGTAGCCGGTGAACCTCGTTGTCGTCGATAGAGACGAAGATAGCGCCATCTTCGGCGAGGAGTTCCTTGAGGAGCTGGATACGGGGCCACATCATGCAGAGCCATTTGTCGTGGCGCTGGAGGTCGTCTCGCTCGACCGGGTTGCCAGACTTTTTCAACCACTCGCGCATGAGAGGGGCGTTCACGGCATCGTTGTAGCACCAGCCTTCGGTGCCGGTGTTGTAGGGCGGGTCGATGTAGATGCAGTCCACCCGCCCGGCGTAGCGCGGGAGGAGGGCCTTGAGGGCCTCGAGATTGTCGCCGTGGAGGATGAGGTTGTCGTCGAGGTCAGGCTGTGTGCCCTCAGCCGCACAGCTTTTCTCCGGCACCACGAGCAAATCGCGATACGGCACGCCAAGGTGGTGCGTGTAGACGAAGCTTTTCCCTTTGAAATCAAGTAACGGCATATTTTGGCGACGGCTAAGGATTGGCTCTACTCGGAACAAGGTTGCTGGAGCGGAGTGGGATTTACAAGGCTGGAGCGAAGGGACTCCCCGACATCTCTGAACGTTCTCGATGGTCCGGGGGGGAGAAACTACGCGGAAGACGCGTCGCGGAAGGGACGGGCGAATGGGAAGCCGAAGAGGAACTGTCGCGTTCACGGAGGTAAAGCGATCATTAACCAGCAGATGCAGAAAGAAAGCGCAAGGAAGAGGTATATCGCGCGCACGCAACTTGGAAGTCTTTGGAAGGAGGTATGCCGGGCGCGCGGAACAGGAACGAAGGCAGATACAGAAACAGGATAACCGCGAATAGCGGGAACAATGCCGAGAAAAGCAGTTGCTTAAGGATCGCGCTGATCATGGTTGCGACACAATCACGCAATCAGACCTCGAATGCTGACCCGAAGCGCATCGACGTCTCATCGCGATTCGATCGCTACAGGAGGCTCAGGCTGGCCGAATGCCACAAGCGCGATCAGGGAAGCCACAAGGACACCTGCGAACCAGACAGCGCCAAAAGCGTTCAGCAGTCTCATCTCGCCAAACTAAGCGACGGCAAATTCAAGTCGAACGATTTCGCTGAGCGCGCTCGCCAGCGTTGAAGAAGTCGCCGCGTGACAAGCAACTCCACGGAGAGCACCACGGCCGCAAGCAACGCCCGCGTATCCGTCAGTTTCCCCATCATCCTTCGCCCAAGCGCGGGTCCGACCGGATTGAGAATCTCCGCCGTGCTCATTGCGCGTTCCTCCCCGCGATGCGATATTTGAGGCGTGAACCGGAAGCCCAAAGCATTCCACAAGCCGCCGCGCGAACTTCGCGAAGCTCAGGCCCTGCCTCCCGAGAAGCGCCGGGCAAAGCGCAATGTGCGGATCGTGGTCGGGCAGTGGTAATCACTTTTCGACCTCCTTCACAAGTTACCTCGACATGGCCGGATGTGGCCGTGTCTGACTCCACCCGCCACCTCACAACCTCGAACGTTGTTCCGTGGATTGTGATACACTCCGCGTCCGTCGCGGTTGCCGCATTGAGTTAAAAAGGAATGATCGGAAAATGAATCAACCGCAGGATCCTGGTTGTTGCACGTAAGACGAGGCATCGAAGCCTTGCGCTTGAGACGATGTGGAAGAAGGAAGGGCGAGTGTCCAGGGGCCGCATGCAGGAATCCTTTGGCGTACCTCCGAAACGCCCCAGACATCTCACGCGTGCAGGATAGCGGGACTGAGGACGGTTTTCAACTTTTCACTCATGAGCCTGGTGATCGGTCTTGCAACCCGAAATTGGCTCGCAGTTGATTTGACAGGATTGAGTCGGCTTGCCTGCCTTCCGCGGAATTGCATGAGTCCATCGCGGCGGAAGGCGGTCGCGCTGGTGAAAGAGGTGTTTGAGGAGCGGGCCGGGACTAGCAGAACGTGCTGAAGCGTAAGCCTTGGGCGCCATTCGCTTTTAACTCGCGATGGCAAAGCATACGACGCGGACGCGCCGGGCTGCCCATCGCGGTGGCTACGAAAAGGGGAGGCGGGTGAGCCGGTGAATGTCTTCGTTACATCCGGTTCTACGCAAGTAGCCCTACAGTTTGGTGCGGGCTACCTGGTTGCCGCCAACGGGTCGATCCTACCGCCTTCTTCGCGTCCGCGCTATCAAATGCTCGCAAACGCTGAGGGTTCGGAGGGGACGCGGGTTATTCGGAACAGGATCGCTGGGGTGCTGGAGTTTCTGGCGAATGCAGGCTACAATCCGATGCAGCCGAGGGACAAGAGGAAGTTCGCGGGCTATAACAGCCCCGCTGAAGGAGGCGCTGGGGGAAGACTTCATCCTTAGATGACACGAAGCCGATCACGCCTGACGACGCTGCGCGACTGATGCTTGCGCATCCAGATCATCCAGCGACGGTGGCTTTTCGCACCTACTTCAACAGTGGCATGAAAGGAATTACCGAGACGCAGGGAAAGCTGATCGACAGAACACTAAGAAGACTACCTCCCTATCAGCCCGGTGTGCCCCTCTACAGGGGCATAGAGACTGCGGGGGCTCCGCAGAGGGATGCGCTTGCAGGTAGAATATGGGCAGAAAAGAGGGTTGCGATGAAGGCCTGGGTAACAAGTGCTCCAAAGGACAGCCGTATCGCCGCCGCATTTGCCAAGAGCCACGGGATCATCCTGGCGGCTATGAAGGTGAAACAGCCTGGTCATCGAACCTTTCTACGCCGAACTGGCCCACGCAACACATCGACGGCATCGAATCGGCTTGTCTGCCTTCCCCGAAGTTGCATGAGGCTATCGCGGCGGAAGCGGTGGTGCTTGTGAAGGAGCGGTTTGAGGAGCGAGCCGGGAGCGAGCAGAACACGCTGAAGCGTAAGCCCTGGTTGCCATTCGCTTTTAACGCGGGGGTGGGGATCCACACTTTGGAAAAGCATGGGATCGCGGAGGCGCGCCGGCTGGCGATCGCCCTTGCGAAAGGAAAGATTGTGCTCCGTCCCGGCGACGCAACAAAGCGCTTAGTCCCCTACGAATAATACACGGCAGTGCTAGTGAAAGAAAAGAGCGCCTCGGCTTGGGCGCTCAGTGGTTACCAAAAAAGGGGAGGCGGGTTTTTCCGTCCGCTGCCGTGAAAACTGCGATATGTCGCAGGCGCGGGCCGTCCTTGGTGTTCTCGCGCCAGATCTCTGTAGGGCGTTCCACCGTCGCTTCGATGTGCGGCAGAAATTCGGGCCGCGCCGACTGAGTTTCCTTTTCCAGATGCGCCTTCAGGCGAGAGCCAAAGCCGATTGTGTTTCCGATGGGGTCCAGAACCTCGTTTACCGTCTTCCCCGCGATCCGCTTATCGGGGAATCCGCCGGGAACGAGCGTTGCACAGGAGTCTCGCTCGAAAACGTCAGCGGCACCGTCCGCTTTGCCGTGTCGGTTGACCCGCGCTCCAGTTCAAAGCTGCGATATTGGTTCGGAAACTTGATTACCTGGGTCACATCGCCGCAGGGCTTGTCAACGTTTTCAGCAGGTGCTAGTGTTACGGCGATGCTATCGCGCCTCGTTGGCAGCGACTATAGGCGGTCGGCAGCAGTGGGAGCGGCTGCCGCGCTTTGCCACTGACTTTCTCCAAGTCAATAGTTCGCGTAGAAAAGTTTCCCTTTGCGCCATCCGTTCACGGAAGTCTGAGTTTTCGGAGTTCCGGTAATGATGTTTCCCGTCGTCTCGCCGATCTGATGCGACACGACACCGAAACTGGTTGAGCCGGTGAATGTCTACGTTACATCCGGTTCTACGCAGGTAGCCCTACAGTTTGGTGCAGGCTACCTGGTTGCCGCCAACGAGTCGATACTACGCCCCTTTTCGCGTCCGAGCAATCAAATGCTCGCAAACGCAGGGCGCTGGCATCGTTTTGATAAAACCCGTTCCACTCGCATGGCTGTTTCATAGCGGGCGTCGCCACTCGTCGGTGTCGCTCACAAACGCCTCTCGCGCGTTTTGCTCCTTCTCCTCCTCGGTGAATGTATAAGCCTCGAACCCCTCGAAGATGCTACCGTAATCGGGGTTCACTTCCGTATCCATAATGACTCCATCGATGACATGGCCTTCGCGTACGATGGCGTAACCCTTTGTAGCAAAAACGGGAGCATGAGGCCGGGGAGCGTCAACTGTGAAACGAAGCACTCGGTCTCCGTCTCGAACCCTGGCTTCCACCCACCTGAACATTTCCAGCGAATCGCTGCGACGAGGATCACTTGCGGTCGCATATTGGCGCAGGAATTCGCTTTTCACTTCCTCAAATCCGACTTCCCCGCCCAAAAGGATGCTTTCTCCGCCCGCTCTCCGCTCCAGGCTCTGGGGCGCGTGGGGCATGCAGTAGCCCTCAGTGCGATTCGCCGTTGTCACCAGAATCCTCCTGCCACAGAATTTGCACGTTGTTACGGGTTCCTCTGGCCAGCGATCGTTCATTTCTGAAATTTATGCGCAATTACTCAGGCGGAGAAGAGATTTAAAGCGCGAACATTCCGGGGTAAAGGAGCCTCGCCGAGGCGTCCGTGCGTCTAAACGCAACCCCGATCGCTCCAACCCGCCGCATTAAGAGCCCTGTGAATGCCGTTCTGCCGACGCCAGGCACTTTCAGCTTTGCAGCGCGTATCCCCAAAGCTAACCTCCGGAGCATCCTACCGGCGGACACAACAGGTGTTTCTCAATTCCGATGGAAAACCGTCACCCGATCATGTTGGAACAATCCTTTAGAAACATGGGCGATGTTCTCTGGAAAGAGGCCGGTTGCACCACGGAACTGGACTATACCGAGCAGCTATGAGGAATGGGAATAATAGGAAGAATGGGGAATAAGGGGGAGCAATGAAACGCATGCTTCGCCTAAGTCCCAGACTTCCCATGACGCGGAGCGGCTGCTGCCTCCGCGTGGCGACTACCGGACGCTGCACTCGTTCCAAAAGGCGGAGGTGATCTACGACCTCACTTTTCGCTTTGCCTACAAGCATCTCGCGAAGGGTGACCGAACTGTTGATCAGATGATTCAGTCGGCGAGGTCGGGCAAAAAGAACATCCTGGAGGGCAGCAAGGCGGCGGTGACTTCGAAGGAAACGGAAATCAAGCTGACGAATGTGGGCCGGGCCAGTCTTGAGGAATTGCTGGACGACTTCAAAGATTTTCTCCGCGCTCGCGACCTCCCGATGTGGGGCAAGGACTCCAAGGAGGCGCTCTATGTCCGCCAACTGGGGCGGGAAATTCCCCAAACCTACGAACTTTACCGCGTGTTTGTGGAGACCCGGCAGGCAGAAACGGTGGCCAACATTGCCATCTGCCTGATCCATCAAGCCAACTATCTCATTGATCAGCAGCTCCGCCGGCTGGAAGCGGAATTTGTTGAACAGGGCGGATTACGAGAGCGCATGACCCGGGTCAGGCTTGCCTCGCGGAGTCGGACTTCGGAGGTGACCAAGAATTGCGGCGCATCCGGCCCTCCGTTAGGGCGCGAAGAGCCCGACAAGATCAAGTCTAGCGGTTTCGCTGGCTATGATCGCTAACGTTGAAGAAGTCGGTGCAACACGGAAAACTTTCCGTTAAACTTCCCCCATGGCACAGGACCCTGACGTGCGCTGGCGGCAGCGTCTGCACAACTTTCGCAAAGCTTTTACCCAGCTATCGAAGGCGGCGGATACGGCTCGGGAACGGAAATTATCCGATCTGGAACAGCAAGGGCTTATTCAAGCCTTCGAGTTCACGCATGAACTTGGTTGGAACACTCTGAAAGACTTCTTGGAATCTCGCGGCGTCGCAAAACTCTACGGCTCCAAAGACGCGACTCGCGAAGCTGTCGGGAGGGGATTGATCGAAAACGGGGAGGCGTGGATGGCTATGATCCAGAGTCGCAACCAGACCACTCACACCTACGACGAGGACACTGCCAATGAGATTGCCAGGATGATTCTTCACAGCTATGTGTCCGAATTCGGGACGTTTCTCCAAAAGTTCACCGAGCTCGAGGCAGCCGAAACATGACGGCAACTCACGGACTTTCGGACGGAACGGTAGCGCGAATTGCCGAAGTGTTGACCCGCTTCCCGCAGGTGGAAAGAGCGTTGCTTTTCGGTTCCCGCGCGAAGGCAACACATAGGCCGGGATCCGATATAGACCTGGCTCTTGTCGGGAGCCAGCTCGATTTGCAGACCCTGGGCAGGATTGATGACGGTCTGGATGATCTGCTGCTGCCATACCGGTTCAGTCTGTTGATTTACGGCGAGGCCACAGGTTCCGAAATCGCGGCGCACATCCGCCGCGTTGGAGTGCCCTTTTTCGACAAACAGGAGGCGTAGTGGCAGCCGGACTGCTATTGCTAGGAGCATCAGAACCAGAAGGACGCGAGAAGACTTGGATGAGCGCGAAATCGAAACGGGGCTGAGGCTTGGCGCGCGGCCTGTCGCAGAAGATCGAGTCCTCGGACCTCCGCCGCGGGATCGGCGCGCCGCTGGCATTTGCGTCCTGCTTGTCGGGTTCGTTTTTGTTGTTTTCGGGCAGACGGCGCGCTTCGGTTTCGTCAACTATGATGACAACTCATACGTCTATGAGAACCAAATCGTGCAGCGGGGCCTTTCAGTGGACGGAGTGTCGTGGGCGCTGCGGTATGGAGGCATTGGGCATTGGCATCCGTTAACATGGGTGACCCACATGCTGGACTACCAGCTTTTTGGAATGTGGGCAGGGGGACATCACCTGACGAATGTTCTTCTCCATGCCATCGCGGCGGTGTTGCTCTTCCTTACGTTTGCGCGGATGACGGGAGCGCTCTGGCGATGCGCTTTTGTCGCCGCGGCGTGGGCCATTCATCCATTGCGCGCGGAGTCCGTTGCCTGGATTTCCGAGCGGAAGGACGTGCTTTCCGGAGTATTTTTCATGCTGACGCTGGCCGCCTACACGCGCTACGCGCGGCGGCCCGCTGTGGGTGGTTACCTCCTGGTGGCGCTGCTTTTTGCCTTGGGGTTGCTCTCCAAGGGCATGCTGGTGACCCTGCCATGTTTGCTGCTGCTGCTGGATTACTGGCCGCTCCGTCGCGCGGGATATTCGTTTCCCAGCCTGCTGAAGGAGAAAATTCCGCTGCTCGGGCTCTCGGCCATCTCTTGCGCGGCCACGTGGTTGTCGCCCGAAAAAATCGACGCGGCCGCGCGCCTCCCGCTCTGGCTGCGGATCGAAAATTGCCTTGATTCGTACTGCGTGTATCTGCGGCAAACCATCTGGCCAGCAGATCTTGCCGTCGTATATCCGAATCCTACCCAGGCTTTCCCCTTGTGGGGACTCGCGGGGTCATTTGTGCTTCTTTGCGGTGTTTCAGTCGCGGCATACGCGCTGCGAAAGCAGCGTCCCGCTCTGCTGGCTGGCTGGTTCTGGTTTTTGGGAATGCTTGTTCCTGTCCTCGGCATGGCGCAGATTTCATTCTGCGCCCATGCTGATCGCTACACGTACCTGCCGCAGATCGGCCTTTTGGTGGCGGCAACCTGGGTCACCGCGGACTGGGCGGGAGAGATCCAGTTTCCGCGCGCGCTGCTTGCGGGCGCGGCGGGATTGATTCTCTGCGCCCTAGGCATTGCGGCCTGGCATCAGACCTCCTATTGGGAGGGGAGCGCTGCCCTTTGGACCCACGCGCTTGGATGCTCGCGGGCCAACTACGTTGCCGAAACGAATTTGGGCCTCGCGCTGGCTCAGACGGGAAATACCGAAGCCGCGGCATCCCATTACCGGGAAGCCCTGCGAATCAATCCCCGTTACGCGCTTGCACAGTATGACCTTGGGGTGAGCTTGGAGGCGCAAGGTCAAACCGCGGAAGCAATGTCGCGCTATCGGGAAGCTCTACGGATCGATCCCGCCTGCGCGGAAGCGTATAACAATCTGGGTAATGCTCTTGGAGGGCAGGGGAGAATAGAGGAGGCGATGAACTGCTACACCGAAGCCTTGCGGATTCGTCCCGATTACGCGGATGCCGAAAACAATCGTGGCAATGTCCTGTTTCGGAAGGGGCGCGTCGCCGACGCGATTGCGGCTTATGGCGCGGCGTTGCGAATCAATCCGGCGGACGCGGACGCGGCTAATAATATGGGCAACGCCCTGCTTCAGCAGGGGCGGATGGAGGAAGCGATCGTGAGCTACCGCAACGCTTTGCGGGTTGATAGTCGCTGCGCTGAAGCCGATTTCAACCTCGGCGTCGCGCTGGAGCGGCAAGGCCGCATTGAAGAGGCGATCTCCAGCTACCGGGAAGCCCTCCGGGTTAACCCTGCCTACGCGGACGCTCACAACAACTTGGGCAATATTTTGCTTTCACAAGGAAAATACGCTGAAGCGATTTCGCAAGTGGAGAAAGCCCACGAGCTCCAGCCATCCAATATGATCCTCCAGACTAATCTCGCGTCGATGCTCGTGACTGTGCCGCAAGCTTCTTTGCGCGACGGAGCCAGAGCGTTGCGACTTGCCGAGCAGGCGAGTCAATCAGCGGGAGGCAACGACCCCCATTCCCTGCGCGTGCTTGCCGCCGCCTGTGCCGAAACAGGCGCGTTCCCTAAGGCCATCGAAAAAGCGCAGGAAGCCATGCGGCTTGCGGAGGCTCAGTCAGACACGCCCCTCGCCGATGCGCTACGTCGGGAGATCGAGATTTACCGAGCGGGGCGCCGATGCGTGGATGTCCAGTGAAGATCACGGCATCCAAACTGGGCCGCGACGCGAGCTTTGCTTCTCCCGTCGCAGATCGGTGAATTCGTTGTTGGCGCGCTTTTTCTTTCTTTCCCCGGGCGCACTGGGAAAAATGACTCCCCCATGAATCCACCACGCGTCCTTGTCACGACCACTTCGTTTCAGGATACCCCAGGGATCCACCACGAAATGCTCGCAGCGGCCGGATTTGAAATTGTCCGTGAGCGCGGGCCGCTTTCCGAGGCGAAAATGCTGGAACTTGCGGGCCAGTTCGACGCCTATCTCTGCGGCGACGACGCGCTCACACGCGCGGTGATCGCCAAATCGCTCCCGCGCCTAAAGGTGATTTCAAAATATGGCATCGGCCTCGACAAGATCGATCTTGCCGCCGCCACCGATCTAAAGGTGCCCGTGCTTTTCACGCCGGGTGTGAATCACACCACGGTCGCGGAGCACACCTTCTGCCTGATGCTTGCCGCCGTGCGCAACCTCGTCGTCGAGGCCAACCATACAGCCGCGGGCCGCTGGACGCGCATCACCGGCAACGAGGTTTGCGGCAAGACGCTCGCCATCATCGGCTTCGGCCGCATTGGCAAGGAGGTCGCGATCCGCGCCCGCGCTTTCGGCCTCAACGTTCTCGGTTACGGTAACTACTGGGACGAGGATTTTGCCCGCTGGTATGGCATCGAGCGCGTTGAAAAGTTCGAGGACGCCCTCCGCCGCGCCGATATTATCACGCTCCATACCAAGCTGACCGCCGCGACCAAGGGTCTCATCAACGCGAAAAATTTTCCGCTCATCAAAAAAGGCGCTGTCATTGTGAACACGGGCCGCAGTGACCTGATCGAGCTTCTCCGCGCTTCTCGAGGCGCTGAAGTCCAGGCATCTCCTGGCCTACGCCGCCGATGTGCTCGACGAGGAGCCGCCGCCCGCCAATCATCCGTTGCTCGGTCTGGACAACGTGATCATTACCCCGCACATCGGCTCCCGCACGCATGAGAGCGTGCAGCGGCAGGCGAGTTGCGCGGTCGAAAATCTAACCCTCTTTCTCGCCGGCAAGAAACCGATCGCGCAGGCAAATCAGGTTTGACACTCTTCTGTCGTCCCCAACGCCAATAATCCTTCGACTCCATGCCCGAAACATTTCACATCGTCCCCGAATCCCAGCACAACGCCCTCATCGCCGCTTGCTACCAGCATCGCGGCTTCCTCGCCGACGAAGCGGCCGAAGGCGCGCGTTTTTGCGCGGAAGCCTCGCGCCACGGCATTCGCACGCATAACGGCATCAAGGCCCTTCACCTCGATCACCTCTTCGGCTCCGGCTCGAAAGGGTGCGTGCCCGGCGCACAAGATCGAGGAGAAGCCGTCGCGTTTCCCTGCGGCGAAGATCTGGAACGCCAATAAAAAGCTCGGCCAATCCACCGCCTATCGCGCCATGGATGAAGCCATCCGTCTCGCCGATCAATTTGGCGTGGGCACCGTTAGCGTGGACAACGCGTTCCACTATCTGTGGGGCGGCGGGTATGTTATTGATGCCGCGCGGCGGGGATATATCGCCTACACCAACTGCACCGCCGCGCTCGCAGAGGTCGTGCCTTTCGGCGGCAAGTTCCCCACGCTCGGCACGAACCCGCATTCGTGGGGTTTTCCCACTACCGAAGCAGTCGGCTTCCCCATTGTGATCGATTGGGCAACCTCTGTCGTCGCCATGGGCCGCGTCCAGCAACTCAAGCGCGAAGGGAAGCAATTACCGCCGATGGCTGCCGTGGACAAGGATGGCAACCCGACAACGGACCCCAACCAGGCGGTCTCCCTGCTCCCCTTTGGCGCGCACAAAGGCTATGGCCTCTCCCTCATCAACGAGATTGTCGGTGGATTTGTCGGTGGCTCGCTGCCGACCATCCGCAATCGCTGGGACAAAGCTGAGGGCGACAAGGGCAGCTGCGTCTTCTTTTTCCAGGTCATCCACCCGGAGGCGATCAGCGGCGGGGCTTTTGCGAAAGGCCGCAACCAGTCGCAAAACGTGAAAGCCGTCATTGAAGATGTCCTGGGCCACGGAAATGAAAAGTGCATGCTGCCCGGCCAGATCGAGGCTACATGGAGCAGGCATAGCGCGGCTGCCGGCGGTCTTCTTTTCAGCGAAGCGGAAATCGCCGCCTTCAACGAACTGGCCACCGAAAGCGGCCAGCCCTTGTGGGATGTCCAAACCTTTAAGACCGTTGTGATCTAAGCCGACCTGCCACGCATTTAAAAACCCAGCCGAATCCCCATCCCATGAGTCTCCAAATCAAACCCGCCGATTCCTGCGCTTTCGACCAAATCTCCCTTGGGGAAGTCATGCTCCGTCTCGATCCCGGCGAGGGACGCATCCGCGCCGCGCGCGAATTCAAGGCTTGGGAAGGCGGCGGTGAATACAACACATCTCGTGGTCTCCGAAAATGCTTCGGCCTCAAGACCGCCGTTTGCACCGCGTTCGTGGACAACGAAGTGGGCCACCTCGTCGAGGACTTCATCATGCAGGGTGGGGTGGACACCGCCTTCATCAAGTGGCGCGAGGACGACGGCATCGGACGCACCGTCCGCAACGGCCTCAACTTTACCGAGCGGGGCTTTGGCATCCGGGGCGCCGTCGGCAACCCGGACCGCGGCAACACGGCTGCGTCTCAGCTAAAGCCCGGCGACTTCGACTGGGATCACATTTTCGGCAAGCTGGGCGCCCGCTGGTTCCATACCGGTGGCATCTTCGCCGCGCTCTCCGCGACTACAGCCGAGCTTACTGTCGAGGCAGTGAAAGCCGCGAACAAGCATGGCGCGATTGTCAGCTACGATCTGAATTACCGCCCCTCGCTCTGGAAAACTATCGGAGGCTTGAAAAAGGCGCAGGAAGTCAACCGCGAGATCGCTCGTTATGTGGATGTCATGATCGGAAACGAAGAGGATTTCACCGCCTCGCTGGGCTTCGAAGTGAAAGGCGTGGATCACAACATCAGCGCCATCGAGACGGACGCTTTCAAGGCCATGATCGAAACGGCTGTCGGGGAGTTCAAAAACTTCAAGGTGGCCGCCACCACGCTTCGGCGCGTCATCACCGCGACAAAAAATGACTGGAGCGCGATTCTTTGGCACGACGGGAAATTCCACGAGAGCCGCAAATATCCCGAACTCGAGATCCTTGATCGCGTAGGCGGGGGCGATTCTTTTGCGTCGGGCCTGCAATTCGGCTTCCTGACGTTCAATGACGCGCAGAAGGCTGTCGAATATGGCGCGGCTCATGGGGCTCTTGCCTCGACGACCCCGGGTGATACTTCGATGGCTACGCGGAAAGAAGTCGAAAAGACGTTTGCCGGCGGCGGCGCTCGCGTGGTGCGCTAGCAGCGCTCAGCAGTACCCTTCATCTATCACGCCGCTTCCGCCACCGGGAGCGCTAGTTGGAGGAGCATCTCGGCCGTTGCTTCCTGCCTCGGGATTGAAGCCACGATCGCGCGCTGGCGCATGACGATGATCCGGTCGCAGATCCCCATCACCTCGGGCAATTCGCTGGAGACCACTACTACCCCAAGCCCCTGTTGAGCGAGATCGTAAATGATGGAGTAGATCTCGCTCTTCGCCCCGACATCTATTCCTCTGGTCGGTTCGTCCAGGAGGATTACTTTGATCTTTTCTCCCAGCCATCGACCAAGGATTACCTTCTGCTGGTTGCCTCCTGAAAGGTTAACAATGAGCTGGTGAATCGAGGGCGTGCGGATCGCGAGTTTTTCAACGTAGCGCTCCGCGTTTTCCTGCTCACGCTTATCGGATAGAAATAAGCCAAGCGGGGAGAAGTGCCTCCGCGCCCCGAGATTCATGTTCTCCATCACGGATCGCACGGGAACAATGCCTTCCTTCTTGCGGTCTTCCGGGCAGAGAACGATGCCGTTCCGGATGGCGTCTGCTGGCTTTCGCATGCGCGCTGCTTTGCCTTCGACGGCAATGCTGCCCGACGTCGCGCGTTCCGCTCCGAAAAGGATTTTCAGCAGCTCGCTTCTTCCCGCTCCGACGAGTCCAAAGAACCCCAGAATTTCTCCCCGCGCCACCGTGAAGCTGATTGGCGCGCGGAGACCGGGGCCGAGGAGTTGTCGGGTCTCCAAAACGGGGGCGCCATGGGGTCGCGGGGTATAGTGAAAGATATCGCGGATGGAGCGTCCCACCATCTTTGTGATGAGCATGTCCGCTGTTACCCCCGCCAGCGAGTCGAACGTCTCGACCTGCTTGCCATCGCGCAGGATCGTCGCCGAATCGCAGAGCTCGAATATTTCTTCCATTCGGTGGGAGACGTATAGGATGGCGCGGCCTTGATCCCGGAGTTGTCTGATGATGGCAAACAGGCGATCAACCTCCCGGCTGGTGAGGCTGCTGGTGGGCTCGTCGAAAGCGATCACTTTCGCGTCGCGAGTGAGCGCCTTTGCAATTTCGACCATCTGGCGTTGCGCGATGGAAAGAGTGCCCACTTTAATCTGGGGATCGATGTCCTCGCCAAGCATCTCCAACCGCGCCCGGGCGGAAAGAACCAGCGCTTTCCGATCCACCCATCCGAGGTGGTTGGGCAGGTGGCCGATGTATAAATTCTCCGCGACGGATAACTCCGGGGCCAGGTGCAGTTCCTGGTAGATGATGGCGACGCCGGCGGAAATTGCCTGCGCGGTCGAGGAAAAATCCTGAGCCGCGCCCCCGAGAGACACCTTCCCCGCGTCGGGGGAACAGGCGCCGCCAAGGATTTTCAGCAGGGTGCTTTTTCCGGCTCCGTTTTCGCCGAGCAAAGCGTGGACGCTGCCCTCCGAAACTCCGAAGGTGATGCCATCAAGCACCCGGACGCCGGGGAAGCTCTTCTCGACAGAGTCAAAATGGAGGTATGCCATCTACGCTGCTATAAAATCCTTCGCGCCAGGCGCGGGGCATCTCAATATTTTAGAGCAGCCCCTGTTCTTTCATCACGCTCTGCCAATTGTCGCGATTGATCAGCGTGGCCTTTTAATGAACGTCGCCTTGGGCGGCTCAATTCCATCCTTTATCCAGTGATACAAAGACATTGTTGTATCATGACCATGCTTGTTCGGGCTTAGCAGCAACGAGCCAAAGAAACCTGTTTGGGCGGGCTTCTGAAATTCGCTCTGGCAATCCGTTCCGTTGATGCCGACCCCAATGACGTCCGCCGGCGCAATACCCCGCCCCTCGGTGGCTCGGACAGCACCCAGCACGGCAGAGTCATTCATGCCTACGATGAGCCAATGCTTGACCTCCGGGATGCTGGGTGAGGCAGATATTCGCGGCATCGAAACTGCCGGGAAGATCCGTGCTCTTGTTGGGAGCGTTGTAGATTTGTCGCTGGGAAAGCCGCCGGCGATCAAAGCTTCCTTCGCTCCATCGGTGCGCCGCTTTCGCGGTGTCGAGCTCCTCAAAGCTGGAGAGACAGGCGGCTGTTTCCTCCGGTTTCCAGCCCCTTTTTCGCATCTCCGCGATCTTCGATCTCGCCAGCTTGATGCCCGATGTCGCCAGGGGACATTCCGAGATGATGCACATCGCTCATCACGGACGCCGTCAGCGCCAAGAAATTGATCGTCCACCGTGACAATCTTCATGTTGTATTGACCCGCTTTGGCAACAATCGCCGGCCCCAGCCGCACGTCCGGCGTGCAAATCACGAAACCCTGCGCGCCTTGGGCTGCCAGGTTATCGATGGCGGAAAGAACCTTCTCGCCGTCGGTAGCGCCAATTTTCACCAGATCGAAGCCCGTCTCGTCCGCTGCCTTCTGAGCGAACTTCCATTCGGTCTGGAACCATGGTTCGTCCGGCTGTTTGATGAGATAGCCAATCTTGATTTTGGCGGGAGCCGGGTTCCCGTTCGTGGACGTGTCGGGTTTACCGCAAGCGCTTAGGAATAAGGCCGCTGCCAGCAGTGCATAGTGAGAGATTTTGCTCATGAGGGTTCCGCCACATTGCCGGGTTCATTCGGCCTTGGCAAGGCGGGACACTCAGAACCCGCCGAGGCGATCCAGGATGGCGCTTCTGACAAGGGGCAACCTCCCATACGCTCGCCCCAAGGAGGAGGAGGCGGAGCAGCGGTCCTCATCCTGGATACCCAGCGCGCGGACGAGTTCGCCTTCGAAATGAAGGACGGCAATCCGGTTGGCTGCTTTTACGTTTAGAAATCGGACCGCGCGCAGCATCAGCGAGTATAATTCGGCGATGGGATGATCCGGCTCGGTGACGAGTTCGATCAACTCCACAAAATAACAGGCTGTTTCGAGGTTCCGCAGTGTGAGACGCAAAGCTTCGTGGGAGTTGCGCGAAGCTACCTCCCGGAGCGTGTGAAGTTCACCGTGCTTGCTGCGGGCGTACTGGATCTCGGCTTCAAAGAACAAGTCCAGTTTGCCAGCAAACGCGCTCTTGGGTCGACGCGCCCCTTTCGCGACCGTCTTGATCCTGCCATGCGACTCAGTCAGCCATGTGATGATGAGGCTGGTATCAGACAGCTTCGTCTTGCGCAGGAGCAGGGCGTTGGTGGTTTCCAGCATCAAAGGCATTGAGGATGGGAGAAGTGAGTCACGTGGCGCGGCATCTGACGCATAGTTGTGACACGCGGCGCTTTATCATCTACTCTACAAAAGGCGCGCGCGGCGCCCAAATCAAAAAGCGTCATGCCCACTCTATCTGAACCTGTCGAAAGCCACACCGTGGCGATTGTCGGGCGTCCCAACGTCGGAAAATCGGCTCTGTTCAACCGGCTTGCGCGGCGGAGAATCTCAATTGTCCATGATCAGCCCGGGGTGACTCACGATCGTATTTCAGCGCCCTGCCGCTATCGAGACAGTAAATTCATGCTGCTCGATACCGGGGGGATAGGCAGCGTTGTGGACGCAAGTTTCTTCGAGCAAGTTCGCGTGGAAGCCGACATAGCCATCGAAACGGCGTCCGTGATCCTGCTGGTCGTGGATGGGCAGGCGGGTTTAAACCCGGTTGACGAGGACCTCGCGCAAGTGTTGCGGAAAACCAGGAAGCCCGTGCTGCTGGTGGTGAATAAGATCGATCATGAAAAACATGTCGATTATGAGGGCGAATTCTCCCGCCTCGGCATGGGCGCCGCGATATCGATCAGCGCGGAACATGATCGGGGAGTTGGGGAACTCGTCGAGCGGATAGAAGCGCTGCTCCCAAAGCAGCCGATAGCCGAAGACGCGCTTGCCGCGGAGCCGTCGCAGACAGACAGCGGTCGCGGCGCGGAAGAAAGCCGTGTGAAGATAGCCATCATCGGTCGCCCCAACGTTGGGAAATCTTCCTTGGTGAACGCCATCCTTGAGGATAAGAGGACGATGGTCAGCTCCATCTCGGGAACGACCCGGGATGCTGTGGACATTCCCTATCAACGACTGGACGAGAGTTTTACCCTTATCGATACGGCTGGCATTCGGCCAAAGGGGAAGAGGGACAATTCCGTGGAAATCTTCAGCGTCATGCGGGCCGAGGCGAGTATCGCGCGGGCGGATCTTTGCGTGCTGGTCATTGACGTCACCGCAGGCGTCACCGCTCAGGACAAGAAGATTGCCGGCCTGGTGCAGGAAGAGAAAAAACCCTGCCTCGTTGTCATCAATAAAAGCGATCTTCTCGATCCGGAACGGGAGATGCCGGAGGTTCTAAAGGAGATTCGACAGGAGCTTTTCTTCGTGGATTACGCTCCCATGCTGACGCTTTCGGCGAAAACCGGGAAGGATGTGCATCGGCTGTTCCGGGCGATTCGCAACGTGAAAGAGAACGCAAAACAAAAACTCGGCACCGGGGTGCTGAATCGCCTCCTCCAAACCGCGCTCACGACGACACCGCCGCCGCTGCGCAAGGGGAAGAGGTTCCGGCTGCTCTACGCGACGCAAATTGAGAAAGATTCCTCGTCAGGCCTTCTTCCGCCGACATTCCTCCTCTTTGTGAATGACGCCGAGTTGCTTTCACCTACCTATCGGAGATACATCGAGACGCAAATACGGGCCGCCGCTCCGTTCGAAGGACTGCCTTTGCTATTTCGCTTCCGCGGCAGGAAGTAAAACGGGCGCCGAGTCGCCAGCTATTTGCCTTTTGGCCAGTTTAACACGTCAAGCTCTGGTTCCACCGCGATTTTATCGGGCCAGGTGAATTGACAGCTCTGGCAGAAATATTGCCGTTCGATAAGGCCCATGGACGCAAACAGCGCGAGAACAACGGAGAAACCCGTTCGCCGCGAGAACTGAGGGTATTCTATCCGTGAAGAACCGCATTCTGGACAGCGGACGGCCTCTTTCATGATGCCATCAGCGGCGTCCCACTCCTGAAGGTGGCCCTGAGCTTGTTCGATCTCCTCTTTTTTTACGCGCAGCCGGATGTGCGCCTTGGGTTCCGAAGTTGCAAGCCATGTCTTCTGAAGGCTGGACTCATCGAAAATCTGTGACGAAATGCCCGCGCCTGTCAGGCGCTCCTTAAGAGTTTCCGCTTGGGCGCGCTTGTTGAACGTGGCGAGGGTCATCAATTGTTCCATAGATTCAGTGTTTGTTGCTAAAAACGATCTTCCCTCCCACCACATCGGCCACGATGTGGTCTCCTTCCGCGACTCTTCCATCGAGGATCTCCATACTTAGGGGATCCAGTATTTCACGTTGCACTACCCGCTTGAGAGGGCGAGCGCCATACTGAGGATCGTACCCTGCAGTGGCAATGTGGAGTTTGGCTGCATCCGAGAGTGTTAAGTCCAATTTCTGCGACTCCAGCCGTTTCGTCACTCTTCCAACTTGTATGTCGACAATCCGCTCCAGGTCTTCAGGCGTCAAGCGATCAAAGATGACAATCTCGTCAACGCGATTGAGGAATTCTGGGCGGAAGTGCGCTTGTAAAGCCTCCATGACACGGCGGTTTCTTTCCGTCACGGAGAGTTCCTCCATAATGATGGGGCTGCCGAGATTGCTCGTCATGATAATGACGGTATTTTTGAAATCCACCGCGCGGCCTTGACCATCCGTGATCCTGCCATCATCCAGCACCTGCAGAAGGATGTTGAAAACGTCCGGATGCGCCTTCTCGATCTCATCGAACAAGACAACCGCGTAGGGCTTTCGCCGCACCGCCTCGCTGAGCTGGCCACCCTCTTCATATCCCACATACCCCGGAGGGGCGCCGACGAGCCGCGACACGGAGTGCTTCTCCATGTACTCACTCATATCGATCCGGATCATCGCTCCTTCGTCATCGAAAAGAAATTCCGCGAGAGCGCGGCTAAGCTCAGTCTTTCCCACCCCGGTTGGCCCCAGGAAAATAAATGAGCCAATCGGTCGATCCTCATCTTGCAGGCCGGCGCGCGCGCGGCGCACCGCGTTTGCCACAGCGCTGATGGCCTCCTTCTGCCCGATGACGCGCTCACTCAGCCGCGCTTCCATCTTCACAAGCTTCTCGCGCTCTCCCTCCCGAAGCCGCGCCACAGGGATTCCCGTCCATGTGGCAACGACAGCCGCGATGTCCTCTTCGGTAACCTCCTCCTTGAGCATCTGCTGTGAGCCTTGGATTTCGGCTAGCTTCGCGCTGTGCTTCTCGATCTGACCCAAAACCTCGGGAATGCGCCCATACTGAAGTTCGCTCGCCTTGGCGAGCTCTCCGCGTCGTTGAGCCTGCTCCAGTTCGAGCCGGGCGGTCTCCAGTTGCGACTGAAGCTTGCGCGCGATATCGATTTGCGCCTTCTCACTCTGCCACTGCGCCATGAGTTGATCCTGCTTCTCGCGGGAATCCGCCAGTTCCCTTTCTAACTTCGCGAGACGCTCCTTGCTCGCGGCATCCTTCTCTTTCTTCAGCGCCTGGCGTTCCATCTCGGCCTGCATGATCTGCCGCTTTATCTGATCGATTTCTGTCGGAGTGGAATCCGTCTCGATCTTCAACCTGGAAGCCGCTTCATCGACAAGGTCGACCGCTTTGTCCGGGAGGAATCGATCCGAGATGTAGCGATGTGACAGCACGGCTGCGGCGACGAGAGCGGCATCCTGGATCCGCACGCCGTGATGAACCTCATACTTCTCCTTTAGCCCTCGGAGGATCGCGATTGTGTCCTCAACGCTCGGTTCATCCACCTTCACCGGCTGGAATCGGCGTTCGAGAGCGGCGTCTTTCTCGATGTGCCTTGCGGTACTCATCCAGCGTCGTCGCGCCAATGGTCCTCAACTCTCCGCGCGCCAGTTGTGGCTTTAGCAGATTTGAAGCGTCCACCGCGCCCTCTGCCGCGCCCGCTCCGACGATGGTGTGCAGTTCATCGATGAACAGAATGATCTCTCCTTGCGAGTCAGTTACCTCTTTCAGAAAAGCTTTCAGCCTGTCTTCGAATTCTCCACGGAATTTCGCTCCTGCGATCATCGAGCCGAGGTCCATGGCGATCACCCGTTTCCTCTTTAACGACTCGGGAACATCGTCCTCAATGATTCTCCGCGCGAGACCCTCCACAATTGCGGTCTTGCCCGTGCCGGGCTCGCCAATCAGCACAGGATTGTTTTTCGTTCGCCGGGAGAGAACCTGCATCACACGCCGGATCTCCTCATCGCGACCGATGACCGGATCGATCTTGCCGCGCCTGGCGGCCTCGGTGAGATCACGGCCATATTTTTCAAGAGTCTGATACTTGCCCTCCGGATTTTGATCGGTTACGCGTTGCGAACCGCGAATCTGCACCAGGGCTTGCATCAGCTTGTCTCGCGTTGCTCCCTCTTCCTTAAGGAGGCGCGTGGACGGGCAGTCAGCGTCTAGGAGCGCGAGGAGGTAATGCTCCGCGCTTACAAACTCGTCCTTCAGGCGAGTCATCTCCTTCTCGGCGCCGTCCAGCACCCGTCGAAGCTCGCCGCCCATGAAGACCTCGGAGCTGGATCCCGAGACGCGGGGTTTGCGCTCCAAATCCTGTTCGATCCGGGCTTTCAGCCCATCAACGACCAGGCCGATCTTCCCGAGCAGAGGCCTTGTGACTCCATCGGCTTGAGCGAGAAGCGCGAGCAGAAAATGCTCGTTGGTGATCTCTTGGTGCGAAAAGCGGGCGGCTTCGCTCTGAGCCTCCTGCAGTGCTTCCTGCATTTTCGCAGTGAATTTATCCAGGCGCATATGACACAGATCCTATATCTGAAATCCAATCGTTTGAACAACGGATTTAGCCGTCAGCAGTGTGGCGAGACTGGTTAAGGGAAAAAAAGTGATGACGTGCCTGCGAGCGAGAGACCTACGAGGCCGGGGAGAGTAGTCCTACAAAATAAGAAAACCCGTTTTGCCCTGAGGCGAAACGGGTTTTCTCGGTTGCGGAGGGGAAATCTGCTAAAGCTTGACCTTGAGGTTCTTCGCAACGGAGAACTTCACGGTTTTCGACTTCTTGATCTTTATCTTCTCCCGAGTCTGGGGGTTCATCCCCATCCGGGCCGCGCGCTCTGAGACTCTGAAGGTGCCGAACCCAATGAGCTGCACCACTTTCTCCTTGCGAAGTCCAACCTTGATTGCTTCCACAACGGCGTTCAGAGCGCGCTCGGATTCGGCGCGGCTTGTGGAATTGCCAAGAGTCTTGTGGACTGCCTGGACGAGTTGAGCCTTGTTCATTCGGTAAACGCGCCGCGCCTGGTCGAAGGACGAATCACTTGCGGAACGGGCATCTTTATGCGGCAGATAATATTTACTGTCAACGATTTTTGAGAAAAAATTTTCGTAAATGTTACAAATCAATAACATCACCTCCCGATATGGAACTCGAACAGCGCCTTTCCACCTTTCTCGACAAGAAGCCTTCCATTCATGGAACAGCCTATATCGCCCCAGGCGCTGTCATCGTCGGCGACGTCACCTTGGAGGAGGAATCCAGCGTCTGGTTCAATGCCGTTGTTCGCGGGGACATCAACCAGATACGCATCGGCCCGCGCTCAAATGTCCAGGATGGTTCTGTCATCCATCTCGCGGACGATTACCCCGCGATCCTCGGCGAATATGTCACCTGCGGGCATAACTGCATTCTCCATGCCTGCGAGATTGGAGACGAAGTGCTCATTGGTATGGGAGCGACAATCCTTGATGGAGCTATCATTGGGGCGCGATCCATTGTCGGAGCGAACGCGCTCGTCACAATGGGAACAAAGATTCCCGCGGGCTCGCTGGTGATCGGCTCGCCGGCGAAAGTAGCGCGAATGCTGGACGAAAAAGAGCAGCAATCCGTAAAGGCCTGGGCTGAAAAAGTACGTCGCTCTCGCCCGCAGGTACAAGGAAAGAAGCGGAACCGGCTAACGCCTGACAAGCGCCGAGGTCCGCGCCTCCCGGTCCGATCAGGTCTTCGCGCCGTTTATGTGGAGGTAGGTGTAATCCTTTAGCCCGCGTTCGTAGCTTGCGAGCAACTTCATCGCCTCGTTGGGCTTGAGCCTGTCCGACTTGATCGCGGCATCCACCTGAGCCTTCACCAGCCGGACGAGTTCATTTCGATCCCACTGGGTCATTGCGAGAACCTCGGAGATGGCGCTGCCCTCAATGGTCTCCTCGATGTAGTACCCGGACTCCTCATCCTCATCCAGAAAGACATGCGCCTCATTTACCCTCCCGAAAAGGTTATGAAGATCGCCCATGATATCCTGGTAGGCGCCCATCAAAAAGAACCCGATGTAGTAGGGCTCGCCGGAACGCAGGCGATGGAGCCGGAGCGTCTCCTTTACGTCGTTCAGATCGATGAATTTGCTTACTTTTCCATCCGAGTCACAGGTGATATCGACCAACGTCGCGTTTCTCTCCGGCACGGTGTCAAGCCGATGGATGGGCATTACCGGGAAGAGCTGCCCAAGAGCCCAGTGATCGAGGAGAGACTGGAAGACCGAAAAGTTGCAGACGTACTGGTCCCCGAGCGCGATCTCCAAGTCTTTGACCTCATCCGGAACGTAGCGCATCCCGGCGCAGAAGCCGACAATGCGCTGAGCGATGCGCCAGTAGTTGGACTCGATCTTCGCTTTGCTTTCCAGATCGAGGAGCCCGAGATCGAACATCGACTGGGATTGCTCCTTTATCTGCTGCGCGTCATGTAGGCTCTCCATCCTGTTGTGCTTTGAAAGGCCACGCTCAATCTCCAGCATGTCTTTCACCATCTTCGAATCCGTGTCGCGGGGACCGAGTTCCAAGGGACCTGAATCTTTCTCAATAGAGCCAAAAGCTTCCACCACCAAAACGGAATGGTGCGCGACTATCGCGCGTCCGCTTTCGCTGACGATGGTTGGGTGCGGCACCTTCTCGGAGTCGCAAACATCCAGCACGTTATAGACGATGTCCCGGGCGTACTCCTGGAGCGAGTAATTGGCCGAACTGTCGAACGTCGTCCGGGAACCATCGTAATCCACGCCAAGGCCTCCCCCGACATCCAGATAGCCAAGGGCGTGGCCCATCTTTGCCAATTTGGCGTAGAAGCGAGCGCCCTCCCTGACTGCCCGTTTGATGGTGCCGATGTCGGGCACTTGTGAGCCCACATGGAAGTGAACCAACTGCAGGCAATGCGCGAGATTCTCTTTTTTCAGCAGCAGGCTTGCGCACACCATGTCTGCTGTGGAAAGCCCGAATTTTGCATTTTCACCGCCGCTGGTTGCCCATTTCCCCGCTCCTTTGGCCTGCAGCCGAACGCGCAGTCCTATCAGCGGTTCGACACCGACTTCCTTCGAAACCTGCAGGATCTGCTGCAATTCTTCCAATTTCTCGACGACGAGGATGACTTTCTTGCCGAGCTTCATTCCCAGAAGCGCGTTCTGGATAAAGAGGTCGTCCTTGTAGCCGTTGCAAATGATGAGGCTCTCCGGATCCTTATGAACCGCCAGAGCGGCGAGAAGCTCCGGCTTGCTGCCAGCTTCGAGGCCGAAATGGAATGGCGCTCCCGCGTCCATGATTTCCTCCACTACCTCCCGCAATTGGTTCACCTTGATCGGGAAAACGCCCCGGTAAACATTTTGGTAACCCGCTTCTTGAATGGCGGCGTTGAAAGCGCTGTTAATCGTCTCGACGCGGTGGCGCAGCAAATCCTGGAAGCGTATCACCAACGGAAAATTCAAACCCTGCTGCCGCGCTTCCTCGGCCACCTCCATGATGTCAATTGGCGTGGATTGTTTCTGCGTCGGCAGGACTTCCACGTTGCCCTTGTGGTTCACGGAGAAGTATCCCGTGCCCCATCGGTCCACATTGTAGAGCGAGATCGCCGATTGAATGTCCCACTCCTGTGTCATGTGAGGGGCATAGTATTTCACTCGTTCGGGATTTCAATGGCTCCCATGAGTTTTGTCGTAAAAAATTTTGGAAGCGCTGAAGGCCGGCTCTGGCGTTGCTAAAAGCCGTGAACGAGTCATTGTGAACGCCTCATGTTGGGATCCACTTGCGAGTTGGCAGATCGTTAAGCCGTGCCCTTGAAGACCGTTCTGGAAATAATCCAGGCAACGACAGCCTACCTCGCCAAGCATGGAGTGGAGAACGCGCGGCTAAATAGTGAACATCTGCTGGGCCACGTGCTGGGGCAAAAGAGGATCGAACTCTATATGGCCGCGGACAGGCCTGTCGCGGACAGCGAATTGGCGCCACTGCGCGAGCTGGTGCGCAAGAGGGCGCAGCGGGAGCCACTGCAACACTTGCTCGGAACGGTGGAGTTCTACGGGCGATCCTTCTCTGTGGATCGCAGGGCGCTGATCCCGCGACCGGAAACAGAGCGGCTTGTCGAACTGATCCTAAAGGAGGGCGCGCCCCCCGGCGCGCGCGTTTTGGATGTGGGCACAGGATCGGGAGTCATCGCCCTTACGCTGGCGGAAGAGTGCGCGGAAGCCGTCGTGACGGCCGTGGACATTTCGGAAGAGGCTCTGAGCCTCGCGCGCCATAACGCGGAGACCCTCGGCCTGGCCGAACGGGTCACCTTCCTGAATGGTGATCTTCTCAACGGTATGGCGGGATATTACGATCTGATCGTTGCCAACCTTCCTTACATCCCTTCAGAAGTGTTGCCTACCCTCTCGCCAGAGGTCCGGCATGACCCGGCGCTCGCGCTTGATGGGGGCATTGAGGGGCTGGAGATAATCCTCAGGCTACTCGCTTCCGCGCGACAATGTTTGGAGGCAAATGGCCTCATCGCTCTCGAGATCGGGGACGGGCAGTCCGCGCGGCTCTTGCAAGAGATGGAGGCGCTCGGTTTTCGCGATGCCCGCAGCGAGGCTGATTACCACGGCGTCCAGAGATTTCTCTTTGCGCGCCTTGGAGAACGGAACTAGAAGTCCGGGGTTCCAATGGATAAGATTCTCGTCCACGGCGGTCCAAAACTCTCCGGCTCGGTTCGGATTAGCGGTTCCAAAAATTCCGCCCTCCCGATCCTGGCCGCCACGCTTCTAACGCGTGAGCAGTGCGTGATCCACCATGTTCCAGACCTGAGCGACGTCCATTACATGCTCCAGATATTGGACCACCTGGGCGCGCAGGTTGAGCGCGCCAGTGGCACCGTGACGGTGCAGGCCGAGAAGATCACGACCAACGCCCCTTATGACATCGTGCGCAAAATGCGCGCCTCTGTTTGTGTGCTTGGTCCGCTGCTTGGGCGCGAGAAAGAGGCTACTGTGTCATTGCCTGGAGGCTGTGTGATCGGTGACCGGCCAATCGATCTGCACCTGAAGGGGTTTGAATCCCTTGGCGCCACGTATCGCGTGGAGACAGGAAACGTCAAAGTTTTCGCCGCGAAATTGCAGGGCGCTGTCTGCAACCTGCGCGGAAAATTTGGCTCCACCGTTCTTGGCACCGATAACGTAATGATGGCTGCCGTGCTGGCTGAGGGAACAACGGTCATCGAGGGAGCCGCCGCGGAGCCGGAAGTAATTGATCTCGCCAACTTCCTGAACGCCATGGGCGCCAGGGTTGAAGGCGCGGGAACCCGGCGAATCATCATTGAGGGCGTCAAGGAATTGCACGGCGCCGAGCATGCCGTCATCCCGGATCGGATCGAAGCGGGCACTTTCCTGGTGGCTGGCGCCTTGGCCGGCCAGAGCGTCACCCTCACGCGGGTCGTCCCTTCCCATATCGAAGCCGTTTCCGCTTCTCTGTCAAAAGCGGGTTTCCACATCGAAGCTGGAGATACCACGCTCAAGATCACGGGAAACGGAGCGCCCAAGTCTTTGGAAATTGAGACGGAGCCTTACCCCGGATTCCCGACGGATATGCAGGCGCAAATGTGCGCGCTTCTGAGCGGGACCAGCGGCATAAGCGTGATAACTGAAACAATCTTTCCCCAGCGCTTCATGCATGTCGCGGAGCTGAAACGCATGGGAGCCGCGATCCAGATGGAAGGCGCCACTGCGGTCATCAGCGGAGTGGAGCGCTTGAGCGGAGCACCCGTGATGGCAAGCGATCTCCGCGCCTCCGCCGCGCTCGTGCTGGCCGGATTGCAGGCGGATGGCGTGACCGAGGTCAACCGCGTTTACCATATCGATCGCGGCTACGAGCAGATCGATGACAAGCTGAACGGACTGGGCGCTCAGATCGAGCGAGTCAAGGCCTAGGCATGGGCGTTGCGTCTATGCGGCGCAACTCGGCACTCCGCTTTTACAAGGCGGTATTAAGAGCGAACAACCCTTCCCTCATCTGCGCCGACCATTTGGATAGGTACGAAAACCCCTGATAAAGCGAGGCGATGTCCGTGTACGACCTTTCCGAGATCCAGTTTGAGTCCAGAACGCGGAGTTCCTGGTTGAGCAACTCCTCCTCGGCAGCCAGACGGCGCAGCGCTTCCTCAAACCTGTCAATCAGATCGAGCTTCAGGGGCGCCAGGAGAGCCCGCGCAAGCGGCGAGGTCTCGCTGGTTTCTCTCTTGCGCAGAGCATTGTAGGTCTGCTGCGCGCCCTCCGACTTCCATGAATAGGTCGGCCAGCCTTGCGGGTGGCTCCTGTCGTCCTGTTGTCTGGCCAGGCCATTCCAGCTCCATCAAATGCTGCAGCCTGGGCTTTGGCTCCTTCAAAGTGGAATACCCGGCGTTCAGCGTCGCGAAAGCCGCGCTATCACCCGCTATGTCCGGGTGAGTTTCCGCAGTGAAACGATGAAGCTTCTCTTTAAGCACTTCGGCGTCCAGCCATGGGCGGCGCTCAACCCCCAGTAATGCGAAGAAGTCGATCAGACTTCCTGCCTTAGCTGAGGCCCCTTGGTCGCGAAAACGTTTTCACCGCTTTCCTCAGCCCCGGCGACGGGTGACATCCAGCAAGTAGAGAAGGTTGCCGAGAGACGCCACAAACGCGGCGACATACGTCCACGCCGCCGCGTTGAGCATCGTATTCACCCCCTTCGATTCCTCTCCGGGTTGGATGATGCCCATATTCGCGAGAACTGCCTTCGCCCGCCTTGAAGCATCGAACTCGACAGGCAGGGTGATGAGTTGGAAAGCCGTCAGGACGACGTAGCAAACGATGCCGAGCTTCAGCAGCGCGAAAAAATGGAAGAAAAATCCCCCGATCATAATCATGGGCAGCATTGAAGAAGCAAACTGCGTGACCGGGACAACTGTCATCCGCATCTGGAGAGGCGCGTACCCCTCGGCGTGCTGGATGGCGTGGCCGGTCTCATGCGCGGCTATTCCCACAGCGGCGAGGGAAGGGGTGTCGTATGTGTTGCTGGTAAGGCAGAGTTGCTTCTTTGTAGGGTCATAGTGATCGCCAAGCGCCCCTCCCTCGATCTGAACAACATCAACATCCCGGATGCCCGACGCCGCGAGGATGTTTCGCGCCGCTTGTGATCCCGTCAGGTTGCGCGTGGTTCGGATGAGCGAATACTTTTTGAACGTCGCGGTCACCCGCATCTGTGCCCAAAGGCCCAGAACCAACGGGACAAGGATAAACAAAAAATAGTGCGAGAAGTTGCCAAAGCCAAAGCCGTAGCCTGTGTGATCGTAGTAACCCATAGTATATGTCTCGATACGTCTGACAATGAGACTTGGGATGTCGTTCAGACTTCGAGCATGATCGGAAGGTTGGAGAGTTTCCGGATGCCGGTCTCCGTAATAGTGACTACATCTTCGATCCTTGCCCCTCCTATGCCCTCGCAATAGAGACCCGGTTCCACGGTAAGGTACCTGTCCCGGCTTGAAAGTTGTCTTGCCTACGCGTGGTTCCTCGTGGATTTCGAGGCCAAGCCCATGCCCCAGACCGTGGAAAAATCCGCTCCAGCGTCCATTCCGCTTCTCTGTCGGAAATCCTTCCGCAGTGAAGAAATCCCTGACCTCGTCTTGAAGAACTTTTCCATCCCCGCCGGGTCGCATTTTCCTAAGCGCCAGCGCCTGGCCTTCGCGGGTTGTTTCCCACAGGTCTCGTTGGCTCTCATTCGCGCGTCCTCGCGCGACCGTCCTCGTGAGATCGCCAAAAAACCCGGTCTTCGCGCTGCGAGGGAAGACATCCAGAATGATCAGCGAGTTTGCCCGGAGCTGCCCGGAACCTCTTTCGTGCGGATCGCAGGCCTGGTTGCCGCCGGCGACGATGGTGCCGCCGGGTCGTCCTCCCGCCCTTAGCACTGCCATGTCGATCTCCGCGCGGAGAGTCTCCGAAGTGAGCGCTCGCCCGGCCCATCGCAGAACGTTGGCCCTCCCGATCTCCGAGGCGGCAAGAACTTCGATTCCACGCAAAATCCCGGCTTCAGTTATCTTTAGCGCCTTGCGCAAGTGGTTAAGCTCATCCGCCGTTTTCTGTTCCCGCTCTTTCCAAAAACTTCCTTCGACCGGCTGCAGGCGAATATCGACGGGGAGGCTGCGCGCAAGGCCAAGCGGAAAATCCGAAGGCACCAAGGCGGTTCGCGCGCGGCGTTCTTTCAAAAACCGCGTGAGCACATCGCCGAAGCTGGCGCTTTTTATGCCTGCGGTTGCAAGCTTCGCGACAATGTCGGAGTAGGCGACGATCTCGTCCACCTTTGCTTCGCGATGTCCGCGATCTATCTCCAGATCGTTGAGAACGATCGTCGTTTTCCCATCTTTACGGAGGTAGATGAAGGGGTCAGGGGCATGGAAGCCGGTCGCGTACAGCATATCGGCTGAGCTCTCGCTCGATGCCACTATCAGCCGGGTGGAAGACGCGGAAGATTTCATGCGTAACAGCTTCCTTATATCGGGAATGGCTGTGTCACAACCTCGCGAGAGCGATTGACCTCGACTTCCTCGCATTGTAAGTGCTGCACTTCACAGACATTCAGATGATCTCCACGACACCCGACCAAATCGCGAAATGGAATGCCGAGCTTCGCGGGAACTCACCTCTTGAGATTACACAGTGGGCTGTTCTCCAGGCGGCGGGGCGCGCCATCGTTTCCACGAATTTCCGTCCGTACGAGGCGGCAATCCTCCACATCGCGAGCCAGGCCCAACCTGGCATTCCTGTTCTCTGGGTGGATCATGGTTACAACCGCCCGGCAACTTACAAACATGCGGAGGAACTCTGCGCGTCTACCCTTGGTTTCGAACATCCGCGCCTATCTTCCCAGGATCAGCGCCGCTCATCACGATGCCATCTACGGGACCGCCCCCTCGACAGATGACGAGCCGAGGCTGAAGCGTTTAGCGCTCTCATGAAGCTCGAGCCGTTTCAGCGCGGGTATGACGGAACTCGCCCCCGTCGTCTGGATCACAGCCCTTCGCAAAGTCCAGAATCCGAACCGCGCCGGGGTTGACATCGTCTCTGAAGACGCTAACTTCGGACCCTGAAAGTGAGTCCTTTTTTCTATGCTGAAGATCGAAGAAATGGAAGCTTACCTCCAGGAGCGCGGCCTGCCGAATGAGTGGGATTACTTCGATCCCGCCAAGGCCGACGAGAAGCGCGAGTGCGGGTTGCATGCAGCGTGGGGAGCGTCCGCTGTCGGCGCGTAGCCGCGGTTCCGCATATTCTTATTCTCTCTCGATGAGCAGCTACTTCCTGGATCACCTTCAATTTCTGGAAACAGAGTCCGTCCACATCATGCGTGAAGTGGCCGCGGAATTTGAGCGCCCGCCCTCCTGTTTTCAGGGGGCAAAGATTCCATTTGTCTTCTCAGGCTCGCCGAGAAGGCATTCCGTCCTTCGGAATTTCCCATGCCCCTGCTGAATATTGATACGGGGCATCATTTTCCGGAGCTGAACACGTTCCGAGACATGCGTGCAAAGGAGTTGCGGTCGAAACTCATCATCCGCACTGTGGAGGACGCGGTCGCCAAGGGCATCGCCGTCCTTCCGCCCGGGTCAGGTAAGCGGAAATGCCCTGCAGATTCCGACTTTGCTCGCGGCAATCGAGGAATTTGGCTTTGACTGCTGCATTGGCGGCGCGCGGCGCGATGAGGAAAAGGCGCGGGCGAAAGAGCGCTTTTTCAGTTTCCGGGACAGCTTCGGGCAATGGGATCCCAAAACGCAACGCCCGGAGATATGGAATCTCTATAATGCGAGAGTGAATCCTGGGGAGAACATGCGCGTATTTCCCCTTAGCAACTGGACTGAAATGGACGTTTGGGAATACATCCGGCGCGAGAATCTGGCGGTTCCCTCCATCTACTTTAGCCATCGTCGGCAGTGCGTCCGCCGCCATGGCCAGTGGCTGCCCGTCAACGATCTGCTGCCTCCCAAGCCCGGTGAAGCAGGTGCAGGAGCTTGTGGTGCGGGTGCGAACCATCGGTGACATCATTAGCACTGGGCTCGTGGAATCGCCCGCCGACAATGTGGATGATATCATCGCGGAGATAGCGGTTGCGCGCGTCACCGAGCGCGGCTCCCGCGCGGACGACAAAGTCTCGGAAGCAGCGATGGAAGACCGGAAAAAGGCTGGCTACTTCTAGGATCACTCTTCTCGTAATCCAATGGTTCTTCCCCTGCATCACGCCGTCGATCTGCTCCGCTTCAATACCTGCGGTTCGGTCGATGACGGCAAATCGACGCTGATAGGGCGGCTGCTTTATGACTCGAAGTCCCTCATGGAGGATCAGATCGAGGCGCTGGAACGCTCAGCCGACATTACCGGCGGCGGAAAGATCAATCTCGCGAACGTGACAGACGGATTGCGCGCGGAGCGCGAACAGGGGATCACCATCGATGTCGCGTACAGATATTTTGCGACTCCGCGCCGCAAATTCATCATCGCCGATACACCTGGGCATGTGCAGTACACCCGCAACATGGTGACCGGCGCGTCTCTGGCAAATCTGTCGGTTGTCCTCGTGGACGCGCGTCTTGGCGTCATCGAGCAGAGTCGCCGCCACACTTGCATCGCTTCCCTCCTGCGCATTCCACACCTCGTGGTCGCGGTGAATAAGATGGATTTGGTTGGATGGAGTGAGGAACGTTTCTTCGAGATTTGCGCGCAATTCGAAGAGTTTCTCCCCCGGCTTGATCTCAAGGACGTCAAGTTCATCCCTGTAAGCGCCTCGAACGGGGATAACGTCGTTTTTACTTCTCAAAAGACGCCCTGGTATTGCGGGCCGAATCTTCTCGGACACCTTGAGACGGTTCACATTGGCAGCGACTGGAATCTGAGTGATTTCCGATACCCTGTGCAGTGGGTAAACCGGCCGAACAACCCTTCCGATGTGGCACTGCATGACTTTAGGGGATTTAGCGGCCAGATTGCCGGAGGAATAGTCCGTTTAGGCCAGCAGGTGATGGTGCTCCCCAGCGGGTTCACGAGCAGCGTGAAACAGATCTGGACGTTGGGCGGTCCTGTCCAGGAGGCATTCTGCCCTCAATCTGTGACCTTGGTGCTGGAGCACGATATTGATATCAGTCGAGGCGATATGATAGTCGACCCCGGCAATCTACCGGGCTCTTCCACCGATCTGCATGCCAGGGTGTGCTGGTTGCATCCACGTCCGCTGCAGGTAGGCCGCAAATATCTGCTCAAACATACCACGCAAACCGCGCAGGCGATTGTCACGGCGATCGAGCATCGGATCAATGTCACGACCCTGGATCCGGAGCCTGGAGCGCCAGAACTGGCTATGAATGACATTGGAGAAATCCGGCTGCGCACGTCAAAGCCGATTGTATTCGACGGCTACTCCACAAACCGTCTCACGGGTTCCTTTATCCTGATCGAACCGGGAACAAACGCAACCGTCGGCGCTGGCATGCTGCACCCGCCGACACAGGTGGCCGTTCCTGAATACCGCGACTTTGCAATTTAGGGAGGGTTCCATCCTCAACGTTTGTTGCAGGCGGAAGCGACAGCGTTAAAACGGACGGTCGCGCCCTGCATGTCCGCGAAATTTGTGGTTGCAAACCGGAGCTCGTACCCTCCAAGTAGCTCACGCCCGCATACATGACAGACTCGCAACGACAAAATGGCAATGCACCGGCAGAGGTCTCGCGGGGAACCAATGACCTTCCTTGGACTGGGGAACGCCTCGTAACTTCTCTCTCAGGCCAGATTGTTTTTGAGCATCTCCACCGTTACGCCATCGCCTGTGTTTTGGCAGAGGGGAAGGATGTCCTCGATATCGCTTGCGGCGAGGGTTATGGTTCAGCTCTGCTTGGCAGCCGCGCGCGCAGCGTTATCGGCGTCGATGCTGATGACCGGGCGGTGCAGCATGCCAATGGGAAATATGGCCGGCAGCGCCGCGGTGCGATTTCTCCAGGGGACTTGTGACGCGATTCCCGTTCCCAACGGATGCGTCGATCTGGTGGTTAGCTTCGAGACCCTGGAGCATATCCTCGATCAAGAGTCGTTCATGCGCGAAATATGCCGTGTGCTGCGGCCAAACGGCCTGCTCCTGATTTCCAGTCCTGATAGGGACGCCTACTCAAAGGCGCGGTCGATCCCAAATCCGTACCACGTCAAGGAGTTGTCTCACCAGGAGTTTATCCGCCTCCTGTCCGGCCGCTTCCAAAACGTTCGCGGCGCCAGGCAACGGATGGTTGCCGGCTCCGGGATCTTCAAGGCAGACGGGGAAGGAGGACTCATCCGGAAGCATACCTGGACGGTTTCTGTTTCGGAGACTTCTCCGGAGTGGGTTTTCGAGAAGATCTTCCAGATGGTCTTTACAGCCTCGCGCTCTGTTCCAACGCTGAACTGCCCCCGTTCCCTTCCGGGCTGTTTGAGAACCGCGAGGAGTCGGCGCGGTTTTGGGATCAGTTTGAAGGCTTGGCCAGGTTGAAGGATGAGATCGTCCGCCTTGAAGGCGCGGAGGACTCTCTCCAGAGGGACCTGGCTGATAGGAACCAGAAAGTCTTGACACTGTCGACTCAGCTTGCGGCGGCGAAAAGCACCTGCGACGAGCAGAAGCTGATCCTGGCCGCCATTCAGGAGTCTAGTTTGTTCAGGATTGGCTTCGTAGTATGGCGCGCCGGCGCGTCGTTGATGCGTCCGATCGATGTCATCTATCGTTTCTTTGTCCGCACCCGCCGCCTGACGATCACGGCGAGCGTGGAGCGTTGCCTTGGGGTGAGGGGGGTAGCTGTCATTGAAGGCACTTTGCGGATGCGTGGACGCGAGCCGGCGCCCCTCCTTGAGCTGCGGGTAGGCGGTCAAAAGTGGCAGTGTAAGATCGAGCCCGCCAAGCGCGGTCGCAACTCAGGGAAAAAACTGCCGAAGGAGTATCGCTTCTCCTGTGAGTTCCTTTGCAAGCCGGGTCTCCATCTTTTGGAGTTGCTCCACATGAGATCCTACCTGCCGGGCAAGGAAGTGCTGGCGACAAGCCTTGTCTGGGGCGCGCCGCCCTCGTGGGCGGGCGCCCTCTTTCGCGCGCCGGCACGGAGCAATCTCGCGTTCGCTGTTTCCGGCGGGCCGCTGGTTTCGATCATAATCCCGATCTTCAATCAACTGACGCTCACGCTCCGGTGCCTGGGGAGCATCCTGGCAAATACCAAGGGCGTTGATTACGAAGTCATTCTTGGCAACGACAATTCGGAAAAGGATGTTGTGGAGGTGCTCTCCCTTATTCCCGGGCTGAAAATCGCGACGAACACTGGAGACGCGGGATTTGTGCGCAATTGCAACCAGGCGGCTGCTTGCGCGCGAGGCAAGTATCTTCTGTTCCTAAACAACGACACTGAAGTAAAGGATGGCTGGCTCTCCTCCCTGCTGGACGTATTCCGGTCTTTTCCCGACGCGGGCGCGGTCGGTTCGAAACTCCTCTATCCGGACGGCGCTCTCCAGGAGGCAGGCGGCATCATATGGCGGGACGGCTCTGGTTGGAACTATGGGCGGAATGACAATGCCGCCAAGCCGGAATATAACTACCTGCGGGAGACCGATTATTGCTCGGCGGCTTCGCTGCTCGTGGAACGCGAGCTATTCAACCGGCTGGGAGGATTTGGCAGCGAATTCGAACCCGCTTATTACGAGGATGTTGATCTCGCCTTCAAGATTCGCGCTCTCGGCAGGAAGGTTTATTACCAGCCCATGTCAGAGGTATTGCATCATGAGGGCAAGACATGCGGCACGGATGTGGCATCCGGGATGAAAGCCGCCCAGGTTATCAATCGTGAAAAGCTTTGCTCAAAGTGGGGAGTGGCTCTCTCGGAGCAATACACAAATGGCGTAAACGTTTTCCGCGCTCGTGAACGAGCGGGCGCTAAAAAGATCGCCGTCGTCATCGATCATCACGTTCCGTTCTTTGATCGGGACGCCGGATCGCGCAGCACGTTTCAGTATGTAAAACTTCTGTTGGATCTGGGAATGAGCGTGAAGTTCATCGGCGATAATTTCCATATGCATCAGCCGTACACCACGATTCTGGAGCGCATGGGAGTCGAGGTGCTCTACGGCGATTGGTACAGCAATAACATCCATGAATGGCTCACTCGACACGCGGATGACATCGACCTCATTTTTGCCAACCGAAGCCACGTCACCATCAAGTATCTCGACACGCTGAGACACCTGAAAAAAGCGCGACTGCTCTACTACGGGATTGATATCGCGTCTGTGCGGCTGGGGCGTCTTTACGAGTTGAATGGTGACCCCGCGGTCAAGCAGGAAGCCGACGCCGAGGCCGCCCGCGAGATGACGATCTGGAGAACGATGGACGCCATTTACTACCCCTCCGCGGAGGAAGCTGACTACGTGCGCTCCCGCCTGCCCGGGGTGAACGCGCGGGCAATCCCGTTGAACATCTGCGAGCCCTTCGAGGAAGAATATGTCGGCACGTTCGATGAAAGGCGCGATTTGCTTTTTGTAGGAAGTTTTCAGCACCCTCCAAACGCCGACGGCGTTCTCTGGTTCTTGGAGCATTGCTGGCCTTTGATCTCGTCGAAGATTCCCGGCGTGAAATTCTATGTTGTGGGAAACAAGCCGCCGGAATTGATTCTCGCGCAGGCAGGCGAGCGCGTTGTCGTGACCGGCTGGATTTCCGATGAGGAGCTTTCAGCCCGTTATCAGCAAACCCGGGTTGTGGTAGTGCCTCTGCGCTATGGCGGCGGGGTGAAAGGCAAGGTCGTTGAATCGCTGCGGCATCATGTCCCCCCCGTCATCACTCCAGCGGCAGCGGAGGGGTTCCCAGGCATCGAGTCCTGTGCCGTTATCAAGAGCGACGCCCTGGAATTTGCGGAGACTGTCGTGGCTCTATACCAGGACAAAGGCAAGGCTTCCGCGCTCAGCTCACGGTGCGACGACTACATCCGGGAGCACTTCGCCGACAGTGTCGCTCGCGAGATCATCATACAGGACATCCCGTGGCTGCGGAAGGCATGAGGCGGGTTCCGGCGGAGCCTTCCTTAGAACTGGAAGTAAATGAACGGTGTGTATCGCAGCGGTATGAATAGAAGGACGAGCCCGGCCGCAAGCCCGTAACCGGCGCTGAAGGCAAAGCCCGGAACACCGACGCCACCACGTCGAGAATACTCGCTTGTAGTTGAGCCAGTGGATGATCCCCAGCCCGGCGAATAGAAGCAACAAGCGCGGGTCGAGACTTTGCTGTCCGTGACTCTTGAAGCGCGTAAAGGCGCGCAGGACGACATCGGCCTTATGCAGGTCGCCCGCCCGAAAATAAATCCAGCAGATACAAACAAAGTAGAATGTGAGCGCCGTCGAAAGTATGGACGCGATCGCATTCGGTTCATCCCCGATCTTCTGCGCCCTGGCTGGAGCAAGGAGTCGCCTGTATTCCCTATGGACCACGAGAGCGACTCCGTGAAGAGCGCCCCAGACGACGAACACCCACGAAGCGCCATGCCATAGGCCTCCCAGAAGCATCGTGAGGAAAAGATTCCGGTACGTAAACAGAAGTGATCCGCGATTTCCCCCTAGCGAGATATACAGGTAATCACGAAGCCAGGTGGACAGCGTGATGTGCCAGCGCCGCCAAAAATCGCTCACGTTCCGAGCGAAGTAGGGGAAGTTAAAATTCAGAGCCAGCTCGTAACCCAACAGCCGAGCCGTCGCGATCGCCATGTCGGTATAGCCGGAAAAGTCACAGTAGATCTGCACTGCGTAGAGCAACACCGCAATCCATGCGCTCAGGGTAGTAAAGTTCTTGGGATTCGCAAAATAGGTATCGACGAAAGGCGCCACGTTTTCCGCGACACAGGCTTTTTTGGCGAAGCCAGTCATGAAAAGGATCAGCGCCCCCCTTGCATCCACTTCAGACCATTTTGGAAGTCGCTTGGTCTGGGGCAGAAACATCATCGCGCGCACGATCGGACCCGCGACGAGTGGTGGAAAAAAGGATATGAAAAAAGCGAGATCGAGAAAACGGCGCTCCGCGCGCAAATGGCGGCGATACACCTCGATGGTGTAGCTCATCGACTGGAAAGTGTAGAAGCTCACGCCGTATGGCAGGATGATCTTCAGCGTGTGAAACGAAGCGGGCAGGCCCAGCCACAGGAGGAACGAGGACGCCGACACGATGAAGAAGTTGAAGTATTTGAAGTAAAGGAGTGTTCCGAGATTGACGGCCAGGCTGGCGAAAACCCACAGGCGGCGGCGAGATTCCCTGGCCTCATTTTCGATCCCCAGACCGACAAAGTAGTCAAGGCTCATCGACCCAAGAAGCACGAGCGGGAACCACCAGCCGGGAGGTAGCTCGTTCCATCTGCCCGCGACAATGAGCCGCGCGAAAGCGGCGGGATCGCCGACAAAAAAGCAGGCGTAGAAAATCTGGCTGCAGACCAGGAGAAAAACCTTCCTCGCGCTGTTCGAGCAGAGGCTCCACGTGATCGCGAAGACAGCCGCGAAAAACAGGAAAAACCGAACTTCGACGAAAAGCATTGCCTCAACAGCTCTCAGCGAGCCGCTTCGCTGCGGCGAGAAAATTCCCGCGCGAGCATCCGGGAAAACTGCGTCGCTCCCTTTTCATTTAGATGCTCGTAATCCAGGCGGTTGTCATCCTCATATAGCTCGGGGAACTGGGCGGGATTGTTGAAAACCAAAAGCGGCGCGCCTTGGGGCGAATCGATGCTTGCTCCATATCCGTTCAGCACGGTGGTGGGGGTAGCGATTAGCAGCATCTCAATCCCGCGAGCACCAAGTTCATCTCGCAACCTGGCGTAGGCATCCCGGTTTACCGGGTTCGGCGGGCGCGGAGTATAGCCGCGTTTCGTCTCCTCAAGCCCCGCGTGATATTTTGCGGCGGTGGCGGCGGACATTGGGGTAGACATCGGAAAGAAGCCATCCCGGGAAGGGCCGAGTTCTGCCAGAGTGTCCTTCACCGGCGCCCCGTATCGCCGGCTGATCCATTCAACACCTCGTCCCATGCACATTTGGTTCCTCGCAAAGAGACGAAAGTACGTGAAAAACTCGTCCGACGCGGCGCCGAAACCGGTTGCGCGCCAGTCCTGCATGCACCGCCCGGCTCCGATCTTGAGGGCAGTCCAGTCCTGCCAGTAGATATCCCTCGCCGCGGTCGTCCCCGGCTGTCGCGGCACGGGATGCAGATCCGTAATTTCAAGGAACACCCGCTTCAACTTCCGCGGATGCAAGGCAACCAGCCTGCGAACCATGGAGAGACTTTCTGGCGACGCGAGCGCGTCTGCCGCGGCGTTAAAGGAGTGAGTTGGGCATCCTTGTTCCCTTGCGGTTTCATCAAACACTTTCGGCGAGACGCCGTGGAACACCCGGCTCGTCCCAACGAAGAGAGTATCGAACTCGTCCTTGTGGCGGGCGAAAAATTCAGCTTTTGGCGTGATCTGATCCACAAACATCGGCGCGACCCGGGCGGTCAGCTGCCCCACCGAGACGCACGCGAGGAGAGCGACCGCGCCATGTAAAACGTTCACAAGAATTCCCCGGAGCATCGCTTGATCGTAGCAGCTTGCCCTTCCATACTGCAACGGTCACCGCCATCTCATGCCGATGCCGCGTCCTCGTATATTCCACTATCACATCTTCAAGAATGCGGGAACCAGCGTCGAAAAGCTGTTGCTGGAGAATTTTGCTGGCAAATTTAGCGCGTTTGACGGCATTGACCCATCCTCCTGCCTGCCAGCGGAAGAGACCCTCGCTCATGTCCTGGCCCACCCAGAGGTCATTGCGTTCAGCAGTCATCAGGCGAAGCTGCCGCCTCCGCGCGTTGAAGGATCGGACTTCCTCTCCTTGATTTTCATACGGCACCCCATAGATCGCGCGGCTTCCATTTATAGTTTCGAGAAACGCCGCCTTCTTCCAGGTCTCGAAACAAGCGCCCGGGCCGGAGACCTCTCGTTCCGGGAATACGTGGAATGGTTTCTTGACGAAAAGCCGACAAGGAACCTGTTCGACTTTCAGACTCTCTACTGCTCCTCGAAGACCGATTATTATAAGACACTGGTGACATCCGCTGACTTTGAAGAAGCCGAAGACAGGCTCCGCGAGATCGCCATGGTAGGAGTCGTGGATCTATTTGATGAAAGCATGGAACTGTTCGCCACAACCTTGCGTGGGATGTTCCCTGGCATTGCGTTTCGTGGCGAAAGAGAAAATGCCAGCGAGGGCCGCAAGTTGACGCTTGCCGAGCGATTGGAAGACATCGAGCGGGATCTCGGGCCGGCGCTTCATCAGCGACTTTGCGAGTGCAACCAATTCGACATGGCGCTGTATGATTCCGCCCGCGCTTTGCTGAATCAGCGGCTCAGCAAAGTAATCGGAAGTCCGTCCGGCTTTTAACTTCAGGATTGCCAGCGGACTTGCGCAAGCTACCCTGACCCGCCCATGCAAACATACAAAGTAGCGGTGCTGCCAGGCGACGGGATTGGCCCAGAAGTGATGGCAGTGGCGCGCCAGGTTCTCTCCAGAGTCCAAGAGAAATTCTCGCTAACACTCACCCTTACCGAGATGCGAGTCGGGGGCGCCGCCATCGACGCGGATGGGCAGGCTCTGCCGCCAGACACTGTGCGCG
Source organism: uncultured Verrucomicrobiae bacterium (assembly GCA_963828525.1). Classification (GTDB taxonomy): domain Bacteria; phylum Verrucomicrobiota; class Verrucomicrobiia; order Chthoniobacterales; family Chthoniobacteraceae; genus CAWHEP01. The sequence goes on from CAWHEP010000011.1 coordinate 235,451, forward strand.
TGTGCGGGGAATCTGACGCGATTTTGTTTGGCTCGGTCGGCGGCCCTAAATGGGAAGCGTTGCCCCCGGCTGAACAGCCGGAACGCGCGGCCCTGCTGCCTCTCCGCAAGCATTTCGGGCTGTTTGCGAATCTTCGTCCCGCCATCTGCTTTCCGCGATTGACACATGCCTCTCCGCTCCGGCAGGAGATTGTGGAGGGTGGCTTCGATGTTCTGTGCGTGAGGGAACTCACCGGCGGACTCTATTTCGGGCAGCCGAAGCTGACGCGGGTAGAGGAAGACGATGACGTGACCGCCATCGATACCATGATCTACAAGCGAAGCGAGATCGAGCGGATTGCCCGCGTGGCGTTCCGCGCCGCCCAAGGCAGGAGCGGAAGACTCACCTCCATTGATAAGGCAAATGTCCTCGAGAACAGCGTCCTTTGGCGGCGCACCGTGAACGCCATCGCTGCCGAATACCCGGATGTTGCCCTGAACCATCTCTACGTCGACAACGCGGCGATGCAGCTCATCAAAAACCCCAAAGCCTTCGACGTAATTCTCGCGGAGAACTTGTTTGGCGACATTCTGAGTGACGAAATGGCGATGATAACCGGATCGCTTGGGATGCTTCCCAGCGCCAGCTTGGGAGCGGAAAGGGAAGGCGGTCTTTATTTCGGGATGTACGAGCCAAGTGGCGGCACTGCTCCCGACATTGCCGGGAAGGGGATCGCCAACCCGATTGCGCAGGTTCTCTCTGCTGCCATGATGCTTCGTCTGTCGCTCGGTCAGGAAGCCGCCGCCGCTTCCATAGAGCAAGCCGTCCGCAAGGTGATCGACAGCGGCTACCGGACAGGCGATATCCACAGCGAAGGCTGCCAGCGGGTGAACACCGTCGAGATGGGCGAAGCGATCGCGAGCGCTATTGACTAGATCCGCCCGGCCTTTCTTCAAGTGGGCGGCATTCCCTGCCGAGCAGACTTCGCGGAGAACTTTGCATTTGCATCCTTGACGCTTTCGCGCTGAGGTTAATGGTTCAGCCGAAGGAGCTGCCTTTTTCAGTTTATGATAGAACGACGAGTCGTAGTGACAGGTATGGGCGTTGTGACGCCAGTGGGCGAGGGAGTGCCGGCGTTTTGGGAAAATATCAAGAACGGCGTCAGCGGAGTTGACCGCATCTCGGCATTTGATACGACCGATTACGACTGCAAAATCGCGGGCGAATTGAAGGATTTCGTCCCGGGGCGCTTCTTTAATAACCCCAAGGATGTGCGTCGCAGCGACCGCTACACGCAGGTCGCCATGGCGGCATCCAAGCTGGCGTTTACGGATTCGGGGATGGATATGGCGACGCTGGACTCGACCCGTTTCGGTGTTGTGATCGGAAGCGGCATAGGCGGGCTCCGGACGCTGGAAGATCAGCACACGATCCTCATGACGAAGGGACCGGGACGTGTCTCGCCGTTCATGATTCCAATGATGATCAGCAATATGGCGAGCGGGCTGGTCTCCATGGAATTTGGGATGAGGGGGCCTAACTTCGCGACTGTCTCCGCGTGCGCGACGGCGTGTCACGCCATCGGCGAATCATGGCGGATGATCCGGCTCGGCGAGGCGGACGCCTTTCTTGCCGGTGGCGCGGAGGCTGCCGTGATTCCGCTCGGCATATCGGGATTCGCCGCGATGAAAGCGATGAGCAAACGCAATGATGAACCGCAGCGCGCCTCACGCCCGTTCGACAGAGACCGGGATGGCTTCGTGATGGGAGAAGGCGCGGGGGTTATTGTGCTCGAGGAACTGGAGCATGCCCGCAAACGCGGCGCGAAGATCTATTGCGAGGTTGCGGGTTACGGACTGTCCGCGGATGCCTACCACATGACGTCGCCGCTGCCGGAAGGGGAGGGGGCGATGCGGTGCATGAGCATGGCGCTGGATAAGGCCGGGATCAATCCGGATGAGGTGGACTATATCAACGCGCATGGCACGTCCACCGGCATTGGTGACGTGTGCGAAACGCGGGCGATAAAAGCGCTATTCGGCGCTCACGCCAAAGAGGGGCTTCTGGTGAGTTCGACCAAGTCGATGACGGGACATTTGCTCGGCGCGGCGGGCAGCGTTGAGATGGCTGTTTGCGTCATGGCAATCCGGGACGGGATCGTGCCTCCGACGATCAATCTGGATAATCCTGACCCCGAGTGCGACCTGGATTACGTGCCGCACGTGGCGCGCGAGAAGAAAATCCGCGTTGCGATGAACAACTCTTTTGGCTTTGGCGGGCATAATGCGACGCTGATCGCTCGGGAATTTGTCGACTGAGAAAGCGAGGGCGGCAAACGATTCGGGGACGGTATGCAGAGTGAGGCATGTCCGGGCGGTCTTCTACGGCTTAACTCATGCGCATAGCGGTCATCTCTGATACCCACAACAAGATCCCGCCGCGCCTGCCGGCTTTGATCGCCTCGGCGGATGAAATATGGCATTTAGGGGATGTATGTGACGAGGGAGTGCTGGATGAGATCAGCGCAATCGGGCCTCGCGTCAGGGTCGTGCGTGGTAACTGCGACAGCGTTCAATGGCCCCTTGTGCTCGATCTTCATCGTGAAGGGTTGAGCATCCACCTTGTCCATATTCCACCGAAGATTCCACATCCTGGAACGGACTTGCTGTTGCACGGCCACACGCATGTGGCGCGCGACGAAGTTATTCGAGGGATGCGCTACCTGAATCCGGGGCCTGTCACGCGACCGACAAAGGGAGCATCGCCAAGCTTCGCGTGGCTCGAACTGCATCGTGGAACTCCACCGATTTGGAGCATCCAACTGCTTCGATGAGCAAGAGGAGCCGAGGGGCGCGGATTGCCGCCTAACCTTCGTCCTCTATAATCTGCAAGTTGGCGCGTTCGCCGTGCCTGGCGGCCGACGCGTTGAGGAGATTGCGGATCGCTGCTATGGTGTGGCCTTGTTTGCCGATCACCCGGCCAACGTCGCTTTGCCTGAGACGCAGGCGGAACACTACTTTGCGCGGGGCGTCAACCCTGCTGAGGATCATCTCCTCTGGGAATTCAATCAGCCCCCGTATGACAAATTCAAGGAATTGCTGCACGGCTGTGGACGCGAGAGCGCCGCGCTAGGCAGCGACTGGTTCCGGCTTGGCCGCGTCAACCTTCTTTGTCTTCTTGATGATACTGCGGACGGTGTCCGAAGGCTGGGCGCCCCGGGAGACCCAGTAGTCCACTCTGCCAAGATCAAGGTTCGAGTTGTGGCCGGGCTTCTTCGGATCGTAGTTGCCGATGATCTCGATGAATTTACCATCGCGAGGGCTTCTCTTATCAGCCACGACGATCTTGTAATAGGGGTTGTTTAAGGAGCCTTCACGGCGGAGACGGATTGATACGGACATAGTTTTTTAAAGTTCGGTTTTACGGTTGAAGGTAATCGGGGAGCGCACTCCTCACCCTTTCATCTGGGACATCATTTTTTTAAGTTTGCCTGTGTTTTTCATTAACTTCCTCATCTGCGTGAAGCGCTGAAGCAGCGTGTTTACCTCCGCGACCGACGTTCCGCTGCCCCGGGCGATTCTCTGGCGGCGGCGCGCGTTTAATACATCCGGGCGCTGCCGCTCAACCATCGTCATCGAAAGCACGATGGCTTCGACCCGCTTCAACTGTTTCTCGTCAACCGAAAAGCCCTTCATGTTACTCATTCCTGGGAGCATGCCAAGGATATTTTCAAGCGGCCCGAGCTTGCGCATCATCTTGAATTGCGCCAGGAAATCGTTGAAGTCGAAGCTCGCGGTCCGCAGCTTCTTCTCCATGCGCAGGGCTTCATCCTCATCGATCGCCTCCGCGGCGCGTTCGACGAGGCCGAGGATGTCTCCCATGCCCAGGATGCGGCCTGCCAGCCTGTCCGGGTGGAACGGTTCAAATTGCTCCAGTTTCTCCCCGACTCCCGCGAACTTGATTGGACGCTTGGTCACTTCCCGCATCGACAGCGCGGCGCCACCCCGCGCGTCGCCATCCAGCTTCGTAAGCACCAAGCCGGTGATCTCCAGCGCTTCGTGGAAATGCGTGGCGACGCTGACCGCCTGCTGTCCAGTGGCCGAGTCCGCGACCAGCAGGATTTCATTTGGCTTCAGGAAATCCTTTAGCCGTCTGATTTCCTGAACGAGTGTTTCATCGATTTCCAGGCGCCCTGCCGTATCGAAGATTTGCGCGTTCGCCCCCTGCGCCTCGGCCCATGCGATGCTTTGGGAGGCCACACGCAACAAATCCTGCTCGCCCTTTTCAGGAATAAAAACAGGGACGCCGATCTGTTTACCCAATGTCGCGAGTTGGTCGATCGCCGCGGGGCGGTGGAGATCGCAGGCGATCAATACCGGGGCGCGTCCCTGTTTTTTCAGATAGAGCGCCAGCTTCGCGGAAGAGGTCGTTTTGCCTGCTCCATGGAGGCCCACCATCATGATGCGGGCTGGCTTGTCGAGATTCAACGGAGCCGCGTCTCCTCCGAGCAGGGTCGTCAACTCGTCGTGAAAAATCTTCACGATCTGCTGTCCGGGCGTGATGCTGCGTAAAACGTCCTGCCCCAACGCCTTCTCCTTCACCCGGGCTATGAAGTCCTTGGCGACCTGGTAGTGGACGTCGGCTTCCAGCAGCGCCATCCGAACCTCCCGCATGGCGTCGTTGACGTTCGTCTCGCTGATCATTCCGTGCCCGCGGAGATCCTTGAAGATGTCCTGAAGCTTGTCGGAAAGTTGCGAGAACATGACTACGCGGCGGCGGAAATCGATACGGCTGCTAAGGCAGCCGGGGAGGCAGAGGGGTTTCGGCAGCCTTCGGGGCTGTCGAGGCATTTGGGTCGTAATTGAACGTCCAATGCGTCGAGACGGTCTTGCCATCCTGTTTCGCCGTGACGATGACCGTGTAAGAGTTGTCGTGAAGCTTCTCGCCGACTTGATAAGTCAGCAACTTCGTCGCGGGATCGAAGCGCGCCGCCACTTGCCCGAAACCGCTTAGGCGCATTTCCACGCTTGCCGGATCGATCTGTCCCAGCGTCGCCAGGTTGGCCTTTATCGTCGGTTTCGGGTTGCTTATCGTCTCATCCTGCATCGGCTGGGTCATCATGGAACTGGACGCGAGCTGGATAGGAGCGGCGGAACCCTCCGAACTGCCGAAGGCTGAGAGGGCGGCGGTAAATACCTGCGGCTTGTTCCCCTCGATCATATACCTGCCCAGCGCGTCCATCGGCGAACCGAAGGTGATCACTTGGCCATAAACAGTAAACACGCCCTCGTAGCCTGCTTTGCGAGCGAGTTCCTTTACCTTGTCATTGAACTTCCCGTACGGGATGGCGAAGGCATCCACCTTTATCGCCAACTGCGCTTCCAGCATCTTCTTCGAGTCGTTAATCTCATGCCAGAGCCACTGCTCGTACTCCGGCTCCGTCTTCCCCTTCTTTGCGGTAAGATAGGGATGCGAAATCGTGTGGCTCTCTATATCGACCCCGGCGTCGCGCATCTCGCCCAGTTGGTCCCATGTCATGCTTTCTCCGCCGGATCTCGGCCCTGGCTTCACGTAGTCCGTATAAATGAACATTGTGAACGGGAATCCATACTTCTTGAGGATCGGCCATGCGACGTCGGTACTGCGACCTCCACCCGTCATCCAGGGTAATGACAGCGCATCGCGAAGGGATGTTTTTCTCTCCGCGCCGCCAGGCGAGAAAATCCTGCATGGGGATCACCGGGATTCCACGGTCTTTTAGAATCTTCATCTGCGTCTCGAAATCCGCCGGGAGGATTTCCGTATCGGGCCGGCGCAATGCCTTCACGAGTCGGTGGTAGCCATACACGATAACTTGTGAGGTTTGGTCTGAATGAAAAGCCGGTGTCGGTGTAGGCCCCGTTGTGGCCAGAGGCTTTGGAGCCAGGGTCGGAGCCGCATTAGCCTGCGTCACAGCCCCTTGCGTGCGATGCACGAGCGCCATGATTCTCTTGCAACCCCCGAGGGACAGAGAAGCCATCACCACACAGAAAAGAAGCTTGGATTTCATAAGATTCGCGCCAAAGTGGGGAACATATCGGAATTCGCCGGTTTTGAAAGGGTATCGTATAACGTTTCTGGCTCGTTCTGTGAGCAGTGGTTTTACCCACGTTCGCCGCTCTGAACCGGTAACCTGCATTTAGTCCATCCGTTCGCGCTCAATTCATCCAAGGCTCACGCGGTCTCTCTTTTGGCGCGCTGGGCATTCCCGCTTGTTTCGGCCTGCTGCGTCTCCGCTCAGGATGGCGCCTGATCGCGTTGATCTTTACCTGGATCAGCATCTTGATGGTAACCGTGGCCTTGGTTGCGGCTTGTCTCGCCCCGCGCGCCGCTTACTTCTATGAAGTGTGCGGCATTCATGTCGCGGACCTTCCGAGCATCCTCTTTTTTCCTCTTTCGCTGGCGGGCTACTGTTTCGTCCTATCGCAGTTTCGCGTGCTGACCGATCCCTCCGTCAAGCGTCTGTTCCATCCTTACGATCAGGCTTGAGCTTGGCGATGACGCAGGCGATTTTTCTGGATGCGGGCGGACGCCGCAGCGCTGAGGGTTCAGATTTGTCATCGCCGGACGCTGCCGCTGCGCTGGACGTAAAAGATGTTCAATGCACAAGCCGGTCTTCGAACCGCCTGGAGGCGGCGTCTATCCCGCTATTGTCCAGTCATCCAGTCCAACCCGTCTACGCGCGCAAACTCCGCCCTGTTGTGGGTTACAAGCGTCCAGCCGGGCGTAATCGCAACGGCAGCAATCTTCAGATGGTATGGGCCGAGGAATCGCCCTTCGAGGCTCTAAAGTATGCCGAAGCCTGCCCACTTCCTTCGCGGCTTCATCATCAAAGGGAGCCGACGCATGGCGGCTTTCATCTCACATGCGCAATTTTCAACAGGTGGGGAACCGTTGTGTTCAAATTAATGCAATTGAGTCCCCTAGCTCGTGTAGTTTTCTCAATTACATCCCGCGAAACCTTCCTAGCGCGAGGATTATTTTTCCCTCCTGGGCATAGCGCCTGCTTGAGTGCGCCGCAATCTAGAGTCCAGGAAGCGGATGCTCCCAGGATAACCAACCAACCATAGGGAAAAACCATGTCACATGTCTGTCAACACTCGCAATGCTGTCTCTTCCGACAGCCGCACTATTCAACGAGGGGCAATGGAGCTCGGAGGGGTGGCTCAAGCAGCAGGTAACAACCAAAGAAAGCAACAGCTGAACAATATGAAAAAGTTTTTTGAAAAGAAGCAAGATCACGAGCAGTTCCAAGCCTTTTTGACGCCTTATGGAGGCAGACACTTCGGGAAGTTGTGCCTGGCGGCGGTCTTGACGGTTTCCCTTTACCTCGGCTCCGCTCAAAGAGGAGATGCGCAAGCAACCCCTGCCGCGTCGGTAGCGGAGAAGCCTGCCCCGAGCGCCGCGCCATCGGCGAGCACCGCGCCGGCAGCAAGTGCCGCCGTCGCGTCGCCAACCCCTCAGCAGCCAGACTCCGTCGCGTATCCCCCAGGGGCCAACGCCGGAACGGCGACAGATCTCACATGGCCGGTCCCAGCAGACAGCACGTCGGTGAATCCCGACGGGAAAGGCAAGGTTACCCCCGATGAACTGACCGCGAACGTCGCGCATAACAAGGTCTCCATCAACCTGGTTTGGACGCTCGTCACGGGCTTCCTCGTCATGTTCATGCAGGCGGGTTTCGCGCTCGTCGAAACCGGTCTTTGCCGCGCCAAGAGCGCCGCGCACGTCATGGCCACGAACTTCATGATCTACGGCCTCGGCATGCTCGGTTTCTGGGCGTGCGGGTTTGCGTTCATGTTCGGTAATTACTGGAACGGCCCTGTGCCAATCGGTTGGCAACCCTCCCTGGGTCAGGGACTCGCGCTGCTGAATTCCGGCTGGACAGTCACCATCGCTGGCCATCCGTTCGGGTTGCTCGGTTTGAAGGGCTTCTTTCTCAGCCCTTCGGTATTCGACACCGCCGTCTTCACGTTGTTCCTGTTTGAAATGGTGTTCATGGACACTACCGCCACCATCCCCACCGGCTGCATGGCCGAACGCTGGGACTTCCGGAACTTCGTCATTTACGGTTTCTGGGTCGGCATGCTTCCCTACGCGATCTATGGCAACTGGGTCTGGGGCGGTGGCTGGCTCGCCCAACTCGGCCAGAACTTCGGCCTCGGCCACGGCGCTGTGGACTTCGCCGGCTCCGGCGTGGTGCATATGTGCGGCGGCATGATAGCCATTGCCGGCGGTCTCTGTATCGGGCCCCGTCTTGGCAAATACGGCAAGGATGGTAAAGCCCGCGCTATACCCGGCCACGATATCCCGATGGTCATGCTTGGCACGTTCATCCTCGCTTTCGGTTGGTTCGGGTTCAACCCCGGCTCAACCTTGGCAGGCACCGACAACCGTATCGCCATCATAGCGGTCAACACCATGCTGGCAGGCGCCGCTGCGTCCTTCGGCACACTGTTGACAATGTATCTCGTGACCGGTAAGCCCGATCCGTCGATGCTTTGCAACGGTTTGCTCGCTGGCCTGGTCGCCATCACCGCTCCCTGCGCGTTTGTAAACTCAGCGGGCGCGGTTCTCCTGGGCTTCATTGCCGGCATTATCGTCGTTTTCTCCGTCTTCTTCTGGGAACGCGTCGCGAAGATCGATGACTGCGTCGGCGCGATCTCCGTTCACGGTGTGTGCGGAGCTTGGGGCGTTCTAAGCGTCGGGCTCTTCGCGAACGGCACTTACGGCCAAGGGTGGGGCGGCGTTCACAAACTGTTCAAAGACGGCGCGTGGACGATCATCAACAATGACGCGCTCCCGGCGACCCTTAAAAAATATGCCGATATGACTGGCACCGGAGCGAACGGCGGCTGGACGGATATCGGTGTCACAGGAATCTTCGGCAAGGTATTCGGCGCCCCCACAGGGGACTTCTCGCAGTTCGGCGCGCAATTTATAGACGTCTGCACATGCGCGATCTTCGTCGTCCTCTTCAGCTTGGCCTGGTTCAAAATATCGAACTTCATCTTCCCGATTCGCTCTAAGCGCGCGGATGAAATCGCTGGACTCGATATTCCGGAAATGGGTGTGGAGGCATATCCCGACTTCGGCTGCACCGACAAGTCCTCGCCTCAGATCGACTAAAATCCAAACGTTGCGCGGGCGCGGCGCTCAAACCTTGCGCCGCGCCCGCTGTTGAAAAGCAACCGTAACAAATAATGCTAACGGGAGGGCGGTCGGAGTTTCCATACTCTGCCGCCCTTCTTTTTGCAAAGATCCCCCCGGGTCGAATCATCTCCGCCCCGCGAACTCCCCTGCTATAGTTGTAAAACCGATGAATCATTTCGCCCTCTTCCTCATAACCTGTTCCCTCGCGAATCTTCTCCTGGCTCTGTTTGCCTGGCGCCTTACGAACAGCAAGCCCACTCTTTTAAATCTGCTTATGAGCAGCGCCTTCCTTCTCTTTGCCGGCTACTTCACGGCGAGTGGGAAACAGGGTGACATGACGTGGGTTCCCTCTTTCCTTGCTACGATGCTCTGCGGCGGACGAGCCATCGGGTTTCTGCTCCGCTACAAAAAGGAACCGGAGATCCGCGCTCCCGCGATGCTCGTCCTCTGCGCCGCGCTCATCTCCGTGGCGGGGACGATGGCAGCCTATTGGAGCACCGGTCGATGACCCGCCGGATCGAGCCGCCTTTCTAAGACCATGGACCTCAGCCTATGGATGTGCCTCCCCTTTGTCTTGATGCTTTTGTCCATCGCGACCATGCCGATCTTCTTGAAGCATTTCTGGGAGCGCCACTTCCAACACATTTCCCTGGGCCTCGGGGCGGTCAGTGTTCTCTACTACCTGGTCGTCCTCCGCTCTCCGGCGCGGATGGTGGGCGTCGCGGGCGAGTACCTCAGCTTCGTCGCGCTGGTCGGCTCTCTCTTCGTCGTCACCAGCGGCATCCACATACGGGTCAAAGGCGGCGAAGCCAGGCCGTGGATCAACTGCGTCTATCTGCTCATCAGCGCCCTTCTCGCGAACGTCTTTGGCACCACCGGCGCCTCGATGCTCATGGTGCGGCCCTGGATTCGCCTCAACAAATACCGTTATACCTCGCTCCACACGGTTTTCTTCATTTACATCGTCAGCAACGTCGGCGGTTGCCTCACACCCGTCGGCGACCCGCCCCTCTTTCTCGGCTACCTGAAAGGTGTTCCCTTCTGGTGGGTCTTGCAGCACTGCTGGAAACCCTGGGCCACCGCGCTGTTCCTCCTGCTGGCGGCGTTCTACGCTCTCGATCGCATTAATTTTCTCCAGGCGCCCAAACGCGTCCGCATGGCGAGAACCGCCGAGCCAGACACTTGGAAATTCGAGGGCCTTCTGAACCTCCTCCCGCTTGCGGGTATACTCATCGCCGTCTTCCTGCCCGGCGGTTTTCGCGAAGCCGGCATGATCGCCGCCGCTATTGTCTCCTTCAAACGCACCCCGGCGCGCGTGCATAAAGCCAACGAATTTTCCCTCGGCCCGATCAAGGAGATCGCCTGGCTCTTCGTCGGCATCTTCGCCACCATGACCCCCGTGCTCGATTATCTTGAGATCCACTCCCGCGCGCTCGGAATCAACACCGAACTCCGCTACTTCTGGTGCACGGGACTCCTCTCCGGCGTTCTCGATAACGCCCCCACTTATATGACCTTCGCCGCCGCCGCCTTCGGTCGCTTCGGGCTGCACCTCGACAACCCCGCTAACACTCTTCAATTTCTCGCTCAACACGCAACCTATCTCGTCGCCATTTCCACCGGCGCCGTCTTTTTCGGCAGCCTCACCTACATCGGCAACGGTCCAAACCTTATGGTTAAAGCCATCGCCGAACACTCCAAAGTCCACACCCCGGACTTCTTCTTCTACGTCGTCCGCTTCTCCATTCCCATCCTCCTGCCTATTTTCGCCTTTGTCGGTTGGCTCTACTTCGGGGCGGCCCCCGTCCCCCATACGAGCCAACCGGTATAAACCCGCCGAGGCTGGACATTCGGACGTTTCACAGCGACCATTTATCTCGAAGGACGCGCCGCCGCGCCAAACGCGGCGCGCCGAGCCGATCCCGGGACTTGCCCGAGCATCGTAAGAAAAGCACATGAAAAAAATCGAAGCGATAGTGAAACCCTTCCGCGTGGAGGCTGTGAAGGAAGCGCTCACGGAACTCGGAGTGGACGGGATGACAATGCTGGACGTGAAGGGTTTCGGCAGGCAATTTGGCCACACAGAAATTTACCGAGGAACCGAATACGAAGTTGATTTCGTCCCGAAGATAATGATCATCGTCGTCGTACCCGACGAGTTGGCCGATGAAGCCATCAAAGCCATCTTGAAAGCAGCGAAGACCGGAAAAATCGGCGACGGGAAGATCTTTGTTTCAGTCCTGGAGGAGGTCATTCGGATCCGCACCAAGGAGACGAGCGGCAAGTCCATCTAAGTCGCTTTGTCTCTCGACCCTGCAGTCGTAGCATAGAGCTAACTTGGTGCCTTCCCCATGTGCCTCACAGACTGGCGCGTGGAGATAGGCAACAATCTCGAGGTTGCAGGAAGCTCTGAGCAGCTTCGGAGTGATGCGCGGTGGCCGCCACGCTGTCCCGTGCGACTCTACAAATTTCAATAGCGTCCGCGGTCACGTAGATTGCAGGCTAGGCGGAGATGGGGAAGTCAGAGGGGTTCCGGGTAAAAATGGCGTCAACCGACGCCGCGCGTGCCGCCTCATAGAAGGACGGTGTCTTCAAAGTCTGTTGCTTTACTGCCGAGCGCTGAGGACAGAACCGCATCCGTGACCGCGGCAATGCGCAGCAAAGAAGCGATATGGCTCCCGGCTATTTTGCGACCTGTGACACAGCCGTCCCACCAAATGGGGAGGGTTCTGAACACAGAACCGAAGCGATATTTCTGCGTCTGGATTCCGCTGCGCCGACATTCGCGCTTCAGATCGCGAAAGCACCGGTCGTGGCGTTTGAAGGCTTGGCCTTCCGTCGTTGGAGTTTAAGCGGTCCCGCCTTTAACGCAACTTGAGGCCGACAATTCATGGCCGCCCTAAGCCCCCACGTTCCATGGCGTCGAGGATCGGCTCGCTTGTGAACTCGACTGCGCGATCCTAAAAGTCACGCCTAGGAGGATGCCTTCGAGTGCCTTCGGATGCAGCATTCCCCGTTCACATCCACAAGTTCCGATCCAGCGTCCGATATTGGATCGCTTCGCTGACGTGCTGCGCCTTGATATGCTCATGCCCGTCCAGGTCCGAGATGGTTCTCGCGACTTTAAGGATGCGGTCGTACGCCCGGGCGCTGAAGTTTAGCTCCGTCATTGACGGTATTTCTGCACCTGATTTTGGCTGCACCGACACGCGCTTCAGGTCGCAGAAATACCCGCAGCAGTGTCGGGACGGATTTGCCCTTCCTTCATTTGAAGGGTGAGCGTCTCGGCTTCTTCGAGCCATTCCAACTTTTCGCGCAGAGTAGTCTCGAGGCCAAGGAGAAGCACCTGTTTTCGAGATCCTTCCGGCGTACACCATTCCCAGCCAGGATGATCGTAGAGTTCAGCCTTTGTCATTATTGCTACCCTCGCTTAATCTCCAAATGTCTTCAAGCGCGTCGATGTCGGCCAAGTCTTGCGGACGTCCAGCTGCCCGCTTCATTGCCAGAAGCGAGTCGCGGCGAATGAAAGGGGCCGAAAGACCCTTCGATATTTGCTTTCGCTCCGCAGTGGAATACTCCGCGGCGAAGTCGAATGGCTCATAAACAAAGACGTCAACAGGTGTTCGACGATGCGTGTCACTCCAAAGCTTCAGCACGATCATGTTTTTCTCTCGCCGCCACATCTCTCGATTCCCGGCGTCTGCAAACTCTTCCGGCGACACTGGGATCGCGGGCGTGTAGCCAATACGAATCAGGGCCCGCAGTCCTCGAAGAATGTTACCGGGCTCAAGACCGATCACCAAGTCCACATCCTTGGTGAAGCGTTCGTAACCGTGCGCGTTAACCGCCAGCCCGCCGACTACGATGTAGCGCGTAGCGTCTTCGTTCAACGCCCGGAAGATTGCTTCAACACTACGGACTTCCATGTCTCGAATTTGTCGGGGATGCTCCTGGCGCGGTCACATCCAAAGATTCCGATCCAGCGTCCGATACTGGATCGCCTCGCTCACATGCTGCGCCTTGATCTGCTCCTGGCTGTCCAAATCCGCAATGGTTCGCGCTACCTTCAGGATGCGATCGTAGGCGCGCGCGCTGAAGTTCAACTCGGTCATCGCCATCTTGATGAGATCGGCGGCAGCGTCGTCCAGGGCGCAGAATGTTTTTAGCAGCTTTGGCGTCATCCTCGCGTTGCAGCTTGTCTTCGTTCGGCCTCGGAACCGCTCTTGCTGGATTTCGCGCGCTTTCCCGACCCGCGCGCGGATTTCTGACGAAGCTTCCCCGGCAACGTTGCTCGCGATGTCCTTGTATTGCACGGCCGGCACTTCGACATGGATGTCGATGCGATCCAGCAAGGGACCGGAGATGCGCTGACGGTATTTTTGCACCTGGTTCGGGCTGCACCGGCATTCCCGCTTCAGATCCCCGAAGTAGCCGCACGGACATGGATGCATTGCCTTTTTGCAAGGCAACACTGCGTGGGATGCGTTGCTCATCGAAAATCTATCTTACCCAGGTAAAGGGCTATCCGGCCAATCCAAAATCCATCGGCGAGATGATCCGAAAACGGCGGCTCGATTTGAACCTCTCCCAAGTGGGAGCGGCAGGAATTATCGGCGGCAACGAAATGACGGTCGTGAATTGGGAGAAGGGACACTCCTCTCCCCGAATCCATCACATGGCTAAGGTCACAGAATTTCTCGGCTTCAACCCGTTCGACAACGGAGCCACTTTGTCGCAGAGGCTTGTCAATCACCGCCAGGCGCTCGGGATGACCCAAAAGGAATTTTCATGCCAAATCGAAGTCAATCAAAGCACGCTGGCGCACTGGGAGCGCGGTGAACGGGAACCGGAAAGTCTCTTTCTTGCCAGACTTGAAGAAATTTTTTATACCTCGACGTCCGAACCTCGTCGGTCAGGAGGTTGTTCAGGAATGAGTCCTCGTAACGAGACAGGTTGTGGGAGCGAATGGCCGACGATTTTCCCTAAACAATTTCTCATCGCCAAATCAGAAGAAGAGGGATATTCGACGGAAATGGTAGCAAACACTATCAGCCTATCCGTTGGTACCGGCTGTAACTAAAAAGCACCGAAGAAGTTTGCAGGTATCCCCTGGTTTCCCGGAATTACAGTTTTGCAGGCGATGAATCCGGGACCTGCGGGCGACCCGAGCGCATTCTCCTTTCGAGTTCTCTATCATTCGTTCTTCGGCGCGTTTGTCGACATGATCGACGACATTGCGGATAAGCCGAACGAGTTTTGGTTATTTTCCGGTCAGCAATCAACCTTCCACGGTTGGCGTGAGCGAGGCGATTATTCTGGAGGATGCTGCTGGTCAAAACGTCGAAGTTGAATGGAAGTTTGGGCCTATGGGAGCACATCCTTTGAAAACTCAGGCTGCGACCAAAGCCAAGGCGTATGAATAAGCCCGGCGAAAAACTGGTCCGTAAAAAGATGGAACGCCTAGCGTAGCAATCCGCTCAGGCGCTCACTTCTGTCGAAACACCGAACAAAGTCCGTTCAAGGCTTACGATTCATGGCAGCTTCGCGTATTGCACGCTCGCTGGTTTCGCCTGTCTCTTCGCGGATCGTGTCGAGTCTCGCGTTCGGCGAGAATCCCTTGATCGGCTTCGACAGGTTCTTATTCAATGTGTCACCGCGCTTTTGATCAATACGCCCATTTTGATTACGGTGACGCTCGTCTAGACCTGGTTCTTTCATAATAGCGGCTCCTCCTTTCTTATTGGATTATCCGTCCAATTACCCGCCAAATAAGCGGGAGAATACCTTGAAGACTCGGCAACAACCACGCTATGGACGAATGTTTTCAAAGGGAACCACAACTAATAGCGGTTTCGCACATAAAATCAAAGATTTTCTCCGTGCACTCCGGCTGATAGCAGCAGGCAAGTTCCAGGAACTTGACGATTCGCGGTGCGAGAGGCATAAACGCATTGTCAGAGAGGTCTGAATGTTCATTAGCGATCACGAGACGGAGGTGGATATGCTTCACTACGAAGCAATCGCTAAAACATTGGTGCGGCTTGTCCAAGAAAGTCGCGAAAAACCGGTCACTATTGGGGTCCATGGCGACTGGGGTGCAGGAAAATCCAGTGTTCTGGGGAAATGGCGCAAGCCGCCTTCAAAAAAGATCCGGACGTCCTTTGCATTAAATTCAATGGATGGCGGTTCCAAGGATTCGAAGACGCCAAGGCCGCTCTCATCGAAACAATCATTACGGAACTCCGGGACAGGCGGGGCGAGGTCGGAAAAGTCATAGAGACCGCGACCGACTTGCTCAAGAGGTTAGATTACCTCAAACTTGCAAAAATGGGCCTGAAGGTAGGAACTACTTTGTTATCGCAGCACACCCAGCCGGTGCTGTTGGACTTGCCGCGGCTCAAGTGATCGGTGCGCTGGGAACGAAAGAAAAGACCAGTGGCGACGACGAGAGCGACAAGGGTGACACCCCGAAAAGGACAAAACCTCTGGGATCATAAAGAAAAACGAAGTCAAGAGAATCCCCGAGGAAATCCGGGGAGTTCGAGAAACTCTTCGACGTGCTGATTGACGAGTCTAAGCTGAAGAAACTGGTCGTGCTCATCGACGACCTCGACCGTTGCCTCCCAGAAACAGCAATCGAAACATTGGAGGCAATCAGACTCTTCGTCTTCGCTCGAAACACCGCGTTCGTAGTGGCGGCAGATGAGGCTATGATCCACTACTCCGTGCGAAGGCACTTTCCCGACCTTCCCCAAAGCAGCGGGCCGGTCACCTACGCGCAAAACTATCTCGAAAAGTTGATCCAAATCCCGTTCCGAATCCCAGCGCTCGGCTCCAACGAGACCCAGATGTACATCACGCTGCTTCTGGTGGAGGCGAAACTTGGACCCGAAAATGGGACATTTCAAAAGCTTCTTAAAGAAGCACGGGGAATCATGGTCAAGCCATGGCTCGGCAAAGTGCTCGACGCGACGGCGATTCAAAACATCCTGACACAGAAGCAAAAGACCTCTCCGAAATCATCACCCTCGGAGGGCAAATTTATCGAATCCTCGCGGAAGGAACAGTGGGAACCCAAGGCAAATCAAACGCTTCATCAGCGCCGTCCTCCTGCGCAGAGAAATTGCGGTAGAGCGGGGCTTCGGAAGCGAAATCAAACTTCCGCACCTCGCAAAGATCATGCTTGCGGAGAGGTTCCATTCCACATTCTTCGAAGAACTGACGAGAATCGTTCCACAAGCACCAGACGGGAAACCACCGGAGATCGCCGCATTGGAGGCTGGGGCACTCGCGAAACCAGATGCCAAGCTCGTGCATGGACAAAAGCCGGAATGGCAAAAGGACGCATGGATCGTCGCATGGTCAAAAATCCAACCAACGCTTAAGGATGAGGATCTCCGCCCTTACCTCTTTCTTACACGGGACAAAGAAGGGCATCCCCGGTCTGGACGGTGCCGCACACCTCGGCGAACTATTGGATGTTCTCATGGGAGCCGACATGACAGTCCGAGCCAACGAGCCGAGAATCAAAGCACTCAGCCAAAATGATGCGCAGACCCTCGCAAAAGCCGTCACCGAGAGAATCCTTCAGGCTGGCGAACTCCAGAAAAAACCAATCGGAATAGCCGGTCAGTCTTCAGTGTTTGATGCAGCACCAGCCGTACACACGCGCCAACATCGCTGCATTCCTGTCGAATTTGAACCCGAACGAATTCGGCCCGTGGGCTTGTCAAACCGTGGAAAATCTTAGTCAATTCCCAGAGGAAAAAGCGAAATGCCAGGAACTGCTCATCCGCTGGGAAACAGACGGAAACAAAAAGCGTAAAGGACTTCCTCAAGGTAATGAAGAGAACCCCGGGAATACCACCCAAGAGATAAGCCATGGGAACATCAGCAAGAAACCCCGGCGCTTCGCCCAAAAACCCACTCCTCCTCGTGGCTCGAACCGTCCACTCTTCCCCAATTCCGGTGCTGCCGATCATGCCGGCACCGGGAATCCAAACACCGGGACAGACGCCCACGCCACCCGAGACCGTCGACCCCAATGGGTCCGGTCCTCAAGGGCCTCATTCGGGAGAGTATCTGGAGGTGGCGGAGATAGGGCGATAAGACACGGGTTGCGCGAGCAGTCGGCAAGGGAATGAAGGGGTCACGGAATGCTGCGGCCGGTGCGTCGTCTGGAGCCACAAGACAGCCCGCGAACATCCTGACTTTCGCCGGACGCTGTCCGCAAAGGACTGGAGAAGCGGCAAGGATCGGGATCCTCCGATGTCGCCTGACAAACCGCCTCCCAGTGCGAAGTCCTATCGCTCCTCACCGAAGTTTCTTGCAACCGGGAGGCGGGCTGGACGAAGGCATCACCAACCGCGCTTGGAACGACACAATTCTCCATGTCATTGAGCAAGGAACTACGGACATCAATGCGATCAAAGACCCAGACTTGTGGCTGGGCATCATCGAAAGGTTCATTGTCGAGTCCATCTGTAACCGGATCAACAATGACGTCGTAGC
>CAWHEP010000012.1:0-67852 GCA_963828525.1 uncultured Verrucomicrobiae bacterium
GAGCTTATCGATCTCCTTTTTAAGCTGCTCCCACTCGCCTTTTTTTTGCAGCCGAGCCACAACGGCATTTTGGAACGTCACCTTGTTGTAGTCGCCGGCGAACTCGCCCACGGCCGTCGGGACTTCCCGCGCGGAACAGTCAAACCATCCATAACCGGCAGCCGTTTTTGCCCCGATTCCAAACGTTTCCAAGCCGCCACGCAGCCATTCACGCGCTGCGGCGAGCAAGTCTTTGTCCTTGCCGAGGACAGGGAAAGCGAACTCGTGGCCCGCCGCGACGGTAGGAAAAATGACGGGTGTCGGATCTCCGTGTCCAGCGCCACGGGCATCTCGAGCGCCGCCACCGGGCGATTTCTTTGCCCCGTAGTACTGCACGTGGTGACAGGTGAGCGCATCGAGCTCCAAATCACGCGAAGGCGAGATGCGAGGATACGCCGCAAGGAAACAGACCCTTCCCGCGCAGGCCGGAAGTTGTTTCCATAACCGTTGGTCGCCTTTGGGAGTCTGCCGCAACCGTCTTGCGAGGCGCTCCGCAACGGCCGGGCGAATCTCTTCCCAGCGCGCTCCTTCGCCACACGCAAACTCGAAATCCGAGTGGAGTTCACCGAGGTTGCCGCTTCTGTCCTTCTTCCTGCCTTCTTTCCAATCTGTGTCGCCCCATCCAAAAACGAGCGCGAGCGATTCCAGTTGCGTGATCTTTTGCTCGTCGGACGGGAGTTCTGACGCTGCCTGGATGGCCTTGCGTCTGGCGCAGCCCTTCACCGCGCTGCCGGGTATGAAGGGGATGCCGGTAAGACGATCCAGACACATCCCGGCGTTTTCCATGATCCGCCGGCCATATTCACCATCAGGCGGGACTGCAAGACCCGTCACAACCTCGCCGGACGTCCTCTGCGCTGGAAAGGAAGGACTTCCAGGATTCGCGTTTGAAAGAGAGCGCGGGCTTTGCGATTGCTCGCTCGAAGAACTTCCTCCTTGCCTCTTCCTTTGCCCCCGGGTCTGCGAAACGCTCCAGGAGCAGACTTCGAGATTCGCACTTCACTGCGTTGTCGCCGAGCGTGGCGCTGGTATCCTTTGGCAGGTGGAGGGCCATCGCGGTTAGCTCCTGCGGAATCGCTTGAGATAGCCAAGGTAGGCGAGAGCCTCCTGCGTGGCTTGCTGGAGCACCAGCGAGTCACTGCTGGTTAACTTCTCGATGAACGCTTTCAGATCGCTGGTGTCGTCCGGCCAGAGCTTCAAACCGCCGTCACCCTTCGACTGCAGGAATTCGCCTACTTCCTGCATGAACGTCTTGTATCCTTTGCCTTTCTCCTGCGCAAAGGAGAGAGTTGCAAGCAATCCGTTGTTGAGGATGAGCGATCCCAGTCCACGGACGACATCCCCGCCGTTCTCACCCTTGATCTCCTTTAAACGGGCTTTGCCCGTTTCCAGGGTTGGGTTTCAACTCATCCCAAAAGTCCAACGCGTGTTTGGCTCTGATCTGTTCCAGATTTGTCATCGCATACCTCCTACTTTACCGGCTGAAGGTTTAGTGAGCAGTATCCCAATCCCGTCGTTGCGTCTCCGCCGAATTGGAAGACGTTTCCACGGTCAGCAAGCTTCTTGCCAAAGCAGTCGAGGGCCTGCGCGGCGTCGCGCTCCGTAAAGGGGCCCCGACCATGAGTTGCCGTCACCAAGCTGCAAAACAGGGTTTCTGGTACGTTCTCCTGGTTAAAAAGCGCGCCTCCTGCAGCGGTTCCGGTTTCATCGAGTCAATACGCACATGCTCGGCGACTTCGCAGGCGGATATGGCGAAAAAAACTCATCATCCCGACTGCAGTATAACAGAGCCGCGAAGCGATCTCACCCCACAGGAGATACCTCTCCGGGAACGATCTTTGTGCAAACGCGGCAGCAATCAGGGGATGGGCAATCCCCAGCCCGCGCAAACGTGTATCCTCCAGAACCATCTTCCCATCAATATCCAGCTTTCCATTGGTGAATAGAGCCTCGCCATCTTTTGGCTCAGACAGTTCTCCCAAGCTATCTGGATCGAGCGCGCCGTCCCGCGCCGCCCTTTGCAGCATCAGCGGACACGTTATCCAGGCGAAACAGCCGCGCGCTGAGCGGATGGGAAAAGCAAGGAGGCGCGCCTCTGAAAATAACAGCGAACCGGCGAGCGCCATTTTGTCGTTATTGGAACCGAACAGCCATCCCGCATCTGAGAGTTTGTCAGAGGCGTGCTTTGTTTCATCAACTTCGCGGGTCGTTATCCGCAGATGCTTCTTATCTCCCTGCTCGTGCAGATCATCATTCCATGCGTCGCTGAAACTGCCCTTCAGCGAACTAGCCGGTATGATCGGAAATCCCGTATGCCGCTCCCGCTGCACTGGCTGGTCGATTGCCCCAACGCTAGCCCCGGCGCCCACGTGCAGGGGCGTGCGTGTAAAGATGTAGAGAAGTTTCGTTTGCATCATATGTAAGTGGATTCTGTGATTCTAGCCGTTGAATGGCGGACGCGTCACGGCGAAGAACGTCCGGGGACGTCCCCGCTGTGAAACTTCCACGATCCGCAGATGCCGGTCCAAACCCTTTTCGCCCATAACCGTGCTGCGGCGATTTCCGATGGCTCTAAAATCCTTGTCCCGGCCGTGCCAGTTTAGCGCCGCCGCGAGCTTTACCGCGTCATCGGCCGTGCCAGCTTCGAAGTAATACACGGAACCCGCGGGGACGGCGAGATGCGCGGACTTTGCTCCGCCGCCTTCTCTTTCGACGTCTCCCTCAATGGGCAGAGCGTATCCCGTAACGGGAACAGCCTTGCCCACCATGGCCGCGACCAGCCTCGCGCTGATGTTCGGCGTTGAAGAATAGCCCTTGCCGCCATAGTTCAGGGTTCGGCGGCTGCGGCGTTCTTCGAAACTTATCGTCTGGAGTAAGACCTCTCCCGAGTCGGGGGAAATCCAGTTCGGCAGCCAGCCTCCCGGGTGGAACTTCGTGGGAGTGCCCCTCCTGGATATTCCTTCCGGAATTTGCGGCCAGATCGCGGGTGTCAGCAAAATCCACTTCACGAGATGACTCGTCCCATCCACAGCGAAGCCATCGCCCATTCCAGCGGGGAGCGGCAGCTTGCCCTCCGAAACGATCCGGCGGGCGGAGCAGGTTCGTTGCTGGCCGCCCACGATGATGCGGTTCCCGCTTTCGAACAGCTTCTCTATGAAGTCCGCATCGCCAATTCCCCGATCTTTGGCTTCTTGCCAGCAGCCCCAGTGAAACGCGGCTGCGACGCGAGAGTGCGAGGATCAACAGGCCTTCCCTACCGTGCCGGTGGCGGGATCGATCCCAATGCCGTAACTGTGCTCTGTATCGGCAAGCTCCGAGTCATCCTTGGAGCAAACCGTCGCCTTGGAAGAGAGGCCGAAGATATGTTGTGGAACGCCGCCGAATTCCACGAGCCTACAACGTCGTCTATGAAGCAGGCTGCGAGTTGGCGGCCGCGTATCTGGAGCGGTTGAGGCAAACTAGAGCTTCCTTTGTTTCCTCTAACCGGGAAGTAGCACAGGCGCCTCGCCTCCGGCATCGAGCGGACGGGGGAAAAACCAGGCGCGATCCTCTTCTCCGCCCTGCGGCTTTGTCGCGGTAACGACCGGGAACGGACCCGCTGTCGCCAGCGAGCCAAACTTTCGGGCCTGAGTGTCCCGATCTTCGCTATGGATGTGGCCGCTGCGTGACGCGCGATGGGTGTGCCCATCCGCCGCAAAGCCCGCCCGATGCAGCGCCACGTCAAGCGCCGCGCTGGTCACGTTGGGCAGCGGCCACGCCGAGCCGTGTCCCGAAAGCGAGCCGCTCATGGGGCGTCCAGTCCCCGGAAAAACAGGACATCGGTCGGTTCAGAGCAGGATGGTGTTGGGGTCGCATGGTTCTTCCTCCGCGTCATACGTCTTGGTCCGCTTTGTGAATGCAACCGTTTCACACAACAGCCGGCAGTCCCGGTGACTTCTGCTGGGATACAAACAAGCGCTCCAAGGTACCGGGCGAGGGGCTCATCCAGCCGGTTGGCAATTTGCGTTGAGCCCTGCCGCTCCGCGGCGTGCCTGAACTCCGTGGAAATGACAGCTGCGGCATCGAAGCCGGGCGCGTCCTGTTTGCCGGGAGAGACCACTTCCGGTTTGTCCGGGTCCGGCTCAAGCGGGAAAAAGTCACAGACGCGGTCGCGGAACTTGCCGCTCAGCGCTTCTTCCGATCCGGCGATGGCGTCGTACCAATGCGAGACCTGCTGGTCGTCCCATCGGCAACCCCACTCTGTGATTTCACCACTGCGTTTCATGAGGGTGATGGCGACCGCCGACTTCCCGCAGCCCCATCCCCCAGCCGGGAGCTTCTCGCGTTTTTCGGCGCGTCTACCTCGCGGACAATATCCTGGAGCGGTGACTTAAAGTGCACGATCGCGATGCCGGCGGAACAGTCCAGTGACTTCCCGCCAGCGCCTTTCATGCCGGCCGTTGCCGCGCGAAAAGCGTTCCGAAGCGCCAGCGCGCAATCCAGGGCGGTGTCAGCGGGCAGCAAGGCGAGAACATCGTCGCCGCCCGCGTAGATCAGCCTCCCATCGTGCTCTTCCACCACCCGCCGGGCGTCATGGAGGGCGAACACGCTCAGAATGTGGCTAAAGTTGCGGTGATGCTCGGGCGTGACAGCCGTGAAGTCTCCGCTGATCCACCGGCCAATCTCATCTCCGTCCAAAGTCAGAACGGCGAAGTAGGTTTCACCAGACATTCCATCCAAATCATCATCTCCCCCGTCCGATTCGGGCTTGTGTCTGGCGATACCCCTGGTGCTCGGAACAGCGATGCTTCCAACTTTTTCTTCCAGATAGACCTTATGCCACACCCTCTTCACCAACGTGCATAGCCCCAAGGTGGTCATCGTGTTTGAACAGGCTCGCATAAGGTTGCCTTAAGTCTCTTTCCGTAAGTGTGCTCCCCCCGCGATCGCCTCGTCTTTTCCGTTGAGCGAGTCCTTGTCGCTGCCGATTCTCCATTTCCCGCCTTCATGAGCCCTGAATTCGCGAGTTTGCCGCGCGGCGTCGAGTTGCCAGGCATTGCGGGCAAAAGTTGCGGCATAGTCCTTCTGTTCCGGAGTGACTTGCCACGAGATCGACAGGTGGTTCTGAGCCTCCATCACGGAAGCTCCGTTCGAGCTGTTCTTCCAAGTTTAGCTCCCGGCGCTTGTCCCACCGCGTCGCGGCAATTTTCTTCCACTCGGTCTTGATCTCGTCAGCCACTTCCCGGGCAACGCTTTCCGCTAAGTCCAATGGGACACTCGCTACGAGGATGTTCGGCAAATTCGGGCGTGAGGAGGAGCGCGACTGTCCGTGGCTTTCGCGCCGTCTCTGTGGAATGCGATAAGGGGCTGGCCTTCTTCAGCCGGGAAGATGAGTTGCCATCCAACTCCAGAAGCCTGGCGATTCCAGCAGCCATGAGCCAGGAGAGAGATAGCTGCCGCTCCAGAGATCTCGTGCTGCTTCCGCGCCTGGGCAATGAAATCCTGCACCGGCCCGATCTGGAGCTTGAAGCGCGTCGCTCATCGAAATTGTGCATAGGGGCTCGGATTTCCATAACCAGGAGTCGTTCAAACTACTTCAGCCATCAATTATCAGGACGTCCCCGGACGTCACTCGTCGTCTGAACCTTCAGTTTGGGACGGCGATCCTGGCAATCCGGCAGATGGGATGCAAGCTTCTTTCCTGCCTCCACGGTGTAAACCAGTCCACGCGATTCGAAATCGCTACTTTCGCGTAAACCTGAAACTCGGAAATTTGGTACCGAACCTCCCTTGGGTTGTCGCAAGCAGCCGCGCATACCGCCCTTGCCCGCGTTTGTGGAGTGGTTCTGCGCTTCGACCTGTCCGGCCACGGTAAAAGCCGCCGGCGTCTGGAATTCGGTTCGGGTACCAGAATTGCCAATGGTACTTCTTCTTGTCGATCTTATAGGCGTTTTCGCCATAGCTCGGTTCCTTCTCGATCCCTGCCGCCACTTAAGCCTCCATTAATGTCCCCGGCACCTTCGCCTTCACCCACTTGTCAGTGGGGAAGCCGGGCGCGGTGCGGCGTGGACGAGGACAGGGACCCAGAGGACGCCGCCAGGATTGCAACCATTTTTTGCGCCGCGCGAATCGTGTTCATCGGGCCGGCTTATTCTTCCGGTCAAGTAGTTTCATGAGGGGGCGGGCCCGCAGATTGCCCAGGCGGTTTTCCGTATTTTCTTTCTCCGCCCATTTTCTTACAAGTTCTTTTAATGGGTCGGCTCCGGCGTGGTTGGTGGTCCCATCTCGCTTGCGTTATTTAAGTTGGTGTAAGCAACCGGAGACCGTGCGATTCGAATCGCATGAAATCGCTTCGGTTTGCAGTGAGCAGGGTTGCCCCTGCCTGGATTGCGGTGGCGGCGATCAGACAATCCGGGGTTGAAGAGCGGCGGCGTCCTGTATCACTGAATAGAACCGCTGCCAGCTCCGCCGCCTCGCGATCCAGCGCGACGATTCTGCCGTCGAGCACCTCTCGGGCGTGGGCAAGATGTTCGGCGCTTGCTTCACCGCGCGTGAATTCGTGCCAGGCGATGGCGCAGGCGGCGGGCACATCGCCCAAACGGATGCGTTCATTGGCGAGTTGAAACAACCGCAGATACGGGTCAGCCAGCGCGATCAGCGCGTTCGTGTCAAAGTGCAACTCAGCCACGAGA
The DNA here is from genome assembly GCA_963828525.1 of uncultured Verrucomicrobiae bacterium. Lineage (GTDB taxonomy): Bacteria > Verrucomicrobiota > Verrucomicrobiia > Chthoniobacterales > Chthoniobacteraceae > CAWHEP01. The sequence goes on from CAWHEP010000012.1 coordinate 6,711, forward strand.
CGCGCTGTTCCTCAATCCCACGATTCTTTTCGAAGCCGGTCGGCTTCTTCTATCATCCTCTGCACCCGGCCGGCGGGATAAAGAGGCTCGCGCTGTATCTTTGAGAGCACCTCAAGCGCCCGGCTTCGAGAGGCGTTCGCGTCGCGGGCTACTCGCGCGACCCGGCGAACCGCTTCGGCGGGCGTGACTCCCCACAGCACGCCAAGGGAACTGAGTTCCGCCAGAAGTTCCTTGTCCAGCGCGTGGCGCGGACTTCCGGCATGCATGGTTGCCGCTGACTCCTCGACGCGTGAAGAACCCGTCTTCTCCCCGTCCACTCCGAGCACGTGTCGCAGGCCTTCTGATACAAGGTCACGCATTCTGCGGTTTTCATGCGCGGCATGCACTTTCGCCATCCGGTAAAGATCATCGGGGATTTCCAGTGTCGTTTTCACACGCTAACATCCCATATTTATGGCTTTATGGCAAGCGTCTCATTTCGAACCGGTGTGTTGAAGCGTCGCCAAGCCCGTTCTAAAATCCGAGGATGCTAATCCCCCTTGAGGACGGTTTTGCGGATGTAATTGGCAAAGCTCAGCGAGGACTGCGATTTTCAACCAGCGAACTCGCGAAGAGAGCGGGCGTCGCTGAACAAGATGCGCGCCGCGTCCTCGACGGAGATTTCGACGAGAAAACCGTCAGGAGGCTGGCGTCTTCCCTTGCGCTTGATCCGGAAGCGCTATGCATCCTGGCGCGCCGGGAGTGGTTCCCAACGCAACCACCCGCGTTCGATGGTTTTGCAACATTTAATACCCCATTCGACGACATCACTGTGAACGCCTACCTGCTTTGGGATTCCGCAAACAGCGTGGCGATCGCAGTCGACACAGGCGCCGATGTTTCGGATATGTTGGAGATTCTCGCTTCGCGGGGATTGACGCTTTCGTTAATCCTCATCACTCACGCGCACGGCGACCACATCTTTGATCTCGATCGTTTGCTTGAAAAAACCGGAGCCGCCGCGTTCGCGTGTTCCCGAGAGCGTCTTGATGAAGCGGAGGCGTTCGAGCCGGGTCGCATCTTCAAGGCGGGCGAACTGCGTGTGGAAAGTCGGCTGACGTGTGGCCATTCCGCGGGAGGGATTACGTATGTAGTTTCCGGGCTGAGAAAGGAATTAGCCGTAGTGGGCGACGCTTTATTTGCAGGCTCAATGGGTGGAGGCGTTGTCTCCTATCAGGATGCCCTCCGAACGAATCGGGAACAGATTTTTACCCTTCCCGCCGAGACAATCCTTTGCCCCGGGCACGGCCCTTTGACCACGGTCGGACAGGAGTTGGAACACAACCCGTTCTTTGCCGCGATTGCCACCTGATGAGGGCTCTCTGCCTGAAGAGCCGACGACCTCCGCGCGGCAGCCCGCCTGCGCTACTTGCTCTTCAGCAAATCACGAATTTCGGTCAGCAGGATAACGTCGGCTGGAATCGGAGCAGGCGCGGCAGCCTCTTCCTTTTTGAAGTGGTTTACGAATTTAACGAGAAGAAAGATCGCCATCGCCACGAGAAGAAAATCGATCGTGTTTTGAAGGAAATTACCGTAATTGATCGTGACAGGCTTATCGTCGAAGCCGCCGATTCTCCATTTAAGCGCGGTGAAATTAATCCCGCCCACGAGGAGACCGACGGGGGGCATGATGATGTCCGCCACCAGTGAGGTGACAATCTTGCCGAAAGCCGCTCCGATGATAACGCCCACTGCCAGATCGACGACGTTTCCACGGCTGATGAATGTCTTGAATTCTTTTACGATGCTCATTGCCCGTTTCTACCTGCCCGGAGGGCGCTCTGTCAATCACCCCCGGAAGTTCAGGAAACAACCCACCGTTGCTTGATCGCGTTGGTTTTGTAGGCGCCGATCAGTCGTTCGATATGGGCGATCGCCGCCCGGAGATCCTTCCCGCGCTGGCTGTCCGCCACGCGCCTGGGTTTGGCCCACTCGCGCACCACAGTGATGCTGGGGATGATATCTGCCCCATTGCTGATCGCGGCTTCAATGGATTCGAAACGATGATGGCGGGCGAGAATCGTGCGATGAGGCTCCAGCACCAGTGTGAAGCCGTGATCCCCGTAGGCTTCGGAAAACGCCCCATCTATCGTGATGGCTTTGCCACTCCGTTTCAGCGGTGACTCGCCCTTCTCCACCTGAACCGGCACGTGTCCGTTCACGATGAGACCGTGCTCGGCATCAACTCCGAACTCCGCGAGAATTTTTTCGCAGAACCAAGCCTCGTGAATGAGCCTGAAATAGGGGTCCTTGCTCTCGTGATGAGGACGCGAGTCCTTGATAAGATCACGTTCGAGCGTGGTGATGCGATCTTTGCCAAACAGCGGGGAACGCGGTCCGCTCCAGAGATACCACAGAAGATCAAGGTCTTCATGGGAATGCCCATCCATCAGGCCGTACACAGATCGCTCAATCGCCTCGAAGAGCGCCCGGCCCCTGTATTCGCGACCGCTTACCGCCATCGGGAGAAACTCCCCATCTTCTCCAGCGGGGATGCATCCATGGAAAATGAGATGCTCGTCGCGGCAGAGATACATGTGGCCATTCGCCACCATCCAGCGCATCTGCTCCCTGAGTTTCTGGCTTGTCGTAAAGGAGCTGCGGATCCGTTCCAGGCACGCGGTTTCATCGTCAGTCAGCGTATAAGGATCGGCGGGATCGATCGTTGGGAACAACGAGTCTGCCAGCGGGTAATCCACGCCGTCCACGTGGATCGTTCCAGCGGCGCGATTGATCTGGTGCAGCAGTCTTCTGTGTTCCATGCCCCACTCCGGATGACGCGCCATCAACTGCCCCTCAAGCTTGAACTGCATGATCGCGATCGCCTTCTGCATGCGCGCGACCGTGATGTCTTCGCGCATCCCCGTGTTCTTGCCCGCGAACGCGACCGCCGGATCTTCGGCGTAAGCTTTCCTCGTGAGAAACTCCAACGGCTGCAAAAGGATCCCGTAACCCTCCTCCAGTTGAAAGAGGCGGCGGTAACGCAGTGAAACACGCAATACGTGGCAGATGAGCGCCTCGTGTCCCAGGCTGGCGCCAAGCCATGCCATGTCGTGATTGCCCCACACGAAAGAGACGTTTGGCTGCTGCATCAGGTAATCAACCACCCGGTCGCCACGCGCCCCGCGATCCCAGCAATCTCCGGCTATAATGAGCTCATCGATCGCCAGGTTGCGGATCACGCGACCGGTGAGATGGATGAGATGCAGCACCCGATCTCGCTTCACCAGTTCATCCACGATAGCCTCCACATACGAGCGTTCCCGCTCAGTAGACGGCTCGTGCAATATTTCGGCGAGCAGATCCCTGAATTCCGATGGAAAAAGCCTTGTCGAATGTTTGAGGCTGCGCCGCGCGGCGAGAACCCGCACGATCTCGAACAGATCATGAAGCGTCCGCATGGCGAACGCTTTCTGCTCCACCGGATCGCGCATCGTGTTTTCAAGCCTCCCGGCCACTTCGGCGGGATAGAAGATCAGCGTGAGGAACTCTTGGAACTGATGCGGCTCCAGCTTATCCTTGAACAGCCGCTCGACTAGCGGCCGCAGCGTGCCGGATGCGTTATTGATGACATGCCTCAGCTTCTTGTCCTCCCCATGGATGTCGCTGATGACGTGGATGGTGCCCTTGGGGAGCGTCAGTTCGGCCGCGAACCTCGCGATCTCGGCAATCGCAAAATCGATGTTCGGAATCTCGCGAGCGAGTGGCCGCAGCGTGGCCAATTCGTAATCGCCCAGTTCTTGGGCGCCCTCAGGCAGATCGGTGGGCCTCATGGAGCAACCTAGTGTCCGCCAGCCTGCCGTTTTTGCAGGATCAAATTCAGATTCTGCCGCGCGGCCGCGAAGTTCGGGTTGATGCGCAGAGCTTCCTGCAATTGCGGGATCGCTTCATCAACATGCCCGGCCATGTAGAGCGCGTAGGCGTAGCTGCAGCGCAGCGCCGCGTCCTGCGGCGCCAGATTAACGCATTCTTTAAACTGGGAGATCGCTTCCGCCATGAACGGAGCGGCGCCCTCAAAGTCCTTTCTCTCCGTCAGTTCGCGAGCCTTTGACGCAAGGGCATTCGCCAGGTTTGTGCGAATGGGAACATTGTCGGGCTTGATCTCGGTGGCCCTGCGATACTCCGGGATTGCCAGATCCAGATTGCCCTGTGTCGCCCAGGCGAGACCGACGTTATTATGCACTTCCGGATTCTCAGGTTTTAGCCGCAAAGCTTTTTCAAAGTAAGGCTTTGCCGCGCTCTGTTGGTTGTGACCGTACAGCCACGCTCCGTAGTGATTGTTCCCCTGCCAGGTGTCTGGGTTTTTCTGCAATGTATCAGACCACAAGGAGCCCTCGTCATGATGCGCTTCCGCCCGGGCCCACGTCATCCACGACAGTGAACCGATGATGAGAATGACTGCTCCCACGAGGGCCGGGCGAAGTGAAGCTGGGGCGCGCTGGTAGAGCATCGCGCCACCTGCGGCGAGCAAGGTTACGATCCCCACCATCGGCACGTATTGGAGGTGATCCGCGACCAGCGTCAGACGCATGTACGACATCTTCACGAAGCCCAGCACTGGCGCGAGACTGATGATGAAATAGCCGAGCGCAAACAGCGGCCCCCGTCCCCAGACGTCCCGGAACCGCCAGCACGCATAGCACACCGCCACGAGGGCAAGGCCAGGGAGGAACATCCATGCGCTGGGGGGATCGATCTCCCAGTTCGGATAGATCTCTATCAGGTTCAACGGCCAGAGAATCTTCCCCAGATAAAACCAGACAGCCATGCCAGCTCCCGCCAATCGCGAGAAAGGGCCGCCTATATGTATCACTTCCCCGCCGATGGCGCGGTAATACTGGAAAAACACAGTTACGATTCCCATCACCAACGCAACCCCGAAGAATGGCAGGGAAAGGTTTAGGTCCTTCCGGGTGATCTCGCCCCTGCGATACCATGCCAGCAGGAGAAGGATAAATGGCAGCATGACCACCGAGGTCTTGGCGGTAAGCGCAAGAAAGAACATCGCCAGCGAAACCCAGTAGTAGCGCCGATCCTGGCGTTCCTCAAAGTCGATGAAAGTCATGAAGGTTAGCAGATAGAACAGCATCGATAGCGTATTCTTGCGCTCAGAGATCCATGCGACCGATTCCGCGTTCACAGGGTGAGTCGCGAAGAGTAACGCCGCAAGCCAGGCGCCCGGCATCTTGAGCTTGGACAGCAGGTACAGGAGCAGCACCGCGTCCAGCCCGTGCAGGATGATGTTGGTGACGTGATACCCAGGCCCGCTCAATCCCCACATTCTCCATTCCACCCACAGGGTGCTTGAGGTGAAGGGGAAGTAGTCCGCGGTCGTCGGAGCGAACCAGAGCTTCAGCAGGCCGAGCGGATCCGGCATCATCGGATTCTGTGTCAGCAACTGGTCGTCATCCCAGATGAAGTCCCCGGACATCACGGGTATATAGATGGACACCGCGAGGATGAAGATGAGGAGAGCCTGGGTGGCGAGGGGAGACAGAGCGTTATCCGGGGCCCTGCGGGCAGGGGCGCGATACGCTGGCTGGATGGTTCGGGATTTCATTTTGTCTGCGGATTGACTGCTATTTGGCGGGGACGTCGCGGATTCTATTTGTAATTTTCTGGCGCATTTTTAATCTGCTTCGATGAGAAGCATGACCGGTTACGGTCGCGGCCAGAGCGCTTACAACGGGACTAAATTCAGTGTCGAATTGAATTCGGTCAATCGTAAACAGAGCGACATCACGGTGAACCTGCCACGAGAGCTCGCTCAACTCGAGGCGCGCGTGCGCGACACCATCCACTCTCACGTGGCGCGAGGGCGTCTCAGTGTGATGGTCGTCTGGCAGCACTCCGCCTCCACCACAAAGCCTGCCCTCGATTCCGCTCTGGCGGCCAGTTACTTTCGGGCAATGCTGGACCTGCAGAAGGAACTGAAGGCCAGCGGCGAGATCACCATAGAGACGATCCTCCGGGCCCCCGGCGTCCTCAGAGTCCCAGAGGAAGACCTATCGATGGAAACCGCCTGGGAGCACCTTGAGGGCGCGTTGCGTGAGGCGCTCCAGGACTTGGTGAAAATGCGAGTCCGGGAAGGCAAGCACCTCGCAAAGGACCTCATCACCCGCCTGAAGACCGTGCGGCAGGCGCTTCGCAAGATACGGCAGCTCCATCCGCTCGTCGCGCGCAAATTCAGGCAGACTCTGCACGAGAGGATACAGCGCGCCGGCATCGATCTGCCGCCCGATGATGAGCGCATCGCGAAAGAAGTTATTTTCTTCGCCGACAAGTCCGACGTGTCCGAGGAACTCATACGCCTCGACAGCCATCTCGCGCAGTTTGCTCACCATCTCCGCAAGGAGGAGCCGGTGGGGCGCACTCTCGATTTCATCAATCAGGAAATCTCACGCGAACTCAACACGCTTGGAGCAAAAGCCAATGACGCGGAAATCTCCCAATTGGTGGTAACGTGCAAAGCGGAGATGGAGAAGATTCGCGAACAGGTTCAAAACATTGAATAACGAGGTCCGCCGTCATGGTATTCTGTTTGTCGTTTCCGCTCCCTCCGGAGCGGGCAAGACGACCCTTTGCGACGCTCTCAGGCAGACGCGCGATTTCGTCTATTCGGTCTCCTGCACGACGCGCCCTGCCCGGCCTGGTGAAATATCCGGGGAAGATTACTATTTCCTTACTGATCAGGAGTTCGACCGGCATCTCGCCGCGGGAGATTTCCTGGAGCATGCCCTGGTTCATGGAAGGCGGTATGGGACTCTGCGCGATACGGTGCTGAATAATCTTCATGGCGGCGTGGACGTTCTGGTGGATATCGATACCCAGGGCGCGACGATGATTCGGAGCGGCGCGACGGATACAATCAGAGATGCTCTCGCGGATGTGTTCATCATGCCGCCGAACCGGGAGGAACTCAGACGCAGGCTGGTCAAACGAGGGACGGAGACACCCGATCAAATTGAGCAGCGGCTCGTCAGGGCTTCCGAGGAGATGGAGAGGTGGCGTGATTACCGGTACACAATAATCAGCGGCTCAGTGGAAGAGGATTTGCTGAAGTTCAGAGCCATCATGCGCGCCGAGCGCTACCTGAGCAAGCGTCTGCTTCTGGGCTGAAATGCAAGCAGAGGCGCAAAGGAAGGTCGTCGTCGTGGGCGTCACTGGCTCCATCGCCGCCTACAAAGCGGCAGAAGTGGTCAGCAAGCTCGTGAAGGCCGGTCACGACGTCTTCACGGTTATGACCCACGAGGCTGCGAAGTTCCTCGGGCCGCTGACTCTTCAAACCCTCTCCCGCAACCCGGTGATGACAAGTGTGTTCGATGAACGGGAAACGTGGCGGCCTGGCCATATCGATCTGGCCGATCGCGCAAACCTTCTCCTCATTGCGCCAGCAACCGCGAATATTATTGCGGAGATGGCTCATGGCCTTGCGGCAAATCCTCTCACCGAGATCGTCCTTGCCACTCTTGCTCCCGTTCTGGTTGCTCCGGCGATGAATGGCAAAATGTGGGAGCACCCGGCGACGCGCCAAAACGTGGCGACCCTCAAGGCGCGCGGAGTCGAGTTTATTGGACCCGAAGCAGGCATGCTTGCATGCGGGTATGAAGGTCTTGGGCGTTTGTGGGACGTGGATGGGATCGTCGCAAGAGTCGCGGAGATATTGAAGGATTGAGGGGTCGCCCACTCCGTAAAGCGCGAGACGCATCCCACCCTCTTTGAAGATGCTCATCACAGCGGGGCCGACGCGCGAACCAATCGATCCGGTGCGCTTTATAAGCAATCGCTCGTCTGGCAAGATGGGCTATGCAATTGCGTCAGCGGCCATTGCCAGCGGGCATGAAGTCACCCTCGTGTCAGGCCCGGTGTGCCTTCTCCCGCCTGCCGGAGCGCTGCTCGTTTCCGTTATCACGGGCGACGATATGTTCGAGGCAGTCCAGGCGCGAGCTGAGGATGCCGACATCCTGGTCATGGCAGCCGCGGTTGCCGACTATAAGCCGGCGATGTACAGCGCGAGCAAGATCAAGAAAGATGCTGAAAGTCTCCGTGTCGATCTGGCGCGCGCTCGCGATATCCTTGGCTCACTCGTTTTCACGAAAAAAAAACCGATTATTGTCGGCTTCGCAGCGGAGACAGAATCGCTGCTCGAAAACGCGGCTAAAAAGCTGTTCGGAAAGGACTGCGATCTCATCGTCGGAAACGATGTAAGCCGCATGGATGCTGGCCTGGAGAGCGATGATAACGAATTGACGCTCCTCTTTCGGAACGGAGAAACCCGGCATCTCGCGCTCGAGAAGAAAACCGTTTTGGCGGGGAGGCTCGTCAGAATTTTCGAGCTACTGCAAGAAAAACATTGACGCAACATTATTTATTCACTAGAACAAAATTGCTTGAAGTCGATGTTCTCAAAATTTCCAGACACCGCTACTTGCGGACCGAAAGGGGGGATTATAAATGGCAACAAAGAAAGCCCCTGCCAAAAAGCTCGCCGCTAAAAAACCGGCCGCAAAACCAGCAGCACCAGCCAAGAAGCCAGCATCCAAGACCGCGAAGAAGAAATAGTCTTCTCGCCTCAGGATAGCCTTCATACCTAATGGGGGGAGAATTTTATTCTCCTCCCATCTTTTTTTTGTAGAGTCCACCTCATGACTGATTTTCTCGACGCGGCGACTGGCGCGGCCCACAAAGCAGGTGAACTTCTCCGGGCGAATTTTGGGCGTCCTCTGGACGTCTCCGCGTTCGAGGCGCACGACATTAAACTGGATCTCGACGTGCGCTCCCAGGAACTGATCACGGAGTATCTCCTGGGTCTATTTCCGGATCATGCCATCTATGGGGAGGAGGGCCTGGCCGGTAACCAACAAAGCGCTTACCACTGGATCGTCGATCCCATAGACGGCACCGTAAACTACTTCTACAGCATCCCGCACTTTTGCATTTCCATCGCCTTGCGGCACGGCGAAGAGATTATCGTCGGGGTGATCTACGATCCGATGCGCGACGAGATATGGAGTGTCAAGAAAGGCTCTCCCGCCGTGTTGAATGGTGTCCCCTGTTCTGTGAGCGCGAGGACTCAGCTTTCCGATTCCATCGTTTCGGTCGGCTTTTCAAAGACAAAGACAACGATCGACTCAGGCCTGCCGCTGCTGGAGAAGATGGTTTATCGGGCGCGCAAATGCAGGCTCATGGGAAGCGCCGCGCTCGATATGGCATATGTGGCTTGTGGAAGACTCGATGCCTACATCGAACAGGCGGTTAGCCTGTGGGATGTCGCTGCGGGCAAGATCCTCGTGGAGGCCGCTGGCGGCTCCGCCAGTTTGACGCCGCGCCCTGATATGAAGGACAAGTTCTCCGTGGTCGCCTACAACGGGAAAATCGACATCTCGGCATAATCGCTTTCTATGAATCTCTCAGGCATAGGCTACGACGTGCATCGTCTCGTTGAGGGACGGAAGTTGGTTTTGGGCGGCGTTGAGATCCCGCACTCGCGCGGTCTTGAGGGGCATTCGGACGCGGACGTCCTGATCCACGCAATCGCCGACGCCCTGTTGGGAGCCGCCGGGGAAAGCGATATAGGTCATCACTTCCCGAACACGGACGAGTCGATTCGAGGCATTAGCAGTCTCGCGATTCTTGAGAAGGTCGCAGCCCTGTTGCGGGCGAGCGGAGGAACCATAGTCAACATTGACGCGACTCTCATCGCCGAGGCGCCTAAAATCTCTCCGCATCTAGGGCGGATGCGCGATGCGCTCGCGCTCGCCCTCAAAATCCGCCCTGCCAGAGTGGGAATAAAAGCGACGACCAACGAGCAACTCGGCTTCATCGGCCGGGGCGAGGGGATCGCCGCGTTCGCTGTGGCGAGCATTCAAATGCCGGATGAAGAAACGTCGGCTGTGCCGATCCCGATCTGATCGCGGGGAGCGGGCGAATGTCTCTTCATCTTTTCAACACCTACACCCGATCTCTGGAGCTCTTCGAGCCGCTGGATATCATCGGAAAGAGAGTGACGATGTACTCATGCGGGCCAACGGTTTACAACCACGCCCACATCGGAAATTTCCGGGCTTACGTCTTTGAAGATGTGCTGGAACGTCACCTCGATTATCTCGGGTTCAAGGTGGAACGCGTCATGAATCTAACGGATGTGGATGACAAAACGATCCGATCCAGCCGGGCGGCGGGCCTGCCTCTCGCCGATTTTACACAGCCATTCAAGGATGCGTTCTTCGAAGACCTGAAGCTGCTTCGCATCCGGCAAGCTGCTCATTACCCGGCCGCAACGGAGGGTATTTATATCGCGAAGATGATCGAAATGATCGAGTTGCTGATTGCTCGCGACTTCGCTTACCAGGCTGAGGACGGGTCGGTTTATTACAGGATCAGCGCCTTTGCCAAGTATGGCCGTCTCGCGCATCTGAACCTAGACGAGCTTCGCCCGAGCGGTCGCGTGAGAAATGACGAGTATGAGAAGGAGAGCATAGGCGACTTTGCGCTGTGGAAAGCGTGGACAGAGGCGGATGGCGGCGTGGGCTGGGAAAGTCCCTGGGGCAGGGGCAGGCCTGGCTGGCATATAGAGTGCAGCGCGATGGCAACCGCGATCCTGGGGCCGCGCCTGGATATTCATTGCGGAGCCGTGGACAATATCTTTCCGCATCACGAAGCGGAGATCGCGCAGTCGGAAGCCTGCACCGGCGAGCAGTTTGTTCGCTATTGGGCGCACTGTGGGCACCTTGTGGTCGATGGTCAGAAAATGGCCAAATCGCTTGGTAACTTTTTCACGCTGCGCGATCTGCTTGCAAAGGGTTATACCGGTCGTGAGGTGCGTTACGCGCTCCTCAGCAATTACAGGCTGCCTCTTAACTTCACCAGCGAAAGTCTCCCAGCCGCGCGGAACTCGCTCGCGAGGATTGACGAGTGGCGCGCCCGGGTGGGCGCGCTTGCAGCGTCCTCTCCTTCGCCTTACGCGCACCCTTCACAGGCAAAGTGACGACGACGCGCTGAACGATGATTTGAACGTCTTCGGAGCGCTCGGACATCTCTTTGATATTATCCGGGAAACCAATCGGGCCATGGACGCAGAGCAGTTCGCGCCCGGCGATGCAAAAGCCCTGCTATGTTGGTGGGAGCGCATAAACACGACGCTCGCGCTGGACCCGGACGCCACCCCGGTCCCGGAACACACTCAAGCCCTGGTCAGCCGCCGGAAAGCAGCTCGCGAGGCCAAGGATTGGAAGCTGAGCGATAGTTTACGCGCGGAAATCGAGCTGTCAGGCTGGATAGTAAAGGATACAAAAGAAGGGCAGAAACTTACCCCGGCGTCTGCATAGACAGGCTCCCCATACCTTATGTTCGCCGCGCAGGATTTTCTCGATCTCAACCATACTGAGCACCAGAAGCTTTTCGAGGGCGGCGCTCCCGTGTGGGACGCCCTGAAACAGATCGCCAGCTACCTGCGCTTTCGCATGAAGCCCGCGGTCGAGGGGAGGCTGGTGGGGAAGCCCTTCATAAGCGACGCGGTCTTTATCGGCAAAGGCACGGTCATCGAACATGGCGCAATGATCAAAGGCCCCGCGTGGATCGGTGAAAACTGCGAGATTCGCAACGGTTGCTACATCCGCGAGAATGTCATCGTGGGCAACGGCGTTGTGCTTGGAAACTCCTGCGAGTTCAAAAATTGCATCGTTCTGGATGAGGCTCAGGTTCCACACTTTAACTACGTGGGGGACTCAATTCTGGGCTATAAGAGCCATCTGGGTGCCGGTGTTATCCTGTCCAATGTAAGGCTGGACCGGGCGGAGATCGTCGTGATGGGACACGAAGGCGCCATTCCCACCGGGATGAAGAAGTTCGGCGCGATTGTTGGCGATCGAACGGAGATTGGCTGCAACGCTGTCATCAGCCCAGGCTCATTGCTGGGCCGGGACTGCATCATATACCCAGGCGCCCATTTCCGAGGGGTTGTCTCCGCGAACAGAATTGTGAAGCGCAAGGAATCGCTTGAAATAGTCGAGCGGCGCGGCTGAAGCTTTGGAGCGAGCTCGAGTTGTGAGACGCTGCCCGGGCAGCGCCCTGGTTCTGAGGCAGCTTTCTCACGCTCGATTCACCCATTCCCCCCTTGCCGTCCCTGTGCCCCTCTGCTAAAGAGCAGACTCCTCGCGATGCCGAAAAACACCGAACTAAAACGCATTCTCTTGATCGGTTCGGGGCCTATAGTCATCGGGCAGGGCTGCGAGTTCGACTACTCTGGCGTACAGGCGTGCAAGGCGCTGGCGGAAGAGGGTTACCAGGTCATCCTGGTCAATTCGAATCCGGCGACAATCATGACCGATCCCGAGTTCGCGGCACGGACTTATATCGAGCCGATAACCCCGGAGATCATCGAGAAGATCATCGAGCGCGAGAAGCCCGACGCGATCCTGCCAACGCTGGGGGGCCAGACGGCTCTTGAACGCCGCCATGGACCTGGTTCGTAGTGGCGCTCTCATTCGCCACGGGGTGCGGCTGATCGGAGCCAACGCGGAGGCCATCGAGAAAGGCGAGGATCGACAGTTGTTTAAGGAAGCGATGCAGCGGATCGGCCTTGATGTGGCGCATTCCGGGATTGCTCATACCATTGAGCAGGCGCGCAAAGTCGCCACTGAGATTGGTTCACTTCCTTTGATCATCCGGCCCGCTTTCACGCTTGGCGGTTCCGGCAGCGGCATCGCCTACAACCGGGAGGAATTCGAGGAGATCGTCTCACGCGGTCTTGATCTTATCCCCGGTGGACGAAGTGCTCATCGAGGAGTCGCTCTTGGGTTGGAAGGAATTCGAGATGGAGGTGATGCGGGACAGGGCGGACAATTGCGTGGTCATCTGTTCCATCGAGAACCTTGACCCCATGGGCGTCCATACGGGCGATTCGATCACTGTCGCGCCCGCCCAGACATTGACCGATCGGGAATATCAGATCATGCGGGACGCTTCCTTTGCGGTGATCCGGGAAATCGGTGTCGAGACTGGCGGCTCCAATATCCAGTTCGCAATACATCCCACTACGGGTAGGATGATCGTGATCGAGATGAATCCGCGCGTGTCGCGTTCCTCGGCCCTTGCCTCCAAGGCGACGGGATTTCCGATCGCGAAGATCGCCGCCAAACTGGCGGTCGGTTACACGCTGGACGAGGTTCGTAATGATATCACGCGGGAGACGCCTGCCAGCTTCGAACCGACGCTCGACTATTGTGTCGTCAAAATTCCACGGTTCACTTTCGAGAAGTTTCCGACCGCGGATGCGACCCTCACGACGCAGATGAAAAGCGTGGGCGAGGCGATGGCAATCGGCAGGACATTTAAGGAAGCCTTGCAAAAAGCGCTTCGGTCTCTGGAGATCGGACGATTTGGCCTCGGGGCGGATGGCAAGACGCTGCCTTCGAGGTTGCCGGATGACACATGGGACACCGAGTTGATCCAGCGGAAATTGACCATACCGAACTTCGAGAGGATTTTCTATCTTCGCTATGCCTTCCTTGCGGGCTTTAGCCTGGAGCAGATATATGATCTCACCGGGATAGACCGCTGGTTCCTTCACAACATCAAACAGCTTGTGGATGAGGAACTGAGCTATGAGCGGCAGCCCTGGTGAAATTCGGCTTCTTCGCGCGAAGAAGCTTGGTTTTTCGGATCGGCAGCTTGCCACGATCACGGGAGTCGACGGAGTCGGATATCCGCGGCCCAGCGGAAGGCGGCCGGCATCCTTCCTACATTTCGGCTTGTCGATACGTGTGCCGCTGAGTTCGAGGCTTATACGCCTTACTATTATTCGACATACGGGGACGAAAACGAGACGCGCGAGAGTGACACACGCAAGGTAATGATCCTTGGCGGCGGCCCAAATCGGATCGGGCAGGGGATCGAGTTTGACTACTGCTGCGTGCATGCGGCATTCGCTCTAAAGGAAGGAGGGTTCGAGACCATCATGGTGAACTCGAATCCGGAGACCGTCTCGACCGATTACGATACGAGCGACAAACTCTATTTCGAGCCGCTGACCCTTGAGGATGTTCTGAATATCTACGAGCAGGAGAAATGCTGGGCTGTCATCGTGCAGTTTGGCGGTCAGACGCCGCTCAACCTTGCCAGCGCCTTGCAGGCGAACGGAGTGAACATCATCGGCACCGCCCCGCGAAGCATCGAAATCGCGGAGGATCGCAAGCAATTCTCCGCCATGCTCGATCGGCTGGGACTTCTTCAAACGCCCAGCGGTACTGCCACTGATGAATCCGGGGCGATCGAAGTGGCGAACCGGGTCGGATATCCCGTCCTTGTGCGGCCTTCGTTCGTCTTGGGGGGGCGCGCGATGGAACTCGTTCACAATGAGGCAGATTTGCGTCGTTACATTCGAGGCGCCGTGGACGCGAGCCCGGATAGACCGGTCCTGGTGGATCGATTCCTTGAAGATGCCACCGAGGTGGACGTGGATGCCATCTGCGACGGGGATATTTGCGTGATCGGCGCGATAATGGAGCACATCGAACAGGCGGGCATCCATAGCGGGGATAGCGCCTGCGTCATACCTTCCTTCTCTCTTTCTCAAGACATTCTTGCAAAAATCTCCAGCGCCACAAAGCCATGGCGATGGAACTCGGAGGTGCGCGGCTTGATGAACGTCCAATTTGCCGTGAAAGGCGGAGGACGTTTTTGTTTTGGAGGTAAATCCGCGCGCCTCGCGCACCGTTCCTTTTGTGAGCAAAGCCATCGGGCAGCCGCTCGCGAAGTTCGCCGCAAAAGTGATGGCTGGCAGGAAGCTTTCCGATCTCGGGTTCACACAGGAGATTATTCCGCCGCATTTCTCCGTCAAGGAGGCGGTATTCCCCTTCATTCGTTTCCCTGGTGTGGATATCGCTCTGGGGCCGGAGATGAAGTCCACAGGCGAGGTGATGGGAATTGATGAAGATTTCGGACTCGCATACGCCAAATCCCAGATGTCCGCGCAGCCGCCACTGCCCTCGGGCGGCAACATTTTCATCAGCGTGAAGGACGCCGACAAAAAGAGGTCGCCGGACTTGGCGGCTGATTTCGCCGCAACGGAGTTAGTATTTTTGCCACCGCTGGCACAGCCGCTGCGATTTGCCAAGGAGGGAGTGAAAGTCGGCAAGCTCTACAAACTAAGTGAAGGGCGTCCAAACGTGCTGGACATGATCAAGAACGGCCAGATCGATTTCATCATAAACACTCCCAGCGGCAAAGCCCCTCGCCAGGACGAAATCAAAATACGCAGCGCCGCCGTGGCCTACAGGATTCCCATCATGACCACATTGCGCGCCGCCCAAGCGAGCATGAGGGGAATTCATTTCTTTGCGAAAAAACGGGAGTCACCGTCAAGACGCTTCAGGAATACCACGCGGCCTTTCAGCTCGCAGGCGGAGTAGTCGCTTTCGGTTCCGGCGCACGGATACTCGATGAGCAACTTCTGCGCTCGCTTTGTCCGTCGTGAACCCGCTGGGACGCGATGCCACGCAGAGCTTTCGCGATTTCGCCGGCATTGTTGATGATCGACTCCATGCGCCCGTGAATCACCATGCCTATGCCGCCTGCACTGGGGGCAGTTTTCATCGCAAACTCTCCACACTGCCAACCGAAAAGCTGGAGACGTTGCTGATTGTTCGCAGGGATCTTTCGCTGTGTCTGGAAACCCTCCGCGCCATGCGGAAGGCGGGCCGGAAAGTGGCCATCATTCTGAAAGAGTGTGGACTGGCCCAAATAGCACAACTGATTGCAAAGCCTTCCATGTTGCGCCTCTTTGAATCTCTTTGCAGGGAAGCGGACGGGTGCGTTTCTGGCACACCCCACGCCGTTCCGATCCTGCGGGCAGCCGGCGCAAAGACCGTGGAGTTCATCCCCGCCCCTTACCCGGTGGAAGAGCCCCAGTGGGACTTTTCCCTCCCTGCCGAGGAAAGACGCGGGATTTTCATCGGCACCCGCGAGTTCAAGATTGCGTCGCGTAATCACCTGGCGGCGATGCTATGCGCCCGCGCCCTCCACACCGAAACATCTGAACCCGTGACTGTCCTGAATGAGGATCATCGCGCGGGCCGGCGACTATTGGAGAGCCTGGACTTTCCTCCTTCTTCGCTGCGGGTGCTGGACGGCCCTCTCCCTTACTCCCGCTATCTGCGTTTGATGGCTAGCCACAAACTGGTCTTCCAGCTGGATCGCAGCGCTGTTCCGGGCCAGGTCGCGGGCGATGCTCTGCTCTGCCGCATACCTTGCGTCGGCGGGGACAGTGCCATGGAAAGCGTGGTGTTTCCCTCTGTCGCAGGCGCCGGGAGAGAGCCGTCTGACGCGATGGACTCCGCGCGGAGGCTTCTGTCATCCCCCCAGGATTATCGCGACGTTGTCAGCCAGGCACAGACAGTGGCGAAACAATGCGTTTCCTTTTCTCGAATTCGCGCCGCGCTTGAGGATTTCTACGCCGTGATTTGAAAGTACTCAGAGGATGTTGGCAATCCGCAGCAGTTCTTTGGCGAGAAAGACCAAGCCAACAGCTCCGCAGCCAAGGCTAAATAGCCAGAATGCGGGGCGCCTCGTCAGCGCCGAGATTGCCGCCGTGGCGATTGCGATCTGGAACATCGTGACTCCGCGCGCAAGCGTCACATGGCGGGAGAGATGCTCCCGGGATTCGGTCTCCTTCTTGTCAGCCGTTTCTTTTATCTCTTTCTGTTCATCGGTGTACTGCTGAGCCTTTTTAGCATCGTCCTTGTTCGCTGGCTGTCCCGCGCTCCGCAGGATGTCCATCTTTGCGTTCAGCACACCCGACTTGATCCCTTTGGCCTGATAGTATCCCCATTGGTCTGAGGCTTCCATCTGGCAGAGGATGGCTTCGTTGGCGTGATCCCCGGCGAACAGCGCGGTGACAGCAGCAAGCGCTGCCAGGATCGCGGTGCTTAAGGCAATCCATGACACCCACTTATCACCCGTGGCATGGGCGTGGTGCTCAAGATGTTCCTGTATTCTTTCGGTGGGTATTTCAGCGTCTTCCATGAGGTGAGGGGGAGTTTTGAACTAGAAGCAGAAACGTTCCGGTTCGTCAACGATTCTGCTCCCAAAGAACGCGCGCCTGGCCCACGAGGGACGAATTAGTTTTTGAAATCAAAAGGAGGTGAATCTTATATGTTATCCTGGGCATTAACCTTTCTCGTAGTCGCTCTGATCGCAGGAGTGCTTGGCTTCTCCGGAATCGCAGGCACTGCGGTGTCTATCGCGCACATGTTGTTCGTGATATTCCTCGTTCTGTTTGTTGTTTCCCTGCTGCTGGGACGCCGCCGTCCGCCGCTGACCTGAGGGCGGGTCTCATCGGAACTTTTGGGGCATGCTGAGTCATCACGACTTGCATGCCCCTTTGAGTGTACGGATGACGAATCCGATGCTTCAAAGCGAAAAAAAGGGCACCCCTTCCGGGGTGCCCCTTTCGGCGTTCGTGTCTGATGAATTTACTTCTTGCGGCGGCGAAGAAGCGCCATGCCTGCAATCGCCATCCCAGCAGCGGCCATGGAACACGGCTCTGGAACTGCGGATACGGGAGGAATCACTCCGGCTTGGAACAGGTCGCTGAGATCGTTCGACGCGTTAACACTGTTGTAATTACCCGCTCCGTTCACATTTGTCTCGTTGGAGGGGATCGTGTTATTCAGCAGGCCATTGCCTGTGCCTGTGCTGAGTCCGAAAACTTCCTGCAGAGTCTTGATGTCCGAGGAGTGGTTCAGCGCCACGCTGCTGGCGTAGCCGTTGCCTTTGGCAAGAGGCGAAATCACCATCTCCGGGATCGTGTAGGAGCTGCTGTCGCCACCTTCAGTCTCATCCCACCAGATCACGATGGCGCCATTGTTCTTGTAGGCGTTCGTTGATTCGATCTCAGGAACGATCTGGGAGAGAAAGTTGTCTCCGATGGCTATCGCTTCCTGATCGGTGTTGTGAGTGTAAGTAGTGCCGTGATACGTGAAATTCGTGTTCAGCGACGAATGCGCATCGTTATACTGGTTCGGGGTAATCCAGTTATACTGCGCAAAGTTGTTATTGGTGATGTCGGAGCTGAGCTGGCTGAACGTCTTGACGTTCTGCGTCGCAGTGTCGCTGAAGAATGCCATCGGGTTATGTTTCACGGCGTAGTTATATTGCGAACTGCCGTTGAAAGGGTTGGCTGTCACCGTCTGGCCGCTGGCGGACGTGCCACCGCTGCCTGAAGTGCTGATGGTTGGCGCGGTTGAATACTGGGAATCCTCTTCATAGTTGTTCCATGTCACTCCCTTCGTGTTCATGAGACCTGTAAGATGCGGCGTGGTCGTGAAGATGTTCTTGTTGGCCGCTGACGGGTCACCGTCGCTTGTGATCGTTGCGTTCGTGTCCTTGTTGTAATTTGTGCCTGCTTCGTCCCAAAGATAGTTTGGCTCGGATGGATGCACCCCGGTTCCTGTGTTGTAGTATGAGGTCGCGTAAGACACCTGGGTATCATTGGTGCCCGTAATCAGGCTGTTCAGGAAGGGCGCGGCAGTGTTGTTGTCAATTTGCTCCGGGCTGGTTCCGAACGGATTTGGCTGGGTGAAGTTGTGATTCTCCATCGAGATATAGAAGATGTCCCCGAGGGAGGCGGCGGAGGCCGGGATCGCCGAGAGGAACGCTCCGGCAACGGCTGCGGCGGCAATCAATTTGCCACTGGATGTGATGTGATGCTTCATGCTGTGTGAATAGTTGGGGCTGGTGCGTGGATGGTTTTTTGCACGGCGGGTAATTTACCTGCCGGCGCGCAAAGATGTGCCCGTCCGCCCGCCCCGAGCAATAGTTCTATTGTTACAATCTGGTGGCGGATGTCACACGATTGTAACAAACCCACGCGGTCCCTACCGGTGCTGTCGAGGGCAGGGGATCAACTTGGCTTGACCCCCGTCTTGGGAGCGTTCAGCGACACAGGCAGCAGCTTCTCACCCATCACCGCGACTGCCTGAGTAAACTGGATTCCGTTCGCGTAAGGAGACATGAATTTTCCGCTTCTTACATTCGATCCGGCGGACCAATCCGAAAATGCAGGAAGCACGAGAGTTGTGGAACTCACCAGGAAGCACGGGCACTTGACAGATGTCGCGACCCGGTCGGTGACTGTGATGGACGGGTGTTCATGGCCTATGAAAATCCTTCCGCCACTGCGAGCCGCCGCTTCGCGACGCTCTGCCACAGACTCAGGTGTTCCCATATCCCCGTGGATCAGAAGATGGTGGCCGACGCAAATCTCGGGAACCAGCGGGGTCAGAATGCCGCACTCAGTGAGAAGCTGCCTGAGCCGTCGATCATGGTTCCCGGCAAGAAGGATCAGTTCGGCCCGCTCTCCGATAGCCGTGAGCATAGAGCAGAGCTCCTTTTTCAACGGCGGCAGAGATATCGCGCGGTGAACAATGTCTCCCAGCAGCACGACCGTTTTCGGGCAATAGTCATGAATCAAATTCAGGAGCCTTGACTCGTCTCCTGGCTGCGGCTTGATCGGGAGAAGCTGGCCGTTGTGACGATGTGCCCACGCATAACCAAGGTGGAGATCCGCAATAACAAGGACCGAGGGGCCGCGCAGCCACAGCGCGCGGCGCGCATCAAGGCAGATGTCGTCACCGAGGCTGTAACGGGATTTATCCATTTACGAGCGTCCGAGAGCCATGCTAAAAAGCAAGCATGAGGAGCATCGAGCCAAGGGATTTTTCGCTCCTTGGAACATCGACCGGAGCAGGGCATGATGCCGCTCTGCCGTCGGCGGACTCTGCGCGTCGCGCGTTAGGCATGCGCATGCTGATCTCGCTGGTGCTCCTCGCCGTTGGCTGCGTCGCTCAACGTCACGTTTCTTCATCCAAATTGCCGATCCGCGCCGTATCATCCGACACAATCCAGATCACTGTCACGGCTGCCGAAGAGCGCGAATGGGGTTCGGTAGTTTACGGCAGAGTTGTCGCTACAAAATCCTCGATGGATTCTGGCGAGCGTTTGATACACATCCAATTACAGGACTCCGCGGGAAAGGTTCTTGACGAAGCCGATTCTCCCTATTTCCCAGGCCCGCGTCGCAAACAAGTGAAACCTATCCTGGGTCATTTTTCGGCGGTCTTCCCATCATTTCCAGGGCAAACGGCTCGCATCCTCGTATCCGCAAAACCGCTGCCCCCGCCGCCTTCTCCCAGCCCTTCGCACTAACCTCTCTCTTTGCCATCTACTACGAGCGCAGAAGAAAATAGCCATCGGTCCAGGGGCGCCCTGTCTAAGGCTTCGGCGGGGCTGAGGCGCTGGCGTCGCAAAGGCTGGCTGTGGTTGTTGGCAGGTCCTTTCGTGTTCATTGTCGCGACGATTTGCCAGCTTCTGCCGTCTGACACGCTGCCCACGCAGTACTCGCCGGCTTTTTTCCTCGTAGCTCTCGCGTGTCATGTCACTGGCATGCGGGCTCTTGGCAAGGCGCCGCTTATTTTAGAGGGGATGTGGCTTGCAACCGGCCTCTTCTCGATCATCTGCGTCTTGTTCCCTTTCATCGCGCCACTGATCATCGGCGAATGACCGAGGTTCAGCGCGGGAGGAGTTCCGGGGAAGCGAAAGGAAGCGCTCTTTGCGAGACACCCGCCAGCGCGGTGCCTTTTTCCCTTTGCGCTCTGCGGGGACTGCCCGTGAAGATAACGAACGCGCTCAGGACAAGAAGTGCGGCGGCGGCCATCCACCGCCAGCGAGTTTGACGTTGGGCGGGAGCCGTAACGCGCTGCTCTCGTGCCACCTCTTCCGCGCTGGGTGCCCATGCGTCGGGCGCAGGATCCAAGGGGGCGATTATCACAGGTGAAACCACTTCCGGCTGCGAGGCTGCCAGCGCTGCGGGAGGTAAGATTCGAACGCGGGGAAGGAGCTTCGGCGGCAACCGCGGAGGGAACACTGGCTTCAGTCGAGAGTTTTCGATCGCCGCTGGTGGGCGCTGCAGGTCTGCCGGAGCCTCGATTGTACCCGGGTGGATCTGTGGCATTTCTGCGGGGGCGGGTGGAGATTCTTCGCGAATAGGTTCGACACCGGCCATCGGCTTTTGATCCGGCTCGACCTTTCCGGCTGCTTCTCCCTGGCTGTCCAATTCGGGCAACTCATGCGGCTGAACAAATGCCGTTTTCGGGGACGACGTCGCTGGCAGCTCAGTGACTGTCGCCATACGCTCAACAACGGGCGCGGCAAGCAAGACCCGGTCACACGCGGCTATTGCAGTCTCCAGCGCCGCCGCCGTCGCTATCCTCTCCGCAGGATCGTCCGCGAGCATCAACTTCAGCAGCTCGCGAATGGGTTCTGGGACGCCGGAATATTCATTGGTGTGTTGCTTCGCCAGCGTAAGCGTCCTCAAAGGAGAACCACCCGGGCCCGGCGTCTGGCCCGACACCAAAAAGAGCAACGTAAGCCCCAGGCTGTAAATGTCCGTTCTCGCATCGACTTGGTTGCCTTCAACTTGCTCCGGACTTGCAAAATCCAACGCGCCAGCGGGCACTTCCGCTGAGATGCGTCCATCCGAAACCTGAAAGCCCACCAGCGTGATGGCCTCTGGCGAAGCCCTCGGGATAAGGAGATGCGCCGGCTTTAGATCTTTATGCGCAAATTTCTGGGCATGCGCCGCCTCGAGAGCATTGGCAGCAAGGGAAATGATTCGCAAAGCCCTCGCGGGATGGAGGGGACCCACTCGCCGCACAAACGAATCGAGCGATTCCCCCTCAACAAACTCCGTAACGCAGAAATCCTCACTGCCGTGGCGCCCAAAGTAAAGCAGCCGCGCGACTGCGGGATGGTTGAAACAAGCCAAGGCCCGAATGCTCGTGTAATCGGTAAACCGCAGGTGAAATACTTTCAGCGCCACCTGATTGCGATGCGCCAAATCCTCCGCCTTGTATGTCACACCGGTTCGGCTGCGACCAAGTCTCCATAGCTCTCCGTCCTCGCGCCTAAGCAGTCGATATTGATGGATGATGTCCGCTTGTTCCCGCATCACTTGAGGTCGATTCACTTGTATAGAAGCAAGAATCGTTCAACATCGGCGTCTTTCCGGCCGGGAGGTCACAAAAAAGATCCCGCCGCAGAATTCGTCTCGGAAACGTCGTCCGCCCGAAAGCGGCAGATCAAGCACCCACCGTCTAGCGGCGCTCGATCATCTCGCTCTTCTGGATGTTGTGCTGTTCAATCTCGTTCTTGTAGGCTTGGAAGAGAGCCGCCGTTGGCTGTTTCAAGGTCCGGTCGATGCGGACCATTTTCGCATACAGCAACCGGTAATAATCCATCAGGCGCTCGCGCTGGCCCTCCGCTGTCCTCGCTGCGTGAGCCCATGCCCATTTTTGCTCTACCTCGGGATCCACGAGAGCGATGGCTTTCGCCTGGTGGATGCGGATTCCGACTGTAACGTTGTCGATACTCGCCTGCGTCTTTGATGGCAGCACGGCGGCGCTGCGTGGAGATGGTGTTCGTGGCGCCCGCTGCAACGGCACCAAAGCAGGTGTTTGTGGCATCAAGGGAAGGGGCTCCTCGTACCCTTTGGCAGGGGGGTTCGTTGGCAGTCCCTCGGGTGGGGTACCCGCGCCCTGGCCCATCGACGAAAAAGCGGCGGAACAGGCGAACGTTATCGAAAGAAGCAGTGTTCTCATTTTGTTCTTCTGCGCATTGAACTATACGGGAGTGGATCCTCCTGCAAGCTTAGAGACTCTTCAACAGATTCCAAAAGCCGAACGCATGCCCGCCGCACACTTAACCAGGCCAGCGCAATTGGGCCTTGATCTTTCCCCTCTGGATGTCGCCCGATCTTTCCGGGGCGAAGACGGCATCGCGTTCTTCGATACCGCCCTGGAAGCTCCGGGGACCGATACCTGCTCGTTACTCGCCTCCCGACCTGGCATGGTCATGTCCGGCCAATCGCCGGCAGATTGGGAAAGACTGCGAGCCGAGGTCGCGCGACGGCAGAACGCGTGTCACGCCGAATGCCCCTTCCCGGTCGGTTTTGCGGCGGGATCAGTGGATTATGAGGGGTCATTTTACTTCGCTTTTTACGATCACCCGCTGATTTTCGAGCATCGTTCCAGACGCTGGCTCTCAACGAAGGATATTTCGCCGCCAGTCACACCTCCGGCCTCCTTGAGCGCGTCATCGTCTTGCCTTCGCCTCCGGCACGACCAAGGATCAGTTCTGCGAACTGGTAAGGCGCGCCAGGGATTACATTGCGGCAGGAGATATATACCAGGTGAACCTCTCTCACGAGTTCAGTGCTTCATTCACCGGGGAACCATGGGGGTTCTACGAAGCAATGCGGCTCGATTCGCCTGCTCCTTTCTGCGCATTCTTGCGACAGGATGCGCGCTTCATACTTTCCTCGTCTCCAGAGATGTTTCTCCGCATGAGCGGGCGGCGGATCACGACGCGCCCGATCAAGGGCACGCGCCCGCGGCGTTCGGATCCTGTTGACGATGAGCGCTCGGCTTCGGATCTAGAAACCTCATCCAAGGAAATCGCCGAGCTAACGATGATCACCGATCTGCAGCGGAACGACTTGGGGAAAGTCTGTGAGTTCGGATCGGTCGAGGTGAGGGAAATGCGGAGGCTGGAGCAGTTCCCGCAAGTATTCCACCTCGTCTCGGAAATCGAAGGCAGGCTCCGGCCCGATGTTGACCATGTTTCTGCTCTTCAAAGCTGTTTCCCAGGAGGATCGATAACAGGCGCGCCGAAGAAGCGCGCTCGCGAAATCATAACGCAACTGGAATCAAGGCGGCGCGGACTCTATACGGGCGCCATCGGCTACTTCGGCTTTAATGGAGTCAGCCAATTCAGCATCGCCATCCGTACATTAGAAGCTTCGGCAGGTCTCATCCGCTTCGGGGTGGGTGCCGGGATCGTCGCCGACTCGAATCCGGAGGCCGAATACGAGGAAACCTTGCATAAAGCTGCTGGGATACTGCTCGCCGCTACCCGCTTCAACAAAGCGTCACGATCTTAGGAGACTGTCGAAGCTGCGAATGTATTTGGGATTCGCTTGCCCTTTGCGCGTAAGGCTGCATAGTGACCCCCGCCGAAGGAAGTCGCGCATCACTCATGCCGGCACTATCGAGTCCGGGGTGTAGCTTAGCTTGGTAGAGCGCCTGGTTTGGGACCAGGAGGTCGCAGGTTCGAATCCTGTCACCCCGATTTTATTTTTCCGGATCAGGTCTTCAACGTCCGCTCCTCCAAGTCTCGGACGAACCCTACGCCGGTCATTTACCCAGCGGACGAGTGACCTCGACGTCCGGGGGTGGAGTGAACTCGAAGGTTCCAGACGGGAGCGAAGCTCGGCGCGCGTTCTTGTAATTGGTTACCACGCGGTCTCCTTTGGGGAGGATGATCTCCGTTTTTTGCGCCTTGTATTCAGCATCCATCCAGACGGTGAGTTGTAAGAGGATGCGACGCAGGCTGGGACGTTTCGGCGTCAGAATAAAGCGGTGGCCGGCATCCTCTCGGAATGCTCTGAACGTGTAGAATTCGTCCAGGTGGGCGAAGTTCAAACCTGCGGTGAGCGCGGAAACAGAATCGTCAAAAATCGCGCGCTGACCCAGTGTGTAAAGTTCCGCCGTTTTGAAGGCGGGATAGTAGATCCATAGGGTTTTGCCATTGCTAACGGTCAGGCTGGGGCTGTTCCCCTTCACTTCCCGGCGAAACTTATCTGGCGCCTGGAAGGCAATAATCCCCTCCGTGAGGAGAGGCCTGCTGAGAAGGTGGCTCGTTTTTTCCTCGGTGAAATCCGACTCCATGGTCGGATATTTAGCTCGGAGCTGTTGAAGATCAGTCAGCACGGCCGCCCGTTCCGGCGGGGTAAGCTCCACAGTACCTGCCGATGCCCCACGATTTACGAGCAGGGCAAGGACGGCGACCAGTAAAAGATTCGCAACAGAGCCGCTGGCTGATTTTAACACCCACGGAAAGACGGGGCGGCTATTTCCAAATACGAACATAATTGTACCATTGTTCCGGATACTTCCGGATGATTTCCTCGAAGGCGGAAGCCATGCGCTGGGTATTCAGCGTATCCTCCCGCCGCTCCATTTCTATGGGAGCGTCCGCAAAGGAAAGATAGCGGTGACGTTCATTTTGTAAAACGAAAGCGGGCAGCACCGTTGCTCCGGTATGTTTCCAAAGGAGGGAGAGGCGCCCCTGAAAAAAGAGTCTCTTTGCCAAAGAATTTCACTGGCACGCCAGACTGGGCGTAAGGGCGATCGATCAGCATCGCGACGAATTCGTTTCTCTTGAGGGTGTTGATCATCTCTACGAACGCGAACTTATCTGTTCCCACAGTGATGGTTTTTATGCCAAGCCGCTTTCTGTATTCCTCCCGCCATTTTGTGAGTTCCGGCGCCGGTTCTTCCAGGGAGATGACCGACACAGGAAACCCTTCCGCCGCGAGGAGGACGCCGCCCAGTTCCCAGTTGCCGATATGTCCGGTGATGATGATCGTCCCTTTTCCGCGCTCCCGCGCGGCGGTGAGATGCTCGAAGCCGCGCCATTCGGAAAGGAGCGGACGAACTTTATTCACCGGCGCGCCAGCCGTGTAGAAGTAGTCGGCCAGCATCTTGAGGAAATTGCGATAATTCGCGCGGCATAGATCATCGAGCCGGGGTCCGTCCAACCCTGAAGCCGTCGCAAGATTGTCTCTGATGATTTCGCGCCCTCGGCCCGCCAGAGAGTAGCTCAGGCTGCCGATTCCGGCGGCGAGGGGCTGCGCCGCTTTACGGGGAAGGACGCGGGCGAGGGCGAGCGCTGTTTGGAACGTGGGCAGCCGATACCAGGGATTGCTGCTCACTCGTGCCCTCTCCACACATAAGCGGGGAGGATAAAGAACAGTGTTGCGAATAGCGACCATGCCACTCCCAGCGCGCAGACAACTCCCAGGCCGCTCAATGAAGGATTGTGCGCAAGCCCGAGCGAGCCAAATCCGGCAACCGCCGTAAGTCCCGCCATCAGGACGGGCTTCAGGATGGTGGCGAGAGCGCGCTCCCGATCCTCCTGATGTCTCATGCCCAGCAGAATATATATTCCGTAGTCAACTCCCACTCCGAGCACCAGGGGGAATGAGAGAACATTAAATAGGTTCAGCGGCACGGCCAGCGACTTCAGCCACGGCAGCGTCTCGGCGACGGGAAGACCGGCCACCAATGCGCCGAGCTTCAGGCAGGCCAGCATCGAGCCGATGGAAAGCGTCAGGCTGACCATGAGGATGAGTAGCGGCCACAAGCGGCGATACAGGAAGATGAGCAGGACGACGTTAAACAACACCATCACTACGCTAAGCTTCACAAGGGTTCTTTTCGCCCACGGCACGAGGTCGGCCATGGTATAACTCCACCCGGAAAGACTGATTGGAATTTCGTCTGTCGCCAGGGCGCGTGTCAGCTTTTCTTTCTCATCCAGCGTCGAGATGGTCTTCAGAGGCATCACGTATGCCGCTCCCAGATTTGGGGTCGTCGAAAAGAATCGATTTAGGAGGAACCACCAACTTGATGTGGAGGAGAGAGCCTTGCGCCAGTCGAGCAGCGCCATATTTCCGCTTCCTACTGCCTGAATTCCGTCAATAAGGGAGTAGGCGTTCTGGAACGACTGGATGCTGAACCCCTCCGCGATCAATGTCTTTCGCAGCGCCTCCCGCGCCTCCCCGAGATTGAGTTGCGGTAGCTTCTCCGCGTTCGCATTCACCTGGCTGGGCGAAGGCGCAAAACCGGCCGGCGAGGTGAAGCTTTTGATGGCGCCGCTTTTCACAAGCTCGATCCAGTGCTTGCTGATCCTTGCCCACCGGTCGTGGAATTCCTCCTGATCCTTTCCACTCACAAAGGCGATTACCGGCTCGATTCCCGCCGCGGGCATCATCGAGGTAATCGTATGAAGCGCATGCCCGGCTTTGCTGTCCTTCGGTTCCAGTGAACGCGGATTTGCTTCGATGTAAAGCCGTCCCACCGGTAAAACCGCGAACAAACTGAGGGAGCACAGGAGTATGGCGGTAGCGCGGAAAACAAGCCGGGGCCGGGCGAAGACAAAGTGTACATAGCGGCTTGTAAGGCGAAAAAACCAGTCCTCCTTTCCGGGTACATGTTTGTTTCCGAGGAAGACAAAGAATACTGTCACCATGCCTACGCCCGCCAGCAGGATGCCGATGGCGATCAAGACACCCAGTTGGGCGAACCCGGCGCACCCGCTCAGGACCAGGCAGAAGAAAGCGGCGGCTGTCGTGAGGGAACCGAAGAACACTCCCTTGCCGAGTTGACGCACTGCGCTTGCGATCGCTTCCTCCTGCGTCTCGCCGCCATTGTAGTGTGATTGGTAGCTCCCATAGAGAAGCATTCCGAAATCAACGCCCAGCCCGACTAGAATCGAGCAGAACCCGATCGTGATCATGTTGAGCTGGCCAAAGATCACTCCGCCCACTGCCACGGCGACGATGCAGCACAAGAGCAACACATGCATGATCGCAAACAAAGGCCGAAAGCGGCGAAAGCCGGTATAGAATACCGCGGCGACCAGGACTACCGAGCCTAGCAATGTCCAGACGATGTCTTGAAGCATGTATTGTGAAAGCTCCGCCACATAGGCGGAACGCCCGGTTACCAGCACCTTTGGAGCTTTACCCGTCCAGCCTGCCAGAGCCCGCTTCTCGAAATCCGCCTCCTGCCGCATCACCTCTTTGCAACTCGGCACCCCGAGCCCATTTTGTTTCGCCTCAACCAGCACTACGCGCAGCTTCCCGTCCGGAGAGGCGAGGGGGCGCGTTTGTTCGACCGAAAAGGACCCGGCCAGTGGCTTCAACGCGCGCGTGATCACGCCGAGCGGATCGAAGTTAAGCTGCATTTCAGCTCGCGGTGAGCCCGCGTTAATTTCCGACCGTAACTTGTGCAACCGGGCTTGGATGGCGGATGGCGTCAGCAGCGCCATCGCTTCATCGAATTCCGACCCAGGAAGACCAAAGAGCAGCGGGAGCGCTATAGCCTGGACATCCTGCATCCCGTCGGCAGCCTCCATCGGCGAGCGGTCCATCACCCGCGTCACCCAGGGTTCCTTTCTTAACGTGTCACCGAAGTACTCAGTGAACCCTTCGATGTCCGTGGAATGATCTTCATCCAGCAAGCCGAACGTCAGCTCGCGGGCTTGTGTGAACTGATCGTTATAGACCTTCAAGGCGGCAACAGAGGGGATGCTCGCCGGGAGGAGATCCAGGACTTCGGAATCCAGGCGGACGAACCACAGAAGTAACGCGACGGAGATCAGCACCACCACCGCGAGGGCGCCGTAAACCGCGCGGCGACGGCGCGAGACGAAATGTGCTACAGCACGGTCAAAGCTCATGGGACGGGAACGTCTGGGCCGATCAAAGGCGGGGCGATGGAGGGAACGATCTACTCAAGGCGAAAGCCGTGAGCTGATGTTCGCCGCTCAATGGTTGAAATGAAAGACGAAGCGCTCCAGCCAGACTGATCGCCGTGGCATGTTGCTTCGAACAAACTGCGCCTCGATCTCCCGGTTGCCGCCCCCTCCCGTGGATACCTTGGCATTCCAGAAGTCCCGGCTTTGCAGGCGCGCGCGCCCCGTGGAGCGCTGGGCCGCCACGATGATCTCGCGCAACGCGAGCCAGCTTTTCAGCCTTTCGGGCGCCTGGCCTAGCGTGCCCTGCCATGTTCCACGCGCGAAGACACCTTCGGCTCGCCCGTTATCTCCCTCCACACGCAGCTTCATTAGCGGAAAACCCGGGCCAGCAAGGAAATCGAGCTGGAATTCCTTGTCCCCAAGCGAGCTGATGACGCAGTCGCCGATAACCGAACGCTGCGAAGTCACGTAGCGAAGCTGCCCTGTCATGGTGCGCCAATGGGCGTCCGGAGCAGGGAATGAGTATTGGCTCTGGCAACCAGCAAGAGAGAAAGCCACCGCAGCGAGCGCCGGGAATATCAGTTGGCGGAGTGCCGCGACTTTCATCTTGGAGCTGCGTGACCCTTAGCCGATGCGGTGATACACAAAAAGAACAAGCATTGCGCCAATGACCGAAAAAACGATGCCTGCTGGGTGGAACGGCGCTCCCTCCTTCGGCTTCGAAAACAAGTGGGTGATGAACCCTCCCACCACTGACCCTACGATGCCGAGCAGCACTGTCATGGTGAAGGACAGCGATGTGCCCATCAAAGACTTGGCGATGAGCCCGGAGATGAAACCGATAATGATGTACCAGATAAGATGAAACATAATGAGCAGGATAGTTGGGTTTTTGGGTTTGGTGAAGCGTTCTGTTTGCTTTCGCAATTCACCGCTGCCCCGCGCTTGTCGGAGGGAAAAGGTTCAGGATCCCTTCCTCGGTGGCCGGGCATATTCCGCGCTCCGTAATCAGACTCGTCACGAGCCTCCCCGGCGTGACGTCGAAGCCGTAGTTGACTGTGCGAGCCGCCGCGGGGGTCAGGAGCACCTTTCTGATCTCCCCATCGCACAAACCCTCGACATATTTGACTTCGTCCGCGCCACGCTCTTCGATGGGGATTTCAGCGATTCCATCGCGCATCTCCCAATCGAAGCTGGAAGAGGGCAGCGCGACATGGAACGGGGTTCCGTTATCGAATGCCGCGAGCGCCTTCAGATAGGTGCCAATCTTGTTTGCGACGTCTCCCGTTCGGGTGGTGCGATCCGTGCCGACAATGACCATATCCACCATGCCATGCTGCATCAGGTGTCCGCCCGTATTGTCCGCGATCACCGTGTGCGGCACTCCATGATTGCCGAGCTCCCAAGCCGTAAGGCTTGAACCCTGGTTTCTGGGCCGCGTCTCATCCACCCACACATGAACGTCGATTCCCTCGTCAAAAGCCGCGTAGATCGGCGAGGTAGCGGATCCGTAATCCACAAACGCCAGCCATCCCGCGTTACAGTGTGTGAGAACGTTCACGGGCCCCGGCTTCCTTGACGCAACTTCCTTAATAAGGCGAATACCGTGCTGGCCGATTTTTCGGCAATACTCCGCATCCTCATCAGCAATCCTCAAGGCTGTCTCGAGCGCCAGCGCGACCCGCTCCTCTGAGGTGTCTCCTGCTTTTTGAATCACGTCGAGTTGACGATCAACCGCCCATGCGAGATTCACCGCGGTTGGCCGCGAGGCCTTTAATTGCAACGCCGCCTCGAGCAGGTGCTCTGAGAAGCCGCGATCTGGCGCTCGAAGCGCCGCGAGATACATCCCGAAGCCCGCGGTGGCCCCGATGAGGCCTGCCCCGCGGACATGCATGTCGCGGATGGCCGCCACAACATCATCGACTGAACATAGATCCTCCACGACGAACTCGTGAGGAAGGCGCGTCTGATCGATGATCTGAATCACCTCCGGCGAGAGCTGCCAGATCGTTCGAAAATGTTTTCCGTTCACGTTCATGAAACACGTCCTCCTGGCGAGACGGAGGTCTTGAGACGAGCCGCGCTTACGCCGGGGCTCATCTCACCCCGTTCTGATCGCGGTTTGGCGCGGCCGCAGACGCGCTTCACGCATTCATTGATGACCGCCATTTGCGCGCGCACCCGCGAAGCGATATCGAATTCGGATGGTGTTTCTATGGTAAACGTCCTCTGCGAGTGGTGGAGGTGAAGATAAATCGCCTCGGGGACCAGTGGGAATTTCTTCAGGTTGATTTTCCTTCTCACCAGTCCTTGAGATGACCGCCGCCCCTCAATGCTTGTTCGTCCTTCTATGGCGATATGTCGCTTCGCCGCGTCCAACAGCATTTCTCCCCAGTAAGGCTTGATGTCCTGGATCTCGTAGATGTAGATCCCCTGTCCGTCGTAGTCTTCGTGGAGAGTGAGACAGAGGGCAAAGCGGAACCCTTGAATCACGGCTTTCAGGCGCTGCGTAAACTCGACTGCATCCATGTGAAAAACGCGGTTGAGATCGCGCCCTTGCTGATCCATCCGGGCGTTATTGATCAATCCCCATGGATTGAGGCAGGGAAAAAGAAGGAAGGGGCTGTTTGCAAGTCTCTCGATGTTCGCCTCCGCCCAGGTGATCAGCGCCTCGGTGCCGGCGGGTTCATCTCCGTGGATGCCCGCCGAGATGTAGATTGCGCCGGTTTTTGGCATCTTCTTTGACCGTAGAAAAAAAACGGCGGGTTCGAGTGTTCCCCCGAAGCTGCGATATTCCAAATCTGCCAGCGCTGCGACTTTGCGCCACCGTTTCATCAAAAATCGGTAGTCGTGAACCCTATGACGTAAAAATCTGGATCGCCACGTCTCTGTGCTGGCGCCCTGCGTTTTCCCTGCGTTTACCGATTGCTTCGCCACATCAGCCATTTGCAAAATCCGCGAGGATCCGCGCGTGAATGCCATCAAACCCACCATTGCTGAAAATCACGATGATGTCCCCGGAATGCACCAGAGGTTTCAGACGCGCGATGATGCCATCCACGTCGGGTTCGTAGAAGGCTTCGCGGCCGCTGGCGCGGATTGCCTCGACCACCTTCTCGGGATTCAGGCGTTCCTGCTCGGGAATTTGCTCAAGCTTCGCCACTTTCGCCAGCACCGCCCCGTCCGCGTGCGAGAGCGCCATTCCCAACTCATTCTGAAACACCGCTCTCCGGGTGGTATTTGAGCGCGGCTCGAATACGGCCCAAATCTTTGCTCCCGCGTATTGGTGCCGCATGCCGCGCAATGTTTCCCGGATTGCAGTGGGATGATGTCCGAAATCGTCGATCACCTTGATTCCCCGCGCCTCGCCGCGCACCTCTTGCCGTCGGCGAACTCCTTCGAAGGAGGCGGTAGCTTTTTCGATGTCGTCCAGATTTATCCCATAAAACCGCGCTGCTGAAATGGCCATTGCGGCGTTCCGAAGGTTGTACTCTCCTATCAGCGGAATGGTGAACTCCCTGTCAAATAGCCTGAATCTTGACCCGCCCGGTCCGTAGTTCGCCTCGCGAATCTGGTTTGCCGCGTTTGGAGAAAAACCGACTTCTACGATGGGAGCCGGACACGTTTTGCCAACTTCCACGCACACCGGATCATCGCCATTCAAGAGAACCATCCCATTCCCAGGGACAATATTCAGCATCCGTCGAAAACTCGTTTTGATATCTTCCAAGCTGCTGAAGATATCCGCGTGATCGAACTCAATGTTGTTCACAATTACCAACTCCGGCAGGTAATGAACAAATTTCGAGCGTTTATCGAAGAAGGCCGTGTCGTATTCGTCTCCTTCCAGGATGAAATGCTTTGAGTCCCTCAGGCAGGCGCCTTTCTTCAAATTATTGGGTATGCCGCCGATCATGTAGGAAGGCGATAGTCCCGCGCTTTCAAAAATCCAGGCCAGCAACGAAGTGGTCGTGGTCTTTCCGTGCGTCCCTGTGACAACGAGATTATGCCGTCCGCGCAAGAAGAATTCCTTCACTGTTTCCGGAAGTGAAAGATAATAGAGCTTGCGATTCAAAACGGCTTCCACCTCAGGATTGCCGCGCCGAATGGTATTCCCCACGACGATGACCTCGGCGCTTTCTGGTATGTTTTCAGGCTTGTAGCCTTCCGACAGGCCAATTCCCCGTTCCGCAAGGAACGTGGACATTGGCGGATAGATATTCTCGTCCGATCCAGTCACGACGAACCCTTTTTCCCGCAAAGCGGCGGCTACCGATCCCATGGCCGTGCCGCAGATTCCCAGGAAGTGCAGGTGTCTTGGAATTTTGATCATGTGTTCATCCTGTCGGATCAATGGATGGGAGCGCGCACGGTTGCAAGCTCCGCGCCGCGTCGGCGCTCTTCAACGATCGCGGCGGCGATCTCGCCCGTCATCTCTTCCAGCAGCAGCCGCAGGTGGCTGCCGCGCCTATAGTCAGAGGGTGCGATGTGTTTCACACGATCGGCGTGGGTGGCAAGCTGGTAGCACTTTTTGAAACTCGTCCGCGTGGGATCATCCGGGTTGTACACCGCGATCGCGTGCCCGCCGTATTTCCGCATGACTGTAAAGCAGGGCACATCCGTCGGCCCGTCCCCCACATAGATCATGTGGTTGAACGGCACGGGGCGGATGTCGCCCGGCATGTGATCATTCACGTCCTGCGACATATCCAGCAGCCCCTTATTAATTCGAAATAGAAACTGCGTCTTCTGCGTGTGGCTGATGACCCGCTTGGGGAAGCTGATCTTGCCCTGCTCATCCTCCGAGAACTCGCAGCCAAAAATCGCCTTCACGTACCGCGCAAGCAGACTGCCTTCAATGATGACTTTGAGCCCCGAGGAAATAATGTAGTGCTCGACCCGCAATCCGTGCTCCTCGTGCTCGGGCGTCAGCAATCCTTCTTCCAGTTCCTCGAACATCTCCGGGAGCCCCTTGTAGAAGGTCATCTGCTTCCCGAGCTCTTTAAGTTCCGCGTTCGTAGGACGGTCCATCGCGAGGTAATCAAGGATCACCTTCATGTACGCCAGTTCGTTGTCGAACCCCTCCGTCCTGACCAATTCCGAGCACTTTTTCCAAAAATGCTCGCTGTTGATTCCGAACCTTGGGAACAAAACCTGTTCCTGCATATAGCTCGGGCTCAGCGTCTGATCGTAATCATAGACGATCGCGATGATATTCTGTGGAACAGCCATCGCCTACCGAGCCCCCGCCGCAATTTGTTTGGCTCTCATCTGAGTAAATCTTTTAATGCTTCATCGAGCGAAGGGAACCGGAATTCAAAGTTGTGAAGCGCCGGACGCTTGGGGATTATCCGCTTATTGTCAAGAATCTCGTGGGAGAAATCCCCGAGCAATGAACTCAGAACGAAGGCAGGCGCCCGAAAGAACGCCGGCCTGTGGACTGCCCTGGAGAGAGAGCGCGTAAAATCCTCGTTGCGACAAGGGAGGGGAGCCGCCGCGTTGATCGCCCCTTCCACTGCCGCGTTTTGCAAAGGAAATAGAGCCATTGCCGCCTCGTCTTCGATGTGTATCCAGGACATCCACTGCCGTCCCGATCCAAGCTTGGCTCCCAAGCCAGCTTTAAAGGCAGGAAGCATCGCATGCAGCGCTCCTCCGTCGCAGCCAAGAACCACCGCTGTCCGGAGGAGAACAACGCGCGCGCCGCTCTCTGCCGCGCGGGAGGCTTCCCGTTCCCAGGCGGCGCACACATCCGCCAGAAACCCGCTGCCCGCTGGCGAGGTCTCATCCGTTTCTTTCTCCCCGGTGTCCCCGTAGAAGCCAATGGCCGAACCGCTCACAAGTACCGACGGCCTGGGGCTCGCGGCGAGGAGCGCATCCACGATGCGGCGCGTACCTTGAATCCTGCTTTCCATGATCTGTCGCCTCTTTTCCTTCGTCCATAGTCCCACCACGGACTCACCGGCGAGGTGGATCACAGCTTCGCACCCGCTCACATCGCAAGGCTGGCCAACATCAAACAGGCGGGCTTCCTCACATCCGGGAATTCCTTTCTCCGGATGCCGCGAGAAGCCGACGACGGAGTGCCCTTCCCGCCTGGCGAGTTCGATAACTCGTTTTCCTATGAACCCGGACGCGCCGGTCAATCCAATCTTCATAGGCTTGCCTTCATTTGAATGAAGAGTAGAGCCATCTAAAAGGGAACCTGTCTCCGGGACAGTCCGTCGGCCACTGTGGCGGGTTGATGTCCCGGTGAGCTTTGACAATCGCGAAACGCCCATCGGTCTTTCCGACGCGAATGCGCAAATACCGGATCAACTCGTCCAGCGCGAGGAGTTGAGCCTGAGTCGGCGTATCACGATTAAAATCACCCACGAGACAAATGCCGAGGGCGATGTTGTTCAGGTAGTCACTATGCACGTGGCCGCCATTGATCTGCCGCTTCCATCGATCCCCAACTTCGATCTGCCCATTCCCGGAAGAGGTTCCATTTCCTATCACGAATTGATAGGCGAGACCGTTCGGCATCCTTCGCACGTTGCGGTGGTAGTAGTCGAAAATCTTCGCGTTCCCCTGCCGCGTCCCGCTGTTATGCACCACTATGTAGCGCCAGCGGTGTTTCTGCACAGGCGCGCGATCGATCTCCTCCCGCACGCCTTTGCTGATGTACCGCCAGCGATTCCAGCGTTCCCAGAAAGGAAGGGGAGGAGCGGGCGCGAGCCCTTTCTCCTGTTCGAATCCGGACTTTTCGATCATCACAGGCGCGGCCTGGCGAGGTGGCGGTGTTGGCGCAGGGGTGGCTGAGGGCGCCGGGGTTCGCCTCTCCGGCGTGGGCGTGGGCGCTGGCGTTGCGCGCGACTCCTCTTCAACCGGGCGCTTCCGCTCCGTCTTTGGCGTCGCCGGAGTCGGCGCTGGCGCCGGATGCCGCTTTGCCTTAGGCTTGGCCTTTGGAACTGCTTCCGCCGTCGGCGTGGGGCTGGAAACTGTCTGCATCTCCTCGCGCGCCTTCAGAAACATCTGCTTCTTTTCCTCGTCCGTCACCCCCCCAGCGTTCCCCATCGGGAAAAGCGTGATGGCGGCTTGCACCGCCGCAAAGAGAATCATACTGCGCCGCACCCCCCGGATGGTAGGGAGCCCAGCGGAAAATTCAATGAATGACGCAGCTTTCCTTTTGGTCGCCTTCCTGTCTAGGCTCGGAGTGAATGGCTCATAAAATTCTCATCCTCACCGCGGGCTTCGGTGAAGGGCATAACACCGCCGCCAAAAATGTCCGCGACGCCCTCCGGGCCTCGATTAGCAACGAGGTTCAGGCAGATGTCTTCGACCTCTTCGAAATTTGCTACGGACGCCTGAACGACTTCAGCCGCAAGGCATATCTCACGGCCATCAACCGGACGCCTCGGGTGTGGCAGAAGATTTACGAACTGCTGGATACCACCAGGATGCTGGAAATGAATCTGCCCACATTGGGCAGAATGCGCCGTCACTTGCGCAAAATGATCCACGAAGAAAAGCCGACCGTCATTGTCTCCACATACCCACTCTATAGCTTTCTCCTGGAACAGCTCTTCCCCGCGGGAGCGGAGCGGGGGTTCATCTTCTCGACGGTCGTCACGGATTCCATAACGATCAATTCTGTTTGGCATCGCGCCCCCAGCGACTTTTTTTTGGTGCCGAACGAGCAAACGGCCGAGGTCAT
This sequence comes from uncultured Verrucomicrobiae bacterium, assembly GCA_963828525.1. Classification (GTDB taxonomy): domain Bacteria; phylum Verrucomicrobiota; class Verrucomicrobiia; order Chthoniobacterales; family Chthoniobacteraceae; genus CAWHEP01. The sequence goes on from CAWHEP010000012.1 coordinate 42,823, forward strand.
GCGCGGCGCTGGAGTCGCGCGGGAAAAAATCAAGAGTACTGGGCTTTCCAGTCACCCCTCGCTTTGCATCCGCGACAGCCGTCCGCGAAGATCCTTCACCCGAGAACTTGCCGCGCGTTCTCTTGATGATCAATTTCGGCAGGAGGGAGGCCCCTGCGCTTTTACGAAAGCTTCTCGCGATCCCGAACGTCCGTTTCACCGTCACCGTGGGACGCGACACGGCGCTCCATGCAGACATCCTCGAAGTCGCCAGAGAGATGAAACAGACGGTTGAGGTGTTTGGCTGGACGGACAAGATGCCCGATTTATTGATGAGCCACCACCTCGTCATCAGCAAGGCAGGGGGCGCCACAGTGCAAGAAACAACAGCCGCGAAAACGCCGCTCATTATCAGCCAGGTGGTGCCCGGACAGGAGGAGGGGAATGCTCAGCTCATCGTTGAAAATGATTGCGGCAGAGTTGCCACGTCCCATCAGGATATAGTGGCAGCAGTCAAAGACGCGTTCTCCGAGGACGCGCTCCTCTGGAAGAGATGGCATGCGAATCTGGCAAAAATCAGCAAGCCCTCCGCCGCCCTCGAGATCTCCGAATTCCTGTTGGGCGCGGCGGGGGCTGCCTGATGCGGCGCTCTAGCGCTGCCGCTCTTTCATATCCTCCTCGGCAACGAGGGAGGTGAGGGGAGCAGCCGCGTCCTTTAGCTCTTCTTCTGAGGCGAATCCCCCGCTCGTGGCGCGAAGGCCCCTGACCTTCCGGGAAGTGGAGTAATGCGAAGATATTGTACCGATAGGGCTCGCCTCGTATGTCGAAGAATTGACCGAAGCAATACCGATTTGGGCAGCTGTTGCGATGGCGTCCTGGTTGGCGCCCAGAAACAGGAACGTCCACTTGTACACCTCTGTCTGGTGCTTTATGCGATCAGCGATGCATCTCCACGTAAATCGCCGGGAGGCGTTTTCCAAACCATCCGTAAAGATTGCGACAATCACCTGAGCGGGCCGGGTCGCCTCGGATAGCGCGGAGAGCTGACTTCCGAGTTCATCGATCGTCTGGCCGATGGCGTCCAGAAGCGCGGTGCTATTCCGGGGAACGTAAGTCTCCTTTGTAAGGGGCGTCACCTCAAGGATGGGGATTCCTCTTACCGGCACGAGGTATTCGTCGTCAAACAGGACGAGCGTCAGCTTCGCAAGTCCTTTCACCTGCTGCTGATCGTGTAGGAACGTGTTGAATCCGGAGATTGCCAACTCCGCGCACCCCTCCATCGACCCGGATCGATCCATTATAAACGCGATTTCTGAGTAGTTATTATTCATTCACTTATTATAAAATTTGAGGGGTGTAAGGCGAGTCTTAAAGAGCGTGAAACGAGGATAATTTCGCTATTTCTTGAACCGAAATGCGGCTCCGGTTTATAGTGCCCGCCACCCCCTTCTTATGCCGAAAAAACTGACCGATACAGACACCGCTACGATTGCCGCCAGCCTTGACGCCTTTTCCATAGAAACCCCGAGTTGGGGTTATGCCGACACAGGGACGCGTTTCGGGAAATTCTTCCAGGACGCGGCAGCGATAAACTCCGCGGACAAATTCGCGGACGCCGCTCAAACTCACCTTTATACCGGGTGCTGTCCGACGGTTGCCGTACACGTCCTCTGGGATTTCGTGAAGAGGCGAGAGCGCCAGCGGCGTAGCGGCGGCTGCCGCGAAACACGGTATTCGGATCGGCTCAATCAATCCCAACGTGTTCCAGGATCAGATTTACAAATACGGCTCTTTCGGAAATGTGAAGGCAGATGTCCGTGACGCCGCGCTCCAGCACATCAAAGATTCCATCGAGATCGGAAAGGAAGTGGATAGCTCCCTCGTATCCCTCTGGTTTGCCGATGGGACCAACTACCCGGGCCAGGCGAATATCCGGGAGAGAAAACATTTTTTCGAGCAGGCTCTAAAGCAGGCGCACGACTGGCTGGGCCAGGAGCAGCAACTCCTCGTCGAATACAAGCCCTTCGAACCGGCATTCTATCATACCGACATAGCTGATTGGGGCATGGCCTACCTCCTCGCGAAAAAGGCGGGGCCGAAAGCCCGAGTGCTTGTGGATACGGGCCATCACTACGGTTCCCAGAACATTGAGCAGATCGTCGCCTGGCTGCTGGATGAGGACATGCTCGGTGGATTCCATTTCAACGACCGCCGCTACGCTGACGATGATCTCACGCTTGCCTCCATCGACCCATATCAAATATTCCGAATCTTCCACGAAATCCTCACGTATGCGTGGGAGAAGGGGCAGCCTCCCCGGATCGCTTACATGATTGACCAGTCCCATATCGATAAGCCGAAGATCGAGGCAATGATCCAATCGGTCACCGCGGCGCAGGAACTGTATGCAAAGGCGGCGCTTGTTGATCGGGAGGCCCTGAGAGGCTTCCAGCAGAAGGAACTGCAGATTGATGCTGAAGAATGCCTGCGCGACGCCTTCTTCACGGATGTGCGCCCCGCGTTGGCCGCGTGGCGCCGCGCTCATTCGCTCGCCGAGGATCCCTTGCTGGCGTTTCGCGCCAGCGGCTATGAAGAGCGTGTTGCGTCCGACAGGAAGGCGCGGCGGGTGGCGCTGGGCATCTCGTCTGCCGCCGCTTACGCTTAGCCCGAGCGCGTCCCTAAGATTATCTTGCGCTCACGGCCTCCTTCACTGGACTATTCGCGCCGTGCGCCACTGTCCTGTCCCTTTTGAACACCGGAAGCCGGCGACTACTCTATGAAGATCACCCGCGCTCTTATCTCTGTTTCCGACAAAACGGGCTTGGTTGAGTTTGCGAGGGAACTGGTCCGCCTGGATGTTGAGTTGCTCTCCACAGGGGGAACGGCTGCGCTTCTGAAGAAAGAAGCCATCCCGGTCACCGAGGTGGCGGATTTTACAGGCTCACCCGAGATTCTCGACGGCAGAGTCAAAACTTTGCACCCGAAAATTCACGGCGGGCTGCTTTACCTGCGGGACAACGAAGACCACATTGACCAGGCGAAGGCGAACGGGATCTTGCCGATAGATCTCGTTGTGGTGAACCTGTATCCTTTCCAAGCCACCGTCGCGAAGCCGGGCACCACTCTCGAGGAAGCGATAGAGCAGATCGACATAGGCGGCCCTTCCATGCTGCGCAGCGCGGCAAAAAACTATCGTTCCGTTACAGTCCTGGTCGATCCCGCCGACTACTCCGACGCGCTTGCTAACATTCGCGACAACAATGGAGAGACCACTTTGAAGATGCGCGAGAGACTCGCCATCAAGGTGTTTGTCACGACGTCCGGGTACGACGCAGCGATCGCGAACTACTTCAACGAGGAACAGGAGACAACATGTTCGTTCTCCGTTTCCCTCCCCATCGCCGCCCGCCTTCGCTACGGAGAGAACCCGCATCAACAGGCGTCACTCTACGGACGTTTCGACGAGTATTTTCAGAAACTCCATGGAAAGGAGCTTTCCTATAACAACATCATAGACATCACGGCCGCGTCCGACCTCATCGATGAGTTTTCACAGCCGACGGTAGCGATCCTGAAGCATACAAATCCGTGCGGAGTTGGCTCCGACGCGGATCTCAAAGCCGCCTGGTTGAAAGCGTTTGCCACTGACAAGCAGGCCCCGTTTGGGGGGATCATCATTTGCAACCGTCCTGTTACGGAGGCGCTCGCTCGCGCCATCAGCGAAATTTTCAGCGAAGTCATTATCGCTCCTGAGTTTGAAGCCGAGGCGCGCGTGCTCCTGCAGAAAAAGAAAAATCTGCGCCTCATGCGCAAACTCCAGCCACCGAAGCTGGAGGAAGAGCACCTTGAAATCCGATCCGTTATCGGTGGCGTCCTCGTTCAGGACAGCGACCCGTTGGCGAACAATGATCTTGGGAACCTCGAAAGCAAGGTCATAACCGAGCGCCCGCCCACGCATGACGAGATGCGGGCGATGATATTTGGTTGGAAGGTGGTGAAGCATGTAAAGTCGAACGCCATCGTCTATGCCTCAAAGGACAGAACACTGGGTATCGGGGCTGGTCAGATGTCGCGCATCGACGCGTCCCGCATCGCCATAATCAAGGCTCACGACGCTGGTTTATCGCTCGTCGGAAGCGTTGTCGCGAGTGACGCGTTCTTTCCATTCGCCGACGGATTGACAGCGGCGGCTGAAGCAGGAGCAACCGCGGCGATTCAACCCGGGGGCTCTGTAAAGGACGCGGAAGTCATCGCCGCGGCCAACGAAAAGAAAATGGCAATGGTTCTGACGGGAGTGCGCCACTTCAGGCACTGACCCGCCCGCTGCCCACAGAATACCCTCAGGGCTCGTCGCGGAAACGGCGGTCGAAGGTCCGATGGCCGGTGAAGAACTGCTCTACATTCGCGCCTGCCCGGTGCAACACCTTGTCGATCTTGTGTCCCACATTGTCACGGTCTGGATCATCGCCGCCGTTGTCGACCTCCGTTGGAGGAGGCGGCGGCGCATACGCGCCAGACGGTTCATCTTCGATCACCGTGCGGCGCGTGGTGGTTTCGTGATGCAACACCGTGCCATTGTCGGCTGAGATACGCACCGTCTTCAAGATGCGCCCGTTGGCGTCCTTTAGGTTAACAAGCCACACAGGCGCTCCGGTCTCATCGTCCGCGCGAAGCGTATAATCGACCCGCTCAAAACCGATTCCCGCCTTTACAGCCTCTTGGTTGGCCACCGTGAATACCCCCGGAGAGTCAAGGTTAAGTCTCTGGAAGTTCATCACAACATTCGCGCCGACATAATGGCGCATGGGCGTGTGCTCAGAAACGACATGCCCTTTCGAAACCTCGATCTCGCGCAGCCCGCCTCGGGCGGATTGATCGTCCAGAAGGATTCTCCAGGTGGATGGTTGCGGGGTGCCGTCATGGCCCGCCACTTCGACAACCTTGTTCAAAATCTCGTTCCCTCGCTGGTTTCCGAGAGAGCGCAGAGCCTGGTAGGCGGATTCCCGTCCCTGGCAAATCAACGGAGACAAACAGAGCAAGATTAACCACGCGCGTTTCATGGGGCAAGAATCGGGGCTGTGCCCTCACATTTCCAGAATATTTTCCGCGTTATCTCGCCATCATCGCGCTTGCGACCTATTCTGCTCGCCCTTCGCGTCAGCCGCGTTTAGAATGACAGCTCGGAATCTCTAAAAGTGGACATCGAGAGTCTTCAGCACCAGATCGGCGTTTACAAAGGACTGGTTGAGGTTGGCGCGCTCATCAACTCGATCACGGTTCTTGACGACCTCCTGCCCGAAATTCTTGATGTCGCCCGCCGCGTTATGCAGGCCGAGGCCAGTTCTCTCTTTCTCGTGGATGACAAGGGTGACTTATGCCTCGCTGTCGCTCGCAACTCTGAAGGCGGGACCCCTGCCGCCCGCGTTACTGTTCCTCGCGGACGCGGCATCGCGGGTTGGGTGCTTGAACATCGCTCTACCCTGCTGGTTCCAGATGCCTATAGCGATCCTAGGTTCTATTCCGACGTGGACAAGAAAAGCGGATATAAGACTCGGTCCATTCTCTGCGCGCCACTTTTGACCGGCGACACGGAGATCGGGGTCCTTCAAGTTCTGAATCCGATCCGCAAGGATGCCTTCGGCGATTCGGACATCGATCCATTCAACGCTTACGCGAATCTTTGCGCAATCGCGATAGACAAACTTCGCGCCATGGATCGCCTTCGCGCCAGCGAGTTGGCCGATCAGCAGCTTTCCCTTGCGCGTGAAATCCAGAACAGTTTCCTCCCGCAATCACTGCCGGAGCTGCCCGCGCTCAGCTTCGCCTCAATGTATCGCCCCGCTCACAATGTAGGGGGTGACTTTTATGATGTGTTGCAATTGGGCGAAGATGAAATTTATTTTGTCATTGGAGACGTATCTGGCAAAGGCGTCCCGGCCGCTCTTATGATGGCGCAATCGCTTAGCCTTTTCCGGCAGACGGTAAAGCCTGGCATCCCTCCCGGGGAGGTGCTTTCGAAGTGGAATGTGGCGCTATTCGGTCATACCGTTCAGGGCATGTTTATCACGGCGACTGTGGGCAGGATCATCCCTTCTTCTCACAGGGTGGATCTCGCCACAGCCGGGCACTGCCCGCCCTTCCGTGTCCGCCCCAGCGCGGATGCCCAGGAAAGGAGAGTAGCCGCGGGTCCTCCGCTCGGGATCCTGGATGATGTGCGCTACTCGTCGGAGGAAGTTGCGCTGGAGCTCGACGATTGGCTTGTTTTCTTCACTGATGGGTTGATTGAGTCGTTTGACTCGGCGAACGCGCTTCTGCAGAAAGCGGGCGTTCAGTCCCTGCTCGCTCATCGCTTCGGGTCAGCCAGGGAGGTTGTAAACGCGCTCGACCAAGGCGAAGCTGCGCATAGGCAGGCAGTCGAGCCGCACGATGATCTCACCGTCCTCGTTTTTGGTTTCCGATGAAGCGGAAAATTGAATTTGCCAGCCACCCCGGCAATCTCTGTCTTGTCCGGAGTTTCGTTCGGGATTTTCTCCTGAGTTGCTCTTTCCCGGAGCGGGAGATCGATCTCATCGTTCTTGGGTTGGACGAAGCTTGCACGAATGTCATACGCCACGCCTACAAGCATGAGGAGACGAACCTCATGACGCTGACCTGTGAAAAGACGGCTGCCGGAATCCGTTTTCGGCTGCGGGACTTCGGGATCCATCCTGACCCGGCGCGCATTAAGCAGAAGCCCCTGGATTGCGCGCAACCTGGCGGCCTCGGCTTGCATCTTATTCGCAAAGCCTTCGATAAAGTCAGCTTCAACACAAAAAAGCGAGGGACGGAGCTCGTGCTTGCGAGAAAAGCCGAATGCGAGGCGTGAGTCTTCCCGGCAAGCTTTAAAACTGATTCCATATTCGGAATGAGTTGCTAGATTGCCGCCGTGGATTCAATCGAACCGGCAATTGGCATTATTGGAGGCAGCGGCCTGTATCAGATCGATGGCCTGACAGATCAGGCGGAGTTATCTGTGGATACTCCCTTTGGCGCTCCGTCGGATCTGATCGTCGGGGGCAGGGTTGCGGGCAGGCAGGTTTATTTCCTTCCTCGCCACGGTAGAGGGCACCGCATCATGCCGCATGAGCTGAATCACCGGGCTAACATTTACGCGCTGCGCTCTCTGAACGTGCGGTGGATCGTGTGCGTCACCGCCGTGGGCAGTCTCCAGCATCAGTACCCTCCGGAGAGCATCGTCCTGCCGTCGCAATTCTTTGACCGCACGAGCGCCCGCGCTGAGCACAGCTTCTTCGGAGGGGGAATTGTCGCGCACGTGGGCTTTGCGGATCCCACCAGCGAGCGCCTGCGCGGCATCCTCTACGAAGCCTCGGCCACGCTTGGTTATACCGTGCATAACGGCGGCACCTACGTGAATATGGACGGCCCCGCGTTTTCCACACGCGCGGAATCGGAAACGAATCGCAAGCTTGGCTTTGATGTCATCGGCATGACAAACCTTGGCGAAGCGAAGCTCGCCCGCGAGGCTGAGATCGCTCTTGCCACCCTGGCGATGGTTACCGATTACGACTGCTGGAAGGTCGAGGAGGAACCCGTGACAGCCCAGACCGTCATCGCTCACCTTCTCGCGAACGCCGCTTCTGCGAAACGGATCCTTCAGGACGTCATTCCGCGCATCCCGCTTAAGCCGGACTGGCCCGAGCACCGTTCTCTCGATTGCGCTCTCGTTACGGATCGCTCGCTCTGGCCGGAGCAGACGGCCAATAAGCTCCGCGCGATTTTGGGCCGCTTCCTGGCGGCTTGAAAGCCGTTACGCGCGGGTCCTGGTATTGTCGCTATTTTTCCCTTGTCACACTGGTTCCCGTGTGAGACCTTCCAAACTCTTTTCGAAAGGCACAATGGCATACGCAATCATCAAAACGGGCGGTAAACAGTACCGCGTCTCAGAAGGCGACCTCATCGAGGTCGAGAAACTGGATGTCGAACCCGGCACGGAAACAACCTTCTCCGAGGTTCTCATGTTCGCCGATGGCGCGAAGATTCAGGCAGAGGCAGGCGGCCTTGGCGGCGCGAGCGTTGTTGCTGAAGTCGTAGCTCAAAAGAAGGCGCCGAAAGTGATCGCCTTCAAATTTCGCCGCCGCAAAGGTTATCACCGCACGGTTGGGCATCGCCGCAAAGTAACCCAGCTACGCATCAAGAGCATCACGATCTAAGGAGCAACTCGTATGGCGCATAAGAAAGGTCAGGGAAGTGTAAAGAACGGTCGCGACAGTGTCAGCAAGCGGCTCGGCGTGAAGAAATTTGGCAGCCAGGTTGTCATTGCCGGCAACATTATTGTTCGGCAGCGCGGGACAAAGTTTCTTCCGGGTCGCAATGTCGGGTTGGGACGCGACTACACCATCTATGCTCTCGTGGACGGGGTTGTCCGTTTCGACTACGGTGGTCGGAGGGTAAACGTGGATGCTGCTCTGGCTGGCAGCAACTAGCAAAGACCGAAGGCGCGCACAGCGCTCTCGTCTCTAGCGCGAGCCAGCCTCATCCGTGTTCAACGTTGTCCTTGTTGAGCCGGAGATTCCTCCCAATACCGGTAATATTGGACGGCTCTGTCTCGCAACGGGCGCGACTTTGCATTTGGTGAAGCCCCTCGGGTTTTCGCTAGATGATCGTCAGTTGCGCCGGGCTGGGTTGGACTATTGGGATAAAGTTGCCCTGAAAGTTTGGGAGTCGCTTGAGGCGCTTCAGACGGCCCTGCCACCGGCGGCTCGGTGCTTCTTCCTTACCACAAAATGCTCGCGGCCTTATTTTGAAGCCCGGTTCTTGAAAGATGATTATTTGTTTTTTGGGCGCGAGACCCGCGGCCTGCCCGTGCCTTTGCTGGAAAAACACATGGACACCGCTTTGACTATTCCAATGGCTTTGGAAGCCCGAAGCCTTAATCTCGCGACAGCGGTTGCCATCGTGCTTTTCGAAGGCATGCGGCAACTGCGCCCTTCCCATGAATCCGGCGCCTAAGGGTGAAATCATGCAGCTCCGAGCGACGAATCTGCGGCGCTCGTTCAAGCTGGGATCACGCCGCATAGAAGTGCTCCGGGGTATCAGCCTCGACGTGGCGCGCGGGGAAGCTGTCTTTCTCTGCGGAGCTTCGGGCGCCGGCAAAACAACTTTGCTTTACACGCTGGCCGGTCTTGAAAAACCCGAGTCGGGTGAGGTTCTTTTCGAAGGCGCGTCCCTGTACGCTGGAGGCGACAAAGGCCGCGCCAAACTCCGCAACAAGCGGATCGGGTTTGTCTTCCAAGGCTATTTTCTTCTTCCGGAGCTGACCGCTTTGGAAAATGTGATGCTGCCATCCATGATAGGAGGCAATCCCGACCCGGCGACGGCGGAGGCGCTGCTAGGCCAGGTCGGGCTTGAGGATCGGTTCCATCACATGCCGCCGGAACTCTCCGGCGGCGAGCAGCAGCGCGTGGCGATCGCGCGAGCTTTAATGAACGATCCAGTCATCATCTTTGCCGATGAGCCGACCGGAAACCTCGACTCCGCCACAGGCGAGGGCATTTTCCAATTGCTTCTTGCCTTGGCGCGCGAAAAGCAGAAAACATTGGTGGTGGTTACACATGACTCCAACCTCGCGCGGCGAGGAGATCGCTTGCTCGTGATACGGGATGGTGTGCTCGAAACCGACGAGGCGGTATCCTAGATGAAGATTTACATAGATGGAAAGTTCTTCCCCCAGGAAGACGCAAAGATCTCCGTGTTTGACCATGGCCTGCTTTATGGCGACGGCGTGTTCGAGGGCATTCGCTTCTACAACGGGCGCGTGTTCGAGTTGACTGAACATATCGATCGGTTGTTCGATTCCTGCCGCGCGATCTGCCTCCAGCCAAACCTCTCCAAAGAAGAGATCACCCATGCCACGCTCGAGACCATCCGCGTGAATGGCCTCAGGGATGGTTACGTCCGCTTGCTCCTGACTCGGGGCGTTGGCAATCTTGGTCTCTCACCGGAATCCTGCAAGACGCCCACGCTCATCATCATTGCAGATCGTATCTCACTTTACCCCCAGGAGGTTTATTCTTCCGGCTTGAAGGTGGTCACGTGCGCCACCCGGCGTATGGCTCCGGGTGCTCTTAGCCCGGCAATCAAGTCGCTCAACTATCTCAATAATGTCCTGGCGAGGATTGAAGCTGGGCAGGCGGGCGCTTCCGAGGGGCTCATGCTTAACGAGCAGGGATATGTCGCGGAATGCACGGGGGATAACGTCTTCATTGTAAAGAAGGGCGAAATACTGACGCCGCCCGTCAGCGCCGGCGCTCTCGGTGGCATTACGCGCCGCGTCATCTTCGATATTTGCTCGAAGGAAGGCCTTCCGGCGAAGGAGCAACAGCTCACCCGGTACGATGTTTTCACCGCGGACGAATGTTTCCTTACCGGCACAGCGGCCGAAGTCGTGCCTCTTGTCATTCTTGATGGGCGTCCCATTGGAGATGGCAAACCTGGCAGGACGACCGGGTTATTAATCGAGCGCTTCCGTCAGTTGACACAAGCCTCGGGTACGCCGATTTATAAGGACTGACGCGACGCGGCAACTTTTCCCGCGCCCGTCCTTCTAATCTGTAAAAATGGTTTGTGACGTTTGCAAAGCCAATCAGGCGACGGTTTTTCTAACACAAATCGTGGATGGCAAAATGCAGAAGGTAAACCTCTGCGAGTCCTGCTCCAAGGAAAAGGGGGTTACGGACCCGACGGGCTTCGCGCTTGCTGACTTGTTGCTGGGCCTTGGCGCTGCTCAGGAGATAGAAAAGGGGAGTTCGGTTCAGAAATGCCCGGTGTGCGGCTTTAGCCAGGCTGACTTTAAAAAGACGGGGCGCCTGGGTTGCGCGGAGTGCTACCAGACCTTCTCGGAAGGGCTCGGCTCGCTGCTGAAGGCGATGCACAAAGGCACTATGCATCTGGGCAAGATCCCCGCCCGGCTCATGCGGACACTACAGATTGATGCTGAGATGAAGAGTCTTGAAGAGAGCCTTGAAAAGGCGGTCCGGGCGGAAAACTATGAGTCTGCTGCGGAAATCCGCGATCAGATCAAGGATCTTGGGACAAAGGCGGTAAATTGAGCCATCTTCCATTGTGAAGATTTCAGGTCTCTTCTCTGCAGGCGGCGAATGGACGCGGGGTGAAGGCCCTCATCATCAGATTGTCATCAGCAGCCGGGTGCGCCTTGCCCGCAATCTGAAGAGCCACGCATTCCCGGGCTGGGCAAAAAAAGCCGAACGCCTGCAGATTCTGGAACGCATCAAGCCCACCGTGGAAGTCCTGCCGGAGATGCAGGATGCCTTTTCGGAATACCTTCAGGATCTCACCGCGCTGGAGAAACAGGTGCTGGTCGAACGGCATCTGATCAGTCGGGAACACGCCGCGAAAGGTCCTGGGAGCGCGGTCGTCATTAACCGGAAACAGACGCTGAGCATCATGATCAACGAAGAGGATCACCTCAGGATGCAGGCGCTCCGTTCGGGATTGCAGCTCAAGAACACGTTCAAAATGCTGGATAAAGTGGACAGCGCGCTGGAGGGGAGTCTGGATTTCGCCTTTCATCCCCAGTTGGGCTACCTCACCGCCTGCCCGACGAACGTCGGCACAGGCATGCGCGCCTCCGCGATGGTGCATCTCCCCGCCCTGGTGCTCAGTGAGCAAATAAACCAGATCATTCAGGCTGTGAATAAAATCGGGCTGGCTGTCAGAGGCTTGTACGGGGAGGGGACGGAAGCGATGGGCAACCTCTTTCAGGTCTCCAACCAGACGACGCTAGGGGAGAAGGAGGAGGAGATTGTCGGAAGGCTTAACAAGGTTATTGAGCAGGTCATTGAACACGAGCAAAACGCGCGCCAGTTGTTATTGCAGAAGAAGCTGAGCACCCTCCGCGATCAAGTAGGGCGCGGTTACGGGGTATTGACTCACGCCTATTCGATGACTTCGAAGGAAGCGTTGAATCTGCTCTCTTTCATCAAGCTGGGCATCGACCTTGGCTTTTTTCCCGAAGAGTGCGCCCCGGCTGTGGATGAGCTCTTCATCGAAACCCAGCCGGCGCATTTGCAGAAGAGTTCGCAACAGAAGCTCGCGGCGGAGGAACGCGATTCCCTGCGGGCCGATATTATACGCGAGAAGTTGAAATCATTCCCAAAACCTGATATACCTAATGCGGGGCCTGCGCGAAACGGGCCGAAAGAAAAAGATGATGAATAACTTCACCCCGAGAGCTCAACAAGTTTTGGCGCTGGCGAGGAAAGAAGCAGATCGGTTCAATCACAATTATGTGGGAACCGAGCATCTGCTGCTCGGTCTCATCAAGCTTGGTCAGGGCGTCGCGGTGAACGTGCTCCAGAAGATGGGACTGGACCTTGAAACGGTCCGGATGGAGGTGGAGAAGCAGGTTGGCTCCGGTCCTGAGACCAAGATGGTGGGCAATATTCCTTACACCCCGCGTGTCAAAAAGGTGCTGGCGCTTGCCGGCAAAGAGGCAAAGCTTCTCAACCATTCCTATGTCGGCACCGAACATATCCTGCTCGGCCTGCTTCGCGAGGGCGAAGGCGTGGCGGCCAGGGTATTAAAAAACCTCGAAGTTGATATCGAGAGAACTCGCAACGAGATCCTAAAGGAACTCGATCCAAATTTCACCCCGCCCGAGGTCGAGCAGGAGCAGCAGTCTGACTCTGCTAAAAAGGACGTCAAAACGCCAGCCCTTCGCGCTTTTGGGCGCGACCTTACTGAACTTGCCCGCAAAGCGGAGTTGGATCCCGTCATTGGCCGCAAGAATGAAATCGAGCGCGTGATTCAGGTGCTTTGCCGCCGCACCAAAAACAATCCGGTTTTGTTAGGCGAGGCGGGTGTTGGCAAGACCGCTATCGTGGAGGGCCTCGCGCAGGAGATTGCCTCAGGCAATGTCCCAGAAATATTACGCGATAAGAAGGTCATAACCTTGGATCTCGCCTTGATGGTTGCCGGCACGAAGTATCGCGGCCAGTTTGAAGAGCGTATCAAAGCCGTCATGGATGAAATACGGCGTACGAAGAACGTCATTCTCTTTATTGATGAGTTGCACACCATCGTGGGCGCGGGTTCAGCCGAGGGTGCCATGGACGCGTCCAACATCATCAAGCCAGCCCTCAGCCGTGGCGAGTTGCAGTGCGTGGGCGCCACAACCCTCACTGAGTTTCGCAAATACATCGAGAAGGATGCCGCGCTTGAACGCCGGTTCCAGACGGTCAAAGTGGAGGCGCCTAACGTTGAGGAGACAGTGCTGATCCTAAAAGGGCTGCGTCCGAAATACGAAGCGCATCACAAAGCCAAGCTTACGGACGAATCGCTCGAAGCAGCCGCAAAGCTTTCCGACAGGTATCTGACAGGGCGGTTCCTCCCTGACAAGGCAATCGATGTCATGGATGAAGCGGGGTCACGCGCGCGAATCGGGGCCATGACCCGTCCTCCGGATGTGAAGGAGATCGAAAAAGAGATCGAGGATATCCGCGCCGAAAAGGAAGCCGCGATCAAAGCGCAGGACTTTGAGAAAGCGGCAGCCCTCCGCGATACCGAGAAACAGGCGAAAGACAAACTCGAGCGCATCCTTACCGAGTGGAGAGAGCAGCGGGAGGAGAAGGAAGTTGTCGTCACCGAAGAGGACATGATGCACATCGTCGCAAAATGGACAGGCGTCCCTTTGCAGAGGATGGAGCAAAAAGAGACTCAGAAGCTGCTCATGATGGAGCAGGAACTGAAGCAAAATGTCATTGGGCAGGACGAAGCCGTCATCGCGCTCAGCAAGGCGCTCCGCCGCTCTCGCGCGGATCTGAAGGATCCCAAGCGGCCGATTGGTTCATTTATATTTCTCGGCCCAACAGGCGTGGGAAAGACTTTCCTCGCTCGCACCCTTGCGGAGTTTATGTTTGGGGATGCGGATGCTCTCATCCAAATCGACATGTCCGAATACATGGAGAAGTTTACCGCTTCCCGTCTCATCGGATCACCGCCGGGCTATGTGGGATACGAGGAAGGGGGCCAGCTATCCGAAGCTGTGCGACGCCGCCCTTATGCTGTGGTTCTTTTCGATGAAGTCGAGAAAGCGCATCCCGATGTCATGCACCTCCTGCTCCAGATCTTGGAAGAAGGAAAGGTGACCGACAGCCTTGGCCGCAAAATCGATTTTCGCAACACGATCATTATCATGACGTCAAACGTGGGCGCGGAGCTCATCAAGCGTCAGACGACTTTAGGCTTCGGAGCCGCTTCGCGTGACGAGGAAGCGTACGAGGTCATGCGCGAGAAGATTCTCGATGAATCCAAACGTGTGTTTAAACCGGAGTTCATCAACCGATTGGATGATCTCATTGTGTTCCACACGCTTACAAAGCCCGATCTGATGCGGATCGTTGATCTGGAGGTCGCAAAGGTCACCAAGCGCGTCAAGGTTAAGGAGATAGACATCCACCTCGACCAGACCGCGCACGAGTTTCTCATTGAGAAGGGTTACGACCCGGCCTATGGCGCGCGTCCAATGCGTCGAGCTGTCGAACGATTTCTGGAAGATCCGCTTGCGGAAGAACTCCTGCGTGGAAACATCAAAGCGGGCGATGTCGTCATGGTCAACGCCGCTGGCGGGAAATTGGTCTTCAAGTCTCCTGAACCCGCGGAACCGGCGGGCCAGGCTAGTTAGCTGGAAGCGCGATCTCGCTCCACCCAGTTAAAGCCGAGGATCATTCGGTGGCTGGGCCCATCCGAGACCCCGGCTTATGTCCTTCGTTCGTAGCCACCGCTCCAGTCCAGTCGGCTCTGTGAAATCCAACGAGAGCCGCAATCGCAAGAGGGGGGATCAAGGACGGAACGGTAAGCACGACAAATAACGAAAAAAAGCGGTCGAGGATCCATTCCACCCACCCCGGCAATAGCGGAAGCTGCAATTCTGGCGCCTGATTGATCTCGTGAATAATCGTCCCGATAACCACTGCGGTGAGCCACAAGTGCATCAGTCCGACCCCTAACAGTAGCGACTTCATTTTCGCAAGCAATCTGGTGGGCGCCGCGAGCAGCACTGAAACCAGCAACGCCGTCGGCAAATAGCAGATATCCCAAGTGTCGAAAAGCGCTGTCCGCACCGGTTGACGCGCAAGCAGTTCCTGCGAGCGGTTTGCAATCACGATGCTCGTGTCGAACGTGTCCCCTGGCGGTTGTGGCTCAAACCGGATCTCCGCAGGGATCCTTTCATGGTACAAAGCCGCGTTCAGGACGCTCCGGAAAGCCGCGGAATACGCACCCCGTACACCGGGCCATGGTGACACCAGCAGCAAATAAATGCCCAGGCATCCGCCGCAAAAGTAAGTCAGGGGATGCTTCTCGCGAGTCATTGCGTCGGTGTCAAAACCGCGGGCCCGGGCGTGACGTCCTGACGCCGTGCCCACTGCGCCCAATAAATCAGGGTGATGACTACCATCACCGCCGGCCACACCTGGGCGTGGGTCACGTCGAAATTTGACGGCCAGCGCGTCTTCAAAAGGTAAAGGCTGATCACGCGTAGCAAATTGACAATGTTCAGAAGCGCAAATCCCCCAGCGAGCGCGATCATCCGGCTTCGCCATCTCGCGGGGAAAGCAAGTATCGCGCTTCCCAGCAGCAGAAGAGGCTCGAAGGCGTCGCAGCCTCGTCTTACCGCCACCCCGCCATGCGCCGAGGTGAGCACCGCCCCCTGTACATGCGCATCCTCCCCGCAAACCCTCAGCACCCATCCTGCGCCCGCTGCCGTCCAATGAAGCACAGACCCATAGACACCCCCCTCCAGTCCCGGATCGCGGGGATTAATCGTGAACAACAGCAACGCCCCGGAAAGCGCCGCGAAACGCGCGAGAAATTGGAGGAGCGGCACCCGCTCGCGGTACCAGCGAACCAATGCGCCCCCGTCTGCATTCTGACCTGGCAGGGCCTTTGCCTTGCCGGATCTCTTCTTGCTGGCGCGTGTCGCTCTCACCAAGTCCCACTCTACACATTGTGAGGCGGCGGCATACGCCAGATTTCCCCCGAAATAGGTTCGGAAAAATTGCACGCGCGCCTGCGAAAGTGCGGTGCCCGCCAAATATTGGGAGGGAAGACACCCCGAGGCGTTCGCAGCCGCGCGCGTCCGCGGTTTAGCCGTTTCGCTGTTTTATTCAGTCCCGCCTGACCTTTCCTGCCGTCACGCTGCGGCTCCCGTCCTCCGCGCCGATATGAAGCGACTTCGGGGGTGAGGGTGTGCCATCCGTGGCCCCGCAGCTTTAGGCCCGGGAAACTCCCCGCCTCCAGACCCGTGAGGATTGTGGGAGTGAATGTTACGTTCTGGTGACATCGACGATTCGCCTTGCCGCGCGAAGCTCCGGGCGTATTCTTCGCGACGTAGCGTCGATTCACAGGACTCCCCAGACCTTGCTGACCCCCTCCCACCTTGCCACGGCGCGGCGCTTCATTTGCCTTGCCGCTTATGCTTTCATGCTGTTTGGCGCACGGGAATCCGATGCGCAAAGTTCCCCTTTTGTCGCGCAGGCGATCTCGGGATCGCAGGTCAGCCTGACTTGGACCACGTCAGGAACCGCAAGCACGTTTTCTGTAGAGCGCAGAGTCGGCTTGACCGGGGCGTATTCCGTGATTGGGACCACGTGCGTGGCGCAGTACCTCGATCATCCCCTTGCTGGCCTGGGGGCTAATCCCCTGCTGCTGAGCGGTTCGACTCCGCTTTCACCCGATGAATCCTCGAATCGGGTGACGGTGAATGTTTACAACGACGCTCCCGGCGCGAGCATTTGCGAAACGACCTCAGAAACGCTGGCGGGAGCGCTTGTCTCGCGGCAATGGTTCACGGGGCGCGGCGCTGACAACGCGGTGACCGAAATTACCGCGCGCAATGCGAATGCGGGGGTGTCTGATTCCACGAATCTCGTCTCGAAGACGGCGTATGTTCCGGCCGGGAATGGCGATCTCTCGGGCTTGCCGCAGTGGATCGTGCATCCAGATCAAACGATGACGATCTATGCCTACAACGAGACGGGAGGCATGCGGACGACGACCGTATCCACTGGGCAGGCGGATACTCCCGCCACCCCGGCAACGGCCACCATCGTGGATGGCACCCGCGTCATCACCGAACTGGATGCCGCCGGGCATGTGCTCTCGGAGGAAACAGATGACATCGCCTCCGGTTTGCAGATCGAGACCAGCCAGGCGACACAATTCGACGCGTTTGCCCGGCCCACGCGGGTGGAGTATGGCGATGGGACGTTCGAGCTGACCAGCTACGGCTGCTGCGGAGTCAGCAATCGCACAGACCGGCTTGGCAACACGATGGCCTGGCAGTATGACGATCTGAAAAGGGTCATCAACGAGACGACAAACGGACTGAGCAATGTTTATAGTTACGACGCGGCGGATCAGCGTCTGACGACGACTCGCGTCGGGACCGATGGAAAATCGATGCTGACCGAGAGCGATTCATATGATCGCGCGGGCAGGCTCATCCAAACCGTGGACGCGCTGGGGAACAAGACGGCATATGGCGATGTGCTCGCGGCAGGAAGCGGTCACCGCATCCGGACAACCACTCTGCCAGACGGAAGCGCGCGGGTGGAGGAATCGTATCCGGATGGCGAAGTCCTGAGCGTGGGAGGGAGCGCCGCTCACCCGGTGAGCTACGCTTACGGGGCGGACGCGGACGGGGTTTACACGCAGGAGTTCGCGGGCGGGGCCGGTTCGGCGCAGTGGACGAAGAGCTACAAGGATCTGGCAGGTATGCCGATCAAGACGGTGTATGCGGATGGCGCTTCCGCGCAGACGGTTTTCAACAACCTTGGTCAACTCAGTAAGCAGATCGATCCCGATGGCGTCACCACGCTTTATCAATACAACGGCAAGGGCGAGCAGGAGTATGCCGCGGTGGACATGGAGGGCACGGGTGCCATCGACCTGAATGGCACGGATCGGGTTACACACACCCACAGGAGCGTGGCGAGCCATGGCGGGGTCATCGTGCAGCGGACAACGACGAGCGCGCTAAAGACGAATGGCGCGCCGGACGAAACAATCGTCTCCGTGGAAGACAGCGCTTCGGGTGGTCTGAAAACCTGGAGCACCCGGTTTGGCCTTGTGACAACCAGTGTCACCGCGGTTTCGGGTACCAATCGCACGGTGACAACGACCAACCCGGATGGATCGACGGCAGTGCAGACTTACGCCAATGGGCTGCTGTCCTCGGAGACGCGAGCGGATGCGAGCGGCAACGCGCTTGGCGGCGTCACCTATCAATATGACGGATTTGCCAGAGTGGCGGGAGCGACGGATGCCCGCAATGGGCAAACCGTGTACGCCTATTTCGACAACGGTGCGGTACGGAGCGTCACCACACCGCCCGCCGATGGGAACACCGCCGCGCAGACGACCTCGTACACGTACGATCAGCTTGGCCGGAAGGCGTCTGACACGCTACCGGATGGCGGCATTGTCAGCTACCACTATTTCCCGACAGGCGAGTTAAAGGACACCTCCGGGGCGCGGACGTATTCCGTTTCGTACACGTATGATTCGCAAGGACGGATGAAGACGATGCTGGCGGGTTCTGGGACGACCACCTGGAACTACGATCCGGCGCGCGGCTGGTTGACCGGGAAGCTTTATAATGACGGCACCGGGCCGTCGTACACCTACACGCCTGCTGGCAGACTCCTGACCCGCGCATGGGCACGGGGGATCACGACGACCTACGGGCATGACGGCGCCGGGTCGCTGACAAGCGTCACTTACTCAGATGGGGTGACGCCAAATGTCACCTATAGCCTCGACCGGGTTGGCAGGCTAGCAAGCGTGAGTGATGCGGCGGGCACCCGCGCGCTCAGCTATAAGGACGACGGCCAGCCGAGTACCGAAAGCTTCACGGCTGGGATGTTCAGTGGAATGAGCATCACAAGCGGATATGACAGCCTCTTGCGGCGAAATAGCTTTCAGGTGCAGACATCCGGCAGTTCGATGGTGCAGCAGAGCTTTGGGTACGACGCGGCCTCGCGGATGGCTACCGCGACGGAAGGAGATCATGCGGCCACGTATGCGTACGTGGCGAATTCAGGTCTGGTCGGGCAGGTCACGTTCAGCCACGCCAGTTCTGCGGTGATGACCACAAGTAAAGCCTACGACAACCTGAACCGATTAACCTCGATCGCCAACGTGCTGGCTTCGGGCTCGACAGTCGCAAGCACGAGCTACACGTACAACGCCGCGAACGAGCGGACAGAGGCTAAGCTCGCAGACGGCGGATCCTGGAAATATGACTACGATACGCTTGGGCAGGTGACAGGCGGGAGTCGGCGACTAAGCGACGGAACGCGGCTGGAGGGGGAACAGTTCGGCTACACTTTCGACGGCATTGGTAACAGGCTCCAGACGACCACAAACGGCCGCGTGTCGACCTACACACCGAACGCGCTTAATCAATACACTCAGCGGACAGTGCCAGGAGCGGCGGACATCCTGGGAACCGCCTCGCCGGCGGCTACCGTGACGGTTAACAAGCAACCAGTAGCGCGCCAGGGAGGATACTGGCACTTTCAGTTAACCGCCGACAACACAGCGGGGCCGATTCTGGCCCCGGTGGATATTGTCGCGGCCGTAACCAGTGGCAGCGCCAACACCGTCACTGAAACTCTCGGCCATAGCTACGTGGCCCAAACGCCGGAGGTTTTCCAATACGATCTCGACGGCAATCTGACGCAGGACGGCCGGTGGAATTACACTTGGGACGGTGAGAATCGGCTGATCGAGATGTCGCCCATCGCGGGTGTTCCCGCTGGCGGAAGGAAGCAGCTCGCCTTTGCCTACGATTACCAGAGTCGGCGCATCAGCAAGAGCGTTTCGGTGTGGAATGCAGCATCTGGAACTTACGACCAGTCAGCCGTGCTTGAATTCGTCTATGACGGTTGGAACTTGGGAGCGGAATTGAGTGGCAGCGGCAGCCTCGTCCGCAAATACCTGTGGGGCCTTGACCTGAGCGGCACCCCGCAAGGAGCGGGCGGTGTCGGCGGCTTGTTAGCCGAAACAGATGTCGCGGCCGCGTCTACGGTTTTTCCCGCGTTTGACGGAAGCGGGAATCTTGCTCAGGCAATAAAACAGGACCACGGAACGGTAGCCGCCGACTACGAATTTGGCCCATGCGGGGAAATCTTGACGAAAGCCGAAGGCGCGTTCGCTAATCCGATGCGCTTTTCGGGAAAGTACTCCGACGTAGAGGCGGGACTCGTTTACTACGGGTTTCGCTACCATAGCTCAGCCCTGGGCCGCTGTCTGACCCGAGACCCCATTGCAGAATCAGGTGGCCTTAATATATACACTCTCGATGATAATGATCCCGTGAATTGGGTAGATATTTGCGGCTTGAGCAAGCTTGATCTCAACTATGAATTGTATTACACCGCAGATGAAATGCAGGACATCGGCGACCGACTGAACGATCCCGCCAATTTGATCGCGCAAACAGACCTCGCCGCTCTGATTCGTCAGATGCGTAGAGCTGTCGGCAGATATGATCCGAACGGTAAGTGTGGGAACTGTATCCATCAATTGGTTCTGTCAGGCGAAGGAACTAGCGGCGCCGGAGGAGTTATTATCTGGAGCGAAACCACCTTTACCCGGGCAATAGGCGCGGACATGTTGAGAGCCGCCCAAGTCGAGCCGAAGTACGCTGCATGGCTTGCGCGGTTCGACAATGTGCTAGCTGCGATCCGGCCACTACTCTGTAAGGATGCTACAGTGTATTTTCTTAATTGCTTTGCTGGTGCTGGCAGAGATGGTGATCGTTTGCTGCACTACCTAGACTTAAGGCTCGGGAATGGCGTGGCTCATTTGCCATTAGGAAAAGCGAGCTTTTCATTCGGAAACCCAAGTTCGGATGGCGGCTTCAAGTCAACTCCCCGGTGAAAAGCCTTTTAGTTTTAAATATCGTCTGCCTAGGATTGCTAAGTTGCAAGCCGTCGGCAAATGTTCAGCCGCCCCCCGTGGTAGCTAAAACCGATTTTACGTTGACGTGCCTAAGACTCGCAGATTTAGAGGCACGCTTACGTGACGCCGTTTCAAACGATAAGAATCGTCGCCTGAAAACGGTGACCGACGCGTTGGCTTCCGTGCTTGACACTGGTGACCTGAGAAACCGGCTTCAGACTGAGCTCGGGACGCTTGTAGTTCTTAGGGATATTGATCTATGGCGAGATCCGAAGCGGGCACCGACTGCGATATGTCTCGCCTCTTTCAGTAAGAACATGACATTTGGTTCGAGGCGCGGCGGTCCGCATTCAGTAAAAGGGGCTGCAATTACGTTCCAGGGTGCGGAGTTTTGCTTATTGGAGGACTTACCGACGCACGAGGGGCTGATACTCCCGGCCGACGTGAAGAGCCTGGATGCGAAGTCTGGATGTTTTGATTCCAATCTGTATCTCTTCGTAAATTTGTAAGGCGCATGAGCTATGCATACGGCGCGGGCGTGGAAGACAGCGCTTCGGGCGGTCTCAAAAGCTGGAGCACCCGGTTTGGTCTTGTGACAACGAGTGTCACCGCGGTTTCCGGCACGAGCCGCGCGGTGACAACGACCAACCCGGACGGTTCGACGGCAGTGCAGACTTACGCCAATGGGCTGCTGTCCTCGGAGACGCGAGCGGATGCGAGCGGCGGCACGCTTGGCGGCGTCACCTATCAATATGACGGATTTGCCAGAGTGGCGGGAGCGACGGATGCCCGCAATGGGCAAACCGTGTACGCTTATTTCTACAACGATGCGGTACGGAGCGTCACCACACCGCCCGCCGACGCCAACACACCCGCGCAGATGACCTCGTACACGTATGATCAGCTTGGCCGGAGGGCGTCTGACACGCTGCCGGATGGCGGTATTGTCAGCTACCACTATTTCCCCACAGGCGAGTTAAAGGACACCTCCGGGGCGCGGACGTATTCCGTTTCGTACACGTATGATTCGCAAGGGCGAATGAAGACAATGCTGGCAGGCACTGGCACGACGACCTGGAACTACGATCCGGCGCGGGGCTGGTTGACCGGGAAGCTTTATAACGACGGAACGGGTCCAACGTACACCTATACGCCCGCTGGTCGGCTCCTGACCCGCGCATGGGCGCGCGGGATCACGACGACCTACGGGCATGACGGCGCCGGGTCGCTGACAAGCGTTACCTATTCCGATGGGGTGACGCCAAACGTCACGTATGGCCTGGACCGCGTCGGGAGGGTTGCCAGCGTGATTGATGCGGCGGGAACTCGGTCGATCAGCTACCAGGACGATGGCCAGCCGAGTACCGAAAGCTTCACGGCTGGGATGTTTAATGGAATGAATATCACGAGCGGATACGACAGCCTCTTGCGGCGAAACAGCTTCCAAGTGCAGACATCCGGCAGTTCGATAGTGCAGCAGAGCTTTGGGTACGACGCGGCCTCGCGGCTGGCTACCGCGACGGAAGGAGATCATGCGGCGACGTATGGGTACGTGCCAAATTCAGGTCTGGTCGGGCACGTCGCGTTCAGCCACAATGGCGCTGCTGTGATGACCACAAGCAAGGCTTACGACAACCTGAACCGGTTGACCTCGATCGCGAACGTGCTGGCTTCGGGATCGACGGTCGCAAGCACGAGCTACACGTACAATGCCGCGAACGAGCGCACGCAGGCGAAGCTGGCGGACGGCGGCTACTGGAAGTACCATTACGACACTCTTGGCCAAGTTACAGGTGGCAGCAGGAGGTTGAGCGGCGGGACGCGGCTTGAGGGGGAGCAGTTCGGATACAAGTTCGACGGTATCGGCAACCGGCTCCAGACGACCACCAATGGTCGGGTCTCCACCTATACGCCGAATGCCCTGAACCAGTACACGCAAAAGACCGTGCCGGGAGCAGCGGACATCCTTGGAACTGCATCCGCTGCGGCTACCGTCACGGTCAACAAGCAACCAGCCGCGCGTCAGGGAGAATACTGGCATTTTCAGTTGACTGCGGACAACACCGCCGAGCCCATTCTCGCTCCTGTGGACATTGTCGCGGCAACCACCAGCGGCAGCGCAAACACCGTGACGGAGAGCACCGGCCATATTTACCTGCCGCAAACGCCGGAGGTGTTCCAATATGATGCCGACGGGAACCTGAAGCAGGACGGCCGGTGGAATTACACTTGGGATGGCGAGAACAGGCTGATTGGGATGTTGCCGATAGCAAGTGTCCCCGCTGGAGCAAAGAAGCAGCTTGGCTTCGCCTACGATTACCAGAGTCGGCGCATCAGCAAGAGCGTTTCGGTGTGGGATACGACATCAGCGAACTACGGGCAGCCGACCGTCCTTGAGTTCGTCTATGATGGCTGGAACCTGGTAGCGGAACTGAGCGGCAGCGGAAACCTCGTACGTAAATACCTGTGGGGGTTAGACCTGAGCGGAACACCGCAAGGAGCAGGAGGGGTTGGAGGGCTGTTGGCCGAAACTGATGCCGCGGCCGCGACTACGGTCTTCCCCGCGTTTGACGGAAACGGCGATGTTGTGTCGCTCACCGATGAAGGCGAGCGCCTCCCGGTGGGCTTTTATGAGTATGGACCCTTCGGTGAAGTCGTCAGAGCCACCGGGCCGATGGCCAAGGCCAATCCGTTCCGGTTTTCCACGAAGTACCAAGACGACGAAACCGACCTGCTTTACTACGGGTATCGGTATTACAAGCCGAGCACCGGCTCCTGGCTGTCCAGAGATCCCATCGGAGAACCCGGAGGAGTGAACCTTTATTGCATGGTGGGAAATAATCCTGTGTCACGCTTCGATCCTCAAGGATTGACGGATTGGGGCGATGTAATACCTGGATGGTGGGACGCAGCATGGGATGGGTTTGATTGGGTATTAGGTCACAGCGGAAGCACGGATTATGGTCCTGACTCTCTCCAGTCGAGACAGATGAGTCAATCTTCCATTGCAGGCCAGCTCAGAGCTTATTTTCTTAAAAAGAATAAGGATAAGCTGTGTAAAGACTGGAAGGGCGTGTCGAATTTCAAGACTCACTTTCGTGTGTTTCACGAAGTTATTGTTGATGCGTTCAACGGCACTGCCGAATTTGTCGGCGATGCCAGAGGGGATGTTGTGGCCAAGAAGGATTTAGTGAACTGTAAGATCAAAGCGGAGTTTCACTTTATGAACACAACGAGTCTCAGGTCATTGCTCTACGGGCTATGGCCGGACAGTTGGAATGTCACCCTTCCGGGGTTTCCATTCGCAAATTGGACTCAATTTTACACATGGAATGAAACATTCGATTGCAACTGCTGTCATAGCACTGGGGTTGGTGGTAGCTGGTAGTCTGCTTTTCTGCGGATGCCAGCCATCCACCGTGAAGTTGACTCAAGGCTACAGATTGGAGCGTTTTGACGAGAATGGAAAATATTACGTCATCGCTCCCGGAGATTTGAGCGGGGGTGGTGTTTTTGATGGAACTGTAGAACAGATCGGCTGGAACCATGATTGGATTTTGGCACGAGTTACCAGGTTGTATCATGGTGACACGAACGGTTGGTATGCCTTAGACGTGAAAACCAAGCGGGTGATCGGCCCTATTCAGGAATCTGAACTGCGCACAAATTCAGCATGGTCAAAGGTTGAATGCCGCGCTGTTGAAACGGCAGCGGGCGGACGTTGACCTGAGATGGACAAACGAATCTTGTTTACGCGCCGCATTCGCCTTCTGCTTCTAGTTTTCATCGTTGGCTTGGCCATTAGCGGAATGACGGCGATACCGCTGGAAACGGAGTTGCGATTTTTGACGCGGGGGACAGGGAGCGAATCGGGAGCGTCACATTGGTTTTTGAAAGTTCGCGACGCCCTCGTTGAGACCAATGCAAAATATCCCTTCATTGCCTACGGCACTGACTGGCTTGCGTTCGCGCACTTCGTTATTGCCATCGCGTTCATCGGCCCGTTGCGCGACCCGGTGACAAACATTTGGGTCATCGAGTTTGGAATGATTGCTTGAGAAAGATT
>CAWHEP010000013.1:0-59509 GCA_963828525.1 uncultured Verrucomicrobiae bacterium
ATCATTTCGGCGCCCGCCGCAAGTTCGTCACGCGCCTCACCGATGGCATCGGCGACCTTGCATTCTTCAGCGACGAAAAGATCGACGATCTCCCGGTCGGCAGCAGATCCATGTCTTCGGAAAAGGGTTCGCCTGTTCGGTAGCGGCCACGGCCAGCTCAGTCTCAACCTCGACAGCTTCCCCGGGTTCTACCAGTGAGGTGGCGACACCCGGTCGCGCAAGCCAGGCCGCGCCCATTGCTCCAGAGGACACGAGCAGGGTGACAGTCGCGACGGGGAGGATGTCGCTCAGATAGTCCTTCAATAGATCGCAATAATCGGGATGGTTCAGAAACAATCCGCCGAGCAGTTTTACCTCAACGCTCTCAAACCCGAGCCGCATCGATACGGCTCGTATGTATTCCGCGATGTCGCGAGCCCCCGCCTGAATGACAGCAAGCATTCCCCCGTCCCCGCTATTCGCCGCGTGAAACACGATGGGAGCGAGGCGCGCGACGGACATCTTGTCGGCGTTCTGCGCCCAGCTTGCGAGATCCTCGTAGCGATTCAGGGCAAGCGCCTGAAGGATGAACTCCCCAAGCATGGTTCCCGAGCGGCCTATGTCGTATTGCCAAAGGGCGGTCCGCAGAGCCTGCATGGCAAGATCGTAGCCTCCACCTTTATCGCCAAGGAGTTGACCCCAGCCTCCCACCTTCTCCCAATGCTGCCCTTTGCGCCCGGTGACGGCGGATCCCGTGCCAGCGATGACCGAAATTCCATCGCTATCCCGAAAGGCCGCGGCGAATCCGGAGTCTCGATCACTGCCAACAACAATGGATGCCCCTGCCCAGACAGAGCGGGCGATGCTCTCCAGCCGCGCCCGGTCGGAAGCCGTGGCGCAGCCTGCCAGAAAGATCCCGACGTGAGCGGGCGCCGCAGGCAGCACCGACAACATTACCCGCAAGGAATCATCCGCGATGAGTCTCAGGTTGGCGGCTGGAAGAATCCCTTGGGCTCTCACCCCGCCGGTTTCATCCAGAGCCACCCATTCGGTCTTGGTTCCCCCACCCTCCACACCGAGAACAAGATTTTCACTGGTCACGCGTCGGAAGGGTGCGCGAAGAACTGTCTATTTTCAACGGTTTCGTGTACACGTTTTAGGCGTGGCAACCTCTAAGCCCGGCAACTCAGAAAGCACCCTTGAAAGGATGCGCGCGTTGGCGCGAGAGATCGAGGGGCATAACAAGCTTTATTATGAGGAGGCGCAACCGTCGATCTCTGACGCGGAATATGACAGGCTTCTTCGGGAGCTTGCCGATCTGGAAGGCGCGCATCCCGATCTCGCTTCACCGGACTCTCCGACGCGGCATGTCGGGGGGCATCCGCTTGAGGCGTTTTCACAAATTGTCCACCGCGCGCCTATGCTTAGTCTGGACAACACGTATTCCGAGCAGGAAATCGCCGCCTTTTTCACAAGACTTCAGAAGCTGATGCCCTCCCAGGCAATCCACACAGTGATCGAACCGAAAGTAGATGGTGTCGCTCTGTCCCTGCTGTACGAGAACGGGACGCTGAAATACGCGGCCACTCGGGGGGACGGAAGAACGGGCGATAACGTGACGCAGAACGTCCAGACGATCAAAAGCATACCCGCAAAGGTTAAGGTGAAAGCGGAGTTCTTCGAAGTTCGCGGGGAGATCTATCTGCCGAAGAGCCGCTTCAGAGCCATCAATGAAGAGAGGGTAAAGGCCGGAGAACCTCCCTTCGCGAACGCCCGGAATGCCGCGGCGGGATCGCTGAAGCAGCTTGATCCCGCGATGGTAAGGAGCCGCGGGTTGGCCGCCATTTTCTACGGCATCGAAGCGGGAGAGGGCTTGTCGCTGGAGAGCCACCAAGAGGTGCTTGCGCTCCTGCGTGAATCCGGTCTGCCATCTGAAAAGCGCTTCTGGGTGGCCACCTCAGTAGAGGAAGTGCTGGACGCGATTCACAAGCTGGACGCCGTGCGGCACTCTTTCGACTACGAGACCGACGGCGCCGTCATCAAGGTTGACTCGTTCAAACAGCGCCGGGTGGCGGGATTTACATCAAAGTCGCCCCGATGGGCGATGGCTTATAAGTACCAGCCGGAGCGCGCTGAAACGCTTCTGCGCGACATCACGGTGCAGGTGGGACGCACGGGAGCGCTGACGCCGGTCGCCGAATTGGAACCCGTGCTCGTGAGCGGAAGCACCGTCTCGAGGGCTACGCTGCATAACGAACTGGAGATCAAGCGCAAGGACATCCGGATTGGAGATGTCGTGGTGATCGAGAAGGCCGGCGAAGTGATTCCGGCTGTGGTGGAGGTCAGAAAAGAAAGGCGGACCGGCGCCGAGCGCGAGTTTCAGATGCCGGCAACGTGCCCAGCGTGCGGCCACGAGGTGGCGCGTGACCCGGAACAGGTGGCGGTCCGATGTGTAAACTCATCCTGCCCGGCACAGATCAAACGAAGGCTCGAGCATTTTTGCAGCCGGGGCGCGCTGGACATGGAGGGTTTTGGCGAAGCCATGATCGAATTGCTGGTCGCGGCTGGGTTCACAAGGACCATCTCCGACTTGTATCAACTTGACGCGGAGAAGCTGGCTTCGCTGCCGCGCATGGGCGAAAAAAGCGTCGTAAATCTTCTGGCGGCAATCGAAGCGGGGAAATCACGCCCCTTATGGCGGCTTTTGTTCGGCCTGGGCATTTTGCATGTCGGCGCGACCGCCGCCCGCGCCCTCGCCCGGCGCTTTCATACTGTGGAGGCGCTCATCGGCGCCTCCATTGATGATCTGCAGCGGGCGGATGACGTGGGCGAGGTCATGGGACTCAGCATCCACAGCTACTTTCAGGACGCGGGAAATCGCGCGATCCTGGAAGAGCTCAAAAAAGCGGGTGTGAATATGGGTGAGAGAGATGAAGCGCCACCGCCGAGTTCCCACGGCAACAAGCTGGAGAATACGACATGGGTAATCACGGGGACACTATCGATTCCGCGCGAAGAGATTGCGGAGACAATCAGGCAACTAGGCGGCAAAGTAGTGGCAGCCGTCAGCAAAAAGACGACCTGCGTGCTGGCCGGAGAAGACGCCGGAGGCAAGTTGAAGAAGGCAAAGGAACTTGGGATTGAGATCGTTAGCGAAGAAGCGTTCCGCGAGAAAGCTGGTCTCTGACGGAACGGCGCGAGTCGCGCGCCATCGCTCCCACACGGTTCAACGGCCTTTTTCCTGCATCCGAACTGGCGAAGCATCGAGATGGTCCAGCACGATAGCCTCCCCGGCGCCATATCTCCCAAAGCTTAGGACTCCAGTGGGACACTGTTGCACGCAGGCGGAACAACGCACGCACTCCGGATCCTGCATGGGCAGTCCTTTGTTCGCGAAGTTCATGACGTCGATGCCCTGATGGCAAACGGAGGTGCAGACATTGCAGGAGATGCACTTTGACTTCTCCGGGAATATTCGGAATCGCGAGAATCGCGCGTATATGTGCATGAGGGCGGCCAGGGGGCAGCCAAACCGGCACCAGACGCGTCCGCTGAACCAGAAATAGAAGCCAACACCGATCAAGCCGCCGAGGAAGATGTCAACCGACCATGAGTAGTTCAGGAATGGAATTCCCTCGAACAGCGCCTTGAAAGCTCTTACCCAGAATGATGGCGCCTCCTCCGTGCCAGGATAAATCCAGCCTGCAATTCGCATTGCCAAAACGACGAAAGCAAACAGCAAAGTGCCCTGCCCCAGCATGTTCACCCGATTCCACAATGGACCGTGTGGCATCTTCTGGCGCTGCGTATCGCCCAACGTCTCGGCAAGCGCGCCGCACGAGCAGATCCATCCGCAATACGCGCCTTTTCCCCAGCGAAAGATGAGGAGAGGGATAATGACAAATGTCTGCAAGGCGGAGATTCCCAGCCACAGCCACATCGGCCTCTCAGTGAACACGTTGTAAACGTTCAGGGGGAACGCGAGTATGAAGCCGTAACTCCGCCAGTAAGCGCGCTCGTGTCCAGCCTCCCCATCGTAGCTTTCGAAAAGGTTGTCGGCGAGCCAGCGGAGCGGATGTCCCGCCTCGAACCAGCCGTTCCTACCCATCCATGGCAGGAAAATCTCAGGCAGCAAAAATAGCGGGAGACATTGGAAGAACATGAGCGTGAGGGTCTGCAGCGTCACGTAGGGAGTCTTTCTCCGCCTGATTCTTCGGATCCCAAACCCCACGACGCACGCGCAGTAAGCCAGCGTGTAGTAGAAGGACGGCTTTTGCAGGCCGTCTTTGAGGGTGTAAAGGATGTTCGTCTCGCGCCGCGCCGCATCGGCCATTTCTTCAACCATGGCTTCAGGTTAAATGGAAAGAGGTGGTGCTGGTGGAAATACTGCTGAACCGCGAACTCCTGGGGATGGTTGCTCTTGAAGTGATACAAGAAAACGCAGAACAGAAAAAAAAGCGCGAAGCTGATCCATGTGGCGGGTCTCCATTCCCCCCGGATGCGGATGCCTGACCGCCTGAAGAAATCCAGAGGCGCCTCCCGTCCGATCATCGTGAAGACTGCGTCGTTCGCGAAGACTTACTTCCTTCTTCTCGCTGTTCGTAATAGGACCCGAACCCTGCTCGATCTTCCGAATCACGGAGCCGAGTTCCATTGTCACCGAGCCAGCCTTTTTGCCTTCCCTCATCCATGAGTCCGCCGCTGTCGTCACTCTCTCTGAACTTGGATTTTCGATGCTGACGGCCGCCTCCGGGTTTGCTGCCAGCCTTTGAGTTTTTCGATGTTCTCCGGTTTGGACGGGAGAACTCCGGCTTGCGGTGCGACAGGGTGACGCAAGCGCCGGTCAACGCAAGCGCGATGGCCGTCTCCAATGCCGAATCGCCTCCCCCGACGACCAGCACGTTTTTGCCATGGAATTCCTTGGGATCGAACAAACGGTTGTAAACCTTATCAAGCTCTTCTCCCGGACAGCCAAGCTTCCGGAAATTTCCGCTTCGCCCGATGGCGATGATAACCCTCCGCGCTCTCGCGACTTCGGACTTCGCGTCCCGCAGGATCAAAGACGCGCCTTTTCTTTCGATCCTATCGATTTTTACCGCTTCAGGCTCAATGCCTGCGTCCTTGCGCTGCTTCTCCATCTCGGCCAGCAGGCCCTCTTTCACATCGGCCGTGAATCGCAGACCGCCGTCCAGCTTCATCTCGGTGGGGTAAGTGTAAATCGGTTTTCCCTTGGGAAAATTCGCCACAGTGGAGAATATCTGAGATGCTTCGAATATCTTGTAGCTGAGACCCGCTCTCGCTGCTTCGATCGCGGCGGAGATTCCAGACACGCCGGCCCCGACGATCACCAGATCCAGCAGGTCCGCATTTTTCCCGGCAAGGAACCCCGGCTCCTTCAATATCTCACGCACGGCTCCCGCGCCGGTATCCGAAGAGAACTTTAGCAGCGGGATGCCCGTGAGGTCGCCGACGATTCGCACACCCGGGATCGAGGTTACGCCATGCGCACCGCACTCAGGCAGCTTCTCGACTGTGCCCGCTGGCCAGCGGGTATGGAGCCAGTGCGCATAAGCGCCGATGAGCGGAATCATTTAGTTTCTTAGACAGCGGGGACAACCGCCGATCTCCACTACAGATTCCGAGACGATGACTTTATTCCCGCATCTTTTCGTAGTCGCCGGTCTTCTCCGGCGGTGGCCCGGAACGAAACTCGCTGTGGCGCACCTGCCCCCCGGAAAAACCGATCCAGCCTCCGACTCCGCATGCGACGAGAGTGAGGAGGAGGGTGACCCACGAAAGAGGCAGCGAGGACCTGGGGAATCGCCACGGAACCACCAGTGCAACAGCCGCCACGGCGGTCAGGATATAAAATACAAAGATGAACCGAGTGGCCCGCTGGGCATGAGCATCAAGCCACTCATATCCCGCCTTACTTGAAAGCGACTCGACACGGTCATAACCCCTGCTCGCCAAGTATTTTCACTGGCCATGCGGAACCCGCGCTCACGAAGATGATCGCGAGGGCAGTAACGTGCGCCGCCCGGCTCCTTGAAATGATGGCAATCCCCAAGGCGAGAGCCCCCAGGAAAAGCCCATAAACAGGCAGAGGGTTTAACAGGACGTGGAGATACTCCGGCTCGCTGAGGTGCTGCTTCAGCAGCTCAAACGAGATCATCCTGTCGGCGAAGAACTTGCCTGACCCTGCGCTCTACTTTGTAACGATCTCTGCGTTCTCGAGAAGATTGATCCCGTCGCGAGACTTCACCTTGCCTTGCAGAGTCACCGTCTTGCCCGCTTCAGGAGCGAGCTGCGCGTTCAAAGGCTTGTGAGCACCGACCACAAGATAGACCTTCCCGTCCTCGCCCTTGATCCCAACAGGAAGGCCGCTCGAGATGCACTTCTCGGCGCAACCTGCATGTTTTTCACCGGAAGCGCCGTGGTCGGTATAACAAGCGAGATCGAGGATCTCGCCCTTGATCTGGGTTGTTTCAGCAGCGGCTTCATCAGCCGCGCGAGCGCCGCCAGGAATGAGAGAGACGACGCCGACCGCGAGCAGACTGGAGAGTAGTTTTTTCATATTTGTATTCTGTTGGAGCTGTTTAGACAGAGGATTACGAGAACGGTTCAAAGAGGGTTGCATTTAGTTCATCCCTTCCTGGAAGACATCTTCACCACTTCATCGAACTCCGCCGCGGTGACAGGCATGACCGAGAGCCTCGACTGACGGACCAGCGCCATCTTCGCGAGCTTACCGTTTGCCTTCACCTCTTCCAAAGTCACTGGGCGCTCAAGAGCGCTGACCGGCGCAATGTCCACGCAAATCCACGCGCCTTCCGTTGCCGTCGGGTCTGGATAGGCCTCCCTCGCCACAACCGCGATGCCGACAATCGCCTTACCCACCACGCTATGGTAGAAGAGAACGCGGTCTCCGATCCGCATTGTCTCGAGGTTTTTCCTCGCCTGAAAACTCCGCACTCCTGTCCAAGCGGTCTTGCCATCGGCGACCAAGTCATCCCAGCCATACGCGGTCGGCTCCTGCTTTACCAGCCAATGAGCGCGTGTTTCCGAGGGCGTCATTGCGGGAGTTTAACTGTCCGAGCCAGACCCGGCAAGAACTAGCAGACGGCGCCTATCTGGCGGGAGCGCCGGCGGCCATCGCGGGAGTTCTCCAAAGGGCCGCGAGGCGCTCCGAAAGACGCTTGGGGTTTTGGATTGGGGCTGAGCACGTTCCGTTACCGCATACATAAGCCGCGGGCGCGGGAAGTTTCGGCAATTCCACATCCGAACGGGGGAGAGCTCCTTCAGCCGGGTCGAGCCACTCCAGACGCGTTGAGGTGGGCAACCCGCGCAGCGCGGCGTTGAAAAGCGCGCGCGCGGCAGCATCCGCCTTGCCTCCAACCACTGTGACATGCGGTGGATCACCAGCCAATTCGTGATCCACCAGCAGCAAACCGCCCGTTGCGTAGCCTTGAGAGGCCACCACGGCGGGGGCCGCGAGAAACGCATCGCGTGCTCAGACATCGCGCGCTGTGGCGCCACGCCCGTGTGTGAGGAAAGAAGACGCGCAAACCGGGCCAGATCGATATTTTCCTCGACTTGAGGAGCGGGCCGAAAGATCGCGCCCGGCGCAGCCACCGCCGTGGCAAAGCCGACCGGGGCGCGGAAGTGGGCGTCGATAAAGCGAGCCGCCAGCTCCGCCCGCGCCAGCCACGACCGCTGGGCGGTGACTGTGTAAAGCGCAAGAAACGCGCGGGCCATCGCCAGAGTGTCGGCGAGGAACGGACCAGCGACATCCTCTGTGTCGTGCCGGTATCCTCCGTCGCGCGTCTCACGATGAGCAATCACCCATCCCGCGGCGCGCTTTGCTTCAACAAGACACGCTTCATCGCCAGTGGCAGCGTACAGCGCGCACAGACCTGTGATCGCGAGCCCATTCTCACGCGAGTAAATATGTTTGTCGATTCGCGGGATACCGAGCTTTCGCCGCTCGGCATCGTTGAGCGCAAAATACTTGCGGGCCACCGTGCCGTCGACGAGATCCGCGTCCTGGCTGGTGTAGAAAGCTCCGTCCGGGGATGTGAGGAAATCGCGCAGGTAGCGATGGATGGCGCGCGCAGGTTCCAGCCACTTCGGACCGGCGAGAAGCGTGGCCGCGAGAGCGAAGACTCGCATATTCTCGGCTTGAAACGGCATGATCTTCTCAAAATGCGGGTGTTCCCAGTCTCCATCCGTTGAGTATTGGAAAACTCCACCCCAGACAGTATCCAGCAGCTTCAGACCGGATGTGAGCGTCTGTTCCGCCCGGCGGGTCATTGCGTTATCCCCTTCAGCGCCCTTCACCAGGCACCACTCGATGGCGTTCCAGTCGAGATAATGATGCGTATCCCCCCAGCCGCCCCGTTGCGAATCGTAAGCAGCCTCAAAGCTCGCTTCAGCGGCTGAGCGGTTCGCTGCCGAAAGCGCGCCTGCCGGCGCGGCGATGATCGCGGGTACGGACTGCACCGAAGGGCCGGGGCGCGGATCATCAGCGAATGCCTGCAACATGGCTGCCATTGCTCTTGGAGGCAGATACCCGCGCCGCTTGGCGAGTTCGCCGCCATCGCCATCAAAGATGACTGTCGCCGGCCAGCCATAGTTCTCGTACCGGTTTGCAAGGTCGGGCCGCGCGTCCGCGTCAACGCGAACAGCGATATACTTCGCGTGAATCAGCGAGACCACCGAAGCGTCACTATAGGTCACCGTATCCATGACGTGGCACCAGTGACACCACGAAGTGCCCAGATCCAGCAGCACGAGCTTATGCTCGGCGCGCGCGCTGGAAAGAATTTCCCGCGACCAGGGCCTCCAATTAATGGTTTGAGCAGCTTGGGACTGGCCGCCCGCATTGAGAGACGCGACGCAGGTGAAAGCCAGCGAAGCGAGGACCGACCCAAGCGTCGAATGGATTGAGGAGGAGATTGGAGCGTGATTCAAAAAGTCGTGCCGCCGAGGGCCCTGCATCCGTCGAGCAGCAAAGGGACACGCAAATAATCGGAGAACAATTATTGCGCCTGATTCCTGTCAGCTAGATCGGGATTATCCGTGCGAAAGGGCACGGCGGGCAAACCGGCTTTGTTGAAAAAATTCGGCTGGGCAGATTCATCCCAGGCAAACCGCACTACCTTTGGCACCGCAACTTGTGGGCTGGTGACCACCACTGTATCCCCTTCAATCTCAGCTACACCAGGGACAAACTTCCCGTCCGCGCCGGAAATGGTAAACCAATCCAGCGGGCGGGCGTCCTTTGAGACCAAACCGCCGCCAATGTGATCGAAGCGCAGGACGGCTTTGCTTCCTTTGACCTCCATCCGGCGGAAAAAGGGGCCTGATACTTCAATGCCCTTTCGTCCATATTCATTCACGAGCGCCCACGCCGCGAGGCGCTCCCCCACGCTCTTCTTGTCACGGGGATGAAAGTCGGAAAGGTCATCCGCCAGATCGGTGGTAACCACCATGCCGGTGTGGGGGATTTTGAGAGATGCCGTCTGCGCCTCCCACAATCGGGGTTCCGCTTCCGTTGAACTTACTTTGGCCGCTCGGATGGTATGATACCGGAGAGGCGCAATCTGCACGAAATAGAAGGGCCAATCCTGCTTCCAATCTGCCCGCCAGCCATTCACCAGCGCGGTCATTTTGTCAGCGTAGTTTTTCCCGTAGTCGAGATAAACGTTGGATTCACCCTGATACCAAAGAGTGCCGCGCAACGCGAAAGGGATCAGTGGCCGAATCATCCCTTCGTAACACGTTGACAGGACGGTATCATCCACTTTGGCGCCGGGGGTATGACTCGCCGCCGCGAAGTCCGCGAGAGAGGGAACAAGCCCAAAGCCTCCTGGGGAGATCCACAACTCGATGCGCGTGCCGCCGTAGCTGGAGTCAATGACGCCGATAGGCACATTCAATTCATGGTACAGCTTGCGAGCGAAAAAATAGCCGGCAGCGGAAAACTTGCTTGCGTCCAGCGACGCCGGAGAACATGGAGCCCATGCCGCATTAAAGTCGCGTTCAGGCGCGGACTTCATAGCTTTCGGCACTTTTAGCAGGCGGATGAGCGGGTAATTCGCCGCCTTAATCTCCTCTTCATAGTTGAGGACGGGCTTTTGCCCCTGCTGCAGGCCGAGGGGTTTTTCCATGTTGGACTGGCCCGAGCAAAGCCAGACTTCCCCTACAACGACATCCTGGAAGCGGACAGTATCATGCCCCGAGACCCGCATCTCCGCAGGCTGGGTTGATACCGCAAGCGCATCCAGCTTCACTTCCCATCTGCCCTCTCCATCAAGAGCTTTCGTCTGCTTGGTCTGGCCGGCGAAGGTGACCGTCACCGCTTCTCCGGGTGTAGCCCATCCCCACACGGGAACGGGTCGGCCGGTCTGCAGAACCATGTGATCGCCAAAGACGCGCGGGAGCGTCAGTGCCGAGGAAGGGTTCTGCCAAAGAAAACCGGCGACGAGGGCGAGAAAAAAACGATGCAGGCTCTTCATTCCCGCGCTGAATTCACGTTTTCGGTGGCACAGAGCGCCGCTGGGAGAACGACTCCTACTTCCCGTGAGCGGAAATGTGGTCGGCTTTGGCCGGATCGGTGCCTGCGGAGACGGAAGCCTTCATGCCAACACTGAGAGCGTCCACTTTCGCCTCACTGCCGTCGATCTCAACCGTGGTGTCGGGTGTAATGGCGTAGGTATGGTCAGTATGCTTTCCTCCTCCGATGGTGATGGAGGTGGCGCTTACCGACATAATCTGAGTCTCCGTGATCTTTGCATAGGCCTTTTTTAGGCCTTTCGCCATGGAAGCAGGACTGCTGGCAAGCATGAGACACAGGACGGGAATGAGGAATTTGAGGGGGTTCATACGTCGATTATTCCGGGTGCGTTCTGCCTTTTCAAGAGATATGTAAAAAAATAGCCGAGGCCCAAGGAGAAAGCCCATTAGTAGATGTACGGTTCCGGCAAACTAAACGCATTTTGCAAAACATTTATTGCGGGACCTTCCGGCTTCATCACGATCTCCACGATGTCGAACCGGAACAGAATTTCCGGATTGTTCAGCATCCCCAGCCATGCCAGCGCTCCTCGCGAGATCAGGCGCTGTTTCTTCAGGTTTACAGCATTTGCGGGATCGCCAAACTCGTCGGATGAGCGCGTTTTCACCTCTACAAAGACGAGGGTGTCGCCATCCCGGCAAACGATATCCACTTCCCCTCCCCTCGGCGCGCGAAAGTTTCGCCGCAGGATTTTGCAACCTCGCTTCTGTAAGGCAGCAGCCGCCATTTCCTCGCCTCGCCTCCCAATTTCGCGACGCGGATCTTCTGTGACATCCTTCGACTTCGCGCGACGGAAGAGATTCCAGGCAAGCGGCATCTCAAAAAGGAAGATATGTCTGAGCGACGGGCGAGAAAGATCGGCGATGGATGGGACAAGGCCCGCGCGATTGAAGGCGGGCCATGTGGAGCGTGGTGCAGTAGCCTTTGTGCTGGGCGAACTCATACCCGGGGTAGCGCGCGTCCATCTCCACCATGATGCGGTCGCGAGTTACTTTCGCGATCACGCTCGCCGCCGCGATACTGAAGCTTTGGCAATCGCCGTCGATGACGGCAGTGTGCGGCAAAGGGAAGGGATGCACGGGCAAGCCATCGATGAGCGCGTGCTGAGCGGGCGGGAACAATGCGGAGACGGCGCGACGCATCGCTTCCTGGCTGGCGCGGAGAATATTCCAGAGATCGATCTCCTCCGTGTCGATCACGCTCACCGCCCAACAGACTTTCGGGCTTTGCGTCAGTTGAGAATAGATTTCCTCGCGGCGCGCCTCACTAAGCTGCTTTGAATCCTTTA
Organism: uncultured Verrucomicrobiae bacterium; assembly: GCA_963828525.1. Lineage (GTDB taxonomy): Bacteria > Verrucomicrobiota > Verrucomicrobiia > Chthoniobacterales > Chthoniobacteraceae > CAWHEP01. The sequence goes on from CAWHEP010000013.1 coordinate 11,847, forward strand.
GCGTCTTATGCCTGAAGCGGGCAGGCAGCATGACTGCGGCGGCAACCACAGGACCTGCCATCGGGCCGCGACCAGCCTCGTCTATCCCGGCGATCTTATCGACGCCGATTTTATGGAGTTTTCTCTCGTGCCGGAGGCCGCAGATCACATGCCGTCAGGATAGAGAAAAAAACGAAACGACCGGTCAGGCCTTCTCGCGAACCGCCATGGCCTGCTTGCCCTTGCGGTCCCGGAGATAATTCAGTTTTGAGCGGCGCGAAGCGCCAGCCTTTTCAACTTCGATTTTCGCGATGCGGGGCGAGTTGACGGGGAACACCCTTTCGACTCCCTCGCCATACGAGATTCGGCGGACGGTAAAGTTCTTGTTGATGCCGATTCCCTTGCGGCCAATGACGATGCCGGTGAAAATCTGTATGCGCTCTTTGTCACCTTCCACGACGCGCGTATGCACTCTGACGCTGTCTCCGATGTTGAAGTTCGTGACGTCGGTTCTAATCTGTTCCTGTTCAATCGCGTTTATGATGTTCATTCCAAAGCCTCCAAGGGCGGTAAAGAGAAGCGGGTAGTGTTATCCCTGTTTCGAGCGAAAGCAATTTTCTTTTGAGCGACATCATCGATCTGCATAGCGACGACTATTTTATGGGGAAGCTCTCCGGCAGGCGCGGGCAGCCGCGCGAGCCAACGAGGTGCCGGTTGGCGCCGTGGTCACATTTCAGGGGAGAGTCATCGCCCGCGCCTGCAACCAGGTCGAAGCCTTAAGCGACGCCACCGCGCACGCGGAGATGCTTGCCATCACGCAGGCAGAGAGCGTCCTCGGCGACTGGAGACTCACCGAGTGTGAACTTTATGTCACCAAAGAGCCCTGCCCAATGTGCGCGGGGGCTATGATCCATACCCGAATCGCCCGGATCATTTTTGGCTGTGGAGATGAACGCGGCGGCGCGGCTGGAGGGCTGTTGAACATCCTGCAGCACCCTTCTCTGAACCACAGATGCGAAATCACCGCCGGGGTACGAATGCGCGAGTGCCGCGAGATCCTTCAGCAATTCTTTCTCGCAAGACGGGCGGAGACGCGGGCAAAAAATGGCGGGGATCCTGAGTGAGCGGAACTCAGTGAGGCTCGCTCAACTTCACGCGCTGATCGATGTCGGTGGCGTCGGGTGGAACGCTCTGGACCGCCCCTTGGTATTCGAGCCGCAAAAACGCCCCCTGAGTGCCGTCCATCTTCACGGAAGTGCCGGACGGCAAGGTAACCGAGCCTACAGTCTGCCCGTTTAGTATCGCGGGGAACTCGCAGGGTCGGGCGAGCGCGACGGTCTTCGGCCAAAGGCGGGGACTCTGGCCGAACAAATCCCAATCAATCACGACGTTCCGCTCTGCCGGACTCGGAAGGATCTGCGTAGCGTGCTGAGGAGAGACCGGGGAGGGCGCGCTTTGAGCGTCTGCATCAGGTTCTCGCTGGAGTTCAGGGTGGCTGCCGGAGAGTAGATGGCCTAAATACGGCCTTATCTTCTCGTTGAGCTGGCGTCCGGTCTCCTTGCCAGCGCCAATCTCCAGATAGTAGTACCCTCCTCCTAGCATCAAAAGAATGATCGTGAAGTTCATCGCCCGATCCAGCCATGATTTATCGTTCGATGGGACTTCGCGCGCCCCCGGGCGGGTGTTTGCAAGGGCTGGACGAAGTGGACTGGGGCTGGCAGAGGCTCCGCCTTGATCTCTTGAAACTTTGGCGCTGGCTGCGCGGCTACTCCCAGGAGTTCACCAAGGGTTCGCCAGTCCGCGAGGCCCTCGTGCCAGGCAAGATCTTCCCGGAGAAGGGTGCCGTCGCGAAGGTAATCTATCGCAGCCTCGCGAGAGTACGGCCCGAACTGTTCACCTTCCCTGCTTATGAAGTATTCCATATGTGTCGCCCGCGACCGGCGACAAGCCTTACCATGTTGGTGAGAATCCGTCTGTTACAATCGTGTTACAACCGTCCGAGAACCCGCCGATTCACAAGGAAGCGAGCGCGTTTCACAACCCCGCTGCCGAGAAGGAGTTGCGCAACATCCAACCGTTTTCCGGCATTTCAAATCGCCTTGACACGGCCCGGGCAGCCAGTTAGCGCTTCTCCCTGAGAAGACCCCCTGCTGGTCCGGGTCCGAAATCAGCTCATCCCAAACAATGAAAATCCTTGCATCCATCTCTGCCATCCTTTTGCTCTCCCTCCCAACTATGCGCGCCGGGGAATCAGCAAGCGCGTCCCTCGCCAAGTCCGTGGTTGAGGCCGACTTCTCGCCCTACCAGAAAGGGCATCTGGAATTTGACAGCCTTTTCGGCTTGTTCTGTTCCGTGACGGGAAGTCCGGTGGGACACCCCGCGTTTAACTACGAATTAAACGCGTTCCGATTTGGATACATGCTGACAGACATCAAGTACAGCGGATTTTTTCGCGGAAATTACGAACTGCTGCTTGAGGCTTCCGGCGGGCCGGTAACACAAGGACCTGGCAGCTACCTGGTGGGCGGCCAGTTTCAATGGCGGTATAACTTCATCCAATGCGCCTCTCAGAGGATAGTTCCCTACGGGCAATTTGGATTTGGTGGCGCCTATAGTGACGCGCACGCCAATCAGAAGCAGGTGGAGCTTGGCTCCGCGGGTGAGTTTAACGAAACAGTCTCCATCGGCGCGCATATTTTCCTCACGAAAAGGCTGGCGATTGACGCGGAGGCCGGTTTCCGGCACCTTTCAAACGCGGGTCTCACCTCGCGAAACACCGGCGTCAACACGCTGGGCGGCCTGCTGGGCTTGAGCTACTTTTTCTGAACGCTTGGGTCGCTTCCGAGTGTTGTTTTCCGAGTTTAACCCGGCTCTCGGCCTGTGTCGTACAGCGATCCTGTCTTCGTGCTCCGACTAAATCCTTTGCAAAGTCGCTTGTGAACCGTACCTCTTTGTTATGCCCCGTCGCGCCAGCTCGTCCGTAAATCCCGCGAAGACAGCGGGGATTGTTCTGGCGCTCCTTGCGGCGGCGATGATTGGAGGCTACTTTCTTTATAGCTTTGTCAGCGATCCGTATCGGACAGTTGAGCCGTTGAATGTCGCATCCTACCTGGAAGACTCGAACAGCCTCAGGCAAAATGTCTATAAACTCGATTGCACGGTGGACAATCTACTCTCCTGGTCGCGTGACTCGGGAAGGTTATTCTCTGTGGAGGCCATTCCCGGCGGCGAGGTGCTCCCGGTTCTGGTGCCCGCAAAGCTCAATGATGTGAACATCCAAAAAGGACAGCGATTCTTCCTGCGAATCTTCGTGGGAGACAAGGGCATCCTGCAAGTGGAAGGACTGCGTAAAGTATGAAATCAAAATCCCGAGTTTTTTTCGTTGCAACGGCAGTTCTGTCGGCAGTTGCTTGCGCGCAGGGGCCGGGGAGTTTTCAGCCCCCCCCAACTGCGCCCGCTGCCGCGCCCGCTCCAGCCGCAGCCGCGCCTGGTGGCGCGTCCGGGTCTGCTGCCAAGCCTTTTTTAGGCGGCGACGCGCCCTCCTTCGATCCCAGCAGCGAGGTTTTTACGTGGGATGGGAAAAGCTGGAACGTGAATGACAACAGGCTCTTTCAGGCGAGGTTTGAAAAGTACCTGAACGCGCCGGAGGAGACAGGAGCGGAGGATACCCGGTACCAGGCGATCCTGAAATCTATCCTGGACAAGCTGGCGCCGGGGAACGCAACCACCGCGAACATAGACGACGCGTTCCGGTTGCTACCGAAGGCGTCGGACTACGAGATCGACGCGCGCTTATGCGACTCCATCGCTGACGCCGTGTATAGCGCCTGGCGCTCCCAAGACTCAGGTGATCGTCTTGCGAAGGCGAATGAGGGTCTAGCTGAGGATCTGAAGAAGACGCAGTGGAACGCGCAGATGGAAGCTTCGGATAGCCAATTGGACGGCGCTCCTGGTGGTGGCAAACACCAAAACAGGGAGGCCTCGCAACAGTGGGCGGAAAACCAGAAGTTAAAGCGGGACATTCGCATGGCGCCTTACGTGCAGAGAGTTACTGAACTCAACGCCCTCCTAAAGGCGAATGATTTAAAGAAGCAGCTCTCCTCGCTCCAGATGAAGATCGAGTTTCAGGCATTGATCGTGCAACTCTTCCTCCAACGGCGCTTCCAGCATGTTTTGATGGCAACGCGTTTCTACCGGGCGGTGTTCGCCGACGGCGATACGCAATTGCGGGTAGGCAAGGACGCGCAGAACCTTTTCGAGAACAGCTCGGGCATGCCTCCCACCGTTGGCACGCTGGATTCGCTCGCCAACGAGTTGATCCGTGACGCCCGTGAGGGTGTGGAGGCTTACACGTTCCTGCTCCAACAGAACGAGCTCGAAAGCGCGACCAAACGTCTGGCAGAAGCATTTGTGACAGGTGAATACCTGCCGGAGTTGCGAACTCTGCCCCGCATCCAAAAGCGAAAAGCGCTCGAGTTCACGCAGCAGACCAACCAGTTGATCTCGTCGATCGAGGTAAAGGATTACACGCTCGCCGAAAAGCTCGTGCATCAGCTTGAGGCCAGCGCCAAAGATTTTGATAACTCGAAGCCGATGGCCGCGATCGAGACGGCGAAGACTGTGAGCGCGATGCACATCGCGAAAGCGAAAAATGCGGCCGTGAGCGGAGAACGGCAAACGCTCGAAGATGAGCTCAAGGCAGCCACCGAGATTTGGCCGAGAAACCCGGCTCTTGCCGAAGTAGCAGGGATGATCTTTTCCCAAGGGGATGTGCAACAGAAGACGCTCCTGGATTTTGACCAATTGCTGAGCCAGCACAACTACCGCCAGATATATGACGACAAGATCCGTTTTATCGCCGCGGCCGCCTTGGATCCCGCGAGACGAGATCAACTGAAGAAGGTCATCGACGATATGCAGGAGATCGAGGGAGCGATAATGCGCGCGACTGAAATCAAAAATCAGGGCGACTACGCGGGAGCTTGGGAAAGCGTAGAACGGGTGTTTAAACGGTTCCCTGACGATAATAAACTGAACCAGGAAAGGGCTGATCTCACGACCGAAGCTGCCGACTTTGTTCGAACCCTTCGGACGGCAGAACAGCTCGAGCAGAAGGAACAGGTGGGTTCCAGCCTCGCATGGTATCTAAAGGCGCAGAAGATTTACCCCCGCAGCGACTACGCTCAAGAGGGAATCAGTCGCCTGGTGAAGATAATACTACCGGCCGCTTGAGTCGGGGTTTTTCGGGCGAACAGGATAGATAATTTCATTATTTGTCTTTACTTGCCTTTCTCTTTGAATCGATTATTCGTCCATAGATGAATATGGAAGATGGGCAGGGCGCATCCCTCGATGAGAAGCGGATGTTTGGGAGGCATGGAGACCACCACAAGACGGCGACTATGGCAACGATTGCCAAAGCGGCTGGAGTGTCTCAAGGGGCAATCTCGTCGTTGCTGAATGACAGGGACTACGGAATAAGAGTCAGTGATAAAACCCGGGAACGCGTCTTCAAGGTTTGCCGGGAATTAAATTACATTCCGAACGATCTCCGAGCCGTCGTTCGCATGTATCCAGAGATGGGGGAAATTTGCCTCCTGTTCTCCAGCGATCTGGGTGGCGTGCTCAAAGATCCATTCAACGCCCGGGTCGCGGAGGCCGCGATGAAGGCTTCAGGCAAGCCGTCCCACCCGATCACGTTTGCCGAATACAATGAGAGCTTCGACTATCTGGCGAGTCCAGATGATCTTCCGCATCCCGTGCTCCTCGGAACAGCGTCTAAATTCATCAGCATCGGCCAGCCAAATATCTGGCTGTTCCAGGCGTTGGTAAAACGCGGGTTTCCCGCTGTCAATCTGGGCCGGCATGTAAGCGTTCCCGGTGTCACCAGTATTGTTCCTGATTACACCGAAGCGTCTCGCCTCGCGATCGAATATCTGTTTTCGCTCGGACATCGCAGGATCGCCATCTTATCCGGACCTTTCGGGACGACAGATCACCAGATCATCGAACTGAACCGCGGCATCAAGATCGGATACGACAAAATCGGAATCCCCATCGAGGCTCAAAACATCATCTACGGCGACCTGAATTTCAAAAGCGGGTTCAGCACCATCGACTTCCTTCTGGACCGCAACCCCGGACCAACTGCAATATTCTGCTTCAATGACGCTGTCGCGGCGGGAGTAATGGCCCGCGTGCAGGATCGTGGCATCAAGGTTCCAGACGAGCTTAGCATCATGGGTTGTTCTGATGATAGCTTCGCTCAATATATACATCCCCTGCTGACCACCATCCATTTGCCAGCTGAGGAAATGGGCGCCGCGGCGGTGGCTGAAATCGAGAGGCGCGTCAAGGAAGAGTCGCTGGAAGAAAACCCCAATATTGTGCTGCCCGTTCATCTGGTGGAGCGCGGATCGTGCTCACCGGCAAAGTAAGGAATGAATACAAAGCAGTTCTACATTGCCGCCGCTGCCGCCGCCATTTGTCTGATCCTATCTCTTTCGCTCATTTTCTTCGCGAGGGGGAACCAACAGTTGCAGCAACAACTTCAGAATCAGCAAAACGAGATTAACCGCGGGTCTGCCTCGCAGCAGATCGGGACACAGGTTCTCCAGGAGATGGGGCAGGTGGCGCTTACAGATGCCAGGATGAAAGATGTTCTTGCAAAAAACGGCTACAACGTCACAGTCAATCCCCCCGCTCCATCGACCTCTGCTACGCCCCCCGTGACGAGCGGGACTCCACAGCTAAGGCCGTAAAACACTCACCAGCTACCCCTTATTGATGAAGTCCACCCAGTTCTATATTGCCACCGCGCTGAGCGCGCTCTGCCTGATCCTGTCAATATGGGTCATCGTGCTCGGAAGATCGAATCAACACCTTCAGCAGGAACTGCAAGCTCAGCAGAATGACATAAATAAAGGATCGGCCGCGCAACAGGTTGGTTCCACCATACTTCGAGAAATGGGCCAGGTTGCGTTGGGCGATGAAAAGATGAAAGAGGTGCTCGCAAAGAACGGCTTCACTCTCACATTGAACCCTCCGGCGAAGACAGGAACTTCGTCCGCAACGCCTTCACCCGCCCCCTCCATGCGCCCATGAATACTGAAACCACTGAACAATTCTCCATCGGCAAGGACGCGTTCCTTCCCCTCATGCTGCTGATCGTAAGCGTCCTCCTGCTTTTCATCTGGCAGGTTAACGGATTCTCAGAGCAGAAGACGGCGCTGCGAGCTACCATCGACAGGCAGGATCAGATGGTGAAGCAGTCGCTTCAGGTGCAAGCCTCCCTGCAGAAGCTGCTGACCGATTTGCTGGAGCTCGCAAAGACGGATCAGCTCGCTCAGCAAATCGTGACAAAGCACAATATTCAGCAGCAAGCGCCCTCTGGCGGCTTGTAAGTCGTCGCGCCTAGAAAGAGCCCCCGGGGGGCGCAGTTCTGGACGCCAGCTCGTATCCTTAGCGCATCACGCTATCGTTCCTAGGCGCTGGGGAAATGGATAGTTCGCGAAGCCGACCGGCGCCTTTCGATTGCCGTTTCTCTTGTATCGGGTTCGTCCATCCAATCTCCGGGAAAGGCGGACAAACCAGCACCCGTCTCATTCGCGAGTATCCATTTCCACAACGCCCAGGTTGACATGCTCTAAACTAACCAGACGCATGTTACCGGAATGTTACCGTCAGACACCGGCGGAGATATTTTAACGGGTCGGATCGAGAGCGATGCGACTGGCAGGTATCCGCTTAGAAGGTGAAGCGGAAACCACCCGTGACGCTGTTTAATAGGTAGTTCTGTCCACCGGCCTCGCCGTTGTAGAATACATAGAACCCGACCGTGTCATTCATCTGGACGCTCACGCCGAGGCTTAGCACCGCGCGATCCGAGCCGAGACTTGGCCCGTGAACCGAGAAGATTGTTCCCGCGCCGCTGGCAAACTGCGAATCGAACTCGTAGCTATCATTCATATATTCATGCTGCCAGGAAGCGGACGCCTGCGGAGTCACCGAGACTCCCCCTGCCACTCGGAAGGGAATGGATGCTTTGAAACCCACACGCGCTGCGCAGCGAAGATTCGCTTTGCGTTGGGATGCGCAATGGCGAGAGAGACCCATGCTCTTTGAAAGAGTCGATTGAGACGTAGTTGCCTTGCAACGCAAGCGCCGGCCCGAAAACCAACTTGCCAAAATGGAGGTTATAACCACCTCCTGAGAAGGCCATTGAACTCTCCTCCGCTCGTCTCCCCGCTTGCGATGCCCTGGATTGACGCGCGGTCGAGCTTCAGGGGACGCCAGCGGGATTTGGAAATTACAAAATCGAAGTCAATCATTATCATATCAGTTTTTCTAATTCGGTTTTCTCTACTTGAATACTATAGTATCGTTACCATATTGTAACAATTGTGAGCTTGAACCACTTCTTCTGCGGAATAGAAGGTGATGCCTCCTCGCAAATGAATTTTTTATGGCCCCGTCTATTCACAGTTTCGCCCCGCCAGAGGAGATGGCGGTGGTTATGAAACTGGGGTCTCGAAGGGCTGTCCTCCTGACGTGGTCGCTGCTCTGTGGAGGCGTCGGCGTAGCTAACGCCACGGAATCCGCGTCTCCCCAAGGACCCGCTGCAGGCGCTCAGTCAGCACAGACGTCCAGCGCGTTCTACGTGAAGGAATACCGCGTGAGAGGGGCGCGCCTTCTTAATCAGGCGCAGGTCGGCGAAGCGGTGTATCCCTACCTTGGTCCCGCGCGCACTGCCGAGGATTGCGAGAAAGCGCGAGCGGCGCTGGAGAAGGCTTACCAGGACAAAGGCTTCCAGACTGTCACGGTGCAGATTCCACAACAGGATGTGAAGAGTGGCATCATCATTCTACAGGTGGTTGAGGCCAGAGTGGGACGACTGCGGGTGAAGGGATCGCGCTACTTCACCCTGAACCAGATCAAGCAGCAGGCTCCCTCGCTCGCGGAGGGCACGGTGGTAAACTTCAGCCAGGTCACGCGTGATATTGTAGGGCTCAACCAGCTCTCCGATCTCCGTGTGACTCCCGCGCTACGCGCTGGAGTTGAACCCGGGACTGTTGATATCGACCTCGACGTGAAGGACACCCTTCCGCTCCATGGAACTTTGGAACTCAACAATCGTTACAGCGTTGGGACGTCGCAGCTGCGACTGAACGGGTCCGTCAGCTATGACAACCTTTGGCACTTGGGGCATTCGCTGGGATTCAGCTTTCAATTGGCCCCTGAGAACTTGTCAGACGCGGAAGTCTTTTCCGCCTACTACCTGGCGCGCATTCCCAATGTGAGCTGGCTCGGTCTGATGCTGGAGGGCACCCGGCAGGACAGCAATGTCTCCACTCTTGGAGGAGCCGCAGTGGCGGGTCGAGGCGAGATCGCCGGGTTCCAGGCAATCATCACTCTTCCTCCCGCCGATCATTTTTTCCATTCGCTTACCCTTGGGATCGACTACAAGCATTTCGACCAAAATGTCACCCTTGCCGGGGGCGAGATAAAGACGCCCATCGACTATTTCCCTTTCAGTGGCATTTATACCGCGACTTGGGCGGGCAAAGGTTATCTGACTCAGCTAGATTCGAGCGTCACATTCCAGGCGCGCGGGACGGGCAGCAGTCCGGCGGTGTTCGATAAGAACCGATTTAACTCCGACGGCAGCTTCCTCTATTTCCGGGGTGATCTGTCGCACACTCACGATTTGCCCAAGGGCTTTCAGGTTTTCGGAAAGGTGCAAGGGCCAGGCCTCCAGCGCGCCTCTCATCAGCAGCGAGCAGTTCAGCGCGGGCGGCGTGGGGAGTGTTCGCGGCTACCTGGAGTCTGAACAGTTGGGAGACAATGCCCTGTTTGGAACACTGGAAGCGCGGAGCCCTTCGTTCCTAGGGTGGCTAGGTGAGACGAGCGAGTGGCGGGTTTATGGATTCGGCGACTTCGGATTCCTCACGCTTAATGATTCTTACCCGGACAAGAGGCGCGCTTCGATCTTGCCAGCGTAGGCATAGGCAGCCGGATTCGTTTACGGGATCACTTCAATGGCTCGGTGGATCTCGGCGTGCCATTGGTGAGCCAGACGCAAACCAAAGCAGATAATCCGCGCCTGACTTTCAGAGTTTGGTCAACGTTTTAGGGCTGGGAAGAGCAACGATGCGAAGATGAACAGGTTACGGAGCAGGAATCTCATGGCAGCGCCTCATCTTTAGCGTTCTAGTCTGCGTGAGCTCTCGCATGCTCGGCGCATGGCTGGTGGGACGCGGAATGGACGCTTCGAAAAAAAATTACCGTGGATACATCCGCGAAAGGGGCGCCATCGCCGAACCGATAGGGACGACAGCCTTGCTGTTGAGACTTCATGACGGGGACTTTCAATTCCCAGCGCGAAAGAGGACGGGAGCGATATGCGCTTCGTGGCGTCGGATGACAAAACGCTCCTGAAATATCACATCGAGAAGCTGGATACTCTCATGGACGAAGCCTTCATCTGGGTGAGGCTGCCGGACGTAAAGCCAGGCGCCCCTTTGACGTTTTGGCTTTACTATGGGAACAGCGGGAGCAAGGCGATCAAGGTGGACGACGCAAAGGGGACTTATGATCCCTGACATGTCATTGGTTTACCATTTCAGCGGAGCACGCCGCCCCGCCCGAACGGATTCGACGGGAAACGCGAACAACGCCCAGAATGCGGGAACTTCGGCCGATGGCTCGATGATAGGCGGCGGGCTGCGATTCGACGGGCGGGGCATCGTAACCATCCCAGCGTACGCCATCTCTCATGTGGACAAGCGGCGGAACACTTACATGGTCGGCCTGGATCAAGCCCGCCGGCTTGAAACCGAATGCAATCATCTATAGCCGCCGCGAAGGCGGGAGCGGATTTGTGGTCGGGGTTAATAGCGGTGATACCCTACGTTGAGGTGACGGATGCTGGCGGCACCCAGCGAACAAACGCGCCGCGCCTATCGCTCCAGCCGTTTGGAGACACCTCGCCGTGGTAGCCTCCGGGCACACAATTACCCTCTATCTGGATGACGCGTTATACGCAACATTGGCGCCGCGCTTCCCGCGTTGAACGGGCGCTTCGCAGCTAGGAGGAGACCCGCCGACCGTAGCCGCGGCGCACCACCGGGGACGGCCCCGGTTTCAGCGGGGAAATGGATGAACTGGAGATTTCGAAGATTGCCAAGCCGGTCGGCGCGATTGAAATTCGCGACTTTCAACCAAGGGGGCGGCGATAACGCGGTAAGTTGCTCGTGCTCGGAGACGACGAGCAGCCCAAGAACTTCATGAGCTGGTTCAGCACCGGGCTATTTCGGCATCATTATCAAATCCCTCACCCTGGATGGCTGGGTGGTGATCGGCATTCTGCTCGTGATGGCGGCGATCAGTTGGTTCGTGATGATCAGCAAGGCGCCTACCTGAGCGCGACTGCAAAGGGAAACGCGCGGTTTCTGGAGCAATGGCGGCATATCGCGGCTGATCTCACCGCGATGGATCACAGCAACAAGGATAACATAAAGAGCCTTGGGGGCAGGATCGACAAGGAGGGTCTGCGCCTAATGCGGAATGCGTCGGTCTATCGCATTTACCACATCGGGGCAGAGGAGATTCAACACCGGCTCACGAACAGCCCCTGGGGAGATGGCGCGAAGGTGCTCTCGTCTCGTTCCATCCAGGCCATCCGCGCAAGTCTGGACGGCGGTCTCGTGCGGGAGAGCCAAAAGCTTAACAGCCTCATGGTGCTGCTGACCATCGCCATCTCGGGCGGCCCATTCCTGGGCCTGCTGGGGACTGTGGTCGGGGTCATGATTACTTTCGCCGCCATCGCGGCGGCAGGCGACGTCAACGTGAATGCGATTGCCCCTGGTATCGCTGCCGCGCTGGTCGCCACCGTGGCCGGTCTCGCCGTGGCAATCCCCGCGCTGTTTGGCTACAACTATCTGCTCGCGCAGATCAAGGACGCGACGAGCGACATGCATATCTTCATCGACGAGTTCGTCACGAAGATGGCGGAATTTTACGGCGGCACGGGAGCCTCCTAGGCCAGCGCGGAAACCGATCACCATGCAAATCCAAGACGGCAAGGCCTACGACGACATCAACATCACTCCGATGCTGGATCTCGCGTACGTGCTGCTCGTGATCTTCATCCTCATGTGCACGGCCTCCGTGCAGGGAGTGAAGGTCAATCTCCCAAAGGCCAGCCGAGCGCCGAGCCTGGCGAAGCCCAAGATCAAGGCGATCAGCATCAATAACGAAGGCAAGATCTTCCTCGATACCGTCCCGGTGACACTACAGGAACTCGAGCAGCGGCTCACCGCGCAAAAGGCGCAGACACCCGATTTCCCGGTGGTCATAAAGGGCGACAGCCTTACCCAATATCAAGGCATCATGGATGTGCTTGATGTGCTCGGACGCCTTGGACTGAGCCAGGTTGGACTTGCAACAAAGGCACGAGCCTCCAGCGACATCACACCGCTGCTTCACTGGATATGACTTCGCCGTACGACGACGAGGAAGAGGAGGAGCCAGGCTTTTTCAAAAAATACCGCATCCTCATCGGTGTGGGCGTGGTTGTGGTCGGCCTTGGTGCATACGCTGCCACCAAGCTCGGAGGAGGGCATGACTCAGGGCCGTCGCGGAAGAATGACATCGTGATGATCAAGCTCCCGCCTCTGCCCCCGCCGCCTCCGCCTCCGCCACCCCCCAAGGAAAAGCCAGTCGAGGAGCCCAAGGTGGATCAAAAGATGGAGGTGCAGGAGCATGTCGATAAGGCGGAATCAAAGCCGCAGGAAAAACATGACGACTCACCGAAAATGGGAACAAACAACAAGGGCAGCGGACCGCCCGACGGGTTTGGCCTCGGTGATTCAGGAAACGGTCGGGGGATCGGAGGATCCGGAGGTTCGGGAGGCGGAAGCCGTTTTGGTTGGTACGCGGCGGCGGTGCAAGCGAAGATAGCGGATGCGCTTCGGAGCAATCCCAGGACCCGGAACGCAAACATCCGGATCGTGGTGCGGATTTGGCCTGACCTCACGGGCCGAATCACGCGAGTACAATTGACGCAGGCGACCGGTGACAGTTCGGTGGACGACGCTTTGAAGAACGAGGTGCTCAACGGCTTGCAGCTACAAGAGCCTCCCCCCTCCGATATGCCAGTTGCCGATCGTTCTACGGCTAACGGCGCGACGCCCCAATTAGCTTCGTCCGACCGCAAGAAGCTTCCAATATGTCCCTACGAACACAGATTATGTATCCCTGCATGGCGCTCATGTTGACCTGCGGCGCTTGTACAAGCGGGGAGGGCCGCAGGTACATGCGGCGACTACGGATGCCGCAGCCACTCCAATCCCACTCCCCCAATGCAGTCGCTGGGCGCTCTGGCGGCGAACAACGCCGCGCCATCGTTCCGCAGCGACTCACCCGCGCCGGCTGGCGCCTCGGCGCCGTCCTCAACCCCTGAGCCTCTGTTCCCGAACGAACCCGCCCCATCGGCCCCGAGCTCGAAGCCATCTCAGAACGTTACGATAAACCTTATCAATCGCCTGGTGCAGCGGAAAGTCCTCACGAAGGACGACGCCGCTGATTTGATTCGCCAGGCGGAAGCGGATGCCGACGCAGCGCGCGCCGAGGTCAAACAGGAAGCCACAGCCGCGGTGGCCGCGGAAGCTCCTCCTCCGGCGACGGATGACGACGTGAGGGTTACTTACATTCCCGAGGTGGTGAAGGCGCAGATGCGCGACGAGATAAAGCAAGAAGTCATGCAGCAGGCGCGAGACGAGAACTGGGCGTCGCCGCGCGCGCTGCCTTCGTGGGTTCCGCGCTTGCGGATCACGGGCGATTTTCGCATGAGGTATGAAGGCGACTTCTACCCTTCCGGAAATGACAACACGGGCGCCTTCCCCATCTTCAACTCGATCAACACAGGCGCGCCGTTCGACACCAGCGGCACTGTCTTTTCTCCGCAATATAATGTGGATCAGAACCGAAACAGATTTCGCATTCGCGCGCGACTGGGAGCCGAGATCGATCTTGGAGAAAACTTTACAGCGGGTCTGCGGCTCGGCAGCGGCCAGGACGATTCGCCCGTCACGGAAAATCAAACGCTCGGCCTTGCCAACGGTGGCCAGGGCGGCAACTTCGCAAAGTATCAGATATGGCTGGATAGGGCGTTCCTGAAGTATGAGATCGGCACTTCGAGCAAAGGGGTAACACTCACGGTCGGACGTTTCGACAGGCCCTTTTTTGATCCTACGACGATCATCTGGGCGAATGACTTGGGCTTCGATGGCGGCGTGGCTCAAGCGCGATATGAAGTGGCTAAAGGCGTGACACCTTACTTCACCGTTGGGGCGTTCCCCGTCTTTAACACCGATTTCAATTTCGCCACGAACAATCCGTCCAAATTCCGGAGCCAGGACAAGTGGCTGTATGGCGGCCAGATTGGCACGGATTGGAAGATCACGAAGGATATCAGCACAAAAGTGGGCGGGGCCTACTACTATTTCCAGAATATCGATGGAAGAAAATCGAGTCCTTTCACTCCGCTCACAACTTCCGATGCCGGCAACACAGACGACACCCGGCCTTCTTTCGCCCAGAACGGAAACACCTATTTCCCGTTGCGCAACATCGTTCCCACGGCCAACAACAGCTTCGGAACAATTGATCAATTCCAGTATTACGGGCTGGCCACTCCGTTCCATGAACTCGCCTTCACTGGCCGGCTCGACTACACTCATTTCGAGCCAATCACCCTTTCCCTGGTTGGTGAGTTCGAGGAGAACGTGGCCTTCGACCGTTCAAGCGTTGCCGCGAAAGCGGTCAACAACCTCGGGGCGAATCTCCCATCAGGAAAAACCGGAAGCTTTGCCGGAGGCAATACCGCCTGGACTATAAACTTCAACGTAGGAACCGCTGCTCTGGAGAAGGCATGGGATTGGAACGCGGGCGTCGGGTACCGCTACGTAGAGTCCGATTCCGTCGTTGACGGGTTCGCGGACGCCGACTTTGGCGCTCCGCTCACCGGCACGAACCTGCAGGGTTACACGGTAACCGGGAGTGTGGCGCTGTCTTCCCGCGTGTGGTTGTTCCTGCGTTATATGGCCGCGGATGCCATTGCCGGGCCGACGTATCGGAATGACATCATCCAATTCGACGTAAACGCGAAGTTTTGAACCATGCGACGCAACCTCTTTGTTTTCCCACAGCGACCTTCCTCGTGCTTTTCGCCTCGCAGGGCTCGTCCATGGAGCCGATGCCAACAGCGGAGAAGCCAAACTTCGCGAGGCGCTCCGAGCCACGATGCTTCAGTTGCGGGATGCGCAAAATCAGGCGGCGATTCAGCAGGGGGCGCAGACGGAACTGGAGGACGCAAAGAAAAAACTGACTGAGCAGGTCGCAGCACTGACGAAGCAGAGCGCGAGCGACAAGGAGACTTCTGACAAGACCATCTCCACCCTGAACGCGCGGGTGGCAAACCAGGACGGCGAAATCGCCAAACTGAAGGAGAATCTCCAGACATGGAAGACTGCTTACAACAAGGCCGCGGACGTCGCGCGGACAAGAAGGAGGGCGACAGCGCAAAGCTGGCGAACGATGTCGTTCTTTTGAAACGGCAGGTGGCAGATCGGGAGACAAAGAATCTTGCTCTTTTCAAACTTGGGAACGAAATTTTGACCCGCTATGAGAAGTTCGGACTGGGTGAAGCGTTGCTCGCCCGCGAGCCGTTTACGGGCATCACCCGTACGAAGCTTGAGACACTCGTGCAGGATTATTCAGACAAACTCGCCGACCAAAGGATCAAACCGTGAAACCCTTTCCCAAACTTCAGCAGGGCGTGGCGATGATGTTAAAGAGCGCCGTCTTCCTGCTCATGCTTGCCGGGTCAATTTCCCAAGCCGCGACTGGCGAGACAGGCATGCTCGCGAAGGTTGGGGATACTGAGATCACAACAGAAGACATCCGATCCTCTCTTCAGAATCTTGATCCGAACGATCAGGCAGCGCTAAATAAAAACCCCGCTCTTCTAAGCCAGGTTGTGCGCACCATCCTGGTGCAGCGCCTTGTGCTGAAGGAAGCGCTCGCCAAACATTGGGATCAACAGCCCGCGTTCCTGGCGCAACTCGAACGGCTGTAGCAGAATGCCATTACCGAAAGCTATCTGCAGACAGCCTCCAGACCGGCGGACGGATATCCGGCGGAGACCGACCTACAGGCAGCCTACGAGGCGAACAAGGGAGCGTTGGTGATGCCCCGCCAGTATCGGATGGCGCAGATCTTCGTCTGCCTGTCCAAAGGGCGCGGACGCAGCGACGTCGCGAAGGCGCAAATGAAGCTTGATGGGATCGAAAGGCTCTTCGCCCGCGAGATGCTGATTTCGAAACGCTATCACGCGCCAGAAGTGATGAGAAGGAGAGCTGCGGCGCGGGGCGGCGAGATTGGCTGGCTGACAGAAGTCCAGACTGCAGCCAGAGATCCGGGCGCAAGTAGCCGGCGCTTGCAAAAGGCGGCGTCTCCGAGCCGCTGCGAATGGACGACGGCTGGCACATCCTCAAGTGCCTGGACATAAAGGAACCCTATACTCCGGCACTGGACGAAATCCGCCCCAGCTTGCGCAACAACTCCGCATCGAGAAAGCCAAAGCCAACCGCGAGGCCTATCTGGCGAAGGCTTCTCCAGCAGAACCCCATTGCGGTCAATGAGTTGGCGCTTTCGAAAGGTGCTCAACAAGTAGCTCGGCACACGGAGCGCTCCCCCGAAGCCTTAGAAAGCGCGGGCGGACGCGGCGTCCAGCGCGATCCGCTCTTTTAACTCATCCAGTCCCGAGAAACTTCATCTCCTCACGGAGAAAAGCCCGAAAGTAAACTTCAAGGTCCTTTCCGTAGATGTCCGCGTCGAAATCGAAAAGATGGATTTCCAGCAGCCGCTCTCCGCTCTCCTCGGCGACAGTTGGGCCGAACTCCGATGTTCGCTACTCCTTTGTGCATCGAGCCGTCAAGACGTGCCTGGACGACATAAACGCCATCAGGCGGGAACTGCTCGTTGTGGGCGCTGATATTCGCGGTGGGAAAGCCAAGCTTCCGTCCCAGGCGATCGCCCTCGACGACAGTACCGAGGATGTGTAGTCCCTCCCCAATAGTTTGCGGCGGCAGCATCCAGCCGGCCCTCCTGCACGGCGGCGCGAACAGAGTGCTGCTGACAACATTGCCTTCCACTTCGACAGCTGGCACTCCCACCTCCTCGAAATCCAGCTGCGCTCCAAGCCGCCCAAGCATCTCCAGGTTCCCGGCACGGTTGCGTCCGAAACGACCACTGATGCCCGACACAAATTTCCCGCAATGGTTTGCAGGCGTGGTGCAGGATGCCAATGAAACTCCTCCGGAGGCGTATCGGCAAATTCCGCATCAAAGGGACAATAAGCGAGGAATTTGACGCCCAACTGCCTCGATGAGACGGAGCTTGTGCCGCGTGGATGTCAGGAGGCGGGGTGCCTGCTCGGGACGCAAGACGCGCAACGGATGGGGATCGAATGTCAGCACGACTGCCGTGCCGCTGCCTGACTTTGGCGTCGGCAAGAGCGCGTCGATAACAGCTCGGTGGCCGAGATGAACTCCATCGAACACTCCGATCGCGAGAAAGAGCGGGCCAGCAATCTCGGAAAGTTCAGAGAGCGAACGTAGGATGCGCACGGTGTCCACATGGCCCGAAACTAGCCGCCGCGCAGGCGCGAGACTTCGGCAGACGTGAGCATCCTCGTCAAGAATCGCGGAGGGTTCCGGCTTGACTGCAAGTCGCTCGACTGTCACTGCGCGTTCTCAGATTAAACCGCCCAGATTTTGTCCGGCGCAAGCCCTTCAGATGAGCGCCGCAGCCGAGATCGTTTCCGATATCATGCGCATAGGTGCGAACGTAGAACCCTTTGCTGCAAACGACCCGGAAATCGATTTCGGTCGGACGCATCTCGCGTATCTCATGGGCGAAAACGTGGACGAACCGGGGTTCCCGCTCCACGACCTTGCCCTGCCGGGCCAGTTTATAAAGCGGCGACGCCGTCCTTCTTGATCGCGGAAACCATCGGCGGCATCTGGTAGAAGTCACCATCATATTTGGCAAATGCGCCTTTCGATCTCGGCCGCGAGTAAAAGAGGCGACGGGCTTTGTTTCAAGAATCTGGCCATCCGCGTCCTGGCTATCGGTAGTTGCGCCGAGTGACATCGTGCCCGACGTATTCCTTGTCCTCGCTCATGAGAAGGTCCTGAATTTTTGTGCCGCGTCCGAGCACGATGAGGAGCAAGCCGGTTGCGAGCGGGTCGAGCGTGCCGCAGTGGCCCACCTTCTTCGTTCCGAGTCGTACGCCTCACGATGCGCGACCACGTCATGCGACGTCATCCGCGTTGCCTTTGTCCACCAGGAGGACTCCGTCTATGTCAGTTGTCGATCTCATCACAAATTGCCTGTAGAACCTTTCTTCAACTTCATCCAAGCGGGCCGGTCATACTCGCTCCAGCGGCGAGCTTGTGGCCTCCGCCCCCAAACTGCCCGCAGATTTTCGAAACATCCACGCTGCCGTCCTTTGATCGCAGGCTGATCCGAACTTTACCCTCTTCCATCTCCTCGATGAACGCTGCGGCGATCACTCCATCAATCGCGCGGATGTGGTCGATCATCCCTCGTTATCCTCAGGCGAAGCTCGCCGCTCCTGCGCGCCATATCCGGTGTAAGGCAGAAGCTGGCGACTTTGTCGTTACAAGAAAATTTGAATACGTTCAGCAAGATGCGAAGAAGGTCGATCCGACGCCGTGGCGAGGTCTCGTACATCTGCTGCGAAATCCTGCCGACATCGACGCCAGCCCCGATGAGTTCAGCACCGATTTCAAAAGAGCGCGCGGAGGTGCTCGGATACTGGAAAGAACCGGTATCCGTCGAGATGGCCACAAACAGGCTATCCGCGATCTCGCGCGTGAGCGGAAAGTTTTGCTGCCTGAAGAATTCGTGCAGAGATCTGACCTGCGGCGGGCGCGCCGGAATCCACATACGCGAGATCACCGTATGTTGTTACTGACATGGTGATCGATATTTACCCAGATGGCCGCACTTCCCACGGCCTGAAGACAGGAGCCAAGGCGCTCGCGGGCCGCCGTATCGATGGCAATGGCAACGTCAAAGTCTTCGGGCGCGGCGGGGGGCTTCGTGACCATGTCGGCACCCGGAAGAAAGTCATATTTCTTTACCATTCCGTCCTGATTCCAGACCTTTACCTCTTTACCAAGCTGACGCAGACAGAGAGCCATGGCAATTTCGCAGCCGAGGGCATCCCCATCGGGGCGGAGATGGCTCATCACGACGAATTTTTCATGTTCCGGAGAGCGGCGGCGATCTCGCGAAACTACAGTTATCCTTCATTGCCCACCTCTTCCCCGTCAGCTCTCCGCTTCGTCTTCAGGAATTTCGATCGTTCTCCAGAATATCGATGATGCGCAGTCCGCGCTCGACTGAATCGTCCAAACGGAAATGCAGGTGCGGGGTGTATTTCAAAACGACGCGCTTGGAGATGGCATGCTGGAGCAGCGCGCGATTTTCCTCGAGCTTTGAGATCACCGCTTTCTTCTCTTCATCGGTTCCGAGGGCGCTCACGTAAGCATGGGCGTGCTTGAGGTCCGGCGTTATGTCCACCGTCTGGACAGTCACGAGGGTGGCCGTAAAAGTCAAATCTCTAGCGATGGCCTCACTCAGTTCCCGCTTGAGGACCTCTTTGACCCTTTCGAGACGGTGTTTCATTTAAGATAGAGAGGATTAAGCTGCGGCGCCACAGAACGACCGCAGTGCCGGCGCGGCCCCTACATTCTGCCGGAGGGCGACAGAGCGGAAACCGCGCGAGCGGAACTATTACAGCTTCTGCGCGAATTTCTCGAGTTGGTAACACTCGATCACATCGTCCACCTGGTACTCTGTGAAGTCTCCAAGCTTTATTCCGCACTCGAGGCCGTTTCGGACTTCCTTCACATCGTCCTGGAAGCGCTTCAGGGTGGCGACTCCGCCGTCGTATATGGGCTGGCGTCCACGAATGACACGCGCCCGGGCGTTGCGCGCGATGCGGCCATCCGTGACCACACAACCCGCGACGATACCCTTTGAGAGTTCGAATACCTGTTTGACAAGCGCATGACCGACCATGCTCTCGCGCAATTCGGGATCCAGCAGGCCTGCCATCGCCTCTTTGATCTGATCGATCAGCTCGTAGATGATGCTGAAAAGCTTGATTTGGACGCCTTCCCGCTTAGCCGCGTTCGCGGAAGAATTCTCAACCTTCACATTGAAACCAACAACCACCGCGTTTGACGCGGTCGCCAGAAGGATGTCGGATTCTGTAATCGGGCCTACGCCAGCATGAATCGTCTCGAGATCGATTTTCTTGCTCTCGATCTGCGCCAGCGACGCGGCGAGCGCCTCTAGAGAACCTTGAACATCACACTTCAGCACAATGCGGAGCACCTTGCGCTGGTCTTCCGCCAGACTATCGAACAAGCTTTCCAGCGTGGCGCGTTGCGGCTGGAACAGTTTACCCTTCCGCTGCTCGTCAAGCCGTTCCTCGCTCAACACCTTGGCCGACTTCTCCGATTCCATCGCGACGAACTCGTCGCCCGCGTTCGGCAGACCAGCGAACCCCAGCACCTTCACAGGGGTGGAAGGTCCCGCTTGCTTCACAGCTTTACCGGTCTCATCCATCACAAGTTTAACCTTGCCCGCGTAATTTCCGCAGATGAATGGCTGACCCGCCTTTAAGCGTCCCCATGCGAACGAGAACGGTTGCCGTGGGGCCACGGCCCGGTTCGATCTGGGCTTCGATCACGGTTCCGCGGGGAAGAGCTGTCGGGCTGGCCTTCAGTTCGAGTACTTCAGCCTCAAGCAATAGCATCTCCAAAAATGATCCACGCCCGTGCCCTTGGTGGCTGATACAGGACAACAAATCGTGTCGCCGCCCCAGTCCTCAGGGGTCAGGCCTTTCTCCTGCAACTGGCCCTTCACTCGATCGATATTGGCAGATGCCAGATCAATTTTGTTAATGGCAACCAAGGTCTTCACCTTCGCGGCCTTGGCATGGTTGATCGCTTCGATCGTCTGCGGCATCAAGCCATCGTCAGCAGCGACCACAAGCACAACAATATCTGTCACATTCGCTCCGCGCGCCCTCATCGCTGTAAAGGCTTCATGACCGGGGGTGTCGAGGAAAGTGATTCTGTGTCCTTTGTGTTCAACGCTATAGGCACCGATGTGTTGCGTGATCCCGCCAGCTTCCCCGGCAACAACACGCGTCTTGCGGATTGCGTCCATAAGAGAGGTTTTGCCGTGATCCACATGGCCCATAAACGTGATGACCGGGGGTCGAGACTTCAACTCCTCTTCCTTCTCAATCACCGGAGGAGGAGGCGCTACAACGACAACCTCTACTTTATGGACGCCGCCGCCTTTCTCCCGTTTCTCGCGTTCGAAGACAAATCCGTGCTTCTTGCACAAAAGAGTCGCCACATCCGCCTCAACCGACGCGTTTGTAGCAACGAAGACGTTCATTTCCATCAGGTCATGAACCAATTGAAACGGCTTGATGTTCATCGCTGCCGCCAAGTCTTTGACAATGATCGGCGGTTTTAAATGAATGACTTTCTCATCGGACACCGCTTCCTCGACTGGGGCCGCTTCCGTGATCACCGCTTCAGGAGGGGCAGGTTCGGGCTCAGGCGCGGGAGTTGGGATGACGGGCTCTGGAGCAGGAGGCAAAGCCTCCTGAATCTCCGCCGCGCGAATCCGCGAGATCACCGGCAGCACACGTCCTTTGCTCGTCCCGGCAGCGGACCCGCCCCGTGTTCGCTGCACTTTCTCCTTCGGCTCGATAAGAGAGACCGTTTCCTTCACGACGCGCTCCTCAACCACGGGAGGGGCCGGCTTCTCCGCTGCCGGAGCGACCTCCTTAGCAGGTAGCGGTTGCTTGGAAGGCGCGACAGGACCACTCCTCTTTCGAGGGGCCGGGCGCATTGGTGTTCGTGTTGCCATGTGAATGTCTATTTCTACCGGACGGCTTGAGCGGTGGACGCGGAAAGACGTTTATCCTGCTCGGCTCGGGCGCTTTCGTGAATCGCCTGCGCCTGCTCCAGAGGAATGCTCAAAATATCCGCGATGTCCTGGGCATCGACTTCCAGCACTCCCTCGAGGTTGGAAAGCCCTCCCTTTACCAGAGTGCGAGCCGTCGCTTCATCCACTTTGAGGCTCCCGGCCAAGGCCTGCGCCGCGACGGTGACCCGCTGCTCAAAAACTTGCGCGGCGGATTCATCTTTTTCAATATTGATTTCCCATCCCGTCAGCCGGGAGGTAAGCCTCGCGTTCTGTCCGCGCTTCCCAATCGCGAGGGACAGCTGATCCTCCTCCACCTTTATGAAGATGGTTTTCGACGCTTGATCAAGGGTAAGGCTCTTTACTTTCGCTGGCTTCAACGCTTCCAGCACAAACTCCTTCGGCTCCGCGCTCCACCGGATGATGTCAACCTTCTCGTTGTTCAACTCGCGGACGATATTTTTTACACGGGCGCCGCGCATGCCGACGCAGGCGCCGACCGGATCAACTTTGTCGTTCGCGCTGAAAACCGCGATCTTCGTGCGAAAACCTGCTTCGCGGGCGATCCCGCGGATCTCGACCGTCCGATCTGAAATCTCGCTCACTTCGACTTCGAAGAGGCGACGAACAAAATTCGGGTGACTTCGCGAGATGATGATCTCCGGGCCGCGCACCCCATTCTCGACAGCCACCACGTAAGCCCGCACCCGATCCCCGATGTTGTAGTCCTCGGTGGTGACCCTCTCGCGCATCGGCATGATTGCCTCGAATTTGCCCAGGTCCACAATGACGTCCGAACGCTCGAAACGGCGAACCGTGCCGCTTACAATTTCCCCAGCGCGATCCTTGAACTCGTCGTAGATCATCTCCTTTTCGACCTGGCGAATCCGCTGCATGATCGCTTGCTTCGCGGTCTGGGCGGCGATCCGTCCAAAGTTTTTTGGCGTGACCTCTACCTCGAGGATATCGTTCACCTGCACATCCGGCTTTAGCTTGCGCGCCTTGGAAAGAGAAATTTCGTCGTGAACGTCCTTCACCGTTTCAACAACGACAAGGTTCGCCATGGCGCGGATTTCACCGGTTTTGAGATCGATGTCGATCCTCAGATCACGGGATTGACCGACGGCCTTTTTCGAAGCAGAAAGAAGGGCGCTGGAGACGGCCTCGACAAGCACCTCGCGCTTGATTCCCTTCTCACGCTCCAGATAATCCAGTGTGGCAATAAATTCGCTATTCATAAATGCTCCGTGAGCGGGGACAAAAAAAAGTGGGGTGTAAATCCCACTTCCATCTTTTGACCCGCTCAGCGCACGCAATCTAATACACGCCTCCCTCTGCGTCAAGCAGTCCCGCGCCTACAATGATGCCACATTTCTCCCCGTCGAGTAGCCAGCCAGAATGCGCGGTCCGAGCCGTCTTCTTCGACGCCGCCGGGACATTGTTTTATCTGCCAAATGGAGTTGGTTACCATTATAGCCTGGTTGCGCGACGTTTCGGCGTGGACATCCCTGAGAAGGCATTGAGTAGCGCCTTCCGGAACGCGTGGAACGCGATGCCTGCTCCACTTTCCAAACGGGTCGCGCGAACGGACGATGATCGGGGATGGTGGCGGGAACTGGTGTTTCGAGTTCTCGCGGAAGCAGCGCCGGATGCGAGAATCGAAAGAGAGGGGCTTTTTGACGAACTGTATAATTACTTCGCGAAGCCCGGCGTCTGGGCGCTCTTCCCCGAGGTCATAGAGGTTCTTTCCTCCCTGCGTGGCACTTATTGCCTGGGCATTGTGTCAAACTTTGACAGCAGGCTCAGGGCCGTTCTCCAGGATCTCGAAATTGCCCACTTTTTCCAATTTCTCTGCATTTCAAGCGAGGTCGGAGCGGATAAACCGGATCCATACATTTTCGAGCATGCGCTGGGGTTGGCGGGCGTCTCGGAACGAGAGGCTGTTCACATAGGGGATGATCCTCACCATGACGGAGAAGGGGCCGCGCGGGCCGGCATCCGTTGCTTCCTTGTCGATCAACCCAGAAGGTCGCTTGTAGATGCCGAAGCTTGGATCAGGGCGTCACAACACAAGGCGGACGCATGAAGTTCGCGGTAGTGGGAGCAGGCGCCGTAGGGTGCTACTACGGAGGCAAACTCGCGGCCGCCGCGGAGGATGTTCATTTCCTGATGCGCGCGGATCTTGCCCAAGTCCGATCCTCGGGTCTGAAGGTAATATCCGACGAGGAAGCTTTCCGTCTTGAGAAGGTAAATGTCCATGCGACGTCGGCTGAAATCGGACAGTGCGATGCCGTTTTGATCGCTCTCAAAACAACCTCGAACGAAGCGCTCGAGCAGTTGATTCCCCCGCTTCTGCATGAGCAAACATGCCTGCTCACGCTTCAGAATGGTCTGGGCAATGAAGAATACCTCGCGGAACGCTTTGGGATTGAACGCGTTCTTGGCGGCCTCTGTTTTGTCTGTCTGA
The DNA here is from genome assembly GCA_963828525.1 of uncultured Verrucomicrobiae bacterium. Taxonomy (GTDB): domain Bacteria; phylum Verrucomicrobiota; class Verrucomicrobiia; order Chthoniobacterales; family Chthoniobacteraceae; genus CAWHEP01. The sequence continues at coordinate 36,400 of CAWHEP010000013.1, forward strand.
ACAGGCTTGAACCGGGAGTCATCCGTCATTTCGGGCATGGAACGCTTTCGATTGGTGAGTTTGGGAAGCCTTCCTCCGACCGCAGCCGTGAGATCGTCGCGCGTTTCAAGACAAGTGGCATTGCCTCTCGGGCGGTGGATGACCTCATCGGGGAACGGTGGCGAAAACTCGTCTGGAACATCCCGTTCAACGGCCTCGCGATCGCGGCCGGAGGGGTCACAGTGGATCGAATCTTGAAGGACCCGGCCCTGCGCAATGAGGCCCGGGAATTGATGGGCGAGGTCATCGAAGCTGCGCATGGCGCTGGCCATTCCATACCCGCCAGCTTTATGGATGAGCAGATCGCCCGAAGCTATTCAATGGGGCCTTACCGCCCTTCCAGCCTTATTGACTATCAGGCCGGTCGCGCAGTAGAGGTGGAGTCCATCTGGGGCGAGCCGCTCCGGCGCGCCACATCGGCGGGAGTAGCTGTTCCGCGGATGCGCATCCTGCACACGCTATTGCGGGAATTAACCCACAACAAGAAACAGGCCTGAAAGATTATCGAGCGCGAGGCTCCCGATCTTTCGTCGTGGCAGTCGAAGGAACGGTCACAAACGGGCCACCCGCCAAGGGGGCCGCTTTGCTAAAGGCCACCTCTGGAACATCGCTGGGCTTCCCGCCCACAGGAAAATCCTTCCGCAAGGGATGATAAGGATAACCATCCCACATCAGAATACGTCGCAGGTCTGGATGACCCGTAAACGTGATACCCATCATGTCGAATATCTCGCGCTCATGCCAGTCCGCGGTCGCCCACACATCGGTGACCGTCGGCGACGCTTAAATCATCTTCCGAGATCGTGAACTTCAACCGCAGATGCTCACCTCGTTCGAACGCATACAGTTCATAGACCGCCTCAAATCGCGGTTCCTCGCCGAAATTGTCCACGCTGCTGATATCGAGCAAAAAAGTAAACCCAAGCTGTTCCTTGCAGAACTTCGACAGGTCGTGAATGGCGGCGCGTTCGATAACCAGAGTTGTCTCTCCCCGGAACTCCTCTTTCTTTAGCACCTTGAACTTCGCTTCGATCTCGATGACGGCTTCCGTCAGGTTCATAGCGATAGTTCTTCCAAAAGTTCCCGCTTCTGCGCCAGGAACGATGGTTCAGTCTCGATCTTCCTCTGCAAGCGCATGAGACCTTCTATGAGAGCCTCGGGGCGCGGCGGACAGCCTGAGATATACACATCCACCGGAAGGAGCTGATCAATGCCCTGCAACACGGAATAGCTGCGATACATTCCCCCGCTGGAGGCGCACGCGCCCATCGCGATCACCCACTTTGGTTCAGGCATCTGGTCGTAAATACGCTTCACTGCCAGCGCCATCTTGTAAGTCACCGTTCCCGCCACGATCATCACGTCCGACTGCCGCGGGGAAAATCGCATCACCTCGGCTCCGAACCTGGAAATATCGAAACGCGCCGACGCTGTCGCCATCAGCTCGATAGCGCAACACGCCAGCCCCATCGGCATTGGCCACAGCGAATTCTTCCGCATCCAGTTGATCGCGGAGTCGAGTTGCGTGAAAATTACGTTCCCCTCTATCTTCGAGTCGTATCCGACAGGGGTTGTCTCCAGCATGCCGCGAAGTTAAAACGGACGACGGAAGGCGGCAAGGGGAAAGTTCCGGGCGTGACCGGCCTATTTCCCCACTTCCACGGTTTCCGAAACATCCTCGACCGACACAGTATGGATCCCTTCGGCCATGGGGACAGTCCAATGCAGCGTCTTTTCCGTGTCGCGCTCCAGCGTCACCTCGCTCCGTAATGCGGGATTGCCGTCCAATGTCAGCGTTGCTTTCCCGCTTCCTTTGATGCTGCCCGTATTGCGGACTACAACGCTTACTGAACATTGATGAGTGGGATCCACTGTGGCAACGAGGTTGCGATATTCAAAGACCGGGCCATACCAGCACTTACTGAGAACGGCGAACGTGTTGTTGCCGCCGCTGAAATGCCAGAGCCAGTTGTCCTTGATGATGGTTTGCCCAGGGAAGACCGAGCCGTTGGAGGCTGTGAAATCCTCGGGACTGCCCGTGGGAGCATTGCCGTACCAGTCGGGTAACCACGGGAGGTCGCTACGCCACAACACTTTAGTCGGATCGGCGCCGCTTAATACCCCTTCCACAAGAGTGCAAAGGCGATTCCCCACGATGCTGTGACTCACTCCTGCCTGGGCCTCGTAACGGATGTTGTGATCAGCATCGACGAACATATCTCCCGAACATTCATGGTAGTCACACCACCAGTCCGCGCGGCCTTCGAGATCGGCGACGCCTTCCTTGACGAGCGTATGGAGGTCTTGAGAGAGATAAATCGCTCCTTCCTCAACCATCGCGAGGTAAGGGTAGGTGACACCCTGGAATGAGACCCCTGGCCCAGCCGCTCCATCTCGCAAGTCAAGGAGCGCGCCAATCTTACCTCCAGCCTCAAGGCTCCAAGGCTCGCTCCAGTGAATCCAGTCGGGGCTCGACCTCATGACCTCATGCCGCTTCGGCAGGTGTGTCACGTATTCGAGGTAAACCTCCTGCTTGTCTTTCACCCAAAGAAAGTCAGGGTCTTCCTGAGAATCTTTTGGCCCCTGGCGCGGGATGATCGGATTGGACGCGCTTTTGGTCCAATGAATCCCATCCATACTCGTGGCAAGCCCCAGCTCACTGGACGCGTGACCATTTGGCGGAGCTGGCACGGCATTGCCTCTATAGACCATGTACCACTTGCCATCACGCGCCATGACAGCTGGATTCAAAGCTCCTTTTGCATCCCAGGAGCCAGCTTCCCCTGGACGCACGACAATCCTGTAGCTGTCAGGATCCCAATTATACACCTGTTTGTTCAGGCGGCGGAAGGTGACGCTGGCAAAACGGGTCTGACCATCCAGGCAAATCAAGAGGGGGTGATCAGGTGTTCGAAGATCACAGAGTTCACGAATGATGACCCTGGGCGAACCGTCCGAAGGAAGCAATGTTGCCATGACGCAGGTGGAGCGGCGGGAAAAGGCAAGCTTCACTTCATACGAAATGCCGGGGTGAAACGTAGCGGGTCGAGCTGCGATCTCCCAAACCATGGCTTCTCCTTCGGGGCGCTCGGCCCACCCTTTCACCTGGTAGCCTTTCGGAGTGACGTCAAAAATCGAGTACCCCTTCACCCGCCGCTCGACGCGGAACTGGCCCCGCTTGCCATCGAGGATGGCGTAGAGCCGGGTTCCGTCCTCGGCCTGGAAGCCAACTCCACCGACAGCCTCACTATTAACGGGGGTGATTCGGGCGGATATCTCTCCCTCTGCCTTGTCGAGGCGCACATCCTTCGCAAGCGCCGACGACACTCCGCTGGCGTTTAGACCTCCTCCTTGAGCATCCCTCCCAAATTTCATTCCAGTCAGTGACCATCCCGCGAGCTCGCCCGTGGAAAAATCGTCGTTGAACTCTCTAAAATGGTATGGGGGTGGAACCCCGACAAAAAACGAGAGGGTATTGGAATCCCAAGCCTTTCCCCCAGCTCCAAGCGCCACAATCTGCCAGCGGTGAAGTCCGGGAGGCACGTTGGAGCTTCGGCAGTTTGTCGTCGGCGCGTTCACCTCAGTGGTCATCACGCCATCCATCTTAACTCGATAATGCGTTGCCTCGGGCCATGCGTTCCAGCGCAGCAGGACATCGCTTCCGAACTCGCAAGCACCATTGGGAGAAAGGAGAGTGAAGCCTTTGATCGGCTCAAGAGAAAGGCTTCGCTGAGCAACATCGTAGCCCGAGGCGGCGGCATTCTTTCCAGTGACAAGGAAGCGGAAAGAATAGTTTCCGGGCTTCAGGAACGTCACGCAACCGACTGTCCTCGTGATTTCTGATCCGGCTGCGGGAGCATAGAGATCGAGCGGAGCGCCTACCGGGTCGCCATTCACGATGATCTGGCAGATACCTTCATCAGGGGCCCGAGGGCTTGTGACCGCAAGACGATAGGTTCCGGAGTTATCAATCTGAATGAAGAATTCGCACCACGCTCCGGACTTTTCGGCCTTTAGGACGCTGAACGCGCCTCCCTCTTTCGTTTCTTCGCGCAGGAGTTGATTGGGAGGAAATGAATTGAAGGGAAGTTCTGCGCATGTGAATGCCGAATCGCCAGATGTCATCCCTGAGCTGGCGAAACAGAGAGGCACAAGCAGACAGAAAAGGGCTGATGGAACGAGTTTTCCCATGGGACTCATTGTTGTTCCTGTAAGGGGAAATGGGGTAATTGCGTCACCCGCCCATGCCCTGGCGGCGCGATAGTGATTTTAAAGCGCTCGAAAAACTGGGCTCTTTGTCTCCGCGCGAATACTAATGCGCGATCGCTGCGAAGTTCGCCGAGTCGCCTTCAATCTCAACAACGACCACCGTCGCCATAACGTTCAGCGAGTAGTGCGTCAGCCCCACGCTCCGCCTTCCACTGGCGTCGGTGGTCACTGTGAGCGGTGTTGCAGGGTCGCTTAGCAGGAAGACCTTCTTGATCTTATTTTCAAAGGCGGGGAGCTTGAACGATTCACCCGGCCAGTGAAACAGGGTGAAATACAGCTTGCCGGGCTTGGCCGTGCAGCGCCAATCCGTGAACGGCAGCGAGACAGACCTTCCGCTGGCATCTTGCAGTTTCCGTCCGAAGCCTCCAAAACCTTCGTGGAAGGGGGACATGGTTGCGCCATAAACAGCGTCGCCGTTTACTTTGAGCCAAATGCCAGCGGCGAGCAGGTTCTCCTTCGCCACTATGGGGATCGCGCCGCGCGCTGTTGGGCCGACATCAAGGAGGTAGTTGCCGCCTTTGCTGACAATGTCGAGCAGATTAAAGAGGACCTGGCTTGGAGATTTGTAGTCGCTGTCGTTTTGGTCAAAGCCCCAGTTGTGATTCAACTCGCCGGGGGTTTCCCAGTCGCCAGCGACATTGGCGTTGGGGATGCCGTTGTCTCCCATGGTCGAGTAATCGCCGGGGATGCCAAGGCGTCCGTCGATCAGGCATGACGGCTGAGTTGAGTGGACAACGTCAGCGATACGCTGAGCGCGCTGAGGCGTGATCAGGGCGGGGGTATCAAAGAAGATTTCGGCGATGGGACCGTAATTTGTGAGGAGTTCCTTGATCTGCGGCTCAACCTTTGTTTGCAGATAGTGATCATAGGAGCCGTCCCTATCCTTCGCGTCGTTATCTTCAAAGTCCCACGTATTGCCGAAACCGCCCGGTTCGTGCCAGTCAACCGCTTGGGAATAATACAGGCCGAGCTTGATACCCTGCCGCGCGCACGCTTCGGCCAGTTCCTTTAGTGGGTCGCGGTGGAATGGAGTTGCGTCGTAGATGTTATATGGCGTGACCTGCGAGTGATACATGGCAAAGCCGTCGCCATGTTTTGCTGTAAAGACGATGTATTTCATTCCCGCGTCCTTCACCATCCGCACCCATTCGTCGGCGTTGAAGTCGACCGGATTGAACTGCCTGGCGAGCTGTTCGTAATCCTTCACCGGAACCTTGGCGTGGGCCATCACCCATTCGCTGCTGATGCGGATCTGCTTGCCGTTCCAAACTCCAGCGGGAATGGCGTAGAGGCCCCAGTGAATAAAAAATCCATATTTCGCTTCCCGAAACCAGGCGATCTTCCGCTCGTGTTCGGGCGAGTCCGGGACTTTGGAAACGATGGTCTGCATGACTTCCGGCGGTGTCTGGCCGTGGGTCTCTCGCATTGAGCCACCGGCGATTATGGCTGAGATCGCGACGACACGGGATGCGGCAGACAGCCGCGCTTTCTTTGTTCTCATATCTTTAGACTACCTCGGGGGCGGCGCGTTCTGTTCCTGGAGTGACCCCTTCATCGAGACGGGGAATTGACGAGAATCGCCGCTTAGTGTGGCGGCATCGTCTCAACTTTCCTCAGGGACGGCAAGTTTCATTTGGCGGGATGCCCGCCGCCATGGATAGGCGTTGCGCGGGCCCGGCCGTTGCCAGGTGAGGTTGGTAACAACTACTCGCCGTCAGCGAGTTTCCCTGACCACGTCTGCAATACCGCAGACCCTTTAGGCTCTTCCCCGGCGCGCTTCGCCCGCGTCGCCGTGATCGTAAATGGCCTTTGCGGATCCTATCACCCGCGGATCAGGCGGGGCTACTGTGTTGTTGTCCTTACCAGCGTAGGGAATCGTGTGCAGAATGTGCCGCATCGCATTGAGACGCGCGCGGTTCTTGTCGTCGGAACGTACTATGGTCCATGGCGCGTCAGCGGTATCCGTGTAGAACAGCATGGCCTCCTTGGCCTTTGTATAAGCCTCCCAGCGTCCCAGCGACTCGACGTCCATGGGACTGAGCTTCCATTGCTTGAGTGGATCGCTTGCCCTCCCAAGGAACCGCCGGAGCTGCTCCTCGCGGCTCACGGAGAACCAGAATTTGAAAAGTTTGATATCGCTGCGAACGAGCATTCGCTCGAACTCCGGCGCCTGGCGCATAAACTCCAGGTACTCATGCGGAGTGCAAAAACCCATGACATGCTCGACGCCGGCCCGGTTATACCAGGAGCGGTCGAAGAAAACGATCTCCCCCTTTGTCGGCAACTGCTCAGTGTACCGCTGGAAATACCATTGCCCCCGCTCGCTTTCAGAAGGCTTGGTCAGCGCCACGACGCGCGCGCCACGCGGATTAAGGTTCTCGGTGAAACGCTTGATCGTTCCTCCCTTCCCAGCGGCATCGCGGCCTTCGAATAACAACACGATCCTCTCGCCACTTTCCTTGACCCACGCCTGCATCTTTACCAATTCGATCTCGAGCAACTCAACTTCCGCTTCGTAGTCCTGCGTCTTCATTCGCTTGGGGTACGGATAGGTAGAGCCAATTATCTTCTTCTTCTTGCTCTGGGCCGCATTCACCCGCTCGACAAGGTCAGGCGGGATGCTTGTCCTCACCTGTTCGGCGATCAGTTCCACCATTGGGAACGCGCCAGCCAAAGCCTTCGTTTTAGACCATCGACCCTTGCGCTCCTCTTTCAGACGCTTCTTCTCAGCTTTTCTTTCCTCTTTTGATTGCTTCGGCGCCGCCTCATCCACGAGAGGTGATGCGGCGCCGTTGGCGTGATCCGGTATTTCCTCCCGGAGAGTCTCAACATTTCCTTCAACTTCCTGCGTAATTGTGTCTGACATGGTAAAATATCGCCAAAGAGCCCTTTTGTAGACGCTAGTTGGAGGCATTGTGGCTCCATAAAGCACCCGTTTCCCTGCTTCGCGCATTGAAGCAGATCTTAGACCAGACATCTCCGCTGTTGCGCGCGGAGCGAGACCGCTGTCCCGGTACGTTGAGCAGCGCCCGAGCGGAATGCTGGAAAAGAGCCAATCCTCTGGTAAGCTCACGCCCAATGGCCGACAAACCCCTGAAGCTGAAAATCGCGGATCGCGAATTCACCTCGCGACTGCTGTTAGGAACCGGCAAATTCTCCTCGAATGAAGAAATGGCTTCCGCGATGGAAGCCAGCGGAACAGAGATCGTGACCGTCGCCTTGCGCCGGGCTGACATTTCGGGACGGGGCGACGCGTTCGCGAACATCCTCGACTTCGTGGACCAGGGGAAATACCTGCTTCTGCCAAATACGAGCGGCGCTAATACAGCGGAGGAGGCTGTGCGTCTGGCTCGGCTCGCGGCAGCCGCCGGGTTGCCGCGTTGGGTAAAACTCGAGATCCATCCTGATCCGCGCTACCTGCTGCCAGACCCGATCGAAACGCTAAAGGCGGCGGAGATTTTGGTAAAAGATGGGTTTGTTGTGCTTCCCTACATTAACGCCGATCCGGTTCTGGCAAAGCGTCTGCAGGATGTCGGGACCGCCACCGTGATGCCGCTTGGTTCTCCGATAGGGAGCAATCGCGGAATCGAGACACGGGCGCAGATCGAGATCATCATCGACCAAGCCACTGTGCCAGTCATCGTTGACGCGGGTTTGGGAGCGCCCAGCCAGGCGGCCGAGGCTCTGGAGATGGGCGCGGCAGCAGTTCTCATCAACACAGCGATCGCGATCGCCGCAGATTCAGCGCGGATGGCGATGGCTTTCCGGAAAGCCGTTGAAGCTGGCCGGGAAGCCTTCGAAATCGGTCTCGCGTCGCGGACTTCCCACGCCTCAGCCACCAGCCCGCTCACGGGCTTCCTTCGGGCTGATTTCGGAAGAGAATAGGACGACTTGGGGGGACTTCTAGAGGTTCGTGCATTGAGGACGTGGTTCCCGGTAAATGGAGGGTTCCCGCGGCGGAGGATCGACTGGATAAAAGCGGTCGATGATGTGAGCTTTACCGTGCCGGCCGGTAGTACCATGGGACTCGTAGGCGAGAGCGGAAGCGGCAAGACCACAATCGGCCGTACAATCCTGAAGCTGGCCGCGGCGACGAGCGGCGAAGTGTTTTTCGACAATCGGGAAATCCTCGCCATGAACGAGGGTGAGTTCCGCCCGGTTAGGAAAGAGATTCAGATGGTTTTTCAAGATCCATTCGGATCGTTGAACCCCAGAATGAACATCCGGGACGCCGTGTCCGAACCACTCACAATCCACTTCCCCGAAAAACGCGCGGGTGACCGGGAAAGCCGGGTCGCGGAGTTGCTGCTACAAGTGGGTTTGAAACCTGAGATGATGAACCGCTATCCGCATGAGTTCAGCGGTGGGCAGCGTCAGCGGATCGGGATAGCCCGGGCGCTGGCAGTAAAGCCCCGGTTTATCGTCTGCGACGAGCCCGTAAGCGCTCTGGACGTCAGCGCGCAGGCGCAGATCGTCAATCTTCTCCAGGACCTGCAAGCGGAACTGGGTCTCACCTATCTTTTCATCGCTCACGATCTGGCGGTCGTGGAGCACATCAGCGACCATGTGCTGGTGATGTATCGGGGCCGGATCGTGGAATCCGCTCCCGCTGCGGCCATCTACGGCAATCCCCAGCACGAATACACGAAGAAACTTCTTGCGGCGGCGAGCGCAGGCGTTTGAATTCTTCCCCATCTAGATGACTCCCTTTCTGAGAAAGTTTTTCGGCATCAACTGGCTTCTTTTCGTGCTCATGCTTGGTCTCGCCGTGTTCGGGGTGGTAGCCATCTACAGCGTCACTTACATGCGGGATGACATGGTTTCCGCGTTCTGGAGCAAGCAAGCCACCTGGGTAGCGGTGGGCACTGTCACGTTCTTTATTGTCAGCCTTACCGATTACAGATGGATCAAATGGGGGGCGCTTCCGATGTATCTGGCCGGGCTTGTCTTTCTGATACTGACCCGCTTTATCGGCTCGAAGGTGTATGGAGCCAAGAGCTGGCTGCACGTCGGCCCTATCAATTTCCAGCCGGCTCAACTTGCCGTCGTTTCCGGGATCATGGTTCTCGCCCTTATCCTCAGCCAATTCCGGAACCTTGCCCCCATGATCCGGCTCCTCTTATGCGGAGTCATCGTGGGCGCGCCGTGCCTGCTGATTCTCCTGCAGCCGGACCTCGGCGAAGTTATCATCTGGGTACCTATCGTCTTCGCGATGCTCTACATCGGCGGGATGCCGTTGCGATACCTGGTTTCGATCATGCTGCTCGGTGTCAGTTTCATGCCAATCGTAGTGTTTTTCGTCCTGAAGCGATATCAGAAGCAAAGAATTACCGCTTTCCTGGATCCGGACATTGATCCGCAAGGCGCCGCATGGGCGATCAACCAGTCGATGATTGCGATAGGATCCGGGGGCTGGGCCGGCAAGGGCTTCAAGGCTCCCAATACGCAGGTCGAGCTGGGCTTCCTTCCTTCCACCGCTGTACACAATGATTACATCTTCGCCGGGATCGCAGAGCAGTGGGGGTTCCTTGGGGGACTCGCGCTGCTCACCGCCTTCGCGCTTATGCTTCTTACCTGCCTCTATATCGCTTTCAATTCCTCGGACGATCTTGGCCTTCTGATGACGGTGGGGGTCACGGCTTTGATTTTCACCCACCTATTCCAGAACGTGGGCATGACAATGGCCCTGCTACCAATTACTGGTGTGCCGTTGCCCCTAGTAAGCTACTCCGGCTCGTTTGTGCTAGTGATCATGTTCGGTCTAGGGATCATCAATAGTGTGTGGGTACACAGAAAGATGTTGCTCTAAAGTGCCTCGATGCCTAGATTCGCGCTGTGAAAGTTAAAGCCTGCCGCGTGGTCCTCCTCTCCTTTGTGAGTATGACCTTTGCGCATGCCCAGCCCGCAGTGAGCCCCACGAGACTGGCGGCAGACTCAGTCATTGCCTCACGAGCTGCTTCTTACGGACGTCTCGGAACCCGCCTTCTTAATCCCACTGCTTGTCCCTTGGCTCCTACCACGGACGGCCTCATCAATCCTTTTAGCAGGCCCCTTATCGCCCGATCTTCGGGCAGTTTGATCCAGCCCTCGTTTTCGGGGCTGGTTCCCACCACCGGATCGACCATTGATCCTTTCGCGCAGAGGCTTGTGCCAAAATGCGCCGCCGGTATAGCCCCTTGACCAGCCGGTTCAGCGACAGGCGCGACTCGTCGCGCATTCCGCCATGGCGGACTGCATCTGAGGCGCGATAGCAGCGCCCCCTCCGTCCACGCGTGTTTTCAAGGAAGCCTTTCTACCTTCGGGGAGCGCCCGCGCGTTCAGCCTTGCCGGCGCGCGCCCAATTCCCGTTTCCGCCTGCCCTGTAATGCCAGAGGAAGCTTTACGAAAAACGCCTGAGCAGCGTTCCGCGATGAGCGACCTCGAACGCCTGCGGCATTCCTGCGCGCATGTTCTCGCGACCGGTCTCTTGAAGTTGTGGCCCGACGCTCAATTCGCGGCGGGGCCTCCTGTCGAGAACGGTTTTTACTATGATGTCGAGCTGGAACATCGCATCACCCCGGAGGACTTCGAGAAGATCGAAGCCGAGATGAAGAAGGTGGTGAAGGAGAACCAGTATTTTGAACGCGTCTCCGTGTCTCGAGCAGAAGCGCTCCAGTTGGCGGAGATGGGACATCTCGCCGCCTTAAGTCCGCGACAAACCCCCAGCAAGTTCAAGTTGGACATCATCCACGGCATCCCAAAGGACGAAGAAATCACCCTCTATAAGAACGGTGATTTTATTGATCTCTGCGCCGGGCCCCATATGCGCCGAACCGGCGATGTCGGAGCGTTCAAACTCACGAGCGTCGCCAGCGCCTACTACAAAGGGGATGAACGCAACCCCCAGTTGCAGCGCGTTTACGGAACCGCATTCAAGACGCGAGCCGAACTGGATGCTTACTTTGCGATGCTCGAAGAAGCAAAGAAGCGAGACCATAGGAAGCTGGGCAAGGAACTCCAGCTTTTCGTCTTTGACTCGGAGGACGTCGGGCCCGGTCTGCCGCTTTGGCTGCCGAATGGGACCGTCCTGTTGGAGGAGCTGGAGAAGCTCGCGAAGGAGACCGAGTTCCGCGCTGGCTACCAGCGAGTTCGAACACCTCACATAGCCCGGGAAAATCTGTATCTCACCAGCGGCCATCTGCCCTATTATAAAGAGTCCATGTTTCCGCCGATGGAAATATCGGAAGATGGCGGAGTCGGGAATGAGGTGAAGTATTACCTCAAGGCCATGAACTGCCCCCACCATCACAAAGTGTTTGGCGCCGCGCCTCGCAGTTATCGCGACCTGCCTTTGCGGCTGGCGGAGTACGGCACGTGTTACCGTTACGAGCAGAGCGGGGAACTTTTTGGGTTGATGCGAGTGCGTTCCATGCAGATGAACGACGCGCATATATACTGCTCTCGGGAGCAGTTTGAGGCTGAATTCAATAGCGTGAATCAGATGTACCTGAAGTACTTCGGTATCTTCGGCATCGACAAGTACCTCATGCGATTCTCAACACATGATCCCGCCCGTTTGGGGGAGAAATTCGTAAACGAGCCAGCGCTCTGGAAGGAGACAGAGGACATGGCGCGCAATGTTCTTCAAAAGTCTGGAATTAACTTTGTTGAGGTCCCGAATGAAGCGGCCTTTTATGGGCCTAAGATCGATGTGCAGGTGTGGAGCGCAATTGGCCGGGAATTTACAATAGCAACCAACCAGGTGGATTTCTCTGTCCCAGGAAAGTTCGGGCTGCAGTATAAAACCAGCAGCGGCGGGTTTGAAACGCCCCTTTGCATTCATCGGGCGCCCCTCGGCACACACGAGCGGTTTGTGGGTTTCCTTATCGAGCATTTTGGCGGGGCCTTTCCTACATGGCTGGCTCCTGAGCAGGCGCGAGTCCTCTCCATCTCGGAGAAGCACAGTAACTATGCCATGCAAGTTACTGAGTCATTGCGCGCCGCGAACATACGGGCAAGCTGCGATGCCAGCTCCGATAAGATCGGCGCCAAGATTCGGCTTGCCCAGCTCGACAAGGTTCCTTATATGCTCGTACTGGGAGCGCGGGAGGAAGAGTCAAACACTATTTCGGTGCGAAGCCGCAAACGCGGGGACGAAGGAGCTGTGAGTGTGGGGGAGTTTATGACCCGCCTCGAAACTGAGATTGCAAAAAGGGAACTATAGCCGAGCGTCGTCGTCTGCTCCACGGCGGCGCTCTTCAGGAGAATAATTATTCAACAACAAATTCGGGTAAATGGTCGCATCCGCGCGCGAGAAGTGCGGGTTATCGTTGCAGCAACAAGCGAGCAACTAGGCGTGATGAAACTTCCTGATGCGATGCGCAAGGCGCAAAGCCTCGGCTTGGATTTGGTGGAGGTCGCTCCAAACGCGAATCCTCCTGTATGTCGCATCGTCGATTTCGGCAAGTTTCGTTATGAACTCTCCAAGCAGGAGAAGGAAAAGAAGAACTCATCCAGCAAGCTCAAGGAGATCAAGTTCCGCGTGAATATCGATGAGCATGACTACGAGACGAAGCTCCGCCGCAGCGAAGAGTTTCTCGATAAGGGGAACAAGGTGAAGGTGCAACTGCAATTCCGCGGACGCGAGATGGCTCACCAGGAACTGGGGGACCAACTCATGCAGCGCGTGAAAGTTGACCTTTCTTCAATGGCTCAGGTGGAGATGGAACCCAAGCACATGGGCAAGAGCATCAACATGACCCTCTCTCCCCTCCCCGCTGCCAAGCGCAAGCGACGATTCGCCAGCGAGCCTGGGGACTTGATCGATGGCGAGGAACCTGAAGAAGATGACGATGATGATGGCGACGACGAAGAGTAGCCGCGCATGAACAAGAGCGCGTTGGTGCTGTTCGATATTGATGGCACCATCCTGACGTCCGGCGGCGCTGGTGAGAGATCCCTGTCCATGGCCGTGAGGGATCGTTTCGGCGTGGAAGAGAATCTCTCCGAAATTGAGATCGCTGGCAAAACCGATACTGGCATTGCCCTGCGCATTTTTGAGAAACACGGAATCGAAACGTCTCCGGAGAATCTGGCGTCGTTCTTCGACTGCTATCTCAGCCATCTCGCGCTGGAGCTGCCCAAGAGTAAGGGCGCGATCCTGCCAGGCGTAATGAAGCTCCTGCAGGAACTTAAGGCTCTGCCTCACGTCGCTCTCGCTCTGCTCACCGGCAATCTGTCCGCGGGCGCAAAGCTGAAGCTGTCACACTTCCAGGTGTGGGAGTTTTTTGACTTCGGCGCGTTCGCGGATGATCACCACGACCGGAACCTGCTCGGCCCTTTCGCTCAAAAACGAGCGCTGGAGATGCATGGCGTGGAATTCGAGCCAGCGCGCATTTACGTGCTCGGCGATACCCCTCATGATATCAACTGCGGGAGGGTTCTCGGAGCGCGCACTGTGGCCATCGCTACCGGAAAATATTCGCTGGCGGATTTGCAGGCCCACCATCCAGACTTCCTTTTCGCGGACCTATCGGACACCGCTGAGGTCATCCGGACACTCGGTATTTAGGTGTTGGAACGTTTCCATTCCATCAGCTTAACAGAGTCTTTTCTTCCGAGAGCTTGATCACCCTGCCTTCAGGGTCGCGAAAATTCGTATAGGGTCCCACGGTCGTCACAATTATTCCGCGGTTACGCAGTTCCTCAAGAACTGGCTTCCTGTTTTTGATGGAAAAATAGAGGTGTATATAGCTGACCATTTCGCCAAACTCGCATTTGCGGAGGCAAATCGGAATGCCACCGATCTCCATTTCACAGTAGCGGTCGGAGCGCTCACTGAGGATCTTCGCGTTCAGAATATTCGCGTAGAAATCCCGGATTTCCCGCCAGCGTTGGGTGAAGATTGTCAGCGAATAGCAGGTGGTATCGCAGGCATCTTCGTCTTCTTCCAGATTCATGGCGATGTCAGTTGCAGTCATTGAAAGTGTATTTAGCAGGTTCCATGCAACGACTACCGCTTTTTATGTTTTTTATGATATTTATCAAAAACGGCCTCTATTGGGTCGATTCGTTATCTTGGCGTATGCTCACATGCGCGGGTAATGCGGGCCCGCTGTTGACGGGTGGGCGAAACTGTGGATACCCTTACACACGGCTGCAGGCGCAGTGCCGGCTCCCCTAACCCAGCGTGAACAGAGAAAATACAGAGCGCGCGTTCCCTGCTGGCAAAGGGCCAAAGATCCTTCTCGTGGATGACAACGAAGGCACATTGATGGCGGTTTCACTATTGTTGAAGCGGGAAAACATTTGCGCCGAGACCGCCTGTGACGGCGAAGCCGCCATCGAGCGTCTCGAAAACGAGGATTTCGATATACTGATCTCTGACATTGAGATGCCGAACATAGGCGGAATAGAGCTGCTCGAGTGGGCGACATTGCATCGCCCGAAGATGCCGGTCGTTCTCACATCAGGCTCTGTCGGTGGCCAGATCGCGCAGGAGGGGCTTCGCAAAGGAGCCAGAAGAGTTCTTGCCAAGCCATTTGTGCCCGGCGAGATGGTTAAGGTGATCGCAGAACTTGTCGCTCCCCATCCGTGACGGGCTCGCACATCACGCGTGCTCCTCTTCCAAGTTTCCCAAAAGGATCAAGGTGAAAGGCTGGACCAGTTCCTGGCTCTGCTTGTTCCGCATCTCTCGCGCTCGCGGATTCAGCATCTCATCCGATGCGGGCACGTGCTTGTAAACGCGGGAGTGTCCCGCCCCAGTCAGAAGCTGAAGTATTCGGACGCTGTAAGCCTGAACGAGCCAGCTCCGCAGCCTGTCGAGACGCTGGCCCAAGAGATGAAGCTGGACATACTGTTCGAAGACGAAGCGCTCCTCGGTACTGAACAAGGAAGCAGGGATCGTGGTGCATCCCGCCGCGGGTCACTCCGAACACACATTGGTCAACGCTCTCCTGCACCACTGCGCGAGCCTTTCCAGCGTGGGCGGCGAACAGCGTCCCGGGATCGTTCACCGTTTGGACAAGGATACCAGTGGCTGCATCGTTGCAGCGAAGAGCGACCACGCCCACCGCGCCCTATCCAAACAATTTGCGGAGCGCCAAGTACCAAGATATACCTTGCCCTGGTGAACGGACATCCGAGGATCAAACAGGGTGTGATTGAGGCCCCGATTGGCCGTCATCCCGGGGATCGCAAAAAGATGGCGGTCGTCGGCGAAGCGAAAGGTCGCAACGCGACCACTGATTACAAGGTCCTGCGCAGTATCGGCGCGGACAGCCTTGTTGAATGCGCGTTGCACACCGGGCGCACACATCAGATCCGCGTTCATATGAAGCACCTTGGCCATCCGCTGCTGGGAGACGCTGTTTACGGCTTTTCCAACACTCGAAATCCTGAACGGACGTTCAGCCCAACCCGGCAGATGTTGCACGCATGGAAACTTGGGTTTTTCCATCCCAATACGGGCGAATGGATGCAATTCACTTCTCCACTTCCTGCTGATTTTGTGGAAGCTGGAGTTCCGGATAAACTGGAATGAGCGAATTCGAAACAGCCGTTAGCCTGGTGCATGATGTCCTTGCGCGCATGAGGGACAGCGGTAATCAGAGCGCGAAAGCTTCGACCGCATCCATCGCAAGGCTTCTTGCGGCTCCTCTCGCGCAACGCGCCGCGGAGCCCCAGCCACCCGTTTCTTGCGCTCCTGTAGCTTCTCGGACGAACCCGGCGCCTGTCCGCGACAAAACGACCAAACTCGCCGCCCTCCGCGAACGCGCGCTTGTTTGCCAGCTATGTCCCCACCTCGCTCGGACGCGGACGCAGGTCGTGTTCGGGACCGGCAGCCTGGATGCCAAACTGATGTTCGTGGGCGAAGCTCCCGGGGAAGACGAGGATCGGATCGGGGAACCGTTTGTCGGTAAAGCGGGTCAATTGCTGACAAAGATCATCGAGACGATGGGGTTCACCAGGGGACAGGTTTATATTGCCAACGTGCTGAAATGCAGACCGGATATGGCCCCGGGCGTGGGTGGCAACAGAAGGCCAACCAGCGAGGAAATGGCGACGTGCCGCCCCTACCTCACCGAACAGATTGAATTGATCCGCCCGAAGGTGCTGGTCGCGCTCGGGGCGGTGGCCATGGAAGGCCTGTTGTCATCCGTGAAACCCATGCGTGATCTTCGCGGGATCTGGCACTCCTTCCAAGAGACTCCCCTTATGGCAACCTACCACCCCGCCTATCTGCTTCGGAATCAATCGCTGGCGGAAAAGCGGAAGGTCTGGGAGGACATGCTTTTGGTGCTCGAGAAGCTCGACCTTCCCATCACCGCCAAGCAGAGGAACTTCTTTCTCTCCAAGGAATAGCTGCCCGGATCTCGTCGAGAAGGTGATCCGAGAATGCCGCAAAAGGGGCTGCTGCCATTGTGCGGTAGACATCCCAGCGGGTGACCTTTACCCGCCGAGGCGCCTCCAATGACGGTTGGTTCTCAAGCAGGGCCAGCGTCTTCATCCCGATATGCCATGGCAGAATGCATGCAAAGCGGACACGCGCGTTCCTCACACCTCGTATGTAGCGAAACCCGTCTTCGAGGTGGCCTTTGGCGCGCCCCAGCCATCGATAAAAGATAGGGCGCGCGACTTGCGGAGACTGCAACAACATCTCAGATGTAAGGCCAAGGGCGTCCAACTCTGCCCTGGGGAGATAGCAGCGCCCCGCCCGGAAGTCTGCCGGCAGATCGCGAAGCACGTTGACGAGTTGCAAACCCTTTCCGAAGTTGATGCCCAGCTTGACCATCGTCTCCTGGCTTTCTTTGGAATAGCCCGGGAGATGCTGATAACAGAGCCGGGTCCAAAATTCCCCGACGCAACCGGCAACGAGATAGGTGTACTCATCCAGATCCGCCGCCGACTGCAACCCCTGCATGTCACTAACGTTTTCAAAGCGAACTATATCCAGCATCTGGCCCCTTATGATTTTTTCAAGGACATCCACTATCTCCGCCTTGTCGGCCGCCCCTATTTCTTCCAGCCAAAGCATGCATTGTTTCACTTTCTCTAGAAGGATCCGCTCCCCCGGAAGGTCGGGGCAGATCGCGAGCGGCAGGCGCGAGAGGGCGTCAATCTTAAGATCCCCCGTCAGGCTCCGTTCGAACGCTTCCAAAAGCTCCAGCCGCAATTTCGCGGGCGCCTTGGCCTCGTCCGCGATCGTATCGCTCGCGCGCGCCAGCAGGTAAGCGAGAGTAATGGGGGCTCGCAGTTCACGCGGGAGGAAACGAATCGTGAGGTAAAAGCTGCGCGAGACAGAAGCCAGCAGATCACCGCCCAGTTCCTCGAGATGACTCATCGCGCCTGCTTGAGATCGATGCGATCTGGCGCAAGATTTCCGAGACCCTGAGCCTGCGCGGAGTCCAGGTAGGTCGCGCGGCCCTCCACAAGAGGCAGCTTCGCTCGCCTTCTCCAGGAGTCGATCTTCCGCACCGCGATGGCGTCCAAAGCCACAGGATCCTTGCTCGCATAGATGGCCCCTTCATCAAACGCGTAATTTGGGTCGAAGCTGGGCCCTCCGGCATACTGCGCCACGAGCGCGTCGAGTATGTGTATGACCACTTTGGGCCCTATCCGGGGGTCGCCATAGAGCTCTCCAATCGCAGGATCTCCAAACGCGGGAGGTTGCACAAGCCGGCGCCAGTTATCCACGTTCGGCACGGTCATGTTATACAGACAACCCGCCACGCCGCAGCCTGCATCAGAGAAAACAGGAACGTCTACGATGCGATCCACGTCGTGGATCAGAATTTTGCAAAGATGACTCTGCGAGCTGAACTGGTCCGGCTTCGGCTCCAAATCGGCGGCTGAACCGCCTCCGGCAAATAGCAGATCTCCCCAGATGAGCCTTCCCAGCAGGGGGGCGGAGAACACCGCCGACCGTTCGTAGCCGCGAAACGGTTCTATGCATCTGACCAAATAGCCAACATCACGTTTGCGGTAGCCAGCCGCCCTCAGGCCCGTTTCTTCACGATCCCAAACAAAGATGGTCTGGCGAGGGTGACCGCCCATCACCATCCCTTCCACAATCGCGTCCACGATGGCGCGATGGGAAGAGAAGTAGCGCCCCCCGGCCGTCGAGATTTTGATCCCAACGCGTTCGGTCGGCTTCAAAAGGCTTGCCCAAGCTCGGCCCGCTTCCGGCTGTCCGGTCACGGCGCTTACAAGGTTATCGACCATTTTGCGTATTACGGGGGCGTTCTCCCGATACTCATCGATGGACGCATCATCCTGAGCCACATACACGGCGGACCGCGAGGGGAGGTCAGCCGCTGCCGCGCCGAGCGTAAGCAGCAGAACTGCCAGCGCCATGAACCGGGCGACGGGAAACAGCCTTCCCCGCCCGCTTCTAGTTAAATTCATTCGAACGGTCGATGGCGTTCCCGCCCCTCATCCGCGTCGATAATGTCGAAAAAGGTGTGAATTCCGCTCTCCTCCCCTAACCCGGCCTCCTTCAAGCGACGCCGCAGCGTCTCCGCCCCTTCATCGTTCCATCCCCGTTTGCGCATGAACTCATTCCAGACTTCGACATCTTCGTTGGAAGGCTTTCTTCCCGTTTCGAAAATCCACTCCATGATTTCATCATCCCCGCCTCCTGCTTTGACCCGCGCCACAACAGCGGGGTAATCGACTTTCAGAAAGCTGGTCGCGCGCGCATCAAAGCCAATCCCGAGGTTGGCATGGTATTCCGAGGGGAGATTGCCCGCGCAATGCAATCGGATCTTATCCAGCATGCGCGGGACGTAACAGATACCGGCAACTTTTTCGTGGGGACTTCGCAAACCGGGAACTTGCATCGCAAGACTGTAGCGGATGTCGCAAGGAGCGACAATTTACAATTGCGCCCTCCGCAGAACTTTTGTTCGTGCGCGTGGTGGCATTATACAGGCAGAATGCCTGATTGCCCTACCTGTTGACACTCTGGCACGAAAGCGGCTCTCTAGGGTCGCCGATAGTTCACATGAACGAGACACAAAATTCTCTTTGCCGCAGACGTCGCGAATATGTTTGAGATGACCGCCTCCGTTGAGCGAACTGCTCTGTCGCTGCCGCCTGATCTCGTCGAGCGCTTCTGGCAAGACGGGTTCGTCGCAATTCCGCGGATCAGCTCTCCAGCCGAAATCGGGCGGGTCAGGCGCATCTACGACAAGCTTTTTTCCGAAAAGGCGGGCCGCGAGGCAGGCCGCCATTTCGATATGGTCAGCCCGGATGAGAACGACGCCCAACCTGCCAGGCTGCCTCAGATTTTGCATCCGTCCGCCTCCGCGCCTGAGTTGCTGCAGACGGAATTCCGCTG
Source organism: uncultured Verrucomicrobiae bacterium (assembly GCA_963828525.1). Classification (GTDB taxonomy): domain Bacteria; phylum Verrucomicrobiota; class Verrucomicrobiia; order Chthoniobacterales; family Chthoniobacteraceae; genus CAWHEP01. The sequence goes on from CAWHEP010000013.1 coordinate 56,027, forward strand.
CAACGCCCTCGCAATCGCGACGCAATTGCTGGGCGAAGGGACTGAATTCTGGTTTGAACACGCCATATGCAAGCCTGCTTTCTACGGTGCCGCCACGCCTTGGCACCAGGATGAGGCGCATCGTACCGACATGGGTCTTGCTTATGAGCAAGTAAGCTTCTGGATGCCGTTGCAAGAAGCGACCTTAGAAAACGGGTGCATGCAATATATTGCCGGCAGCCATCGCGGCCCCCTGATCGCGCACCATTCCCCAAATAACGATCCGCGCCTTCCCGCTTTGGACTGCTCGGACGGGGTCGACTCTTCGGCGGCAGTCCCTTGCCCGCTGGAAGCAGGAGGCGCGGTTGTTCACCACTGGCGTACTTTGCACCATGCTGGGCCGAACCAAACGGATACTGCCCGGTTCGCCTACATCCTCGCCTTTCGCGGCCCTACCAGACCCGACCCCTCCTTCCGTGGCCACCAATGGAACATCGAGAAGCAGACCGCCGCCCAAGGGCGGGCCAAAGCCTGGCGGCGGCGCACCTTTTTTGCCCGCGCCTGCAAAAACGCGGCCAAGCGCTTGAGATCACGCTTGGGGACTCTGATCCGCCGTTACAGAGATTCGCGATAATTCCGAGCGCGGAGACACGGTTCCGCGAATCCCTTAGTGGGCAATACTGACGCCGCTTGCGGACGCGTTCAGTTGGTAGAGCTTTCCGTGGCAGCGGACGCCGGAGAGAGTCGCCTGGAAAGGACGCGGAGTCTGTGGATCGGCGAGCAGCCTTTGCCCATCCACTGATGGTTCAACCCCGAAGAACGTGTTGATGACGACATCCGAGAAAGCGGCGCCGCTTATACATTCCTTCATGCATCCCCCGCGCTCCGCAATGCGAACCGGGGCGTCCTTCTCCTTCCAGCCGGGTCCGTAAAATTCGTGAGCCTGCGCGAAGGGGCCTTCCTTGGTCACGACGGCGGTGCGGCGATAAAAGTCGCAGGCTGCGGCGGGATCTCCCAGACGCCACATGGCGCCGGCAGTAAGTGGGATCCAGCCATCGTAGGCCCCTGTTGGACTATGATCCGGGCGATTGGAATGGGCGGCGGACGCGTCCTGGAGACTCATGGCCCGCATCCAGCACGGCAGAAGCAACTCCCTTTTTACGAAGGCAATCATCTCACCCTTCTGCTTGGGAGTCAGATCCTCGGCGAGCGCGTCACCGACATAGATGAAGTCCACGCAATGGCGAAGCTCGCCATGACCCCGTCCATATGATGTGCGTTCCAGACCCCGTCACCGCTTCTTGTAGAGACCAAGCACCGCGGGTAGGAACTTGGACGCTTCCTCGGCCAGTTGGCGGGCGCGAGCCTGCTCGCCATGTAAGGCCCGCCATTCCGAAACCCGGCGCATCATCCACACATCCTGCGCGTTTAAGGACGGCACACAGTTGCGTGTAGGCTGGCGCGCACTCCAGGAGGTCGCCGTTTTTGCCGTAATCGGCCAGGCCTTTTGCATTCTTTCGGCAGCGTCTCCCAATCGGTGGCAAGAGCGTCCATGTGATCTAGAACCGTCTTGCCGTCCTCGAGCTTTTCGTCCAGAAACGCCACGTCACCGCTCACTCGCAAATACTCGTCCGCGGAATTGAAAATGGTGCAAGCGTTGAAGGCGTACCCGGTGATCTTGTCATAGTGAGTCAGCATCGTAGCCTTCGTTCTGTTCCGAAGATTCCAATGTGCGCCCCGCTCCGTCGGATTTTGCACAAGCCAGTGCCGCAGAGTGGCCTTCATACCCGGCGGGCTCGAGCATGGCCCAGGCAGTAGCTTGCATGGATGCATCCCAGTAGTATTGGATGCCATCTCCCCGTTCGCCGCTCGTGATGAAGGAACGATTGGAAACGGCGAACTGGGTTCGCTCCAGCTCCAGCATCGTCTCCACTCCCATATAATAATTACGCGAAAGGGCCGCATCCGCCGTTTTCAGGACTGGCAGATTTCCGGAAAAATGAGAGTTGCCCGGCGTGAACGCATCCGCCCAGCGCTGCTCCCATACCCTTTCGCAGTCGTCCATCACAGCATCGAAATGGGCGGCCCACGCGGCTACTCGCCTATCGATGGCCGGCGAGCGGAGCCTTCCCGTCGTCCCCCGCCACGAAACCCAGGTTGGCACTGCCCCCGGCGGGCAATTGCAGATTCCATGTCCAGACGACGGAATTTTTGTCCACCGACACGGCATCCGGTTTGCGCGAAGGGCGCACGAAGGAAATCGACCGGGTGCGTTGCGTGCTGTTCTCCACGCCCACGCCATCCGTCTGCAGAACGCCCGGCACCCGAACGGTCAGAGTAGTTTGCAGAAGCTGCGGAGAGGGTTTGCTGGCAGTGATCCGGCACAGGACGCCGCGCTGCTCGTTAACCATGCGCGTATCCGTCTCGGACCTAAGCCGTTGCAATTGAGGTTCCTCCGCAGTGCTTTGTAAGCGTAGCAACGTGTCTCCACGGCGGGAAATTCCACGCCATTCACCGCCATCGTGACCAAAGGGTACCCGGCGTTCCACTGGACATTGGGATCCTTGGTATGCGTGAACAAGCCGCCCGGGTTGCAGTAATAGGAAGTAAGATCGCGCGCCACGATCACCATTTGGTTGAAATTGTGAACAGCCGGAGGATTCCCACCTTATTCATCGGAATCCAATCCCCACCCATTTCATCCAGCGACGGGACTCCGACGGGCAGAGCTCTGGCCGCAGGAGGCGTCACCATGAAGAAGAGAAACAGGGCCAGGGAAGACAGGCATTTCATATGGAGGGAGGGGCTGGGGGTGAGGAGGATCTCGCGCTGCCCTGGCCGGGATGAATATCCACCATTACAGCACTCCCCGCATACTGCTAACGCCCGACCCGCTTCCGCAAGTCGGAATTCAAAATAGCGGCTCCGGTCCCTGTCAAACTGGAGTCCAGCCCGCGCCGAACCGCTACCACTCATGCGTCTTGTCGGATGCCGATTTCAAGGTACCCTACACGCGCACCGACCAAAACCCGGAATGTTTCAATTTCTCATTCGCCGCATTTTATCGCTGGTGGTCGTGCTTTTTTGCGTGGTGTCGATCACGTTTTTTCTTATCCGTCTGGCCCCTGGCGGGCCGTTTGACCGGGAGCGGAAGATCCCGCCAACAATCGAGAGACAACTGCTTCTTAAATATAAGCTGGATGGACCCGAAGGGCGGGCGTTGGGTGAGCGCCTTGCCGCGTGGTGGGGGATCTCTCCCTCATCCGCCGTGAGGATCGGGGGGATATTCTCTTTGGGAGAGCAGTATTTCCTCTACATGGGCGACTTGCTCCATGGCGACCTGCGGCTCTCGACAAAATACAAGAACCGTACAGGTCAATGAGTTGCTTGCCCAGACGCTTCCGGTTTCCGCGACACTCGGAGGAGTCGCGTTCCTCATCGCGACAAGCGCGGGCGTATGGATCGGAGCTCTGGCTGCTTCCCGCCATCACTCGTGGGTGGATA
>CAWHEP010000014.1:0-390198 GCA_963828525.1 uncultured Verrucomicrobiae bacterium
TCTGCGCGAAGTTGCCTCCAAATCCCGGAATCGGGCTCTGCATGAGCGTTCGAAGGTAACCGAGAACTTGCTGATTGCGAGTCAGCGATGAATCGGTGGTGGCGCTCGCCGGATCAGACCGAAATAGAGCCATTTGGTGCGGATCGTTGTTCGTCCCGCTCGCGTTGATGGTTGAGCAACGCAGAATCTCGTTATCAAAGGTAGTCCTCTTAAGCTTGTTTCCGTCATCCCAGAGAGGCCACATTGCAACCCGGGGGAGGCCCGAAGAGATTAATCTCGGGCGCTTTGCTATGCGCGGTTAGGAAGAATCGATACGTTTCGATATCCTGCTGTTCCAGAGTCGAGGCGGAGCTGGATGTTCCCAAGTTTTGCGCAGCGCGCGCCGGAGTGAACTGAAACTCGTCGAGATCGGCGTAGAGGCGATCCTGGTCTGTGGTGAGGGGCAGAGTGCCGCTGACTTTCGCAGTTCCTCCCATGGAAGAGGTGGTTCCATTAGCTGCCGTTGCGTTATCGGTCACCCGCGGGATGGCATTTGTTATCGATTGAACGATTTGGGAGCGCGTCATCCCGCTAAGCGTGTTCCCAAAGACCGCGGAAAGGGAAGTGGTGGCCGGATGGCCGGGATAGCGTTGATACTCATGCTGTGCTGGCTGGAAAAGGCCTAATACTATATCTCCGAGGGATGCGCGGTCTGGCCGGAGATCGCGCCGCCGGATGTATAGGAAAATGCATCCGAATTCGTAGTGTCTCCGGTCGCAGGACCTGCCCCTGGGTTGCCGGAATTCGAGATGGGTGAGTCCATGTATGTTCCTTCGGAAGCGGTATTGACATTTACCTTTGCAGACTCATCATCCGTCCAGAACGCGACTCGGCGACGATCGGATTGGTTGCGCTGGGAAATGAGCGCCGGTCAAGCTAAACGTAGCGCTGTTGGAGCCGCCGCTTGTGGGCGCGGTTAGGCTGCCGTCACGTAGCACATAAATCCATTCGACGGGCATCGCGAGAGTGCTTTTATCACTCGAGTACTTGCCTGCGCCCGTGCCGCTTGCGACGACTTGGTCTATCGCATTATTCGTGAAAGAGAATCCCTCCACGCCTAGATCGACGGCGCGAGGATCCACGACAGGGAAGATTTTGTTGTTACCGCTGGTAATCGGAGCGTTTAGGTCTGCGTAAAGAGCGGGCATTGTGTCCCAGTTCTTTGGGATGTCCTGGCTGAAGGAGAAGCCCGTCGACGCGTTCAGGCCATATTACTGGAAGAATACAGTTTGTAGTAAGCAGACGCGCCGCCTGTTTGCCCGTAGGTGCGGATCATTCCCGGTTGGCAGGCCCACGCTGTAGCGGCATTTGGCTGCGGCTCCGTGGCATAAGTAATGGTGCCTTCCATGAGTTGGACGGCGGATTGGGCGAGTTGTGAAGCGCTGTTTTCAGAAGCACCAGCTCTCTCCCCGACACCCGACGAGCTGACATTCGAAAGAAAGGCGACGACGAGGATCGTGCAAAGAACAATGAAGCAAAGGCAGATGACAAGCGCCGTCCCGGAGGGCTTCCCGCGCGCAGCCAGCAGATGTGATATTCGTGGACTGGGGAGAAACAATCTTCATAGGCAGTTAGTTGCGGGTGAGGGGAACGGCGGCTGAAAAAATGCGGTATGTCAGATGGTTAGTTGTGAGAGCATTGGTCACCGCCAAAATATCCGCCTGTCGCTTTGTGTAAGAAGCATCGGTGAGGATGTTTGTTAAGCCCAAGGTGGCGCTCGGATTCGGTGGGTTCGTGCTGCCCGCCCCGCTTATAGTCTCGAAACGGGAGAAAGATTGTTCGTCCACGGCGATCATTGTGACGAAAACCTCGGGCGGAAGTTGGTTGTGTGAATCGGGGGTTGTGTTTGCCGAAACGGAACTGTCATACAAGTAGTTCGGCGCAATATCCGTGGAAGTGCCGTCCGCGGCTCCCCCGGGTGGGTTTTGAGCGTTTTGCGGCGCAACCATGGGCAGAAAGGAGAGCAAGACCACGTTATCGGCAATGACATGCACAGGACGGGTGGTGGTGCCCACCGGGGTGACAAGTGGCTGAAACCAGTCCATCCCTGTGTAGCTCCACGAAGCCGAAGCTGTCCCGGAGGTAAAAGCGTGAGCGCCCGAAGTATATTTGTAGATGCTCAGGCTGTCGGAAGGTTCGATGAGTTCCATCAGGCGGAAGCGGAAGCGATACGGGATGGTGGTCGTCGGGAGGAAGGGCGGGCGGGTATTGAGATATTGATCGCTTCCCCATTCCACGAAATAGCCGCAGGTATTAAGCAGTTGTACAAGAGAGGAGTAGGAACCAGAGGTAGCAGCACCCAGCGGGGCCTGGAAAAATACAGCTTGGGTGGGATGAACGTTATCTCCAGTTCCCATCAGAGGCTGCGTTCCGACATCCGCGTTACCAGCGAGAAACCGCAGTTCCGAGGCGCGCGCATATCCAGCGGATGAAAGATTTGTAGTGGTCACCTTGTTTGGATCCACGTCGTCGTAAGCATTCAACGTTGCCTGGCCCAACCGGCGCGAGATGGTCTCGAACGCTGTGCGAGCCTGCTGGAACTGTTCGATCTGGTTGGAAGTCCGCGTAAGCACGATGCGAAGACCATTGAGGACCTGGGAAAGCATCCCCACCATGAGGATAAGGATCGCCGTGGAGACGAGCATCTCCACCAAAGTGAAACCAGACTGTTTGAAACGGGCGCGCATGATCAGGAGTTCCGGGCTACCATGCTTTGGAAGTTGTAGATGAGAATGGGAACTTTGCCGTTATTGGCTGAGCCTGTCCATGCGGGATTAGTGCCCAGGGAGGTCCAGAGGGTGGAAGTGGCGGTGTCCAAGTCAGGCGTCAGATTCCCGGGGTTAAACGCCACTTGTATGGTGACTGTGGCCAGATCGGGGTTTGGCAGCGGAGTTCCAGCCGGGACTTGCAAGAAGGGAGTTGAGATGAGGACCCGGACGTTGACCTGGTAAACAGAATTGGTGGCGGAAGGGAGTTCCGTGCCCTGCTCGTCGAAATATCGCACCAAGGTGGTTGAATTGGGCTGGGCTGGCAGGCGCCACGCGGGCTGTCCATTTGAGTTGGTGAGCGCCGCAAAGGTCGCGGTCTGGATCTGCGAAAAAATCTGGCGAGAGATTTGAGAAGCGACGCTGACGTTCTTCGTTTTGCGGAAGCTTTCGAGACCGATGGGAACGACGCCAACAATCGCGACCACCGCAAACCCGGTGATGGCAATGGCAAGAGCGACTTCGATGAGACTAAAGGCGCGCCGAAATCGCAGCCGCATTCCCGGCGGTGTTATCTCAGGGCTGGAAGTCGTGGATGTGTCCATAGGCAGGGTCGATCTGGATCGTGTAGAAGTTGGCGGGAGCCGCAGACAAGTTGTCGCCATCCGTCGCATTGTGCAGAGTAACGAACCACGGGGAGGTCTGGCTAAGGCTCGTGGAACCATCCGGCCTGAACTGGAAGGAACAGTACGAGTAGTTTTGCCCTCCATTCGAAGCCGCTCCCAGCAACACGCCAGTTGTGCTTCCCAGTTGGCTCGATCCGCTCAGAAGAGAGGAAAGAGTGGGAGAGCCGGAACCCGAATCCATGATGATTCCCGACGGGACGTAGTAGGGTTTGTCCAGAGGAGTCGAAGAGCCAGACGCGACAACGAAGGACTGGATGCCCTGGAAGAAGGAAGCTGACTGGGCCATGCCAACGTTCTGGAAGGTATAGAAGCGAACCTCCACGGTACGATTGGCGGCGAGCGCCTGCTGGCGAGCCGCCTGCAACTGGCCTTCGATGAGACGTCCCCCTTGCGTTATATTCGCGCCGCGCAAGATGGCAACGACGCTCGGCGTGGCGAAAGCGGCGACGATGCCCATGATCGCAACGACAACCAGCAGTTCGAGAAGAGTGAATCCTGAGCGGGAGACGGATGGGCGCGAACGGGGACGGAACGAGTGTTCTTGGGGAGACACAACAACAGGATAGAATATTACATTGTAAATACAAATAGAAAATTCCAGAAGGGCGCTTTTTACGAAATTCCAGGTGTCCTGGACCTTGTGAAATAGTTTTCAAGCCGCCGTCGCGGGCTCGGCAACTTCAGGTCGACAGACGCGAAACCTGTTCGCGCAACGTGTTCAGACTGTTGGTCATGCGGTCGGTCTCCACGGCAATGGATCCTTCTCTCGAAAGCGACTGAACGAGCCTGTGGTGGCTCTCCCGCAGATCGGGAAACGAGGCGGATTCAGGCTCGCCCCGGAGCGAGGCGGCGAGCATGCGCAAGGCTTCCTCCACATCCCGCGCGAAAGCGTGAAGATCGCCATGGACATGGATGGGAGTGTTTTGCTGGAGCGCGGATTCCAGGGAAATGGCGGAGTACGCGAAGGCGTGTGAACTGGCGAGCATGGCTGAGAAAGCCGCCACGTAAGCAGGACTGGAGCCGGGCTCCGCGCGGAGGCGATCCACCGAAGCCTGGAGGTTCGTTCGGGCAAGCCGCGCGGCGATTCGGAAGCGGTTGAGGTCAGACATGGACGGCCTGTCAATTGCCGCAAGCGCGTGGAAGTAGTGGCGGTCCGCGTCCAGCATGCGCGCCAGCGCTTCCGCGACCTGCTCGCGTTCCCACGTTGGCCACAGCCAATAAGCCAGCAGCGCGAGGAGGCCGCCCAAGGCGGTATTGGAGGCGCGGGCAAACACCACACCGCCGGGCGCGACGCCGGTAAGCGAAACGAGGAAGACCACCAAGGCGGAAAGCATCATCACAAAAACGCCGTAGTTGGCGGCACCAAGCCAGCGCATGCAATACATCGCGGCAGTTACAAGGATGATCTCCAGAGAAGCAGTTCGCGGGAGAAGATGGAACAGGAGAGTGGCAAGCAGAAGACCCGCAAAAGTGCCGAGCAACCTGAGAACGCCCCTACTGAAAGTCGTGGAAAAATCGGGCTTCAACACCACCGCGATCGTCAGAGGTATCCAGTAAGAGCGATCTGAAACAAGCGCCCTGCCCAGCGCGTCACCCAATGCGATGCACGTCGCGAGCCGGATGGCATGACGGCAGCCGGTGGAATGAAACGAGAGATTTGCGCGAAGGATGGCAGCGGCGCCCGCAAATCGCAGTTTGGGTGGCTTTGAAGCTTCTTCACGCGCGAAAGACAACAGTCCCTCGGATGTCGAGTTGCGCGTCAGCGCGAGGATTACCCTGAGTTGGCGGGCGAGGCCCGCGGTTTGCCGGCGGGTGTCGCTGGCAAGCGGGGCGGAGCCGCCTGTCTGCGCGCGGATGGCACATTCCGCCTGTTCGAGTTCGCTTAGAAATTCTCTCTCATCCTGATGGCCCTCGCCACTCCTGAGTATTGCGCTGATGTAATCGAGAAGCTTCGCCGAGACTTTAAGCAGGTGGTCTAGTTCATCCGTCAAAGGTTCGCCGGGGTTTAGCCGTGTCCTCAACCCATTAATGGCGAACAGCGAGAGGCGGCAGCGCTCGGCCTGGGCGAGGAGGAGCAGGAACCGCTCGCTCTCCACGGAATGATCGCCCACAAGAGAAGCGAGCGCCTCCTGCGCCCTTAACGCATGCGCGCTTGCAGGCGGCGAGCCATCCGGGCGGATTGCGCGCGCCGGGATGCGAGAAAGTTCTTGGAAGAACTCGCTGAGGACTTTCCTTTCGGGCTGGTAGCGGCGGAGCGGCCATGGCGACAGCGCGAGCGCGGTCTGCAACATGCCGCCGCCGAATGCCAAAAGGGCGGAGAGCGTGGCATCCCGAAACCCAAGCGGATGCCCGGCAAAGACAACCAGCGTAGCCAGGCTGCTGGCTCCGATGTTGCCTGCTGACACGCCGAGGATGACCAGCATGCCCGCGGGGAAGGCCCACAGCCCGGCTACGCAAACCGCGCTTACCGGCGAGCCCCCGGAAGCAGTTCCGAGGAAGATCGCCATCGCGACCAGTCCGCTGCTCCAGAGCATTCGCTTGCCGCGCTGGAGGTAGGGTTCATCGCCATCCGAGAAGCACACATTCAAAGCGCCGGAACTGACGACCAGCGCCGGCAGCATTTGTCCGCAAGCTGCTCCGATCACGAGCGGCAGCGCCACGCCAATCGCGTTGCGCAAGGCGAGCCACGGGGTGAGCTTTCCGCGGTCGAAAAGTGTCAGCGCGCGCCAGAAAGCCCGCCACGAGCCGGGAGCGACAGGGCGCTCGGACGGCATGCGGGCAGACTGTGGCATCGGGATGACCATCCTGATTTAGCGCGAAATTGCACGAAGGAAGAGGTAAACAGCGGGCGAAGATGAAAAAGGATCGAAGCAGGCGCGGACGGAACCTGGCGCGCTTGTAATCCGAAACATCTTGAAATCTTGCAATGTTGTTGCATGATTTCATGATTGATCATCCCTCGCTCTCTATATGCCAGCCGACTGGAAAAGGCTCTTTCCAGAAATCCGGTCACTGCGTTGATCGGCCCCCGGCAGTGCGGAAAGACCACGCTGGCGAAGCAGACCGTCCCGCGCGATCACAGGAACTTCTTTGATCTGGAGGAACCCGCAGTCGGCGCATTGATGGAGAACCCGATGGCAGCGCTTAAGCCACTGCGGGGTTTGATTGTGATTGATGAAGCGCAACGGGCGCCCGGCTTGTTTCCAGTGCTGAGAGTGCTGGCGGATCGGCCCGGCAAACCGGCAAGATTCCTTATCGTTGGGAGCGCGTCACCGGAGTTATCGCGGCAAAGCTCGGAATCGCTGGCCGGACGAGTGGAGATCATCGAGATGCAGGGGTTTGGAAGCGGAGAGGTGAAAAGCTCTCAGACCGACGCGCTTTGGCAGCGCGGCGGTTTTCCGCGATCTTTTCTTGCCGCCAGCGACGCTGACAGTTTCGACTGGCGCAGGAATTTCATTCGCACGTTCCTCGAGCGGGATTTGGCGATGCTTGGATTTGCCATGTCTCCCGCGGTGATGGGGCGGTTTTGGACTATGCTGGCGCATTATCACGCGCAGGTTTGGAACGGAAGCGAGATCGCCGCGTCAATGGGAATCGCGCCCAACACCGCAAGGTCTTACGTGGATGCGCTGGAGCAAACATTCATGATTCGACGCCTGCTTCCATGGAAGAGCAACGCCGGTAAACGCCTGGTCAAAACTCCCAAGATTTACTTCCGCGACTCGGGCATCTTCCACGCGCTCAGCGGGGTGCGTTCGCCTGCGGATCTGCATACGCACCCAAAGCTTGGCGCGTCGTGGGAAGGATTCGCTATTGAGGAAATTTTACGCGCTCACACGCCAGACGAAGCTTATTTTTACGCTGTGCATAGCAGTTGTGAACTTGACCTCGTCATGCTGGCGCGGGGTCGCAGGATCGGCGTGGAGATCAAGCGAGCCGACGCGCCGAGGCTGACTCGATCCATGGAGACGGCGATGACAGACCTTGGATTGGATGAACTATGGGTGGCGTATCCGGGGACGCGAAGTTACGCCCTTGGAGAAAGAATAACAGTCCGACCGCTGGGAGAGTGTATGAAGCCGGGGTCATGACGCCAGAGGGCATGTAGCTGGAGCGTGGCGGAGGTTTGACTTGTGAGGAACGGGCGGGCGCCGGAGACAAGACCGCGCCCATCACAAAGGGTATTTCGGCGTTTTCCTGAAGTCTGCGCAGGTTATTGTCGAGCAGGAATCCCTGTCGTTAACCCACGGGCGGATTACAATTGGAATACGGGCCAAAATCCCGTACACACGACTCCCACCCGCCGCATGTCGTTTTCGCTTCTCCATCCTCGCGACCAGATTGTTGTGACCATGGAGCGCATCTATGGGCGGCAGATGACGACCACCTCCGGGGGGAATATCTCCGTGAGAGATGAGGACGGGAACATCTGGATCACTCCGGCCCGTGTGGATAAAGGAAGTCTCCGCCGGGAGGATGTTGTGCGTGTCGGCGCGGACGGTGAGGTGGAGGGATTGCATCCGGCTTCTTCCGAATACCCGTTCCACCGGGGCATCTACGATTCGCGTGAGGATGTTCGGGCGATCATCCACGCTCATCCGGGCGGGTTGGTGAGTTTTAGCATCTGTGGACTGCGACCAAATACCCGCGTGTTTCCGGAGGCGTGGAACGTGTGCGGGAATGTTGGGTTCGCGCCTTACGCGCTCCCTGGCAGCAAGCATTTGGGAGACAAGATCTCCGCGGAGTTCGCGAGCGCCGCGCGGCCTTCCTGCGTCATCATGGAGAACCATGGAGTGGTGGTGGCGGGCAATTCGCTTTCCACGGCGTTCCAACGGTTTGAGACGCTGGAGTTCACGGCGCAGACGATCATCAACGCGCGGTTGCTCGGCGAGGTGAGTTACCTTTCCGACCAGCAGGTGCAGCTTTCACGCATGGCGCGCAATATGTTGCCAGAGTGCGACGCGACGCCGCCATCGAGCCGCGAGAAAGAGTTGCGGAAGGAAATATGCGATTTCATTCACCGAGCATACCGGCATCAACTGGTCACGAGCACCGAAGGAAGTTTTTCGGCGCGAATCGACGAGCGCTCGTTTGTGATCACGCCCACGCTGATGGATCGGCAATCGTTAGGCCTGGGTGATCTGGTCGTGGTGCGCGATGGACAGCGGGCGAGGGGGCAGCTTCCAAGCCGGGCCGTGCGCTTGCATGGCGCGCTGTATCAGATGCATCCCGGAATCCACGCGGTCTTCAACGCTCTCCCGGCGCATGCCGCCGCCTTCTGCGTGAGCGAGTTTCCACTGGACACCCGCACGATCCCCGAGAGCTACCTGTTCCTGAAGGATACGCATGTTCTTGGTTTTGAGGATCAGTTTGGCGCGGGCGAGGAGCTGGCCGCGCTGGTGAGTCCCGCCTCGCCGATCGCTTTGCTGAGGCACAATGGCGCGCTCGTTGCTGGACGAACGGTGCTGGACGCTTTTGACCGCATGGAAGTGCTGGAATCGACCGCCGCAGCCATCATTAGAGGGCGCGCTCTGGGGGCGATCCGCCCCATGTCAGATGAAGTGATACAGGAGTTGGTGGAGGCTTTTCCCGGGTTGTGAGAAAAACTTAACTGAGAGAATGGAGCCAGGAAATCACCTGTGGAATTCGAGACATTCCTCTCCTAAAACGCTGGCCATTCGCCTCGATCCGCGCTAAGTCTCGCGGCGGATTATCGCGGTAATCAGAACCCCTCCGAAAGTATGAAACATGTCCTCGTCACAGGCGGCGCCGGTTACAAAGGCTGCATCCTTGTTCCAAAGCTGCTCGCCGCCGGATATGCCGTGACGGTTTATGATTTGATGCTGTTCGGCTCGGAGGGGCTCCCGTCCCACCCGAACCTCACCGTGGTGCTGGGGGATATCCGGGACACGTCGCTTCTCGCGAATTCTCTGAAGGGGGTTCATTCCGTTATTCACATGGCGTGTATTTCGAATGACCCGAGCTTTGATCTCGATCCGGCACTCAGCCGGACAATTAACTTCGAATGTTTCGAGCCGATGGTGAAGGCCAGCAAAGAAGCGGGAGCGCGGAGGTTCATCTATGCTTCGACCAGTTCGGTCTATGGCGTGAGCGAAGCTCCAGATGTGACGGAAGATCATCCATTCGTACCGCTGACCGATTACAATAAATACAAGGGTCTTTGCGAGCCACTGCTGCTCCGCTACCAGTCACCCGATTTCACCACCGTCATCATCCGCCCCGCGACGGTGTGCGGGTATTCTCCCCGGATGAGATTTGATCTCACGGTGAACATCCTTACGAGCCACGCGGTGAACAAAGGAGTCATCACGGTGTTCGGTGGCGCCCAGAAGAGGCCAAACGTGCATATCGAAGACATCACGGATCTTTACGTACAACTGCTTGAGACTCCCGCGGAAAAGATCGCCGGCGAGGCTTTCAATGCCGGGTATGAGAACCATACGGTCTCGCAACTTGCGGAGTTCGTGCGGAAGATCGTGGAGGAGGAATTTCCGGATAGAGCTCCTATTCAAATCCAGACGACTCCCTCCAATGACAACCGGTCGTATCACGTGTCGTCCCGAAAAATCGCGGAAAAAATCGGCTGGAAGCCGAAACGCACTATCGAGGACGCTGTGCGGGACCTGTGCAAGGCCTTCAAGGAAGGCAAATTCCCGGATAGCATGACGAACGATAACTACGTGAACGTCCGAGCGGTCAAGAGTCTGAACCTGCAATGAGCCTGGCGGTCGTAACAGGCGGCGCGGGTTTCATCGGCGGCCATCTTGTGGATTTGCTGCTGGGCGAGGGATTCCGGGTTCATGTGATAGACAACCTTTCCGGCGGGCGTTTGCAAAACCTTGAGCAGCATAAAGGCAACCCGAACCTGGTAGTCGAGACGCGGGATATAAGGGATGTGGAAGCGACGGACGCACTATTTAAGGGGGCGAAGTATGTGTTTCATTTCGCCGGAATTGGCGATGTTGTGCCATCAATCGAGCGCCCGGTGGATTACATCTCCACGAACGCGATGGGAACGGTGAGGCTGCTGGAAGCGGCCCGCCACGCGGGAGTCGAAAAATTCGTCTATGCGGCTTCCTCGTCGTGCTACGGGCTCGCCGAAACGCCTACGACCGAGCACGCCCCGATCCGCCCGGAATACCCATACGCGCTCAGCAAATACATGGGAGAAGAATCTGTCCTGCATTGGGGCAGGGTCTACAAGTTGCCCGTCACTTCGATTCGCATTTTCAACGCCTATGGCCCGCGTTCGCGTACCTCAGGGGCTTACGGGGCGGTGTTTGGCGTCTTTCTCGCGCAGAAGCTCGCGGGAAAACCTTTTACTGTAGTGGGAGACGGAACGCAGCGCCGGGACTTTCTGTATGTCACCGATCTAGCGCGAGCCTTCTACTTGGCGGCAAAAAGCGAGCGGGTGAATGAGATTTACAACGCGGGCGGAGGCGATCCGCAGCCGGTGAACCGGCTGGTGGAGTTGTTGGGGGGAGGAGAGGTCGTCCATCTGCCCAAGCGACCGGGCGAGCCGGATTGCACGTGGGCTGACATCCGCAAGATAAAGGAGCATCTCGGGTGGGAGCCGCTGATCAGTTTCGAAGAGGGCGTAGCGGAACTGCTCAAGAACATCGATTATTGGCGACAAGCACCAATCTGGGACACCGAGTCCATCGCCGCAGCCACGACGCAGTGGTTTAAATATCTCCAGCCATGAACGGAACCGCGGCATCACCGGCTGGCATCGCGCGCAGGGCAGAAAATAAAAACGGTCGAGGAAGCGGCGCGTCTTCTGGACGACGTCCGGAAGGCAGGCGGGAAAGTGGCGCATTGCCACGGCGTGTTCGACCTCCTGCACATTGGCCACCTGCGGCATCTGAAATCAGCGCGGCAGTTCGGCGATGTCCTGATCGTGACGGTGACGCCAGACGTCTATGTGAACAAGGGTCCGGGGCGGCCCGCCTTCACCGAGGCGTTGCGGGCGGAAGCGCTGTCGATGCTGGAATGCGTGGATTATGTGGCCATCAATAAATGGCCAAGCGCGGTGGAGGTGATCCAACTGCTGAAGCCCGCTTTCTATGTCAAGGGCCCGGACTACCGCGAGGCCGCGGCGGATATCACGGGAGGCATCGTCCTGGAGCGCGAGGCCGCCGAAGCAGGCGGAGGCTCGCTGGTCTTCACGGAGGACGTGACGTTCAGTTCCTCGAGTCTGATAAACCGTCATTTCTCCAGCCTTTCCAAGGAGATGGGCACCTACGTGGCATCGTTTGGAGCGCGGCATCCGGTGGCCGAGGTTCTTGGCTATCTGAAGAACGCGAAGGATCTGAAAGTGTTGCTGCTGGGCGAGGCAATCATTGACGAGTATGAGTATTGCGAGACGATGGGGAAAGCGGGCAAAGAGCCGATCCTGGCGGCGCGTCACCTGAGGACGGAACGTTTTGCCGGCGGGACGCTGGCGGCCGCGAATCACCTGGCGGCGTTCTGTGACAATGTCCATCTCGTGACATTCCTCGGCACGGTGAATTCACAAGAGGAGTTCATCCGCTCCAAGCTGGATTCGAAGGTGAAAGCCACTTTCCTGCCCCTTGAGGATGAGCCGACGATTGTGAAGCGGCGGTTTGTCGAGACCTATCCTTTTCAGAAGATGTTTGAAGTGTACATCATCACCGACAAGGACACCCACGAAGCGGGATCAAAGGCGCTCTGCGAGAAACTGGAGGAGATATTGCCGCAATATGATCTCGTTCTCGCGCTCGATTACGGTCACGGCATGCTGGACGAAGCGGCGATAAATGTCTTGACGCGCAGTCCGGCTTTCCTCGCGGTGAACACGCAGGTCAACGCGCACAACAGGGGTTTCAACACCATTTCGAAATACCCGCGCGCGGATTATATCTGCATCTCGGAACATGAGATGCGGCTGGACTGGCGCAGCCGGCAGCAGGAGTTAAAGCAGATCGTAGAGGGAGTGGCAGAGCGGCTGGGCTGCTCGCGCGTGACAGTGACACGCGGGCAGAAAGGCTCCCTTTGCTACGACCGCCGGGAAGGGTTTTTCGATGTCCCGGCTTTCACCACGCATATTGTGGATCGCGTCGGGGCAGGGGACGCTGTGTTTGCGGTGACCTCGCTCTGCATCGCGCAGGGGGCTCCGATGGAGATCGTCGGGTTCATCGCTAATGTGGTGGGCGCGCACGCGGTTGGGATCGTTGCGAACCAGAGACCGATCGACAAAATACCGCTCATGAAACATATCGATACCATTCTAAAATGATCTTGGCCCTCTCCAGCTACTTTGCGGAACTGCGTCGGTTAATGGAAGGGATCGAGGCCCGGGATGGCAGCGGCGCGCCGCTTACGCTGGACGCCGCAGGGACCGCAGTGGGCGAAATGCTGGTGGCCGCCAAGGCGGAATGTCGCAAGGTCATGGTGGTGGGGAATGGAGGAAGCGCGGCGATCGCCAGCCATATCCAGAATGATATTTGCAAGGCGCTCGGAACCCGGGCCCTCGTGTTCACCGAGCAGCCGCTGCTGACGGCTCTCGCGAACGACGATGGTTATGAAGGGGCGTATGAATCCATGACGCGGCTCTGGGCGGTCGAGAGGGACTTGCTGATCGCGATCAGCAGCTCCGGGCGCTCGCCGAACATACTGCGGGCAGTGACCGCCGCGCGGGCGGCAGGGTGCAGAGTCGTGACTTTGTCGGGCTTTGCGGCAGATAATCCGCTACGAGCGACGGGCGACGTAAACTTCCACGTGGCGTCGCATAGCTACGGGCTGGTTGAGACTGCGCATGCCGCCTTGGGGCAATATTTCACGGACGCGGTGAAGGACTGTGGCGAGGCCCCAAAAACTGAATAGCCGTCCTCCGCCTTGCGGGCTCAACTCACTTTTCGGTTTTTAGCGCGTCCAGCACCGAGCGCACCTGGAGCAAAAGCTTTTCGTGGGTATAGGGCTTCGGAATAAAGCCGCGAAGTCCCTTTGCCAGCATCCAGCGGAGTTTATCCTGCTCTGTGAACCCGCTGCTTAAGACGACGGGGACGTGAGGATTAATCTCGCGGAGTTCGTTGAAGACTTCGGAGCCGTCCATGAGCGGCATCGTGAAATCGAGGATGATGAGATCGATCTGCTGCTGATGTTTCTGATATAGGTCAAGGCATTGGAAACCATCCCGCGCGATGATGACACGGTAGCCTTGATCGGTGAGAACGCGTTGCGCGAGAACGGTAACGAAGTCTTCATCGTCCACGATCATGATTAACTCGCGGGCGCCATTCGGGTTCCAAATCTTGACGCCGCCCTCGGGCGGCGCGCGGCTCCGGCTTGCGAGGTTCCGCGGCATCCGGAAAGAGCGGAACCGGGACGCGGAGCGCCAGCGCCGGTTGCGCTGGCGCGTCCTCGGACAATGCCGCATGGTCGAGCATCGTAGCCGCCACGCGCGCCGCGCGGTCTATGCCGTTGCGCAGGATTCCAAAATACTTCCCTGTGTCATTGCTCTCCCCGCAGAAACGCTCGATGAACTGCGCCGATTCCGTGATGACCTGAAGTAAGTTATTTAGTTCGTTCGCGGTGGATTTTACCCAGCGGATTTCGTCTGGATCTAGCATGATCTAGTTCACGGCCTTGGGGAGTTCAGGATGCGCTGTCGCCATCATTGGCACACGCCCACCATACACCTCCGAGAAAAGCGCCAAAAATGAACAAGAACATTCCGAATGTCAGCATGAGGAGCCGTAAATACGAAATCCCCCGGAAAGGTCAAACATATTCGGGTTCTGAAACCAAATAGCGTGAAGCTTCACAGAACGACTTCGAAGAAATCCTGAAGAACGGCGCGATAGACATCCCGTTTGAAAGGTGGAAGCCAGTCGAGACGGAATGCCGCGGGCTTGATCCAGCGGCAACCGCGGAACTCCTGATGGGCCGTATTGACATTTAAGCGGCTTTCGGGCGCGACGAGCGTCAGCAGAAAATAATGTTGCTCCTGCCCGTGGTAGCCCTTCTTCGTGCGGCCTTCCCCGAAAACATATTGGTATGGGCCCTTCCGGGCTTTCACCCTGTAGTCAATCGACGCGAAGACCCACTTCTTCATTCAACTCCCGGACGAGGGCTTGCTCATGCGTTTCCCCCGCATCGACGCCCCCCTGTGGAAACTGCCATGCTCCTTCCGTATCGAGTCGTTCGCAGACCAAAATATCCAAATTGTCGCGTTGCAGGATTGCCGCCACGTTGGGTCGAAGCTTCATCGTGGATACATCGACGAAGGGGAGCATGCGTCAAGACGAAGGAACAAAAATATCGCGATCTGGGGCTGAAGAGAGCGATGTATCTGGAACGATGTCTCGCAGACCCCTCCTCATCGCATGGCTTGGAGTAGGCATTATCGCTCTCGCAATCCTCATTGCTCCCGTGTTCCGCCTGGATTGGCAGCTTCACCGCCATCAGGCGCAGATCATCAGCGCCATCAACAAGCGGAATTGGGTCGGCGGTGGGAGAGATGCTCGCCGCCAGCTACGCGGACCGATGGGGGCATAACAAAGCTTCCGCGCTGGAAGATGCTCAAGCGGGCTTCTACCAACTATCCGGCCTGAGCCTAAAGGCGTCGGCGCCTGCGACCACAAATCAGTGGCACCCAGGCGCGACACTCTCCACGCATCTTTCTTTCGAAGGCGCAGGAATGGAACTTGCCCAACGGGCTGAAAACAGCGTCAATTCACTTACCACGCCGTTTACCTTTCGATTGGATACGGATGAGTTGGAAGCCGTGGGATTGGAAGCTGCGCCGTGTCGATAACGCTGAATTACAAATGGAATAAACCCAGTATGCGCAAAATCTCCCCTCTTCTCATTCTCCTCCTCTTCCTGGTGGCCGGTGTTTGCAAGCCCAGGAGGCCGCCGCCACGCCGACCCCGCCTCTGACGCCTCGTCTGCCTCTGTGGACATGCACCCTTCCTGGCGGCACCTACGAGGTGGCGGTTCGTTCGATCATCTCGGTCAGCACCCATGAGTATATTGTGGACGGGGTGGCGCAGGTAACGGAGGTGAACGTGGATACCGCCGGTAGCGCGCTTGTGCGGTTCTACTACCTGGAGAACATCACGCCGACGTCCCCTGTAGCGCTGGGCCAATCCGCGATCAACAAGCTACAGGATTACGCGAAACAGGCGGTCGAGCGCACAGGGCAGACGGACGTATGGCAGAAGGTGGTAAAGAGCTACCCAACCACGACGCACGCTCGCACCATCGAGTATCGGCTTGAGAGCAAGGACGATGTAGACAAACTTTTCACCAGCGCCGATACAGCGTTCAGGCTGCAGAAAGATACCCAGTTCAGCATCAAGTAGCTCAATTTCGTAGGGTCACTGGCCGAGGAGTGAATGGACTCCGTTCAGGATGAGATCCGCGGGTCCTTCAAGGCGCGAGCGGGATCTTTCAACGCGCCGACTGGATCCTTGATGGTGTCCTGCACCTTGTCGAGAACAGAGCCTTCGGCTGCCGCGAGCAGTCTCGGTGAAAGATCTTCCGTCGGGTTCCGTAAAGGGCCTGAAAGGTGAACCGGGGTCCATAGGTATCCCTCTCGCGAGACTGTAAAAACTTTCCCCTGTGAACCAGGGAGCCACTGCAAACTGCGGGGCGTGACGCCGACCTGGAACGACCCTTCAATGTTTGAGTCCTCCACCACGAACGCCCCCTCGATTCGGATGAGCCCTTCCGATTCAGCAACAAACCGTGACACGGTTAATTTTGTGGTAGCGCGCTTAAAATCCGCGGAAACCGCGCTCAGGGTAAGCGTGCGAAACTGCTGGGAACGTGTAAAAGTCGCGATCTGGTCAAGAACGGGGAGCGCTTCGAGCTTTCCCTGAGCCAGGTTAACGGTGCCCTCCATGTCGGGAGCGCCCATCATCGGCATCTGTGATCGCAGGCGAATATCGCCGCTCAGGTTGCCATCCAGCCGCTTCTGCCAGTCCAGCGGCAGCAAAGGGGCGATGGGGACGCTGTTGAGCTTGATGTCGAGAGCAAGAGATCGCTCAAAGTTAATCTCGCCGCTCATGCTGAGAGTCCCGGAGTCCTTCCCCTTGAACTGCGAGTCCACTATATAAAGCGAGGGCCTGTGGTAGCGCAGTTTGGCGCTGGTGATGTTGAGATCAGGCAGGCCCGTCTCCTGGAGCAATCCTCCCTCAGCCGAGATGCTCCACGCGCCGGGGTCACCGGACGTTTCATGGTCCTCGCTCGCGCCTTCCGGACGGAGGGTGAGTCTGGCTCCGCTGATGGAACCCGCTTTGGCGCCTGCCCAATCCAGCTCGGTCGTTTCGACGACTGCCTCTTGCAGATCGACGCGCCGTGGCAGCCATCCGCCCCCGGATTGCGTGGGAGGAGGAGCGCCACTCTCGGAAGCTGGCTCTTTGTGCTGCCCATCCATGACAATCCGCAGCCGTTGCACAGTCAGGCGGTCAATCTCCCAGGCGCGTTTTAGCAGGCCGCGCAGGTTGAAATCGGCGCGGATTCTGATCGGCGCCCAGCTTGTTGAAGAAGGCGGCTCCAGTGCCGGTCGCGTCGAATCCGTCACTATAGATTTTGGTTCCGGAGAATTGGAATGGGAGGAACTCACCATCCGCCTGGACAGCCGAGAAAGCCGCGTGACTTATGATGTGTCGAAACTTTTCGCTCCTTAAAAAGGAGTCGAACCAGATTTTGAGACCTAGAACACCCAGGACAAGCAATATGAAAAAGATCATGCCCGACCATAGAAGAAGTTTGCCGGCGGACATGCGGCGCGGAGCCCGATTCATCTCCCGCTATTTTCCATGCCGGGGACGGGAAGTCCAAAAGAATCACAGTGACAAACGCAGCCCCCGCATTAATTCTCTAAAGCGTGCTTGAGCTTCGAAATGTATCGCTGCAACTGGGTAGCGAGGATGATCCCCACGTCTTGTTGAACGACGTTTCGACGCGTTTTGCCCAAGGCCACTTTGTCGCTGTGATCGGCCCTTCGGGATGCGGGAAGAGCACGTTGCTGAAGGTGATTGCCGGGCTTCGGGAACCGACCGGAGGCACCGTCCATTGGGAAGGTCGCGATCTCGCAACGGAGGATCTCGATCCTCACGAGAACGGGATATGTGCCGCAATTCAGCATCGCCTACGAGCTTTTGACCGTGTGCGAAAGCATCGAGTCCGCGTTAAAACTCCGGGTCAGCATATCGAGTGAGGCTTGCGAGGAGAAGGTGGCGGAAATCCTGAACCATGTTGGGCTCGAGCAGCTACGTGAACGCCGCGTGTCCGTGCTCTCCGGGGGGCAAAAGCGCCGACTCGCGCTCGCGATGGAGATGGTGACGTCGCCGTTGCTCCTCCTGGCGGATGAGGTTACCAGCGGCCTCGATCCCAAGGCGGAGGATGAGATCGTTCGTTTGATGAAGCGACTCTCGGAAGAGGATCGGCGGATTGTCATATCGGTGACGCACAGTCTGCGGCATGCCGATCTGTACGACAGCGTGCTTGTCCTGCATCAGGGCAATATCGCGTATCACGGCCCCGCGCAGTTTCTCTTTCACTATTTCAGCGTGCATAATCCGGAGGATCTGTTTCCGCGCCTGGCCGAGCGTCCTGCAAAAGAGTGGCATGATTCGTGGCTGAAGCATGGACCTTCCTTCAACGCCTCCCAGGATGGGGAGAAGCCCGGTGGAGCAGCGCCTGGAAAGGAAAGTCTGCGAAAGATATTTCCCTCCCTGCCCATTGCCGCATCGCGCCGCAACATTCCGCTGACTCGTGTCCCGTCGGATTCTGTCCCGGGCTTTTTCACGCAAATGCGAATCTTGCTCGCGCGACGGTGGAAGCTTTTTCTGAGAGACCGCGGACAGGTGATCCTTCAGTTGGCGCTGATGTTTGGCTTCCCGTTTCTCGTGGTGATCTTCGCGTGGGATGGCTTGCCGCAAATCAAGGATTTGAGCATGTCCTCGCAGACAAATGTCCTGCAACAGCTTGTCGAGCAGGCCAGTTTTCATAAGGAGAGCGCGCGTGTTGGGCAGCTTGATCTCGGGGTTAGTCATGTTCCAAGTGGTTCTTCTGACCCTGATGGGCTCGAATAACTCCGCTCGGGAAATCGCCGGCGAGCGACTCATCTTTGAGAAGGAGAAATATGGCGGCGTGAGACCGCTTAGCTATGTGCTCAGCAAGGCCGTGTTCCTCACCTTCCTTGTTGTGGCGCAGTCTGTATGGATGGCTGTGTTTGTGAACGTGATTTGTCATTTCCCGGGTGACCTCCCAAGCCAGATCGCGTTGCTGGTAATGGTGAACGCGGCGATGACTTCCATCTCCCTCGGCATATCAAGCCTCATGAAAACGCCTGAGCAGGCTTCCCTGGTATCGGTCTATCTGGTGGGTTTTCAGCTTCCGTTGTCCGGGGCGGTGCTGGCGCTGCCTTCAGCGATCGGCTGGATTACACGTCCCTTTATTGCCGCCTACTGGAGCTGGTCGGGATTCCTTGAGAGCATGCGAGATACCCGGCTGTATGACATCGTGCTCGATGTTACGCAGACGCATCTTTCCGCGGTGCCTGTCTGCTTCTGGGTGCTTGGGACGCACGTGATCATCGGCTTGTTCCTTGCGTACATGGGTTCGAAGAACAGCCAGTGGGAGTGAAGCTGGCGCATTCCTGGAATGCCGCGGGGCCAATCGGCTCCTGGCGCTCAGGGTGGTGAAAGTTTGAACGTTTGCCGGGCGGCAGCGTCACAGTCTCGAACCTAATCATGAAACTCATCCCCTTCCTTTCGGCCGCTCTGCTCTCCGTCTGCCTTTCCTCCGCGGAAGAAGCTCCCGCGCCTGGCCTGCCTCCCAAAATACCGATCAAGGATTTTTTTGATAATCCGAAGATCAGCAGTGCCGATATTTCGCCGGACGCGAAATCGTATGCCTACCTTGCCCCGGACAATAACCGGATGAACATCTGGGTTTGCGGCGTCGGCGATGATTTCAGCAAGGCGCGGCTGATCACGCATGACAAGAAGCGCGGCATCCGGAGTTTCTCGTGGTCGCGGGATAGCAAATACGTCCTGTACATGCAGGACGAGGGAGGTAATGAGAACTTCCATATCTACCGCGCCGATCCTTCGAAGCCTGATGCCACGGCTGTAGATCTGACGCCAGAAACAGGCGCGCGCGCCGACATCATCGATTTGCCTCGTGAGAAGCCGGACGAGGCAACCATCGCGATGAACGCCCGCGACAAACGCTTCTTTGACGTTTATCACCTGCAAATTTCCACAGGCGAACTGAAGATGATCGAAACGAACCCGGGTGACGTGGACTCCTGGTACACAGATACAAAGGGGGTTATCCGCGCTTGTGTCGCGCAGGTCGACGGCGGGAAGACGGAAGTTCGAGCGCGGGATGGAAGTTCAGGCGCGTTTCACGTTCTCGCCACCTACACCGATGAAGAGGACGCGGGAGTTCACGCGTTCGATCCCGATGGCCGATTTCTTTACTTCACCAGCGCGCGGGGGACGGACACTACGCATCTCGCGACGCTCGACCTGAAATCCGGCAAGGAAACCGTGCTGGATGCAGATCCGGAGTACGACATTGAGGATGTCGTCATCAGCGACAAGACGCACAAACTGCTCGCGGCCGTCTACAATCGGGATCGCCTGAGCTACAAGATTTTTGATCCCCAGTTGAAAAAGGATTTTGGGATTCTGGAAAAGGCGCATGAAGGCGAGGTGCTCCTGCGAAGCAGCGACGACGATGAGAACAAATGGGTGGTGGCCTACAACTCTTCCACCGATCCCGGGGCGACATACCTGTATGACCGGGCGTCGGGAGAGATGAAATTCCTCTACCGTCCGCGCCCGTGGCTGAAGCCGGAAGATCTTGTCGAGATGAAGCCCATCCAGTTTAAAAGCCGGGATGGCCTCACAGTCCATGGCTACCTTTCGCTCCCGAAAGGCGTCGCGCCGACGAATCTGCCAACGGTGGAAGTGGTCCACGGCGGCCCGTGGGCGCGTGATGATTGGGGATACGATCCGGAATCGCAATTCCTTGCCAATCGCGGATTCGCTGTTTTACAGGTGAACTACCGGGGTTCAACAGGATACGGAAAGAAGTTCCTGCACGCGGGTGATCTGGAGTGGGGAGGCAAGATGCTGGACGACCTCATCGATGGGGTGAACTGGAGCGTCTCGCAGGGATTTTCCGACAAGTCACGGCTCGGCATCTACGGAGGCAGTTATGGGGGATACGCCACTCTTTCCGCGCTGGCGTTTCGTCCGAAGGTGTTCATCTGCGGAGTGGACTATGTGGGCATTTCCAATCTGCTGACCTTCATGAATACCATCCCGCCTTATTGGGAAACGTATCGCGAGGTGATGTATAGGCGGGTTGGCAATCCCAAAAAGGATGAGGCGCTGCTCCGCGCGCGTTCTCCGCTCTTTTCGGCGGGGAAGATCGAAGCGCCACTGTTCATCGCGCAGGGCTATAATGACCCGCGCGTGAATCGGGCGGAAGCGGAGCAGATTGTAAAGGCGTTGAAGGAGAAAAAGAAGCCTGTGGAGTATCTGGTCAAGATGGATGAAGGCCATGGTTTCTCCAACCCTGAGAATCGCCTCGACTTCTACGGGAAGATGGAAGCCTTCCTGGAGAAATACCTGCTTGCCAAGTAAGTGGGTTCGCCTTCTCATCAGGCGACAACCCTCTTATGAAAAAGCTTCTACTTCTCCTCCCCCTCATCCTGTCGCCCCTTCTCGCTTTGGCCCAGGTCGAAGTCAGCGGGACTCTTTCGGGAGCCTCTCCCGCGCGTCCTGACATCGAGGAACTGCTCGTTGTGATGCGGGCGCAAAAGCTGTCCGAATCAATGATGGCTCAGATGAAGAACGCCATGGCCAGGACGGCAGTTGGCCCGGAGGCCGCCGCGCGGATGAATGAGGCCTGGGGGTTCATTTCTGAAGAAATGAAGTGGGACAATATGAAACCGGAATACGCGAAGATTTACGCGGAGGTATTCACGCCTGAAGAGATCAAGGCGGTGACTGGCTTCTACAAAAGTCCCGCTGGGCAGGCCTTCCTGGACAAACAGCCGGCGCTGATACAGAAGACGATGGAAATGACGCAGAAGAAGATCGCGAACCTGATGCCCCGGATGAAGGAAATGATGAGACACGGCTCCCCCACTCCAGCTCCAACGCCGTAGGCGGCTCTCTAGCCCTGCTGGCCCAGGACGACGGTGAACCGCTTTTCGAGCAGCAATTCATCGGCGGTAATCAGTTCGAAGGAATAAAGGCCGGGTCGCTCGAACGGTATATTCCGGAGATTGAAGCTCAGTTCGACGACCTGCGTGGGGTCGGCAAACTGCACTTCTCCGGCGGCTTTGAAAATCTCCTGTTGATCATCGAGGCGCACACAGCGCAACTCGCCGGACATGTGGCCCTGGCCATTCGTCATGGCAGTGTAAACGCAAAGCTTGGGATGTTGCATCGGGAAGCTGTGTGAAACGATGCTGTTGAAAGTCCCGATAAGCGACTTTTTGTTGGTAATCGCCTCTGTGATGATCTCATCGCAAATGATGAGCGCTTCGGCGATGGGTTTTTCTTTGGTCATGGAGGCGCGTTTCTGGGGAGTCACTGCGCGGAGGCGGCTTTGATCCGTGTCTGGATCTGGTATTCGGGGAAGTGACTCTGAAGGTTATTCAGGACTTTGGCGGCTTCCAGCGCGCGCCCCTGTTTTTTTAAAGCATCGTAAGCCTTATCCAAAGCCCGTGGCGTGAGATCGGGTTCGTCGGGGAAAAGAAGCGCAATGCTTTGGAAGATCTTTCCAGCTTCATCGAAGCTCCCGCGGTCCATCTCAATGTCGCCTATGAGCATCCGTGCCTGGGCATTTAGCGAGCCCTCGGGTTGCAGCGCGAGAGCGCCATCGGCGGACTTTCGCGCCTCCTCGTACTTTTTCAAACCGAGTTGGGCGTATCCGAGCTCAATCAAACCCGTTGCCCTTGGGATGGGCGCTGTTCCGGAAGCGGTCAAGTAACTGTTAAATGACTCGATGGCTTCCGCGTGTTTTTGCTGGCGCTCCTGCGCCCTGCCGAGCAGCAGCCAATCGTCGGGGATCGCTTCGGGAGCGCCACGAGCGGTGAGTTGGGCAAGATATTTCTCGCAACTGGGGAAGCTGTTCGCCTTAAAGAAATCGTTTCCGAGACTTCTGAGGATCTCAGTGGGGATTTTGCCCTTCCCGCCATTATCGGTGTAGTAGTCCACTTCTCGCGCGAGGCGGTCGCGGTCCCCGAGATTGTAGCAGGAGGCGAGGATTTTCATGCTCGCCTTCTCAAGAAACTGCTCGCTGTCCATGCGGCGCGCGGCATCCAGCGGGCCGAGCGCGCCCTTGTAGTCTTTGGCTTCGTAGGCCGCCCAGCCTATGCAGTAGTTCGCGCGCGCGGCAGCGGGAGTCTTTGGATACTCCGAGAGCAACATCTGAAACGCCTCCGACATCCCTTTGTTATCCTCCTGCTGGCCAAGGAGTGTTGCTTTTTTCTCGATGGCAAACTCACGTTCGGGAGCTTTTGTGTAGCGTCGAATCAACTCATTGCAATCCTTCAGCGAGGAGGGGAGATCTTTTTCCTGTTCATAAGCCAGCGCCCGCTGGGCGAGGGCCTTGGGGATCAACTTGTTTTCCGAGTAATCGAAAATGAAGTCCGAGAATGCCTTGATCGCTTTCTTTGTTTCGCGGATCTGCATGTCGCACCAACCGAGCTTGAACAGGGCGTCCGCTTTCAGATTGCCGGGCAGGGTTGATTCGTCCAACGCCTCGTAGAGCGGAGCGGCCTGCGCGAAGTCCTTTTTCTTGAAATAGTAGAATTCCGCCTTGAGAAGAGTGAGTTGATCCTTCTTTTCAGAGTCGGGGTTTTTGGCGAGGAATTTGTCGATCGCCTTCACGAGATCGGGATCGTCGGTGAGGTAGAGAGTCAGGAGCCGGTCGTAGCTGGCCTGCGCCGCGGTCGGGGATTCCGGGAAGTCCGTGATGATCTGCTCGTATATCTTGCGCGCCCCGGCTTGATTGCCCAGCTGCTTGCAAGCGCTTGCGGCAAGCAGCATGGCCTCCGGCTTTTCATCGGCTGAGAGGTCAGGGAGCGCGGCTTTATATGTCTCCAGAAAATCTTTATATTTGCCAGAGTTGTAATCGATGCGAAGCAGCCCGTATTGAGCGGCTTGTTTAAGGCCACCGATCTCGGGCATCTTTGCGGCCTTGCGAAGGTTGGCAGCCGCTTTATCCTGCTGGCCGAGATCAATCTGGATCAAGCCTGCTTTTACCAGCGCCTCGGCTTTGGAAGCGCCCTTCGTTGTTTCCGCTATAATCGCCTCCAGTTGCTTGAGCGCCTCCGCTTTGATCCCGCCATCCAGATAAAGCTGCGCCAGTGAGAACCGGGCCATATCCCGGAAGGGATTGTTTTCCTTCGCCTCCAGCAGGCTTTCATATACTTCCCTCGCTTCGGCATCCTGGTGCAGGCTCGTGAGGGAACGCGCTTCGTAGAACTTCGCGGCGTTGACTACGGCGGGATCTTTTTCGCGCACGGAAGCCTGCCGGAAGTAAGGCAAAGCGTCGTCGTAGTTTTTCTCCTGGAAGTAGATGTCAGCGAGGCGGTACGCGGCGGGGCCGACGAAGTCACCTTCCCGGAAGGTGTTGAGAAGCGTGGTGTAACTCATCTTCGCGGAGTTCGAGTTACCGATCTTGTTGTAGCATTCGCCCAGCCTGAAGAGAGCGGTTTGCCGATCAGGCCCGTTGGCGTAGATGCCCAGGTACCGCTCGTATTCCGGCGCGGCCAGATCGTAGAGCTTCCGCGCGTACAACCCGTTGGCGACATCCATCTGCGCCTTATCGGGATCGACATAGGCGCCGGGGCCGACGCGAATGTCTCCGGCTCCGGGGGGTTCATCGCCGGGTTCCACAACGGGCGCCGGGGGCGTGGTCGCAGGGGTCGCGACGGGGCGCGGTCGCGGAACAGGAGTGGTTCTCGCCCGAGGGGTGGCGACGGGGCGCGGCTTTGGGGTGGCAGCGGGTTTATCGAAGTCAAACGGGACGGCTCGCGGCGTGGGAGGCTCAGCCGGCGCGGGGGTAGCGTCGCTGGTGACAGGTTCCGCGCGACGCACCGGCACATCGCCGAAAAATTGTTGGGCGGGCAGCGAGGGGACGAGCGTTATCCCCAGCAGGAAGAGCGTCGCGAAACGTCGCACGTCACTGAGGCTCCGCTCGTCCCGTCGCGAAGGCGATGTTATAGATGTTCGCCGCGCGGCACATATCGAGCACATCCACGATGTATTTATAGTTCACCTTTTGATCGCCGCGAAGAATGACCGCGTAATCCGGGTAAAGCTTCGCGAGTTGCCTGAGCTTA
The DNA here is from genome assembly GCA_963828525.1 of uncultured Verrucomicrobiae bacterium. Taxonomy (GTDB): domain Bacteria; phylum Verrucomicrobiota; class Verrucomicrobiia; order Chthoniobacterales; family Chthoniobacteraceae; genus CAWHEP01. The sequence continues at coordinate 24,804 of CAWHEP010000014.1, forward strand.
TCGGCGAGATCGACGGGCGAAATCTGCTTGCGGTTCATCACGAGCGAGCCATCCGCGCGGATGTTGACGACAGTCTGATCCACATACGAGTCGGTGGGCTTTGCCTGCGTCGCGTTTGGCACCTTCACGTCGAGGTCATACTCGGTGAGAGCGAAGTTCCAGGTGACGATGAAAAACACGAGCAGCACCAGGAGGATGTCCACCATGGGCGCGATCTGGAACCCGAAAATTTCGGGTTTGGCGCGTTGACGAAGGTTCATGCGTCCGGCGAACTCAGAAGTCGTCGTCCGCCGCGACGCGGGCGGTCTGCTCGCGCTTTTTGTTGTAGGTCGCCGCCAGCATTCCCAGAAGGTGGGTGGAGGCAATTTCCAGATCGGAGATCAGACTCTGCACGCGCCCGCGGAAAAGGGCGTAAAATGCCATTGCCGTGATGCCTATGCACAGACCTGTGGCGGTCGCGACCAAGGCTTCGGAGACGCCTGCCGCGAGGAGCATCGGGCGGGGCGCTGTCGAGTTCTTCGCAAGGACGCCGAAGGAATGGATGATGCCGAAAACCGTGCCAAGCAAGCCGACCATGGGGGAGAGCATGCCGATATCGGCCAGGTACACGATGCGTTGCTGGAGAGAGGCGGCCTGGGCGCCTCCTTCCGTTTCCGCGATTTCGCGCACGATCGAAAAATCCGCGTTTGGGTTCTTCGTCAGGAAATCGAGGGAGCGCTGAAGCACGCGCGCAATGGATTCGCTATGGCGCGAGGAAATGGCGAGGAGCGCCAGGTAATCGCGCTTCTTGAGGAGCACGTCGGCGGTGCTCATGAAGTGAGCGTTGACGACCGCCCCACGCCGGAGCGTGAAGACGTAAACAATGACGAGCATGACAGTCAGGATCGAAAGGAGGGCGAGGGGAATCATCGCCCAGCCGCCGGAGCTGACGAGCTTTAGCAGGGTGACGGCGGAGCTTCCAGCCGGGGCCGGAGTCGGCGAGGCTGCCGCATCCAAATCCTGCGCCCACAACGAAGCTGAGGCGGCCCATGAAGCCAGCAAATAAACCGTTAATTTCATTCCCTTAGGTGTGTATATTAGCTTTTGGCCCGGAGGATGCAACCCCGGTGGCGAGTTGCAAGCCAGAACCATATGTTCCGGTAATCCCGTTCGTCGAACAACTTTATTAGAGCTGTGACCGCCGTTTTTCACACCGAGAAACCTGACCTGAGAAACAAGGTGCATGAGTTGCCGCACAAGCCGGGGGTCTATCTCATGCGGGACAGGCTGAACCGGGTCATCTACGTAGGCAAGGCTCGCAACTTGCGCAAGCGTGTCGGCCAATATTTCATGGCTTCGCGGAAGATGTCGGCGGACCTTAAAACCCGGGCGCTGCTTGAAAGCGTGTGGGATTTCGACATCCACGTTGTGCGCAGCGAGCCGGAGGCGCTCCTGCTGGAGGGCAAGCTTATCAAGGAGTTCAGGCCCAGGTATAACATCAGTTTTCGGGACGATAAGCGGTTCCTGCTGGTGAAGGTGAATCTGAACGACGCCTTGCCGCGATTTATCCTCACGCGATTCAAGAAGGAGGATGGCGCCCGGTACTTCGGTCCATTCCCGCGCTCCGGGGCGCTGCGCACGACGCTGAACTGGATGAAGAAAAAGTTCGGGCTGCGGTCGTGCCGCCCTTTAATGCCGGGAGAAGCAGATTACAAACACTGCATGGATCACATCATCCGGAACTGCGCGGCTCCCTGTGTCGGGAAGGTGACCGCGGAGGATTACCGCCAGCGGGTTCTGGAGGCCTGCGAATTTCTTGAAGGGCAATCGCACGAGATGACCGCCGCGATCGAAGCCGAGATGCGCAAGGCCGCGGAAAAGCTGGATTTCGAGCGGGCGGCGGAGTTGCGGAACATGCTCGAAGATCTCCGCCAGACCACGAAGCCGATGCGGCGATTCACGCGCCACTCCTTGCCCAGCGCCATTGATCCGCTTGCCGACCTGGAGATGCTGCGGGACGCGTTGCAGCTGCATCACGTCCCAATTGTGATGGAGTGTTTCGATATCTCGAACATCTCGACCACCCATGTGGTGGCCTCGATGGTTTGTTTCAGGGAAGGAGTGCCGGACAAGAGCAATTACAGGCGGTATCGCATTCGGACAGTGGATGGTCAGGATGATTTCGCGAGCATCGCGGAGGTGGTGCGCCGGCGTTACTCACGCGTGCTCCTCGAAGCGCGGGCCGCTCTGCCGGAGGATGCCGAATTTTCGCAGGAAAACCCCGCCGAAACGCTTGAGCGGCTGGGGAAAACGGTCTTGCCCGCGCCCGTCCGGTTGCCGGACCTCATTATCGTGGATGGCGGAAAGGGGCAGTTGAGTTCGGCATGCAAGGAACTGCAAAGGCTCGGGTTGCACGAACTGCCGATCATCGGGCTTGCAAAAGAGAACGAAGAAATTTACCGGCCCGGGCGTCCTTTTCCGCTCCAGCTCCCGGACGATTCCGGGGCCCTGCGGCTGCTTCAGCGGATTCGCGATGAAGCGCACCGGTTCGCCAATTCCTTCCACCAGTTGCTCATGAAACGAAGGATCGGGGAAAGCATCCTGAACGACTGTCCCGGGATCAGTGAGAACCGAAAACAACTGCTTCTCCGCCAATTCGGCTCAGTGGAACGAATTCGACGCGCCACGCCGGAGGACATAGCCGCGACTGTCGGGATCGGGCCGAGACTTGCCGAGCAGGTTGTGGATTACCTGCGGGAGCATCGGTGAGGCGGGTGCTATTTCGGGTGCGCACGATCAATACTGGAGCCTTTTAATGCAAGAACAATCAACTTACTCGGAATTGCTGGTCATCGGTATCAACACATATGGGAAATCTCAGATTCATCTCCAAACTGCTTAATAAATGCACCGCTTTGTCTAGTGGAGGAGGCAAGACAGAATTGTCCCAGCAGGCGGGAGTAACGCTTGACCGGGTGGAGGAGGCGCGGCGTAAAGCTTTGGAGCATTACGCGCGGATTGCCGCGGCAAAAGGAATAACGTTAGACTACACTTTAGACAGTCGACGCATAACGGTAACCAAAGGCCGGCAACGATTTGTGATCGCGGCAGAGCATTTTCTCTACGCTTATGATCTGATTAATCAGTTCGATTATTATTTTTCGTCCACGCAGCCCGAATTAAGAGATGATTTCGAGGTGACGGATTTTTCGAAACCAGGCTGGCACACAATGCGTAATACCGGTGAACGGTACGTATTTTACCTCGCTGGCGGAAGATCAAGGGGCGACCGACGACTACGTCAAATATCTCGCGCCCAGAGAAGGGGATATCGTCCTGGATATGGGAGCCTACTGTGGCCTCTCCGTCATTGCCTTCTCTCGATCGGTTGGTTCTTCTGGGAAGATATTCGCGTTCGAGGCAGATCCTAGAAATATCGAAGCCCTCCACCTGAACCTTGAGGAGAAGTCGATTAAAAATGTGGTCGTGGTACACAAGGCCGTTGCAGGGGAGGCTGGCCGCGTGCTCTTTTCATCCGAGGGGAACATGGGATCCGCGATAGTCGCGAGCGAAACCGAACGGGGTAAAACACTCCAAATTGAAGCTGTGACCTTACGCCACATTCTCGAGCAATATGGATTGGCGAGAGTTAATGCCGTGAAGCTGGATATCGAGGGGGCGGAATATGGCGTGTTGGAAAACAGCATTGACGTGATCGAGAAAATGAATGCGCGCTGGGCCGTCGAGCTTCATGCAGACCCTGTCACCTCAACACCGGTAAATGTTGAGCGTGTCAGAACCATCTTTGACCGATTAGGCTATGCAACAATGCTACAACAAGCCAGCGACTTTGCGGCAGCACCGACAATCTTCGCGTTTCCGCAGACTCATTTAGCTCGACCCTAAAGGTTGTCTTTGGCAGAACTATAGTAGAATCGAGTTACTGCGAGTTCAGGTTCATTGCGGAGCCCCTCGGCGGATAGTCGCAGCGTTCCATCTCTCGCAGGCAGGCCGAAGACTACGGCGCAAATTCCTGAAGCAGGCGCAGCTTCCGTAACGCGTTGCCTCCGTCAATGGCGGCGTTGGCGAGGTCCATGCCGCGCGGCAGGTCGCTCGCAAGGCCCGCAACTACAAATCCGGCGGCGGCGTTCAGGATTACGACGTCACGCTTTGGGCCGCGGATACTGCCATCCAGTATCCCGATTAGCATGCGGGCGTTTTCCTCTCTGTCGCCGCCCTGCAAGTCCCGGATTTCGGCTGGGGGAATGCCAAGTTCGGAGGGGGAGATGGAGAAGGCATCCGTGACCCCCTCCTGCGCCCGGATCACATCTGTGGGGCCGAGGCTGGATATTTCGTCCATGCCTTCACCGGCAGGACCCAACCCGTGGACTGCCCACGCGTGTTTACGCCCCAGCAACCTAAGAGCCTCGGCTACATTTGCCAACACGCCGCGAGCAAATACGCCCACGAGTTGGTAGGCAGGCCGCGCGGGGTTCAACAAAGGGCCGAGCAGGTTGAATATTGTGGTAACCCCCCGCGCTGCCAGTTTCTTGCGGAGCGGTCCGATGATCTTGAACGCGGGGTGATAGTGAGGGGCGAATATGAAGCCGATCCCTATCCGTTCCATGGATTCGCGCAGCGCCGCCGGGGATGCTTCGATTTCAATGCCGAGCGCCTCGAGCACATCCGCGCCGCCGGAGCGCGAACTGATCCCGCGATTGCCATGTTTCACCACGGCCGCGCCGCCCGCTGCCAGGACGAACACGCTCGTCGTCGAGACATTAAAGAGTTCCAAACGGTCACCGCCGGTGCCGCACACATCGAGGATTGGTCCGGGAAGCCGCTGGGGCGATATTTGAGGATCTATCGCGCGCTTCAGCATCGAACGGGCAAAGGCGGCCATCTCGCATCCCGTCTCGCCCTTTGACCGAAGAGCCGTGAGGAAAGCGCCCTTGTCCGCTTCATCCGTCTGACTGGAAAGCAGCAACTCCACAGCAGCCTCCACTTGCTCGGCGGAGAGATGCCCGCCGGACTCCACATGGGCCGCGAGATCCCTCACATCCCGTGATGCTGGCGCGCGCTTACCAGGGCAACGATGTAGAGAACGAAAAGAATGAACACGACGAGCATCGCGATCTTCGCCCAGCTAAGCGGATACTTGCCTCCGACGGCGCCTGTGTAGCCGTTGATGGCGGCTGGGTAGGCCTTCCCGCCGTAGTGATAAGTCAGATACCAGACGGGAGCGAGTATGTGTTTGAATGTCTGCGCGGAATAATCGGAGTTTACGTTGAGGTTTCGCTGTGTATCACCGGGCACCTGGCGCCCGCAAAGCGTCTGAAGTTCGGCATCCATCATCTGCCTGGAACGTTGCGCGGCGGCAAGGAGGTCAATCTGGTATTGCTCGACGACCCACCCGCTGAGATAACCCGCGTCATACGCTACCAGTTCATGGGTGGGGAATGGCTCAATCTTACGCAGCAAGTCGGGCGGCACTCCCTTGGACGCGGCCACCAGTTCATCATCGAAAAAATGCTCAAGCGAACCTGAGACCGGCTCCCATCGCGTGCGCTGCACCTGGCGGGACTGCTGTTTGCCATCCGAGTCGTTATACGTACTCCGTCTCGTAATAGTGATACCCGGCATCAGCCGTCCACTGCGCGGATACCTGCGCGTCAAATGTCCAATAGGGCAGGTAGAACCCCTTTATGGAGTCCATCATCGCGCTGGTCTTCAGTTTGCTGGGCGCGAACCGCCGCGCTCCATACCACTCGCGCATCTTATCGCGAGCCTGGCTCTCGCTGACCTTGAAGGGGAGCAGGCTTTCAGGGCGAATAGGCGCCGCGATCTGTTCGGCGGGAATGAGAGCGGTGGAACCGCAAAAGTCGCAACGCTGACCCACCTTGTTTGCGTCGAAGATTGTGATCGCCTGGCAACTCTGGCACTTCACGGAAACCTTCTCAGCATGCCAGTCCCGATCTTCCGCGGGGATGCTCCGCAGGGCTTCGGCGAGGTCCAGTTCCCGCACTTCTCCCTTTTCGGGAGCGAGGGGCGCCTCAGTGCCGCAGAACGGGCAGACCAGCGCCTGCTTGGAGGCGTCCCACCGCGCCTCCCCCCCGCATGAAGGACATGCGAATCTGGAATGCGCAACGACTTCACTCATTCAGGTAATCCTTCTTTCCCGGGATTCCCGCGCTAGCTTTTCATGAACTCATCCAGAGCGGCCCGCGTGATGCGGTACGCCGAGCCGATCTTTTTCCCCTTCAGATCGCCAGCTTGCAGGCTTGCCATCACGTCCTCCTCGGTGACGTTCAGAGCCTTTGCAACATCCGCCGGGCTAAGCATTTCAGGCGAGGCGGCGGGAGGAGAAGCCGGTTGCGGCGCCGCTGCGCCTGGGGAAGCCGGTGTTTGCGTGTCGAGGGCTCCTTGCCGCGTCATCTGCTGCGCCATCGCGAGCCCCACAGCCATTTCGGTCGCTACCCCGCCCGCGCCGGATGTGCCAGTGGCCATCCCCTGACCCATCTGGAACTTCACATAATCATTCAAGTTGCCCACGGCAGCCATGCTGGAACGTTTATCGATTGCCTGCTCGACTTCTGGCGGTACCGACACGTTTTCCAGGATGAAGCTGGTCATCTGAAGACCGTATTTCGCGGTGATTACCGGGTTGATGAGAGGCAGCAAGGCTTCGCCCACTTCCTGGTAGCGGGAGGCCACGTCGAGCACGGGAATCTTTGCCTGCGCCAGCGCTTCGCTGAAGAGGCTGACAATGCGGGAACGCATGGTGTCGGCGAACTCTTCAAGCCGGAAATGGTCATCGGTGCCCGCCACTTCCTTGAGGAAGAGCTTTGGGTCGGTGATATGGAAATCGAATGTTCCGAAGGCGCGCGCGCGGACGACCCCAAAATCGTTATCGCGCAACATGATGGGGTTCGATGTTCCCCATTTGTTGCCGGTGAATAGGCGGGTGGTGACGTAATACACGTCGGCCTTGAAGGGAGATTCAAAACCGTATTTCCAGGACTCCAGCGCCGTGAGAACGGGTATGTTATCGGTGGTAAGTGTGTATTTGCCTGGAGCGAAGGTGTCGCCGAACTGCCCCAGATAGACGAATTGGGCGATCTGAGATTCGCGCACGATAAGTTGAGCGCCGCGCATGATCGCCTTGTCGTTCTCCGGGTAACGGAAGGATAGAGTATCGCGGGAGTCATCCTGCCATTCGATGACCTCGATGAGCTGACCTTTGATGAAGTTTAAGAGACCCATGGCTTTTGTATTTTGGAGGTGGTTTCGGCCACCGATTACGTGTTGGTGGCGGTGACTAAGGTTCCATGTTTACACATCGCTGGTCTGCTGTGAAAGCTTGGATTTTGGAACTGTGATGAGAGGCTCGCGCAGGTAGATCGGCTCCAAATCTCCTGTCGCCGCTATCCCTCGTCCCCGTCTTTCAAGGGCGAGCAACCTCTCCGCGGATGGAAAAGTGACAAGGGCCCGATCAAGACCGGGCACAGGAGAGACTGACAGGATTGGGAGTGACTCCGGCAATGAACCATCCGGAAGTAAATCGGAAAGCGGCAGCAAGTCCGGCCCTTCGGTGATGAGGCCATCGTCCACTCGCGCGCGGAAGTACGTCTGGCGGCGGGCATCTCCGACAACCAGGTAGCTCAACGCCTCCGTGTTCATCGCGACGATGGAGGGAATCCCGGCCACTTTGGTTGAGCCGGCAAGTTCGATGCCGATTGCCGCGGAGATCGCCACCCTCACGCCCGAGTAGGAGCCCGGTCCGAGACCCACGATCACGCGGTCGCACAGGCCCGTGATCTTCAGGGCCCTCTCCAGCACCGGGAAAAGCGCCGCGCTCCGCCCACGCGGCGCCGTGAAGCTTTCGGAGAAAACCCGCTCTCCATCACGCATCGCGGCGACGCTGCCAACGGCGCTTGAGCATTCTATGGCAAGAATCGTCATCCTTTGTCTCCGAAGCGCAGCTCCCGACATTCGGATTCCCCTTGCGCGTGAACAAAGTGTATCCACAAAGCCGACGCGGGGATCAATTCCGGGAATTTATCCGCCCACTCGATTACGGTTACGCCTCCGGAAGAAAGGTATTCGTCAAACCCGATCCCCAGAACTTGCTCAGCGGTGTCGAGGCGGTAAAAATCCATGTGATAAAGAGGCAGGCGACCGCCACGATATTCATGCGCGAGAGAAAACGTCGGGCTTGTCGCTTCCATCTGTATGCCGAGACCCGCCGCGATCCCTTTGACGAAATGCGTCTTGCCCGCGCTGAGATCTCCGCGCAATGCCATCACGTCTCCCGCTTTCAACCGCCGCGCGTGTTGCTCTCCAATGGCAAAAGTCTCCGCGGCGCTATGAGAAATGATCATACCCGGAGTCAAGCGGGGGCTGTTGTTCCGATGGGCCGGTGAGGCATCCGATGCGGGTGAGCTTCAGTCGCGGAAATTGTTTCCTCCAACTGGTTTCGAGGGAGGAGGAATCATGCGGCGAGATCGCAAACAGCAATTCGTAATCCTCGCCGTCTGAAACAGCATTGTGAATGGTCGCGCGGGGAGAGCGGGGGAGGCTCCGCTCATCCAAGCGAAAGCCAGTGCCGCTGGCGCGCCGCGAGCCGGGGCAGATCGCTTCCCAAGCCGTCGCTGAGGTCCATCATGGCTCGCAGGTGGAAGTTCTCTGTGAGCCAGCGCGCCTCCTCCACGCGCGGCACAAACCGCAGATGCTTGCCCGCCAGTGAGCCGCCAAGGCGCCCGGTGACGTAAAGGATGTCGCCCGCGCGTCCGCCGGAGCGATAAACGCACCGCTTCCGCTCCACGAAGCCCTGAAGCGCGATAGACAAAAAAATGCCGCCTGGCGAGCGGGTTGTTTCGCCGCCAACGATGGTTACGCCAAACCGCTTCGCCGCGCGTTGCATGCCGCTGTGGCAGGCAAGCAGCCACGCGAGCGAGCAGGTTCCGGGGATAGCCATTGTAACCAACGCGCGCTGCGGTACGCCGCCCATGGCGGCGATGTCGCTGATCGGGCGCGCCATAGCCTTCCAGCCCACCTGACGCGCTTCCGCGCTGGGCAGGAAATGTATGCCTTCGACCAGGGCGTCGGCTTTGAGAAGGCTCCAGACGGATGCGCGCGGGGCCCCGATCACGGCGCAGTCATCCCCCGGGCCCGCTTGTACGTCCTTGCCCGGCGAGAAGCTCCGTGTGAGCTCGGCAACCACGTGTTCCTCACCACAGTCCGCGAGCGTCAAAAGCAGATCGTGGTATCGGCTTCTTACGCGCGCAGATGGCCTCTTCATCGTCGATTACAAGGATGCTGGATGGGAATGAGTAACGTAGAGAACGAGCGCGAAAGTAATCGAATTAAAACACGAATGCATGACCATCGGAATGAGGAGCGATCCCGTCGCCTCATAAGCCAGTGTCAAGCAGAGCGCGAGAACGAAGAGGGGGAGCAGGGAAGCGGTATTGAGATGGATGGCGGCGAAGAGCGCGGCATTGCCGATCATTCCGGCGGATGCTCCTATATAGCGTTTTGCAATTCCATAGAAATAGCCTCGAAAGATAAACTCCTCGGCGACTGGCGCGACGAACGACCCGAAACGCAATCGTCCAGAAAACAGACGCGCGATCTGAGTTGCGGGATGCATTTTCAAAGAACTGCACGATTTCCTGGCTCTCGACATTGCCGCCCATCCAGCGCTGCACAAGAGCCGCGGCTCCCATCGCCAGCGGGTAAGCCGCGAGAAAGAGGAGGATTCCCGTGCCTGGCACTCTCCACAAGGGAAGCTGTTCGGATGCCAAATACCTGGACCGGGTCGATTCCGCGACAGTAGAGAAATCCGCAGATGCCGGCCAGAAGTCCCGCTGATAAGCGCCGCGCTATGCGCGACGTCCCGCAGGTTCACGGCATGTGCGCATCCTTGCCAAAGCCATGGATAACCACCATCACGAAACCAGGCCCGAGGACGGAGCTGGAGAGGAGGTCAGGGAAACCGAGTTTGCGGAGATGGACTTTACCCCCGCCGAGAAACGCGTTACGGGCCAGCGCAATGTAAACTCCCAAGCAGACCGCAATGAGAAGGATGCCTATGAATAGAACGCCGGATGATTGCACGGGTAATCTGGCTCTGCGCACTCCGCCATGCCCAGACGCTCAAAGGTGGTGTTAGATGCCTGGCAGCAGGTAAACGCGGCCCGGTGCCAGCCTGGGGAGCGACGCCTTCCGGAAGGTTGATCTCAATTTTAGGCATGGACGCCTTGCCGAGCATCCGGAAAAGCCTGCCAAGATGGAATTTCGCCTCGTATTTCACGATCTCCGCGTCGGGGGAGAAGCCAGAGATCGCGCGCCTTTCTCATAAGCATCCTCAATATATCCCGTCTGATTGATCAGTTTGTCCGCCAGGGCGTCTGTGCCGCTGATGATCCGGCCGTCGGCGATCCCGGCGCGCAGCGTATCCGCATTCAACCCGCGCTCGCTGGCAACGACATGCAGGAATTTGTCGTAGGTCTGCATGACCAGCTTCTGAATGTAAGCTTTTTCCTCATCGGTCATGGGCCGTGATCCGCTTAGGATATCCTTGAAAGCGCCGCTCTTAAAACCACGGCCTGAACTCCGATTTTTCCCATCAGTTGCTCATAGTTCAGCGTCTCGATGATAACGCCAATGCTGCCGGTGATCGTAGTTTCATTGGCCATGAGATAGCTGCCACCGCAAGACACGTAGAACCCGCCGGAAGCCGCTACAGACCCCATGTAAACAACGACAGGCTTCTTCTCGCGAGCCTTGCGCACCGCGTTATAGATCGTATCAGCGGCTGTTACTTCGCCGCCGGGCGAGTCCACATATAACAGGATGGCCTTCACCTTGTCATCATCCACCGCCTGCTGCAGGCCGAGCTTCATGTCATCGATCATCGTGTCTCCGACCGTCCCCGCGATGGATGAACTGATGAGACCTTGCAACGAGACAATCGCGATCTTGTCGGAGCTGCCGCCGGTGCCTCGGGCAAACCACCGTTTCATCGAATTTCGGTGCGGGCCGCCCTCCGACGGAGAGATTTGGCATCTTGCGCGCGTTCGCCGCGGCAAGGACGAGATTTAGCAATCACGCTCAGACCCAGCAGAATCAATAACCCGAAGCCCAGACACCCGAAACGCTTGTTACTCATGAGCCGGGAACTTGCCGAATAACCAGGAATCTGACAAGCGATGTTTTCCCGGCGGCTTTCCGGGACGTCTGGAGCGCGACACGCCTTCCGCGACCGGCGCGCGCGGGGGCTGGATTAGTACCGAGCGCTGCCGGAGTTGCATGAACGCGCTGCCCAATGTTGCGAAGAGATCGGGCGCGGCGAGAGACTCCTCGGAGCGTCCGCCCTGCTGAATAGCAAGCTCAGACGCGCGGCCGCAGAGCCACGCGGCCAGCCTCGCCGCATCGTAGAGGGAAAGTCCCTGGCCGATCAGGGACGCGCACACACCGGTGAGCACGTCGCCCATGCCGCCCGTCGCCATCCCGGGCGCGCCAGTGGTGTTGTAGCAAACGCTGCGGCCCGCTTCCCCAACGATGGTCCGCGAACCCTTCAGGAGGAGAGTGACAGGGAAATCCTTTGTGAAAGCGTCGACTGTTTCCTTTCGACCCAAAGGTTTGCGAGGAAATAGCCGCTCCATTTCCCCGGGGTGTGGCGTCAGCAGCCTGGGGCCGGCGCAGGAGCGCAAAACGTCGATGGCACTGGATACCAGGTTCAGCGCGTCGGCGTCCACGACCATCGGCATAGTGGCATGCCTCACCACGTCCAGGACGGCTTCGCGGGTGCGCTGCCCGAGGCCCGGTCCAATCCCCAGAGCGTCGTGTTTTCGATCCATCAGTTCACGATAGGAAACTACGGGATATACCATCACCGAAGGCGACGCCGCAGCGGCGGCAATCGCATAGATGTCTTCCGTGACGTAGAGTGTGACAAGACCCGCGCCGGCGCGCACCGCCGCTTCAGAAGCCAGCAGGGCGGCTCCCACGAATCCTCGCGAGCCGGCGATGATCCCGATGCGGCCGTACGAGCCTTTATGGGAATCGAAAGCGCGGAGCGGCAATAGCGGCGAGAGACTCTCCGGGGTAGCCACCAGGGCATCTTCTTGCGATCCGGGCTGGTGGCCGGAGAGGCCTTCCAGTGGCAGGACCGCAAGCCGGCCCACAAAATTGGTGGCCGGATCAGCGACAAGGCCCTTCTTGCAAAAGCCGATTGCAGCGGTGAGATCGGCAACAACGCAGTCGGGATCGGCTTCACCGGTATCGCCATTCAAGCCCGTGGGCGCGTCGATCGCGATAACACGCCCGGCTTTCGAGCGGCGGAGTTCGTTGATCTCGCGAGCCTGCGCGCGTACTGGGTCTCGCAGGGCGCCGTTCGCGCCGATTCCGAGCAGCCCGTCCAGGATGACCAAAGGCCCCGCGGTGTGGCGCGGCAATAGTGATGTGCCCACGCTGGCCAGTTTTTGCGCGGTCAGGGCGCTTAAGTGTTCAGGCGGGAAGGCCGGGTGAAGCTGGATGCGCCATCCCATCAACGCGAGGTGACGCGAGGCTACGAGAGCATCACCGCCGTTGTGCCCTTTCCCATAATAGATTCGGGCAGTGCCGGGCGAGGGGAACGATTGTCGCGCCACCTCCGCCACCCGGAGGCCGGCTTCTTCCATGAGCCCGTCGGCGGAAGCGCCGCTCGCGAAAGCGGCTTCCTCGGCACGGCGCATCTCTTCGCAGGAAACCAGCATTAGCGGGAGACGGCTCCACCGGTGGAAGCCATATAGCTCTCCGCGGGGGCGATCACCTCTTCGCCCAACGCTGTCAGAGTTGCGTGCCGCCTCACCGTTTCGATACCGCTCGCGAAGCTCCGGTCGTGACTCGCGAGATCGCTCAGCGCCTGCTCAATGTCAGCAGGCGGCAAAATATCGGCATCGAGCAGGCTCGCGACCGCCATCCGCATCCGCGCCACGACAAATGTCGCGTGGTAGATGCCTTCGATGGGTCGAGCGTCAGGGCGCAAAGGGGAAACGTAGCGCTCGGTCGCGTCATTCTCGAGCAGCGGCCCATCCACCCCGTAGCCGAAAAGCAAATTATGAGCGCTCTCGTGGGCAAGCATCTGCGTCATGCCGAGGGGACCATCCTTCCGGTCCGCGTTGATGATGATCGCGCCCCAAAGCATGAATGAGGAAGCTCCGTCAAAGGTGAGCGCCTTTGGATCCTTGGAACCGGCGGCAAGAATGATGTGCCGGATTAGCGCGCGGAACTCCAGCGCCATTTCGGGGTTGGCGTCGCCGAGCAGGGAAAGAGCGGCATGGATATTTGCTTCGCTGGCGGCGGCGGCGGCTTGCGATGGAGCAAAAACCTCAAATGGCATCTCCGGATCTGTATCCACGAATCGCGCGTAACGGGCCGCGATCGGATCCACGGTGGGATCGGGAAGGATGAATACTCGAAGCTGCCCGTCCTCTTCGTCCAGGGCAACGATCTCCCGGAAAAAGGCTGAGGCCTGATCCAGTTCATCCCGTTCGATGGCGAGGACAAGATCGCAGTAGAGACTGTAGGCGAGCGGTGAAACGGGAGCGCGTCTGAGCCGCGCGACGAATGATGTCAGATCACCGGGCTCAACCGCGAGGTGTTGACCGGCTTCCGCGAAGACGTACGAGAGGCTGTCAGCGAGTCTTTCCCGGACATGCTGATCGAGGAAGGCCGCCCGCCCAGCATCCGGCTCGAAGCTGTGGGAGATCAGCGTTGCTGATGGAGAGTTCAGGATTGTATGAGCCCGTCCGCGCGGTTCCACGCGGATTTTGGCCATTCGGAGGCGAAGACGCGGAATAGCGCCGGCTTACTTAGCGACCGACAGCCCGATGCCGCGCTTGGTTCCGAACATCGTCCCGGAGGGGAGCTTCGCAACGCGAATCTCGCCCGCGGCTGGCTTTTTAACCCGATCAAAGGCGAGCAACTTGCTCCAGTCCAACCTGAATGTTTTTGCTTTAGAAGTTATAGGAAGGAGCCGGCTCATGCTATCCGGCGAAGGCCACTCTTGGTGCCGAACATTGTCATCCCTGGGCCTTTTAACGAATGCGCTTCTTCTTTGGAGGAAGCGGAAGGTTTGACTTGGTCGAACGCGAGCAGCTTGCTCCAATCGAGTTTGACGCGGTTTTTTTTGGTGCTCATGGGATTGTATTACAAATTGCGCGTATTCTTGTCAACGCTTCAGCGGTATGCCGAGCCTGCTTCCGCGAATTCTATGTAGACCCGTGATCAACCATGATCCGCTTCACTGAGGCCTGTCCGATTCATCCCGTTCGATGGCGAGGACAAGATGCGGTAGAGGCCGTAGGCGACTGGCGGAACGGGCGCGTTTAAGCCGCGCGACGAATGATGTCAGGTCACCGGAGTCAATCGCGAGGTGTTGACCAGCTTGCCACCGGCAGTCCGATCCCGCCCTTGCTTCCGAACATCGTTCCGGCGGGGAGCTTCGCGAGGCGCTTCTCGCCCGCAGCTGGCTTTTTGACCTGATCAAACGCCGAGCAATGTGCTCCAATCCAGCCTCAATGTTTTTGTTTTTGAGCTCATAGGAAGGATCTGGCTCATGCTATCCTGCGAATTCCAGGCTTGGAACCGAACATCGTCATCCCAGGGCTCTTCAACGAGTGCGTTTCCTTGGAAGAAGCAGAAGGTTTGACTTGGTCAAAGGCGAGCAGCTTGCTCCAATCGAGTTTGATGCGGGTCTTTTTCGTGTTCATGGGATTGTATTATAAAAGAGGCGTATCCTTGTCAACGCTGCAATATATCCAGGTGACATCCGCGACTCCATGGACGCCTGATCAACCATGATCCGCTTCGTTGTAACCAAAGGGCATCGCTACACACTCCAGGATGTGCTGAGATCGGGAAAGGCTCCCGGGGCGCGGGTGGTGAACTATGGAGACATCCTTCGCGCGGAGCGGTTGCGAACCGCCACGTATATCTTTTCCGACCTTGACCGGCTTAGCTACTGGGAGCTGGAGATCGCGGGTGGGCTCTGCGCGCGCTTGCGCGACGCGGGCTTTACCGTGCTGAATGATCCCGCTCGCGCGCGGATGCGTTACTCGTTGCTGCGCGCGTTGAGCGCCGCGGGGCTGAACGATTTTACCTGCCATCGAGCCGATGAGTTGCCGCCTTCCATGAGGATGCCCGTCTTCGTGAGGAAAATACGGGGTCACGGAATGCCATTGAGTGATCTGCTGGGGTCGATGGACGAGGCGCGGGAAGTCATCTCGCGGGCGGGCCGGGCGGGTGTTCCGGCGGAAAACCTCATGGTTATAGAATATGCAGGCGAACCGGTTGCCGGAGGCCGATTCCGCAAGCTGGCCGCCTTCCGGCTCGGCCCGCGCATCGTCCATTATATCGGGGTCAACGACACGCAGTGGCTCGTGAAATATGGAAGCGCGGAGGGGGTGAGCGAGGATCTTGTATCAGGAAGAACGCGAGATGATCCTCACAAATCCCCACAGCGCCCACCTCATGCGCGCTTTCGAGATTGCGGGTATCGAGTATGGGAGAGCGGACTTTGGATTCCGCGACGGACGCATCCAAATTTTCGAGATTAACACGAATCCCTTTGTGTCCGCGCCGCCCAGCCACAACTCCCGCGTGAGAGTTGAGAACATGCAGCTCGCCTGGGAAAAATATCTGGACGCGCTCGCAGCAATTGATTCTCCCTCCGGCCCGCCTTTTTCAGCGCGAGGCGGGCGTCTCCCGCAAGAGATCCGGGATTTGATGAATCAGGACATTTTTGAAATGGAGGCGAGAAGACGAAATACCAGGAAGGCGGAGCGGATCATAAAGGCTCAAGGAGAGGAGATCGAAAAGCTGCGGCTGCAACTCGAAGTGTTGTCGGCGGAGAAGCGTTATGCCCTTGGAGAAATCCTCGATTTCTCGAGCGGCGGTAGCGCGGGGCACTTTACGGGGACAGGCTGGAGCGCGCCCGAACCCTGGGGCACATGGACAGATGGCGCCGTGTCGCGCCTGTCACTTCTGCTCGAGGCGGTTCCGGAAGCCGGGGCCCGCCTTGTAATGGACGCGCGAGCCCTCGTCCTGCCATCTCATTCGACGCAGCGCGTCACCGTAACGATGTGCGGCAAGGTTCTGGGAACCCATGTATTTACAAGCCCCGAGTTCGAAAGGGTGACCTTCGCGGCGCCGGCGGGCACGATTCCTGGAATGAGATGCGAGATTGCTTTCAGCTTGCCGGACGCAATCTCCCTGAAAGCGGTCGGCAGCTCCGAAGATGATCGACTTCTCGCGCTCGGCTTTAGAAGTTTGCAGATCGTGGAGACGCCCCAGATCGACCCGTCCTGACGCATGCGTGTCGTATCCATCACTTGCGTCCGGAACGAGGAAGACATCATTGAGGCGTTCGCGCGCCACACCCTGTTCTTTTGCGAGAAAATGCTCCTGCTCGACCATGGCAGCACCGACGCAACGCGCGACATACTGGAAGAGATGAAGAGGGAAGGTCTCCCCTTGGAAATAGTCGAAGACAACAGGCTTGGCAGATTACAGGCCGACCACATAAACAGGCTGCTCCAGAAGGCGGCTTTCGACTATGAGGCCGATTGGATTTTCTGCCTCGACGCCGATGAGTTCATCGGGACCAGCGAGACCGGTTTTCTGCCGCAAGCAGGAGCAGGCGCCACATGCCTCAAGATTCCGAGCCGCAGCTATTACACGAACCCTTCGGATGATCCGGCCGACATGAACCCGGTGACCCGGATCCGGTGGAGGCTAAGGGATGAACCCCGGCAGAATGAAGTGGGCACATGGAAGGTGATCGTCCCTGGAGCGCTGGCGCGAATGGATGGCGCGCTTGTTTCGCAGGGGAATCATTCACTCATGCTTTCGGGAAGAAAGGCCCCTGCCGAGCCGCTTGGCAACGCATGGCTGGCGCACTTCTCTCTTCGCTCGGCGGGACAGCTCGCGACGAAACTCACGGGGAAGTACCTCCAGAAACTTCGACAAATCTCCACCATGGGAGATGAAGGCACCGCTTATGACGCGCTGTATCAGCAATTGAAGGCGAGCTATTCAGGCTTCGAGAAGGCTTTTCCCAGCACGAGTATCCCTTATCTTTGTATCCACGATCCCGCCGATTCGGTGCTTGAACCGCTGATCTATCGAGGATCGACTCTGCGCCACACCCGCGCGACGGGTGGCACGGATGCGTTCATCACTCAACTGCTTTCCCTCTCGGAGATGTTTGCCCGCAGCGGGGGCAACTCGGCGGCAGGGTCTAACGGAACCGCCAGATTGTGGATTCGCGCGAGCGTCCCGGCGAGCGAGAGCTGCTCCTCCGACCACGCTATCGAACCGAATTCCGCGCTGGAGAGTGTCCTCTCCGCGCCCTTGGGTGGCAGTTCGCAACTGCGTCTTTTCTTGAGAGGAGAGCCTGGACTCGTGGAAATCAGTTCCTTGTCCATTGTGAGCGGTGATCTGCGGAGAACGCTTTCGATGGACGAGATGGCGGGCGTGGTCAAGCCAAGGAACAATTGCGCGACGATCTATTCGGCGAACTCCTGCCGTTTGCTCATATCGCGTGAGCCTTCGGAGATTGACCTCATAAATCTGCCGAGTCTCAACCCTGGATCCACGCAGATTCTGGAGGCGCGGCTGCGATACGACACCCGCCTCGCAGCGCCAGTGCTCTTGAGCACGGACGTGCTCAACGAACTGACATCCACGCGGGAGCGGCTCGCCCAGGTCTCCGTTGAGAAGGCGAAAGGAGACCGGGAAGTCCGTGCACTGGAAGCGCTGATCGCCACGCGGAGGGATCTGAAAAGCTTCAACGCCGGCTCTACCATCGATTTTCGCAAGGGCGGGGACGCGGCTGGCTATATGCGAGGAGGATGGAGCGAGATGGAGCCATGGGGCACATGGACGGATGGCTCTTGCGCCCGGATGGAAATGACCTGGGAAGAAATCCCGGAGACGAGATCTGCGGTTGCAGGTCCTATGCCGGGCCTTTATTTCAAACCCCGCGCATGTCCAAACCAGCGCGCGGCTGCGAGTGAACCGCGAGGAAATCGGGGTGTGGGATGTAGACTCGGCAGAGCTGCGCTGGTACGAGGCCACCATCCCGGCTGCTCTGCTAGGGAAAGCGGCGCAACTTTTGATAACATTCGAGCTCGAGAACCCCGTTTCGCCGGCCGCCCTGGGGCTGGGCGCCGACGACCGGCTCCTTGGCCTGGGGGTTGCGAGCGCCCGCGTCGCCGAAGACGTCAGTCAACCCATTCTCGAAAAATGACGCTCACATTTGTTCCGCCAAACCCGCTGGAATTGCTCATCGCGACGCGCGGCGCGGCTTCTATGGGAGCGGTTACGATCGGGATGCCAGCGCATTCAGGATCGAGGTCGGTGATATTCGCGGAGACAGGCGTGAACTTCTCGCGGATCGCCAGGCAGCAGAACGCGGCCTCCATCGCGCCCGCCAGGGAAAGGCCATGTCCCGTCAAGGACTTGGTGCTGCTGACGAAAGGTTTCTTCTCCTCTGGGAACACCGACCGGATCGCGCGGACTTCCGCGATGTCGCCGACAATGGTCGATGTCGCATGCGCGTTTATATAATCCACATCATCCCGGCTGATGTTGGAATAGTGGATCGCGTTCTCCATGGCGCGGGCAAGTCCCTCGCCGTTTGGCTCCGGCATCATCACATTGTAGCCGTCTGACGCCTCTCCCCACCCGATCATCTCCGCATGGATTGGCGCTCCGCGGCGCAACGCGTGTTCCACCTCCTCCAGCACCATCACAGTGGCGCCTCCGGTGACCACGAAGCCGTCCCGCCTGCTGTCAAACGGGCATGGGTTGCGCGTGGGATCCGTCTGAGCTGTAAGAGCCCGCGCGCCCGCGAAGGGAATGATGTTATGGAAGTTGCAGTCTTCCGCGCCGGCGACGAAGACGATGTCCTGGCGTCCCAATTGAATCCTGTCGAACGCTGCGGCGAGGGCATGGGAAGAGGAGGAACAGGCGCTGGAAAAACCAAGTGAGCCTCCCTTGATGCCAAAACAGGGGACGAGATTCATGTTCACCGTCCCTGCTATGCTGGAGACCATAGCCAGGGGAGGGCAGCGGAGCACACCGCGCTTTATCATGATGTCCATGTACTCGTATTGCAGCCAGGAGGAGCCATTCGAGGCGCACATGGCTCCCGTCCGCGGGTTGGAGACGAGTTCCCTGGTTAGACCGGCGTCCTCGATCGCCTGCTCCATCGCGCAGTAGGCATAGAGAGCGTTTGGGGACATTGAGCGCAGGTTTTCACGCGCTATTTTGTATTGAGAAGGATACTCCCAGCCTTCGCTGCGGATTTCTGGAAATTCAAACCCTTTCACCAATCCGGCGAGCCGGACGGCGCTGCCGGATTTTTCCAGCTCTTTGAGGTAAGCGATGCCGCCCCGAACGTTGCGGAGGCTGTCCAGCACCGAAGCTTTGTCATTGCCGATGCTGCTTATGAAACCGAGGCCGGTGACCGCGACCCTCTTCATCGGGACAACATCGACAGTTCCTTAGAGGCCCGGACGGGCGGCGTCAGACCTGCTCCCGGCTATTTGCCTTTTCTCCCAGCATTTGAACCACGTCGCCGATTGTCTGCAGCTTCCTCAGTTCGGTATCATCCACGGTGACATCCAGCGCGTCCTGCACATCCAGCATGATCTCCAGCATCGTCAGGGAATCCACTCCCAGAGAGGAGAGCGGCGTGTCGGGCCCCGCGGTATCAACGAACTCCTTTGCCTCGTCCCGCAGGTAGCGCCGCAGCACGCCACGGACGATCACGGGAATGACAGAATCGTCACCGTCCCGTCTAAACTTCAGAATGGCATCCACCGTCTCGGGGCCGCACCGCTTGAAGTCTTTGGAAAGCTTTTCGACTTCTTCGGCGCTCAACTCGGTTGGCATAACATTCAGGGGAGCAATCCTAGGGAGCGCGCCCAGGTTGTCAAGGATGGGCGGGGGGCGCCACGACTTGTCGGGCGTGATTGAATTGACTGGACTAATACCGAAGTGACGAACGCGCTCCTGAAACTGACCCGGTTCGCAGCGAAATTAAGGTCTGGCCTGAAAAGCCAACCCGCGAAGCGGCAATACCCGCAAGGCCGTCAGGCAAGCAGGTAAAAGGCTTTTTCTCTTGGCCGCATCCATCTTCGGCAACTATTTAAGCGACTAAAAAAGAAGAACGCGGGCGCGATCAATCAATTTCCGCTTTGACCTGTTCCCAGGGAAGCAGCGGTTTGCCGGCATTCTCGGCGATGGCTTCTTCGAGATCCCGCAGGTCTTCGAGGTCTTCCACGCGCTCTTGAAGCCGCGTCACCGTCTGGCTGAGAGATTCGATTTTTTCGAAGATGGCGGTTTCACTCATAGGCTTCCTTCCGGTCTTTAACAGCATAGACTTGGATCGCTTCTCCTGCCAGTACAAAGAGGATCCGGTGCGAGCCGACGCGAAGCCGGTAGCGACCGCCTTTGTCTTTGAGTTTGAGCACATCGCCACGAAGATCATCACGCATCATTTCGATGCGTTCTCCGATGTTGCGGCGCAGTCTTTTGACATTGCGCGCAACTGCTCACGGGCTTTTTGGCTGATCTCGATCCGGTAACGCATGGATTTATCCTTCCGGTTCGCCCGCCTTCTGGCAATGCCGTTTCGTTCGTGCCGGATGAGTCGCCGTGCGGACCTGTTTCAACCGCTGGGAAGACTTGGGCGTAAATTTGGGTCGTCGAGAGTTCGGCGTGTCCGAGCAATTTCTCGATGAAGCAGGGGCGCATTTTCGCAGCCCAATGGTATGCCTTTGCTTGAAAATGCCCCTTTGCCTCGTCAAACTACGTTATACATAAAGGCACCGCGATCCCCTCTGCCTCGGCCAGCTTTTTCTGATTCGCATCGAAAGTGAGGAACTCTGTTGCTCCCAGTTGGAGCGCGGTCGCGACGTGAAGGATGTCAGCAAGACGATGACCCGCCGCGAGAGTGTGGGCACTGCTCAAAGCCTCAGCCCGTTGATGCACGGCCGACCAATCCACCGGAAGGGTGGTGAGAAGCCCGGCATTTAAGTCGATTTGCAGGTCGTTAAGCATTTGTTGCCCTTCGTTCTGCGGGAAGCCTCGAGTCCGGTCGTTGAGATGCAGGCGAAGTTGCAGGCGCACGGATTGCCGGAACTCCAGCAAGAGAAGGCTGGAAACTCCGAGTGTGCCGCTTAGTCCAGCCATGAATTGATCGGCCCGGGCCGAATTTATCTGAGTTCGATACAATGCGCACAGGAAGGACGTGTCAGGAAGGCAACTCACCCTTCTTCTCCTTCGAGTTCATCAGCGCGCATCGCAGCCACTTCAGCCTCCGTAAAGACACGATCGCCCCATATTGCGCGCCGACGGGCAGCGAAGTCAGGTTTTGCGGGCTGAGTCAAGGCCCCGGGACGCCATGCCGTCAGGACGGCAATTGGCTGCCCTCGCCTGTCGATGCGGACGTCTTCACCCTCTAAAAGCCACGCCTCAAGCATGGAGAAGGAGTTGCGCAAATCTCGGACGGTTGCTGTTTTCACGATGTGGACAAATAATGTCCACATGATTCCTTCGTCAAGTCCCGTTAAGCTCTGGTGAATGGGCCAACTTGGTCCGCAAAGCACCGCGGCGTATCCACGGTTGCCGGCCACCCGCAGAACACGGAGGTGGTTGCAATCGAAAGTAGGGCGTTAAGCAGCACACCCAGCCGCATGCTGATCGCATTCACTGCCACGGTGCTGACGGGCCCCTAGTTTCGCGGTTGTTTTTCGGCCCTTTTTGGATACTCTGACTCCACACTTATGGCGCTCCGGTTCATCTACAGCAGAAATTGCCGTTTCGTCTCCGGACGCATCTGAAAGTTTAAACCGTGAATACTCAATTGTTGCCGGAGGGCGGGCCTCTGGATCATGCTCCTTCGACGAACCAGATCGACTCGATCCGCGTGAATTTGGGAGAGCGCTCTTACGACATCCTCGTCGGCAACGGGTGGTTTGATGAGTTTGGGAGTTTGCTGAAGCGCAAGCATCCGGAATTTGAGAATGTGATGGTGTTTACCAGTCCCACCATTGGCGGGCTTTACTACGCCCGCCTGGAGCAGTCTTTGTCCGCCGCGGGCTACCGGAAGGTTCGGCGATATGACATCCCTGATGGGGAGGAGAACAAGTCGCTTCGCCAATTCGCGGATTGCTGTGAAGCTATCGTGAAGTTTTTTCCGCGATCCGAGTCGACGCCCGTGGTGCTGAATCTGGGAGGTGGAGTTGTCGGGGATATGGGAGGTTTCGTGGCTTCCACGTTCCTTCGCAGCGGGGTTCCCTACATCCAGATACCGACCACATTGCTTGGATGTGTGGATTGCGGAGTGGGCGGAAAAGTTGGCGTTAATTCCCATGCCGTCAAAAACATCATCGGGCGCTTCTATCAACCTCAACTGGTCTTTGCCGACCTGAGTCTCCTGCAAACGCTCCCGCTCAGGGAGATCCGTTCCGGGGTTGCTGAAGTGATCAAATACGGAGTGGTCTGCGACGCGCCTCTGTTTGAGTTCCTGGAAAAGCATATCGAAGACCTTCTTTCGCTGAGGGAGCCCGTCCTCTCCCATGTGGTCTCGGAGTGTTATCGCATCAAGGCCCGGGTTGTGGAAAGTGACGAGGAGGAGCATCGGGGGCTGCGGAATGTTCTAAACTATGGTCACACGGTAGGACACGCCCTTGAGATGGCGGCGCACTTTGAGATGACACACGGGGAGGCGATTTCCGTCGGGATGATCGCTGCAAATAGAATCGCGCTGAAGCTCGGAGTGTGTGGACAGGCTCTCTGTGAACGGGTTTCGGACTTGCTGCAAAGAGCCGGACTTCCGATCCGCGCCGGGAATAATATTTCGCTTGAATCCCTGGTCGAGACCATGATGCACGACAAGAAGTTCAGGGAGGGAAGGAACCTTTTCGTATTGCCGACGACCATTGGGAACTGGAAACCGCAAAGGGACATCCCCATGCCGATCCTGCGCGAGGCAATCGGGTCGTGTCTCGAAGCTTGAAGAAAGGCGGATCGCGCCCGGGGTCTGTGACTGCCCCCTGGGATCTTGCGCCTCTGCGGAAAGGCGGCCCAGATGGGACGTCGATAGCCGCCAGCTCTTCCTTTGGGCAGCGGCAGACGCGTAAACGCGACGCCATCCTCGGGGTGCTGGCGGCGGCGAATGGTCCGCTGTCGGCGCCGGAGATTCATAGTCTGGCTCGCGAAGCCACTCCTCTGGGGATCGCCACGGTGTATCGGACAATCAGCCTCCTTCTCGAGGCCAAACACATCCAGAGCGTCATCCTGCCAAGCGGGGAGACGCGCTACGAATCGGCTGATCTGGGGCATCATGATCATTTCCAATGCCGGATTTGCAGGCATGTCTTCGATCTGAGCGTGTGTCCGCTGCATCTGGCCAGCGGGACGATCATCCCGGGGGGCTTCCTGGTGGAGGATCACGAGATGATCCTCTATGGGATCTGTCCCCGGTGCGCGCAGAAAAAGCGCGCGCCCACGCGAAAGAAATAACGCTTTCAGCACGACGCGGACAAGGCTTGCGCTCCTGCTAATGATAATGCACTATCATTCCCATGCGGAGCGCGATGACATGCCTTTTTGTTGTTTCAATGCTGGCGCTGCCCGGGTCGAAGCTGATGGGCGAAGCCATTCCCATCGCGAGCTTTTCAACGATCACCACGGAACTGGCCAATGAGATTGGGAAGGAACGCGTCCAGGTAAGCGGCCTGGTTCGGCCGGGAGTCGATCCGCACGAATACGAGCCGCGTCCCGTCGATCTTGAGAAAGTCGGAGCGGCCCGGCTCATCCTTGCGTCGGGCAAGAACATGGAGAGCTACGTCGCGAAGCTGCGCCAGGCGGCGTTGAACAACGCGGAACTGCTGCCTGTGGGTGATTTTGTGCCATCGCTCAAGGTGAATAGCGGGGAGGCAGGCGAGGATCCGCACTGGTGGCATAGCATCGCCGACATGAGAAGAGCGGCGGTGGTCGTGCGAGATGAATTGACGAAGCTCGACCCTTCGGGGAAGGAGGAGTTCGCGGGAAATGCCAGGCAGTATCTCGCAAAGCTGGATGGGCTTGACCGGTGGGCGAAGACGGAGATCGCCAAGCTGCCGCGGGATCAGCGCAAGCTGGTGACATCGCATGACGCCTTTCAGTATTTCGCCCGGGATTACGGCTTTACGATTTACCCAATCGAGGGCGTGAGCACGGAGGAGGAGCCGTCTTCAAAGAAGATTTCCGACCTTATAGCCATCATCAAGCAGCAGGGTGTGAAAGCTGTATTTTTCGAGAACGCCCAAAACCCGAAAGTGATCGCGGAGATTACGAAGCAAACAGGGGCCGCGGTGGGAGGAGAGCTTTACGCGGACGGGCTGGGGATTGGGGACGCGGCCACCTATGATGGAATGTTCCGCCACAACGTGACGACAATCGTGGAGGCCTTGAAGTAAAAAGATGCGCGGCTGGCCCTTGAATCGCGCGGTGGTCGTCTTCCTGATCTTGCTTGCGACATCCATCCCGGTCTGGAAACTGACACATGGCGACTCTGCTGCCGCCGCCCAAGCAAGGCCGGCTCCAGTGTCGAAAGAGAGCGTCCATATAGCGCTTGCTTTCGCGCATCCTCCGGGCGGCTTCCAACTCATTGCTCTCGGCAAAACGATCTGGATTGGCGATGGTGAAAACAAGGATCTTGAGAAGGATTTCGGGATGGCTTTTCCCAAGGAGGGGATCGACCTGGAGATCAAGGCAAACTGGCCGCCTGGCACGCCGCTTACCGCGGTTCGCGTGTCGGTGACACCCGACGCGGGATTACCGATGGAGCGCACCGCATGGGGCGAGGGCAGCCTGGATGAGGTGCTGACCTTCCAATAATATGTCATTTCACCGCCTGGACATCAAAGACCTCACGGTCAGTTACAACCGGGTGCCGGCGTTGCATCATCTTAACATGACGCTGGACTGCGGATGCTGCATTGCTTTGCTGGGGCCGAATGGCGCGGGAAAGACAACGCTATTCAAATCCATAGTAGGGCTGTTGCGGCCCGATAGCGGCAGTATCACGTTCCATGGCGAGGAGCCGGGGCGTCCGATCGGGCACGTCGCTTATTTGCCGCAGCGGGAAAATGTCGATTGGGATTTCCCGATCACGGTGCGCGGCCTGGTCGAGATGGGTTGCTACGCCCGCCTTGGCCTGTGGCGGAAATTCTCGGCCAGGGATCATCAGCAAGTGGCGTCCGCGCTGGAAGCCATGCAGCTTGAGGAACTGGCGGAGCGGCAGATCAGCGCCCTATCCGGCGGGCAGCAGCAGAGAGCTTTTCTCGCGCGAGCCCTCGCCCAGGACGCGCATGTTTTCCTGCTGGACGAGCCATTTACCGGCCTCGACCGGACGTCGCAGAATTCGCTCGGGAAGATATTGAAGCAACTCGCTTCCGACGGGAACCTGGTGATTGCTTCGCATCACGACCTGAAGAACGTGACCGAGTTCTTTGATCACGTGATCTTCCTGAACGGCGAACTCGTTGCTTACGGCGATGTCGGCACCGTGTTTACCGAATCGAACATCGCGAAGGCATTCGACACCAACATTTTTTCGGGAGTCAATCATGCACTGGCTACTTGACCCCCTGAAGCAGGATTTCATGCGCCGGGCTTTCCTGGCGTGCGCGCTCATCGGGTTCACGAACGGTTTCCTGAGCGCGTTCGTCGTGCTGAGACGCCTTGCGCTAATGGCGGATTCGCTTTCGCATGCCCTCCTGCCGGGGCTGGCGGTCGGGGTCATCCTCTTCGGGCTTTCTCCGCTGAGCCTGTTTTGCGGAGCGCTCATCGCGGCGCTGCTTGTCGGGATAGGCGCGGAAGTCGTGTCGCGAAGTTCGCGCGTCAAAGAGGAAACCGCCCTGGCTGTCCTGTACACCGTCGCTTTCTCCGCCGGGATCGTGCTCCTGAGTTTTTCGCCAGTGCGGATCGATCTCCACCACTACCTGTTTGGTAACATCCTTGGTGTGTCGAACTCAGACCTGTGGGTGACTTATGGAATCAGCTTTCTCACGATCACCGCGCTTGTGGCTCTGCAGAGGCCGCTGTTCCTCATGTTATTCGATCAGTCGGTTGCGGCGACCCAGGGAGTAAAGGTCGGTCTTCTGAATTACCTGCTCATCACACTGCTTGTCCTGGCCATGATCTCATCGCTGCAAGCAGTTGGGGTCATACTCGCGCTAGGGCTTCTGGTTGCGCCCGCCGCTACCGTCTACCTGCTTTCCGACTCGTGCGCGCTGCTCTTCTGGGGCGGAGGATTTATTGGTATGTTCGGAGCGTGCGCCGGGTTGCTGATCTCTTACTGGCTGAACCTTCCGTCCGGGGCTTGCATCGTTCTGTTTCTTGGGAGCTTGTTCACCCTCGCTTATATCTTCAGCCCGAAATACGGTCTGATAAGGCACTTTCTGAAGAAGAGCCATCTGCATAAAGAGTCGCTTGCCCGCTGGGGTTCATAACTTACCCTTCCAGGAGCTTTCAAGAACAAGATGCATATCCCAGATGGCTATCTAAGCCCCGCGACATGCGCCGTTTTCTACGCCGGATCCGCTCCGTTTTGGTATGCGGCAATCAAGCGTCTCAAGCGGGTGGTCAGCAGCCGGTTGATCCCGCTGATTTCCCTGTTCGCGGCTTTTGCGTTTGTTGTGATGATGTTCAATCTGCCGCTTCCCGGCGGGACAACCGGGCACGCGGTGGGAATGGGCATCGGAGCGGTGGTGCTTGGCCCATGGGCTTCGCTGCTCGCGATTTCAGTAGCCCTCGCCATACAGGCGATGTTCTTCGGAGACGGCGGAATCACCGCGTACGGAGCCAACTGCTTCAACATGGCCATCGTCGGCTCCCTGACAGCGTACACCCTGTATCGACTCCTTGCGGGACAGGCTCCGATAGCTTCTCCTCGGAGAGTGGTCGCCGCCGCCATTGCGGGTTACTCGGCGATCAACCTTTCCGCCCTCTGCGCGGCGGTCGAGTTTGGGGTGCAGCCAATGCTGTTCAAGGATGTCAATGGAGCTCCTCTCTATGCTCCTTACCCGCTTTCGGTCGCTGTTCCCGCAATGCTGCTCGGGCACCTTTCGTTCGCGGGTCTCGCGGAAGCAATTATATCCGGAGGTCTCGTTGCTTATCTTCAACGCTCGGATCCCGCCCTGCTGGAACTTACCGCCCGGGGGGCGTCCCGAAGCGGGATTCAAGAGGACACTCCGCGCCTTGCTCACGCGCGGCGTCTTTGGATCGGGCTTGCCACTCTCATGATCGCGACGCCGCTCGGGCTGCTTGCGGCTGGCTCCGCATGGGGCGAATGGAGCGCCAGCGACTTTGGGAATCCCGCCGCGCGCCAGCAGATGATGACTGCCTCGCATAATGTGCC
Organism: uncultured Verrucomicrobiae bacterium; assembly: GCA_963828525.1. Lineage (GTDB taxonomy): Bacteria > Verrucomicrobiota > Verrucomicrobiia > Chthoniobacterales > Chthoniobacteraceae > CAWHEP01. The sequence goes on from CAWHEP010000014.1 coordinate 52,249, forward strand.
TCCCCCTGCGGGGGCACCTGCGGGGCTGGTCCGTCTCTCCTCATTCTGGACCGCGCCGATACCAGATTATGCTCCGCGGTTCATGAAGGACGCGCGGCTCGGCTACATATTGTCGGCAATGTTCGGCGGAGGGATCATCCTTTCAGTCTGCCTGGTCGCGGGCCGCCTTCTGCAGGTGAATCCAAACGGCGTCGCCCGGGACAAGGCGAGCTGATGCGCGCGAAAAGCCCGGCCCGACCGGCACTGGGCTTCATAGAAAAGACGATACTCTCGTTTGGCGACGCCCTTGACCATGCCGCCTTCGCGGATGAGATCGCGAGAGGCCCCGGGTTGCTCCAGCTTATAGACCCGCGCGTGAAGGTTTGCGGGTTCTTCCTCATCATCCTGGCGGCGGTGAGCGCGCCAAAGATGCTGAACACTGCCGGGGCGCTATTCCTGGGCGTGGCACTCGCGCAGCTCTCCCGCATCCCGTTGCGCGTCCTGCTGGTGCGCGTCTGGCTGGCTGTGCTCTCGTTTACAGGGATCATCGCGCTTCCTGCCCTCTTTTTGACCCCGGGCAGAGTTGTGTTCCGACTGCCTGGAGTCGAATGGGGCATCACCGCTCAGGGTCTGACGACCGGAGCGCGCCTCGTCATCCGGGGCGAGACAACCGCGACTCTCGCGCTGGTTCTTGTTCTGTCCACGCCATGGACTCATGTGCTAAAGGCGTTACGCGCGCTGCGCGCGCCCTCTCTCATCGTGATGATCCTGTGCATGACGTACCGCTACATTTTTCTGCTCATCCATGTGGCCCGCGATTTTTTCGAGGCTCGCCGGAGCCGCCTAGTGGGAGTGCTGGATTCCTCGCAACGGCGGCACCTTGCCGCTGCCACCGCGGGGGTTCTCCTTGGCCGGAGCATGGACCTCAGCAACGAGGTCTTCCTCGCCATGCAATCCCGCGGCTTTAGCGGATCGGCGTTCACGATTGACGACTTCCGGTTCAAAACGCGTGACGCGTTCGCGATAGCAGGGTTCGCGGTTGCGGCGGCGCTCGTGTTGTTCGTGTAATCAGATGCTATACGAGCTTAGCGACGTAACATTCCGCTACCCAGAGGTCACAGCGGTCGAGAAGCTCTCGCTGTCGCTGGCGGCGGGGGAGCGCGTGGTGGTTCTTGGAGCTAACGGCTCAGGCAAGTCCACTTTGCTCCGCCTGCTCGACGCGCTTTGCTTCCCAGCGTCGGGCACGATTTCCTTCGACGGCACGGCTCTTACAGAAGAGGCGTTCTCGCGCCCGGAGTTTGCGTTCCAGTTTCGCCGCCGGGTGGGTCTTGTGTTCCAGAATCCGGATGTGCAACTGTTCAACGCGACCGTGTTTGACGAGATCGCTTTCGCGCCTCTGCAACTGCGCTGGCAGAAAGCGGAGATACTTGACCGCGTGAGCGCCATCCTCGACAGCATGCAGATCACCCATTTGAAAGACCGCGCTCCTCATCGGCTGTCTGGTGGCGAGAAGAAGCGAGTTGCTTTGGCTTCCGTGCTTGTTCTTGAGCCTGAAGTGCTCCTCCTCGACGAGCCCACTGCCGCTCTCGACCCGCAGAGCCAGAGCCGGATGATCGATTTCCTCGCGGCAGCGGGCGGCGTCCGCACGGTCGTCACCGCGACCCACGATCTCCATATCGTGGAAGATATCGCTGATCGGTGCCTGGTCTTTAAGGGGGGCTGCCTGGAGGCGTCGGGTGCGCCACGCGAAATACTCGGGAACGAAGCTCTTCTTCGCGGGGCGCACCTGCTGCACGCGCATCGGCATGAGCATGCTTCGGGCGTCACGCATTCACACACGCACCTGCACGGTTTTCATGACCATAAGCACTGAAGGGAACGCGTGATACTCGGAGTTCGCGCTTCAGATCAATTTTTGCTAAATTGCGCGTCATGAGATTTTACCGGGCTCTGTTCATTCTCCTGTTCCCCGCAGCTTTGTTCGCCCAGGGCCTGCCCGCCCTTAAGGCGCAGGTCGGTGAGCCCGTTCTTCAAGAACTCATGGGGGGTTGCTCGATGGCCTGCGCGTTTCCGTGGGAGACTACTGCGACCGTGCCGGGCAAAGCCGCGCAGCCTGTTTACAAATTGAATGATAGCGACGCCTCGACGGCTTGGATCGATCCCAATCCCGCGCCCGGAACCAGGCTCGCCTTCCAGTTCCCGAAAAAGCTGCCCAAGGAGATGAATGGGACGACGCCTTTTTACGGCTTCGACATCGCGAACGGGTTCACGAAGTCACCCGAGGTATTCAAGACCTACTCGCGTGTTAAAAAAGCGAAGTTGTTCTTCAACGGGAAACCGATGGCTACCGTGACGTTCGCCGACTCGCGTCGCTGGCAGCACGTGAACTTCGACGACCTTTTTCCGCATCAAGGAGATACGTTCTCTATGGAGATTTCAGAAGTTTACCCGGGATCCAAGTCCTCCTGCGTGGCAATCACGCAGCTTGTCCTGCAGGGCGCGCACTAGACTAGAGCGTGTCATGACAATTCTGACTGCGGTTGACGATCGCTACGTCGTTCCGCTTGCGGTTATGCTCCGCTCGCTCTGTTCTTCGCTTGCAGCAGGTTTATTCGTTGACGCGCGCCTCATGACGACAGGCTTGAGCGCAGCGAGCCGCCGGGGCCTGGACTGCGCTCTGGCGGGACTCCCGCTGACGCTTCAGATTATAACGGTAGACACAATCTTACTGGAAGGATTCAAGGTCGACGGGCACGTCTCCGCGGACACGTACGTCAGGCTATACGCCCCGGATTATCTGCCTGATGTCGATAAAGTCCTCTATTTAGATGCCGACTTACTCGTGCGTCATTCTGTTCACGAAATTTACGACAGCGGCTTTGACGGCGCGCATCTACTGGCAGTTCCCAGCATTAGCAACCACTCGGCGTGGTTTGGCGCGGAATGCGGGGTGCCTTCCTATTCCCGGCTTGGGATCGCCCCGTCAACAAGGACCTTCAACGCCGGGGTCATGCTAATGAACCTCGAACGCTGGAGAGAAACCAACACCACTACAGCTATCGCGGAATATCTACGCCGGTATCGAGAACACGTTTTGTTATGGGACCAGGATGGGCTGAACGGGGTCTTGCATGCTAATTGGAACTCCCTCCCGGCAAAGTGGAATGTGATGACGAATCACTTTAGGGACTTTCGCTCGTGGGACGACTCTCTGTTGGATCAGGACACGTTTGAAGCAGTATCTCGGGATCCTGGGATCATCCATTATAGCGCCTTTGCCAAACCATGGCATCGAGATTACCGAGGACCGTACAAGGACCTGTGGACAGTGGCGTTCAAAGAAATTGCCCATCATTTTGACAGCGACCTAGTCACTGTCGAGTAATGGCGCGCGCGGACCCGCCCAGGTTATCCGGATTTGCGTAGGGGTTCGCTCTTCACCTTGAAATCCAGCTGCCTGGTCAAGAGCCAGCGCACCCCGAACATGTCGACGGTGGCTCGCAGGGCGCGGTTCCCGAAACCATATTTGCTAATCCCGAATCGCCGAGGCCGATGATTCACGGGAAGTTCCACGATTTTGAAGCCAGCCCCTTTTATGAGAGCGGGTATGAATCGGTGCATGCCGCGGAAGGGGATGAGAGCGGACGCGCACTCCTTCCGCATCGCTTTCAATGTGCAGCCCGTGTCTCGCACACCATCCCGGGTGAAACGGCTCCTCACAAAATTTGCGATCCGGCTGGTGATTTTCTTTGGCAGGGAATCGCGTCTCTTCGCGCGATAGCCGCAAACAAGGTCCGCGCCTGCCGCTATTTGTTCCAGCAGACGGGGAATATCCGCGGGGTCGTTCTGCAGGTCTCCATCCAGAAGCACGATGACCTTTCCCGTGGCGGCGTGGATGCCGGCATACATCGCGGCGCTTTGGCCGGCATTTTTCTCAAATTCGAGGACAGTCACCACGTCGCTGCGCTCGATCCTTCCCAAGGTCTGATCCTGGGAACCATCATCCACAAAAAGTATCTCGAAGGATATCCCCGCCAGCGCTGCCCGCAGCTCCTGCTGCAAGATGGAGATGTTCTCCTCCTCGTTATACAGGGGGATGACGACTGACACTTCCGGCGCGGTGCTCATAGCGAGAGCGTCTTATAATGGTGGCAGGCGAACACGCTGACATTCCGCAGAAACAGCCCCCGCCGGCGAATCTCATACAACCCGATCAGTTCGACTTTCTCGAATCCGGACCGGATCGCGGAGTCTACGTGATCCTTGGTTTCATCGCTCACAAAGAGCGCGTCTCGACCTACGAAGGGGTTCATGCCCTGTTCCTCAGTATAATACTCATCCTGCGATTTGAATCCGGGCGGCATGGCGACGAACTGATCATACCTCGGCCAGAACGAAAACTGGTTCTCGAAATCCTGCGATTCCGGAATGTAAACGGGCGGGTGGCCGGGGCCTTCCACGGGGCCGCGCGGCAGGTAATACGAGAGGCTCGCCGCGATCTGATATTTGCTCCCAATTAGAAAAAGCGGCTTCCCGCCTTCTTGCTCCAACCTGTGGCGGACGGCATCGACACACGAGGCGGACGTCTCTCCGCCGCGGGCTTTTGCGGAAGGATCTTTCGAGTAGGGAAGAGGTATTCCCGCCTTCCGCAACACGTCCGGGTTGAGAGCGACCAGGCTCATCAAGAGACCCAGGCAAAGCGCTGAGCAGCAGAACGCGGAGGCCCATTTTGTCGTTCTGGCCTTCTCCACCCAAATCGAGGTGGCGAGCGTGCCCAAGCTTATGAAGGCGGGTGCCGTCCAATTTGGCTCACCCGCTTTTTTCAACGAGAGGAGACCGTACATCAGCAACAAGGGAACGCTAAAAAAGAGCAGGTAGCGCGTCTTGAATTGAACATCGGCTTTTTCCAGAGACCACCAGAGCGCCGCCATCATTCCGAGGAACATGAGCGGGGAATATACGCCCATGTGAAGGCCCAGAAAAACGAACGGCTCCCCAATGTGGAGCGAGAAGCCCGTATCGAGGCTGCCGCGATTGCGCAGGTGCCGGAAGGTAATCCAATCGTAATGGCTGTTCCAAACGAAGACGGGCGCCGCGCAGAGGATGAACAGGAATAGCATGACGTATAAGCCCGGTCGCGCGAACTCCCTCCTGTAACGCGGCGTCAATGCGAGAAAGAGAAGGATGGAAAGCGCCTGCATGGCATTTGTGTATTTACAGAGGAAACCAATGCCAATCAGGACTCCCGTGAGAGGCCAGTAGATATTCAGACGCCCGCCGCCCGCCAGCGCAAGCCAGCAGGTGTACATGGCGGCTGTCCAGAAAAAGATTGAAAGCGGGTCAATGGTCATCAGTGTGCCGCCCGCGTTGAAGATCGGCAGCATATTCATGGCAATCGCCGTCCAGATCGCCACGCTTTCCCTGAATAAAGCGCGGCTGAACCAAAACATCAGAAGCGTGGTGCCAAGAGCAAGAAGGGGACTGAAGAAGCGCACTCCGAACTCAGACGCGCCAAAAAGAGAAGTGCTCGCCAGGATGGTAAAGGCCACGCCGGGTCCTTTGCTATAGTAGCTCAGCGCCGGGTGTTGCGCCCAGAGGTAATAGTAGGATTCATCGGGCAGCAACTCGAGCTGGCCGATGTAAATCAAGCGGAGCAGGGTGAGGACGCCCAGAAACGCAAACAACCAATAGCGCGGCTTCATGCCCCTTTTCGGACGAGGGTGGGATGCAAGGAGAATGTCTTTGGCATAACGCGCGAGCCGTAGCGGCTCCAAAGCAGCTCCAAGCTTATAACCATAAAAAGCGCGAGACCCGCAGCGAGGAAAATCGAGATGAGAACATCGCTGGGCCAGTGCGCGCCTACGTAGACGCGCGAGTACGCGATAAGGGCGGCAGGGGCAAAGTACAACCACCCCCAGCGACGGGAGAAGCAGGCCAGCACCACCGCGACACAGAAGTTGTTCATCGTATGCGAGGAAGGGAACGAATGTCCTGTGACCATCCCCGCGTCAGGATCGGCGATCTCCACGCGCGGGGGGAGCCAAAGAGCAAGAACGCGGGGATTCTGTAACTGCAAATCCACTATTCTGACGCCGGGAACTTCCTGGTAGGGCCGCGGTCTTCCGATCATTCGCTTCAGGGAAGCGGAGACGATCCCGTCCCCAACGGCCACCACCAGGAGCGCCGTCATGATCATCGCCCGCAATCGAAAACCTCCGAAGATGAGGAGGCATGCCCCCAGGACAACCAGACCCCATCGCCATACCTCGAAGCACGAAGCCGCTGCCATGATTTTGTCCAGAGCTGGGTTCGTCCACTGGTGGTTGATCAGAAAAAGAAGCTGTTGGTCCATCCGGAAACGGAGGATTGTCTGGGGTATGACGGGGAAAAAACAAGTAAAGAAGAGGATTATAATGGCGGCATTGTTGCTGAGCGTTGGCGGCATGTCGGCCGCTGATCCGGCGCCGCAGGATATCCTCAGGAATGCCCGTCTCAACCAGAGTGGCCAGCACCGGGTGTTGGATGGGCATCTGCGGCATGGGCCGACGATCATCCCATTCCGTCTCACGTTCGACGGAGATACCGTCCGCTACGCATTTACAAATCCTCCCGAGGAGTTGGTTCTCCACCTTGGCGACAGGTCTTCGCGGCTGGACGAATCGACGAAGGGGGGGACTGAGCGCATCCCCGCCTCCCGGCTGGACGGGAAGGTGAGGGGAACGGACATCACTTTCGAAGACATCGCGCTGAAGTTCCTTTACTGGCCATCGGTCACTCTGGAGGGCGATCAGGTCATCCTGACGCGGGGCTGCTGGAAGCTTCTGCTGCAGCCGGGAATATCGAAAGGCTCCCAGTATGGGAGCGTGCGTCTATGGGTGGACAAACAAAGCGGAGCTTTCCTCCAGGCGGATGCTTTCGACAAAGCGGGCAAACTCGCCAAGCGCTTCAAGGTGATTGCTCCGCAGCGAATTAATGGAGAATGGATTCTGAAGAAAATGCGCATCGAGCAAATGGGAAATCCTAATGACGACACCCCCACGTATCTTGAGATCGAAGGTATGGAGAAAAGTTCGTGAATCGCGGCGAGGTTGTCTAGGTTTGCGATCTTGAAGTCTGTGCCTTGGCGACTATGCTGAAGCGCGATCCTGTGAGAAACATCCCTCTTTCAGCCAACCGGGCTCACCGCGAAGCGCCGTAGTAAATCGATGCGAGCGACAAAATGCGGGCCGTTTCTAGGCGGTATCCTCGAGCGGGCGGAAGCCGACCTCGCAAGGGCGCAGGCGGCGCTCCCGGAAAGTGACCTGCGTCGCCGACTGGATGACGCGCCTCCCGCCCGGTCGTTCTCCTCGGCGTTGCGCGCGGGTTTCGGGATCATCGCCGAGATTAAGGAAAAGTCTCCAAGCGGGGGACCGATGATTCCGGAAAATGTAGCCGCCGCAGGGCGGGCGTTTGAGGAGAGCAGCGTAGTGAAGGCTATCTCCGTATTGACGAACCGTCACGACTTCGGGATGACGATACAGCGCCTTGAGCGCGCGAGGAAAGAGACCACGAAACCAATTCTCCGAAAGGACTTCATCTTTTCAGAATATCAGGTGCTGGAAGCGAGGGTCTTCGGCGCGGATGCCATCCTTCTGATGGCTAACATACTCGATAAAGATGAGCTGGTCCGCCTGGGAGGGCTTGCGTCCGAACTCGGGATGGATGTCCTGTTCGAGTCTCACAACCTGTCGGAGATCAGAAAGATTCCAGATAACGCGGTGGTGTTCGGCATCAACTGCCGAAAACTGGACTCTAAAAACCCCCTTGGGAGTTATTTTGGATCGAGAGTGTTGAGGCGCGTCGGATTGTTCCGTGATCTGAGCATACAGGATGAACCTTTGAAGCTGGTGGATCAACTGCCGCATGACTCTGTCAAAGTCGCCGAGAGCGGAATCACACCCGGTAAGATTGCGGCTATCAGGGATGTTCATAAGTTCGACGCCGCTCTCATAGGGAACGCGTTGCTGCTTGCCAAGGAGGGCGTGGTCAAGAAGTTGGCGGAGTTTGAGGACGCGTTGGCGGCGCGTGAAGAATGTCCGAGCGAGCGGCGAACGGGCGGCGTCGAATCGGCTGCGCGTTTGCTACTGTGAAGAGGGTTACTTAGGCGACCCGGCTTTCCCATGGCCTACACTCTTGGAATCGACTTCGGCACGAATAGCGTCAGAGCTCTGTTAGTCGATTGCGCGGATGGGAAAGAAGTTGGCACATTTGTCGTTAACTACCCGAGCGGCGACGAGGGTGTCCTGCTTCATCCCAGCGATCCCCATGTGGCAAGGCAGAATCCGGGAGATTACCTGTTTGGGCTGGAGGGATGCGTCCTGGGGGCACTTGCGCAAGCGGAGGGAAGTCCGGCATTTTCGGCGGCGGGAGTGATAGGAATCGGTGTCGATAGCACGGGATCCAGCCCCATCCCCGTCAATGAGGCGAATGTTCCCATCGCGTTCTCGGATGAATGGAAGGGCAATCTATCGGCGCAATGCTGGCTTTGGAAAGATCACACCAGCCACGCGGAGGCAGCAAAAATTACAGAAATCGCGGCGAGACATCGTCCGCAATACATTGCCAAATGCGGCAACACGTATTCGTCGGAATGGTTCTGGGCGAAGATATGGCACTGTCTAAACACAGCTCCCGATGTTTTTGCCGCCGCCCATAGCTGGGTGGAACTCGCCGACTATATTCCATCGGTGCTTGGGGGCGTGACCGATCCGCTGCTAATCCGGCGAGGGATCTGCGCTGCCGGGCACAAAGCGCTCTACTCTGGAGAATGGGGCGGCCTGCCTGATGAAGAGTTTCTCGCGATGCTGAATCCGGAACTTGCAGCCCTGCGGGGCCGGCTTTACGCCGACGCCTTTGATGCCACGGAACCCGCTGGCTTTCTCTGCCCGGAATGGGCGCGGAAGCTAGGATTGCGGGCGGGGATACCCATCGCGATCGGTGAGTTCGATGTTCATTACGGCGCGATCGGAAGTGGCATCCAGGAAGGCGTCCTGGTGAAAGCCATTGGAACTTCGACGTGTGATTGCTGTGTCGTTCCAGTCGGCAAACAGGTCATCGACATTCCCGGCATCTGCGGCATCGTGAACGGATCGATCCTGCCTGGCTTTTATGGTATCGAAGCCGGACAATCCGCGGTGGGCGACATTTTCAAATGGTGGGTTCAGGGCATTTGCGGAGGAGATGCTTCCCTGCACACGCATTTGGCAGAGCAGGCGCGCGAGCAAAAACCCGGACAAGCGGGCTTGCTCGCGTTGGATTGGAACAACGGCAATCGCACGGTCCTGGTGAACCCGATGCTGACGGGGCTGCTCCTGGGACAGACCCTCCATACGACGCGCGCGGAGATTTATCGCGCCCTGGTCGAGGCTACCGCCTTTGGAGCGCGAGTGATCATCGAGCGCCTGGAGGAGTATGGAGTACGCATCGATTATATTGTCTGCTGCGGAGGCATTGCTGAAAGGAACCCTTTCCTCATGCAGATCTATGCCGACGTAACGGGACGCGCGATGCGGGTCGCCGGATCGCCACAAGCTTGCGCTCTGGGCGGCGCCGTCGCAGCCGCAGTGCTGGCGGGCTCCGAGGCCGGTGGACACCCCGACTTTCCCACCGCGCAGGCGGTGATGACTTCGCTGAAGCCCGAGACATGGACGCCAAATCCTGAAAACAAACGGGTTTACGATCGCATCTATGCGTTGTACCTAAAACTGCATGACGCGTTCGGGTGGTCGCAAACGTCCGCCGATTTATCACGCATCATGCGTGACCTGATCCTTCTTCGACAGGAGCAGAACGCCTAACCCCCACAAAACGACCACAGAATGCATCTACCGCCAGGAATCTACTCACCCGAAGTTAAACTCGGCCTTGTTTCCGCTTCGAGGAACTGCTTCCCGCGCGCTCTTTCGGAGGAGCGAACCGAGCGTTTATTGAAGGCCTGCAGCGAAGCCGGTCTGCATCCGCTTACACCGATCGGCGAAAGCCGGATCATCGAGACGAAGGATCACGCGAGAGAGGCCGCCCGGCAGTTGATGGAAGCTGGCTGCGACGCGGTAGTGTTCTTCCTGGGTAACTTCTCTCCGGAGATCGAGGATGCCTGTTTCATTAAGGCTTTCAGCGGTCCCGTGATGATGCTGGCCGCTGCCGAAGAGTCGGGCGCGAGTTTGCTCCAAAAGCGCGGGGATGCCCTGTGCGGACTGCTTTCCGCCGCGCTCGGAGTCAGCAAGCGGGGCTTGCTGGGGAAAGTGCATATCCCGGAGTGCCCGGTCGTGAGCGCCGAAGAAGGAGTTCGCGAGATCGCGCATTTCACAACGGTTGTCAAAGTGGTGAAAGGCACGAGGAACGCCACTGTAGGGCTTTTCGGGCCGCGCCCTCGCGATTTTGAGACATGCAACTATAACCTCGCGTCGGTAAACTCCATTGGAGTTGAAGTGGAGGAATTTGGATTGTTCGACCTCCAGAACGAGATTCGAGCGATTAAGGAAAAAGAGGACACAGCCCTCATCAGGGAAGACATGAAGAAGGAGATGCCCAGCATCCCCGATGAGGAATTTGCGGGGCGGCTTTCGGCGTATGAGCAAGCTATCAGGAACTTCCGGGATCGGCTGAAGCTTTCGGGCATCGCGACGCAGTGCTGGTCCGAACAGGAGTTCAGCCTGAAGCATGTGCCTTGTTTCATAAACGGGCGCATGGCGGCTGCTGGTTTTCCCATCGCGTGCGAGAACGACTGTTATTCCCTCATCGCCGAGCTGTTGGGGCAGTACGCGTCAGACCACACGGTCACCATCCTGGACATCAACCATAGCATCCCAAAGGATTTGCATGAAAGCCTGAAGAGCTACCCCATCCGGGATATGGTGGGGATGTTCCACTGCGGCAACACTTCAAGCACGCTGCTGAAGGGGGCGGAGATGAAGCATCAGGTCATAATGAAGCGCCTCATGGAACCGGATACCGCGCCTGATATCACGCGAGGGACAATTGAAGGCCAGATCGCAGGATCCCCGATCACGGTTCTGCAAGTGCATGGCGTTGGCGATCAGATGCGGGCCTACATTTGCGAGGGCCACTTCCTTGACCTGGATCCAAAGACCTTCGGCTGCACGGGGACGGCTTATCTCCCGGGGTTCAGCCGTTTCTACCGCCACGTGCTCCTTGGGCGTTTTCATCATCACGCCGCCGTGGCCTTCACTCACTGCGGCGCGGCCTTGTTCGACGCGTTCAAACTTCTTGGCTTTGCGGAGGTGTTCACTCCGTTGCCCGATTGCGCCGCCTTACCCTGGCGAAAACGTATTCCGAAGCGGTCTGCTTTCGAAGTAGCCTTCAATCCATGGTTTACGACGATCTCAAGAGTGAATGCTTCGAAGCGAACCTTCTCCTTCCAGAGTTCAAGCTGGTGGATCTCACGTTTGGCAACGTGAGTGTGGGCGACGCTGACCTGGGCGTGTTCGCGATCAAGCCGAGTGGCGTGAGCTACAAAGCGCTGAAAGCCAGGGACATGGTTGTTGTGGATCTCGAGGGGAGGGTGGTTGAAGGCAGCCTGCGGCCCTCATCGGACACACCCACCCACATGAGGCTATTCCAGGCATTCACCGGGATCCGGTCGGTGGCGCATACGCACTCACGGAACGCAGTGGCCTTCGCCCAAGCGGGCCGGGGTATTCCGTGCTTCGGAACCACCCACGCGGACTACTTTCCTGGAGAGGTTCCCGTCACGCGGCTCCTGACGGCGAGTGAGATCGAGGCCGGCTACGAATTAGAGACGGCGAACGTCATCGTGGAATGCTTCAAAGGGCGCGATCCCCTTGAAACCCGCGCCGTGCTTGTTCAAGGACATGGCCCCTTTGTGTGGGGTGTTTCGGGCGCGAAGGCGGTGGAGACGGCATTGGCGCTGGAGATTGTCGCTGAGATGGCGATCAAGACGATCCAGCTCAACCCCTTGGCGTTGTCAATTCCGGAGGAATTGATGAGAAAGCATCACAGCCGCAAACACGGCGCGGATGCGACCTACGGGCAGCGAGGAATGTCTTAAACCCTGCCGAGAGCGGCGCGCATCTGAGCGAACCTGCTGCTGACTGATTCTGCCGCGACGGGCGTATTCATCAGCTTTTCGTACGTCACCTGTTCCACCGACTCGCCGGCAAGTTCCTTAATGAACGTGCTCGCGGTGCAAGGGGACGCGCTGCCGAATTTCATTCGGCTTCGGCAGTGGGTAAGAGTCAGCACCCGTTTCGCTCGTGTGATCCCCACGTATAAGAGGCGCCGCTCCTCATCGAGTGTGCCTTCTGCTTTGGAGCGATCATGCGGCAGGAGACCCTCCTCAAGGCCGATGAGATAGACATAGCCGAACTCCAGACCCTTGGCGGCATGCATTGTGATGAGGGTAACGCCCGCGGAATCATCCTTTTTTTCCTCCTCCCGGCTTCTATCCAGATCGACCTCGTCCAGAAATCCGCGGAGACCTCCTGTCTCGCGTCCCTCATAGCGGGCGAGCGCGTCGATCATGTCCCGGACGTTTGACTCCCGGCTCAATGCTTCTTCAGGCGTTTTGCAACTGCGCTTCAGGTCTTCGTAGTAGCCGACCTCTTCCATGAGGGCGCTTAGAATAGGCGACGCGTTCACGAGAGGGGTGTTCACCCTTGTCTCATAGTCATCCAGCAGAGTCATGAACCGGGAAACAAAGTCCGCGGCGCGTTTTGGGAGCGCGTTCAAAAAATCAGGCCTGCGGAGCGCTTCGAACAGGCTGCATTTCTCCTGCATGCTCAATTCCAGCGCGCGCTCGGTTGTCAGGGGACTGATTCCACGCGCGGGTGTATTGATGATCCGCAGCAGCGCGACGTCGTCATCCGCGTTCAAGAGGCACGTGGCGTATGCCAGCAGATCCTTTACCTCCCGCCGATCGAAAAAGCTCTTTCCTCCCACAAGCCTGTAGGGGATTTGCAGCCTCCGGAGATTCTCCTCAAGCAAACGCGATTGCGCGTTCATGCGGTAGAGCACAGCCACATCCTCCCACTTCAAGCCTTCCGAATCCTTGCGCCGCTCGATTTCTTCGATGATGAACGAAGCCTCGACCCGATCATCGGGCATCTGGATGCTGCGAATCTTTTCGCCTTCGCCGCTGGCGCTCCACAGCTTTTTGGCGTGCCTCCGCGGGTTGTTGCGTATGAGACGGTTCGCGGTCCCCAGAATCACATTCGTGCTCCGGTAGTTCTGCTCGAGTTTAACTACGGATGGATTTGGGAAATGCTTTTCAAAATCCAGGATGTTCGACGCCTCCGCGCCGCGCCACCCGTAGATGCTCTGATCATCGTCACCCACCACGCAGATGTTTCGTTCGGCCGCCGTGAGCAGGCCCACCATATCGAGTTGCAGCTTGTTCGTGTCCTGGAACTCGTCAACCATGACGTGGCCGAAACGCTGCTGCCAATGCGCCCGCGCGTCTTCATGCTCGCGTAGAAGACGCACCGTGAGCACGAGCAGGTCATCGAAATCCAACGCGTTCTTCGCTTTCAGCTCCTGCTGGTATTTGGCGTAAACAGCGCCTGCCAGCGTTTGCTCGTTCGCGGCGCCTTCCAGTCCGAGGTTCTTCGCCTTGCTGATCAGGTTCTTCGCGAGATGCGGATCGAGTTTTTCATCCCGCGCAGCAGTCCGCGTGATGATCTTTTTGATGAGGCCAAGCTGCTCCGATTCATCGTAGATGCTGAAGTTGTTTTTGTACCCCAGCTTGTCAATATGCTGCCGCAAGATGCGCAGGCATAAGGCGTGAAACGTGGACATGGTCACTTTCTTCGCTTCTGCCGGTTCCACCATCGCTTTAAGCCGCTCGCGCATCTCGTTGGCCGCCTTGTTGGTGAACGTCAGCGCGAGGATCCGCCCCGAGTCAAAACCCTGGGCAATCAAAAATGCCACGCGGGAGGTGATGACTCGGGTTTTGCCGGTGCCAGCGCCGGCAAGGATCAAAACCGGCCCGGAGGTCGTTCGAACCGCCCTTTCCTGCTCGGGGTTTAGATCGAAGAGGCGCAGCACGGGTTATGAGATCGCCAGAATGTGGCTGCGGAGTGAATCAATCACTTCCGGGTAGAGAATGTGTTCCGCACCCTGGATGCGAGCGTGCAACGTTTCCGGCGTGTCCGCTTCGAGAATGGGCACTTCACGCTGCGCGATGATCTCGCCGCTATCAATGCCCGCATCCACGTAATGGACTGTGCATCCTGTGATCTTTTCACCACTGATAAGCGCCTGTCGCCAGGCTTCCAATCCTGGAAACTTTGGAAGCAGCGAAGGGTGGATATTGATGATCCTCCGTGGAAACGCGTTCAGAAGAGGGGCTTTCACCAGCCGCATAAAACCCGCCAGCACCACCAGATCCACTTCTTGCTCTCGGAGAATCTTCAGCAGCTCCTGTTCGGCCTCGGGTTCCAGCTTTGTTCGAAATCGACCGGGAGGAATGAACCGCGCTGTAATCCCGTAGCTTTCAGCCAAGGCGAGAATCGGCGCGGTTTTGCAGTCCGAGATCACCACTCGCGTTTCCGCGTTCAGGGCTCCCCGGGCGATCTCCGCCTGGATCGCCTGAAAATTGGACCCCTTGCCAGATCCCAAAACGCCGAGGCGCAGCGGCCTGGGCGCCGCTGCAGCGCCGCCCGCCTGCCTGAGGAGCGTCACTGTGGTGGATCTTCCCGGCACGAGCGGCAGGATTCGAATCTCACACCCAGCCCTGGCAAGTTCCTCGCGTTCCTCGGCATCCAGCGTATCCGCAGTGTAGTCGCCGCCCTTTACATAGATGTGTGGGCGCACCTCTCTGAGAATTCTTGTCGCGCGGACCTCCGGGAAGATCGTGACGTATCCGACACATTCCAAGGCGCAAAGCACCTCGGCCCTGTCGCGCTCTGGATTGACGGGGCGTCCTTCGCCCTTCAGAGATCGAACCGACGCGTCCCCATTCAGGCCGACGGCGAGGACGCCGCCGAGCGCGCGGGCCTGTTCCAGGTAACGCGCGTGCCCAGCATGGAACACGTCGAAGCAGCCATTCGTGAAAACAAGGCGCTCTCCTCGCGACGCGAGTTCGTCGCGGAGAATGCTCAGTTCGTGGTTTGATTTAAGCTTGGAGAGAGGCAATGGACCGGATGGTGCAAGATTTAGGATGTAACAACTACCATTTTTTGCCAGACTGCGTAGCTCCAGTTTGTGATTTTCGCTGTGTCCGCGCGCAACCTCGCATGCTGATGTCCGCCAACTTTCCCTCTAAAAATGCTCGCCGATTCCCGCCTCGATAAACTCGCGAAGATTCTCACCGGTTACTCCGTGGCTTTGAAGCAAGGAGACACCGTCCTTCTGGATATGTACGATACGCCAGGGGAGATGGCTGTCGCCTTGATCCGCGCGACGCGCGCCTTGGGCGCGACTCCGTTCGTTCAGATCAACCAGGCTCGAATCGCGCGGGAACTCGCCCGCGAAGCGTTGGAGGAGCAGTACGCCACCATCGCCGGGTATGAACTGGCTCGCATGAAGAAAATGGATGCCTACATCGCCGTGCGAGGAGGATGGAATATAGCGGAGATGTCCGACGTTCCTGGCGACAAGATGAAGATCATCGCCAAAAAGCTGAAGCCGGTTCTCGACTATCGCGTCAAGAAAACCCGCTGGTGTGTACTCCGCTGGCCGACACCATCGATGTCACAACAAGCTGGGATGAGCACGGAACAATTCGAGGACTTCTTCTTTGATGTGTGCTCGCTTGACTACGGCAGGATGCAACCCGGGATGCGGGCTTTAAAAGAGCTGATGGATAAAACCGATCTCGTCGAGATCAAGGGGGCGGGCACAGATTTGCGGTTCAGTATCAAGGGCATCCCCGCTGTGTGCTGCGGGGGCACCTATAACATACCGGATGGGGAGGTGTTCACGGCTCCCGTGCGGAACTCTGTGCAGGGCCACATCTCTTTCAACGCGCCCTCCATCTACCAGGGTATTCCATTCGATAGCATCCGGTTTGAATTTCGGGATGGCCGTATTGTTGAGGCATCCGGCAACCAGCCGGTGAAGCTGGCCACAATCCTTGATTCCGATGCGGGAGCGCGCTACATCGGCGAATTCTCACTTGCCTTCAATCCGTATATCCTCCATCCGATCCGCGATATTTTGTTCGACGAGAAGATTTGCGGCTCCTTCCATTTTACTCCCGGACAGGCCTATGAGGAGGCAGACAATGGCAATCGGAGCCAGATCCACTGGGATCTCGTTTGCATCCAGCGGCCGGATTACGGAGGAGGCACGATAAGCTTCGATGGCAAAGTAGTCCGTGAAGACGGAGTATTCATCCCCAAAGCGCTGCGTTCCCTGAACGCGGAGAATCTCAAATAGGCCTCACTTCCCCGAGCCAGGTCCGCCCCCACAATGCTCAATCTTCTTAGGTCCAGCCCCTCACTGGATGATCTCCAGCGGCTGCTGGCTCAGTCTCAAGATCAGCCTTTGCTGCCTCGTCTTGGCGCTCCTGCCTGGCTGGAGGCCGCGTCGGATCCTTCCATCCAGAAATGGATCGACCCTTTACGCCAACTGGCTCGCAAGGAAGTGGGCCGCCCGATGCCGCTGTTGACCGATGATCTTTACCGGGAATTCTACGCGACGGGCGCCAGAGCGGGGTTCGAGGCGGTTTATTTTGAGAGGCGCCGCATACTTGGACGCGCCGCCGTGTGCGCCCTCTTGGAAACGGATCGAGCCATGTGGGTGCCCTCCCTGGTTGCCAAGGTGAGGGAGATTCTGTCTGAGTTTTCGTGGGCGGGACCCGCGCATGTTAACTCACATTCCGGGAAAGATCCTTCTCGCATCGACATCTTCGCCGCGGAGACCGCGAACATGCTGGCGGAAATCGTCGATATGTTTCGGGAGGTTCTGCCCGAGGATATCGTGGGCGAAATTTACTGGAGGTTGCACACTCAGTTCTTTCTTAATTACCTCAACAGGCACGAAGATTTTGCCTGGACCCGGGAGTCAAATAACTGGAACGCCGTGTGCCACCAGGGCATCATAGGGGCCGCGCTGGCCGTGGAGGTTGACCTGGACATTGTGGCGAGGATGCTCTTGCTCGCAAAAAAATCGCTGCCTCTTTTCCTTCGTGGATTCGACGCGGACGGCGCGTGTCTGGAGGGCCCGGGCTATTGGCAGCACGGATTTGGAGCTTTCGCGAATCTGAATGCCCAGATCGAGGCGAGAACGGGGGGCGAACTCTCCCTTTTCGTAGGGGACGCGCATATCAGGCAGATCGCAAAATACGGCCCTCGCGTTTGCCTGGAGAATTTCCATCTGGTCAACTTTTCTGACAGCCCCAGGACCGGCGCGCTGAACCCCGCTTTGCTAACCTACCTTGGTTCCCGGTTGGTGGATGATCTCTGCCGCGCGCATGGATATAGGGCATACAAGCGCCTCAATAAAACGGGCATCAATCTGCAAGCGCAGCGCGCTGATCTCACTTACCTGGCCCGACTCCTCCTGAACGCCCCGCGGGATTTATCACAAGACGTCCAGGTCGCGCGCGAGGACGTTTACTTCAAGGACACAGGCGTAATCGTCAGCCACGGACGGGATATCCGCGGCAATATGTGGGACTTCGCGGCAAAAGGGGGCAACAACGCCGAGCACCACAACCATAACGATTGCGGCAGCTTCATCCTGAATATCAACGGCCATGCGTTTGCCATCGAGATAGGCGCGCCAGAATATACAAAGGAGTATCTGCGGGAAAAACGGTATCAATTCCTCGCGGCGCGCTCGCAGGGCCATTCCATTCCCATCATCAACGGGTTTGAGCAATCGGCCGGCCCGAAATACCTTGCGAAAGTCCTGAGCGCTGAAATTGGCAAAGAGCAGACGGAATTTTCTGTCGATCTCACGGCGTGCTACCCGTCAGAGGCGCATTGCAGCGAGGTGGTGCGCACTTTTCAGTTCGACAAGAAAAACGGGGAACTACGCGTGCGCGACTTTTATGAATTGTTTGAAGCAGAGTCGTTCGAGTCCGCTCTCATCGTGGATCAGGAGGTGACCATACGGGACGCGGTCGCCTCTATTTCCCTTGGGGGCATGACTCTCTTGTGCCGCCCGTTTGGCGACACCATCATAAGTTCCGTCGAGGATCACGAATACCGGGACCACTCCGGCGTGAGCAGGAGGATAAAGCGCATCATTCTGAAGCCCTCGAAAATCGAGCGGCAGAATTTTGTCGGCTACGATCTCCTGCTGGCTGAGGCGGAGCCCGAAATCTAGAGCCGTAATCTTTGGCTTCAGTGGGTAATCGAGGGGGAGTAGCCGCCGACAAGCCCCTCCGATTTACTGAACCGCGACCAGTTCAACCCGTAGAAAGCGACAAAGACGAAGCAGAACATCGGCACGACGTATCCCCGCGACATTCCGTAGTTGTCCGCGATGTAGCCCATCAACTTCGGCAGGAGCGCGCCGCCCATGATCGCCATTACAATAAAAGCCGATGCTTTTTTGGAACGGACGCCAAGGCCGAAGATGCCAAGCGCGAAAATCGTTGGGAACATAATGGACATGAAAAAGTAACTCACAAAAACGCAGATCACCGAAACCCAGCCCAACTTGCAGATGATGAGAAGGCAAGCGCCCACGTTCACGATGGCGTAGATCGCAAGCATCTTGTGCGCGGCGACCTTCTTCAACAACGCGGCTCCCGTGAACCGTCCGAGCAGGAAGCAAACAAAGCCCGCCGATGCCAGATAGGGAGGCGAAGGCGTTGCTGAAATGCAGCGCCGCCATCCTTGCCGGTCTCAAGCCATCCAGGATGCATGAAAGATGTCCACGAAGCCGGAATGGCCGGGACTTCAGAGGTCATGTAGTTGATGAAGAAGCTGAAAATTCCTGATTGGGCCGCGACGTAGCAAAATTGAGCGGCTACCGCCATTACGAAGTGCGGGTGGGACCAGATGGAGTGGGAAACCCCGGGGGTCGCGTCGTCAAGATGGTAGTCGTCCTCGGTGTTGATGTCGGGCACATTTGCGAAGAAGAAGATTGCTGCAAGGATGATGACCACCACGGCTACTCCCACGTAAGGGATGTAAAGGGTTGCGCTGCCCGTGCTCGCCCCGTGGGTATCTTTCGAGTAGAAATACATGCTGCCGGCGATTGGACCGAAAATCCAACCGATCCCGTTGCAGGACTGGGCAAGGTTGATGCGAGTCGCTGCGAACTCACTGGGCCCGAGAACGGTCGTGTAGGGATTTGCGATCGTCTCGAGAAAGGTAAGCCCCGCGGCGATAAAACACACACCTACAAGGAATGCCCAGAAGGCGGCGATATGCGTCGCGGGGATAAACCAAAACCCGCCCGCCGCGACCATCAGTAAGCCGGTGATGATCCCGCCCTTGTAGCCAAGCTTGCTCGCCAACATACCCGCGGGCATCGCCATCAGAAAATAGCCCAGGTAATGCGCCCATTGCACATTCGCGGACTGGGATAAAGTGAGGTGCAGTTCTTCCTGGAAATGCTTGTCCATGACATCAATCATGCCATTACAGAAACCCCATAGCAGGAACAGGGAGCTTACCAGCGCGAACGTGAAGAAGAGGTTTTTGCCGTCTTCGCCGATGAATATGCTTTTCTTATTTGTATTCAATGTGGGGGATTTGATGGGGATGATTTATTGCGGGGAGTAGTCTTCCTAGGCAGTTCCGCGCCTAATGGCAAGGTTCTTTAACGGAATCAGCGCCTGGGCGGGGCTGTGAGTAAGCGCGAAAGCGCGGCCTGTTCAGACCCGCTCGAGCTTGATCGGGTAAGTTTGTCCCGAAGCCCACTGCGCGACATAGATGCAGTTTTCATCGTCCACTACGAGCCCGTGCGGATGCGTGAAAAGTGGGGACGTTCGCTGGAGAGGTAAAAGTTTGTTCTCTCCGTCGTATTCGGGAGGAGCGCCGCCCGGATTCGAAATCACCCGATCATGCAAGTCCAGGATCGTCAGAAATCCGGCGCTCTTCGCGTCTCGCATCCGCAGTTGTGGAATGTAAATGGCATCCCCCTTGAAGTACATGTTGCAAGGCAGCGCGTTCGGCAGCTTGATCTCGCCCAGATAGGCTCCTTCCAGGCTGAACCGCTTTATGGAGCAATCCTGACGCGACGTGACGAGGAGGACGGGGCGCGCCGGATCACGCATATCCACTGTGCCACCGTGCGCTTCGTTCACGCTTTCCGGAGCTTTTCCACGGCCACCGAAGAGGCGCTGCAGCTCACCCTTTGCGTTATAATGGAGAATCAGGGAAGTGCCGTAACCGTCCATGACGTAGAAGCTGCCATCGGGCGCCATGGCAACATCTGTCGGTTTGAACTGCTCCGCATTGACGAAATGCCCGCTTTCGTAAGGGGCGTTCAGCGTCATCAATATTTTGCCATCCAGGGTGGTTTTGAAAACCTGGTGCCGCGCGTAGTCCGTGATGAAGAGGAACTCTTCGTCATTCTCGTTGACCAGCCTCATTCCGTGCGCGCCGGGAAAATCATGTCCCCATGTGTCCAGGAGCTTGCCACTTTTGTCGTAAATGATGACGTTATTGCGGGACTCATTGGTGAGCAAAAGCAGCCGCCCGCGCTTGTCCTGCACCATCGAGTGGCAATCATTTACCGGGGTGTCCTTCGTGAGGACCCCCCATTTCGGCACCGCCTTATAGCGGTGATCGCCCTGGCCTAGAATATCAGGATCGTCCGCGGCGGCGGAAGCACGAGCAAGCAGGGAGCATCCAGCGGCAGCGAGGGTGGTGGTTTGAATGAATGCCCGTCGGGAATAGGAAGGAGTCATAAGCAGGGGAGCGCTCCCATTGACAAGGGGAGCGTGTTTTTGCATAGTCGTTTCCGCCCCCCTTGTCTATCCAAAAACCTCCAGGCCGGTTTAGAAAAGCGCAGATCGGCCACCGGATTCCCCGGGGTATGCTTGTCATCTGTTTGCTGAGCATTTTCGTGCTCGCTCTCCTGCCTTTCCTGCAAGTGGGGGATGGCAAGACGATCCCGCCCTTCGCGCTTTTCCTGGGCCGCTTTCATCCGGTTGTGCTTCACGTGCCGATCGGACTGATATTGCTCGCGATCATCCTGGAACACGCGCATATACGCGGCTTGAGGCAATGGGTGCCCGAAGTGCAGCCGCAGATGATCACCTTCCTCATGTTCTGCGCGGCGCTTAGCGCAGTGGCTTCGACAGTCCTTGGCTGGATGCTCTCGTATAGCGGAGGGTATGAGCCCGTTCTTCTCCAGAGACACTTTATCGCGGCGATGATCACCGCGTTCGGGGCAAACTTCGCGCTGCTTTTCAAATTGATCGGCGACGCCCATCCGTCCAGCCGCCTGGCTTCCGTGTCCTGCCAGCTCATGCTGCTGGTTACCGCCGGGGCCCTGGCGCTTGCCGGACACCTCGGCGCGTCCATCACCCATGGCGAGGATTATCTCACGGAGTACGCGCCCAACCCGATCCGGCATTTGCTTGGCTTGCCCATCCATATCGATCCGGCTGATCTGCCGTGGAAGCCGCTCCCGGAACGAGTCGCGTTTGCGGAGGAGGTGCAGCCGGTGCTCACGGAGCGTTGCGTCGGGTGTCACAGCGGACAAAAGGCAAAGGGGGGCTTGAGGCTGGATGGATTTGATCAAATCGTGAAGGGCGGCAATAGCGGCGCCGTGTTGATTGCTGGAGACCCAGCGAAGAGCTCCCTGATTCGGTACCTGGACCTCCCCGAGTCCGATCCCAAACACATGCCGCCCAAGGGTAAGACACAGTTGAGCGACGACGAGCGTCTCATACTGGATTGGTGGGTTGGGGCGGGCGCGCCTGATCGCAAGACGGTAGGGGAGCTGTTGCCTCCGGAGGAAGTTCAACTGGCGATGAGCCGGAACGTTCCCGAATCCGTCCGCAAAAAGCAGGAGGCGGAGAAGCAGCATGCGCTGGCGCAGCTTGCGCCCATAGTGGCCGCGGCGCAAAAGGACGTGCCTGGGTACCTGCGAGCTATCGCGCCGGGGGATACCGCCCTGGAATTCTCGGCGAATCCCTACCCAGAGAAATTCGGAGACGATCAACTCCGGGCGCTCGCGCCAGTCGCGGAACACGTTGCGATACTCGATCTGCGCCGCACGAAGGTTACGGATGCCGGCTTGGACGAATGCGGGAAGATGCCGGGGCTGCGCCGGCTGGAATTACAAGAGACAAAGGTTGGCGACCGGGGGCTCGCGGCAATTGGCGGCCTTGCGAACCTCGAGATCCTGAACTTGTACGGCACGCGCGTCACTGACGCGGGGCTTGCGAGCCTTTCCTCCTTGAAAAAGCTGCGGAAATTGTATATTCAAGGCACTCCTGTGTCGGAGGCGGGGCGCGCCAAACTGGGCAAGCTGCTTCCGAAGCTGGAAATAGTAAAAGCTGACCCTGTGCCCAAAGCGCTTATGAACGTTCAAACGTCCGTTCCGACAGTCAAACCGGTTATGGCCAGAACCGGTGGCAAGAACGTATCGTCTTCCCTCCCGGTGCCTTCCCCTAAACCATGAGGCGTTTCGCTGTCATAGCGGTTCTGTTGATCGTCCTTTCGGGAGCGGCAGGGTTGGTCCGAGCATCGTTTATTTCTTTCAAGAACTTTGCGACCTCCTCGGGGAACCAGGCCGACGCCGCCACGGAGGCTTCGCTGCCCTCGAAGATTACGTTTAACGAACATATCGGCCCGATCCTTTCGGATAACTGCTACTTTTGCCACGGTCAGGACGCCACGGCGCGCAAAGCCGATCTGCGCGTAGATCGCGCTGAGTTCGCGTTTCTTTCGCGCAAGAATGGCCTTCCGGCCATCGTGAAGGGGCATCCTGAGACCAGCGCGATCATACAGCGCATCACGTCGAAGGATCCCAATCAGGTGATGCCCCCTCCGAGCACTCACAAGACACTTACTCCTGTTCAAATCGCGCTCCTGACCCGGTGGGTCAAGGATGGCGCCGAATACCAGGAGCATTGGGCGTTTGTGAAACCGGAGCGCCCTCCAGAGCCGGATGTGAAGCAGGCGGGCTGGGTGAAGAATCCCATCGACAGCTTTGTTCTTGCCAAAATGGAATCAAAAGGCCTCGCGCCGGAGGCTGAAGCGGATCGCCGATCTCTCCTTCGCCGAGTGACGCTGGATCTCACCGGGCTGCCGCCCACGCCGGACGACATCGCCCGCTTTCTTGCCGATAAATCTCCAGGAGCTTATGAAAAGCTCGTGGATGGTTTGCTCGCGAGCCCGCACTACGGAGAACACGAAGCCCGCTACTGGCTGGACGCCGCCCGGTTTGCGGAAACGGTCGGGCAGCACATTGATGAACCAGCCCCGACCTGGCCGTACCGGGACTGGGTTATAAAGGCGTTCAACGACAACAAGCCATTCGACCGCTTCACTATTGAACAAGTAGCGGGAGATCTGTTGCCGAATCGGACTATCGACCAGCAAGTGGCAACGGGCTTTACCCGCTGCGGTATCTCGACGGCGGAGGGCGGCAGCATCGAAGCGGAATTGCTTGCGACCTACGCCAAGGAACATGTCGAAACAAACGCTGCGACTTTCCTGGGTCTGACAATGGGCTGTTGCGCGTGTCATGACCATAAGTTCGATCCGATTTCGCAGAAGGAATTTTACCAATTCACGGCCTTCTTCCGTAACACAACGCAAAAGGGAATCACGGATCGCAAGTTTCCGACCGTCACCCCCTACATCGTACTGCCAGCGGAGGCCGACCGGGCTCGGTGGGATGCTTTACCGAAGGAGCGGGAAGCCGCGCAAAACGCAATCAGCGCCTATATGGCAACTTATATCGCGGGCAAGGGACAAACGGCGGCTCCCGGCATATTGCAGCGACTCGCAAGTTCGAAGCTCCAGCCACCCGTCAATACGAAGGATTTGGAGGTTCGACTTCTTCTCAGGGAAAACGATGGGGGGAAGATCCAGAGCACCGCCAATGTCGCTTATTCACTTACAGGCGAGCCAAAGTGGGTTGATGGCGGAGTGCTGGGCCCAGCCCCACTTTTGGATGGGACGAGCTACGCCGAACTTGGAAACCTAGGTGACTTCGATACCAAGGATTCTTTTTCGTATGGGGCCTGGGTCAAGGTCACGGGCGCGCCTACAGGCGCTCTCTTCTCCCGGATGGATCGGAATGACAACTTCCGGGGATGGGATTTATGGCTTGAGAATGGAAAACCAACTGCGCATCTGATAAGCTTCTGGCCTCGCAATGCGATCAAACAAGTGGCTTCCAAGCCGCTAACGCCCGGAGTGTGGCAGCACGTCTTCGTCACCTACAACGGCTCCAGCAAGGCGTCCGGCTTGAAAGTTTATGTTGATGGAGAGGCTGCGACAACGAAGCCCGGCGAAGATAGCCTGACTGAATCGATCCGCTCTCCCGCCCAGTTTATACTCGGCCGGCGCAGCGGGGGCGATGGCGCTCCCGGCGTCGCCATACAGGACGTTCGCGTCTACAAACGCCTCCTCGGGATGACTGAAATCAAGGCTCTGAGCGGGAGCGAAGTTTTGCCGTTTGTTCAGAACATCCCCGTAGAGAAACTTTCCCCCGCCCAGCAAACTTGGGCTCTGAACTACCTGCTCAAGGATGACCCCAAGCTGGCCCAACTAAAAGCTACCGCAAACAAGCTGAAAGCGGAGTTTGAGGCTATTTCCGAACGAAGTCCCGTTACGATGGTGATGGATGATAAACCGACTCCGGCATTTGCCTACGTGCTCAAGCGGGGGCAGTACGATCAGCCTGGTGAGAAGGTTGAGCCGGGTGTACCCAAGGTTCTGCCTCCCATGCCGAAGGGTGCTCCCAAGAACCGGCTCGGCTTGGCGCAGTGGCTTGTTGATCCCAGCAACCCGCTCCTATCGCGAGTGACCGTCAATCGATTCTGGCAGCAGTTTTTTGGAGTGGGTATCGTAAAGACGTCCGAAGATTTTGGGATGATGGGCGAGCGGCCCGTCAACCAACCCTTACTCGATTGGCTGGCGGTCGAATTCGAGGATTCCCATTGGAACGTTAAACACATGCTGAAGCTGATGGTGACATCTGCGGCGTACATGCAATCGGACCGGATCACCCAGGAAAAACACGATCAGGATCCTGAAAATCGCCTCGTTTCGCATGGACCGCGTTTCCGGATGGATGCCGAGATGATCCGAGACCAAGCCCTGGCGGCAAGCGGTTTGCTGGTGCCGAAGATTGGCGGTCCGAGCGTCAAGCCGTATCAGCCCAAGGGTATTTGGGAGGTGGTCTCCATGACTAACGAAACTTATGTCCCGGACAAAGGGGAAAATAACTATCGGCGCAGCATGTATACCTATTGGAAACGCCTCGCGCCCAATCCCGACCTCGCGACGCTGGACGTGCCTACGAGGGAAACTTGCACCGTTCGCCGTGACCGCACGAATACACCTCTCCAGGCCTTGCTGGTGGAAAATGATCCGCAATATGTCGAAGCCGCCCGCAACCTCGCCGCGCATGCGATTTCCGCCGCTTCCGATCCTGCAGCGCGGCTGGATTATATGTCCGAGCGTTTGCTCGCCCGTCCCCTCGACGACCGGGAAAAGCAGATTTTCATGAAGTCTCTCTCGCGGTTTAGCGATGCCTATACCAAGAAGCCTGACTCCGCCGCGCAGCTTCTTAAAGTTGGGGACAGCCCCGTGGACGCTTCCATTCCGGCGCCGGAGCAGGCGGCGTGGACTATGGTGGCCAGCCAGTTCATCAACCTCGACGAAACACTCAATAAATAGGTCGAATCATGGAACCTCTGGATTTTTTCTGTCAGCAACACTCGCGGCGGCAATTCCTTGGCAAGGCAGCCAAGGGGCTGGGTGGCGCCGCTCTCGCTTCCATGCTAGGTGGCTCTTTCCTGTCGCAACTCGCCCGGGCTGCGGCCACTGGGGATGCGACTGGCCTGACGGCCGCTCTTCCTAATTTTGCTCCTAAAGCCAAGCGCGCGATTTACCTGTTCATGGCTGGAGCCCCATCCCAGCTCGATCTATGGGACTATAAGCCAAACCTCAAGGCGATGTTCGACAAGGATCTGCCCGACTCCGTGCGCAATGGCCAGCGTCTCACGGGCATGACTTCAAATCAGTCGAGATTTCCCCTGGCCCCTTCCATTTTTGATTTCAAGCAATACGGGCAAT
This sequence comes from uncultured Verrucomicrobiae bacterium, assembly GCA_963828525.1. Classification (GTDB taxonomy): domain Bacteria; phylum Verrucomicrobiota; class Verrucomicrobiia; order Chthoniobacterales; family Chthoniobacteraceae; genus CAWHEP01. The sequence continues at coordinate 78,414 of CAWHEP010000014.1, forward strand.
CCGGCACATGGGTAAGCGACCTGCTTCCATGGACGAGTCAGGTTGTGGACAACCTTGCCGTCATCAAGAGCGTCTGGACGGATGCGATCAATCACGAACCAGCCATCACTCTCATCCAAACCGGGAACATGAACACCGGGCATCCTTCGCTTGGCTCCTGGATTTCTTACGGTCTTGGTTCGCTCAATGAAAATCTTCCCACGTTCGTTGTCCTGACCTCGAAGTTTACCAACAAGAAGAACATTCAGGCATTGTCTTCCCGGCTCTGGTCTGCCGGGTTCCTCCCTTCGGAGCACGCTGGCTGTTGTCTGCGCGGCTCGGGAGATCCGGTGCTTTACCTTACAGATCCAGATGGCGTTGAGCGGTCAATCCGCCGCGACATGCTTGATGGAGTGACAGCGCTAGACAGTATCGAGCACGAGCGCATCGGGGATCCGGAGACTGAGACGCGCATCTCCGAATATGAGATGGCTTTCCGCATGCAGACAGCGGTGCCCGAACTTACCGACCTCTCCGGCGAGCCTGCCGCAACCTACGATCTTTACGGTGACGCGGCGAGGGAGCCGGGAACTTTCGCGGCGAATTGCCTGCTGGCGCGCCGGATGGCCGAGCGCGGAGTCCGCTTCGTGCAAATATTTCATCGTGGTTGGGACCAGCACTCCAATCTGCCGGAAAGCATGCGCCTGCAGTGCGGGGATGTTGATCGCGGCTGCTATGGCTTGATTCAGGATCTAAAGCAAAGAGGCCTTCTGGATGACACCCTCGTTATTTGGGGTGGCGAATTTGGCCGGACGGTATATTCCCAAGGCACTCTTACGCACGCCAACTACGGGCGCGATCATCACCCGCGTTGCTTCACCATGTGGATGGCAGGCGCGGGAATCAAAGCGGGCATCAGCTATGGCGTTACCGATGACTTCAGTTATAACATTGTTCAGAACCCGGTGCATATCGGCGATCTCAACGCCACGATCCTTAATCAGTTCGGCATCGACGCGAATCATTACTCCTACAAGTTCCAGGGCCTCGATCAGCGGTTGGTTGGAGTCATCGACGCTGACGTGGTGAAGGGTATCCTCGCTTAAGCCAGGGAGTGGCAGCCGATTGGCCGCCAACTATTTCGACGAATCCGGCGCGTGTTTGTTGACCGCCAGGCGTGGCCAGTGATCACCCACGTTAACCTTGTCCCAGTCAGCCCGGAACAGGATTACTTCCCGCCTGGCCAACTTACCCTTGTTATTGCGTCCTTCGATTTCGACCCAATAAATGTCGGGGATGCTGAAACGGAACAACGAAGAGGGATAGTAGGGCGAATCCATCGCGAACCGCGCCCGCTTCCTGATAACGATGCCCTGTTTGATGGAGCAGCAGGATGCCACAAGCAACACCGGAACCAGGAGCAACAGACGGACTCTTAAACTCACTCTCGCAGCATCACCAACATTGCTGCCAAATGTCAATCAAATGGCGTGGGATTACTTATTAGCCGCATCGAAGTCCCGCCGGGCCCCCCGCGCGGGAAAGGTTCTGGGCTGTATTCACCAGGCCGACATGTGAGAAGGCTTGGGGAAAATTCCCCGCCAGGCGCTTGCCGACAGGGTCATATTCTTCGGCCAGCAGACCGAGATCGTTGCGCAACGCCAGCAAGCGCTCGAATAATTCCTCCGCCTCGGCCTGTCGCCCTGACAAGGCCATGCAATCGGCAAGCCAGAAGGAACAGGGTAAAAATACGCCTTCTCCCGGCGGGAGACCATCCACGCTCACGGATGTGTCAGGGTGATAACGATATACAAAACCGTTTTCCATCAATTCTGCCTCTACCGCCCGGATGGTGCGCTGAACGCGCTCGTCCGTGATTGGCAGGAATCCCACGAGGGGGATCATGAGCAGACTGGCATCGAGCTTGTCTGAGCCGTAGAACTGTGTGAAGCATCCTTTGCCGGCATTGTAACCTTGGCGGCAGACTTCATCATGGATACTGGCGCGCAGAGCCTTCCAACGCGCGGCGTCTCCGTCCAGCTTGTATTCCTCGATGGACTTCACCGCGCGGTCGGCAGCAACCCACGCCATGACTTTGGAGTGCGTGAAATGCCTCCGCCCGCCGCGCACCTCCCATATACCCTCATCGGGTTGGGACCAGTTCGATTCGATGAACTCCAGCAATCCCTGCTCCAGCCGCCACGCCATTTCGTCCGGTGCAATGTCAGCCCGCCGACATTGATACAGGCAGTCGAGGACTTCGCCGTAGACATCGAGTTGAAACTGCCCTGAAGCGGCGTTTCCGATCCGAACCGGAGAAGATTTTTCGAATCCCGCGAGCCATTCCAGATTGAATTCAGGCAGCCTCCGCTCTCCCTGGACTCCGTAAAGAATCTGAAGCTTCGAAGGACTGCCGGCGATCGCGCGCAGCAGCCAGTCCCTCCAGGCTTTGGCCTCCTCGTGGTAGCCCGCTCCCAGTAACGAGTACAGCGTTAAGGTGGCATCCCGCAGCCAGCAGTACCGGTAATCCCAATTTCTTTCGCCGCCGAACTGCTCCGGCAGTGAAGTCGTAGGGGCCGCGACAATCCCGCCTGTCGGGGCGTAGGTCAGCCCCTTTAGGGTGATCAGCGAGCGGTTGACCGCTTCCTTCCATTTGCCAGCTACATCTCCATCGCAACGTCCTGACCAGTCTCGCCAAAATTCTTCTGTTTCCCGCAGTGACCTGCCCGCGTCGAGCGCGGCTGGCAGATCTTCAAAGGAGGGATGCCACGTCAGCACAAACGGGATCAACTCTCCCTCCGAAACTGTGAATTCCGCGATAGTGGTAAAATTCTCACCCCTTGTTTGGACCGGGGTTCTCAGCACCAGCGCATCCGGACCCGCAATCGCTTCCAGCGCTCCATCCCTGCGCCTGACCCAAGGCACCATCGAGCCGTAGTCGAAGCGGATTATCAGCTCCATGCGCATCGCGATCTTCCCGGCGACGCCTTCAACCATGCGAATGATGGATGGATGAGTGTCCCGGGTGGGCATAAAGTCGATTACCCGCGCGCAGCCTTCGCTATTCCTATGCTCAGTCTCAAGGATCAGCGTTCCGTCGCGGTAACGTCTCTCTAACGTCGCGGCGTTGGCTGGGGCGAGCCTCCAGCAGCCATTCTCCGCCTCGCCGAGCATTGCCGCAAAGCAGGCGGGTGAATCAAACCTGGGCGCGCAAAACCAATCGATGGAGCCATTCCGGCTCACGAGAGCGGCGGTGCATGTGTCACCGATGAACCCGTAATCCTCAATCTTCATTGAACGACGTGCCTCTCTCGCGCGAACGATCACTCGTATCGAAGCGCTTCGATCGGGTCGAGTTGCGAGGCTTTTCGCGCTGGATAAAAACCGAAAAAGACACCCACCGCCGCGGAAAACAGAAACGCAACTACGATGGACGTGACGGAAACCAGCGTGGGCCAATGGATGGAGACGGAGACGATCTTTGATGTTCCCAAGCCGAGAATGATCCCGATGATTCCCCCAGCGGAACTGATGGTGACAGCTTCAATGAGGAATTGAAGCAGGATGTCCCTTCCATGAGCGCCAACGGCCATTCGGATTCCGATCTCGCGGGTGCGTTCGGTGACGCTCACCAGCATGATGTTCATGATGCCGATCCCGCCGACCACCAGGGAAACGCTTGCGATGGCGGCCAGCAGCATTGTCATAACGCTGGAAGTAGCGGTCGCGGCGGTTGCTATCTCCTGCTGATTGCGCACCGTGAAATCGTCATCTTTCCCGGGGTGGATGTTGTGATGCTGGCGGAGGAGAGACACAATCTGCTGCTGCACGACTTCCACGTTGGCCGCGCTATCCGCCTGGACGTTGAAGCCGCGGAAAGTTGAGCCCCCTGTTATTCGCTTCATCGCGCTGGTATAAGGCACGACAACGATGTCATCCTGATCCGTCCCCATCACCGAGAGACCCTTCTGAGACAGGATTCCCACGACGGTGAAAGGAACATTACGCACACGGATGATGTGGCCGAGGGGATCATCATCCCCAAAAAGTTGGAGCGCGATGGTCCTGCCAATAACCGCCACCTTGTTATCGCTGCGCACGTCCTGATCGGTGAAGCCGGCTCCCTCCACCAAAGGCCACTTTCGGAGGTCGAAGTACTCCGGCGATTCGCCAAGTATGGTGGTGTACCAGTTCTGGTTGCCGGCGGCGACCTGGTTGTAGGAGCGCACCTCCGGGCTCACGGCAGCTACTTGCGCGATCTCTCGTTGCACCGCCCGGTAGTCTTCCAGCTTCAAATTTCCAGCGCCTCCCCAACCAGTATGGACGCCGCCCGGGTTCGTGCTGCCGGCGAACACCAGCACCACATTTTCGCCCAAGCTTGCGATCTGCGCTTCCACCTGCGCCTTGGCTCCATTGCCGATGCTCACCATGGCGATCACCGCCGCCACTCCGATGATAATCCCGAGGGCAGTCAGGGCAGAGCGCATCTTGTTTCTGCGCAAGGCGCGCAAGGCCATCCTGTTCGTGGACAAAAGTCTCATCGCGGGAGCTCGCTTTCGAGTTGAAGCCGGTGAGCCTCCACTATTTTCTCCAATTCCTCTTTCGAGTTCAGCCTGCTGCTCACAGCCATGTCGCTCAGGACCCGCCCGTCCCGCATGATGATATTCCTCGTCGCGTATGACGCGATGTCCAGTTCGTGCGTAACCATGATGACGGTGATTCCTTGCTCGTTCAGCCTTTGGAAAACCCCCATGATCTCGACGCTCGTGCGGCTGTCCAGGTTGCCGGTAGGCTCGTCCGCAAGCAGTACCTCGGGATCGTTGATCAGCGCGCGAGCGACCGCCACTCGTTGCTGCTGGCCACCGGAGAGCTGGCTCGGGTGATGACCGGTTCTACCTCCCAGACCCACCATTTCAAGAGCGCTCCGAGCCTTCTCGCGCAGTTCCCGGGTTGTGAGCTTTTTCTGCGAGTATAGCAGCGGTAACTCGACGTTTTCGATAGCGGAGGTCCGGGAGAGCAGGTTAAAGCTTTGGAAAACGAATCCGAGCTTCTGATTTCGGATGTCCGCCAACTGATTCCGATTTAGTCGCGAAACGTCCGCACCATCCAGATAGTAGTGGCCCTTTGTCGGTCGATCCAGGCAGCCGAGCATGTTCATGATGGTTGACTTCCCGGATCCGCTTGCTCCCATGAAAGCCACAAATTCTCCCTTGTGGATATCGAGCGACACGCCTCTGACCGCATGCACATCCACCTCTCCACTGCGGTATGTCTTGAAGATTTCCTCCAGCTTTACGACAGCCGCCATAGCCTCGTTAGAACCGCTTGCCGCTGCTGAAAGGGTTTGTCACCTGGTCTGACACGTAGTCCGTGGAAGCGGTGATGACCTGATCTCCTTCTTTTAAACCGCTAAGCACCTCCGTCGCGATTCCATCGCTGATTCCCACCTTGATCTGCGTCTTGCGTGGCTTGTCCTCTCCGCCTGCCCATAGGTAAACGGTGCGCTCGAAACGGCGTTCGCCTTTATTGCCGCCGGGCCGCGTCCGTTCCGCGCTGAACGGCGTGGGTGGTGGAGTTCCTTTTTCAACAATGCGCTCCAGCGGGCGAAACCGAAGACCCGCATTGGCGAGCTTCAGCGCGCCCTCACGATGATCTATGATGACGGAGATATTGGCTGTCATCCCCGGCTTCAATTTCAGATCAGCGTTTTTCACGCTTATCACCACGTCGTAAGTCACGACGTTCTGAACGGTAGTGGGCGAGTTTCTCACCTGTCTCACCTTCCCATGGAAGGTTCGATAAGGGTAGGCATCCACAAAAAAGTCCACGTTTTGTCCCTCGGCTACATTGCCGACATCGGCTTCCGCGACATTGGAATCGATCTGCATATTGGACAGGTCATTGGCGATTGTGAAGATGACGGGCGCGCTCAAGCTCGCGGCGACGGTCTGTCCGACATCCACGTTGCGTGAGATTACCATGCCATCGATGGGCGAATAGATCGTGCAATGTTCCAAATCCACCTTTGTTTTATCTAAAGCGCCCTGTTTGATTTTGATGCTGGCTTCCGCCTGGTGCAGGCTCGCCAATGCCTGATCCAGAACTGCCTGCGAAGTTCCCTCGTGAGACCTCAAGTCGGCCGCTCGCCGCGCAACCGTCTGCGCGAGTTCCAGGGCGGCTTTGGCGCTCTCCAGGTCGCCTTCGGCTTCCAGCACGCTCGCCTGGAACGGCGCGGGGTCAATCTGCGCGACGATCTCCCCCGCCTTCACCGGCGAATTCCAATCTGCTTTCAGACTCGATATTCGGCCCGAAATTTGACTGCCCACCTGCACGTTGAGCACCGGATTGAGCTGCCCGGTCGCGGTGACAACCTGCGTGACATCACCTCGGGTAACGGTGGTTGTAAGATACGCGGGCGCGTCGGATCGGTTGTGTCTCCAATACCACGCGCCCCCGCCCGCCAGCGCGGCCAAAAGGAGGAGTGAGATTACCGCTTTCATTTCAGATTGCCTGCCATGGCGACCCGTCTCTGCTGGAAGCGCGCCATAGCCCGCTGCAGGTCAAGAAGCGCCACTTGGTAGGCATATACTTCAGTCGTGACGGTCGTGCGGGCATTATTAAGATCTATGAGGGCGCTTTGCGCGTCCAGACTTGTCGCCGAACCTTCCTTATACTCATTCTCAACATCCGTATAAGTCTGCTCCGTGGCGGCGAGCTGGGCGCGGGCCGCTTTGATCGTCGCTTTGAGGCTTCGGGCCTGCAGCCACGCGTTCTTCACTTCCTCCTGCAGGTTCTTCCCAGCGGTTTCATGGTTGAGGCGCGTCTCGACGATCTGGCGCCCGGCGGTGCTGAGGTCGATTTCCCGCTGCCCACCGGTTAGGAACGGGATTTGCACCGCCACACCCGCGTCCCAAGCCTCACTGTCGGATTTGTTCTCGGGCCCATTCCTCGCGCTGGACTCCCCGGCAAGGTTAGCTCCTGCTTGAGCCACGATCCGGGGCGCGTATTCAGCCAGCACCTCCTTGCGACGCTGGACATCCTCTTCCACCGCGAGCGCGTTTGCCTGGTAGTCCTCCCGATTTCGTCTGGCCTCGTCCATGGCGGCCTCAAGGGATGGAATCTCGTCGGATGCGTCAGGCGGTTCAGCGAGATGGAACGAGGTGTCGCCTCCAAGGTTGAGAATGTTACTGAGATTGTTGCGATCCACTTCCAGGGTGCTTGCCGTGGAGATCAACGTCTGGCGCGCTCCCTCCAGAGTGGCTCGCGCGCGGAGCACGTCACTGCGGGCCACATCCCCAAGGTCCAGGCGCTCCTGGGAGAGTTGGAGTTGACGATTGGCAAGTTCAAACGTCTGCTGGTTGACCCGTGCCACCGCCTGCTGCTTGAGAACCTCATAATAAGCCTGGGCAACTCCGAAGAGTGTTTGCCGGACGGTGAAACGATACTGCAGCAGCGCGGATTCCGCAGCGAGCTTTCCAACACGATAGGCCGGAAAAGCGGTCAGATCGAACAGCGGTTGGGAAAGGCTGAGACCCGCGCTTCCCGTGTTCGTCCGGCTCGTCACGGGGCCGGAAGGATCCAGCGTTAGCGAAGAGGTCTGGTTGTAGTTGTGTTGGAAACCCAGATTACCATTCACCTGCGGCCCAAGCCGGGTAAGCGCGCTCCAAGGCAGCAGATTAGCCTTCCGCGACTCCTGATACGCCACCCGGATGGATTGATCAGTCGCCGCGGCGCGGTCGTATGCCTGTTCCAGCGTGAGTATTTGCCCCGGCGTAAAACTCTGGGCAGACGTTATTTGAGGGGTGAGAAGACTTACCGTCGAGGCGGCTATACCGCATAGAAAACGGTTGATCATGGGGTGGGAGGCCCTACCTAATATGACCCTCCCCCATTGTCAATGTTACCGGCGAGCGCGCTGGCGCTCCGCGCGCTAGGAGGAGGGCTGGTGGCTTTCGTTCAGCCCCTCGTGATCGTGTCTGAGAGACATCGTTTGTTTCCCGTTCGCCGAGCCTGTTTTCACCACGAAGATGCTGTCAAAATCATCATGCGGCCAATTTGGAACGATTCCAGGATCGCCGCCACGCGACGCCACGATGTCTCGGAGGAGTTCTTCCAGCTTCACGTGTTCCCACGCGACGAAGATCAGGGCATTCTTGTATCGAGGGGCGAGCAGTTCCTTCCTTAGTCGCGAAATCTGATCGTAAGTAAACCGGGTATCGACCGGAAGCCCGAGACGGATCGCTGTTGGCTCTATAGTCATCAAAGGCCGGACGTACGAATAGGACATTCCTCCGGCCGTTTTCTTGAGTTCCGTCTTCGGGGCGAAGACATATTGCGCTTTTCCGTATTTTGGGATAAGGACATTTGGAAGCGCAAGCGCCCGATGCAGCCCCTTCAACGTCAACTGGCCTTTGTCCTCTTTCGGTTTCTCCCCATGCCTGATGAAAACAATCGTTTCGCAATCTGAAGCGCGCAAACAGACGGCTTGGAAGAAGAGGAAAAGCAGCAGTGATGTCAGGGTGCGCACGGTTATTGCTAGGATAGGTGGTAGAAGGTTCTAACGTCAACGGATTCCCCCCATCCACCCCGCAGTGTGCCAACCCTCCCGCACCCGATCATCCGACCACTCGCCATTGGAAGCGAGACTAAGTATAACATGTCTCTCCTCGAGAAGGTAAAGCGCGCGACAATCCGCGTGGCGGTGATTGACGATCATCCGTGGGTCAGAGCTGGCCTTATTTCCACGATGAAGCCTCGGACGGAATTCGTTGTCTGTGGCGAGGCGGAGGATGCGGAGTCAGCCTTGGCCGTTATTGGGGAGTCGCGTCCAGATATCGCGTTGGTGGACATCTCCCTGAAGGGGGACGTGGATGGCATTGTGTTGACCGCGATGATCAAGAAGCAGTTTCCCTCGGTGGTGGTGCTTATCCTCTCCATGCATGTGGAGGTCGACTATGCCATAGGCGCAAAGGCGGCCGGGGCTTCCGGTTACCTGCTGAAGAACGAGGCTTCCGGGTTTCTGCTGACAGCGATCACGCGTTGCATGGATGGGCGCGGCTTCTTCAGCGAGGCGCTGCTGCGAAGGATGCGCCTGTAGGACGCTCCCGGGCTTGCTCTGCAAGGCCGGTGGGCGCGATACTCCCACATCCGTCTCCAGATAAAATTTCCTTCGCTTTCCCTGCGCGGCGTCCTCTTCATTCAGGCGCTTGCCAGCTTGCTATTGGCCGCGGGAAATGTGAACGCCGCGCCGGTGGAAATCCACTATCAGCTTCCCGCCGCTCCGGTTCCACAAGCCTATTTGGTTACTCTCGCGATCACCGATCCGAAGGATCCGGAATGGATCGTCAGCACTTTCCTCACGGCTGGCGTCAGGATAGTCAGCCACGAAAATGGCGGCCGGTTTACGGAGACCTGGAACGGCCTGGATGAAAATTTGATGCCATTGCCTTCCGGGCGCTATGGACTGAAAGGCATCTATTCGAAGGCGACCCGATGGTCTATCGATGGTCAATACCATGCCTTCATTCCGAAGCTGGCTGTAGCTGCGGGGGACTGCTGGATGCCTGCGCCCGCGCGGGATGATCTTTATCCCTGGCTGTCGGGAGCCGGGTTTGGCACCTGGAGCAGCGTGGCAGTCGGCGCGAACAACAGGGCCAGCTTCTACCACAACTTTCTGGAGAACTCACTGAACCCCTATCTGGTGGACTTGAACAAGCCCATCGGGTTCGACCAGGTCATTAAAGGCTTTCCCTCAGGAGGTGTGGGAGGGGGTGGCTCAACAGCCACAGATGGCGCGGCCATTTGGTGCGACTGCGTTAACGGGTTGAAACCGATGCCCTTCCTCTTCCGGGCTGATCGCGCATTTGGCTCCTCGCGTTCTACCTGGCGCAATAACGTGACGATGACTACTGCGAATACCTCGGCGATGGTCGCGGGGACCTTCGGACGCAGGCCTCTGCTGTATGTCGCCGGTGGAGGGGTTGGAGGCGGCATCTCGGTGTTCGATGGAGACAGCGCGGAACTGCTGGCCAGGGTGTCGGTGGACAATCCGAGAGCGCTTATGCTTTCGGGGACGGCATTGACAGTGATGCGCCAGGATAAGGCAGGCGCCGCGGAACTGAGTTCTTGCGCGCTTTCGGGCGGCTTGCCAACGGGAAGATGGAATAAAGACCTGGGGATCGCGGGCATAGCGAATCCCACTGACTGCGTCCGCAACGAGGAGGGTGATTACTTTGTGAGCGACGCGGACGCCAACCAGGTTTACGAGATGAACGGCAGTGGAGCCATCGTCCGGCTGCTTGGCTCCGCGACTCCTGTGAAGCCTGGAGCTTACAACCCCCTAGGCTTCCTCTCTCCCGGCAAGCTGGCAGTCCGTCGGGACAGTGATGGTCAGGAGCGCCTGATCGTCGTGGAGCGCTCCGGGGCAGGCCGGGTCAGTGAATGGTCCATGCAGGGGACCTTGCTGCGGGAGTGGATCGCGGGAGTCGTCGCCGCAAACGTGGGCTACGCGGTTGATCCCGAGGATTCGGATCATGTTTACATGGCGGCAGGGCAAACCGCGACTGGATTTGGGCTTTTGCGCTTCCACCTGAATTACCAGGACGCCTCCTGGGGCCTGGACGGGTTCTGGCCCGGGATTTGTGGAGGCGACAAGCGCTTCCCAGGTGGCCAGAGTTTTCCCCGGCTCCTGCGCGTGAACGGGCGAAAATACCTCGCGTTCGCGCGCCACATAGGATCGGACTTTGGCTATATGATCTACCGGCAAGCTGGCGAGGACTGGGCGCCGAGCGCGTGTATTTTCCCTGACGCGTCTCGCCCGGGAGAGTGGCGGTCGTGGCACAACGCGACTGGTAGCGGAGAGATCGATGGGGGCGTCCCCTTTTCTTTCCCCAGCCAGCCCCGGTATTGGGGTGAGAAGTGGCTGGATGACCTCTCGCTGGTTGTCATAGAAAACGGCGGGCGGTCGCTATGGCGGCTCCCGGTTGCCCGTTTCGACGCGCTCGGGAATCCGGTCTATGAGTCGTCGGATTGGAAACGTCTTCTTACCGATTCTGTGAAGGAACAAATCTTCCATCATCAGGCGGATCCTTTGCATGGTGGCAATGAAGTAAGCGACCGGTTCGTATCAGCCTGGGACTCGGTGGATGGCTCGATGGAACGCGGATTTTACGTCAATTCCTATGGCGGCCCGGCTTGTGGGACCGGCGTCGATTCCTCCGGTCGTTACGGCTCAGAAACCAAGGTGAGCTTTTACTCGCCCGACGGGAAGGGCGGCTTCAGGATTCGATGGCGGGTTGGTCGCAAGGCATTCGGTCTTGCGAAGCCCGGGGAGATATACGGGCCTCTGCATGTCACTGCCCCGGTAAACGGCGTCCTCGGTGTCCAGGATGGCAACGGCCTCTATCATCTTTTTACGGATGACGGCCTCTACATAGATACCCTGCTGGTGGACTGCTACGCGCGGGCGAAGCCATTTGGCGGGGTGTATTCCCTCGGAGGCGAACTTTTCAACGGTTATCATTTCCTGAATAAATCGAACGGAAAAGCGTACTTGGCGATGGGCCGCAATTCAGCGGAATTCTTTGAAATCCAGGGCTTGAGCCGCGATCGAAACGGCATTGAACGGATACCAGGCCTGGAGGGTGGAACGCAAATTACCGCCGATCAGATCGCTCCGGCGGACGAAAGGGCGCTCCGCGTCCGCGCGCCAGGGCAGGGCATCGCCAAGACGGCGGTCTTCAACCCCTGCAAGACTCCGCCTTCGATGGATTGCTCCATGCGCGGCTGGGATGCCGCGGGTGAGGTGACATTTGAGAGCGACCAGGAAAATCGCGTTGAAGCGCGGCTCCTCTTTGACCCCAACACCATCTATCTGAGATGGCGCGCGCGGCAGAGCCAAAAGGTTCAGGTCGCTCCCGCTGGCCATCCCGAGCGCATCTTTACACACGACACCGCCGCGACAACGCTTAGCTTCTATTTCGCCGCCCCTTCCTCCCTTATCCAGAAGCTGGGCATGTCTCTCGGAGATTGCAGGATCGTTTTCGGACTCCAGAAGAGTGGGAATACCACAGCTCCGATTGCTGTCGGGCTATACCCCTCCACCATCGCGCGCCTGCACCCTGTGACCTACACGTCGGCTGTTAGCAGCGCGACTTTCGCCGATGTCGCTCCGCTCACCAACGTGAAGCTATCCACCGCCCAGGACGGTGACGGAAAGGGTTTTGTCCTCTGCGCCGCAGTGCCGCGGATTGATATTCCTTTCTCGGGAGCACTGCATGCGGGAGAGGCGGCCCGGGTGGATTTCTCCGCCACCGTGAACGGCAAGCTGGCGTTCTGGTGGTGTAATCTGGATGGCTCTGCAAGCACCAACACCAGCGACGAGCCTTCCGAAGCCGCGCTTTACCCTTCCGCGTGGGGAACCGCGGAATTTAAGTAACGCGAGGGCGTTTTATCCAAGCAGGCGATGCGTCTCCTGCAGCTTCGCCACAATGTCTATGTCCGACGGGCAGGATGGCATGCAGTCTCCGCACGCGACGCAGGACGAACCGTTTTTGGTGAGCGCCTGGTATTCAGCGCGCGCGCGCGGGAGATCATGATAGTCGTTCGCATAACGCTCGTAGCGGAGGATGTCCGCGATGGCGATGTGCTCTGAACAATGGCTCACGCAGTCGGAGCAGAGCAGGCATGTCAGGCCCTTGTTATAGCCAGCCAGCAGACCCAGTGTGTCGCGATCCTGCGACGTCATCGCGACCTTCGCCGCAGCTCCCATGTTTTCCTCCCACTGCGTGAAGTTCTTCATCACGATCACGGCTGCCGTGAGATCCGGGTTGGACATTAGCCACTTCACCATCGCCGCCCCCGGCGCGCTCCCCTGGAAACGGGGCTCGGCGAGGAGTTTCTGAAATTTCTGGTCCTGCGCGGCCCGCCCGACGCCCGCCATCGTCTTCATCGCAATCGTTCCAAAGTCCTTTTGCTTGGCCAGCGCGATGATGTCGCCAATCTCCTTTTTGTCCCCGTAGGTGTAGAAAAATTGGGCGGCCTCGAACGGCGAGTGATCCATCAGGTAGGCCAGAATTTCATACGCCATGTCGCCACCGATGTCCTTGTAGTGGTGTTGCGATAGGACCAGGTGCTTTACCAACCCTTCTTTTTTGAGGCGATCGAAGGCTCGGATGATGCCCATCTCCGTCTTTGCTTCCTCTATCGAGTGGTATCCGAAGTGGAATTTGAAAACGTCGTAATAGCCCAGACCTGAACGCTCCACGCACTTCTTCACGAACTGGTAGTGCTGTTCCTCGTCGATGTGGCCTTTCGCGTTATCGCCTCCCACTCGGTCCACCACCACCTCCAAGTAATAAGATTCCCGAGGCTGGCTCTTGATTGCCGCTGGCATTGTCTCCGCTGTCCAGCGCTGCGACTTATGCCAATAGTTCACGCCTGCCGCGACGGCGAAGGGAATGATGTCGGGCGTCCAATCCGACGCGCCGACCAGCGAGCTGATCAGCAATCCCGTGCGCCCATAGCGGCGCAACGGAAGTTTCCCGTTTTGCATTTGTCCCGCTTCCGCGGCGGAGAGATTTCGTCCCAAGGCGCCCAGACCAACTGCCGCCGCCCCTGTAGTGCCGAGCCGGATGAATTCACGGCGTGAGAAACCATTCTTTTCTTCAGACATCTTTAACCTTTCGGTGAGTGACGCGCGTCTCTCACTACGACCGGACAACCGGCAGAGATGAGGGGCGAAGATGAAGTTGAATGTTTTCTCGATCTATGTCAGCAACGAAATGCAACTTTTTGAGTCTTTGCCGCCGCAGGTCTTTGCGGTTATTCTCCGCTTCCCGCAAGCTCATAAAAGACATATCCCATGACGCGTTTCTCATCTTACCGCTTTCTTCTTCTTTCGATCGTGCCGCTCGTGGCGCATCCTCTCCTCGCTGAGTCGCCTGCCGCCGGGCAGCCGCCCCTGAAGTCCGTGGAGGAATTTCAGAAGAAAGCTGCCTCGTTCAAGGAAGTCATCAGCATCCCGCCGTTTGAGACTACCGCCGACGCCGTCAAGGCTTCCGCCGCTCAGGCCATTTCCGACGGGGATGCCGCGCTCGACAAACTTGGCAAGCTCGATCCCAAAACGGTTACCCTTGAGAACACCATCAAGGCTCTGGATTATCTTACCTATCAGACCGGCAGAACGGAGAGCCGGCTGGATATCATCAAGAACGCTTCCCCGGAGGCTGCGATGCGGAACGCGGCCACGGAAGGTATCAAGAAGCTGGACGACTGGTCGGTAAGCGTCAATTACCGGCAGGACGTCTATAACACGATGAAGGCGTTCGCCGCGACGAAGCCTCATCTCGAAGGCGAGGACGCGCGTTTGTTTGAGCAGACGATGCGCGATTATCGCAGGGCTGGTTTGGAGCTGCCAAAACAACAGCAGAAGGAGATCGAAGACCTCTTCCAGCAGCTCTCAAAGCTAGAGACGGATTTCCAGAACAATATTCGCGACGACCACTCCTTTGTCCGCTTCACACGGTCGGAGCTTGCTGGCGTGCCTCAGGATTTGCTTGATCAAAAAGGCGTCAAGACGGGGGATAACCAATATACCATCGACGCGAATGTCACCTTCCAGGTGATCAGCGTTGAGGATAATTGCCTCGTTGAGGCGACTCGCAAAAAGCTCTACATCGCCCGCGACAGCAGGGCGATGGAAAAGAACGTCCCGCTCATGACGAAGATCGTTGGCATTCGCGACGCGCTCGCGAGGAAGCTGGGTTACGCTTCCTGGGCCGACTACCGCATCGAGCCGATGATGGCGAAGGACTCGGCAACCGCTTTGAAGTTTCTCAATGATCTGAGCGCCGGCCTTCAGCCCAAGTTCGACGCCGAGTTAGTCGAATTGAAGAAGCTAAAGGCGGCGGCGACAGGCGAGAAAGATCCCCAAATCAACATGTGGGACTGGCGTTACTTCGGCGAAAAGATTCACCAGCAGAAGTTCGATATCGATGAGGAAGCTCTGCGCGTTTATTTCCCCTATCAAAAGGTGCTGCAAGGGATGTTCAACATCTACCAGACGATCTTCGGGATCAAGATCGAGCAGATCTCCTGCCCGTATAAGTGGGTTGATGACCTGAGGTTGTATGCTGTAAGCGATGCCAAAACCAGCGAACCGATGGGGCTCTTCTACCTGGACATGTTCCCTCGTGAAGGGAAGTACAATCATTTCGCGCAGTTCGGGATCATCGAAGGCATCAGGCTGCCGGATGGCACCTACCAGCGCCCCACCGTCGCGCTGATTTGCAACTTCCCGCCGCCGACTGCCGACAAACCCTCACTCATGAGCCATGACGATGTCGTCACTATTTTCCACGAGTTCGGCCATGGGATGCACTCGATCTTAACCCGCGCAAGCAGCGGGCGGTTCTCCGGGACGAATGTCCCCCGCGACTTCGTGGAAGCCCCTTCCCAAATGCTGGAAAACTGGGGATGGGACAAGCAGGTGCTGGACAGTTTCGCGGCGGATTATCGTGATCCCTCCAAGAAAATTCCGGCTGCCATCCTGGACAAACTCAGGGACTCGGAGCGGGCAACCGTCGGCAACTTCTATCGGCGGCAGATCGGTTTCGCGCTGCTTGATCTTGCCATCCATGGGCCGTCGAAGGAAGGGGAGACAAAGGACGTGGTGAAGATTTCCAACGATATCCTCAGCAAGGTCTTCTACCCTGTCGTGCCGGGAACCGCCTCCATCGCCTCGTTTGATCACCTGTGCGGCGGGTACGACGCGGGTTATTACGGTTACGCCTGGGCCGACGCGATTGCGGCTGATATGGCGACGGTTTTTACGAAGGCGCCGAAACGATTCTTCGATCCGGAAGCGGGGGCGCGGCTTCGCAACGACATCTATTCCAAGGGCGACTCGCGCGATGTGAATATCTCGATAGAGGATTTTCTCGGGAGGGCCAGATCCATTGAGCCATTTCTGGAAAGACTGGGGATCCACTAAGATTATCCCCCGGGGGCAGGCCGCGCGATCCCTTGTTGCGGTAGCGCTTCTCGCGCTTGCGACAAGTTGCGGAAAGCCGACGCCCGAAGTGGAGAAGGCGGTCCAGAAGCAGATCCTTCTCATGGGCAATGGCACCGAGCCGCAGGATCTCGATCCGCAAACGGTTACTGGCATACCAGAGGACAATATCCTGCGCGCGATCTTCGAGGGCCTCGTCTCGGAAGATCCGCATGATCTCCATCCCGTTCCCGGAATGGCAATGAGCTGGGATATATCACCGGACCTGACCGTTTATACATTTCATCTTCGCAAAGCGCTCTGGACGGACGGCACTCCTGTGACCGCTTCCGATTTCACGCGTTCTTACCAGCGCATCCTCAGCCCGGAGCTCGCCTCGGAATATAACTATATGCTGTTCTCAGTGAAGAACGCGGAGGATTACAGCAACGGAAAAATCACCGATTTCAGCCAGGTTGGATTTAAAGCGCTGGATGACGCGACACTCCGCGTCTCACTAAACAATCCCACGCCCTATTTCCTCTCACTACTGAACCACTACTCGTGGTTTGCGGTTCCGATCAATACAGTGCTCAAGTTTGGCCGGCTAGCTGATCGCGGGACACGATGGACGCGTCCCGAAAACATGGTGAGCAACGGACCCTTCAGGCTCAAACAGTGGAAGACGAACTCCATCATCGTAGTTGAGAAGAACCCGCTGTACTGGGATCACGAGAAAGTGCGATTGAATGAAATTCGTTATTTCCCAATCGATAATTCCAGCTCCGAAGAGCGCGCGTTCCGCTCCGGGCAGTTGCATGTCACCAACACAATCCCGCTTCCGAAGATCGACGTCTACAAGCGCTCGCATTCGCCTTTTCTGAGGGATGACCCCTATCTCGGGACGTACTTCTACAGATTCAACGTCACGAAGCCTTTCCTCAAGCTAAAGGAGCTGCGGCAGGCGCTCTCCCTTTCCATCGACCGGGAGAGCATCGTCAAGAATGTTACGCGCGGGGGCGAGCATCCAGCGACGTCCTTCACCCCGGACGGCACCGCGGGCTATTTCCCGCGTCCCGAAGTGAAGATGGACATCGCTGCCGCCCGGGATCTTCTCGCCAAGGCTGGCTTCCCGGAAGGAAAGGGACTGCCTCCCATTGAACTGCTCTACAACAGCGATGAGGGACACCGGGTCATCGCGGAAGCTCTTCAGCAAATGTGGAAAAAAAACCTCGGCATTGATATCCAGCTAACGAATCAGGAATGGAAGGTTTACCTGGACGCCCAGCGCCAGCTTGCCTACCAGATCTGTCGCGCGGGATGGATCGCCGATTACGTGGATCCCAACTCCTTCCTCGATATGTGGCTCACCAACGGCGGAAACAACCAGACGGGTTGGTCAAATCCCGAGTACCGACCGGCTTGTCGCGTTAGCGAATCGCACCGGCGACCAAGCCGGCAGGTACGCCACCTTCCAGAGGGCGGAGTCCATACTACTGGACGAGATGCCGATCCTGCCGATCTATTTTTATACTTCCAAGTTCCTTATTCAGCCTTCCGTCAAAGGGTGGTACCCAACGATACTGAATCACCACCCATTCAAGTACGTTTATCTCGAGAACTGACGTCTAAAGATTTCGGTCATGCTGCGATTCATCCTTCGGCGGTTTTTCGAGACGATCCCGGTTCTGTTTATCATTGCCACGCTCACTTTCTTCGGCGTCCGGCTTGCTCCCGGGGGGCCGTTCGACGCCGAAAAGAATGTCACCCCCGAAATTCGTCGAAATCTCGAAGCCCACTATGGTTTGAACAAGCCTCTGCTTGTCCAATACACCGACTACCTGAACAGTCTCCTTCACGGGGATCTGGGGCCCTCCTTTAAATACTCCAATCGCACCGTGAATGAACTCATCGGAGAATCTTTCCCGGTTTCACTTGAACTCGGCTTCTATGGTTTGCTCGTCGCCCTGATTCTTGGTCTCGCGGCGGGGATCGCCGCCGCGCTGCGCCCGCGCACGGCCATCGACTACTTCGCGTCTTCGATCTCGATGGCGGGCATCTGTCTTCCCACCTTCGTTCTTGGACCCCTTTTGATTCTGATGTTTGCCCTCGGTCTACATAGATTCAACGCGCAAGGGTGGTTTGATCCCAGGGATAGGGTGCTGCCGGCGATCACGCTGGGAACCTACTACGCGGCCTATGTCGCTCGTCTCGCGCGAGGCGGGATGATGGACATCCTCTCGCAGGATTTCATTCGGACGGCGCGGGCAAAGGGAGCGTCCGAGGCGCGGGTGATTTTAAGACATACGGTGAAAGGTGGATTGCTTCCGGTTGTCTCCTTCCTCGGTCCCGCCGTCGCGGGAATTATCACCGGCTCTTTCGTGGTCGAAACGATCTTTCAAATCCCAGGTCTCGGACGCTTTTTTGTAACAGCGGCGCTGAATCGGGATTACACGATGGTGTTGGGTACTGTGTTGTTTTACGCCGTCCTCATCGTTTTTTTCAACCTCGTGGTTGACGTCGTTCTCGTGTGTCTCAATCCGAAATTGAAGTTCGAATGACAGAGCTGGAATCCAAGGTTGGTGAGAGCGGGGAGGGGAGTTCACCCTGGCGGCGCGCCGTCACTCGCCTGCGCGAGGACAAGCTCGCCAGCGCCGGCTTTGTCATCCTGGTGATTCTTTCCCTTGCTTGTGTCGTGGGCCCTTTCTTCAGCCCCTATGGCTATCAGGATCAGGACCTGTCCCTCGTCGCCTCTGGCCCCGCTCACTCGCACTGGCTTGGCACCGATGCCCTGGGTCGCGATCTTCTTACCCGGCTTCTGTATGGCGGACGCGTATCGATGCTCGTCGGTCTCGTCGCGACGGCCGTCTCTCTCGTAATCGGGGTTTTGTATGGCGCCATTTCAGGATTCTTTGGAGGGAAGATCGACTCACTCATGATGCGTTTCGTGGACATCATGTACGCGCTGCCTTTCACTATTTTCGTGATTCTGCTGATGGTTTTCTTTGGCAAGAAGTTTATCCTCCTTTTTGTCGCGATTGGCGCTGTGGAGTGGCTCACCATGGCCCGCATCGTTCGCGGGCAGGTGCAGTCATTGAAGCGTCAGGAATTTATTGAAGCGGCGGAGGCGCTCGGTTTGTCACGCCGCCGGATCCTGATTCGGCACATGCTTCCAAACGTTGCTGGCGTGATCCTGGTCTACGCCACGCTTACCGTGCCCGAAGTGATGCTCCTGGAGGCGTTCCTCAGCTTTCTCGGCCTGGGAGTACAGCCTCCCATGAGTTCATGGGGGGTGCTCATTAGCGACGGGGCCCTGAGGATGGAGGAGAACCCACTGATGCTGATCGCTCCCGCGCTCGCGCTGGCGCTCACCCTCTTTTCTCTAAACTTCCTTGGAGATGGACTCCGCGAGGCACTGGATCCTCGCGGACAGGCGGCGTGAATAGAGCTGTATGAAATCGCTTCTTGAAGTCCGCGGCTTGAGGACGCATTTCCATTCCCGCTCGGGAATCGCGCGCGCCGTGAACGGGATTTCATTTAACCTCGAGGAAGGGCAGACCCTGGGCATTGTGGGTGAATCGGGTTCTGGCAAATCCGTCACATGCTACTCGCTCATGCGATTGATCCCTGAGCCGCCCGGCAGGATCGAGGCTGGAGAGGTGTATTTCGACGGCATTGACCTGCTGCGACTCCCGCCCGCGGAGATGTCCCGCATTCGGGGGAAGCGGATCTCCATGGTTTTCCAGGATCCAATGACGTCGCTGAACCCCTATCTTCGAGTGGAGGATCAGTTGATCGAGCCGCTGTTGATCCATGAACGCCTCAGCCGCAAGGAGGCAGTGCCCCGCGCCTTGAAAGCCCTGGAGGAGGTTGGAATCCAGGATGCGGCGCGCAGAATCCGGAGTTTCCCGCATGAGTTCTCAGGAGGAATGAGGCAGCGGGTGATGATCGCGATGGCCTTGATCGCCAGGCCTCAACTTCTGATAGCGGACGAACCGACGACAGCGTTGGACGTCACTGTGCAGGCTCAGATCCTCGATTTGATCAAGAGCATGCAGACCAAATCCGGAGGCATGGCTGTGATCTTCGTGACGCATGACCTCGGAATTGTGTCTGGTTTTTGCGACCGCGTGCTCGTCATGTACGCCGGGAACATAGTAGAGGCGGCGACGACGCAAGACTTGTTCTACGATACCCGCCATCCCTATACGAAGGCGCTCCAGAAGGCGGTGCCGTCGCTTCAGGCAAAGGGCGGGGAACTTTACACCATCAGCGGAGAACCGCCTGACATGTCCCGCCCGCTTCCTGGTTGTCCGTTCGCGCCGCGGTGCGCCTACGCGAAGGAGGAGTGCCGACTTGCGTCCATCCGGTTGGAAGAGGTGGCTCCGGGACACCTTTCAGCTTGCTTGCGAGTGCAACAAGGAGAGATCGATCTTCGATGATTGCCCCGCCGCTGCTCAAAGTAACTGATCTGCGAACCCATTTTCCTGTGGAGAAAGGAGTTCTGTTCCGCCGTCTGCTTGGCACGGTGAAGGCGGTGGATGGGGTGTCCCTGGAGGTTGCGAAAGGGGAGACGCTTGGGTTGGTGGGAGAGTCCGGATGCGGCAAGTCCACGCTTGGTCGCACGATCATACAGATGATCCGACCTACTTCAGGCGCCGTGTTCCTGGAAAATGTGAATCTTGCCGGATTGAAGCGCCGGGAACTCAGGGCGGCTCGCGCGGATTTCCAGATGATCTTCCAGGATCCTTACGCGACACTCAACCCGCGCATGACCATATCTGACGCGCTCCTGGAGGCGGTTTGCGCGCATAGGCGGGTTTCTGATCCCGCAGCGGAGGTTTCCCAGCTTCTGGAGAAAGTGGGGCTCGGGTCCAGATTCCTGTCTAAATTTCCCTATGAGTTTTCAGGCGGTCAGAGGCAGCGGATCGCTATCGCGCGCGCCTTGGCCGTGAGGCCAAAGCTCATCATCGCCGACGAGCCCGTTTCCGCCCTGGATGTCTCGATCCAGGCCCAAATATTGAATCTCCTGACGACGATCCGAGGTGAAATGGGTCTCACGATGATCTTCATCTCTCACGATCTCTCAGTGGTGAAGCATATCTCAGATCGCATCGCGGTGATGTATCTCGGCAGAATCGTAGAGCAGGGGAACGCCGTGGATGTGGTCGAAAGGCCGCTGCACCCGTACACCAAAGCGCTCGTAAGCGCCGTGCCCATCCCGGATCCCGCGCGGGAAAAAGCCCGTCGCCGCATTTCGCTGGAGGGTGACCCGCCCTCGCCGATCAATCCTCCCTCGGGATGTCCATTTCACCCGAGATGCTCCTACGCCATTCCACAATGCGCGTCACAAGTTCCACAACTGGAGGAATTCGGATCCGGGCGGACAGTGGCCTGCATCCGCGCGCGGCAGATCAATTAACGCTACTCAGCCCCGAGGTTCTTTGCTATAGGCCCGGATCGCATCCCTCAGCTGCGCCGCTTTCTCGTACGCCTCCGACTCGATCGCCTTGTCCATCTCGCGCTGCATCATCTCCAGCTTGGTGAGAGGACGCTTGGCGCGAACCTCCTCCAGCCATTCATCCAGAAAAGTGACTTCTGGACTCTTCTCGGCCAGTTCCGGATTTCCGATCTCCTGATAGACGGTTATGATCTTCTCACGGCCCTCTTCGATGAGGCGCACAGTTGCCGCGAAGTCATCTTTCTCCAACTCGAGCGAAGCGCGCGCGCGTGTGTTCATCATCAGCACGTACGGCCGGAACTGCTCCATCGCCGTGCCGAGCTCCTCGCGCTCCGCGTATTTCACGATAAAGTCGAATAAATCCAGATTCCGCTGGGTGTCCCGGATGACTCCGCTGAAGTCATTGAGTTGAAAAAAGCTGATATACCGGTGGTAATACTGGATGCCCTCTTGCTGCAGTTCCCCGCATTCGTCCGCCGTCAGTGTGTAAGTCTGCCCAGCTCTCTCCTTCTCGCGCGCAAGGCCCTGGTGATGGATTAGGAGCGATTCGCTATCGTGAGGCCGCTGTCCGTCCGGTCTGCCCGTCACGTCCATCTGGATGAGCCCCAGATCGATCCGGAGCTGCAGTTTTTCCCGCCCGTCCATGCCGACGATCTTTCGCACCTTGATCTGTCCCGGTTCGTGCGGCCAGTCCCTCAGCAAATTATTCAGGTCCAGATTCATCTCGTAAATTCAATATCCAAATCGAATCTTCGTTTGTCAATGGAGCGCGGGCATCGCCGCTGCTTTCTTCGTTGGATTTCCAAACGGCGGTCCCGCGATCAGAAGCCATCACCTAAAACCCAACCGCGCGCGTCTCGCGTAGCGATACAGCGGTGTAAAGCAGGACCTCCCAATTCATGAAACCAGAAGAGCCAATTACCCGCGAGAAACTTGTCGAACTACTGAATGAAGACCTTGCCCGGGAGTACCAGGCGGTCATCGCGTACGTCACCTATAGCCAGACGTTAAAGGGGGCTGAATACAGCGACATTGCCGGAGAACTCGAAACCCACGCCAGCGAGGAACTCGCCCATGCGATCGCCATAGCGAATCAGGTGGACTACTTTGGTGGCGAACCGGTCACCGTCCCCAAAGAAGTGAAGCAGTCCGACAAACCGACGGACATGCTCCAGTTCGATCTCAATAATGAGAAGGAGACCATCATCAACTACCGCGCCCGCATCCGGCAGGCCGAGGCGCTTGGCGAATACGCGCTCAGCGAGGTCCTGCGCAAAATCATCGTGCAGGAACAGGATCACCTCCAGGACTTAGCGGACGCGCTCGGGATCGACGCCCCGATCATCAGCGACTGACACCGTGGCGAAAGCCTGCGGTAGAAAGCCGTCAATTTTTTACCGCTGTCTCGACCCCTTTTTGCGTCCACACATAGGCGCCGTCGGGCTTTAGCGTTTCGACCCATTCTCCATTGAACGCGCTGTGCTCAGCAAGGGCAGCCTGCTGTTTTTGCACGTCCGCCAGGGAGATCTTTTGAGTTAACGCCATCTGCTGCATCAGCAGCGCGCGGTCCTTGTTCTCGTCCGCGACCAGCCCGCGCGCATAGGCGCCGTACTCGCCGGGAGCATCGTTGCGGATGGCGAGAAGCCCCAGATGATTCTCGCCCACCAAACGCGAGTTCTTCAGCGGCTGTATCTCACCCAGCCGCGCTCGCCTTCGGTTTTGCGCTTCCTCTGGCGTGTCGGGCGTGGCAACTGCGGGAGCGGGTTTCTTTTCCGCGACTCCTTGCCCGTGCTGATAGACATCCAGCTTCATATCGATGTTCACCTTTATTGGCTGCGGAGTGGAAAGGCTCACTGAAGGCAGCGAACATCCAGATAACCCAAACAGGGAAGTGGCAAGCACGACACTTCGCCACAGCCGCTGAGTTATCCGAGACCGCTTGCTCACGGGCGTCGCGCGAGGGTCGCGCTCTCCTGGGCTCCGTGGAGGACCGCGTCGAAATTCCGGGAACCTCCCGGCCCGCGCAGGTTCAGCTTCAGCTCGCCTCGATCTCCGGTAAACCAGAATGAACCGTTGCCGTTGCTGTAATCAAAGTCGCGCAGCGTCTCAAGCCCAATGCGGGTCAAGCTGGTTTTAAGCAGCGTCCAGCCAGCCGGGAGCTGGCCCAGCACTTCATCCAGCTTGGTGACCTTCAGCTTTCCTGGCCGCGGGATTGTGAAACTGCCTAGCATTCGCTGAATGTCATGATTTAAGCCGTTCACTTCCAGTTTGAAATCGCCGGGGCCCGTCATCTGTATGTTTTTCGGCGCCATCACATCCGTGACCCCGCGCAGGTCGACCTTTGTCCCCGACATCCAGCCCGTCCAGGGGGACGCGTCTTGCGTGAAGAAGCTGAAGCCCCCTGTCAGGTAACCTCCATAGGCGGCGCCGCCCACCTGCCCGTAAATGCCTTCCTTGTCGTACGTCACCGAGAAATAGAACTGGCTTCCGACAAACTGCCTCCAGCGGATTTCCGACGTTTGCAAAGTATGGACAAGATTATCGCTATGCTTCTCAGGAGGCAGTCCGAACTCGATCTTCCCAAACAGCTTTCGCAATTCCAACTGGTAATCGGGAAACCGGTAATCCGACTGCGGTATGTCCAGCTTCAGCTTCAACTGGACATCATCCAGATTGCTGAAGTCCAGATTCGTCGCGGCCCATGAAAATCGCATGGGAAGGGCCACGCTCGTCTTGCCGCCGTTCGTGATCAGGATTTCGCCGAGACTCGCGCCCAGCTTCCGGATGATCCAGCGCGGCGCGGGGGCTGGCCCGGCCTCGGGCGCGGCTTGTACCGCCGGTTGTTTTTGTTTTAGCGCGTCTGCATACCAAAAAAGGTCTTCGCCCACGAAGATTTGGGGACTCACGAGGCTGATCTCCTCAATTTCATTCCGCAACAACTGCGCCAGCGAGAACCTGGCGAAGATAGTCTTCAACGTCACCACTGGCACGAAGGGGTCCAGCGGTGAGTGAATCGAAATATCGGAGAGCTCCACCGTCTGCGTGATGTTGCTGGCAAGCCCAGGATCGGCGCTGAGGGCGACGTCACTCAGATCGGTGCGCAGGTAGATGCCCAGATCCGGAACGCCGAGACCGATTTCCGAAAGGAAGATATATCCGCTCTGAATCGAGAGATCGCGCACACGCCACGGTGTCACTGCCGCGATGGCTCCAGCGCCTCCCGGCGCGTTCCCGGACGCGCTCGGCAGCAGCGAGCGAAGCTGCCGCCCCACGCTCACCCACAGCCCGGTCGTTTCGATCTTTGCGATCTCTTTCCGGCCTAATCCGGCGGTGGAGAAGTCAATCTGCAGCGAGTCGAGCAGCGCGAACGGGTGCAACGGGTCCTGCGGCGCCGCGCATCGCACGTCCCACAGCTGCGCGGTCTGCGTCTTTTCATCCGCGACCGGCCCGCCCAGCGTGAAGTCCGCCGCGTCCAGGGTGTATTTGAAAGATACATCCGGCACAGACGGCCCAAGCCCGGATGCGGACGCCTCGCCATCCCTTAACTTAAGTTTCCCGCAACGCCAGGCGTCTTCAGTCGCCGCCGTTGCGGCAGAAGCTTTTGCGCTGGCTGGAGCTGCCGAAAGTTCCCGGATCAGTTCTGGATCGGCATGCGACGAGGGCGCGGTCACGACAACCTCTTCCACCCGTTTGCGCGCAAGCTGGTCGATTGTGAACTGGATCGCGACGCCTTTGACACCGGCCATCCTCCGAGGCCTCGGCTCGCGGCTGAGAACCTCGATGTTATTTAGCTCGAGGCTCTGCATCTCACGGGACCAGCGGGTATCGGAAGTGAGATACACATTCTTCAGTTGCGAACTGAAATCGAACTCAACGCGCGGGGCCGTTCCCGTATCGACAGAGCACTTCCCCGAGCGGATTGACACCCTGCCGACCTGCCACAGCGCGCTTTCGTCGTTTGTCTCTGCCGGCGCCTTCGCGGCGGAACCTGGCAGCGCGGATAGCGGATTCCCGATCTTTATCGACGCGCCGGTAATCTCCACCCCGGCAATGCGATGCCGCCATAAGTCGGGCGCGGAGAAATCCACTTTCACCGCCGACAGCGATAGTAACGGCTTTTGGCTGTTGCGAGGCCTGAGATCGACACCCGCGAGATCCACCCGCGACATCCCTGAAAGCTTCGCGTCGGCAATCCGCAGCGAATACCCTCCCAGCTCGCGGTTTGCCACAAACGCCAGCGTTTCGGCAAAGTGCTCCACCACCCAGCAGGCAGCGAGGACGATCACCACCCCCGCGACGAAGAGCGGATAGAAGATCAGGCGCAGCCAGAGCCGAAGCCGTGAGCGCCTGGCCTTCATGCCAGCAAATCCGGGCGTGTCTTTTGGGTCTTTTCCAACGATCTCTGCCGCCTCCACTCGGCGATCGCCGCGTGGTTCCCTGAAAGCAATATTTCAGGCACACGCCACCCCTTGTACTCCACCGGGCGCGTGTAATGCGGAAACTCGAGCGCGCCTCCCGAAAATGAATCCTGCGCCGCCGAATCTTCATCCCCCAGCACCCCCGGGATCAGCCGCACCACGGCATCGGTGAACACGAGAGCCGCGACAGCCCCGTTCGTCAGCACATAATCGCCGATGGAGATTTCGTCGTCTGCGACATGCTCCGCCACGCGGGCGTCCACTCCCTCGTAATGTCCGCACACCAGGATCAAGTGGGAAACAGCCGAAAACTCCTTTGCGATGGCATGGCTAAACCGCCGACCCGCGGGCGACATGAGCACGACCCGCGTCCCTTGCTGCCTCAACGATTCTACCGCTTCAAAGATCGGTTCCACTTTCATCACCATGCCCTGGCCCCCGCCGTAGGGCGCGTCATCTGTTACGTGGTGCTTGTCACGCGCCCAATCGCGGATGTTGTGAACATGGATCGATGCCAGCCCCTTATCCCGAGCGCGCTTCATCATGCTCTCCGCGAGCGCTCCCTCACAGATGCCGGGGAACAGTGTCAGGATATCAACGCGCATTGCCTTACTTTCTTCCAGCCGACGAGGCTTGCGACAAGCTGTTTCGTGGCGCGGGCCGGGCATATTGCCTAGTTCTAGAGAACTCCAAGGGAACACCGGGCGCGTTGGAAGAGAAATCCATTGCCTCATAATGATGGACACCACGACGTCTCGCTTTTGGATCGACATCCGTTTCGCATCCGTTATGGTTTCACTATGCCTACAATCACCCTTAAAAATGTTCCAGAGGATGTTCACTCTGCGCTCAAGCAGCGAGCCAAACGCCACAAACGGTCGCTCAATCAGGAAGCGATTTTTTGCCTCGACTTTGCACTCGGCCGCCGTTCCCGCGATCCACGAACCCTTCTGGATGAAATTCGTAATCTCCGTTCCCACATTTCCATGAAGCGGGTGAGTCTGGATTGGATTGACAGCGCAAAACGCCAAGGGCGTTCATGATCGTTGCCGATACCAGCCTGATCGCCTCGCTGCTCCTTTCAACGCCAGCAACAGCAATTGCCGAGGCGGTTCTGGAAAAAGACCCCGATTGGACGGCGCCTGCACTGTGGCGCTACGAGTTCAAAAATGTCCTGGCGACCCAAGTTCGTGTTTTGGGGTTGCCGCTGGATCAAGCCGTGGCCCTCTTTGAGAAGGCTGAGGAAGTGATCGTCGATCCCGCGATTGAAGTAGAACCGGGAGCGGTCCTTCGCCTTGCCGGCGCCAAAAAGCTCTCTGCATACGACGCCGAATTCGTCGGCCTCGCCCTCGCTTTGAAAGCAAAACTGGTAACCGTTGACAGCGGAATTCTCAAAGCCGTCCCCGATCTGGCCATCTCACCCGATGCTTTCGCAACCGCCTGATAATTTGGTTTTTGATCGTGAGGAAGTGATCTCCCATCCATGACCCGCTTTTGTGGCTCTTCGCTGTTCTAACAGACTGTTCAAAACACGCCTGCCTTTTTATACCAAACGACCCCCGCAAAACCACGCCTTTTTTAAAAGGCCTGTTAGGCAATTAGAAAAGGCGGAATAGCGAGAATGTGCGTCAAGAATAATTTCAAGGCTGCGCACTGGGTTAAATCGCGGACTTTTCGGAACGCGTCTTCAAATGTCATTTGGAGATAGATGAGCATAATATCCGACTCATCGAGGGGAGCCCGGAGCTTGAATTTACCAGGATACAAAGGCCCATAACGAATCCATCCACCACGGGAAGTCGCGCCGCCGAGGTATAAACTGCCGTTCTCTGAGTAGATACTGCAATCCCCAAGGGTTAAATAGCCAGACCATCCCGCTTTGATCTGACTGTAATCCCGGTAGGAAAGCGGCACAATCCATCCGAAGCCTCTCCTCCCGGGACCGTTCTACCCTTATCATCCACGATTTCGAGAGTCGTCGACCTGCCGATCGGGAGAACGAGTCGCTGGCTACCTGCATTTTTGACCTTCCATAGAATCAATATGGGCGAAGCGACATTCCCCTTTTCGACCTTCCATTCGGCTGGCGAGACTGACAGAGCAAATTCCAGCCTTGCGTCCGAGGCAAGAATTCCCGTTGCGCAGAAGACAAGGCAAAGAAAGACGCCGGCTTTCATCATCCCTCTACTCACTCGCAGTTGCGTGACTTGATTTCAACCTTGGGTTTGTCTCGCCTCCTGCTCGTCCCCGTGTTTAGCTGCCACCCAAGTTATCCCCCTCGAATGAACCTACCACGAACCCTCTGCTGCATTGCCTTCCCATCAATCCTCTTTGGTCAGCTAGCGACCGATCAGCCGCAGGCCACGACTGCCAACGGGGTCGTTGAAGGCGTTGGCCATTCCGGCGTCTCGGTCTTCGAGGGCATACCCTTCGCTCGACCTCCTGTTGGCGACTTGAGATGGCGCGAACCTCAGCCGCCTGAAAATTGGACGGGAATCAGGAAAGCTGATCACTTCGGCCCGAACCCGATGGAACATCCGGCAGGGGATATGGTCTTCCGGTCGCGCGGGATGAGTGAAGACTGCCTATATCTCAATGTGTGGACTCCCGCGAAGTCGCCAGCCGAAAAGCTGCCTGTGCTTGTTTATTTCTACGGAGGCGGCTTTGTGTTCGGGGATGGATCAGAGTTCCGTTACGATGGGGAGAGCATGGCCCGCAAGGGCATCGTCAGTCTTACCCTTACCTATCGTCTTGGAGTCTTCGGCTTCCTGGCCCATCCAGAACTCTCAAAGGAGAGTCCGTACCATGGCTCCGGGAACTACGGGCTGCTCGATCAGCGCGCGGCCCTGCTTTGGGTTCGGCAAAACATCGCGGCATTTGGCGGCGACCCCGACAAGGTTACAATCGCGGGCGAATCCGCTGGATCAATTTCAGTGAGCGCCCAGATGGCTTCTCCGCTGTCGAAAGGCCTCTTCGTTCGGGCGATCGGCGAAAGCGGCGGCTGCTTCAGTCCCACCGTTTCCCCTCTGCCCCTTGCCGACGTGGAGCAGCAAGGTGAGAAGTTCGCGAGCGCGGTGGGCGCAACCTCCCTGGCTGCTCTGCGCGCGTTGAGCGCTGAGGAGCTGCTTGCGGATCAGTCAAAGCCCGGATCGCCCCGATGCTCGCCTGCGATAGACGGATATTTCTTTACTAAAACTCCCCTCCAGACATTCACGGCCGGTGAACAGGCGCGCGTTCCGTTGCTTGCTGGCTGGAACTCCGGCGAATCGAACTACAAGCGCGTCCTTGGAAATGAAGAACCCACCCCCGAAAACTACAGCGCCGCCCTCAAGAAACTGTATGGGGACAAGGCAGAGGAAGCGCTGCGATTTTATCCGGGCGGAACGGAAGACGAAGTGATCCGATCTGCCATAGCGCTCTCAAGCGACCGGTTCATCTCCTACAGCACCTGGAAATGGTGCGATCTTCAGAGCAAGACGGGGGGCAGCCCCGTCTTTCGCTATTTCTACTCCAGGCCGCGCCCCGCCACGCGCCAAAAGTCGCGCGGCGCGATGGCTGCGTCCCCGTCTCCCGAGGTTTCTCCTGTAGCTCAGGTCTCTCCTAAACCTTCGGTAAGCCCTGGCGCTTCCCACGCCTCAGAGATCGAATACGCAATGGGCAACCTTCCCACAAACCGCGTTTACGACTGGCAACCGGAGGACTACGCCGTCTCCACGATCATGCAGGGCTATTTCGCAAACTTCATCATCACAGGGAATCCCAACGGGATCAGCCTCCCGACATGGGAGCCGTTGAAAGCGGATGGCGCCGGGAAAGTCATGGTGATCGACACGAATACCCGCGCCGAAGAAATCAAAACAAACGATCGCTACCATTGGCTCGATCAGTTCTATGCCCCGGCGGGTCACTGATCTGGTGCTGAACTGAATCGCCATTGGTAAACATAAAGCTATTCCACCTTGCGCTTTAGCGAGATGACCACCGGCTGCGGAGTGTTCCGGTCAATTCGGATACTGGTTTTTTCCCACTCCTCACCGTAGATCTGCGCTTCATAGTTTCCCGGAGCCGCGAAGTTAATCGCGGGAATAGCAAAACTCCCGTCGCCGTCCGTCGTCGCAGAGTGAGACACGAGCGTGTCGTTTTCATTTGGATGGTAGGTCAACATTACTTCCTTGTAGCTGATCGGTTGCTTCGTCTCGTTCACGAATCGCCCTTTCAGCGTTTCGGTCGCAGCCTTCAACACCAGATCCTGAATAACGATGGGATGCTCGGCGTCAACCAGGACGGGATCGCTCACGAAATAGCTCGGACCCGCGTCCACCAGGATGGCATAGAGGCCCCCGAAGGGCAGCGACGGGGTCACGTATTCCTTCTTTGGCGATAGAGCAATCATAGTTCCGCTGGTGAGATTCTTTATGGTGAGCCCAGAGGGAGGCTTGACTACGATGGGCAAGACGGAAAGAGATCGATTCTCAAGCGGGGGAGGGAGGTTGATGTTCCCGTGGATGACCCCGGCGCGGGTCGCGGTGATCGTCTTTGCAAAGACCCCGTCTCCCACCGGCATATCGAAATGTTGCGGCGCAAACCAGTAGCCGACGATCTGGTCCGCGTAGAGGTCGACCGTGGTGGGAACCGGCAGACTCAAGACCGCCTTGCCGCCCGTGATCGGCGCAGACTTTGACGTCATCCCTTTGTCGTGCTCGTAAATGGTCAGGTAATCGGCGTTCAAAGCACCGCCAGGAACGGCATCCGAATCTGTCTTGATGGCGACTTCAAGGCTCCTCAGCGGGCGGGGGTCCGGCTTGGACCGCGACGTTGTTGGCGGTTTCACGCGCAGATCGATGACGTAGTCGTCTACATCCTTTTGCAGGTTGACCTCGTAGCTATAGCTCTCCAAACCAAAGGTTCCGAAATTGATTCCTGTCCGACCCTCGGGGAGATTCTCGAAATCAAATGGGATTTCCCCCGCGAGCTTTCGAAGGGTCTTTCTTTGTGACCGGCCGTAACCATTAAACGGGGATGCCTGGAGGTCATACATCACCTGTAGTTCAATGAGACGGTAACGTGTCAGAATACCCTGCGGATCGAGGATTTTTCCGCGCAAGCGCAAGCCCCGCGTCAGTTCACAAACCCGGCCTTGTTGCCCATAGGAAATCGGAAAGGATTGGAGCTGGTATCCCGCGGCTTGGACGTAGACGTAATAGCCGGAATTTTGAGCCAGCGTTTCAAGATGGAAGCGCCCGTGGTCATCGCTGTGTCCCAGGACCTGACCGTTCTCAGGTTCATAGGTGAGATACGAATCTCCCGTTCCCCGGCGCGCCGCCATGATGATTTTCGCGTTCGCGATGGGCTGACGCGTGGCGCGGTCGAGCACCACGCCCGCGGTGGCTTGAGCGGCGGCCATTTTGCAGACTTGCGGCGTCTTATCCGACCAGCGGGAGACTTCCTGGTCGGCCATCTGCCAGCCAGGCTTGAAGAGATTCAAGTGGATATCAGAATCGGCTTCGACATTTCCGAAGGTGGCGAACCCTTCCGAATCTGTTCGGACAGCAGGCCTTTCAAGCTCAATTGTTTCGCCTTCGCGGGCCGAAATCGCCGTAAGTGTAACGCCTTCCAAGGGTTTTCCGTCCGAGCCGACGACTTGCGCGCGAGCTGGGAAGCCGCGCCGCAGAGTGAGATCGACTTTCAGGTTTCCGCCCTGAGCCCGAAGAATGGTTTTTCGTAGCGGCGCGTATCCTTCCGCCCACACGCCGAGCTGGATCCTCCCGGCCATCGTGTTGCCGTAGTATGAATGATCCCCCTCCATCGTAAGTCCACCGCTGGCGCCGTAGCCCCCCCAGGACGAAGCGACTTTGGCTTCCGACTGCTTAAGGTTCTGGTTTCCGATGAGGCTTTTTGGAAGCGGCTGGCCATCTTCTGTCCTGAGCGCGCCCGTGACTAAGACATTTTCGCCAGGCTGGTCGGAGTTGCCCGGGACTGGCGGACGGAGTTGGAGCGCGCCGATCTGAGCCACTCGTTCCTTGTCGGTCATCAGCTCGGCGGCAAGCAGGGGAGCCAGGAACATGGAGGCGAGGTAAGCCGCTATCGCCAAAAGACCGGCCACGGCGAAGAGACTGGCCGCGCGCTGCCGGGGCTCAACACCAAGGATGATCCTGCGTACTCGCGCGAGCAGGTCTCCTTCTCCGGTCGCGGCGAGCGCGAGGGATTGGCGGCGATACTCTTCAAACGTCGTCAGCGCTTCGGCGTATACCACCGGATTTCGGCACCATTCGACCGACAGATCATCGCAAATGCGCTCCCGTTCTTCCCGAATGTTACGGCTTACGGATCGGACTGCCGGATGATAAAAGAAGAGCGTTTCGACACCGCTTTGCAGCAGGTTCACAATGAAATCGTGACGGCGAATATGCGCCAGTTCATGGAGGAGAATGGCCTCGACCTGTTCCACGGGAAGCTGGGCCAGGACACCGAGCGGGAGCAGAATAACAGGACGAACCCAGCCGATCACGACAGGCACGGCTACCGCGGCCGTTTCGCCCAGGAGGGCGGCGGAACGGACCCGAGCCGTCCGGCAGAGCGCCGCGAAACGCTGCTGCCATTCGCCGGACAATTCAGGCAAAGGCAGCCGGGCCAGCCACCGGACGTACCGCCAGGAACTCCAAAGGCGCGCCGCGAATATCGCCACCCCCAAGGCCCAACCGATCACCAGCCAGCGCAGGAGCGGCTCGACATAGCTCCGGGGCGACATCGAAGAAACAGGACGCCTGATGGGTTCGGGTGAATGGATGAGTGATGGAGGATCTGATTCAAACGAAGCGGCGACAGAGGAAGAGGCAGGCCCGACCACGGCCACTGATCTTTCAGGTTGCGCTGGGGCGCCGCGCAAGCGCGCGGCGAGATCCAATGAGCCAAATGTCATCCACGGGAGAAGAGCCATCGACACCAGCGCCACGCACGCAGCGGCGTAGCGAACCTCGGCCGTTTTCCTTTTCAGCCCTAGCAGGACGACTTGGAGGAGGAGCCAGATAGACGCATCCTCCCATAGCGAATGGAGCAGCATCCACCCGAGACGCTCAACCACGGCGTTCACTTTGCTTTCTCTTTCCCTGATGGCTTGCTC
This sequence comes from uncultured Verrucomicrobiae bacterium, assembly GCA_963828525.1. GTDB lineage: Bacteria > Verrucomicrobiota > Verrucomicrobiia > Chthoniobacterales > Chthoniobacteraceae > CAWHEP01. The sequence goes on from CAWHEP010000014.1 coordinate 111,380, forward strand.
CTGGCTTCGGCGAGCAGAGCGCGGATGGATTCAAGTTCTTTCGCGGATGCCGGCTTGGCGGAAAGCGCGCGCAAAATCAGTTCGCTCACCGAACCGCCGAATGCCCGGTCAATGAGGCCGCCGATCATTCGCTCCTGATTCACGGTCTGATCAACCGCCGCCGCGTAAATGTGGGTCATTTTCGTCTCGTCACGCCTCACAAATCCCTTGTCCAGCATGACCTGGAGAAGCTTGAGCACGGTCGTATAGCTGCCCTTGCTCCCCAGAGCCTCCCATACCTGCCGGACCGAAACGGGACCGACTTGCCACAGGACGTGAAGGATTTCGAGTTCGGCGCGCGTGGGATCGGGAGAGGAGCGATTCATGAGCGTTTTTAATCTAACCATACTACGTACGTCATTATTCGTAGGTATAGGCAAGAGAAATCTTTTTGGACTCAGAGCAAAGATTTAGGTCGATTGAAGGCGTTTTACCCAACGCGCTCAGGGCCCCGCGAAGGGACACGCGAAAACGCTGACTTACACTGCTGCTTCCAGCTTCTCGGCGCCCTCTTCCATCGTGCCTTTGTATTTGGGCGGCTCGCTTTCAACACCGAAGTTTTCTTCATACAGCGAGGCAATCTGTTCGAGATCGTCTTCGGTGAGGGGAGGGCATTCGGGGGCGAGCGCGAACTCCCTCAGTTGAGCTTCCTCGTAGATGTTGGGGAGGGTCGAAGCAACGCGAGGATCCGCCAGGAGCCATTGCAAGGCTGCTTGTCCAAGGGTGCGATTTGCATTTTCCAGGAAACGCAGCGTCTTGATCTTTTGAACGCCATTTAGCAGCCAGCTCCGCGGACGATGATTGCGGTGATCGTTCGGCGGGAAAACCGTATCGACGGTGTAGTGCCCCTCGAGCATCCCGGAAGAATGCGTAACCCGGATGAGAAACATCGTGTCCCTGCCAGCATCGGCGGCGGCCTGGTGCATGGCTTTCCCGGGATGCTGCTCCAGCATGTTGTAGATGTGCTGCAAGGAGGTGAAATTCCGTTCGCGGATCGCGTTGATCCCTTCATACATCCAGCCGATGGCAGGCCCGAGCGCCACCCCATAGTAGCGCACCTTTCCTTCCGCCTGCAGGCTCTCCAGCGTTTTCCAGACGGCGTCGTCATGCACCTGTTCCATGTGGATATTATGCAACTGGAGGAGATCAATCCTGTCGGTGCGCAGCCGCTTCAGCGCGGCATCCGTCGCGCGGACCAGGGCGTCCGGCGAAAAATCCTGAGGGATTTCTCTCTGTCCGCGACGCTCGTTGCCGTGGTTGACAAAATCATAGCCGATCTTGGTCGCGACGACGATCTCATCGCGATTGCCAGGAAACGCTTTCGCGATCAGTTCCTCGCTTAAGCCATTACCGTACGTATCAGCGGCATCAAAAAGCGTGATCCCGAGATCAAACGCTTTCCGCATCAGCCCGATCGCTTCGCCTTCCGTGAAGTTTCCCCACCAACCCGTGGAAATTGTCCATAAACCAAAACCAACCTCACTCACTGAAAGATCGGTATTCTGAAACGGGCGATACTTCATGACTGATAGAACGATAGATTAACGCCTTTGCCAAAGCAATTTTGGTGGCCGCCCACGTTCAACTGGTCTCCGCATTGGGGTGAACGACCACGGCGGAACCCGCCGCAATGAACGCCGAAACCGGCTCCGCAGAAAGGGCTTCCACGAACCGTTCTCCGTATAAAGCCCGAATATCGGCGTCCAGCTTGGAGTCATAACCCTTCCAAATGCGCCACCGGGGATGCTCCACCGCGTATTCGCTGCACAGTCCTCTCCGCGCTGTATAACCCCAGTAGTGCTCAGTAATGAACTCTTCGTCAGAACCGCTCGCGATCTCCGAGGGCTTCCCCATCCCGGACATGCGGAGCGACTCCCACCGCCCGCCGCGTTTCCAGGCATACTCCAGGGAAATTCCCTTATCAGACAAGTCCACCGTGTGGCGCATCGGCAAGGCAAGATAGGGCTCCCCGTAGAAGGTTCGAGCGATGAGGGCGATCGCGAACCGTGGCACCAACTCCCGCGCGAACACGACCCCGCGCCGCCAGCCTTCCCCGCCTTTTCGTCTCACGTAGAAGCGAAGGTTCACCTCATCGAAATCCCGGTGGAATGGAAAAGCAATGCCGAGCACCCGCGTGGAAAGGAACCGGAAACCCACCACGCTCACGAAGGCTGTGCCGTTATGGTAGTCAAGCTCGGTTCCGGGCGGCACCAGCGGTTTGAGAGCAGCCGGGTCGATTGCGAAGTTCAGCATCGCAAGGTGCCGCCACTCGGCAGTCAAAAACGCTTTTTTCAAATGATGCGAAGCGTTGTCCCCTACGTGCCCGTAAGAGCGATCTTCCACATGTTCTCGTCGTATTCCCCGGGCCCGGGTGAGGCGAGGTTGGCGGGCTTTTTCATAAAGCGAGCTGATCCATCGGCGAAGACGTAGTTTGATCCCCCATTGTAGGCATCGAGGGTGAGCACGCCGGGGTCCGTATTATTGCCCTCCTGGAAGTCCATGTAGTAGTTTGCTCCGCCGAGCGGCTCCATTCCGAGAAGGATCGTGCTCGCGGGCTTCGGGATGGTGTTGAGCTGGACGACGATGGCGGGATCGGTAAAGGCGCCCAGATCGTTCCAGCCATTCATTATAAAGTTGGTGCTGTTTGTCGTGTTGCTCAGCGGGTCAGGCTGGGGCGTCTGAGAAAGATAATTCTTTATTCCCGGCGCGGCGTACACGCGGACGTCCTTGAGATAAACGGAGAGAAGTTTGGGCCAGCGATCCTGACCCGCTCCTGTCACTCGCCCAGGCAATCGGTAATTGTTGTCCCCCGCGTACATGATGAACCCGGTGGCGATTTGCCGCATGTTCCCAAGACAAGCCGTCTGAAAGCCGCTCACCCGCACTCTCGCCATCGCGGGCAGCAATAGAGCGGCGAGAATGGCTATGATGACGATGACGACGAGCAGCTCCATCAGGGTGAAGCCTCTTCTATGGAAGTTCCTCATTGTTTGGTGGCGCTGCCCAAGCGTGTCTGACTCAGGCGCGTTCGTCAATGCGGATCAGTCTCAGGTCTTTCCAGCCAATCCCGTCCACTCTGTCGTAAGACGTTCAATGTCCGTCGTGACTGCCTGCATTTCCCTGTTGAGTTGCATGGCCGCTCCCCCGGCCTCGTAAGTCTCGGGTTTCTCAAGCTCCGCGCTTAGCCGCTTCTGCTCTTCTTCCAGTCCCAGTATACGCATCTCCAGCTCGCGAACGCGTGTTTCCCGGTCTCGCTTCGATTTGGCGTCCGCTTTGCGCGCCTCAGCATCCGCGCGCCTTTGCTCCCGGCTTTCGCGCAAGCCGGGGCCTGCCGACTCCTTTGGCGCGCTTGACTGGGCAGGCTGCGCATTGCTCAGTTTGTCACCTGCCGTCAACGCGGCGCGGGCGGATACTGCCCGCGATTTTTCCAGATAGTAGGCATAGTCTCCCGCGTAGGGCGTCAGCTTGCCGGCCCCAATGTGCAGCACCGTTTTTGCGATGGCGCGGATGAAATGGACATCGTGGCTGATGAAAACCAGCGTGCCCTCATACTGGCTGAGCGCGCCGATCACCGCGTCGATGCTGCCGACGTCCAGATGTGTCGTTGGTTCATCCATAAGCAGCAGATTTGGCGGATCGAGCAGCAATTTTACCAGGGCCAGCCGCGTCTTTTCTCCCCCGCTCAATACGGCAACCGGCTTGAATACATCGTCGCCACGGAAAAGGAACGAGCCGAGCACGGATCGCGCCGCTTGTTCTGAGACCGGGCTCTGTGAGTCAAGGGCGCTCTCCAGGATGGAATGCCGGGAATTCAGCATCTCCACGCGGTGTTGGGAAAAGTATCCGACCCGCACATTATGGCCAAGCGTCCGCGCGCCGTGCTGTATCGGCAGGACTCCGCCCAAAAGCTTCAGGAGGGTGGATTTCCCCGCGCCATTCGGCCCGACGAGAACAGTGCGCTGGCCCCTTTCCACCTCAAAATCGAGGCCCTTATAAACCACCAGCTCCCCGTAGGCGTGATCGACCCCCTCAAGATGAATGACACGCGTTCCGCTTCGAGCTGGCTGCGGGAAACGGAAATGCACCGTTTTCTCGCGCGCCGCCGGCGCTTCCAGTTTCTCCATGCGGTCGATCTGCTTGAGCTTGCTTTGCGCTTGAGACGCCTTGCTCGCCTTGGCCCTGAACCGGTCCGCAAATTCCTGGAGCGACGCGATCTCCCGCTGCTGATTCTTGAAGGCAGCCATCTGCTGTTCCTCGCGCGCGGCTTTTTGCTCTACGTAGTTATCCCAGTTTCCCCGGTATCGGAACAGCCGCTGTTGCGCGATTTCCACGATGCTGTGCGTCAGTTGATTAAGAAACTCCCGATCGTGCGAGATCATGAGGATTGAGCCCGGATAGTTCTTCAGGTAGTTTTGCAGCCACACCAGCGATTCAAGATCCAGGTGGTTGGTCGGCTCATCCAGAAGCAGAAGATCGGGCTCTCGCACCAGGAGTCGCGCCAGGTGGGCGCGCATGATCCAACCGCCGCTCAGCACTCGCGCCGGCCTGTCAAAATCGCTCTCGCGGAAAGCGAGGCCGGCAAGGATCCGTTTTGCCTTCGGCTCAAGCTGCCAGCCTCCCAACTCGCCAAACGTGTGGAGGGCCTCATGGTGTTCCGCGGAGTCTTCGGGTGTGCTTTTCAGGATGCGCTGCGTCTTCGCCAGCTCCGGCGACACGGCGCACGCCAGTTCAATCACCGTTTCGTCTCCGGCGGGCGCGCTTTCCTGCGGCAGGTAACCCAGGCTGGCGCTACGTTCCAGGATGATGTTGCCGGCGTCTGGGCTGCTTTCGCCGAGGATCAGAGAGAAGAGGGTTGATTTGCCCGCGCCGTTGGGACCTACGAGCCCGATCCGGTCGCCCCGGTTCACCTGCAAGGAGGCGTCCTGGAGCAGGTACGCGCCCCGCGAAGGCTTTGGTGACTTGAGAGATGGTTAGCATGGGCGGGGGGGGAATCTCCTCAATATCGTCCGGCGCGCAAGTGCGCGCGCGGTTGCGACACCCGCGAAAATGCTTTCATTTCCGTCTCTGGATTCTTAACAATCCACAGGGTGCCCAGCCCCCTGAAAGAGGTTCTGACTCTACTGCTGCCGCCCATCCTGACGGCGTCGTGCTTCCTCATCCACCCGCGATGTTTTGGTGAAGGCGAAAGCGATCCCGATCTCCGCCTGCAATTGCTGCGGGCAAAGGGCGAAGCGGTGGAGAACGCGGAGGCCTGGCACTCGGTGGCCGAACTCAGCCGCAGGATCCTGTTTGACGCGCCCCGGGACGCGGGGATCTGGGAGGAATTGGCGCGAGCGCAACTCAAGGTGGGGGACACCGAACGTTGCGAAAGGACTCTCGTTTCATGGGAAGAATCGGCGCCGCCGCTGCCCGCCGCCGCCAGCGATATAGAGGGCGACATCGCCTTTGCCCGTGACGACTACGCGTCCGCCACGAAAGCATGGACTCTCTATTTGCAGTCCAAACCCGACGCCACGGCGACTCTCTCCAAACTGGCTTGGGCATATGAAATCCGGGGTGATTGGAAGGATGCAATCTCCACCCTGCAAAAGAAAATCGCGACAGGCGACTCTGCCGGCTCCCGCGTCTGGCTGGCCCGGTGCTTCCTGCGAATCCGCGCCTGGGATGACGCGTACGCGCAGATGGACGCCGCAAACAAGCTCGACGCGTCGGATGAAGCGGTGAAGGCGTGGCTTCCGCGGTTCGAACTTCTCTCCCGGCATCTCCCGGCGATAAAAGCGCTTCCGACCCCCAGCGGGTCGGCAAGCGTCAAGATGCTTCTTGATCGCGCTTTGCTCTTCGCGGAGGCGAATCAAAACGATCTTTCTCTCGAAGATGACGCAAAGGCGCTTCACCTGGCACCGGCCTCGCGCCGCGCTCTGTTGCAAAAAGGCTACGCTATCATTGCGATGGGCAGGCCAGACGAGGCGGCCGCGCTGAACATGAACGTCATCGCATCCGTCGATGTGGCGACCCGCGAGAGGCTGCTCCGCGAGATTGGCGACATCGACAAGAAGATCGCTTCGAAGCCAGAGAGCGCGGATCTGGTGGACCGCGCCTGGCGATGCAATGAACTGCTCCAGTACGCCCTTGCGCTTGATGACACCCGCGACGCTCGCAAGCGCGCGCCAGCCGGGGCCCCGACCGCGCGTCTGTTGCTCGAGGAAGGCTTTGCCCTGGAGAAGATGGGACACGGCGGGGACGCGATGAAGATATATTCCGACGCCACGGTGACCGATCCCAAGAACGCGACCGCCTGGCGCTATCGCGGCGAAGCGGAACTGCGCCGGGCGAACTACGGGCCGGCGATCGATTTCCTCTCACGCTCGCTTGCCATCCGCGAAGCCGCGCCTGTCCTGCTTGAACGAGCCAAATGCTACCGCGCGACAGGCCGGCGCGCGGAAGCGAAATGGGATTTTAACCGCTATCAGGATCTGCTGCCGAAGCGATGAGATTCCTGCCGATTGTCGCATTCCTCGCAGGCTTCTCGATCTCTGCCGCTTCGGCTTCCAGTGTTGACGCAGGCGGCATTGTTTTGGAGCCCGCCCCGGGCAGGCTGGAGGTCTCTCAAGCCATTACAATCACGTTCCCTTCGGCCATCGTCGCGCCGGACGTTATTGACTCCGAAAACGCCCCGCCTCCTTTCCTGATCGAGCCTCACCTTCCAGGAACGTACCGTTGGAAAAGCCAGACGGAGTGCGTCTTTACAGTCGGCGATTCTGTGCGGCCCGGCGCCACGTACCGCTTCTCGCTTCCTCCAAACCTGAAGGATCTTTCTGGCAAGGCGCTGGACGCGAATTGGGGCGCGGAATTCACGACGGATCCGTTCAAAATCTCAGCGCCCGATGGTGGCGCCGGCTCGAATCTAAACTCGCGCCCGCAGGTACATCTTGAGTCGAACTACAAAGTCAGCTTTGCGGAGGCCGCTCAGCACATATACTTCCAGGATCGAGACATCTTCACGCGCTACGCGGTGGACGTCTTGAAACCGCGCGGAGATGAAGATCCGGAGATCAACGGAACGGAATTCTCTGTGACTCCCCGGCAGGAGCTTCCTCCCGGCCGTGCTTTTGATCTGGTAATCGACGGCCTGCTCGACCTTGCGACTCGCTGTCCCCTTTCGCATCTCGAAGCCTTTGCAGTGGGAACCACCCAGCCTCTCGCTCTCAAGTGGGTGGGCGCTTTCAACAACCCGTTGGAGACTCCCGTCATCCGCGCGTGCTTCAACGACAGCATTGAAGCCTCAACTGTCTTGGCGTCGAGCTTTAGCATCACGCCCGAGGTGCCTCACCTCAAGATCGTCGCCTCCGGGGATCAGATTACCGCTGAAGGGGATTTTGACATTGCCCAACATTACAAGGTCACGGTGGATACAGGCATCAAAGGCGAGAGAGGATACAGCTTCCCTCAGCCGGAGAGATGGGGAGCGACCTTCCCTAAAAAGAAGTCCACCGTTATTTTCCCAGGTTCCGAGCAGATACTCCAGCGTTCAAAGCGGGGCCTCAAGTTCGCCTTCTATCAAGTGAATACGGATTTGCTGGAGTGGAGCATCGCGCCAATCCCGGTGGAACAACTGGCCGCGGTCGAGGCGCGCATCCGTGAGTTCGACACGCCGGAGGTGAATCCTCTCACCGGGAAGTCGGTCCACGATCCGAGGACGGGCTTCGATAAATTGAAGCAGACCGAGCTGCTCATGAAGGCGTTCGATTTGAAGGCCGCTGCCACCGGCAGGTTCGCAGGCTCGACAAATGACGGTCAGGTTTTGCGGAATCTCGAATGGTACCCAACCGATCTGCAGCCGCTCAGCGGTCCTTATTTGATCGAAGTTTATGGATATGGGTCCGACGGCCATTTCGTCGGCAATCACGCGATCGTGTCCTTTAGCGACGCGATGATGACTCAAAAGCGGAGCGCCACGCGCATGACCGTGCGGCTGTCGAAGATGTCCGATGGCCTGCCTCTGGCCGGAAGCGCTGTGCGGGTATTCACGCCGGAGAACTTCGATCTGGCCGAAAGTGTCACAGACAAGGACGGAATCGCTTCCTTCGCGCTGGAGCGTCTGTTCCCGAAGAAGGGGTCGCAGGCTCACCTGTATGTGGCTGAAACCCCAGATGGACCCGCCTTCCAATTTTTGGACGCCACGGCCTATGCGTCGGGTCATCCAGATCCCGCCGCGGACGCGCCCGCGTTGCGTTCCTTTGTCCTTTTGGATCGGAATCTCTATCGACCCGGCCAGACTGTAAAGATGCATGGCTTTGTCCGGCGGCAGGCAGGCGCGCGGCTTTATGTCCCTACCACGGATGCCATCCAGTGGTGGATTTCACCAGAAGGCGGCGACAGCCACGCTGCGGAGGGGTCGGCTCCGCTTGTAGATGGGGCTTGGGATGCCGATTGGGTGCTCCCTCCCAAGGCGGCATTGGGGGAATATGTCATCCACTGCAAGGCGCAGGATCTCGCTGCCGAGGAACCCCTGCATTTCAAAGTAGAGGAATATCGCGTTCCGCTCTTCTCAGTCACCGCCGAGCCGCTGAAGGAGCCTGGAACATGGTCCCGCGTAAAAATTTCCTCAGCGTATTTCCATGGGGCTCCGAACGCGGGAGCCAGGGTTCATTGGAAGGCATCCTGGAGAATCCTCGGGGTGCAGACGGAGAGTGGCGCTCGCCGGGACGACGAGTTCTCCGAAAGGAGCCCGCATTCCGCTGACGCGGAGTCCTCCAATGAGGGCGACGCGGTGTTGGACTCAAACGGCGCCGCGATCCTCCGCTCCGCCGCGCCTTTTTCGGACGCTGCGGCATCCGGGCGCTTTGATGTGTCCTGGCGGGTGGACATCACCTCGGAAGAAGGCCAGACGGTTACTGGCGGAACTCAGGTGACCGTGCAGTCCGTATCTGAGCTTCCGGGTGTCAAGTGCTCCGTCCAATACCCGGAACGCGCCGTGAAGGTGACGCTGGACGCGGTCGATGTCGATGACCAGCCTCCAGGAGACATCGTCGCGCGGAAGGATATCTATGATGTCCTTTCCAAGGAGGCGCCAAGCCCCGTCAACTCCTCACCCGGCGTGGAGAAAAGACCCGGCCAAGGCCAGTCGGGTGCAAAGGATATTTCGGTGAAGGTTGACCTCTATCACGTCGTATTCAAGACCGTGCGAGAGCAGATGGCGCCGTTCGTCTATCGCTACCGTAATACAAAGCAGTTCGAAAAGGTCGGTTCACGGACGGAGCGCACTCCGGGTGAGGTCATTTTTCCGGTCAAAGACACGGGCGATTACGTCGCGACAGTCACCGGAAACGAGACCAGGACGCCCATCGTGAGCGATGAGACATTCGTCTCCGGCGAGGAATACGCGGAGCTTCCCGTTGAGAACCAGGACTCGTTTGCGCTGACTCCCTTGGACAAGAAGCCGTTCTACAGGCCGGGTGACATCGCCGTCTTCTCGGTTCGCGCGCCTTTTGCCGGCGTTGCATGGGTCTCCATCGAGGCCGGCGAAATACTGGATACCTTGCTCGTCCGCCTGGATGGGAATTCCGGGCGCGTCGAGATTCCCATAAAGAGGGATTACGCCCCCAATGCGTGGGTGTCGGTCTATCTCGTAAGACCCGGCGGCGACAGGGACTTGCCCATGGAGCGGTTTGCGACAGTGCCAATCAAGGTGAAACCGCCGGAGTTGGAGTTGGCCCTGGAGTCCCGCCTGTCAGCGGAGAGCATCGAACCTGGAGGCATTGTTCAAGGTGAGGTGAGCGTCACCTGCGAGGAGAAGCCTGTTGCCGGCGCGGATCTCACGGTTTTCGCGGTGGATGATGCTGTGCTCAAACTCGGGGATTGGCAGCTCCCCGATATCGTTTCGTTGTTCTATCCCGAGCGGGCGTTTGGGGTGCGCACCTTCAACGCTCTCGACCATTACGTGGATTCCATCAAGCGGGACGACCTTACCGAAAAAGGATTTGTCATTGGCGATGGGGGGGAAGAGCAGTTCGGCAACGTCAGCCTGGTTCGCAAAGAGTTCCAGACTCTGGCGTTCTGGAAATCTGGATTAAAATCCGACGCGTCGGGCAAGGCGCGGTTCGAGTTCAAGGCGCCCGATAACCTGACCAGCTACCGCGTTGTGGCCGTCGCGGAAACGGCAGACAGCCAGTTTGGAGGAACGGCGGCGCGGGAAGTAAAAGTTTCCAAACGGCTGATCGTGGAGCCTGCATTGCCGCGGTTCGCCCGGCAGGGGGACGATTTTGAACTGCGGGCTGTTGTCCGGCAAAGCTACAACGACTCGGATGAGATCGTAGTCCGTTGCGTAACGGATGCCGGCTTCGAAATTCTCCCGGAAAACGGGCCGCCGGAAGCAACACAGTCGGCGGGACGCGGTGTTCCCGTGGTGTTTCGGTTCCCGGTCAAGGCGGGTGTCCCCGGTTCCGGGAAGGTGCGTTTTGAAGCCGTCTCGCGCATCGATTCGGGCATGGTGGACAGCGTGGAGATCACGCTCCCCATCCAGCCCGCCACCGCGCCGCAGCGGGAGAACATGGCAGGCCGGTTCGATGGCCCTTCATTCGACTCACGTACTACCGTGCTCGACGCGTTGAAACAGCCACTTTCCTTTCTGATGCTTGGCGGCTGGCTGGGCGCTCGCGGACATTATGATGTCACTCTTTCTACGGCTCAGTGGCTGCCGAAGATTCTGGGGCTCCCGCTGATTCTTGATTATCCTCATGGCTGTTTCGACCAGATTTCCAGCCGGCTGTTAAGCTATTCGCTGCTTACGCGGCAACTCGCCTATTTTCCCCTGCCGAACGGACGTGACGCCCGCTACAGGCAAGTCATCGCCGAAGGATTGAAGCAATGCGACGATTCCCTGCTGCCCAGCGGGATGCTTCCCTATTGGCCCGGCGAACAGAACGTAAGTGTCTTTTGCACCATTGAAGCGTGCTGGGCGTTGGATGCTGCCGCGAAGGCCGGGATCGAGGTTCCGGCAAGACTTGAGGAAGCTCTTCCCGCCGCGTTGCGCAAAGTTGCCCTCGCGCAGTATAAGTCTTCTCCGTTCCTGCGCGCGTTTGCGCTGATGGTTCTATCGGAACGGGGAGCCAGTCGCGACCTTGTTGAAGCGGCAAGGGCCGTTTATCTCGATCGCGCGAGGATGAACGATGAAGGCCGCGCGCTGCTCGCTCTCGCGCTGCACGGCATGCAAGCCCTGCAGGATGAGAAACTGCAACTGCTCAGGGAAATCCGATGGCCCGTGCCTGAAGCGGCCTTCGATCCCGACATCCTCGGTTCCACCCAACGGGCAGAGGCGATCGAAACGCTGGCTTTCAACAGGATTGCTCCTCCTGAATGGGAAGGCGCGAGGCAAGCCGCGGCAAAGCAGGGGATCCTGGCGCTTATGGATTCCTCGTCCTCGCTCTCGACTCAGGAGAACCTTTGGCTGCTTCTCGCGTTCGCCTCGTTCCAGGATGTTGCCCCCTGTCCCAGACTGCGGGCGGACGAGAACGATTTGCGGCGGGCCGCTGTGTCTTCAAACGGAGCGTCCGCTGCATGGACCAACATCCCTCTTCCTTCGGCATCCGAATTTACGGTCGCCGGGCTGAATGGCGATAAGCCGATGAGTTACCTGATCTCGGCAGAATACTGGAACGATAATGTGGACACAGCCCGTTTTGATCGGGGGTTCGCCATCGAAAGGGTTATCCACAACCTTACGGCGCCGGGCCGGACAGGGTCCAACGAATCGCCGTTGCGGCTGGGGGATCAGATATTGGTTACGTACCGTCTTCACTCACGAAAGGCCCAGGACTTTGTCGCGCTGGAGGACCTGACTCCCGCCTGTCTGGAAACCATCAATCCAGACCTTCCCGCTGTCGGCAAGTTTTTCGAACTCCCCACTGATGAACAGGCGCTGAATCTTTCCCACTCCGATCTGCGAGACCAATCCACCTGTCTCTACTTCGACCATCTGTCCGGCGGCGCAGGTTCTTATTCCGTGCTGGCCCGCGCTACCGCCGCGGGAAGCTTCCAATGGCCCGCGACCCAGATCGCGCCCATGTACGACGCTCGTTTTTCCGGCGCGTCTCCCTCATCGCGGTTAATTGTCACGGGGGACTAAGGGGATGAATCTGTCGAGACGCCTGGTTATCGCGCTTCTCAAACTCGTTGTCGTTTTCCTACTTCTTGGGCTTTGCGTTTGGGGACTTGCGCTCGCGCTTCCCATTCCTCACTCATTGAGCGAACCGCCGCCCGCCACGCTCACCCTTCTGGATTGCCACGGTCTCACAATCGCGCAGTTCTCCTCGGGCAACGCCCGGGTAAGTGATCCCATTCCTCTCGCGCGGATGGGGACTTTGTTACCACGGCTCACCGTCGCCCTTGAGGATCATCGCTTTGCCTCGCATTGCGGGATTGATTTTCGGGGCGCGGCCTCCGCGCTCCTCGGCGACTTGCGGTCGGGAAGGATCGTAGCGGGCGGATCGACGATAACCCAGCAGCTTGTCAAGATGGCGGAAGGCCGGTCGGAAAGATCATGGTCTGCCAAAATTCGCGAATCTCTGCTGGCGCTGAAATTGGAACACGTCTTCAGCAAGAATCACATTCTGGAGGAGTACCTGAATCGCGCGGACTACGGGAACAGGCGTCTTGGGGTCGAGGCAGCGGCGCAAGCCTACTTCGGCAAGCCGGCGAGCGAGCTTGACCTCGCCGAAGCCATATACCTGGCCGGCTTGCCTCAATCGCCTTCCCGCTTCAATCCATGGCGATCCCCGGGCCGCGCTTTTCGCAGGTACCAGCGCTCGCTCGCGCGCCTGGAAGCTTTGCGGATCCTTACGGCGGAGGAGAGGCAGGGATTGGCCGCTTCTCCACCCGTCGTTGCGAGGTTCGAACCGGTAAACCTGGCGCCTCACTTCGCGGACGCGGCGCGGGCGGCCTGGCCCGCGCTTTCGGGTCGCGCCCGCACCACTCTTGATCTGGAACTTCAAGCCGCGGTGACCGTCATGCTGCGAGATCATCTCCGATCGCTCGGACGCTTCGATGTGACGGACGCCGCAGTCGTTGTGATCGATAACGCAACAGGAGGCGTCCGCGCCATGGTTGGTTCTCCGAACTACGCTGCGATACAGGTGAACGGAGCGCTTTCTCCACGAAGCTGCGGTTCCACGTTGAAACCCTTCATCTATCTTGCCGCCATCGACCGCAGGATTCTTACAGCCGCGACGATCCTGCCGGACACGCCCGAGGCCATTCCGGATACTTACCGGGATTACGACCCCAAAGACTACGATCATCATTTTCTGGGACCGGTGCGCGCGCGGGAGGCACTGGGTAATTCGCTCAATGTGCCAGCGGTCGCCGCTCTGTCCATGCTCGGAGCGCGGCGGGCATTCGACGATCTCGCGGGTTGGGGATTCGAATTCTCGCGCGGGCTGGATGAGTACGGCGCGGGCTTCATCCTCGGCAACGCGGAGGTTCGTCTGGTTGATCTGGCGGGGGCCTACTCGGGTCTTGCGCGCGGCGGACTCGCCATGCGACCCACGTTCCTGGCTGCAACACACAATCCCATGAAGCGGGTTGCCTCGCCTGAAGCCGTTGAAATCATTGACGACATTCTCTGCGATGATGCGGCGCGCGAGAAGACATTTGGCCCAAACTCACCGCTGTCGCTTGGTTTCCGCGTTGCGGTGAAGACCGGCACAAGCAGTGGTTTTCGCGATGGGTGGGCTGTGGGGTGCAACCGCGACCATACGGTTGCTGTGTGGGCTGGAAACCCCGATGGCAGGCCAATGAATGAACTCCTTTCTGTGCGCTCTGCGGCGCCCCTTTGGGCTTCAGTCATGCGCCGTCTCATGGTTGCTGATCGCCCGCTTCCCTTGCCGCGAGAGAGCGATCGACTAGTACGGCAGGACGTTTCAAGCGTCACGGGGATGCGGCCCTTAGGGAACGAACGCGCCGTTTCCGAGCTATTTCTTCAAGGCACTGCCCCTGTCCAGTTTGCAGGCGCGTCTGTGAACCGAAGGCTGACCCTGCCTCCGGAGTATGAGCAATGGTGCCGCAGCCCCGCAAATTGGCTGGGAGCGGTCGCGAGCGCGGGCCCTCTGTCGATCCGCAGTCCGAAACCCGAAGCGGTGTTCAAGATCGACGCAGCTATTCCTGCCTCTCAGCAGATGCTTGAGTTTGTTGCCGACGGCGATCCGGCCACGCCAGTGCGGTGGTCGGTGAATGGACGCGGCATCGCGCCCGGGCGGGATGGCAAAGTCCTTTGGCAGATCGCCGCCGGTCGCTGGCACGTCAAAGCGGTTGCCGGCAGCGAGGAAGTGTCTTCAACGATCAGCGTTGAGGAGTGATCAAGCTGCCACTACCGCAGGCAACGCGGCCTGTCTGCAAAGTTTCACCGCGACGAATTCCGTGTCTGGGATGATGTACCTTGCGTACCTCGACAGTCACTTTTGAAATGGGGAAACGCTGCAGCACCTCTGCTGCCAGATCTTCCGCCAGCGTTTCAATCAGGTTTCGCTGACACGCTTTCGCTTCCGCCTTGAGGGCATCGCATACCGCCGCGTAGTCTACTGTATTCTCAAGCCGGTCAGCAATCGCCGCGAATCCCGTTCCGAGTCCCAAGGCGACTGAAACGGTCAGATGCTGGGGTTCCGCTCGCTCTTCCTCGGTCACCCCCACTCGGGCGAGGACGGCCAGATTTTGGATGATGATGCTATCGCCATGGATATCCGCGCTCATAATTCAACCTCCTACGCTAAATCGCACGTCACGGACCATCTTGCTTCCAAATCTTTCCTTTAGAAGCGTTAACACCTGGCGCTTCCAATGGCGATCCAATTCGAAGTGCACCGAGGGCTGAAGAACTTGAACATAGAGGACGCCATCGCGCAGGCGGCTTGGAGAGGAGTGGCTCGCAAGGAAGTCTCCCACCAACTCTTTCCACACGCCGAGGATCTGCGCCTGGTGCAGCCGATCCTGGAGACCCAGCCGCGCCATTACTTCCTCCATGGCGTCGACGATCGCTTTCCCGCGCTCCGGTGGTACGCTTTTTTCGGGAAGGCCGCGCCATTCGCTGTAAACTTTGTTACGCAACCGGCTTTCCATGATCCGCTCAGTCCTTATTGGACCTGCAAGGAATTCCCGCCTACGCTCCGTCTGAACCAATCGCCTCTACAGGACAGCCTTCCATGGCTTCCTTGCAAAGGTTCTCCTCGTCACTCGATTCAGGCTGCTTGAAGACATAGGAGTGCCCTCCGTCATCGTTACGTGTGAAGTTGGCGGGAGCAGTCTCGCGGCACAGATCGCAATCGATGCATTGATCGTCAACGTAGAATTTTCCTTCGATATTCTCCGGATATTTATTTACTGCGTCTGCCATAATCGGTGTTTTTGCCTGAATTCGCCCCAAAATAGGGGCTGACCTCTGTAATGCAATTGTTTTTTTCTGCTTCACCGCGCGGGCACGACTACGGATCAGCAGTGCCCGGCCAGCAAGCCGGAAGCCGCCGAAGCGGGCCGTTGCGAACCCCTCTTCGCGCGGTCGCGGCCTACTTCGGAGTAGGGCTGGCTACGCTGGAGTCATCATCATCGTGGTGGTGATGGTGATAAGGGCATTCGCCCTTGCCGCATTTACCGTCGTCACACTTTCCCGCATCCCCAGCAGGCGTGGGAGATGGCTGAGGATCGGCGGCATACAGTCCAGCGGACAGGGCCATCAATAGAGCGGCGGCGATGGAGAGGGGGGCGAGCTTGGTTTTCATGATGACTGCCTATATACACCATCCTGGGGAAGAAATCTCGCAAAACGGCCCGGACTTTTTCAGAGACCAGCTCCGTCAGTCCAGCGTCTCGCGATAGCGTTTGATCCCGACGATCAGCATCACTCCCGCGAACAGCGCGATCGGCCACAACTCCCGGCTAACCTCCGGCAGGCCATTGCCCTTCAACAGGATGCCGCGGACAATTCGCAAAAAGTGAGTTAACGGGAAAGCCTCTCCCACGAATTGCGCCCACCGCGGCATGCCACGGAAGGGGAACATGAAGCCGGAAAGGAGAATCGAGGGGAGAAAAACAAAAAAGGTCATCTGCATGGCCTGTAATTGATTCTTGGCGACCGTCGAGAAGGTGATCCCCATGGCCAGGTTCGCGGCGATAAAGACGAGAGCAACGACGAGCAGCAAAGGGATGCTGCCATGCATGGGCACATGAAAAAGCAGGCGGGCGGCGGTGAGGATGACGGCCACCTGTATGTAGCCGATGATGATGTAGGGGGTTATCTTTCCGATCAGCACTTCGCTGGGGCGAGTCGGCATCGCGAGGAGGTTCTCCATGGTGCCGCGTTCGCGTTCGCGGGTAATTGCAAGACCCGTGATCATGATCATTGTCATGGTGAGGATCACTCCCATCAGCCCGGGGACGATGTTGTATTGGGTTATGGCTTCGGGATTGTAGAGCGAATGCACACGCAAATCGATCGGGCCGGGAGTGCCGTTCAGGAAGCCAAGCGCTCCCTTTAGATCGTTGCTAAACGCGTTGTCGATCAATGGCGTTAGCGCGCCGAGAGCGATCCCCGTGGCAGCGGGATCTGTCGCGTCAGCTTCGATAAGCACGGAAGGCCGATCTCCCCGCAGAAAATCGCGTGTGAAGTTCTGGGGGATATTTACGACGAATTGCGCGTCTCCGCGGGCGAGCAGATCGTGGCCTTCCCGCTCGGTTCGCGCCTGTTGAGTGAAGTTGAAGTAGGTGCTGTTTTGCAGGGCCGTCAACAGCGTTCGCGCCTGGGCGCCATTGTCCGCCATCAGAATGGCTGCCGGTAGGTGTCGCGGGTCTGAGTTGATGGCGTACCCGAAGAGGGTCAACTGAATCATGGGGATTCCCAGCATCATCGCAAACGTCAGGCGGTCTCGTCGCATCTGCGTGAACTCTTTCACGATGATGGCCCAGAGGCGTTGTGGCGAAAATGGCGGATGCCGTTTCATTTGCCGAAATTGTCAGCCGATTTCTCCATCAGATGAATGAAGGCGTCTTCAAGTCCGGAGCGGATGTGTTCCCAGCGGAACGGTTGCTTTTGGTACGGAGCGATTGCCCTTTGAAGCGCGGCCTCGTCATCCCCGCTTACGTGAAGCATGTTACCGAAAGCCACCGCTTGCTGGATGCCGGGCTGTTTGCGAAGCTCTTCCGCGAGGGGGATCAGTCCGGGGCCGGACACAGACCAGGTGGTCAGTCGCGCGTGATCGATCACATCATCCACCGTGCCATGCGTGAGCAGGTTCCCGTATGAAATGTAGGCGAGCCTGTGGCAACGCTCCGCTTCGTCCATGTAATGAGTCGTGATTAAGAACGTGAGGCCTTCCCCGGCGAGCACATGGATCTGTTCCCAAAAATCGCGGCGAGCCTTGGGATCGACGCCCGCCGTGGGCTCATCGAGGAGCAGAAGCTTCGGCTGGTGGATAAGGCATGCCGCAAGCGCGAGGCGTTGCTTCCAGCCACCTGAAAGCTGCCCGGCGAGTTGCTTGCGCCGCCCGGTCAAACCTAGCCTCTCGATGCTCTCTCCCACGGCCCCAGCGCGATTTTTCACGCCATACATCCGACCCACGAAATCCAGATTCTCCTGGATGCTCATGTCTTCCCAAAAACTGAAGCGCTGTGTCATGTATCCAACGTGCCGCTTGATCTCCTCGCTTTCGTCAATCACGTCGTAGCCAAGGCATGTGCCGCTCCCGGCGTCCGCGCGCAACAGCCCGCACAGCATGCGGATGAAGGTTGTCTTTCCGCTGCCGTTAGGCCCCAGGAAGCCGTAAATTTCGCCCGCGCGGACGCTTAAGGATATGTCATTCACGACCGTCCGCCCATCGAAGCTTTTGGTCATCCCGCGAACGTCGATGGCGAACTCCTCGGACACGGTCATGGCGCAAACTCCATATCCACGGGCTGGCCCGGATGCAGCTTTACCGAGGTCGCCGCGTCGAACCGCGCTTCAACCATAAAGACCAGTTTCCCGCGGCTTTCCTGGCTGTAGATCACAGGGGGCGTGTATTCCGCCTGCGGCGAAATGAAAGTGAGAGCGCCGATGAAAGGCTCATTGACCCCGTCCACAAATACGCGAGCGGTTTGCCCAAGGCGAAGGGCGCCCACGCGCGTTTCCGGCACAAAGGCCCGCACTTTTATATTGGCTGGCGGCAGCAGGGTTATTACTGGATGACCGGCTGACACCCACTCTCCCGGCCAGTACAGCGTATCGAACACCAGGCCGTCCAAAGGCGCGGTTTGTCGTTTTTGATTCAGGCTCCACGTGGCTTGCGCGACGGACGCTTCGAGAGCGCGCGCGTTTGCCTCAGCCCCGGCTACCTGATCGTCGCGCGAGCCGAGGCGGGCTGTTGCCAGTTCCGCCTCCAACTGCGAAACGCGATGCTGGTCCTGATCGCGCGCCGAGCGCGCGCGATCAAAATCCTGGGCGGAGTTGACGCCGCGCCCGCTGAGGTCAGACTGGCGCTGGAACTCCTTTTCCGACAGCACAAGCGCTGCCCGGGCTTGCTTTAACTGTTGCTCCGCTGACTCGATCTCCACGGGGCGCTTGCCCTTCTTCAAGTCCTCCAGATTGGCCCGCCCCTGTCCGAGCTTGCGCGCGGCCTCATCGAGCGCCGCCATCTCAAGGCCGCGCTCGAGGGAGAAGAGCGGAGCGCCTGCTTTTACCTGCATGCCGCGCTGTACCTGGAGCGATTCCAATTGTCCCGCGAGGGGCGAGGCGACATACACGAACTCGCCTTCGACGTATCCCTGGAAGCGCTCTTTTACGGATCGATGGCAGCTTGCGCCAAGGAAGATCGCGGCGGCGAGGGCGACCGCGCGCCACGGCAAAAGATGGCTGGAGTGAAATCTGGCATTCATCGTTCGTTTCGCCGCAGCTTGCGTAAGCGAGGCATAAATGAATCAGAATGGCATCTTCCCTCTTTCGCAAGCCATCCTTCCCCGCTACCATCCTCGTTCCTCTCCGGAGCCACCACATGAGCGAGACGCGAAAACCATATCCATTCGACCTGATCGAGGCAAAATGGCAAGCCATTTGGGAGGAGAACTCCACCTTTACCGTGCCGAATCCTGGGCAGCCGGGGTTCGATCCGTCAAAGCCGAAATATTACGTCCTCGACATGTTTCCCTATCCCAGTGGGGCGGGCTTGCACGTCGGACATCCCGAGGGCTACACCGCCACTGATATTGTGTCCCGCTACAAACGAGCAAGGGGCTTCAATGTCTTGCACCCCATGGGCTGGGACGCGTTCGGATTGCCCGCCGAGCAATATGCCATCAAAACCGGCCAGCACCCCGAGGTGACTACCCGCGAGAATGTTGCCCGCTTCAGAGTGCAGCTAAAGAAAATCGGCTTTTCGTACGACTGGAAGCGCGAGGTGAATACCACCGATGTCGGCTATTACCGATGGACGCAGTGGATATTCCTGAAGATCTACAACGCGTGGTTTGATCCAGCCTGCGGTAAGGCGCGGCTGATCGAGGAGTTGATCGCAGAGCGCAGGACGCAATTGCCCAACGAGTCGCCTGTTGAACTTGCGGCGTTCATCGATTCTCACCGGCTCGCGTACGTCTCGGACGCTCCCGTAAACTGGTGCCCGGGTTTGGGCACCGTGCTCGCCAACGAAGAGGTCATCGACGGCAAGAGCGAAGTGGGCGGTTTCCCTGTCGAAAGGCGGCTGATGCGGCAATGGAAACTGCGCATCACCGCGTATGCGAGCCGCCTGATTGATGAACTGGAGGGGCTGGATTGGCCGGAGTCCATCAAGACATTGCAGCGGAACTGGATTGGGCGAAGCGAGGGAGCGGAGGTGATTTTCAAAACGGAGGAGGGCCAGGAGATTCCCGTTTTCACGACCCGTCCGGATACTTTGTTCGGCGCCACCTATCTGGTTCTTGCGCCAGAACATCCTCTCATCGACGTTTTAACTCTGCGCCTCCCGCCGCGAGTCTGTGGCCGGCATATCGCGGCGACGGTCGCGTCGAAGTCCGACCTGGACCGGACAGATCTCGCGAAAGAGAAGAGCGGCGTGTTTACCGGGGCTTACGCGGTGAATCCGGTAAACGGGGAACTGCGTTCCCATCTGGATCGCGGACTATGTGCTCATGAGTTATGGCTCAGGAGCGATCATGGCTGTTCCCGCGCATGATGAACGCGACTTCGAGTTCGCCCAAAAGTTCGGCCTGGAAATCCGGGAGGTGGTGCAGCCCGTCGGACGGGCCTTCGGCGGGATGCTTTACCGGGGAGGGCATCGCTGTCAATTCACCTCTCTTCGATGGATTACCCACCGCCCGGGCAAAGGAAACGGTCATTCAGTGGCTGGAAGAGCGCTCCGCTGGCAGAAGGACGATCAACTTCAAATTGCGGGACTGGCTCTTTTCCCGCCAGCGATACTGGGGAGAGCCGTTCCCGATCCTCTGGGAGGGCGGTCAGCATCGCGCCCTACTCGAGAGCGAACTTCCCCTTACGCCGCCTCCACTCGATGATTTTCGTCCATCCGGGTCCGGCGAGCCGCCGCTGGCGAAGGCGAAAGAATGGCTCCGATACAGCGCCACCGCGTCCCGCGAGACAAATACGATGCCGCAGTGGGCCGGGTCGTGTTGGTATTACCTGCGTTACTGTGACCCCCAAAATCCGGATGAGCCTTTCGGAAGCGAAGCGGAGCGTTATTGGATGGGGGCGGGGGATGGACGCCCTGGCGGCGTCGATCTTTATGTCGGGGGAACAGAGCACGCGGTGCTTCATCTTCTCTACGCGCGTTTCTGGCACAAGGTGATGTTTGACCTTGGGTATGTAGCCAAGCCCGAACCTTTTCAGCGGCTTGTAAACCAGGGAATCATTCTCGGCGAGGACGGGCAGAAAATGTCCAAAGCGCGCGGCAATGTTGTCAATCCCGACGACGTGATCGCGGAATACGGCGCGGACGCTTTTCGGCTCTACGAGATGTTCATGGGACCTCTTGAACAGATGAAGCCATGGAGCATTACAGGTGTTGAGGGCGTCTCACGTTTTCTCGCTCGGGTCTGGCGTCTTGTGATGGAAGAAAATCAAGCTGGCGAGTGGCAGCTTTCCGGTGCCGTGCGGGAATGCGCGATGGACAAGCAACAGCTTAAGTTGATGCATGCCTCCATCAAAAAGGTCACCGAAGACATTGAGAGTCTCTCCTTCAACACAGCCATCTCCCAGATGATGATCTTCGTGAACGGGTTGACAACGGCTGCCGCGCGTCCCCTTGCGGCCATCCGTGTTCTCCTTCAAATATTAAATCCGTTCGCGCCGCACCTTACGGAGGAACTCTGGCGCGCCCTCGGCGAGCATCACTCCGGATTTACTGGCGCTGCTGCGGATACCCCGTGGCCTTCTCATAACGAAGAGTTTCTCGTTGAGGATGAAGTCGAGATCGTCGTGCAGGTGAACGGAAAGCTCCGGGATAAAATCATCTCGAAGAGAGACGCTTCCAGGGACGAGGTGGAGCGTCAGGCGCTTGCAGCTCCGAAGGTGATGGAATTAACGGCTGGCAAAACACTCCGCAAGGTTGTCGTTGTACCCGGAAAACTCGTGAATATCGTAGTCTCCTGAGCGCCCCCGGCTGACGTCACTTCGCAAGCTTTTCAAGCAGCCGATCCACTTGCACATATTTTTCGATCATCGCCTGGATCGTGTCGATCTTCTCCATATCTTCGGGGAGAGTCTTCACAGTCATCGAGTAGATGGCATTGGCGACCGTGTAGCTGTCCAGCGGTGACCCGATTGTCGGAACCTGCGATGCCTTGATGAGATCGATGACGCTTTGATGCGGGAACAAATCTCCCGATAAAACCATTCCGGCGATTGCCCCCTCATCTCCCTCGGCAAGGGTGCATGTGGACAGCGCGGCCAGGATGATGTCCTCGCGGTCTCCCGGAGTTATGACCAGGGTTCCAGGCGAGAAATACTCCATGACATGACTCGAGTTCATCGCCCCGATGATGATTTTCTTCACTCGCCGTCCCACCTCAATCTCGGTGTCGTTAATGAATCGGCCGTTCGTCTCCTTGCAGATCTGCCCCAGGGTGGCATTCGCCAAAAGCGGCTCCTGCGGGATGACCCCCAGCAAATCTATTCCCAGGCGGGCGAGCCCCTTGCCCGTGAACTCCATTATCTGCTCATATTTTTCCGGGAGCACCTTGTTGGCGATCACGCCGACCATCTCGACTCCTTCCTTATCAAACAAAGCCTTGTTCAAGGCTACCTCGTCGATCGCCCTTCCAATTCCGCCTTTTGTCACAAGCAGCACTTTGCTCGCAAGCAGGCTTGCCACTCGCGCGTTCGAGAGGTCGAACACGGAACCTACTCCCGCGTGGCCGGTGCCTTCGATGAGGACAAACTGCTTCTCCCAGGCCGTTCGGTCGAACGAGTTCTGGATCCTGCGCACAAGAAAATCTCCGTCAGACTTGGCGATGTATTTCCGGGTGAAGTCAGGTTCCACCGCGATCGGGCTCATCGCTTCCAGCGGCGTGTGCGAGCCGAACGTCCGATCGATCAACACCGAATCCTCATCGATCCTTTGTCCATCGATATCTACGAATCGCTGGCCCACGGGCTTGATGAAGCCTATCGCGCCGAGGCGTTTTCTAAGGGCAGCGAAGAGCCCCAGAGATGTCGTGGTCTTGCCGTCGTTCTGTTGAGTGGCAGCCACGAACAGACGAGGGGTAACCGTGTTCATTTGCCGCGCCCGCTTGAGGCAAAAGTCATTCTAGTCAGGATACCGTCTCCGCGGGTTCCCATTCCGCTTCGGTGGCAGGGTAGAGCTTGCGATACTCGATGGCTTGCAATCCCGCGATCGCCGCCACCCCCAATATATCGTCCACAGAAGCCGCGCGTGACACGTGCGCGCAGGGTTTGGAGAGCCCCAGCAGCAACTGTCCGTAAGTGCGGGCGCCGCCAAGATGCTGCACCAGTTTGACAGCGATGTTGCCACTATTCAGGTCCGGGAAGATCAGGACATTCGCGTGTCCCGCCACCAGGCTGCCCGAAGCCTCCTTGCGCTCCGCCGGGTCTATCTGCAAAGCGGTATCCGCCTGCATTTCACCATCGATCTCCATCTCGAGTTTTGCCGCGTCGGCTCGTTGCCGGGCGAGCGCCACCGCTGCCGCCACGCGTTGCGCCTCAGGGTGCCTGGAACTCCCCTTGGTGGAAAAGCTAAGCATCGCGACTCTCGGCGTCATACCCGTTAGCTGCCGGCAGATCTGCCCGGACTGCACCGCGATATTCGCCAGTTGATCGATGGAAGGTTCAGGGATTACGGCGCAGTCCGCGAAAAGCAGCACTCCCTCCGCGCCAAACTGCGCGTTCGGCGATTCAACAATCATGCAACTGGATATCGACTCGACCCCGGGCAGTGGCTTTATCACCTGGATCAGGGGTCGCAGCAGAGAGCCAGGATATGCGCTCGCGCCGCCAACCAGCCCGTCGGCCTGTCCGTGCTGCACCATCATTGCCGCGAAATAGTTAGGCTGGACGACAATCTTGCTCGTCTCCGCCTTTCCCAAGTCCCTGTAGCGCCGCAGGCGTTCAAGCCGCTGGCTGAGCAGCGGCAAGTCTGAGGACTCGGCTGGATCCACAAGCCCTATATGCGCGAGATCGATCTTCTCCTCGGATGCGACGCGCTCAATCTCGGCCTGTTGCCCAAGCACGATTGCCGCTCCGAGACGCAGTTTGACAAATTTCTCCGCCGCTTTGAGAATCCGGGGTTCCGTCCCTTCAGGGAAGACGATCCGCTTCGGATGCCGCGCCAACTTCGCAAAGACGGAATCGATAAACATAAGGAATGACAACGTTGTAGCGATTCAGGCGGAGACTCAAGCGAAACATGCCTTTCGGAGATAGTCCGCGTCCTGTCTTCTGATATCCTCCGCCAGGAGTTTTGATGCCTTCAGATTACCATCTTCATACGCCTCTCTGTCACCACGCGACCGGCTTGCCCGTCGAATACGCGCAAGCCGCCATGGAGCAGGGGATTACAGAAATCGGTTTCGCCGATCATAACCCGATGCCGGAGAAGTTCGATGACTGGCGCATGGATCTGGAGGACTTGCCTGCTTATCTGGACATGGTGCAGGAGGCCCGCGAGCGGTTTCCCGACTGCGTTATCCGGCTCGGGCTCGAATGCGACTTCATTCCAGGCCGGGAAGCATGGATTGAGAAACTGGCGGGCATGGCTGATTGGGATTACCTCATCGGCAGCGTCCATTATATTGCCCCAGGTTGGGATGTGGACAATCCAAAGTGGATAGGCAAGTTTCGGCAGCAGCCTGTCGAAGAAATCTGGGCCCTCTATTGGAAAGCATACGCCGCTTGCATCCGCAGCGGCTTGTTCGACTTCGTTGCTCATCCCGATCTGGTGAAGAAATTCGGGTTCAGGCCGCCGGGCGATTTGCGGATGTACTACGAGGAAAGCATCTCCGCTGCCTCGTCCATGGATGTGCCGATTGAAATCAACACCGCTGGCCTGAGAAAAGAAGTTGGAGAAATATATCCTTCTGCCGGGTTTCTCCGCATGGCTTGCGAGGCTGGGGTGCCTACCTTGATCAATTCCGACGCGCATTGCCCCGACGAGGTCGGTTTCGGATTTGCCGCCGCGACGGAGGAGGCGCGGCGCGCTGGCTACCGCGAGACCGTCCGGTTTCACCGTCGCTGCCGGGCCAGCGTCTCTCTCTGATCCATTGATTCGCGCGAAACTTCCACGAGACTTCGCTCGAGGTTCCGGGGTTCCACTTCAACAAGGAACCTAAATGAAAAACCCAGTCGCTCTACTAGCCGTTGCCGCGTCACTAATTCTCAGCAGTTGCGCCGAAGAGGTCGTATATCGCCCCGGTCCTCCCCCTCCCGTCGTCGTGGAGACGCGAGGCTACCGCCCATATCCTGGCGCTGTCTGGGTGGGTGGCCGATGGGTTTGGCACCACCACTGGGTGTGGCGGCGCGGGCACTGGCGCTATTAGGTCCGCTTGAATATCCGGGGAGGCAGCGGCTTGGTTCAGAGGTCGAGAGGAGCCCGTTCAGCAGCTTCTTCGACAGCTTAAAGCGCGAGTCGTTGCGGAGCGGGAGGTCGCGAGGTCCCTCCTGCGGCAAACCGGGGATTGCCAAAATCCAAAAGGCCGTTGCTCGAAGATAGAGCCGCAGGTCGGCTTTGCGGTTAATTGCGTCCATTTCCCCGCGCAAATCGCATTGCAGGGGTGACCAAAATTGACCCAACGGCAAATACCTCTTCCTTTCGCGCCCGGGCTGCCAGGCGCCTGGTCGCCACGCGGCAACTGTTCGATTCGGATTATTTTCCGGAGGGGGTGGAAAAGATCCTCGAACAGCCCGACAAGTTCGATTTTTACCGATCAGTCTCCTTCATTATCCTTCACGTTGGCTGCCTCGGTGTGTTCTTTACGGGCTGGAGCAAGGTGGCCGTTATTACCGCTGTGGTTCTTTATGTCGTCCGAATGTTCGCGGTGACAGGGTTCTACCACCGCTATTTCGCGCACAGAACCTTCCGCACGTCACGATGGGCACAGTTTGCGTTTGCGCTGTTCGGGAATCTCTCCGCGCAGCGAGGCGCCCTCTGGTGGGCTTCTGTTCATCGCCACCATCATCAACACTCCGATGATGAGGAGGACGCGCATTCACCCGGCATGCGCGGCTTTCTCTGGGCGCATATTGGCTGGATGACGAGCAATCGCAACTTTCCAACAGATTATGGCCGGATTAAGGATCTGGCGAAGTTTCCGGAGCTGGTGTTTCTCAATCGCTTCGATCTCATCGTGCCCGCTTGTTTCGCCGCCAGCTTGTACGGATTCGGAGAGTTGCTGCGAAGGGTTCAGCCCGGCTTGGGCACGAACGGCGCGCAGATGTTGGTGTGGGGATTCTTCATCAGCACTCTGGTGCTTCTTCATGCGACGCTCTCGATCAACTCCTTCGCCCATTCGTTCGGGAAACAGCGCTACGCGACGGGAGACGAAAGTCGCAACAGCCTTGTTCTTGCTCTGATTACCCTCGGTGAGGGCTGGCACAATAACCATCACCGCTGCATGAGTTCGGTTCGGCAGGGCTTCTACTGGTGGGAGATCGATCTCACTTACTATATGCTGAGGGCGCTCTCGTGGACCGGCATCATCTGGGATTTGCGCCCGGTCCCACAAAGCGCCTATCTCGACGCTGGCCGCGCGCAGGCTTCAAGCGCGAGTTGAACGGTGACCAGGGTGGCGATCATAGGCACGGGTGTGGCCGGTCTTGGATGCGCCCATTTTCTGCATCCCAGATTTGACATCACTCTGTATGAGCAGAACGACTACGCGGGGGGGCATACCAATACGGTTACCGCGAATGAGGGCGGCGGGGGGATTCCTATCGACACTGGCTTCATGGTTTATAACGAGGTTACATACCCGAACCTCACGCGGCTTTTCCGCGAGCTGGATGTTAAGAGCAAGCCGGCGCCCATGTCATTCAGTGTGAAGCATGAACCGACAGGGCTGGAATACAACGGCCTGAATTTCAACACACTCTTCAGCCAGCGTCGCAACCTGGTGAATGTCCGCTTCATCAGGATGCTTTTGACCATCGGCCGTTTTTTCCGCGATTCGACGAGCGCGTTGCGTGATCCGGAGCTGGATATCCAAACGGTGGGTCAGTTCGTGGAGCAGCGGGGTTACGGGAAGGATTTTTTAGACCTTTACCTGCTGCCGATGAGTTCCGCCGTGTGGTCCACTCCTCCAGGCGCGATGCTGGAGTTTCCGGCGCTCTCTCTGCTTCGTTTTTTTTACAACCATGGTTTCCTGGGAGTGCAGACGCATCATCCATGGCGCACAGTTGTGAATGGCGCCAAATCGTACGTGGAAAAGCTTGTTGCCCCGTTTCGCGACAAGATCAGGCTGGGTATTGGCGCCCGCCGCGTGACACGCGAGGAGGGGGCGCGCGCGTTACCGCGTGTGACGGGTCGAGCGCGATCTACGACAAAGTCGTTTTCGCGAGCCACGCTGATCAAACGCTGAGAATGCTTGGCGATCCGACGCGAATGGAGACGGAGTTGCTGGGCGAGTTTCGCTACCAGCCAAACACCGCAACCCTGCACACGGACACTTCGTTTATGCCGAGGACGCGCCGCTGTTGGGCATCATGGAATTATCGCGTCGACAACGGGCCTCAGCGCCTGCCCTCCACTCACTATTGGATGAACAGCCTTCAGGGTGTGTCCGATCGGGAAAACTATTTCGTTTCCTTGAACGCGCATGAACAGGTCGCCCCGGAAAAGGTCATAAAACGGATCGAATACGAGCACCCGGTATTCAGCTTGGGCGCCATCAAAGCGCAGGAAAAGCTGCCAGATCTGAACCGGGTCGCGCCTGATCAAACCACCTACTTCTGCGGGAGCTACTTCAAATACGGCTTCCACGAGGATGCGTTCACATCAGGGCTGGAGTGCGCGCGCGACATCACGCAAGAGGCGCTTTGGGCATGAATTCCTGCTTGTATGAATGCGCCGTGATGCACCAGCGACTCGCGCCCCGCCAACACCGCTTTGAGTATGGCATTTTCATGTTCTACCTCGACCTGGACGAGTTGGATGAAACCAGCAGTCGCGTTTTAGGTTTCGGTCATAACCGGTGGAATGCTTATTCCTTCAATGATAATGACCACTTCCTGGGGGGGACTGGAACGGCCAAGGAGAGGCTTGTCCGATACCTCGCGGAGAATGGCATCGCGTTCCCTGAAGGCGGAAGCGTTCGGCTGCTTACGCTCCCGCGTGTTTTCGGCTACGTGTTCAACCCTGTGTCTCTCTACTTCTGCTTTGATCCTGACGGCCGGGCATTTTGCTCCGTCGCGGAAGTGGGCAACACCTTTCGTGAGTCAAAGCCGTTTCTTCTGCGTGACGAGGTCGGGAAAGATCAATTTCGCCTGATTGTTCCGAAGAACTTCTACGTCTCGCCTTTTTCCGCTCTTGACTTGAAGTTTGACTTCAAGCTCCGCGCTCCTGCGGAGACCCTGGAGATTCATATAGATGACATGGACGGCGGCAACACTGTGCTGCTCAGCGCGCTAACGGGCAAACGAGCGCCACTCACCAGCGGGCGGCTTGCATGGTTCACCTTGAAGTATCCTTTCATCACTTTGAAGGTGATCGCGCTCATTCATTGGCAGGCGCTCCGACTATGGGCTAAGCGCATGCCGTGGCACTCCAAAGAGGCCAATCCGGAGTTGCAGCAAGGAGTTCTGAATCCGCGCTCGTCATGAACCAGCAACCGGAACAAACGAAGATCGATCTGCCGGCCGCGCCTGCCGCCCGTCCGGAAATCTACCAGCGGATCATCCTGCGGGCGCTGGCCAATATGACGCTGGGGCGTCTCCATCTCGAACTTCCCGACCGGTCGCGCCTTCACTTCGGAAGCGGTTCCGATGGGGTTGAGGCTTCTGTACGCGTCAATAATCCTTCGTTCTTCAAGCGTTGCGTCATGTTTGGGGACATCGGTTTCGGCGAGGCCTACATCGATGGAGACTGGGATACGGACGACATCACGAGCGTTGTTTCGTGGTTTATTTTAAACACCTCGAACCTGGCGGCGCTTGCTGGAGGAAGGATGAAAACCGTCATAAACGGGCTGAATGTCATCAACCGAATAAAGCATCTGCTGCGTCCTAATAGCATCAAGACCAGCCGAAGGAATATTTCGGAGCACTACGACTTGGGAAATGATTTCTACCGGCTTTGGCTTGATGAAGGGATGACCTACTCGAGCGCCCTTTTCCAGGAAGAAGGCCAGTCGCTTGAGGATGCTCAAACCGCGAAATATGAATCGCTCTGCCGCAAGTTGAAGCTTCGGCGGGGAGACCATGTGCTGGAGATCGGCACAGGTTGGGGCGGCTTTAGCTGTCACGCGGCTAGAAACTATGGGTGCCGCGTCACAACGATTACGATTTCCGAGAAGCAGTTTGAATTCGCGCGGGAACGGTTCCAAAGGGAAGGACTCGCCGACAGGATCGACGCGCGTCTGGAGGATTACCGGAATGTGAGCGGGAAATTCGACAAGATTGCATCGATCGAGATGATGGAGGCACTTGGAGACAAGTACCCTTGAAACCTACTTTGCCAAGGTGCATGAGCTTTTGAAGAGCGACGGGGTAGCCGGTCTTCAATACATCACCGTTCCAGACTGCAGGCACGCTCGACTCAGACAGGGCGTGGATTTCATCCAGAAACATATCTTCCCAGGCTCTCTGTTGCTGAGTGTTGGCCGTGTGAATCGGGCAATCAACCGGACGGGTGACCTATCCCTTTACTCTCTTGAGGATATGGGAACCTCATACGCGCGCACGCTGAGCGTCTGGCGCGACCGCTTCAACGCCCGGCTCGACGAAACGCGCGCGCTTGGGTTTGGCGATGCCTTCGTCAGGAAGTGGAACTATTACCTGTCATACTGTGAAGCCGCTTTCACGATGCGTAATATAAGTGTTGTGCAAGCGATTTACACAAGGCCCGGCAATCGCGGGTTCTGATCGAGTGGATCCTTGTCGTTTGCCAGATTCAATGCTGATTTCTTTTCTGGCCGGGCTTGCCATCGCCCTTACTTATTTCGCGATCACGTGGGCAATCAGCGCGAGGGTAAATAATTACGGATTCCTCGATGTGGCATGGTCCTATGGCGTCCTCATCCTCGCCCCGCTCTACGGCCTGTTTTCACATGGCTCCGCGCTATGGCCTTGGGTTTTTCGCGGCATGGGCATGATCTGGAGCTTGCGGCTGGGCTCCTATATCCTCCTTCGCGTTCTGAAGCATCATCCCCAGGAAGACGCTCGCTATGCTTCCTTGCGGAACCAGTGGAAGGGCCCGTGGATGTTCCTTCTTTTTTTCGAGCTGCAGGCAGTGGTTGTCGCGATCTTCTCCCTGCCATTCCTTTTTGTTTCATTTGATCCGCGTCAGGCATTCAGTTCCATTCAACATTTGGGGCTTTTCTTCGCCGCCTGCGCTATTTGCGGGGAGGCCCTCTCTGACCGGCAAATGCGGGCCTTCAAAGCCAGGCCTGAAAACAAGGATCGCGTGTGCCAGGCGGGGTTGTGGAAGTATTCGCGCCATCCGAATTACTTCTTCGAGTCCATGGTTTGGTGGGCATTCTTCTTCGTCGCGCTTCCCACTCCTTATGGTTGGACCACTATAGTGTGTCCGCTGCTGATGCTATACTTTCTATGGAAGGTCACGGGCATTCCGCTCACGGAAGAGTATGCTCTCAAAAGCAAGGGAGCGGCGTATCAGGAGTATCAGAGAACCACCAGCGCCTTCATTCCCTGGTTTAAGAAACACCCATGATCTCGCTCGACCAGCTTCTCCAAACCAACGTTCTTCCAGACAGCCTGATCCGGATCGGCATTCGTCACATGCTTGGCGAAAAGCTGAAGGAGGAAAATGCCGGCGGGGTCGAAAAGCAGAAAGCAGCGCTTCTGGCTCACATAGCGGGGCTCAAAGCCAGCCCCATCGCCATTGATACCCGTCGCGCCAACGAGCAGCACTACGAAGTTCCAACGCGCTTTTTCCAGTTGGTGTTGGGAAAGCGGCTCAAGTATAGCTCCGGCTATTGGCCGAAGGAAGGCGGCACCCTGGACGAAGCGGAAGAAGCGATGCTTGCTCTCACCTGTGAGCGCGCGGAGATCGCCGATGGCCATCGCGTGCTGGAACTCGGCTGTGGCTGGGGCTCGCTTTCCCTGTGGCTTGCTGAGAAGTATCCCGCCGCTCGCATCGTGGGAGTTTCAAATTCTGCGACCCAGAAGCTCCACATCGATGGTGAGGCTGCTCGACGTGGGCTGGGAAATCTCGAGATCATCACGAGTGACATGAACGTCTTTGACACCGGGGGAAGCTTCGACCGGGTTGTCTCCGTCGAGATGTTCGAGCACATGAAAAACTATCAGATGCTGATGGGGAAGATCGCGGGGTGGCTTGCTCCGGATGGCAAACTATTCGTCCACATCTTCACCCATCGTGAATACGCCTATCATTATCTGGATGAGAGCTCCAACGACTGGATGACCCGCTATTTCTTCGCGGGTGGTCAGATGCCATCGGATGACCTGCTCTTATACTTTCAGGATGATCTCAGGATCCAGCAGCACTGGAACGTGAGCGGCCAGCATTATCAGAAAACGGCGGAAGCATGGCTCGCGAACATGGACAGGCACGGAGAGGAAATCCGCCCGCTGCTTGCCGAGACTTACGGCGCGGATCAGACAAAGCGCTGGTGGGCGTATTGGCGTGTTTTCTTTATGGCTTGCGCCGAGCTTTGGGGTTATCGCGATGGCGGCGAGTGGCTCGTCTCGCATTACCTCTTCGCCAAGTAGAGCTTAGTCGAAATGCGCCGGCTTCGCGATTCCCCACTTTGCCAGGCGAAACTCCACTGCCGTGGAGAGGCAGCCCAAGCCATAGCGAACGCTGCGTTGGAAATTGATGGACGAAGCCTCCGCGAAATATTTCGTCGGGCAGCTTACCTCCCCAATGGTGTAGCCGAGCCAGAGGATTTGGGCGAGCATCTGGTTGTCGAACACGAAATCATCGGAGTTCTTGTGAAGGGGTAGTTTCTCAAGAAGGGCGCGAGAGAACGCGCGATAGCCGGTGTGGTATTCCGAAAGCTTGGCGCCGAGCATCACATTTTCGCCGAAGGTCAGCATCCGGTTCGCTACGTATTTCCACGAGGGCATGCCACCTTGAAGCGCGTAGCCGCCGAGAATACGTGACCCAAGCACACAATGGTACAGATCGTTGGCGATCAGCGAAGCCATCGCGGGGATCAGCTTCGGGGTGTACTGATAGTCGGGATGCACCATGATGATGATGTCCGCTTTTTCCTCCAGCGCGACGCGGTAGCAGGTCTTCTGATTCGCCCCGTAGCCCATGTTCTTGGCGTGGATATGCACCGTCGTTTGCGGCAGCGTCCGCGCGATGGAGACGGTCTCATCCCGGCTTCCGTCATCCACGAGAATGATCTGATCCACAATGCCCTGCTCCAGAACTTCGGCGTGCGTAATCTCCAACGTCTTGGCGGCGTTGTAAGCCGGCATCACGACGATCACCCTCTGGTTTTTAAACATGAAAAAATTGAGGGAAGGTTCTCGAGGATCTAAAAGCCTTTGGAAAAGCGGATTACACGACTACAAAATCCAGCTCCCCTCGTAAAGCTTTCACTCAAAACATGGCCAAAGCGAAATTCCTTCTGCGCTGCGTCGTCTCCCTGGCGCTCCTGGCCCTTGTAGCCCGCAAAGTGGACTGGCATGCGCTTGCCTCCGTGCTTGCCCGGGTCCAGACGGGGTGGGCTGCCGCCGGGTGGTCATTGACTCTCTTGCTAATTGTCTGCCTTGCCCTGCGCTGGCGTATCTTTCTGAACCAGCAAAAGATTATCCTCCCGTTCGGGACGATCTTTTCGCTCACCTGGGCGGGTCAGTTCTTCAACTCCGTTCTGCCAGGCAGCACCGGAGGCGACTTTGTTAAAATCTTTCAACTCTGCCGGCTGGCGCCCGACAGGAAGGCGCCCGCCGCGGCCTCGGTGCTGGTTGACCGCTTCTCAGCTTCGGTGGCCTTGCTGGCCCTTGCTGCCATTGCAATCGTGCTCGACCCAGCTCCGCTCAAGGACATCTCTCCTCCCGGCGTGTCAGTCCGTGTTCTTTTCGCATGCGGGCTAGGCGCCGCTCTGCTCGCGGCCGCTGCCGGAGGAATCGCGTTTCGTTTCATCAGCAGGACGCGGTGGTTGGGCCGCATCCAGCGGACGCTCGCCGCGCTCAGAACCAATCTTTCACTCAACACGGGTCTTGTCGCCGCGTCCGTCCTCGCGCTTGGCACGCATCTTCTGAACTTCTTCATCATTTTCCTCTTCGCGCGTTCCTTGGGCATCGCGGTGACTTATCCGCAAATTCTCCTCATGATGCCCGTCGTCCTCCTGCTGGTTATGATGCCAGTCACCGTCAACGGCCATGGGCTCAGGGAGGTGATCCTGATCTACTATTTTAAACACCTGCGCCTCTCGATCGCCCTTCATCAAAATGTTGGAGTCAACGAAGCCGCGATTGCGCTTTCCGTGCTGATGGTCACAAACGATCTGTTGTGGAGCTTTCCGGGCGGACTGTGGTAATTCTTCAGAATCAAGAAATAGCGCCAGATACCCCTCTTACTGCGGGGCCGCGCTGGCCTGAGCGGGCACGACCCGCATCGTTACGAATGCCGCCAAGGCGCAAATGACAGCCCCGCCCGCGATTGCCACAGGGGCGGAGCTTGCCCGGGCGGCCGCGCCCGCCATGAGGCTCCCGACCGGGCTTAGCCCGATAAATGCAAGAGCGTAGATGCCCATGATTCTCCCTCGGAGCGCGTCCGGAGAGCGGAGCTGAACAGAGGTGTTCGCGCTGGCAAAGAACACGATCATGAACCAGCCCGCGCAGGCGAGCGCGCATCCGGAGAGCCATACGCTTGTGGAAAGCGCGAAGACGAATGTCATGGCGCTGAAGCCGAAAACCCCCGTGAAGATGAGCTTTCGCCGATTTGCGCCATCTCCGAGGATTGCGAGAGAAAGCGCGCCTGCCAGCGCCCCGATGCCATTGGCAGCCATCAAGAGGCCGTAACCGGTCGCGCCCACGTGAAGAATGTCTTTCGCAAAGACCGGCATGAGGACCGAGTAAGGCCACCCGAAAAGGCTGACGATTGCCACCAGCGCAACGACCGCTCGCAGCGAGCGGTGGCCTGCCACGAAGCGCACCGCCTCGCTCGTTGCCTCGCGGATGGTTTGGGAGGTGTCCGTCATTGGCCGCTGCGGAAGGCGCATCGCGAGGTAACCGGCTATCACAGCCATGAAGGACAGCCCATTGAGGAAGAAGCAGCCCGCGATTCCCACAAGGCTGATCAGAACCCCCGCGAGCGCTGGGCCGAAGACGCGCGCCCGTTAAACATCGAGGAATTTAACGCGATGGCATTCATCAGGTCTTCCTTGCCCACCATTTCCACTACGAAGCTCTGCCGCGCCGGCACGTCGAACGCGTTCGAGATCCCGAGAAAGAATGCCAGCACCGCGACATGCCACACTTTTACGGAGCCGAAATGCACGAGTCCCGCCAGCGTGAACGCCAGGATCATCGCGGCGATTTGAGTCACAAGCAGGATCCGACGCTTGTCGAAGCGATCCGCCACAGCGCCTCCGATCAATGTCAGCGCAGTGAATGGCACGGTGTTCAGGAACCGGATGAAACCCAGCGTAAAACTGGAGTTGCTGAGCTCATAGACAAGCCAGCCCTCCGCCACCATTTGCATCCAGGTGCCTACGAGCGACACCAGTTGTCCCGCGAAAAAGAGGCGGTAGTTCCGATGTCGGAATGCGAGAAAGGTATTCCGCCAGCTTATTCGACCCACCACAACCTGACGGTGTCCGCCTGCCACATCTGGCGGAACACGCGCGATCTCCGGTGGCGAAGCGCTGTTGGGCTCGCCGGTCCCTGGCGAAGGGTCAGGCGCGGCCATGCACCCGGGCAGCCACCTTCAGCCGGAGCGCGTTGAGACTGATGAAGCCTGTGGCGTCCGTCTGGTTGTAAGCCTGCGTCGGATCGGCCTCCATCGTCGCGATATGCGGATTGTACAGGCTGAGCGGACTCTTTCTCCCTGCTGTAATGATGTTGCCTTTGTACAGTTTCAGACGCGCGACGCCGCTCGCGTTCTTCTGCGTCTCGGTCACCAGCGCCTGCAAGGCCTCCCGCTCCGGGGCAAACCAAAAGCCGTTATAAACCAGGGTGGCGTACTTGGGGAGGAACGAATCTCGCAGATGCATGACTTCCCGATCCATCGTTAAGGATTCCACCTGCCGATGAGCGAAATAAAGGATGGCTCCTCCCGGAGTTTCATACACGCCACGGCTCTTCATCCCTACGAACCGGTTCTCGACAAGATCCACCCTCCCAATCCCATGACGGCCCCCAAGCTTGTTAAGCACCTTCATGATCCAAAGCGGATTCAGCAGCGCGTGTTTATCCTCTTCGTACTCTGGCTCGCCCTGGAAACCCAGCTCTCCGAGGAGGTGTTCGAGTTCACTATAGCCGATGCCTATGCAATTCCCTTTCTCGAACAGCAGCTCCACGTGCTCCGCTCTGTCAGGAGCCTCCTCCGGAGAAACGCTCAGGATGTACATTTCGCGCGTCTTCTCCGCGCTGGCGTCGAACCATGGATCTTCAAGGATGCCGCTCTCGAAGCTGATGTGCAGAAGGTTCCTGTCCATGGAATAGGGCTTTTTTGCCGTTGCCGCGACGGGAATTCCATTCTTCTCCGCGAACGCGATCATCTCAGCGCGTCCCGGAAACGCGGCGCGAAACCGCTCTTCCCGCCATGGGGCGATTACTTGTAAATCAGGCGCCAAAGCCGCGGCAGTCAGCTCAAAACGAACCTGGTCGTTTCCCTTCCCGGTGGCTCCGTGCGCGACGGCGTCCGCGCCCTCCAGTCGCGCGATCTCGACCATCCGCTTCGCAATCAGGGGGCGGGCTATGCTGGTGCCGAGGTAATATTGATTTTCATATAGCGCCCCGGCTTGAACCATGGGGAAGATGAAATCACGGGCAAATTCCTCGCGCAGGTCGTCAATATGGCATTTTGAAGCGCCGGTGCTCAGCGCCTTCGCTTCGAGACCATCCAGCTCCTCCTCCTGACCCACATCCGCGCAAAACGCGATCACTTCAGCGCTATAGGTTTCCTTGATCCAGCTAAGGATTACGGATGTGTCCAGTCCGCCTGAATAAGCGACGATGATTTTCATAGAGCCTCACCTCATACAATGGGAGGGAGGATGTTTCCACCATTAACGAAATCGGTCGCGCGCTGGAGCTGCGTCATTCCCCGAAAAGAGTTGCGCGCATTGCTGGGCCGCGACTTAATTGCGCGAAAGAACCTTCGCGGAACTCTGCTCTTCGTTTGTTCCTCGCGCGTTCCGCATATGCCAAAAACAAAGAAAAAGGCGCTCGCTTCGGATGCCTCCTTTGCTGAAAGGGCGGCTCGCGGTCGCGCTTGCCGGGATAGCGTATCCCGGGCAACCCAAGGCGCGTGGAAAGCTCCGCCAAACAGGATCGATCCCGCCCGCGCGGTGGCGGCCGCGGACCGCGGCCGCTTGCCTGACCTGATACCGCTCAAGATGGGACGGATGGCCGAGTCGCCTTTTTCGTTCTTCCGGGGCTCGGCGACACTCATGGCGGCGGACCTCGCTTCTCTCCCGTACACGGATCTGCCAGTGCAACTGTGCGGGGATGCCCACGTGCGTAATCTCGGCGCGTTTGCAGCTCCGGATGGCAGGCTCGTCTTCGATATCAACGATTTCGACGAAACCATCCCCGGCCCGTGGGAGTGGGATGTAAAGCGTCTTGCCACGAGCATCGTGCTCGCTGGCCTTGAGGCGGGGGATCGCCGGAAGGAAGCCACCGAGGCCGTCAAAGTATTCTCCGCTTCCTACCGCGAGTCGCTGCAGGTCTTTTCACGAATGCGTGTGACTGAACTCGCCAGGTATGAAATCCGCCGCTCTCCGCGCTACTCGGCGGTGCGCTCCGTGCTGGTGAAAGCGGAACGCGCGACTCCTTTGCGCGCCTTGGGCAAGCTTACAGAGGCCACGCCCGACAAGACTCCGCGTTTCCACGACAATATGCCCCTCCTGCGGCATGTCCCCGACGAGACCGCTGAAAAGGTGATCGCTTCCATAAAGGAATACCGGGAGACTTTGAACGCGGGCAGGCGTCTCGTTCTGGATGGCTATCGCCCCGTTGACGTCGCGTTCAAAGTCGTCGGCACAGGCAGCATCGGCACCCGGGACTATGTTGTGCTCCTGTTTGGCAACAGCGTAAGAGATCCCTTGTTTTTGCAATTCAAGGAGGAACTTTTCTCCTGCTACGTTCCGTACCTGCCTGGCGCTTCCGCGTTCGCCCATCAAGGGCGCCGTGTCGCGGAGGGCCAGCAATGCATGCAAACTGCCGCTACAGACCCGTTTCTTGGATGGACGACCATCGAGGGGAGAGACTTCCTCGTTCGCCAGCTCTCCGACCATAAGGCGGCTCTCGATCCGGCAGAACTGCGCGGTTCCACGCTCACCGAATACGCTCTTGTCTGCGGCGAAGCGCTCGCGAAAGCCCACGCCCGCACTGGAGATGCCGTCGCTCTCGCCGCGTATTGCGGGATATCCGACAAGCTGGACTCGGCAATCGCGACATTCGGCGCCGCGTACGCGGAGCAAGTCGCGCGCGATTTCGACGTGTTCATCAAGGCCATCAAGGACGGCAGGATTGAGACCGCTCCAATCGTTGCGTAGGAAGATGGCTTATTCGCCTTTGGTGACTCCGGGATGGATGCGCTGTAAAGCCGCATAAAGTGTTTGATGCGCTCCCGGCTTTATACTACCTTCCCCCTCCTCTCAAGGAGTCTTAGCTCAACTGGTTAGAGCGCCGCCCTGTCACGGCGGAGGTTGCGGGTTCGAGCCCCGTAGACTCCGGTTTCCTAGTCCGCCGCAAGCATCGTTGATTATGGTGTGGGTGGCTGACTCTCCTAAGGATTAAGGATCGTCACACCGTTCCTACGATCTCTCTTACAGCGTGTCACTCCGCCCGATGGAGCACTACGACCCGTGAACCAGAAGGGCAGCGGGATCTACCGTCTCGAGGCGAAGGGTCGTTCACCCGGCCTAACCGCGCGTTCCAGCGAACAGAGGCTGGCGGTCCGGCTCTCTTCCGTGTTTACTTCCTTCGTCGGCAGCCCCTGTCACTGAGTTTGAGTTCGTGAGGCGGCCAGACGCTTTCTGATGAAAATCACGGTTACTTGTCTTCTGCTCGTCGGCTTGGTGTCATCTTGCCTGGCGGACGATGCGTTGAAGCAAGTCACGAAAATCTCTAAAGGGCCGCTGAATGTCGAAGCCGAGATCAAGGCATATTATCTCCAGCTCACTACCGGCGACACAGACGTGCAGAAACAAGTTCAGACTCTTACCGCAAAATCACAAGACCAGAATGGCGGAATCTATCACGCCTATGAGCCACACGTCGTAGAATGGTTTCCCACCGAGTCAAACTGGGACGTAGGCAAGGGCGCCTCTGACATGACGGGACGCTTTCTCGTCATCCAGAACGTTGGTTATGGTCGTGGCAAGCGCGCGGGGTACGACACAGCCTTGATGGCAGAGTTCGAGGCGGTCGAGGAAAGCACCTCGACCAAGCTTGATCCCAGGCACGAAAGCCGTACTCCAAAGGTTTTATCCGCGAAGCTGACCCTTCGGTTTCTCGGTTTCCGCAACGCCAGTCTGTCACCAGCATCGAATCTACCGTGAGATCCCCTAACCACGCGCTCCAGCGAACCGAGGCTGGCGTTGGCTTGTCCTTGCATCCACATCCTTCCTCGCCATCCTTTGGCATTGAGCCTGGGTTCGTCAGTAACGCGACACTCTGCACACCTTCCTATGAAGCATTTCATCTGCGTATCGCTCGTTGCGGTTTGCTCCATTCTGCTTGGTGGATGTGGAGCGCAACGCCATTCCAGAACGCTTTTGGAGGTTTCAGAGCAGTTGACCGATCAGTTTCGCAGCCAGTACCGACTCCGTGCCGCGAGTGTCGCCAGCACGCAAGCTGAAGAGTGTCCAGATCACCGGTTTTTCCACCCCTTCTGGCAACCCGCGCTCCTACCTCGGCATCCGCGTACTTTGGGAGGGGCCAGACAAAAGGACCGAGACCGACATCCCGATGATTCAACTCGGCGATGGTCTCTTCGGGGTCACCTATACCGATCCTGACACCAAGGAAGGATTCTCAGCTGTGCTTTCCTTCCGGTAGCCGTAGGGCCTAACCACGCGCTCCGGCGAACAGGGGCTGGCGGTCGGCTCTTTCCTTGCGTTCCACGCCTATTTTCGCCAGCCTCTGTCGCTGAGCTTGGAGGTGTTCTCCTACGGATGAACCGCGCCTTGTGCTTAGAAACGGCAGAAACTGACAAAGCATAGTTAGGCTTGCCCGGCTCGGGAGGAACTGGCAGGCTGCCATCCATGCGGATGGCGTTCTATCCGTTTTCTCTCCCTGTGGCAAGTCGGATTAGACCGCCAAAATGGCGAAAACAATGCGCCAAGTTGCGGTCCACTACTTGTTAGGCGGATTTGCGATTTATGGAAACATCATCCCAAAAGCAGAAGTTAGTTACAATTTACCTGGATAATTTGGCCTACGCGAAGGGCAAGGTTTTAGTCGGCAGTTTCGGCGATAAGCACGGTTTGATTGAGGAGCATTTGGAAAGTTATCTGTCAGATGGCTGGAGAGTTGCAGCAATCCACGGTTTTGGCGGCAACTCGGATGCCTTGAGTGTTCGCGGTTGGATTACTGTTTTGCTTGAAAAATCCGCCTAACAAATCGCTGCAGCGAACCCGGCTGGAGCGTCGCAGTTCCAATTCACACGTCTCGCGAGCCGGGTCGCTGAGCTTTTGTCGTTAGGTGCTTTCCCGCCATGCCTGTCCTCGCCTGCAAGCGTGTCATTTTCTACTCGCCCGCCGATGAGGCTGTCTTCTTCGCTTTCGCCGAGCGCATCACCGCCGTTCGCCGCGTACAGGGTGTCGGCGACAGCATTCTCCTCCACGTTACCGCCCGTCCATCCGCGACCGCGTTGCGCGATCTCTTGGCGTTGTTCCACCGCTACCGCATCCGGGGCATGTCCCAGTTTGCCACCTTGTCACCCCAGCCAACGCCGGTGGTTTACCGATTCGTCTGCTTACTGGCATCGCCGTGTTTTTGCCCGTCCTCTTTCCACCTCCACGCCCAGCACCTAACCACGCGCTCCAGCGAACAGAGGCTGGGGTCTGTTCCGTGGCAGCGTCCTTCTTCGCCAGCCTCCGTCGCTGAGCTTGGGTCCGTTTTAGGCCGCTGGGCCAATCATCCAACCATAGGTCGAATTCCATGACGATTGAAGACTGTTATAGGAAGTATGGAGAGCCGCTTTACGTCGGTTCCAAACATTTAGTGTGGAAAGACACGGAGCGGAACAGTGCCTTCAAAGCGACACGCCCAGGCTACCTTACCGACGGAACTATCATCTTTACTTCCCAGCCATGGCAGGAGCCAGCCGACGCCTCTTCGCCTCACCCTTCCACTGCGGAAATGACCGAGTGCTTGCAGAGTTTTGGGTTTTCGCAAGTGAACCTGAACGATTGGCAGCGTGTAGACGGGACCGTAGCTAGGGATGTAAAGCCCGGCGACTTTGTTAAGACGAAAGATGGCGTTGTTCCCATTGACGTTTGCCTCGAAAAGCCATGACGACGTGGCCTAACCATGTGTTGGCGAAACGCCCCCCGTTTCACGGGAGCTGCTGTTCTGGCTTGTGCCTGTTTCTTCTGGTTGTGGCCCTATCCTGCGTCCGTAGCCTCTTTCTGCGCTCTACCTCCGCAGCTACCACGCGTCGCTGAGCTTCGGGTCGTTAGGCCCTCGCTACCCGGGTTTGACCTTGGATGTGCAAGTCAAATCAGATACCGCTGAATGGTATGAACACGCTTCCCCCAGCAACAAACACGCAATCCCGCGGCCAGATCTACGTCCAAGCCGCTCTTTTTTCGCTGCCTGCCCTATTCTTCTGGGTGGCGGCTCGGGTATTTCTCCTGCCGAAGCTGGAGTATGACTGGCAGCGTTCATGCGCTGTGTCTTCGCATGCGCAATGGATTATGGGCATCGTTCAGACGTTTATCCATCACGGCGATATCCTTCTACTCGCGCTCGCCGGAGTGCTGCTTATGCTGGAGATGCGATTTGCCATCTACCGGCGCATCACTATCGGAACGACCGTCTTCGTCATCAATTCCGCGGTTCTCCTCGGGCTGATTTCGATGTGTGTGGCGGCGCTCATTAAGTGACTTCAGCCACCAGGATTAACAGCGCGTTTCAGCGAGCAGCTCATGGCAGTCAGGTTTCCCATGTATTCCATGCCCACCCCGGCCTGAGCCGTCGCTGAGCTTGGGTCCGTTAGGCGAATTTGCCCACCCTGCGATGCAACTGACCATCCAGCCAGCCACTTTGGATGATTGTGAATGCGTCTCCGACATCCTCTTGGAGGCTGCGTCTTGGTTGACGCAGCACGGCAATCCTATGTGGCGAGAAGACGAGTTGGTTCCCAGCCGCATCCGTGAGGATGTCGCTGCCGGGTTGTTCTTTCTCGCCGCCTCGACGTTTGAGCCGGTCGGCGCCCTCAAGTTCCAGCTCTCCGATCCGCTCTTCTGGCCCGATGTGCCCGATGATGACGCGGCTTACGTGCATCGTCTTGCTATTCGTCGGCGCTTTGCCGGCGGCACTTTGTCTACTGCCCTGCTCCGGTGGGCAGCGGAGCGCGCGGCAGCATCGGGCTGTCGCTTCTTGCGGCTGGACTGCGAAGCGTCTCGCCCACGCTTGCGGGCCGTCTACGAGCGATTTGGCTTCCGGCACCACAGTGATCGCCAGGTTGGTCCTTACTTCGTCGCGCGCTACGAGTACCCAGTCGCCTAACTACGCGCTACAGCGAACAGAGGCTGGCTGTGCGGCCTGTTTCGTGAATACGTCTATCTTCGCCAGCCTCCGTCGCTGAGCTTCGAGGCGTTAGGCGACTTACCGCCATTCCAATGACCACCAAAGAACTTTTCACCGTAGGAATTCGCGCGTTCACTCACTCCTCGACATATGTTGTCGTCGGTCTGTATCTGCTTGGGGGTGCGCCGCACATCGTCAGGCTCGTTTATCCTGCGGCGAGCACGATCCAGCCTCCTCCGCCCCTGACGGACACTCCCGTTTCCTAATTACGCGCTCTGCGAACAGAGGCTCGCTGGTGGGCTTTACCTTACATTCCAGTCTTTTCTCACAAGCCTCTGTCGCTGAGCTTGAATCCGTTAGGCGGCTTCGCGCTGTGGTTCTTGCCGAGATCGGATCTATCCTTTATAATCACCCTCATTATGAGCGTTCAGGAGCTTGAGATTGCCGTGGCCCGACTTCCTCGAGAGGATTTTGCTCATTTTCAGGCGTGGTTCGAGGAGTTTGCTGCCGATGCATGGGACACGCAGATCGAGGCGGATGCTCGTGCTGGTAAGCTTGACCACCTCATCGCGCAGGCCGACGCCGATTTCGAGGCCGGCCGCTGCACGCCGATGTGAGGCATTTCGCCGCGCCAGCTTTCTGGTTTCACTACCGGCAGCTTCCCGAGGCTATCCGCGCGCTTGCCGACAAGAACTTTGGTCTTTTGTCCCGCGCACCCGCATCTTGGTTCCTTGCGCTTCCGGCCGGTCGGAGGTCCGCTTTGGTCAGTTCGTGTAGGGCTGCATTATCGAGCCTTGGCGCGCCAGCGGGTAGAAGGCTTTGTTTGGGCGTGGATCGGTCATCATTCCGCGTACGACAAGATTCTACGCTCACCACCGAAATAGCCGCGCTAACCACCCCCTCCAGCCAACAGAGGCTGGCAGTGGAGTCGATTCCGTGGTTACGTCTTCTCAGCGCCAGCCTCTGTCACTGAGCTTGGATTCGTTTAGGCGACTCTGAGCACCGTTATTGTTGTCACAATGCATCATGAAAAAACTTCTCGTCAAAATTTCCCTGTGCTTCACCTCCATCTCGGCCCTGTTATTCGTTGGCTATTCCGCTGGTTTAATTGTGCAGCACCAGCGCGAGGTTCGCTTTGCGGCCGACTGCCGGTTGTACCAGCATGTTACACTACATAAATAGCGTTCGCTTGGCAGCTATGACTCCGCCCGTCGAAAGATCGAATCACAGATTGTCTATGGCGTCCGAGGCACTCAGGACCATACGGCAGCAGAAGATATTCCTCGCCTGCTCACAGCAGGCGCGTTCGATCAGTTTTACACCGACTGGCGCGACAAAGCTTTCGCCCTTGCTGTGGGATTCCATCGTGCCCGGCCAGAAGTTGTCTTTCCTCCCGAAATGCGACAGGCGCTGGACACTTTTGTGCCTGCTAACGAACTAGTAGGAGCGGCGACAAACTATTACGCACAGTACAAGCCTCGTCAGTAGCCGCCCCGCCGCCTAACGGCGTCCTATCGCCAAATCAAGGCCGCCTTACAGCCCCAAATGCTGGAGCAATCCGCCGATGTTTTGCTGCACTTCATTGGTCGGGGGAATCTGACCATTCGGCGTGAGGTGGTTGATGATCTGCGGCAGGAGGACGGCAAGGGCGTTCGCCACTTCGTGATTCTGGAGACCGGCCTTCGCGGCGAGTTGCTGAATCTGGTCTGAACCCAACGCTTGCTGCACTTGAGGACCGCTGATGGGCTGATTCGGACCGTTTCCAACCCAGGATTGCGCGACATTGCCCAACCCAGATTGCTCAAATTGCTGCACCAGGCCGGCAAGGCCATTGCCGGAGCTATGGTTTGTGACAAGGCCGATGGCGAGGTTTGCCAGCATCGCCTGGTTGGAATTGCCGCCGCCGAGGACAGAGCCAAGGATCGAATCGAGTAAACTCATATAGTATTTAAGGGGTTGGGAATGTGAGGTTTGGATTATGCGAAAAGCTTCGCGATCCGGATAGGATTATATGCTATTCGAGATCTTCGCTCGCGCCTTTGCGATTTACCAGGCCTCGCAGCTTGCCATGGATGAAGGGATCAATCGCGCCATCCATCACGCTTTGTATATCTGTGCTCTCAACGCCGGTGCGGT
This sequence comes from uncultured Verrucomicrobiae bacterium, assembly GCA_963828525.1. Taxonomy (GTDB): domain Bacteria; phylum Verrucomicrobiota; class Verrucomicrobiia; order Chthoniobacterales; family Chthoniobacteraceae; genus CAWHEP01. The sequence goes on from CAWHEP010000014.1 coordinate 155,106, forward strand.
GATCTTTGATCATCTGATACGGCTGAAAGACATAGGATCGTATCTGGCTTCCCCACGCCACATCGCCTTTTTCACCGTATTGCCGCTCGATCTCGGCGCGTTTCTTGTCCACCTCGACCTGGTATAACTTGGCGGCGAGCATCTTGAGAGCCGTCTGCTTATTCTTGAGCTGGCTCCTCTCCGCCTGGCAGGCCACGACAATGCCGCTCGGAATGTGCGTGATGCGAACCGCCGTTTCGACTTTGTTCACATTCTGGCCGCCCTTGCCGCCGCTGCGGTAGGTGTCGACGCGTAGATCCTTGTCGTCCACTGCGATTGGCTCGTCGTCCCGGAGTTCGGGCACGACATCCACGCTGGCAAAGGAAGTGTGGCGGCGCTTGTTTGCGTCAAACGGTGAGATGCGCACCAGTCGATGCACGCCTCTCTCCGTCTGCAGGTAGCCATACGCGTATTCGCCGACGACCTGCAAAGTGATCGATTTGATCCCAACCTCCTCGCCGAGCTGAATGTCAACGACCTGGCTCGTAAATCCGCTCCGCTCAATCCAGCGCTGATACATGCGCAGCAGCATATCCGCCCAGTCGCACGATTCCGTGCCGCCAGCTCCCGAGTGGATGGTGAGGAAGCCGTTCGCGCGGTCGTGCTCTCCCGCAAGGAGGAGGCGCAGTTCGAAATCTTCGAGGCTTTTCACGGTCGCCCCATACTCAGCCTGCAGCTCGGTTACCGTGGACGCCTGCGCGGTGGCATCCTGTTCTTCCAGCGCGAGTTCCTTCAGCGCCTGGACGTCGTCAATCCTTCGTTCGAGCCCGAGGAGGGGAGTGATCTTGTTCCGAAGCTGGGAGACTTCCTCGACCTGTTGCTGCGCGCGCTCCTTGTTCCCCCAGAAGTCGCTGCCGGCCATAAGGCCTTCAATCTCGGTCAGGCGCGCCTGAAGTCTTGGCAGGTCAAAGATACCTCCGCAATTCACCGACGCGGAGTTTGAGATCAACTGTATTTATTGCCTGCAGGTCAATGGACATAAATATTCAACGCGACGCTTAGCGCGCCATCTGGAATTCCGTTTTGTCGGGCTGTTGTGGCTCGATGCGGTAGATCGTCTCGCCGGGCTTCATCATATCCAGCCGATCCCGGGCGAGCGTCTCCATGTAGCCCGGGTCATGCTGAAGCAAATCCACTTCGCGTGTCCGACGCGTGAGAAGCGACTTCTGTTTATCGATATCGAGCTTCAGTTGATCCAGACGCGCTGTCTCCTCACGCTCCCGCTTGAGTTCCGGGATGAACGCGCCGATGATGAGCGCGACGACCGCGACGAGGATCAATGCCTTTACGAGCCGGTTAAGGTAGCTCCAGACTCCTTCTTCTGGTTGCCGATCCTTGAAAGCGCCGTAAGTCGATTCACTCACTCAGCGCATCTTACCGCCGTATCTGGCATTGTCACCTAGTTCTTCTTCGATGCGAAGCAGTTGGTTGTATTTGGCGACGCGATCCGTGCGGCATAGCGAGCCCGTCTTGATTTGCCCCGCGTTCGTGGCAACCGCAATGTCGGCTATGGTGGTGTCCTCGGTCTCTCCGCTCCGGTGGCTGATCACGGCCGTATAGCTGTGTTCTTTCGCCAGCTCCACCGCGTCCAGCGTTTCGGTGAGCGTTCCGATCTGGTTCACCTTCACCAGTATGGAATTGGCTACACCCCGTTCGAAGCCCTTCTTCAGGAAATCAACATTCGTGACAAATAGGTCGTCGCCCACCAATTGCACATCCGTGCCCAAGGCATCGGTAAGCAATTTCCAGCCGTCCCAATCGTTTTCGGCGCAGCCGTCTTCGATGCTGATGATAGGGTAGCCGCTGACGAGCTTCTTGTAATAAGCCACCAAGTCCGCCGCGTTTCGGCGCGGATCCATCGGACTTCTTAAAAACATACTCGTTGGTTTTCGCGTCGAAAAATTCACTCGACGCGGCATCGAGGGCGATAAAGATGTCCTTCCCGAGTTCGTAGCCGGCCTTCTTGACCGCTTCCGCTATGGAGTCAAGAGCGTCTTCCGCGCCTTTCAACGCCGGAGCAAAGCCCCCTTCGTCTCCTATCGCGGTGGAAAGTCCGCGCGCCTTCAATACGCCCTTCAGTGCATGGAACACTTCTACGCCATAGCGCAGCGCTTCAGAAAAGCTGGGCGCCCCTTTGGGCATGATCATGAACTCCTGAAAATCAATCGGCGCGTCGGAATGCGCGCCGCCATTCAGGATATTCATCATAGGGACAGGCAGGGTTTTCGCATTGGGCCCGCCCAGATATTTGAAAAGTGGAATGCCAAGCTGGGCGGCCGCCGCGTGCGCCGTGGCGAGGGAGACTCCGAGCAGCGCGTTTGCCCCGAGGTTGCTTTTATTGGGGGAACCGTCCAGGTCGATCATTGCCCGGTCGATCGAAGCCTGGTCAAGGGCGTCCATGCCCTCCAGCTCAGGAGCGATGCTGTTCTCAACATTCCCAACGGCCTTGGTTACTCCCTTGCCGAGATAACGATCCTTCACGCCGTCGCGCAATTCCCAAGCTTCATGCTCGCCCGTGCTTGCCCCGCTGGGCACGGCGGCGCGACCGATCGCGCCCCCGGAGAGCTCCACATCAACCTCGATCGTGGGATTACCGCGAGAGTCGAGTATCTGGCGCGCGCGTATTTCAGAAATGAGTGTTAGCGACATAATTCCTCCATTATTCAGCGATTGCCGGTTGAACGGAACGGCGCCGATTTTTCCCTGATTAAAAGCTAAGCGGAGACGACCTCAGAAGCTTCCGAGACTGCCGAAACAGAAGCGTCGGAAGCAACCTCATTTTTTCGGTAAGCCTTGATCTCAAGAACCTCGACTTTCTCCGTGGCTACTTCTGTGGGCAGATCGACCTGGTCGCCCGTCTTTTTTCCGAGCAAAGCCTGACCGATTGCAGTGAGATACGAGATGATGCCACTCGCTGGGTCGCTGTCCCAAGCGCCAAGGATAGTGTAAGTCTCGACCCTCCCAGTCTGTAGTTCCTTGAGACCGACCACCGTTCCGATGGAAACCTGCGTGGTGTCCGGGTTCTCGTAGTTCGTGCCACGGGCGCGGGTGAGCGCCTGCTCCATCTCAGACTTGCGCCGCATGAGCACCCGCTGCATCTCCTTTGCCGCTTTAAATTCGAAGTTCTCCCGGAGATCGCCGTATGAGCGGGCGAGGCTGATCTCTTTCGTGTTCTCGGGAATCTTTTTGTTCACGAGTTCCTCATACTCGATCTTGCGTTTCTCGAGACTCTCCCAGGACACAATCAATGCCTCCTGCTTCTCCGCGACCTCGCCCGTCAGCATGTTCTGCAAATCAGGGTAGATGCGGATTATCCTCCCCATGAGAGAGCGCTTGTTCAGTTCTTCAAAAACAGGAGTAAGCAGGAGCTTGCGCATCGAGTCGCGGACAATTTCCGGTTCCGCGTTGGCGAGAAGGTCGGAAATCAATTCCCGGTCTTCCAGCAGAAGGTCGTGCAGTTTGCCGCCACGCTTGATCTCGCTGAACTGATCCCTTTCCAGCGCTGTCAGGATGGCGCTTAACACTCTTGGATGGATGAGTTCCGCGAATGTCCCCTCGCGATCCTTGCAGACGACATAAAGAACCTCGGTGCTTGCGGAGTGCTCGCGAATCCACCGGTCGAACTCCCGTAGCAGTTCCTTCTGCCTGGAATGCTCCTGCATGAGTCGTGAAATCTCTGTCACAAGTCTCACATTGCTCCGCGTGAGCAGAGCAAACACCTTGCCAGCCCAGTCCTCGCCAAAAGCATTTGGAAACTCCTGGAGAACGCGTTTTTGTTTTGCGGCCGGGATGTTCGGCAGGATGTCATTCAACCGGCGCTCTTCGTTGCGCAGGAGGCCAGCCAGAGTCAGGGAAGACTCGCCTTTCCGGAGCGACGGAGTCTTCTCGCAAATTTCGTCCCGGGCGAGAGTCAGCTCAAACGCCTGCGCCGTATTTAGGCGAGCCGCGCGGGAGGCCGTGTCTTCAATGGCCTTCACGATCGGCTGCAACTGCGCGTCCGGGTTCACGAAAGCATCAAGGTTCTTGATGATCTGATCCAGCGCTGTCAGCTGATCTTTAATCTGCCGCGCGTCCGCGAATGCGGACAGGAGTTCATCTGAACGTGAAATCGCCTGTTCTCGAAGCTCCACGGGATCCGTCTTCTTCGCCGGGATGGCATAGTGCCCATCCTTCTTCAGGCTCTTCTTGGCAGCGTCCCACCAGCGCTTGAACTCGACTTCATCCATGACATCCGGCGTGAGCGCCTGGCTGATCTGTAAAGGTGTCGCCTTCCCTCCAAAACTGTTTAAAACCATGCGAACCAGCCCTACCGGGTCTTCCTTCGCCGCTGTTTTGATCGCGCGCAGATCGGTTTCCTTTTTCGCGAGGATATGGTCGGCGGGGATCGGCTGGAGTGATGTCGCCGCGTACTCCAGCTGCATGGTGTGTCCCTTGCGGCCCTTGAAGTTGATCGTGACCTGATTCACCAGGAAGTTGATTGCTTCGATCTGCCCGAAGCCCCAGCTTTTGTGGGTGCAGTAGGTGCCAGGTTGCAGAGCGCCCAGCGCTGTTCCTCCTTGTTGAGAAACTTTGCCAGAATCGACTGCCTTTTGAATTTCAGCTTCCATAGGGAGGGAAAGAGTAAAAGAGCTTTGCTCCCGTGGCGAATGAAATCTGCGATTCAGCGGCCATTGGGATGCTTCATGCGCCCTGTTCAGTCGGAGTTGACGCGAGCCCCAGCCGCGATTTTTCGCGCGCGCTGCAGAAGTTTGGACTTCAACCCCTTGAGCTGAAATCTGAAAGAACGAGGTTTTACTTACTTCCGGCGAGCGGGCTTCGCGGTCGCCGCTTTCCCTACACCCCGGGCGGCTACGCGACTTCCGCCGCTGGCTACGCGCGCTTTTTTAGGCTTGATGAGCGACCGCAGGAACGTTTCTTCGGGCTTTTCAGCGGGCGCGATAGTGACCAGAGGCTTGGCCTTCACGACCGGAGCCAGCTCATCCGTGCGATTCTTCAACTCGCGCAGGATGTCGCGAGGGTTTACACCGGAATCGCGGATTTGCCCGAACATCTCAAGAATGTTGGTGAAACACTCCCGATCCACCTGACCTGAAACCCCGTCTTCAAGGCAGATCGTTACGTATTTCAGGGCGTATCGCTCATTTTCAGGCAGGTGCTTCCTGATCTCGCTAATTGTGTGGCTGTCCAAAAGTTCACGAGTCGCGATGACCGTGTTTGTCCTGGGGTGTGAATAGACGTTGGACAGGTATTCGAGGGTCAGATTCTCCATGATGCGATTTCTTTCAGGTAGATGAGACAACGCGTCCCCTTCGACGTTCAACCGGCTTTCGAGAACCTCGAACCCTCTATCCTACATATCATTATCATGGAAGGGTTCGTTGAACCGCGAGATGGATGTCGCTCTTCCGCTTGCCTCGTCGATCTCGATCAACGCTCCCCGCATCCGGACCAGGCCGCGCGCGACGGGAAACTGAACAGGCAAGTTCGTGATGAACCGGGCGATGATCGGCTCGATCTCACGGCCAAGGACGGACTCGACCGGGCCGCACATGCCCGCGTCGCACAGGAAAGCGGTACCTCCAGGGAAAATCGACTCATCCGCCGTCTGCACGTGGGTGTGAGTGCCGACGACCGCGGAAACTTTGCCGTCGAGGAAACGGCCCAATGCAATCTTTTCACTCGTCGTTTCACAATGCACGTCCACGAAGATAACCTTTGTCTCCTCGCGCATTCGCGCGATCTCCTCCTCCATCACACGGAACGGATTTTCCAGGATCGGGAGCATGAAAGTCCGTCCCTGGACATTTACGACTCCGACTTTTCCTTTGAGGGTATCCAATATCACCGAGCCTTGCCCGGGTGAACCAGCTGGATAGTTGATCGGCCTTAGAAGGCGCGGCTCGGTGTCTATATAGGGAATGATTTCTTTCTGATCCCAGATATGGTCTCCCGTGGTCACAACGGAGACTCCGGCGCGCAGCAGGTCGATCGTTATTTTTGGCGTAATCCCGCGTCCAGCGGCCGCGTTCTCCCCGTTCACAATCACGAAGTCGATGTCCCGCTCTTTTTTGAACCGGTGAACGGAACCAATGACAGCTCTGCGTCCCGGCTCACCCGTCACGTCACCGAGGAAAAGAATCTTTAACATGGCTGGTATCTATAGGAAGGCGGAAGGTCGAACAATGAATTACGCTCCGCGCGCCGCCAGGCCCGGCAAACAGTTACTCTTGGCGCTGCGGGTCGGCATTTCCGGGTTGCTGCTTTTCGGCAGTTGCGCCTCCGGACAACTCCTCAGTCCCTTGGCGAAGCGTCCAGACTGGACTCGGCTTGACCCCTATCAGGAGACGATCACACGAGACGATTTTAGCCGGCTTCTCGCCACGTTATACGCGCCTGCTGATGCTTCCAACGGGGTGATCGAAATTTGCCCGACTTCAGCCTTGATCAAGATGACCTTTTCCCCGCCTGCCGAATACACGCTGCGGTTCGCCTCCGATCGTTCGGCGGCAAAACCGGTTCCGCGATTCTGGCATCCGGCATCGTCGTTCCAGCCCGTAAAATCTCCGCGGCGTCCCCTCGATGGGGTGAGAATCGCGCTGGACCCCGGCCACCTCGGTGGCGCGTGGGCGAAGATGGAGGAACGCTGGTTTCAGATCGGCCAGGGCCTCCCGGTTGCGGAAGGAGACATGACCCTGCTGGTCGCGCGGGCTCTGGCCGCGAGGTTGCGGGAGCTTGGCGCGCAACCGCTCATGGCGCGGAATGCCGCCGAGCCAGCCACAGCGCTGCGCCCGGCAGACCTTCGCCAGATTGCCCGCGCGGAGTTGGAAAGGCAGGGGCTGCGCTTCATCCGGGAGGCGTACAACGGTCCCGCTGATCCCTTCAAGGAGAACTCGACGCAATGGGAAAGCGAGCTCCTGTTTTACAGAACAAGTGAGATCCGCAGCAGAGCGGCACTCGTGAATGACATGCTGAAGCCCGACATCACTCTCTGTCTGCACTTCGACGCGGAGGCCTGGGGCGACCCGTCCCAACCTCGTCTCTCGGACAAGAACCACTTGCATCTCCTCATCAATGGCGGCTATAGCTCGGCGGAATTGCGTTACGACGACATCCGGCTGGATATGCTGCTCCACCTTCTCGGACGGTGTGGTGAAGAAGAGGAAAAAGCCTCCCGGATGATTGGAGAGTCACTCGCGGCGGCGACGTCGCTTCCGCCTTATCAATACACTTCCAACAACGCCCGCAGGATCGATGATGATCCTTATCTATGGGCGCGCAACCTTCTCGCGAACCGCCTGTACGCCTGCCCAGTCGTTTACATCGAGCCTTACGTGATGAACAGCAAGCCTGTGTTCGACAGGGTGCAGCTTGGTGACTATGAAGGCTTGAAGGAGGTGGCGGGCGTCCAACGTAAGAGCATCTATCGTGAATACGCTGACGCGGTGGCACTCGGGCTGGCCGCCTATTACACGGTGGCGAGGGCGGGTGGCGTCCCCCACGAACGGTCACCGGCGTCTCCAAGACCAGGGACGATGTAGGCGCGGTCATCGAGTCTCTCATCAATGGCGGCGGTAAAAATAGGCGTGTCGGGATGAGCGGCTCGCAGTTGGTTCAGCCCTTCAGGACAGCTTACCAGGCAGAGGAACCGGATTCGTAAGGCCCCTTTCTCCTTTAACTGGCTGATCGCGGCGGTAGCGCTCCAGCCGGTGGCAAGCATCGGGTCGAGCACAAGCACCTCAGCCTCCGCCAGATGCGATGGCAGGTTGCAGTAGTAGCTGCTGGGTCTGTGTGTTTCCTCGTCGCGCATCAAGCCGATATGGCCAACGCTGGCGGCGGGCAGGATTCTCAGGAGACTTTCCACCATCCCAAGCCCCGCTCTGAGTATGGGGGCCAGGATCACCGCCCGCGCGAGCGCCGCGCCGGTGAACGCTGCCAGCGGGGTCTGGATGGGAAGTGGCACAGTCTCGAAGGTTTTCGTCGCTTCGTAAGCAAGCAGCGAAGTCACTTCGGAAACTCCACGCCTAAACTCCGCCGGAGCCGTTTCTTTGTCTCTAATGAGCGCGAGGCTCGCGCGGATCAAAGGATGATCCACCAGCGTCACTCCTTCCCGACTCTCATTACTTATCGACATGTCGGGATGCTAGACAGGATCACTGCCGTTTGTCTTGAAGTTTGCTGCGACGTCCTCCATCGCCAGCAAAGAAGAGACCGCAAACCAGTCTCTGCCGGCGACTACCCTTCCGTGTGCATTTTCACCGTAAATCGGTCAATCCCGGCAAGGAAGCCAGAGATATTCGCCTCGCTCATCGATTCGAATCGGCTTGCGTGATCGATTGTAGGCGTCTTCTCTTTCAGCTCACCATACGAATCAAAAATCGCAAAGGAATTGTCCGCGTCCAGCGATAGAACATACCGTGGCCGCGCATTCGAATGCATGACTTGGAAGTTTGGCTGATTCATATTGGCATGCTATATACAGTCATGACCCTGGCTTGCAACCACAATCTGTAGTTGTTTTGCTTACAAGGAGCGGTTTCGATTGATTGACGGGGGTTCTAAAGGCGGTGTTTAAATCAGTATGTTCGAGTCAATGACGCGCTCTGGGCAGCAACGGTTACATGTTCCCACTGTTTCGTTGATGACCGCAACCGCCCTCGTGGTGGCCAACATCATCGGGGTCGGCATCTTCACCAGCCTGGGGTTCCAGATCAGGGAAATTCCCTCTCCGTTCTCCATCATGATGCTTTGGGTCGTCGGGGGAATAGCGGCTCTTTGCGGGGCCCTGGCCTACGGCGAACTGGGCGCTGCTTTACCGCGCTCTGGGGGCGAGTATCATTTTTTGTCGCAGATTTATCACCCAGCGCTTGGCTTCGTCGCGGGGTGGACGTCGGCTACGGTGGGGTTCGCCGCTCCGGTGGCTCTTGCCGCGATTGCGTTCGAAACCTATTTACGCGCCGTTTTCCCGGCAATGCCGCCGTTGCCATTTTCATTTGCCGTCGTTTGGTTTATCGGGCTGTTCCATTTTCGCAATCGGCGCTTGGGCGGATTGTTCCAGGACATCTTCACTGTGGTGAAGGTGCTTCTGATTCTCGGATTCATAATAGCCGGATTAATGTGTTCCAAATCACAGGCCATCTCTTTCCTGCCTGCGACAGCGCGACCCGGGCCTTATTTTCGGCGGCTCCTTCGCCATCAGCCTTGTCTATGTGATGTATTCCTACTCCGGATGGAACGCCTCCACGTATATCGCGGGAGAAGTGCGAAATCCGGGCCGGATGATCCCTCTCTCACTGTTGATCGGCACGACCTTCGTGATGGTGCTCTACATCGCCTTGAACGCGGTTTTCATCCGAAGCACCCCAGCAGCTGAGCTTTCGGGCCAATTGGATGTGGCGTTCGTTGCCGGCAAACACATCTTCGGAGTAATGGGTGGCCGCATAATGGGAGGGCTGATCTGCATCGGGCTGATTTCCTCCATCAGCTCCATGACCTGGATCGGCCCGCGCGTGAGCATGGCGATGGGCGAAGATCTTGTGCTGCTCGGCTTCCTCGCCAGGCGGACGCGACGATGGCACCCCGGCGGTCGCGGTGGTCTTCCAGGTCGCTGTGGTAACACTGCTGCTGGCCACGGCCAGTTTCGAAAAGATTAATACGTTCGTGCAGCTCACCCTTACTCTGTGCTCTTTTCTTACCGTGCTCGGAGTGATCGTGCTTCGCTTCACACGTCCGGCACTTCCGCGTCCTTATAAGACATGGGGCTACCCTTTCACCCCTCTGCTCTTCCTGGCATCACCGCCTTGATGATGTTCCATATTATAAGGTCGCGCCCTGTGGAATCCATCGCGGGTCTTGGGACAATGCTGCTCGGCTTGCTTTTCTATTTTGCGTCTCCGCGCCCGAAACCGCAAAAGTGTGGTCGAAGAACGTATGAATGCTCTAGAGTGCTCCGCCGATGACAGTCTTCGAGACAAAGCTGCTTCGCGGTTTGCTCGCGTTCCTGGTTACATTCGCGGGTGTCCCGAGGTTGTTGCGCTGAGGCTCCGACGGCTGATGAAACAGCTCGGTTTCTCGCCGGGTATGTCCGCGCCGGCCGGGTCGGCTCTCGACGCGTTTAACAACGAGCCGAACTGGATCGAGCATGCGCGTTCCATGGATACCAATTGGGCGAAACTTGAGCACTGGCGTTTAAGCCGCATACGCCTTTGGTCAGCCGCTGTCATCCAGGAGAGTAAGCCCGTGGTCTACTATATGTTCAGCGGGCCGGACTACCTTTACGTCGACGCGTTTTTTCCGAACGCTTCCACATATGTCCTGTGCGGGACTGAAGCGGTGGGAGCCTTACCCGGATGTGCTGCAACAACAGCGAAGACCCTTCCCGCGGGATTGCACAATCTCGAGGCTTCACTCCATAGCGCTGTGAATTTCAGCTTCTTCATCACCAAGGACATGCGGAAAGACCTTCAGATTGAGGAGTTCGGGGGGACGCTGCCTCTTCTTCTGATGTTCCTCGCGAGATCGAACAAACATGTAGTCGGACGTGAGTTTCGTCAGCCTTGACCGGGGCGGCTCTGTGCATTCTCCCGCAGGAAAGGGAGAGACTCCTGGTGTGAAGATCACGTTCAACTCCGCCGCCAATTCCTCGTCCCGCTCGCTTTACTATTTCAATACAGACATCTCGGACGACGGAATACGGAAGAACCCGGGCTTTCTGAAATTCTGCGACGGGTTGGGGAAGGGGGATAGCTTCCTCAAATCGGCCTCCTATCTTTTGCACCAGGGTGGGTTCGCCACCATCCGGAACTTCCTGCTAAACCGCAGCGACACGATAGTGCAGGATGACTCCGGCATTCCAATCAGCTACCTCGTGAGCAAGGATTGGACTTTGCGACTCTTCGGCAGCTACAGCGGGCCCATCGATCTCTTCAAACAAAATTTCCAGCCTCAACTCAAGGATCTCTACGCCAGGAGCAACGCCCCGCCTCTTGATTTCGGAGTCGGTTATCGCTATCTCCCCCGTCAGACGACGTTGATTGTCGCTGTGCGTCGGTGACGATTTTTGCGGTTGCATGCGGGGAGAACTCGCGGATGGTTGCGCCTTTGATTCATGGCAAGTAAGAAGACCCAGAAGCTCATCATTTTCGTCACTGTCGTGATCGACATGATCGGCTTTGGAATCGTCATACCGGTTCTACCGCTTTACGCGGAACGGTTCGGCGCGTCCACCCTGGCAATCGGCCTCCTCGCGGGCGTTTACTCGCTCATGCAACTGGTCTGCGCGCCGCTTTTTGGCAGGCTCTCAGATCGGATCGGGAGACGCCCGGTGCTCCTTACCAGCATCTGCGGGACCGCAATCGGCTTCGCTGTCATGGGCATGGCGAACACACTCTGGATGCTCTTCCTTGCGCGCATCATTGATGGCATCAGCGGCGGAAACATTTCAACCGCGCAGGCTTACATCGCCGATATCACGCCAGCGGAAGACCGCTCGAAATCCATGGGCCTGATTGGCGCTGCTTTCGGTATCGGGTTTGTTTTCGGCCCGATGATCGGCGGGTGGGCAAGCAAATCCTCCCTGCAGGCGCCGTTCTATTTCGCGGCGGCGTTGGCTGCCCTGAATGCCGTTCTGGTGTTCTTCATCCTTCCTGAAAGCCTCGACCGCGAGCATCGCAGCCGTCCGCATGAAGACGCCTCCATCGCGGAAGTATTCCGTCACGGAAAAGGGTGGGTGCTTGGCAGCATTATGCTGACCTATCTTTTTTCGATCACCGGCTTTGCGATCATGACCACCCTGTTTGCTCTCTTCACCGAGCATCGGTTTGGATACGACGCGAGGCATAATGGCTACCTGTTCGCCTACATCGGCACACTCGGCGTGGTAATCCAGGGAGGTCTCCTTGGCCGCCTGGTCAAAGCTTTCGGAGAAAAGACCCTCGCCACGCTGGGAGCGGCATTCCTCGCTGTGAGCATGTTCGCTCTGCCGCTTTGCAACGGGTTGGGGATTCTCATGATTGTCTGCGGAGGCATCGCGTTGGGCAACGGCTTCCTGACGCCCACGCTCAACGGCCTCGCCTCCAGAAACGTAGATCGGAGCTGGCAGGGACGCGCAATGGGGCTGATGCAATCCTCTGGAAGCCTCGGGCGTTTCCTCGGGCCGATGCTCGCCGGATGGCTCCTCACTTATGACGCGGCTGCCCATTACGCGCAGGCCGCCTGCTGGGCGAGTGGCTGGATCATGGTCGCCACCCTTGGCTTGACCCTTTGGATTTCCAGCACTGCGGAGGCGAAGGAGCCAGTCGCCGCGCAGGCGACTTAGTCCGTTAGTGGGATACCCCAAGGGCGCAATTGATCCCGAGCAATTGGGTCGCTTCCCTGAAAAGGCGACGATTGCCATTCCTCGGTCTGGTGATCTGCGCGGCCGCCGGCATCTGCATTGCCGACCGATGCGCGGTAAGTCCTCTGCCAGTAGCGCTGGGTTTGATAGTTGCTGGTCTGGCTCTTCTTTTCCGGCCATGGCTCCCCGGTAGCTTCGCTTTCACCGCCGGAGTTTTCTTCCTGCTCCACACTCTGAACTGCCAGTTTAATCCCGCGCGGCTGCTGTCCAGGGAGATTGCCGGGCAATCCGTCGCGATTCGCGCCACGGGCGTGGTCATCAGCGAACCTGAGACAAAGCAGGGATACCGGGGCTCCGTCACCACGCAATTCTGGCTGCGAACGGAAAAACTCGAAGGGCTTACGGCGGACTCCGCCGGCGCCATCGTGCTCGCGCGCTGGGGCGGACAGGGAGTCAGCTACGGAGATCGAGTATCGCTTGCAGGGACGATCGCGAACATTCCCTGCCCGCGCAACCCAGCGCAGTTTGACTATGCCGGATACCTCCGCCGCTTGAACATCTACTCGGAGTTGGACGCCCGGTTTCCGACAGACTGCAAGGTGGATGCCACCGGCTTGGGAAACGCCCTGTTCGCCCGCGCCATTCGCGCGCGGGCGTGGATGCAGAGCAAGCTTACGATGGACCTTCAGGATGCCCCGGAAGCCGCCGGCCTCGTGCAAAGCCTCGTCCTGGGTTTGAAGCGCGAAACGCCGGAGAACATCAAGGAATTGTTTCGACGCACCGGCACTCTGCATCTCTTTACTGTGAACGGCCTGCATATTGGCATGCTTGCGACCATCGCGTCTTTTCTTCTTCGTCCGCTTCGCATCGGGCGCAAGCGGGCGGTCTTCATCATCATTCCCTTGTTAATCTTCTACGCCGAAATCACCGGATTCAGCACGGGAAGCATCCGCGCGACCATCATGGCATGCGTGCTCCTCGGGGGAGAACTCTTCGACCGTCGCCCCCTTTCCCTGAACAGTCTCGCCGGAGCCGCTTTCCTGATTCTGGCGAGAGACACGAATGAGCTCTTCATGCCGGGATTCCAGTTTTCGTTCGGAGTGGTGGCCGCCATCATCCTCCTGGCGGGCCCGATTCGGAGCTTCCTCTCGCGCCTTTGGCAGCCCGATCCCTTTCTGCCCCGCGAGCTCTGGGGTAGGTGGCTTACGGCGCGATACCACGCCAACCGATGGCTTGTCCAGCTTGCCAGCGTCTCGATTGCCGCCTGGATCGGCTCCATCCCGTTTACCGGGTTTTACTTTCATCTCGCCACCCCATCCGCGGTCCTGGTGAATCTCGCCGTGGTTCCCCTGGCATTTGCCATTCTAGCCGAAGGCGTGCTGGCCCTCCTGTCTGCCCCGTTCTGGAACGCGCTCGTCATCGTATTCAATAACGCAAACTGGGTTCTCGCGAAGTTTCTGCTCCTGCCTGTCGTGCAATTCTTCTCCGTCCTCCCGGCGGGTCACTTCTATCTGGAACTCCCGCGCCTCTCGCCGCCAACTTGCGAGATCGCCGTGTTCGATCTTGGCGAAGGGGGAGCCGCTCACCTCCGCGCCGGTGGCAGGGATTGGCTCATCGATACCGGCAACAAATTTCCCTACGGGGAGATCGTGCGGCCATACCTGCGGAGTCGTGGCGTCAACCGGCTTGATGGACTTGTCATCACTCATGGCAGTTCCAAAGACATGGGCGGCGCGTCGGAAGCTCTCTCCGACTTCGATCCCCGGTGCGTCATCGACTCGCCACTCACCGACAGGTCGCGTATTCGAAAAGCCTTCGAGGAGGAGCTGCAAGCCAGGAAGACTCCACCAGCAGTCCGCCAGAGGGGCGACACCATACAGATCACGGAAAAGGTCCGTCTCCGCGTCCTGTATCCCCCGGCAGACCTGATTGCTCGCGCGGCGGATGACAAGGCGCTCGTCCTGCTCGTTGAAGCGGCAGGCTCGCGTGTTCTTCTCATGTCAGACAGTGGCTTCTTTACTGAGCATTGGCTGCTGGAACATGAACCCGGTCTCCGCTGCGACATTATCATTAAAGGACAGCACAGTTCGGACGCTTCAGGCGCCATGGATTTCATCCGGGCCGCCCAGCCCAAAGTGATTATATGCGGCACAGGCAGATTCTCTCCGAGCGCGAAGATTTCCGACTCCTGGGCGGCGGACGTCGTCGCGCGCGGCATCGCTCTGTTCCGGCAGGATAAAACCGGTGAAGTATCCGTCTCCCTGAACAGCGGGAGCTATTTGGTCAAATCATTTCTGGACGGACAAACGGTTCGGGGTCTCAGTGGGAAATGAAACGCGGTCGAACCGTTGCGTCAGCCTGAGACCCGTACCGGAGACCGCCCGCGTCACGTTGAGCGAAATCCTACGGCTCGCCACTAGGAAGCCACCGCTGTGCCGTGGAGATCGTCGCCGATATTGCCCGCGGTCGCCGTACCGCCTGATATGGAGCCCAAGATGAGCACGCTTCACGACGGCGATCGGGCGTCTGGATCCGAGGGAGAAGGCGATTCTGACTGCGGAACCGTTCGCGATGGAGTCCGAGCCGGGCGGGATGGAACTGGAAGCGGCGCTCAAACGGGGCTGCGCCACGTTGAAGCGAGGCGGGTGCGCCCGATTGAGGGTAAGACCTCATTTCGCGGTGGATTTCAAAGTCCTGATTGGCGATAACGCCTTGAACGATCTCCGGGAAATCGTCGATTTCATTGCGGAAGACGATCCAGGGGCGGCGGCCCGCCTCGGCGAAAAACTCATGGCCCCGGCGATGGACTTGGCAAATCTGTCAAACCCCGCTGGAACTCCCTCCAGTGCCCAGAGCGCGGAAACGTTCACCTACGACGCCGCTGGCAATCGCGGAAGCCTGACTCTTAACGGCACATCCACCAGCTATAGCGCAAACACGGTTAACCAATATACCAAGGCTGGCAGCAACTCCCTTGGCTATGACGGTAATGGGAACCTGTCCGTGGGGCTGGCAGGATCCACTTCGTGGACCTATGATGCTCAGAACCGGATGGTGAGCGCAGTTGCCGCAAACGGAGTGACGATGACGATAGCCTACGATGCTCTAAACCGCCCCGTGATGCGGATCGAGACGACTGGCTCCGCTCCCACGTTCCTGGTGTATGATGGCTGGAACCTGGTGGATGAATATGCTGGGAATGCGCTTCAGTATAGTTACCTCCACGGGGCGCAGCCCGATGAGATGCTTACCCGAACGGATAGTGGAGGCAATGCCGTGTACTATCTCCGCGACGGACTGGGAAGCGTGAAGGCATTGACCGATGCGAGCGCGAACGTGCTCGAGATTTACGCGTATGACGTGTACGGTCAACCGAGCCTTCAGCACTGCGGCCGGTGCGCCGCTCACTGGGTCCTCGAACGGGAACCGGTTCCTTTACACGGGGCGGGAGTATTTGCCAGACATCGGCGTTTATGATTACCGCAATCGGCTCTACTCCGCCAATCTTGGAAGGTTCATGCAGGCTGATCCTATTAGAGTCGCTTTAACTGAGGGTCGTTTTAGCCGCGATTTGTTGGAGTTGGCGGAAGATATCAACTTGTATCGCTATACATTGAACGATCCGATCAACCTAATCGATCCTACCGGGCTAAAAACCTGCTGGGGAGAGTCTCGGGGTCGTGTCTCAACAGTTGACATTGATGGCCTTTCGTTTCGATTCTCATAGTTGATGTCGAGAGCTGTGCGAATGGAAGTTAAAAGGGGTTAGTATCATGTCATGAGCCGGGGAATTGAACGCCGTGACATCTTCCGTGACGACTGGGATAGGCGCGATTTTCTGTCCCCGTCACCAGAGATCTCCCGGGGGTCAGGCTGCATCTGTTGACAGGTTTTGAAGAATCTGTCGCCTTGGACGGGTATGGCGAGGAGCATTCGAATCGAGTATCCAGGCGCGTTTTGTCATGTGATGGCGCGCGGTAACCGGCGGGAAGCCATTTTCGAGTCCGATGAGGATCGGGGGCTTTTCTTGACGACCGTGGGAGAGGCTTGTGCGAAGACCGGGTGGCGGGCGCATGCCTGGGTGTTGATGGGCAACCACTATCACCTTGTAATCTGCGCGCCCGAGGCGAATCTTGTCGCCGGGATGACTTGGCTGCAGAACACCTACAGTCGTCGTTTCAATACCGGCACCGTCTGTGGGGTCGATTGTTCGGCGACCGTTACAAGGCGGTGCCGGTGGAGGGCAGCGGCTATTACTACGAAAGCCTTCTGGACTACGTCCATCTCAACCCTATGCGAGCGGGCATAATCAAGCCCGGAAAGGAGCAGAGCGTGATGGATTATCCATGGAGCAGCGTGGCTGGAGGGTACGCGCTTGCTCCTGGAAAGCGCGCGAAATGGCTCGCGGCGAGCGAAGGCCTCGCGAGCCTTGGTTACGCAGACACAGCGGCAGGCCGACGGAAATTCGTTGAGCGCCATGCGGCGCATTGAGTGGTGCGGCTGGAGCTCGGTGACCTCAACGTTGAGCGCCGTGTGCTCATGATCCGTCAAGGTAAGGGCAAGAAAGACCGGGCCGTCCCGATCGGCGAACGTGCCTTGGCTTGGATCGGCAAATACCTCGCCGACGTACGCCCGGAGCTGCTACTTGATCCGCGCGAGCAAGCCCTCTTCCTCAGCGGCTGCGGCGACAGCGCCACGAGCGCCGATTACCTCTCGCGGCTGGTCTCGCAATACGCGCGCAGCGCCAGCATAACGCACGGTGGCTGCCATCTCTACCGGCACCAGTTGCGCGACCCTCATGCTCGAAAGCGGGGCGGATATCCCCCTCATCCAGAGATGCTCGGGCACGCCAACCTCTCGACCACCCAGATTTACACGGAAGTGAGCATCCAGCAGTTGCAGCGCATCCACGCGATGACGCACCCGGAAGAGCGGGACTTGCCACCCGAGGCAAAAACGGACACTTTGCAAACATGAGCACGGTTACCGAAATCGAGTCCGCCATCGAGCAGTTGCCTATGGAGCAAGTGCGCGAAGTGGCCGCGTGGCTGGAGGAATACCAGGCCACGATCAACGCCTCGGCCGAAATCTTCGCAATGTTCGATGCCGAGGAAGGCGAAGGCGATCAATGGCACGATCCGAAGTGAGGCGTGGGGACATCTGGCTGGTTGATCTGGGTCTGGCGCAGAAAGTGCGGCCCGCGGTCATCCTCAGCGTGGCTTACCTGGACCACGAACGCGCGCTGATTACCTACGTGCCGCGGACCACCACCCTGCGGCAGACTCGCTTTGAAGTGGAGCATCGAGCCGGGGGCTTCGATCCCGGAGCCTTCGACGCCCAAAGCATCGGCACAATGCCGGCCGCCAAATTGGTGCGGCGCATCAGCGCCCTGGACGCGCAAACTTTGGCCAAAGTCGAGGATGCGGCGCGGGCTTGGCTGGCGCTTTAAGCGGGGAAATAGGCTGGCGGCCCCCTTCCTTCGCCGCTGGAACTGATCGCGCGCGCAACGCCGTCCGCCTCCTACTGCTCACCCTGCTCTTCCTGGCAGGGCAGCCGGAGCTTTGCGCCTCGATCCCGAAAACTCGCGTCCGGGAATTTTTTTCCTTAGCCGCCCCACCCGCCCCGAAAATATCGCTGCAAGTGCCTGAGCTGCGGCTGGATAACCCGCTGCTGTACGGCGAGCTTGTGTCGGGTCAAACACTTTGGGAGGTTCTTGCAGACTGATCCTATTCGTGTTTTGGCCAGCACGCGTGTTAGCCTCGGTCCACTCGCACAGAAAGGCTGGACGAATTTGTATGCCTATGGCGACAATAGCCCAATTGATTTGGTATAATCGCCATTTGTATGCGCTCGGTTGCGACACCCAACAGACACGGTCGATCAATGATATAGGTATTTACATTGGATCGCGCGAAGTAGGTGTAAGGCGAGGTTGCGTCCGGGCCGAGCCAAGCCTTGCCATGGTGGCGGCGCTCCCCTACGCCGCGAGAAACGCCTCAGGCGTGATCCCGTGCAGCGCGAAAAGTCGCAGGATCGTCTCTTCGATAAGATTGTTCGGGCACGAAGCTCCGGCAGTGATGCCAGCCACGAAAGGCCGCTCGGGCAGCCAGTTCTCAGTGACGACTTCCTTTTTCTGGCGAAGGTCGTAATGGACAATCTGTTTCGTGGACTCGAGCCGGCTCGCATTCCTCACAAAATAGGTTGGCATCCTCTCTTCGCCCATTTCCGCGAGATGGGATGTGTTCGAACTGTTGTACCCGCCGATCACCAGCAGGAAATCCATTTTCTCAGCCAGCATCTCCCGCAACGCGTCCTGCCGCTCCTGCGTCGCTCCGCAGATCGTATCGAAAAAGCGGAAGTTGCGACCCGCTTCTTCCCCTGTGTCCCGGTCTCGGATTGCCGCGTTGATTCTTCGCTGCACTTCCTCCGTCTCGCCGCGGAGCATTGTCGTCTGGTTGGCCACTCCGACGGTTTTCAAATGCACGTCGGGGTCAAACCCCGGCGAATGCGCGCCGCGAAACTTCTCGAGGAATTTTCCCTTGTCGCCGCCATGCCGGATGTACTCGCAGACGTAGTCGGTCTCATCCAGCGTCAGCACCACGAGATAGTGTCCATGCCCGTTGTAAATCGCCCGCGAACTCGTGGCCTTCGTCTCCTCATGCTCCGCCTTGCCATGGATGATGGATGTCGCGTTCTCATTGGCATACTGTCGCACGCGCTTCCACACGCTCATCACGTCGCCGCAGGTCGTATCGACGATCTGGCAGCCCTTTTCGCGCAGTTTCTCCGAGCGTCGAAACTTCGGTGCCAAACGCGGGTACGATCACGACGTCCTCCGCCGTCAGGTCATCGACTTCCGCCTCCCGGCGTTCTCCGATGAGGTTTTTGATGCCGAGCGTCGAAATCTGCTCGTTCACCTCCGGGTTGTGGATGATCTCGCCGAGAATGAAAAGACGGCGATCCTGAAAAACCTTTCGCGCCGCGTACGCGAGATCGATGGCGCGCTCCACCCCGTAGCAAAAGCCGAATTGCTTCGCGAGTTTTAGCGTTATTCCGCCGTAGCTGATGACGCCGCCGCTATTCCGCAGCTTCTCTACGATCTCGCTGCGGTAGTGCGACTCCACCTGCGCCTGCACCGCCGTCATTACGTCCGGCGTGCGCAGGTTCACCCGGGCCGGCTTTGCCGTGGGCTTTTCAGGGAGCGGGCTGGCGAGTGGAACCATCTTACTGAAGAAGCGGACCCTGCGGCTTCGCAAACACGCGCGAAGAGACCATATAGGAAGGCGCGGGATCTGGATCCTTGTAGTCGTTGGGACGAGGGACATGCGCTCCGAGGGTGGCGTCCTCCGGTTGGCTCTCGGCAATGTTCACTGGCGTGCCGATCCTCACCAGCGCGAAAAATCTCGGCGCCGCGCTCGGGTGGAGGCGCAGGCACCCATGCGTGTGCGGGATGGGCCAGACATACCCCTGATGGAAGCCGTAAGCAGGGGCGAACTCCACCCACCACGCCATCGGGTAGCCGACATAATGGTATCCCGCGCCGGGTGAAACGCCGCTCAGACCCGGACGAACATCATCTCCACGCGCCCAGAATCCATAGGAGCCGGACCGCTTGTCCGCCTGCTTGTTAAAGACCCGGAAGTTCCCGCGCGGGGTCGGCTTGCCAGCCATGCCCACCGTGGTCGCCGCCACCATCAAAGGACGCTCGCCCTCCATCACATACACGACCTGCTTGGATAGTGAAACTTTGACCCGCACATTGGATGGGTTGTGAGGCTTGTAAGCCACCACGCTGTAGCTGCCCATGTTCGGAGCGATTGCGCATCCGGAAAGGAATGCGGCGCACAGACAGAGGGGGATCAGAAGGTATCGAAGGGATTTCATCACGATATGCAAAAGCTCATCGCCCGGTTTTTGTCAACCATTCCTTCTCAGACGAAAACCCGCCAGGTTCGGAATGACCGCAAATGTCTTGCCCGATATTTTATGACTTGAGTGACTTATCAAGCGGGACTCGAGGTGCTGGACAACTCCTCCGCGCGTGGAGCCACGTCGTCCGGAGCGCCTGGCGCGGGCTTGCTCGATCCCCAACTCCTCCATCCTTCGGTCGCTTCCAGCCAACCCCACTTTCCAAGGGTTTTTACGAGGATGGTTATATCCCCGCGGCTGAGGGTGAAGCCATTTGTAAGGCGGCGGCGGCCACAATTCTGTCTGCCCAGCAATCCCAAGGCGCGACGGCGGCGGGCGATGGCCGCGAACCGCCCGTTGTAAAAACGCATGAGGTGGAAGACAGGGCGCGAGGATGGGGTGCTGAATGGCGGCATGAGCAGCGCCTTGACTCCAAGCAGGAAGGGTTGAGTCACAATGCCCAGATAGTACAGGCCGAGGTCCAGCAGGAAGGCGAGGCCAAGCAGATCGAACTCGCCTAGATACTCATACTTATCCCGGTAGACGGCTTCAAACCATGAGCGGTAGCTCAGGGAAAACGCTTCGTTCTGGGAAGCGATCCGCTCCGAAATGGATTCACCTTCAAACTGAGCTCCGATGAGGTCCGCGGCGCTGCTTGCGGTGAAAGCAATCCAGTCCATGCCTGGACTGTAGAATGGATCGAGGAAGCCGGCGGCGTCTCCGACCAGCGCAAACCCGTCTCCCACGAGTGTTTTGGTGCTGTATGCCAGGTTCTTTCGCCAATGCGCGTCGTCCTCCACGATTTGCGCGTCCGCGAGCATTTCGCGGGCGACTGGATGGCGCATGAGAAAGCTTTTCAGTCGCTCGCCGAGATTCCCCCCGTCCTTGGGCCATTCCACCAGCCTCTGGTCGAAGACGACGCCGATGCTGACGTCGCCCCCCTTAAGAGGAATCCACCAGCTCCACCAGCCATCGCCGATGACATGATTCGTGGCGGTTCCCCGGATGCCATAGGGCGCGGCTGCCCATTCCGGATACTTTTCCGCCAGGTCACTGCCGTCCCAATCTTTCACGCCGGTCCATCTGCCCCAGGCAGCCGAGGTCGGATGCTCCAGGTTGGGTTGCCACCACCCTTCCTGACGCGCGAGGAGGGCCGCGACTCCGGAAGCATCGACAACCCATCTTGCGCGAAGCTCGCGGGAGAAATCCCCCTGCCGGATCGTCATCGTCTGCTCGCCTCCAGCCGCG
This sequence comes from uncultured Verrucomicrobiae bacterium, assembly GCA_963828525.1. Taxonomy (GTDB): domain Bacteria; phylum Verrucomicrobiota; class Verrucomicrobiia; order Chthoniobacterales; family Chthoniobacteraceae; genus CAWHEP01. Next base: position 176,632 of record CAWHEP010000014.1, read on the forward strand.
AGCTTCACTTTGCTCACGGAGGCGGGGCGGATGATCTGCGCGCCGGCTTCACCCGCTCGCCGCAGAACCTCCTCGTCGAGCACAGAGCGGTCGATCTGATAAGAGGGCAACCGCACTTGATATCGCGGGCCGATTTCGCTGGCATCATCAAGCGCTGCCACGTCCTCGTTGGCAAACCAGAATCGAAGGCCTTGCTTGACCAGATGCGATTCGTTCAGGTGCTTTGTCAATCCGAGAACACGCCCCATGAAGAAGGCGCTGATTTCAACGGTGGCTTCTCCGACCCGCCGCGTCAGTCGCGCGGACTTCTCCACGATGAGCACCCGCAGCCTGGGAGCGCGTTTGAGCAACAATAGAGCGGTGGAGGCGCCGGACAACGCGCCGCCGATTACCACGACGTCATACGGTTTGTCATCGTCGCCAAGCCCGGGAAACATGGGTGAACCATTAAAGCCAATCCTGTCGCCGAGCAAAGGGAACCTCGAATGGACTGGTGCAAACGAAGTTCAAAGCTGCTAGGATGGCCGCTCAATGCAATCTTGCTATGACGTCGCAATCATCGGCGGGGGCCCGGCTGGCAGTACCGCCGCCACCTTCCTGGCGCGGATGGGCCATAAGGTTGTTGTTCTGGAAAAAGAAAAGTTTCCCCGGTTTCACATTGGCGAATCGCTCCTGCCGTACAGCATGAGCGCTTTCGAGCGTCTAGGGGTGAGAGAGAAGCTGAGCGCGCGTTTCATGCCGAAGCATGGCGCGGAAATAACAACCACCTGCTCTACGAAGGGCGCGAAGTTTTTCTTCAAGGATGGATATAAGGCAAAGCATCCGCACGCTTACCAGGTTACGCGCTCTGAGTTTGATAAGGTGCTCCTGGATCACTCCGGCGAAAACGGAGCGGAGGTTCTGGAAGAGACATCTGTCGAGCAGTTGACGTTTGGCGAGGAAGCCGTCCGTGTGACGTTGAAAAACGCGGGAGCGACTCGCGACATTTCAGCGCGTTACATACTGGATTGCAGCGGCAGGAGCACCGTGATCGGCAACTACTTCCGCCTAAAGAAGACCTACACCCACCTGAAAAAGTTCTCCGTCTTCGCTCATTACGAGAACGTTGACAGGGATGGAGGTCTTGAAGGAACCTTTATCCGACTCGTCCGCGCGCGGACTCAATGGTATTGGATGATCCCCCTGACAGAAGAGAGGATGAGCATCGGTTTGGTCATGGATGCGGCGGAGTTCAAAGCGCGCAAGAAGTCCCCTGAAGAAGTTCTTGAAGAGAGCCTGCGGGAGCAACCGGCGATCCGCGAACGCATCGCGCGCGCAAGGCGCGTCACAGAGGTTTACTCGGCGGGCGATTATTCCTACAGGAACAGCAGCCTTGCGGGGGAACGCTGGCTTCTTGCGGGGGACGCGGCTGGATTTATTGACCCTGTCTTTAGCACAGGCGTATTCCTGGCGATCCGCTCAGGCGAGGAAGCCGCGCACGCCTTGGACGAGGCGATCCGCCTCCCCAAGAGGAGGGCGGCTGCTTTTAGAGATTACGAGCGCGGAGTAAATCGCGTGATGGATCTCTATCTTCGTTTCGTCACGAATTGGTACAAGCCCCAATTCGCCGAAGTCATCACAAACCCGGTGCATCACCTGCAACTGGCCCCAGTCGTTAATTCCGTTCTGGCTGGCAACCTGAGTAACAGCTTCTCGGTATGGTGGCGCATGCAGTTATTCTATCTCGTCGTGTTTCTGCAGCAATACCTGCCACTTTGTCCGCGTTTGTCTTTGGTGCGAGGGTCGGGCGGTGCTGGAGAGTCGGATGAGCAGCCCTCCGCCGCCGTGACTACGGCGAGCTCTTAATTGCAATTGGAGTTTTCACTCCGCCGGGACAGAATTAATCCATGAAGGTCATCATTTTATGCGGAGGCAGAGGCACACGGCTGCGAGAGGAAACGGAATTCCGTCCCAAGCCAATGGTTCCCGTGGGCGGCTATCCGATTCTGTGGCACATCATGAAAATTTACGCCCAATACGGGCACAAGGAGTTCATCCTTTGTCTTGGTTACAAGGGCGATCAGATCAAGGAATACTTCCGTAACTACCTCTGGAATACCTGCGACATCACCCTTTCGCTCGGTCGCGAGCAGGGCGTTGTTTATCATGACCGGCATCGCGAGGAAGATTGGAAAGTGACACTTGCCGACACCGGGGAGAATTCGATGACGGCCTATCGAGTTAAAAAAGCGCAGCGGTACGTGGAACCGGGCGAACCGTTTCTTCTCACCTACGGAGACGGCGTGGCGAACATCGACGTGAATCGCTCAATCGAGGAGCACAAGAAGAGCGGCAAAATTTGCACGATCTCCGCGATGCACCCTGCTGGCCGCTTCGGATGGCTGAGCATCGACCCTGAAGGGGCGATCCACACTTTCAAGGAAAAACCACAGATTGAAGAAAGCTACGTAAACGGCGGCTTCATGGTCTGCGATCACCGGATGTTCGATTACCTGCCGGATGATCCAGGAGTCATGCTCGAACAGGAGCCGATCATGTCGCTCGCGCGCGATGGGCAGCTTCACTCCTATAAACATGAGGGCTTCTGGCAGCCGATGGATACATACCAGGAGACACAGCATCTGAACAAGCTCTGGGCCGAAAACAAGGCGGCCTGGAAGACCTGGTAGATCCCGCGCGGATTGAGGAGTTGCAGCTTCTCTGAACGTGCGATCCAGTAATTCACCGTCCGGCCCGGCGGGACACTGGCTGCTCGGAAATCTGCCCGAACGGCGCGCGGCTCCGTTGGAACTTTTTCAGCGCGCTGCCAGCAATTACCCGGGGCCGCTGGTCGCGATGCGGATGGCCACCCGCCGGGTCCTTCTGATCACGGAACCGGACGTGGCGCGCCAGGTTCTTCAGGATCATGGCAAGTATTTCGAGCGGGGCATGAGCGGCGCGGTTCTTGAGCCATTGCTGGGGAAAGGCTTGCTCACCAGCGAGGGGGAAGTTTGGCGGCGACAGCGCCGACTCGCGCAACCGGCATTCCACCGCGCTCATCTGTCCACGCTGACGGAGATGCTGCAGGGCGAAGTGACGGCGCAATTTGAGCGGATTGCAGAGGCCCAAGGCCCGATGGAGATAACAGGATTCTTTCAGGGCCTCGCCCTTCGAGTGGTGGCGAAGGCTCTCTTCGGGACGGCGATGGCAGATCAAACTGTTGTGCGCATCAGTAATCTGCTGGGCAGCCTCATGCGCGAGAGTAACGCAAACATGCTGTCACTGATGCCGCTGCCCCCGTTCCTCTGGACTCCCAGAAGAAGGCGCATCCGGAAGATTGCGGACGCCTTGCGGACATTGATCCGCGGCATTATCGAAGAACGCCGTCAGCATCCCACCGCTTTTCCCGATCTCTTGAACCTGCTCCTGTCGGCTCATGATCAGGAGACGGATGCGGGCATGAGTGATGAGCTTCTTCGCGATGAAGTCATGACGTTGCTCATGGCCGGACACGAGACGACCGCCAGCGCGCTGGCCTGGGCGACAATCCTCCTTGCGCGCAATCCGCATGAGTCTCGTCGGGCTCATGAAGAAGCAACCGCAGCATGTGGGAGCCGCTCGTTCGAGGAACTCTTTGGAATGGAGCGGCTCGGGCGGATCATCGATGAAACACTTCGCCTGTACCCGCCAGCGTGGATTTTCTCACGGGAGATCACGGCGTCTGCTCTCGTTGCGGAGCACCCGGCTTACACAATAGGGAATTACGTCGTCAGGCGTCAGGACATCCTTGTTATCTGCCCCTACATATTGCATCGCGATGACCGGACGTGGCCCGAAGCCGATCACTTCGATCCGGACCGCTTTTCTGAGGGGCGGCTGAGCGAGAGACAGAGGGCCGCATACCTCCCCTTTGGGGCTGGGCCGCGTCAGTGCATCGGGAATAACTTCGCCCGTTTGGAGATGCTGGCAGTCCTGAGCCAAATGTTGTCACGATTCCGGCCGGAAATGGTTTCCGAAACAACTGAACCGGAGCCACTCTTGACTCTGCGTCCCCGGTCCCCGGTGTTCGCGCGATTCCATCCCGCTTAGAGAAAGTCGAGGCTCGGAAGCGCGTTCTTCACAGATCTGGCTGCGGTTCAACTCGGGCAACGCGCGGCGCCCGGAGATAGTAAATAGCGATTGCGATCTGGCTGACAGCCACCACCGCCGTTGCGAGAAAGTAGGCCTGCTGCAGTAACGTGACGGCGCTGGCCGCCATGTCTCCCGGTAATCCTTCTTCGCTGAGCGCCGACAGCATGCCGGGCGCTGACCAGGATTGCCTTAAAAGGTAGGCGCATGCGATGATTCCCAGTATGATCTGGTTCCAAAAACCAAGCGTCGCTCCTCGAGGATCATTCTGCGCGAACAACTTGCAGACCCGGCGTTCAGACCATCCGAGGATGCCAAGCGCCAGGGCGATGCCTGCCAGAAGAAATGAAGGGGAAAAGATGACCTGGAGCAGAGTAAGACCCGCGCAGATCACAAGCGTTACCCAGATCGTCGCGGAAAGTTTCCGGCGTCGGGCAAAAGCTTTTGTCACATCCACAAGGGGGAAGGTGGCTTGCTTTCGCGGTCTGGTCACGATCTTAGTACCTCGCGCTTTCTGTTTCCCATGCGAGCGGCTGGGGGAGCGATGGGCACGAGATCATTGGAGCCATCGCGCAGGCGCGCCTCACATCGAGCAATGCTCGGCGTAAAATCCAGGAGTTGCTGGGCGCTGAAAATCTAAGCGAGGTTTCCACATGGGCGGATGCCGTGAAGAGGGTCGAGCCATGGCAACTGAAGCGACCCGTTGGCTTGGAACAACGCAAGCTCGCGGGCGATCCGGACTCCATCGCTTTTGTCGAGCGCTATCACCCTCAATCAAATCCACAGACGCACAAGCTGCTGCAAGGCAGCATCTCCTGGCACTACGTGGATATTCCTATCGGCGCCACCGGCTATAATGACGCCGTGATTCAGCCGCCGATGCGTGAAAGGGCGCCTTTAGGTGATGTGGTGGGCAAGATCGGCGATTGTATCCGCGTCCTCGTTGATGCCTCTGCTCCGTCGGAAGGGGCCTTCGGGAAGCGGAACGCGCTCCGGATGCTTGTGCATCTGGCGGAGGACATCCATCAGCCTCTGCACGTCGGATGCTGCTACATCGCCACAACCGCTGCAAGCCCGGCCGAGGTTCTCGTCCGCGATCCGAAGCTGGCGCAAGAGCAGCATTTGCAGAGTGACGAGGGAGGCAACCTCTTGTTCCTGTCCAAAGGAACGGCGGCGGAGAACCTTCATCGGTTCTGGGATGACGACCTCGTCAAAGACGCGGAGAATGCCAATCCCGGCGGGCGGAGCGCGATGATAGAGAGGCTCTCCCATCTGCAGGCAGCCGCGGACTGGAGTGTGGATGGATCTCTTGATGAGTGGGGCACGCGTTGCGCGGACGATACTCTGGTGGTGGCGCGGCGGGCATATCAGGGGGTCGCCGTGAGCGATCCATCGCCACGTTCCATCAAGACCGCTCTCGGGCCTGCAAGCGGTTTTGCCGTCACTCTTCCTTTCGGCTACGAAGCCGACATGTCGCGCGTCGCGGACAAGCAGATCGCAAAGGCTGGGTATCGGCTGGCGCGGCTTCTGGACCAGATCTGGCCCGATCCCTAGCGCGTAATGAGGTAGTAAACAGTGCCCGGATCAAGATGGAGAGACCCTGCGGCGGATGTGGCCGTCTCTGCCTTTATGGCCGGGTAGCCATTGTAATCCAGCGGGATGACCCGCAGTGTTCCGGCGTCTGGTCGCAGAAAGGTCACCGCCCCGCTGATCCCTCTAAATAGCCAGGGGTTCCTCCCTATGTTGGTGATGCGTCGCTCGCCATTCGGCATTGCCTCTGTCGTAAACCCGGAGGTTTTCTCCTCCGACATCACCTGCAACAGAATGCGGCCGGAACTCGCCAGCGGCAGCCCATCAAGAGAGACCGCGATGATGTGCCCGATCTCCATGTCCGAAGCTATGATCAACGTGCCCGTCCGCACAGCCCCCGCTCCGCGGAGGTTTCCGCTCACTCCCTGACAGCGCGCCGCGTTTAGGACGAGGAATCCTTTCCCGTAATTGAGTTCCGTCTCTCCTGTTGAACCGGTGACGGTTTGTTTGTCATGATCTATCAGTCGACGGGGATCTTCCATCCTTACCGCGCCTGGACCGTCCGTGAAGCGCGTTTCCGTGCGGCCTGTGTAGCAGAGCAATGGATCGAGGCGCTGGCCGGGTACTGCGGCCCCGCCGACGGGCACATCCTTGAGGCGCAGTTCATCCAAAGCGGCATCTTGCGGGAAAGGCGTCCCGCGCAGCCGCATTAACTCCGCCTTGTTCAGATCAACCTCGGCAACCACTTTGCCGGACGAAATCAATCCGCGCCGGAAGATGAGAGCCGCAGCAGGGAATTGCCCCATCATGGCTGGGGACATCAATGTCCAGGGCTGCATGAAGTAGCCGGGTTTTACATTCCATGCGCTGCCATCGAGGGCGAAGTGAATGATCGCGTCGCTATCCTGCAAAGCTCCAAACACGGAGTAGTAGAGTGGCGCTTCAGACCGATAACGGTTCGGACGTGTCCACGTCGTTTCCGAGATCATCGACGGTTTTCCATCATAATGGGGATCCATCGCCGGGTGTACGAACTGACGGGGCTTACCGGGCTCTTCGGAGTCAAACCGCAGAGCGCTGCGATCAGCGTAGGTGTGTCCCACTCTGATGGACCAGTCCGCGCTCGCGCCTTTCTCATCACAGGAGAAATACCCGTGGCGATCAATGAAATCGCCTGCCATGTAGCTGAGTTTCTCCAATGGGCCAAATACGGTGGGGTTTGCCGTTATCCAGTTGGATGCAGTGATCGAGCCGTGAAATCCGAGCGCTCTCAGAAACGCGTATGTCTCGGCATAGAAACGCGACTGACTTTCGAGCAGGAACGTCGCGGCATCCTGATCTCGCGGCGTTCTTTCGCTGAACATATTCCACAGCGGGCGGAACGCGGCGCGCCCTTCGGCGGGGACATCCCGAGGGAGAAGCTGCCCGTGCCAGTGAGCAAACGCGCCAGGCAGCGAGCCGTATCGAGCGGCAAGCCAGGTCCCAAATTGATGTTCAATGATCCGCCGTTGCGCGTCTGGTATCGTATCGTTGAAGGTCCAGAAGAAGAGGGAATCCTCATTCTGCATCTCCAGACTGGCGACGGCGGGGTCATCGATGAGTCGGCGACCCGTTGCGGAGCTGCGGGTGGTGAGCAGCGCCACCCACCATTTTCTATACTGCGCCTGAAAGTCCGCGTTGAAGATCAACGCGGCAAATGGCTTTTTCGCGCCATCGTAGCCTTCCAGCCATGGAGTGCCCGGCTTCGGTGTCAACCAGATCGGAAAGTAAATCGAAAAGTGTGTGTAGATGCCCTCCGCCTTCATCGCCTCCACGATCTCAGACGCGTGAGCGACGCGGCTGGCGTCCACTTCCCCATTTTTGTCGAAATACCCGCCATGAACACGAACTAAATTGACGCCGTGCTTCGCCAGCATCCGGGCGCACTTGCGCAACTCCTCGCCACCGAGGTCGAACGGAGGGCCATTGACGGCCCAGAAGCGGACCGGTTCGCCGGTGCGTGAATGGGCGAAGTGCCCGTTCTTAACGGTAATAAAGCCGTTCTCGCCAGCGAAGCGCTCATTAAGAAAGCGCATGTCCATTGCCGAGTCGGCCGTGAATGGATCAGGCTGTGGGTTAAAAGGAATCCACTGCTCTTGCGCTATCGCGGGGATGGCAAGCATTGCGCAAGGGAGCCAAAGGACGAATCGAAGGAGGTTCACTTAAGAGGGGACTTTTCGCGTCGCGGACATTTTACTACGGCCCGCCTCACAAGCGCAATGGATGAAGCCGAAACGGGGGCAATCGGCACCTCACTGGTCGCCGTGTGGCCTCGTGCCGATGGAAAGTTAGCTTTCAATCACGCAGATGAAATTAAAGAAAACAGCCATTCTCTTTAATTTCGATGGGCAAATGCAAATTGGAAACCCCACCAGCCTCCACCCCCGGCATTGCGTCCGGGCTCCGACAAACGGTAGATTCGTGATCTGCCATGCCAGACACACTTACCGTTAAAGAATCAGCGGAGTTGCTCAGTTACATGTTTGCCGCGTGGCCGGAGGTAAAGAAGAAGCAGGTGAGAACATGGCTGAAGTTCCAGGCGGTCATGGTAAACGGTCGTCCAGTCACCCAGTTCGATCATCCACTAAAGCCCGGTGACACCGTCGCCATCCGCTCGGATCGCTTTGCAATCCCAAAGACGATGCTCTCCTCTGGAATGAAGGTCTACTACGAGGACGCCACGCTCATTGTGATCGACAAACCAGAGAACCTCCTGAGCATCGCGAGCGAAGCGGAACAGGAGAAGACCGCCTATTTTCAGTTAACCGCCTATCTGCGCGCCAAGAAGCCAGAGAGTCGGGAGCGCGTCTGGATCGTCCATAGACTGGATCGCGAGACGTCGGGTCTCATGGTCTTTGCGAAAACGCCGGAGGCAAAAGAGGCGTTGCAGGGAGGCTGGGAAAAAGCCAGCAAGCGATACGAAGCGGTTGTTGAAGGGCGTCTTCGCCCGGAGAGCGGCATGCTGGAATCGGATTTGGATGAGACGAATCCGTTCAAGGTGCGCATCGCTCCACCCAGCGAAATCACCCGTCACGCTGTGACCCACTACAAAGTCTTGAAGCATTCGAAGGGACGGAGCCTAGTGGAACTCATCCTCGAAACCGGACGCCGGCACCAGTTGCGCGTTCAGCTTTCCGGCGCGGGGTGTCCCATCATCGGCGACAAAAAATATGGGGCGAAAAGCGATCCCGCAAAACGGCTGGGTCTCCATGCGTGCTCGCTCCGTTTCCTCCACCCAGTCTCCGGCGCGGAGCTTGCATTTCAATCCGTCCTTCCGAAGAACCTCGCCTCGCTAGTCTGATCCCTGGCGTTCCGCCGGCAATTCCCGCCATCCGGCGCGGTCAAACGCGATGCCGGGGCGGTCAAACTTCACGAACATCTGCCGGATGGGAAGCAACCTATCCATCGGCAGGTCGATCTCTTCGCCCTCATCCGTTAACCTGACGGAAGCAGAACTGAAAGCGGTTCCTGTTATGGTGTTTACCACGGACGCCACGCCAGCCGCTGCTGGCAGAGGGAAGGACAAACGGGCGGCGCCGCCCTGGCCAGTCAGGGCGAGATCGATCTTCGCGCCCGCGAGGCTTCTCGTATTCCGCCTGCAAATCGACATCCGCAAAGTGGCGCACAGCATTTTCGCGGAACAGACCGGATATGTCGCGGAGAGTCGTGACGGACCGTCAGGCGGGTAGAAGGTTTCGATGTCTTTAGCGAAGGCCCCGAATCGCGCGCGGCCCAAAGCCATCTGGCTGGTGTGGCAGAGGATTGCTTCAAGTTTCACCTGCTTCTCCTCGGGCCGGAGTTGCAACACGACGCGGCTGTGAGCGTAAGGTTTGCCATTTGTATGGACCAGATAGTCGAGTTCTAGCGGCGGAGCCTGGCGCAACCGGCGCAGCTCCAAATGCGTGATCACATACGCGTTATTGTGATCCGGGTGCAGATCGTCAGGGGAGGGGAGCACGAGAATGGAGGGATGCCAGGCCACGATTGTGGCATCGATCGCGTTTCGAAACGCCGCGTCATCAGCCATGAGGAGGGCGCTTGTGCCCTGGTCGTGAAAATCAAGGAAAGTCGCGCTGCTCGCGGGCACTCCGATCCGAGCGAGGGCGCGCAGCGCTTCCTGCTTGCGGCGCGCGCCCCAGCGCGCCCTATCCGTCATCCCGATGTGGTAGCGATGTTCCACAAACCGTTGAGCCCAGACGTTGTTATCTCCATTGGTTATGAACACCACTCGTATCCGGGCGTGAGCGGCAAGCGCCCGCTGCATAAGCCCCGCGGAAGAAAGCGATTCATCGTCCGGGTGCGGAGCCACTATCAGAACACGATCGTCCTGCCTCAACGATCGCAGCAATACGGTCTCTCCACTCGACACCGCTGTGGGCGGCGGGACGGCGCCTTTGTCAGTGTCCCACGCGCCTGTATCATCGGGCAGCCGCGTATCAACGTTTCTGGCCGGTTGCGCGGAACTCGTGTCGGATGCCAAGGCGTACCCACCGCGGATCAACAGCAGGAACGCGCAGGCGGCCAGTCTCGCGCGCCACGCGCCAGCGGGAAAGGGATGCGACACTATTGCGGAGTATTGGCAGCCGAGGGGGAGGCAGAAGGCAGAGCCGCGGCGCCCTTCTTCGGTTTCACAGGCAACGGCCCTTTATCCATTGCGAGCAATTCGCTCACGGTGACAAATTTAAAGCCTTTTGCGAGCAGCGTGTCGAACACCTGTGGCATGGCGTCAATCGTGGGTTTGTGAATATCGTGAGAGAGAATAATTGATCCCGGACGCGCGCCCGAGATGATCCTCCGCGCGACAACGTCCGGCCCCGGACGTTTCCAGTCGAGCGGATCGACATCCCACAATATTATTTTGAACCCAAACTCGCGATGTATCCAGTCGCGCTGGGCCTTCGTGATCGCGCCGTATGGGGGTCGCATAAGCGTCGGCTTAAAACCCACGGCTTCCTGGAAGGCTTCCTGCGTCCTCTGCAACTCGCTGCGCACCGCCGTATCCGACATCCGGGCGAAATCGGGATGTGACCATGAGTGATTTCCGAGCTCATGCCCCTCCGCGACGATGCGTTTCAGGATCTCGGGATCTTGCGTGATTCTTTCTCCCAATTCAAAAAACGTGAGTTTGATGTGCCGCTGCTTCACCATATCCAGGAGGCGGGGCGTGTTCGTCACGTGCGGGCCGTCGTCGAACGTCATTGCGATATAGGGTCCATCCACGCGGACGGAACTGAATCCGAATTTACTTTTCTGTGGCAGATCGAGATAGCCCGCGGGGGCCGAAGCAAGCATTTCGCGGGTCGGCGTCGGCGATGCTGCTGCGGATGGCGCCGCCAATGGCGATGGAGAAGCATCCTGTCCTGCGGCGCGGAACAGGCCCAGGGCGAGCGTAAGGAGGAAGAGGATACGAGTCATCGGCTTTAGAAGTTCGGACAATGGAACCACTTGTGTAAACTCAGGATTCGTTTCTCGCCAGCTTTCTGTATGGTCGGCGGAGGCATTGTGAATGACACTCTGCTCAGGCTGTGGACACCTTGTCCAAACGGTACATCGACCGCATACCTTCGACAATCTGGAAACTGAATCACCTTTGTCGTCGACGAGTAACTGGAGAACACATCCAGAAGCTCGTTCTCAGACGGGAAATTTTTGATGACCGAATAACGACTTCCATCCGGGAGGGTTCTGCTCTGAATATTGTTGCCGCAGGCATCTGTCTGCCCTCCTGTTGCGCCTACTTTTGGCATTTGGTCGCAAAAAATTACCAGTGCCCCTTTTGCCAGACACGAATGAAGTCCTCCCAAAAAAGCCGACCGCCGTTCAATAGGCACGTGACAGAACCAATCGCCCGCAAAGCATGAGTCGAATCTTTGCCCAAAGTCAGGAAGGTCGTATGCGTCTGCCTGCCGCAGCTCAACATGCGCGGCGAAGTTCTTTTTCCGAGCTTCAAATAATGTCTCTTCGTTGAAATCTGTTGCGACAATCTGCGTGGCCGATTTCATCAGGAATTGCGTCCAAAATCCCGGCCCGCAGGCGATTTCCAATAGCTTGCTGCCAGTGAAGCGCCGCGCGAGATACACAAGTGCCGCTTCATGTTTACGCAGCACATCTTCTTGATCGTACCCCATCGAACTGTCGTAAATCGCAGCTCGGCGGCGGTAGTATTCTTGCATTTCGGAAATCATGGGGCGGCAGCGCGGTCCTTGGGCGGTGTCATTATCCTTCGAGTTTCCCTGCCAGCGTCTCCAAATCGAACATTTCCAGAAATGCCGGTCGGCCAAACCGGTTTGTGAATTAGGAAGGCGGTGTCAAAGTAGAGCGAATTGCCGCCATGACAAACCCGCTTTCCGGATTAGAAAAGGTCGCCCATGTGCGGGCGAGGGCTCCCGCCGAGGGCTTATTCGCTGACAAGGAGTGGCTCCTCTCGCCGGAGCCGTTCCCTTTGGATGAGAAGATGGCGGACGAGTTGGAGAAGCTTGGCTACCGCCTGAACCTCTTTAATCGCGCTTGCAATCTGCTGTATCAATTGAGCATCCAGGGGAGGCAGCCACGATGGGTCGCCGAATATCTTGACCGTGGAAAGCCGCCCGCGCTGGTTGAATACGCCCGCCAGCGCTTGCTGCGCGACGAACTGCCTGGCGTCATCCGTCCCGATGTTATTCCCATGGAAGGCGGCTTCACCATCGCCGAACTTGACAACGTGCCTGGCGGGATAGGACTCACGGCATGGCTGAATCAGACCTATTCCGCGTTTGGTTCGGACATCGTTGGCGGCCCGCGCGGCATGCTGGAGGGCTTCCGTTCCGTGCTTCCCGGCGGGGATATCTTCGTTTCCGACGAGGCGGCAACATATCGGCCCGAAATGATCTGGCTTGCGAACCAACTTAACGCCGCTTCCACGGATGGCAAAAAATGGCGCGTGCGCGCTGCTTCCGAAACGGAAGACTTTCAGGCGAGCGTTTACCGCTTTTTCGAGTTGTTTGATCTTGAGAATGTCGGAGGCGCGCAGGCCCTGATGGCTGCGGAGCAGGCTGGCGCCATTCGGGTGACGCCTCCCATTAAGCCCTACATCGAGGAAAAGATGTGGTTTGCGCTATTCTGGATGCGACCCCTGCATGAATTTTGGCGTCGGGAGCTTGGGGAGCGGCACTGGTTGAAGCTTCAGGAAGTCATTCCCTACACCTGGATTGTGGATCCAGCGCCACTGCCCCAGCACGCGGTGCTGCCACGGCTCGATATTAACAGGTGGGAGGAGCTTGGCGATTTTAGTCAGAAGCAACGTGATCTCCTCTTGAAGGTCAGCGGCTTCTCGCCCCTCTCGTGGGGCAGTCGCGGTGTGGAGTTGGGCAATGACATGTCGCAACCAGACTGGAAGGCGGCCGTGGAGACCGCTCTCCGTGAGTTTGAAACCCGGCCCCGAATCTTGCAACAGTTCCGGAAAGGAAAACTCTTCGAACATCCCTACACGGATCCCACGACGGGAACCATGACAATGATGCATGGCAGGGTTCGGCTGTGCCCGTATTACTTCATCGTTAATGGGAAGTCCGAACTAAAAGGTGTGCTCGCAACCATTTGTCCCGCCGACAAGAAGCTTTTGCATGGCATGAAGGACGCCATTCTCGTTCCATGCAAATTCCCTGGCTAGACGGCGCGTTTGTCCTGGAAGCCGTCGTGCTTGCAAATGACCACTGAAGGCGGGTTTAATGGTGTCCTACAGGGTTTGAAAACCACCCGGCAGACTACCAGATTTATGGACGTTCGATACGCGATTGGGGAAAAAGAATTCGAAGGGCTGAATACCGAGGCTCTTCGGAAAACATTTCTTTTGGAGTCACTTTTCCGGCCGGGTGAAATTCAGGCTACTTATTGGGAGACAGATCGCGCGGTAGTGGGGGCGGCCGTCCCCCTGGCTTCGCCGCTGCGCCTCGAAACGTCCAAGGAACTCGCATCGGAGTATTTCTGCGAGCGACGCGAGCTTGGCGTTCTGAATATAGGCGGCCCGGGCACAATCACCGTGGATGGCACAGCGCGCCCGTCGCTTGCGCTCGACTGCATGTATATCGGAAAGGGAAGCCGCGACATCACCTTTGCCAGTGATGATGCGGGATCTCCCGCGAAGTTCTACCTGATCAGCTACCCCGCCCACACCGCGTACCCAACCGCGCGCGTCCGGCAAGCGGAGGCGAACGCCATACGGCTGGGAAGTCAGGAGACAGCGAACCTGCGAACGATCTACCAGGTACATCCATGAGGGAGGCGTGAAAAGCTGTCAGTTGGTTCTCGGTTTTACCCAGCTCGAGGAAGGCAGCGTCTGGAATACCATGCCCCCGCACACCCACCCGCGGCGTTCCGAGGTTTACCTCTACTTTAACGTGCGGGAAGACGCGGCAGTGTTTCACTTCATGGGCCCAGGAGCGCGGACCCGCAACCTGCTGCTGCACAGCGAACAGGCTGTGCTTTCGCCGATCTGGTCGGTTCACTCTGGCTGTGGAACTCGCGCCTACTCTTTCATCTGGGCGATGGGTGGAGAGAATCAGCGTTTCGACGATATGGATGGCATCCCCATCCAAAACCTTCGATAACGAGCCATGGTTCTCGATCAATTCCGCCTGGATGGCAAAGTCGCCGTAGTTACCGGATGCAAGCGGGGAATCGGAAAGGCCATGGCAGAGGCTTTGGCGCAGGCTGGGGCGGACATCATCGGCGTCAGCGCAACACTCGAAGCAGGAAGCGAGGTCGCGGCGGCAGTGAAGGATCTGGGGCGAAAGTTTACCCCGTATCAATGCGACTTTGGTAATCGCGAGTCCCTGCTGGCTTTCGCCAAACAAGTCATGCTGGATAATCCGCGCGTCGACATTCTCGTGAACAACGCGGGTACTATTCTGCGAAAGCCGGCCGCGGAACATCCGGACGAATACTGGGACGAGGTGATGGAGGTGAACTTGAGCTCTCAATTCATCCTGAGCCGTGAGATCGCGCGCGGCATGCTGGAAAAAGGCGCGGGCAAGATCATCTTCACAGCCTCGCTGCTGACCTTTCAGGGCGGAATTAACGTGCCTGGATATGCCGCGAGCAAAGGCGGTATCGGGTCGCTGGTGATGGCGCTTTCCAACGAATGGATGGGAAAAGGCATTTGTGTGAACGCCATCGCGCCGGGTTATGTGGCTACCGACAACACCCAGGCTCTTCGTGAAGACTCGCAACGGAGTAGCGCCATTCTCTCGCGCATCCCTGCGGGCCGCTGGGGAACACCGGCTGACTTTGCGGGGCCGGTTGTATTCCTGGCGAGCGCCGCTTCAGATTACATGAGCGGCCACACGATGCTTGTGGACGGCGGGTGGATGGGGCGGTGAGGGCGGTCCTTGACTGGTTTTGGTAAATGTGTTCTAATGAACACATGAGCACAATCCTCGACTTCCTCAGGCACCTCTCGCGCAAATCCGCTTTCAAACCTGTCCAGCTTACGTTCTGGCAGGAGAATACCTAAGAGAGCGGCTTGCTGCGCTGCCCGATCCTCGCCCATGCTGGCAATATGATCAAGGAACTAACACCTCTCCTCGTCGTTGACTCCATCGAGTCGCAACTCCCTTTTTGGAAGGATTGTCTTGGCTACGAGGTGGCGCTCAGTGTGCCCCACGGGGAATCGCTGGGCTTTGTGGGCCTCGCCCAAGGTGGACATATGGTGATGCTGCAAACCCGCGCCAGCTTGTTTGCGGATATGCCTCAGTGCGCGCGAAACCTTGAAACGAATGGCGGGTCGGTTCTTTACACGGTCGTCGACTCGCTCGATGAAACCGTGAAAGCCTTGAAGTCGGTGAACGTCATACAGCCCGTCAGGGAGACATTTTACGGCATGCGGGAAATCTGGGTGCTTGATCCGTCCGGAAACACAATTGGGTTTGCGGAGCGCATCCCTTCCAAGACACCGGAGCCGCTTCCAGACTAAGAGGGGCTGTCAGACCGCGCGGCGCCCAGGAGCCGACCGCTGGCAGAAGGGCGGCTCGTCCGCGCTCCCAGGGCAAAGTCGGCGGCCCGATGATACCTGCAATTGTGCTTTGCAAGGCGGCTGGGCACGGATACTTTCCCCACTTTGTCGTAAATGAAATGGAGGGTTCCCAATCCCATGACCTGGCTTTGCAGGAGCCTCCTGATGCTGACGCTTCTCGTTCTCTGCCTGCCTTCGTGCTTCGCGCAAGGGCCTGAGAGCGGCAGCGCCGAAGTTGCCACGCCATTTTCCGACGCTCCGGTCAAGATCGACGCCGAGAGTACTCGTTTCGAAGGAGGTCTCGCCATCGCTGAGGAGAATGTGGTGATTCGCTCTGGCGATACCAAGATGCATTGCGACTACGCGCAGTATAACCCCGAGACCCACGATCTTCTGTTAAGGGGCAACGTTCGCATATATCAACCGCCCGATACGAAGAAACTGCCTGGCACCGATAGGGGCCATGTTTTCATGGGAGATCGGGCTGTGTATAACCTCGAAACCAAGGTTCTGCATGCCGCCAACTTCCGGGGAGAGTTCGATCCTTTTTTCTTCTCCAGTGAGTCTCTGTTTTCGCTGACAGAGAACAGCTACCAGTTGCGAGGCGCGACATTTACATCCAGCGATTCGTCGAAGCCTGACTATGCCCTGCGAGCCAAAAGCGTTCGTGTTTACCCCAAGGACCGCATCATCTTCAGCAATGTCACGCTCTACGTGGGCCGCACCCCGGTTTTTTGGTTCCCGTACCTATGGCAGTTCCTCCGGCAGGATACTTCTTTCACCATCACTCCCGGATATACTTCGCTGTGGGGTTCGTTTCTCCTGAGCCAGTACACATTTCCCGCTCACCGACACGATCTCTGGTCAGGTCGAGCTTGATATCCGCTCGCTTCGCGGGATCGCGGCGGGATTTAATACAAAAGGGGATTACGGGGAGAACCATCGAGATTGGTTCAAATTCCGCTCTTACCTCGCTGAAGACCAGTCCACGGAAAAGAACATCACCGCTTTTGCGCGAGAGAAGATCACCCCGCAGCGATACCGGGTTTCGCTTCAGGATCGCACTTTCATAACGGACGACATTTACGCCAGTATCGACGTCAACAAGCTGAGCGATCCCTTATTCCTCCAGGACTTTGAGCAGAGTGAATTCCGTATAAACCCGCAGCCCGATAATGTGGCCGCCGTCACTTTTTTGCAGGATGACTACACATTAAGCGGGATCGCGCGCGTTCAGTTAAACAAGTTCTTCGACAGGTACCGAGCGGCTGCCTGAACTGGTGTTCGATGGCAAACGCCACCCGATCTTCGGCTCCGGTATATTCTATCAGGGCGAGACTGGAGCGGCTTACCTGCGACAGGGGTTTGCGCAAGGGTCCGGTCTTCCCAATTACGAGACTTTTCGCTTCGATACCTACAATCAACTGCTGTATCCGAAAACGTATTTTGGCTGGCTGAGCGTCATCCCTCGCGTCGGCCTCCGGGAGACGTATTACAGTCAGACCGGCGATACCCAGGCCGCCACAGTGCTTGAGAGTGTGCCGGTCACCGCCCCTGGCTTCCCTCCCCGGAGCGTGCTTGTGCCGACGATCAAGAATACGGTGGACAAGCGCGGCGCGATTTTGCGGACAACCGTTGACGCGGGAATAGAATCCTCGTTCAAACTTTCCCGCGCGTATGAGGGGGTGCAGTCGCGGCTGCTCGGGTTCGATGGGCTGCGCCACGTTGTTCAGCCCTACACCGACTTTTCGTTTGTGACCACGGATCACAACAGCGATAAGATACTGCAGTTCGATCGCTATGAGCCTTCCGACCAGGCCAAGCCGATCGAATTCCCGCAGTTTACCAGCATCGATTCCATTTCGGACTGGGCGATCTGGCGGTATGGTGTCCGCAATCGCCTCGAAACCCGGCGCGACAGTTCCACCGTGGTGTGGCTGGATCTCGACTCCTACATTGATCTCAATATCAAAGATCCGAATTTCCCCGGCATCACCCAAAAGCCCGGTGAAGTTTCCAATGTCTATAACCGCCTTCGCCTGAACCCCGTGCCTTGGGTCACCCTTCAGGTAGATTCCCAGCTTCCTGTCTTGAAAACAGGATTCACGGAATTGAACACTTCGGCCAACGTGCTCGTGGATAAGGATCTCTCGGTGAACATCGGCCACCGCTACATCGATGGAAATCCCTATTACGTGAACAGCAGTGAATTCACCTTTGGAGCCTTTTTGCACTTGACCGAAAATTGGTCGGTGAGCATGAACGAACAATATGAGTTCAAACAGAGCATCCTCGAATATCAGCAGTACGAGGTGCATCGCGATCTCAGTAGCTGGATTGCGACTTTCGGCATTTTTGACCGAAATAATGGCGGCAGCACCACAAATGAGTATGGCGTGCTTCTCTCTTTCACGCTAAAGGATGCCCCGCAGGTGAGCTTGCCGTTAAGCTTCGACCCGTATAGCACTAATCACTAAACCGAAAAACATCATCTATGGAACTATCAATTATTGGCTCGGGGTATGTGGGCCTTGTCACTGGCGCCTGCTTCGCGGAAGTGGGCCACAAAGTCGTTTGTGTCGATAACGATCCGAAAAAGGTCGAGGCTCTTCGCGCTGGGCGCATCCCCATCTACGAGCCCGGGTTGGATGATCTCGTGCATCGCAACGTATCAGCCCACAGGCTGCGTTTTACAGACAAGATCGAGGATGGCGTGGATAACTCCCAGGTGGTCTTCATCGCGGTGCCCACTCCGCCTCAGCCAGACGGCAGTGTGGACCTGAGCTTTATCGAGCGCGTTGCGCGTGAAATAGCGGGCGTCATCAAGGATTATCGCGTCATCGTGGACAAGAGCACGGTGCCTGTTAAGACGGGTGAAAAAGTTGCTGAGACGATCAAGCGTTACAGCCGTTCCGGTGTGGAGTTCGACGTTGTAAGCAATCCTGAGTTCCTGCGCGAGGGTTGCGCCGTCGCCGATCTCATGAAGCCCGACCGTATTGTCATTGGGTCTTCCAGCGATCGCGCGCTCGCCCTCATGAAAAAGGTCTATGAGCCTTTCATGGCTCCCATTCTCGTTACTGATGTCAATAGCGCGGAATTGATCAAACACGCGGCCAACTCATTCCTGGCGCTCAAAATCTCCTATATCAATGCTGTCTCCGCGGTGTGCGATGCGACCGGCGCGGATATCGAAAAAGTTGCTGACGGCATTGGAGCCGATAAGCGGATCGGGCGCAGCTTCCTCAATGCCGGACTCGGCTATGGCGGCTCCTGCTTTCCGAAGGACATCGCGGCGTTTATCGCCATTGCCGACGCGCTTGGCGTGCCGTTCCATCTTCTGAAGGAAGTGCAGCGAATTAACAAGGAGCAGAAAGAGCGGTTCCTCAAGTCCCTGCGCGACGCCCTCTGGGTGCTGCGCGATAAGAAGATCGCCGTCTGGGGTTTGACCTTCAAACCCGACACCGATGATGTCCGCAACTCGACAGCCATCGAGTTGGTAAACGACCTTGTTCGCGAAGGAGCCATCGTCACCGCCTACGATCCGAAAGGGATGGAAAAGGCGACCGAGTTCAAACTTATCGAAGGAGCGCATCTGGCGAAATCAGCGCTCGAAGCCGTGGACGGAGCAGAAGCGCTGGTCCTTGCCACAGAGTGGTCGGAATTCGCGAACGTCGACCTTGAGGAAGTGAAGAAGCGGATGATGACGCCCATGGTGTTCGACGGACGCAATCTTTTCGACCCGGAAACGATGTCCAACCTGGGCTTCTCATATCGAGGAGTTGGGCGGCGCGTCGAAGCCGCTGTTTAGGCGTCAAAAGAGGGTCGGTGCCGCGACCCCTGCGCAGAGTAACATCCCGCCGACCCCCGGGCGGGGGTGTGTCATTCTCTGTGAAGGAGATGGGCTTCGTGGCTGCTAAAACACTACGCTCGGTCTGCGTCCAGGCGCTGGATCGGTGGGAGGGAAGCAGCGACTTTGCCGATGCAATATTGCGCGAGAGCCTTGCCTCCAGCAACCTCTCGCCACTGGATCGCGCGCTTCTTCAGGAACTGTTTTATGGGGTGTTGAGGAATCTCACCCGCCTCGACTTCATTCGCTCGTTGCTCAGAAAGGAAGCAGTCGATCCGCTTACACTCCAAATCCTGCGGATTGGTTTCTACCAGATTTTCCATACCCGCATCCCTTCTCACGCCGCGGTGAACGAGACCGTGGAACTGGCCGGGAAATCTCGACCGCTGGTAAACGCTCTGCTTCGCCGTTGCCTGAGAGAACGCGATAGCATTCAGCGGTCGATCAGCGAAAGCTCGCCTTCCATACAATATTCCCATCCGGAACTGCTCGTCTCAAGGTGGCGGAAAGCTTTTGGGGATAAGGCGATGCGCGCTCTCTGCGAATGGAACAATTCGCCTCCAGAAATGTTTGTCCGAGCGAATGGCATCAGAACTACACGGGATGAGCTGCTGCGGAAAAACGAAGATGCCCAAGCGTGTCCATTCCACACCGAAGCGCTTACAGTAAAGCGCTTGCCCGAAGCATGGCTGGCGGAGGGCCTTTGCTATGTGCAGGATCCCAGCACCCTCATGTCCTGCGACCTTGTCGCCCCTCAACCAGGTGAGCGCGTCCTTGATGCCTGCGCTTCTCCTGGAGGCAAGACCACTTACATGGCGAGCCTCATGAAAAACCAGGGGGAGATCATCGCCTGCGACGTTTCCGAACGACTGCCGAGGCTTTCCGCTAATCTCGCGAGTCTCGGGGTCACGAACGTCAGGGTCGTCGAGCAGAATTGGATCGCGCGCCCGTCCACTCTCTCGCCTGCCAGCTTTGATCGCATCCTGGTGGATGCTCCCTGCACCAATACAGGCGTTATCCGCCGGCGTGTGGATGCCCGCTGGCGCCTGAGGGAGAGCGACTTTCAGGACATGCCCCGAAAGCAGATGGCCATCGTTGGCGCAGTGTCGCAGCTTCTTAAGAAAGGCGGAATTCTGGTGTACAGCACGTGCAGTCTGGAGCCGGAGGAGAATGAACTGATCCTTGGACGGCTTAGCCCAGGCGATCTGACGTTCGTGGAATCGAAACAATTGCTGCCTTTCCGCGACGGAACAGACGGCGCGTTCGCTGCCAAATTCGTTAAAAAGTAATATTGCGGCATGTTCCGTCGCGGCTGAACGTCCAAAGTGAACGCAGGCCCTTCTCCCTACGCGGGTACAGCTCATCTGTTCAGGCTCCTGTTCTGGGTGCAATTACGTTCGTTGCGGGCTCGGATTGCGCGGATAAGAAATCAGTCCCCGCTTCTCCTGTTCGTTCTCGGATCTTTCATAGCCGGGTATCTCTTTGCCGGCTATTGGCTGTTCTACATGGGAATGTCGAAGCTCTACGAATTCCCGATCATCGGCGCGCTGCTTTCACAGAGGATCTTGTTTCTGATTTTCGGGTTTTTCTTTGCCATGTTGGCGGTCTCAAACCTCATCATCAGCTACTCGACCCTGTTTAAGAATCGCGAGACGGCGTGGTTGCTGACCTTGCCGATCCCGGCGAGCGACGTGTACCGTTGGAAATTCGTTGAGTCGCTCGGGGTCTCCAGTTGGGCGCTGATTTTCCTGAGCGCCCCGATGATGGCCGCGTTCGGCAGACTTCACAATGTGTCGCCTTTTTTCTATGTCTTTGTAGGCGCGGCGTATCTGCCTTTCGTAATAATCCCGGCGCTGCTGGGGTCGTGGAGCATCCTCTTCGCCGTCCGCGTCCTTTCCCGACCCTGGATCAAGAAGGTCCTTCTGGTCGGCGCTGCGGCATCGCTTCTTCTGATGATTGCCACCGTAAAGCCGGTTAAGGATACGGATGTGCGCGGCGATCAGGATGAGCGTTCATTCTATGAGCTCCTTCGCCACACACGGGTGGGCCTGAATCCCTACCTGCCGAGTGCCTGGCTCGCCCGTTCTGTTCTTTGCTGGAGCGAAGGGCTTAATGGCCAGGGCTCGTTCTATTTTCTTGTGCTGGTGAGCAACGCGGCGATGGGGCTGCTCCTCGGCTTTGAAGTTGCTGGCAGACATTTTTACTCGAGTTGGACGGTTGCGGCGAGTTCTCGCGCGGAGAGAATGCACCGTGACGCGGCCGCGAGGCGCGGTTTCCGGAGCCATTCGCGCGTCGAGGGCATCATTAGGAAGACGCCATTCTTTTCCAGGCCAGTGCTCGCCCTCGGATGGAAGGACGTTATCGTCTTCTGGCGCGACCCGGCGCAGTGGACCCAGTTCATGATATTCTTCGGGCTGCTTTGCATCTATGTGGCAAATCTGCGGAACGTCGCGTTCACTTTCCGAAGTGAGTTCTGGGAGACAGTCATCAGCTATCTGAACCTCACCGCGTCCGCCTTGACGCTGTCCACCCTGACGACGCGGTTTGTTTTCCCGCAATTCAGCCTGGAGGGACGCCGTCTTTGGATCGTTGGTCTGGCGCCCATCGGACTGCGCAAAGTCTTGCTGCAAAAATTTTGGCTCAGTTGCGGGGTGGCAATGGTCATCACCGTGAGCTTGATGGTCGCGTCGAGCCTTATGCTGCATCTCGCCGTTGGCAAAGTGTTTTGGTTTGCCGCTGCGATCGCTCTTATGAGCGCGACTCTGTGCAGCCTGGCGGTTAGTCTCGGAGCCCTTTTTCCGAACCTCAAGGAGGAGAATCCTTCCAAGATCGTCTCTGGCTTCGGAGGAACGCTCTGCCTTGTCATCAGCTTCATCTATATCACCTTTTTTATAGCTCTCGCGGCGGTGCCGGGTATGCGCCGCGTGATGCATGTCTCTTTTTTTCTTTCGAACGGGGTTGCGCTTGGCATGGCTGTCGCCTTAAGTCTGTTGATCCTGTTTGTGCCAATGGCGGCTGCCATGCGACGTGTGAAAAATCTGGAGTTTTGAGTACCCTTGTTTAACAATGCCCCGCAACGAACCCATGGCAGATCGCGCGAGAGAAAAAGAAACCTACCTCGAATTGCAGGAGGATGACGCGCTGTCGGGCGAGCATCTCGACTCGCAGGTCCAAAAGGCGCAGGAACAACTCGTGTTGCTCCGCAGGCAACAGGACCAGATCGAGAAGCAGAAGCGCGAGCTCGAGGAGTTAAGCCGCCGCCAGGAACTGTTGCAGCAGGGCAAAGGCGAGATGGTGGAAAAATTGACGCGCGCCCTTGTGGTGGTTGAGAGGGAGACACACGAAGCCCAGAAACGCGTGGAGCAGCTCCAGGCTGTGAACGATTCCTATATCCAGCACCTTTCCACCCTTGAGACCATCAATCCCAAAAACTGGGACAACCTGGATATTAATAAGGAACTGAACAGGTCTCTCAGCGCGGTTGATGACGCAAGGGCGGAATACGCGCGTTCCATCCCCAAAATCAAGCAGAGCGAAGCATCAGCGCCGGAGACCTCCACGACCGCCGAATTATACGCGGCCGGGTTTGGGCAGCCTCCCGAGAAGGACTTCCTTTACTGGTTGAAGAGCGGCTTCGCCTTTACGCTGCCGCTCCTAACCTTCGGCGTGGTGGTTGCTGTGGTGGTCTTCCTCCGGTTTAGCAATATCTAAAACAGCATGCGGCCCCGGAGACGGAACCCAAAAGAGGCGACGCCGCTGGACAACCGTCAACGCGCGCTCGCGGACGAGCAGGCAAAGCTGCGATCCAAAGTGGATCAACTGGAGCGCTTGATCGCCGATGCCCCCCGGATGGCGGAGGAGGAAGAGAAACGGCGGCGTGAGATTCTCATAACGCGGGCGAGCCAGGGGGCGCGGCGCTCGGATTCCTCCGCTGCCCTCGTGGACAAGAGGTTCGATCTGCACGCCCAAGGCGCTCCGCGACAAAAACGGCGCAATCTGAGATCCCGCCAGCGCGCTGAACGGCTGCAATTTATCGTCCTCTGCATCGTGCTTGCCGCGATTGTGCTGTTCGTCATTAAGAACATGCCCCGCATGTGATTTCTCTGCTTCTTTCTGAGGCGTACCCGCTGCTTTTGAATGATTCCCGTTTGAGCTTCCGCCATTCTTCCCTCATGATGCGGGCATGAGCGCCCAATTCGACGTCCGATATACCGCGCAGCTTGCGCGCCTGAACCTCACGGAGGAGGAAGTATCCAAATTTCAGTCCCAACTCGGACAGGTGCTCGAGTATGTCGAGAAGCTATCCCTGGTCGATGTTTCCGGCGTGGAACCGACTGCTCATACAAGTCCCGTTTTTAACGTCTTTCGCGATGATGTCCCGCGCGAAGGGTTCACCGCCGAACAGGCTCTTTCAAATGCGCCGAGGCAGGCAAACAATCTCTTTATGGTGACGAAAGTCGTCGAGTAGCAGGCATGGAAATCACCTCGCTTACTCTCTCCGCCTTGCGGGACGAACTTCGCGCTCGCTCACTTTCTCCAGAGGACGTTCTGCGCGCCTTGGAAACACGCATCTCTCAGGTTGATCCGCTCATTCACGGTTACCTGAGCAGGGACTTCGAAACTGCCATGGTTGAAGCCCGCAAAGCGGATACCTCCCGGGCGCTCGGGGGAATTCCTATCGCGATCAAGGACGTCATCAACGTCGCGGGGCAGCCTTGCGCGTGCGCTTCAAAGATTCTTCGGGGGTACAAGCTCCTTACGATGCAACCGTCATTGAAAAACTCCGCGCGGCTGGGGCGATCCCGTTCGGACGCGCGAACATGGATGAATTCGCGATGGGATCATCCACTGAAAATTCCAGTGTCTCACCGACATTCAACCCATGGGATGTCTCGCGGATCCCGGGAGGTTCGAGCGGAGGATCAGCCGCCGTTGTCGCCGCTGACCTGGCCTTTGCCGCGCTCGGCTCCGATACGGGCGGCTCCATCCGGCAGCCAGCGGCTCTCTGCGGTTGCGTGGGGTTGAAGCCCAGTTACGGACGTGTTTCCCGCTTTGGTCTGGTGGCTTTCGCTTCCTCCCTGGATCAGATCGGCCCTTTCACGAAAACCACGCGCGATGCTGCTTTGATGCTGAATGCGATCTCGGGAGTGGATCCCCGCGATTCAACCAGTTTGAACGAAGTCTCGCCCGATTACACGGCCGCCCTGGGGCGCGACCTCAAAGGCGTTCGGCTTGGCATGCCGAAGGAATATTTTGTCAGCGGGATCGATCCTCAAGTGGATGCCGCCATCAGAACGGCAATCCGTCATTACGAAAGTCTTGGCGCTGAGATCGTGGAAGTGTCTCTGCCGCACACGGAGCACGCCGTCGGTGTTTACTATATCATCGCCACCGCCGAAGCTTCCGCGAATCTTGCCCGCTTTGATGGTGTGAGATACGGTCACCGCGCGAGTGACGTTGCCAACCTGCTCGAACATTACGGCAAGACACGGGAAGAAGGCTTCGGTCCGGAGGTGAAGCGCCGCATCATCCTTGGCACGTACGTTCTTAGCTCCGGCTATTACGATGCCTACTATCTCCGCGCGCAGAAGGTCAGGACTTTGATCCGCCGCGATTTTACCGAAGCCTTCGAGAAAGTGGATGCCATTGTGTGCCCGACATCTCCAGAGCCGGCGTTCAAGGTTGGCGAACGCAGCGATGATCCCCTGAAAATGTATCTTGCCGATATATTCACCATCGCCGCGAACCTCGCGGGAATCTGCGGGATCAGCATCCCATGCGGCTTCGCGCAAATAGACGGAAAGCCGCTTCCCATCGGTTTGCAAATCCTGGGCAAACCCTTTGATGAAGCCGGCCTGCTAAAGATCGCCTACGCCTATGAGCAGAGCACTCCGTGGCATCTTGAGAAGCCCGCGCTCTGAGGCAGGGTTGCGTCGCGAAGGTGGGGCTTTTAGGGAGCCGGAGCGTCTTTCGCGCGTGTCATGTATTTTTTATACACCGTTACCTGCGCTCCATGGCCGTTATTCTCCACCTCCGGGCGGATGACAAAATTGTCATCGTCTTTCTTCTTTCGGCGAATTTTCACCAGTCGAGTTTTGCCGGGATGACCGGGCTGTGGCTCCTCAACCGTGACCTCTTCGGTTCGATTAAATACGCCGTGGTCCCCAAAGAGTGAGATGGAGTTGCTATGTCTTGGGAGCGAGGTGTTGTAGCCTCCGTGCCCGTTGGAAATCATGTCAGACTGCCCGCCGTCCGCGGCGAATGCTCCGGAGAACGCGACAGGGGTTAACGCTATTGCGCCGACGAGGGTGATAAGTTTCATTCGAGTTTCCTTTTGTTGTCGGGCCCTGTTTCTCCTGCCGGTTTGGCAAGAATCACACAACTTTTCACCATATACACCCATTTTCGCGCCTTTTTGCATTGTCGCCCAGGCAATGACCCCGTAGAAACAAAACTTATGGCAAAAACTACCAACCCCGAAACACCCAAACGCAAACCCAATCCCGCCCTCATGAAGCCCGTGCAACCGGACGACAAGCTCGCCTTGATCGTTGGATCAACTCCTCTGCCGCGCGGCGAAATGACAAAGAAGCTTTGGGACTACATCAAGAAGCATGGTCTCCAGGACGCAACCAAGAAAACCCTCATCAACGCGGATGACAACCTCAAGGCCGTCTTTAACGGAAAGAAGCAAGTGACAATGTTCGAGATGACAAAGCTCGTCTCCGCTCACGTCAGCTAAGCGTTTATCCCCACCCACTTGGGGGGCGTGCTTTGACGCTTCGTTCTGCGGCGAAGAGCATGTCCCCTCCATTTTCGCGGAGGTTGGCGGGCAACGGACGCGCCCGGTTTTCTAGGGGTGCAGCGCCGGGCTGAAAGAATCCGATGCGGGATGCAAACGCATTTCGCGGTCGGATCCGGGGTCTCCAGTGAGATCATGCCAGAGTTCTTCCGGGAGATCATCCGGAGTCAAACAAATCTGCTCGAGATCGCCTTGCGCAGCCTTGATGGCTCTTGCAGCCTCGAGAAGAGGGCTGATCTCCGTTGAATCAAGAAGTTCGACGCTGGGAAGCCGTTGGGCCAGGTCCAGGAGCTTGTGCATAGCTCGTGAGTTCATTCCTTATCCATCCTTATTGCCTCCAAAATAACCTTGTAGTCAATTTGCGCCAGCATTGGCGAGCAAAAAATTGATCGATCTTGTGGCGAGCATTTCGATGGTGTTACCTTTCACTTTCTGAGCCTTTTATCGCTGTGGATCTGATACTCGAAGCCACCGTTTATTGCCCGTACTGCGGCGAGCCTTTTGACATCTCCGTCGACACGTCACAGGGAGATCACTCCACGATTGAGGATTGCGCGGTTTGCTGCCGGCCTATTCAGCTTGCAATCAACTGCGAACCGGGCGAACAGCCCGTTGTCGACGCGATCCCGGCTTAATCGCGTCGCGGAGACTGCATGCGCTCCGGTACCGCGTATCACTTCGCCTCGTCCTTCTTCTTGAGCTTGGCAGCGGTATCCTGCAATGCCGGGTTGGTCGCCGAGTAGGCCTTCCACGCGGCCTCTGTCTTCTTCCGGAATTCTACCCGTTCCTCCGGGGACCAGAGCTCAATTTGCTGCCGCCAGCTTGCAAGCAGGTCTGGAGTCGCTCCGCCTGCGACCGCGGCCCGATAGGCCCAAAGATAAAACGGGAGCGCTACAGGTGTGGCGCTGCGTTTCTCCCAAATGCCATCCAGCCTTCCCCATAAACCACTCGCGGCTGCCACCAACTCGGAACGATTGGCCGGGGCGCTCTCATCCGGTTCTGGCGCGTCGAAATTGGCGCCAGCCAGCGATGGGATCTCCTTCGGGGTGTCCAGCTTCTCACCGCTTAGCTGCTCGATGAAAATCCCCATGAGCTTCGTCACGTAGCTGTGATTGCGGCGGATGATGAACAAAAACTTCCCGGGGCCGTTCAGAATGAACTGTTTGTACACCCCTCCTCTGAAATCCGTCACCCGGGCTCGGGCGAGCGGAGGCATTGATTCCTCGCTGGCGGAGCCGTCCGCCCATGGGTGGAGTTCAACCGTATAGTCGCAATATTGGCTGTTCCCATTACTCGTGTGGGGATTGTTGAAGTACAGGCTTGCACAGTGGAGACCGGCGGGGATGCCGGTGATCACGTGAAGGTCGGGGCCCTCCCAGGAGGACGCGTAATTGCCTTTGTAGCTTCCGTCGTTTATTTCACCATTCACCCGCTTCCCAACAAGAGGATCGTAGAGCGCGTATTCGTCAGCAGCGGAGGTGACGAGCGTCGGGGTATTTCCCTGCTTTGAGTGACTCCCCGTCCTCACCTCCACCGTGTCCCTGCTGTCGGACGAGAGTTCCTGCGCGTGGCCGTGAAGAGCGTAAAGAATGGCGAGGCTATGCCCATACCGTCCAACCCAGTCGCCTCCCGTGCGCCAATCGTCGCCTAGAAACTCGCCATCGCCGGCGGCCAGTGGCTGGCGCATTCCATCCAGGTAGGTGGAAATCACCGCTATGGAGTTTACATCGGGGGGTTTGACAGGGGAGGGGAGCGGCGCGGAAGGAATCGGCGCGCTTGTATCTTTGGCGGCCGATTCAGACGACGGTAATTCTTCAATGCCCCCGGCTTCATCTCCATAGAAGGCGACCATTGCTGGCAGCTTGGGAGGGAATAGGAAAGCCCGCGCTGCCCGGGCAGGCATCTCCCCTTCACCGCCGCCGGAAGCGATCGACTTTCCTGTTGCCAGATCGCGGATTTCGAAACCTCGCTGGCGGTAGCCTATGTAAAGCTTACCGCCCGCCTGGCCGAGAGAGTTCACCCAGTCCTGCCTCAGGAGGATCTTCTCCGCGCCCGCGGGCAGTGGCTCGATCTTCAGGGGTGACGCCAGGCCTCTGACGTTCTTTTCCCAATCCATGCCCCGGATGAAGCTTCCATCCCCGGCCGCGAGCACATGCCCTGCTCTGGCAATCGCCGGGTCGAAGCTCGCGATTCCCGAGGGAGTTGCGCACATAAGGAAATTCTTGGCCGAGACCGCAACCACCAGGGAGTTGATGAGAGGGCTTGGCAGGCCGGGCCCGATGGCCGCGCCCGGCATCTGAGCCGGGCCGGGTATCAGCGTCCACTTGCCGTAGTTCGAACTCGCGGAGGCCGCTGCGATCCCATCGCATTGGGTACCCGCAAAGATGTTTCCTTCGGCGTCGAATGTGATTGCCTGGATCTGATTGGAGGGCAGACCTGAGGTTATGGTGTAGTAGTCCCACTCGTCGCGCTTCGCCGAATACCTTGCCAGCCCGCAATCGGTTCCCATCCAGACATCACCGTCCTTCGGGCATACCGCGATGGCAAAAATGCGATCTCCAAGCGGACCGTCGAGAAAACCGTAATTCTTCCATTTCTCGCCATTCCACACGCTTACACCGTGGTTTCGATGACCAGCCCACACGCGGCCACTGGCGTCTGTGGCGAGCGCGCGCGTGTCATTGTCTCCCAGCCCCTCACTCGTCGTGAACTGCGTCCACTTCTTGGTCGCGGCATCGTATCGCCAGACGCCCTTGTCTTCCGTTCCAACCCATACTTCGTTGTCGCCACGCGCGGCGAGGCTGGTTACCAGATGGCTCTGCGCGGCTGCGTTCCAGCCAAGAGCGGGGCGGTGATCGCCCTCTCCAGCGGCGGCCACGCTTAACAGCGCGACAAACACGGACAGGCATCCTAGGGAGCGTAAACTCGGTGACATAGGGGGGTGGTGAACATTACCTCCTAACCGCCCGAAGATCATCCAGCAAAACCGCCATCGAGGTTCCGGCTATCCAGCCGGTGGTCCACGCAGCCTGGAAGTTGAAGCCGCCCGTGATGCCATCAATGTCCAGCATCTCGCCCGCAAAAAAGAGGCCCGGACAAATCTTGCTCTCCATGGTCTTGAACTTCACTTCGGGCAGCCTCACTCCTCCGCATGTGACAAACTCCGCTTTGTTCGCGCTTTTCCCTGTCACGCCCAATTCCGTGCAGGTCAGCAGCCGGGCGAGGTTCTGTCTGCCCACCCGCGGAAGTTCCGTCCAGCGCGTGGATTCGGCAATGCCGGCGTTTTGCGCGAGTCGCTCCCATAAGCGGCCTGGCAGCGGACGCATTGGCGTGCTTCTCACCAGCGCCAGCGGTTGAGCCACTCGCATGGAGCGCAGTTCATCCTCGGCCTGCTCGCGTGTCAGGCGTGGCAGCCAGCTTACCTGGAGCGGAAAACGGTAGTCACGCGCGCGCAGGAGCCTCGCGCCCCACGCCGAAAGCCGCAGTATGGCTGGGCCGCTCATTCCCCAGTGGGTAAAGAGCAACGCTCCCTCCTCCGCGAGACCTTCACCTGGCACGGAAGCCCGCGCGCATTCGACCGAAGTGCCCGCCAACTCCCGTACCCACGTGTCCTCTATGTGAAAGGTGAACAGAGAAGGAACGGGCATTTCAAGGGTGTGCCCAAGGTCCAGGGCAAGGTCTCCGGTTGAACTGCGGCTGCCCCCCGTCGCGAGCAGCAACAGATCGCATTCCATGGACTCGCCGGTGCTAAGTTCCAATCTGAAGCCTTTCCCCTCCAGCCGATTGACGTGGTTTACACCGCATCGTGTTCTGAGGATAACACCGGAGGCGGCCGCGCTTCGCAACAGGCAGTCAATAATCGTCTCGGAAGAATCCGTCTTGGGAAACATGCGCCCGTCGTCTTCCGCTTTCAGCGCGACTCCCCGGCTTTTGAACCATTCGACCGTGTCGGAAGCCTGGAATTGCTGCAAAGGGCCGATCAGGGCTCGATTGCCTCGGGGATATTGCTCAGCCATCGCCCGCGAATCGAAAGTCGCGTTTGTGACGTTGCATCGGCCGCCCCCCGAGATCCTCACTTTGGAGAGAAACTGGCTGCTCTTTTCAAGCAGCACCACCTCGGCTGCCGGGTGACCTTCGGCGCACGCAATTGCGGCAAAGAAGCCCGCCGCTCCGCCACCGACTATTACAACTCGCACCCGCCCAACTTCAAGCCTTGGAACTCCTCAAGCGAGGAGATTTTCAAGGGAGCCAGGATTAGTAATCTCGCTGCAGCAAGTAGTCCGCGATCTCGCGGAGAGTTCCTGCGTCCGCGCCCAGGGGGTCCAGCGCCAGGCGCGCGGCCTGGGTGAGCCGTTGCGCCTCCACTCGGGACTTTTCAAGTCCGAAGACTGCCGGGTAGGTGGCTTTTTCCGCGTAGACATCCTTGCCGGCGCTTTTGCCGAGTTTCTCCGTTGTTTGCGTGACGTCCAGTATGTCATCGATGACTTGAAATGCCAGGCCCAGGGCCTTTCCGAAGGATGTCAGGCTTTCTAACCTTGCGGGCGTGGCATTCGCGCTCATCGCCCCAAGCCGTATGGATGCGGTGAGAAGAGCGGCGGTTTTCGATTCATGAATGAATTGTAGTTGCCGGGCGGCGATCTTCTTTCCTTCGCCTTCAAGGTCCGCGACCTGCCCGCCGATCAGCCACTTGCTGCCCGCCGCGACAGCCAATTCTGGTACTAGCGCGGGCATCCTGTATCGCGGCCAGCCTTCCGCCTGTCCGACCAGTTCAAAAGCGAATGTCAGAAGGGCATCTCCCGCGAGAACCGCGATTCCCTCCCCAAACACCTTATGGCATGTTGGTTTGCCGCGACGGAAGTCATCATTATCCATGCAGGGCAGGTCATCATGGATCAGCGAATAGGTGTGGATGCACTCCACGGCACACGCGAGCGGCACTGCTTTTGCCACTGCGCCGCGGCAAGCTTCCGCCGCTGCGAGGCATAGGATGGGACGGAGCCTCTTTCCTCCCGCGAACATGCTGTAGCGCATCGCCTTATGGATGGTGGAGGGCTTTACCGATACCTTCGGAAGATACTCCCGCAGCGCTTTGTCGATCATGCGCTGGCGCGCGTTCAGGTAAGTGTCCAGGTTCATTTCCGCGCGACTTTGGAAAAATGCGCGGGCGAATGCAATTGGAATAGCGCGAGCAGGACGCAATCCGCCCGTCTGGTTGCAATCATGTCCTTTTGTATTACTTTTATCGCATGCCGCTTTTCCAGCTCGACGGGCTTGCTCCCAAAGTCGCGCTGAATCGTCCCAGGCAGGGTTCATTGCTGCTCGGTGTCCTCCTCAGTTTCTTCACCCTTTGCGCCGCTGACGCCGCTCCTGTCTTTGCTGACGCGGCGAAGGTTGCCGTGGAAGGCTGGCGAAAAGCAGAGGTTCGTCCCATGGGAACGAATGTCGGTTCGCGGGCTCAATCAGTGCAGACCGAGGTGGATGCCGCAGGGCTGCCTCTTTACCACGTTGTCTTTATGACGGATGACGGGAAGGCGGTGAAGGGGTACGTGATTGTCGCCGGCGATGACGAAGCGGAGCCTGTGCTGGCCTTTTCTTCGGGGACAACCTTTCGCGCCGACAACCCGCTGAGATTCTTGTTGCAGAGGCATATGCCGAAACTCCTGGGAGCTTTACGCCAGGCTGGTTTCAGGAAACCTCTTCTGCAAACAAGAGCCGCGGTGGCCAGGGCGAAGTGGGAGACTCTTAGGGGACGTCGGCAGGGCGCCGCGCCTCAATCAGGCGCGCCTTCCCAATCTGCGGCGCCTCCGCAATCTGATACCTATGTCGCGCCCCTCATCCAGTCGGCATGGAGCCAGGATACGTCGGACGACACTCTGAATGGTCCCGCGTGTTACAACTACTATACTCCACCCTACGCTTCCGGAAACAGCAGCAACTACCCTTGCGGGTGCGTTGCTACATGCTTCGCGCAAGTAATGCGCTTGTGGCAATACCCCACGACTGCCGTCGGCCAGCCAGTCTTTGACATCACCATCAATAACACTCCCACAACGGCCAGCCTGCTGGGTGGCGATGGGAAGGGCGGCGCGTACGTGTGGGCAAATATGCCTTTGGTTCCCTCGAATGGCGTGACTCTTGCGCAGGCGCGGCAGATCGGCGTGCTATCGCACGATATGGCCGTCGCTTCCATGATGGATTTTGAGATGAACGGCTCTTCCGCCCTCATGAGCGACGCGGCCACCGCGTTGGTGAAAAACTTCCATTTCGGCGAAGCGATGGACGTTTACACGAACACCTCCGATTCGCAGACAATGTCAGCGCCGCTTCTCCTGAGCATGTTGACGCCCAATCTGAACGCCGGATTTCCAGTTCTCCTCGGCGTTCGAGATCCCCAAAACGACGGACACGCTCTTGTTTGCGATGGCTACGGCTACAACGGGGGAACTCTTTACCACCACCTCAACTTGGGTTGGGGTGGCGACGCCAACGCGTGGTACGCGCTTCCGACAATCAATACCGACGTGGACAATTTCAACGTGGTGGATGAGTGCTCGTTCAACGTTTTCCCGACCGGCACGGGCGAAATCATCTCCGGGCAAGTCACGAACGCCTCTGGAGCGCCGGTTCCTGGGGTCGTGGTTACCGCGACGCGCATGCCTGGGAAAAGTTATTCGGCATCTACGAACTTGAAAGGCATCTATGCCATCACCCATGTGCCGTCCTCTTCAACTTTTACAGTAAGCGCGAGTGGTACAGGGTATACGTTCACCAGCAAATCTGTCGCGACGGGAGCTTCCTCATCCGGCTCTCTCGGCCAGGGCGGCGCGGTGGGTGATCAATCCAACATCAATTTCACCGGCGCGCCGGATCCATCCTTTTTCGCCGGGGCGGTTTCTCTCGGGAGTGGTGTTGAATACCTGTCGTTCCCCGACGGAAACGTATTCGGTTACTACACGAACGCTTCCTTCCCCTGGATTTACCATTTTGACATGGGCTACATGTATTACTTCGACGCGCATGATGGCAAAGGGGGCGCTGATTTCTACGATGCGACGAGCGGGCACTTCTTCTACACCAGCCCCGCCTATCCCTTCCCGTACCTCTACGATTTCACCTTGAAAGCTGTTCTGTATTACTACCCGGATCCGAACAATGCGGGGCATTACACGACCAATCCGAGGTATTTCTACAATACCGCGACTCAGCAAATCATTGCGCAGTAGGGCTGTGCGGCACGAAGACGCTTGCTTCCCGGCAGGTCTCCTCACTGCGAGGACTCCTCGGATCGCCTGACGCGAAAGAGCATCCGACTGCTCTTCCATACACTACTCTTCTGAAGAATGTATTCACCCCGGCGGACACCTTTCCGCGCCGTCACATAGGGCCTGGTCCAGCCGAGATTCAGGAGATGGTGGGAGCTTGGGACTGTCCTCCCTTGCCGCTCTGGCTGATGCCGCCGTTCCGGCCGACATACGAGCGGCTCGACCATTGATCTGCCTGCCGGGCGCGGGGAGCATTCGCGCTTGCCGAATTGAGAGAAATCGCCGCCAGAGAACCAGGTGCTCCGCTCCTTTATCGGCATGGGATACAGCGATTGTCTCACGCCTGGCGTCATCCAGCGCAACATCCTGGAAAACCCGGGCTGGTACACAGCATACACCCCGTATCAGGCGGAGATCGCGCAGGGTCGCCTGGAGGCGTTGCTGAACTTCCAGACCATGGTGACCGACCTCACCGCGCTCGACATTGCGAACGCCTCGCTTCTGGATGAAGCCACCGCGGCCGCTGAGGCTGTGGGTATGTGTCACGCCCTTCGGAAAAGCGCGGTCGCGGATTCTCTTTTCATTTCAAGCCGCTGTCATCCCCAGACCATCGCTGTGGTTTCCTCGCGCGCTGAAGCGTTGGGCTGGACGATCAGTGTCGGCGATGAAGAAGGATTTCCCGCCGATGGTTCCGTTTTTGCCCTGTTGCTTCAATATCCGGCGACGGACGGACGTGTCATCGACTATGAGTCTTTAGTCGAACGGGCCCACGCCGCGGGATCGCTGGTGGTTGTGGCGGCCGATCTGCTCGGTCTCACTTTGTTAAAGCCTCCCGGCGAGTTTGGAGCCGATATCGCCGTTGGCAGCGCCCAAAGATTCGGTGTGCCGCTGGGCTTCGGCGGCCCGCACGCGGCTTTCATGGCCACCCGGGACGAGTTTAAGCGCCATATGCCCGGGAGGCTCGTGGGAGTCTCGCGCGACGCGCAGGGGAACCCCGCTTGCCGCCTTTCCCTGCAAACTCGCGAGCAGCATATCCGGCGGGAAAAGGCCACCAGCAACATCTGCACGGCCCAGGTGCTCCTGGCCGTGATGGCCTCGATGTATGCCGTCTATCACGGGCCCGAAGGCCTCCGGCGGATCGCGCAACGCGTGCATCTGCTGGCCGTGACCCTCTCGGCGGGGCTGCGCGCGCTTGGGTATAAGATTTCCGACGCGCCATTTTTCGACACGGTTCGTGTCGATGTGGGCTCGCCGCGCCGACGGAGCTGGCGCGCCTCGCGGAAGAAAAGGGCATGAATTTACGGCTTCTGGATGAAGACGCGGTCTGCATTTCCCTGGATGAAACTACGGACGACCTCTCCGATCTGTTCCTCGTTTTCAATGAAGGCCGGCAGCCGGAGTGGGACTGGAAGGGGCTGGCTGGCGGGGCTGGCTCTGAGTTTCCTGCTGCTTTGGCCCGTGCAAGCCGCTTTCTCTCTCATCCTGTCTTCAACACGCATCATACCGAAACCGAGATGCTGCGATATATCCGCCGGTTGGAAGCGAAAGACCTTTCGCTTACCACTTCGATGATCCCTCTCGGCTCGTGCACGATGAAGCTAAACGCGACCGCGGAGATGCTGCCCGGTGACGTGGAGGGAGTTCGGAGGCATCCATCCTTTTGCGCCCGCCGGGCAGACGAGGGGATATCGCGCGCTTTTCACCCAGCTTGAGACATGGCTGGCGGAGATCACCGGCTTCCACGCCGTGTCCCTTCAGCCCAACGCAGGCTCGCAAGGCGAATACGCCGGCTTGCTCGTCATCCGCGCATATCATGAAAGCCGGGGAGAGCGGCATCGCAACGTCTGCCTCATCCCGCAGTCCGCCCACGGGACAAACCCCGCGAGCGCCGCCATGGCCGGGTTCCGTGTGGTTCCGGTGCATTGCGTGGACGATGGGGACATAGACATCGCGGATCTGCGCGCAAAGACGGAGGAGCACAAGGACGAACTGGCCTGCCTCATGGTCACCTATCCTTCCACACACGGTGTCTTCGAGGAAGACGATCCGTGAGGTCTGCGCAGATCGTGCATGCGCATGGCGGGCAGGTCTATATGGACGGCGCGAACATGAACGCGCAGGTGGGCCTCTGCCGTCCCGGTGACATCGGCGCGGACGTTTGCCATCTGAATCTCCACAAGACCTTCTGCATCCCGCACGGCGGCGGCGGACCGGGCATGGGCCCCATCGGCGTGGCGGAGCATCTGGCGCCATTTCTGCCCGGCCATCCGATGGTCGCAATCGGGCGGCAGCAAGGCCATCGGAGCGATCTCGGCGGCGCCTTGGGGCAGCGCGTCCATTCTCACCATCCCGTGGGTTTACATCCGGCTCATGGGCGGTGACGGCCTCGACTGAAGCGACAAGGATCGCCATCCTCAATGCCAACTACATCGCCCGGCGGCTCGACCCGTTTTTCCCGGTGCTCTACAAGGGCCCCGGCGGATTCGTCGCGCACGAGTGCATCATCGGATCTCCGTGGATTCAAAAGCACGCCGGGGTGGAAGTCGAGGACGTCGCGAAGCGACTCATGGATTACGGCTTCCATGCGCCCACCATGTCCTGGCCCGTCCCGGGCACCATGATGATCGAGCCGACCGAGAGCGAATCGAAGGAGGAGCTCGATCGATTCTGCGACGCCATGATCGCCATTCACGGTGAGATAAAGGCGGTCGAAAGCGGGAAGATGGATCGCCGGAACAATCCTCTAAAGAACGCGCCGCACACCGCGCGGTGCGCTCATGGGAGACTGGGATCGCCCTTACACCCGGGAACAGGCCGCCTATCCCGGCGCCTGGACGCGCGAGCACAAGTTCTGGCCGGCGGTCGGACGCATCGACAACGTCTACGGGGATCGCAACCTCGTTTGCTCCTGCCCGCCGGTGGATGAATACGCAGACAGGTAAGTAGATTTCGGTGAGCTGATGAGGGCGCTGTGCTAGTCCGAAACGCGGTCGTATCTGAAATACTCTGGGTAGTCGTCCAAATAACCGAGCCACATACCCGCGTCTTCCCAAAAAGTGAATCCAACGGATTGCATGATGCGCAACGCCTAATTGGATCTCCGGCGATGGTCAACAGGCTCATCGGGCTTAACGGCAAGTTCAATTCTCCGCCTTCTGCGAGCTGAGTGACCGCACCGCACGGCCTGCCCCTTGAAGAAGGGCGATCTGATTCAAGCACTTTGGCGAACCTCATCGGGCAGTTGATGCTTCGTCCCTGCCTTTTTGAGCGCGGCGAGGGCAAATTCCCCGCGCTGCTTTTATAGGACTTGGAGCAAGACGATCCAGGCTCACAAACTGATTAGGAACCGCTGCTTGAAAGCCTATTTGGAACAAGGGCGTCGCCGCCGCGCCCTTGTAAATCCCCATGCTCGGGAGGAAATGATTTCGCTCGCTACGCTAAATTGTAATTTCGATGAATTCTCCCCGCTGCATTTCGTTGATAGAGATTGCGATTTCTTGCGCCTTGACTTGAATGCGCGGCCAGCTTGTGGAGAGCAAAACGACAATCGCGATATTCCTGCCGGACAGATTCTTGCTGGTACTTCAAATTGGTGTCTGTCGTGACAAAAACATCGAACGCTTCATTTTCAGCCGACTGGATCAAATCGCAATTTTTA
Source organism: uncultured Verrucomicrobiae bacterium (assembly GCA_963828525.1). Lineage (GTDB taxonomy): Bacteria > Verrucomicrobiota > Verrucomicrobiia > Chthoniobacterales > Chthoniobacteraceae > CAWHEP01. The sequence goes on from CAWHEP010000014.1 coordinate 213,865, forward strand.
AGAATGCTCCATCCCATTTCATAAGCGGTCAGCACAAGATGCCCGGTCAGAGAGAGCGACGCGACTGGCGTTCCCTGGTCGAATAGAATCTTAAGCGACCGCAAGGCTTTGACTCGCGTGCTCAAGCACCGCTTCCGCTTGCGCCTTAGTTACACCGGGGAACCATTCGAGGAAGTCATTTACACGCGCGCCCTCTTCGAGATTCGCAAAAAGCGCCGAGACAGGAACCCTTGTGCCACGAAAAACCCATGAGCCACTCACCTTCTCAGGGGAGCGCTCAACGGCTGGACATGACGACCAATCAAGCACTGAAGCAGGATAACCGGTTGCGACAAAACATCAAGATTTCGCCTTCCGGCGCGCGCGTTGCTCCTTTTCCGCTTTATTTGGAACAAGGGCGCTCTTGGGGGCCGCGCGCGATCCCGCTCTTGTAAAGGACGCCTCTCATACCCCAGTTCAGCGCGTCCGCAGAATGCGGGAATCGCGCTCGACGAAAAGTCGCGGTGGAGATCACGAAGGCTGCATGATGCTCATGGCTTAATTGTGAACCCGCGCGGTGATCAACAGCTCATCGCCATTAACATCAAAGGTCAATTCTCGGTTCTGCGAGCTGCCTGACCGCACGGCCTGCCCCTTGAAGAACGGCGATCTGATTCGAGCACTTTGGCAATCCTCATCGGGAAGTTGATGGTTCGTCCTTGCCTTTCAAGCGAGGGAAGGGCAAATTCCCCGCGTTGATCCGGTGAGGTGGCTGAGAGGTCGAAAGCAGCGCTTTGCTAAAGCGCCGTACTCCAAAAGGGTACCGAGGGTTCGAATCCCTCCCTCACCGCGCCGTTCATTACGAGCTACTTACACCGCTGGACGGTGGAATATTGCAGGCAATGGAAAGAATTTGCGCGATGACACTACGGCGCGGCTTTGTGAATGCAGTCTTTGATATATTCCTTCGCAGCTTCAAGTTGATCCTTTGAGAAGTCCCTCATCTGAGTCTTTGTGCCCCATACAGTTAAAAATGGCTCAAAATCCCGTTCGCGAAGCCGAAATTCGGCTCGTGTCGTGCTTTCTGTGTTACCCATTTTAACGAATTCGAGCCCCCACGAGAGATCGTGCCCTCCGATAGTATGTTGCAAGATATCTCCAGCCAATTCGCCCCCCGCCGCATTCGGCTGGAGGTTGTCCTCCTCTGCATAGTCGAGGGTGAACTGTATCAGTTCTTGGTAAGTGGAGCGCATGAATTGTGCACACTCGATTTCTTTGGCAGATGTAGAGGGAGGCATTGGCGGTAGGGAAGGAAACGAGACTTGCAGTTTGAATGGTTGAGTTGTCGCAGGAGCAGGCGGTTGGCTACGCGGAAGCGGCTGGCCGAATCCTAGTCCTCCGATGCCGCCCCCTCCAAGCTTGCGCGCCAAGGAACGAGGTTTCCACCGTTTCCTCGGTAAATTGAACCGCGAGCACAAATTCTGATCCATGAGGTGGATATGATTTCGCGCGTGCGCGCACGCCCAGTGCCCGAGTGCCGCGTCGGCATCAATCCAATCGCCTTCAACGTATCGAACAGGTGGGGTTTTCTATCCGTCACATCTACTGGAAAAATGATACACCATTGGTCATTCTTTGAACGAATTTCCCGATCTACATCGCGACCGGGGTCGTAGCCATTCTGATGAACGAACTTGTTCCGCATCCGGATAATCACATCGCTTTCCGGACTCCAGTAGCATTGGAGACCATCGCGAATCGCGGGTCGGACTTCCCCGTCAGGCGCCCGATAATTGCGCAGCAACTCGATCATCTCCTCTGATGACGTCTGCCTCCGGAAGAATTTGCGCACATCGTTCCATGCGCCCGGTGTTGTGGCCAAAATGTCCGAAAGTATCGACTGGCAGTATGAATTCAGAGTATCGGCAGCGTGACAGACTTGAAGAGAACCCAGGTAAAATTCGAGGGCGTCATTGTATTCCAGATTGACGGGCGAACAGCCGGGATAAACCCCATCATTTCGCGCAGCATCGCTCCGGATGAACCCATTCACTACGTGCGACTCCATCAGCCGCTCCAATGCGCGGCCGGCGTGCGGGGAAAGTCCCTTTGACATCCCTGAAATCCTACCCGATACCGCAACGGGGTTCATGGGAATTCTCGAATTATGACAACCGACTACGCTGTCTGCCTGAACCCGGCGGGAGAGTGGTGGTTGCAGACGTTGCGTCCCATGCGCGGGTTGCTGGGCTGGGGGTCACCAGGCGGTGCCCGTCTCCCGTGAAAGTCATTGTTACCGAAGGCGACTTACTCGACCAACCCGTTGAGGCCATCGTCAACGCGTGGAACCGCAACATCATTCCGTGGTGGCTTCTACTCCCGCAGGGTGTCTCCCGCGCCATTAAGCGCCGCGCGGGCACCCAGCCGTTTCGGGAAGTTGCGCGCTACGGAGCCATTCCACTCGGCGAGGCTGTTCTTACTTCTGCCGGGCGTTTGCCTTTTCGCGGCATTATCCACGTTGCAGGCATCAATATGCTTTGGCGGTCGTCTGAGTTTTCTGTTCGCCAGTCGGTTCGTAGCGCCATGCGGATCGTCATCGAGCAGCAGCTTCGTTCCGTCGCTTTCCCGCTCATCGGGGCGGGCTCAGGCGGCGGTTCACCCGAGCGCATTCAGGGCTTCATCACAGAGGAGCTTTCTGCAATACCCTTTAGCGGAGAGGTTTATGTCGTCCGCTATACCAACCTCCGCCGGGCCTAACCACGCTCCAGCGAAAACAGGCTTGGCGCCCCTGCCCTTCTTGCATTCGACCTCCTTCCTCGCTAGCCTCTGTCGCTGAGTTTGGAAGCGTTAGGCATTCAGTTCAAATCATGCAGATTCCGTACTTTGCCGCGTTGTCCTCGTTCGGCATCGCAGTTCTAACCAACGGACTGGCGGCGGCTTTGCCGGATGAGGACACCGTGACGCGCTTCGCGTCGCCATGGCACAGGAGTGGTTTCCATCTGAGCAGTTTCCCCAATCCACGCCCGAGCAAATCGCCCACGCGACTCCCGCCGCCCTGTCCGTGGTCGCCGCCCACACGAAAGTCTATCGCATCGACTTCGATGGCGACGGCGCCGTGGATCGTGTGCTCCAGATCGATCTCCATGCTCGCAATAGCGAGTTGATCGTGCTGCGTCGCGCCAAGAGTGGTTGGAGCATCGTTGGTGACTTCTTCGGCCAGCAGTTCAGCTTTCTGGGCTTTGGGAGTTTGCCTGTTGCTAACCTTGAGATCACAGAGAACAACGGCGGAGGTCACCTCGCGGTCATACCTACGAATTCAAGGGAGGACGCTACGTTCAATCTACGGCTCGCGAGGAAAAAGTTAATGACGATCGCTAGCCTAACCAAGTGCTCCAGCGAACAGCCGCTGGCTGCCACGTGTCTCGTGATGGTATCGTCTTGCCTCGCCGATGACTGTCGCTGATCTTGGAACCGTGAGGCGTTTGCTGGCCGTATGACCCCATCGACCGAAGACATTCTTACTTCGCGCCTCGACCCAGGCGAACGCTTGCTTTGGGCGGGTCGGCCTCGCGGCGGCGTTCGATTTCGAGCGCAGGACGCGTACCTTATCCCGTTCAGTCTGCTCTGGGGCGGCTTCGCCATTTTCTGGGAGTTCATGGCTGTGACCCAAACCTCCAGGGCACGCGGCCCTGTTGGCACCGTCTTTCCTCTTTTCGGCGTGCCGTTCGTTCTCGTCGGCCTCAATTTCATTTTCGGGCGCTTCTTCTCCGACGCTCGCAGGCGATCCCGCACCTATTACGGAGTCACCAGCGAGCGCATTATCATCGTCATTGGTGGGCTGTTCAGCCATCAGACCAAGAGCCTTCAGCTCCGCACCCTCGCCGACGTATCACTTACGGAGCGCGGCGATGGCAGCGGCAGTATTACATTCGGCCCGACCCACTACATGAACGCTCTTTCCCCAGGCGCCGGATGGCCGGGCTCGGGTCGTTATGCGCCCCCGTCTTTTGAATTCATCGAACGCGCCAAGGAGGTCTACGACATCATTTACGACGCGCAAAGAGCGACACCAGTGAACGGCTTCCGGCCGGCACCTTTGCCCCACCTGCCACCCGCGCCCCCGGCTCGCCGTAGCTGAGCTTGGGTTAGGCACTATCACTCGGTTGCCTAAATTGAACGGTCGGGTATCCTTTCGATCATGCCCACGGTAGCACTTCAGGCCCATTACGACGGCGAGCACATCGTCCTCGATGAGCCGTATGACCTGCCCGCAAACGCCAATCTCATGGTCACGCTGCTTCCTTCCGCTACCGGCGCCGACTCTGAGGATGTTTGGCTGCGCGCTGCAGCTTCAAGCGAAGCATTCGCCTTTCTCACTGACCCTGCCGAGGACGTCTACACAGCATCCGACGGCGGGCCGTTCCGAGATGCGGTTTAGAGGAGTCCGAGATCTCGAATCCCTTGCTCACGCGTCAGCTCGCTGTCTAAATTGAATCAGCTTTCTGGCTGAGTCAGAATACATCGCCCACAGCTATTTCCCAAGAGGAAGACGGCATTGCGGCTATCGCGCCGTTCAGCGAGCATCAGCAACAGCGATGAGCGAGAAACCCTTAGAAAAACGCGTGTTCACCCGCACGGGAAAGGCGCTCATCCTTTTTGTTTTAGCCCTGCTGATCTTCGGCGGATGGGAAGGCTTCAAGCTTGTGAAGCTCCATCTGGCGCTGGCGCGTGCCCAGCGAGCCTTCGCTAATAAGCAGTTCACGCCGGCAGTGTTTTGGACGGTGGATGCTCTCCGCGCCGACGACCGGAATGTCGAGGCGGCGCGGTTGATGGCCGACATAGATGAGGCGCGGGATATGCCGGCGGCCCTTGGCTGGCGGATCAAGGTTGCCCAGCTTGAGCCCGGAAACTCCCAGGATACCATGGCTTGGGCAAAGACCGCGCTGCGTTTTGGGCAGACTGAATTGGCGCTCAGGGGTTTGAAAAGTCTCCCCCCGAGCTTTGCGAATGGGAACGCGGAATTTCACGAGATGATGGCGGGCTGTGCCTTGGCGATGAATGAAACCCCTGCCGCGGAGGAGCATTTCATGAAGGCTGTGGAGATCGATCCCGGCAACCCCGTGAATTCTATAAATCTTGCGGCGTTCCGGTTGTCCAACTCGCAAAGTCCGGATGTTCGAGTGGCGGCCGCGCGCGAGCTTGAAGCCGCGTTAAGCGACGCTCGGGTAAATCTGGCCGCAAGTCGCGCGTTGCTCACCGATGCGATGCGGCGCAAGAATCGCGCGGGCACATTACGCTTCGCGGACAAGTTGCAATCCCTCCCTGGGCCACACGTTCAACGACGACCTGAGCTGCCTTCCAGCCGCCGCCACCGAATCCGCTTTCCATACGGGGATAACCGCAGTCGAACATCGTGCTGGATCGGATATTCAGTTGATTGCCGCCGCGACGGATTGGCTAAACCAGCACGGAATGGCAACCGAGACGCTGCGATGGCTCGGCACGCTCCCACCCGATATACAAGCAAACATGCGCGTCCAGATCGCGCGATCAGAAGCGCTGCTCGCGATGCGCGACTGGAAAGCGTTGAGCGCCTTCTTGAAGGATTGCCACTGGGAGGATTGCGAGTTTCTGAGACGCGCGATGCAGGTTCGTTGCGAAAGGGAGCTTGCCCAGCCATGGGAGCCGGATTGGAAGCAACTGGCGCAGGACACTCAAAGAAATCCGCAGGACATTTTGTTGCTTGCGCAGTTGGTGATCGGCTGGGGTTGGCGCGACGAGGAGCTCGCCCTCCTCTGGGACGCCGCGCGACGGCCGGTGACGGCATCCCGCGCTTTGGAGATCCTCTGGCGTTTGTATGCGCATGAGAATGACACGCGCGAATTACTCCGCGTGGCCAAGGCGCAACTCGACATCGACCCAGCGAGTCCCACGAGGAAAAACAACTTCGCTTTCCTTTCTTTATTGTTGGACGGCCCATCGCAGATCGCAGAGCGCCTCGCGCGGGAGGCTTCAACTGCTGATCCCAATGCGCCGGAATGGGCGGCGACGTATGCGTACGCGCTGCATCTCGCGGGTAACGACCCCGAAGCAAAAAAGGTGCTCGCCAATCTGGCGCCCGCGACGCTAAAGCGTCCAGGAGTAGCGCTCTACTCCGCAATCATCCTTGCTGCCAACGGGGACAATTCCAACGCCCGCAACTCTATTGCCAGGTTGAATACGAACGGGATGCTTCCCGAAGAGCGAAAGCTGGCAGCCGAGCTGGCCGGCCGCCTGGGTGTCGTGAAGTAGAAGCGGATTTCAACGCGGTTTGACCGCGCGAGCTGGCCTCGAGCCCAAGTCTAATTTACCACGTAAAGCGGCGGTGCCTCTGTTCTCAACGTCGTCGAGTGCTTATTCTCCGAACGTATTGATTGTTGCTGTTCGGTTTCCTGAATCAGCCTGGCGATGAATTCGCATTCCGAGGGCAATGTCGCGAGTCTTTCAGCCTTGCGAAGCGCCACGAGAGCTTCGGGCTGGCGCTGGAGTTCCAACAGAAGCGAACCGCGAACCGCATGGAACAGATGATACGATCCCAGCAAACCTTTCGTGGAAATCTGCTCCAGAGCGTCCAGCGCGGCCTGCGGGCCACTGACTTTTCCCAGGGCGACGGCGCGGTTGAGCGCGGCAACCGGAGAGGGATTAATTTTTACCAGTTCATCATATAACGCAAGAATGCGCGGCCAGTCGGTGTCAGAGGTCGTTGCGACTATGCTGTGGCATGCGGCGATACCCGCTTCCAGATGATACACACTGAGCGTTTCCCCCGTGGCCGCGAGATGAAGGTGGTGGATGCCGTGTTGAATCATCGCCTCATTCCAGAGGCTGCGATCCTGTTCATGCAGACGAAGCAAATTTCCGGTTTCACTCACCCGGGCGGGCAGGCGCGCCGCGGTTAAGGAGCATGAGCGCGAGCAGCGCGTGGGTGCGCGGCTGGCGTGTGGCGGGATGCCCGGCTAGTTGCAGCGCGAGGCGAATGGCCTCATGGCAAAGTTCCTCCCGCACAAGGCGGTCGCCGGATGATGCCTTGTAACCTTCGTTGAAAAGCAGATAGAGAGTAGCGAGCACGCCGTCAAGACGCGCGGGCAGTTCATCCGGGGCGGGGACCACGAATGGCAGCGCCAGTTCCCGGATGCGTTGGCGGGCGCGGACCAGGCGCTTGGCGATGGCGGCCTCGGTGGTGAGAAACGCGGCGGCGATCTCCGCGGGGCTCAGCCCGCACAGTGCGCGTAACGCCAGCGCCGTCTGTGCTTCAGTGGAGAGTTGGGGGTGAAAGCACACGAACATCATCCGCAACGTGTCGTCGGTAAAAGTATCCGCGTTTTCCTCGCGCGGGCCGGGGACGGCAATCCAGCGGTCATGCTCGCTGGCGATGCCCTCTTCTTTCTCCCGCCAACTTTGTTCGCGGCGCAAATGGTCGAGAGCAAGGTTGCGGGCGGTCTGCGTGAGCCACGCCGCGGGGTTATCTGGCGCGCCGCGATAGGGCCACGTCTGCAATGCGCGCACAAGCGCTTCCTGCACCACGTCCTCGGCTAGTTGCAATCGGTGTGTGCCGAATTGTCCGGCAAGCATCGCCACAAGCCGCGCGCTTTCGCGCCGAAACAAATCGGCGGCGATTTCGCCATGATGCTGGCCATGTTCGGGCGTGTGGTCTGACATGGAAATCAATCTGGCCCCGATCTCAAGCGCCGCTAACCTAAACCTCAGGCTCAGGCGCGCGCGTCGTGCTAGTCAGAAACTTCCGCCTCAACGAGCTTTGCAAGCAGGATCAGTGATTCTTGCCAGCCAAGATAACAAGCCTCGGCGGGAATCAAATCGGGCAGGTCTTCCTGCGTGATCCTCACGTCGGTGCCGCAGAATACCTCCTTCAAAATGATCGTCACATGGATGATGCCAGGCAGCGCCGGGTCATCAAACCTGTCAGTGTAGCGGATGCGTTCGTGAGGCAGCAATTCCAGATACTCGCCGCCGAAAGAGTGGGTTTTGCCGGTCGTGAAGTTCGTGAAGGACACCGCAAAACTGCCCCCGACTTCGGCGTCCATATGGTGGACTTTTCCCGTGAACCCGTTTGGCGGAAGCCACTTGCTCATTGCGTCGGCATCGAGGAACGCTCGATAGATCCTCTCTGCCGGCGCGCGGATTACGCGGTGAAGTTGAATGGTGTTTGTGCTGCTCATAGGGTGTCCTTTCTGGTCGTAGGAGTCCGTCGCTAAGGGTTGCTTTGCAGTTTCACTTCGGCCATCGGGCGGCAAAGATCAGCAATGGGGCGGACTTCAATTTGCGCGCCGTAGGCTAGAACCGGGCATGCCTGAGCGAGTCGCACGGCCTCCTCCATGCTGGAAACACCGACTCGGAAGTATCCTGCGATTGCCTCCTTCGATTCGGCAAACGCGCCGTCGGTGACGCTCACGCCGCGCGCGCCTGAGACGATCTTGCCTTCCTCCACGAGCGGCTGCGCGCCGCGATGGACCCCATGTTGCGTGAGTCCATCCACCCATGCATAGAAGTCCGTCATTACCCGCTGCAGCTCCGCGGGCGACATGCCGTGATTCCAATGTGTGCCTCGGATAAGCAGCAGGTATTCGTCAGTCGGATTTTGCGGGTTCATGGTGATGCCTTTGAGTTAAAGGGGGATTGTGGTTTGAGCAATCGGCCGATGCTTCTTGAATCGCTCGTTGAGCGTAAGATCTGCTGCCCGTGCGAATTATTTTGCAGCTAAAGGAGCGACGACCTGGCCGAGGTTTGCGAGACCCTGTTCAAATTGAGGGCCGACCATCTTGTCGCAGTTCATAAATAGACTCATCAATTTGCCGATGAAACCGTTTTTGCCATACATGGCCCACTTCACCACCGTCTGGCCGCCTTGCGGTGTGAAGGTGAAGTCAACGGTGCTGGTTCCTTCGATCGGACGTTTCCAGTCCATTCGCATGCGGACCAGCTCTCGGGGTTTGCTCTCGATGATTGTCGCTGACCCTGCCCCAATTGCGTTATTGCCGTCCCAATTGCATGCCGCGCCGATGCCGGACTCCGGGCCGCTGTAGGTGGTTGTCACGTTGGGGTCCATCTTCATGAACGGGTTCCACAGGTTGAACTTATGGTGGTCATTGACTTGCCCGAAAACTGCGTCCGGCGAGGCCGCGACTGTCGCGGTGCGTTCCACTCGAAAGTTCCCCGGTCGCAGGACAACGATGATGAAAAAGATGACGATGAGGAAGGCGAAGCCAATGGAAAGTTTGATGATCATAATGGTGTATTAGGTGTGTATTTGTTTTGGTGGACGAGGCTTAAACTTCCTCGACGAGGGCTGCGAGCTGGTCGGCGCATTGTCTCCAGCCTTTGTGAAAACCCATTTGCTCATGCCTCTCCCGGCCGGCGACCGACCAGTGGAGGACACGAACCGTGTAGCGGGTGTTACCGTTTTCATTTTCAAACGTAAGTATTACGGTCATAAATGGCTGCGCCGATGGTTGCCATGCTTCCGTGTAGGCATCCGTAAAAACGAGGCGTTCATTCGGAACAACCTCAAGATACACTCCCCGATTAGGCATCTCCGATCCGTCCGGCGTGCTCATCACGATGAGGCATGCGCCCCCGGGTCGGACGTCGAGTTCCGCCAGGGTGGTCGTCAGCGGCTTGGGCGCGAACCATTGCTTGAGCAGTTCTGCCTGTGTCCATGCGGAATAGACACGTTCAGGCGATGCGTGAATGAGGCGCGTGAGAGTGAGTTCCCGATTGCCGGAGGGTGTATGCATAATTAATTTCGTTCTTAAGGGCGTTTCGCTGTTTTGCGCTTGGCGCTTCGGCCCCTCAATACTTCGACGAACGCGCTTCGCAGAAAAGGACACGCATCCGAAAGTTTTACCGCGCGGCAGTCCAGAGGCGAACCGGCTCCGAAGGTCTCTCTTCATCAATGCGCGTGAATGCGCCGCGACGTATGCCTGTGCCCTGCGTCTCGCCGGTAACAATCCCCTTGGCGAAAAAGTCCGCGCAGGTGTCTCCTGCGGGCCGCGCTGCTGGGGTGTCGCGCCGAGCCTACGCCCGATCTATTCCAGTCTTCCTTGAAAGTGGATCCTGGACCGGGTTTGTCATTCCGTCCTTCCCGAAAGTTCCCTCTGCAACTCGCCGCGCTTCGGCGGGGCGCCCTGCCCCTTCAAGAGGTTCGAAAAACTGTCCTGCCAGCGTGGAGGGCACCGTCCCGCTGATCCCGTACGCGGAGGGCCAATGCTTCGGCAGCCAGGCTGTGCCGAAGACACGGTCGATCACCGGGAAAACGAACGCGAAGTTGTGGTCTCGATTCTCGTCGTTGGTGTGGTGCCAATGGTGAAAAGCGGGAGACGAGATCAGCCAGTCCAGCGGCCCGAGGCGTACCTTGATGTTGGCGTGGATAAAGAACGTCCAGATCGTCCCGAAGATAGCCACTATCGCCACCGCCGTATCGATATGCGGCCCAGTCGAGTAAGCCAGCCCCAGCAGATAAACCGGCGCCAGCCCCGAAAGACGCGTGAAAACCATATCGACTGGATGCGCGCGTGTGTTTACCAGCCAGTCGAGGTGCTCAGCGCTGTGGTGTATCGCGTGGAATCTCCAGAGGAGAGGGGACGCGTGGAGGGCGCGGTGCCCCCAATAGGCTCCGATGTCATTTACGACAATCATGGCGAGCAGCCGGAGCCAGAGTGGCAACACCGCCATGTAGGAATAGAATCCTGCCGGATCAAGGCCTCGCAGCCCCCGCGCGAGAAGAGCGAGGGGCACAGACAAAATCGCGGCTGGCAGCAGGCTGTTTATGAAATACCAGCCGAGATCCACCCCGATCTCTTTGCGCCAGATTTTCGCTGGATGCACGGAGCATAAGCGCTCCAAAGGCACAAAGATGGCCACGAGTAACACAAGCCAAATCGCAAGTCGGCCGGCATCCACAGCGAAGCCGTGGCCATACCGGAGCAGTTGGTGGATCATTGGCGACCCTGAGGGCCTGCCTTAACGAAACGAGGCGCTATTGCCGCGCCTCCGCCGGACGGCTTCAAGGATGATGCATCCCGCGCAGAAAACCGCGAACACAACCCAGTTCGTAAATTCCGGCACGACCTCCAGGTCAACGCCCGCGAGCAGTGAAAAAGGGGGCTGCCCATTCGGAGTACCCGCCGCCAAAAACGAGAGTGTCTCTGTGCCGCTCGTAGCCGTGTAGTCGAATTGCTGCTGCACCCACCCGGTAAAGCCCTTGGTGAGGTTGTTGACGACTGGAGTCGTGAAACTCTGGGCTCCCAAACTTACCTTCCAGTCCTCCGTGGTTGCTCCAGTAAATCCCTGCTGCTGCGCGCCCGCCCAGTAAAACTTTACGGAGTAGGTTTCTCCCACCGTCAAACCGGTGATAGTCTGCGTAATCGCGCCTACCTGGAAAGCGCCATCGCCAGCTATGAAATTCCCCCCTGCCGGGCTTGTAGATGGCAGGCCGTTCGCGCTGCCATTATTCGGACCCCACATGTATGTGTTGCCATAGCCATTCGTATTGTATTCACCCGGCGCTTCTTTGGGCTGGCCCGCTGTCGCGCCCCCCTGTGTGCCAGCGTCCGCGGTGCCGGGCGCGTAAACGAAGTTGTATCCCGTGGTAGTCCAGTTCGGAACGGTTAGATACCCGGTCCCAAACTGGCCAAACGTCGTAGTGATCCCGGTCTGGGTGCCAGAATAAGCTGTAACGCCGAAATCACCATTCTGGGCCAGATTCGCCGACGCGACCCTGGCCAGTCCGAAGACGAACAGGACAGCAAAAATGAGGTTTCTCGGCGTTGGCATACGGAGCTTTCAGCAATAGGCGTACCGACCGCGCCCAAGGGAGATGCAAGTTCGTCCATCGTAGATGATTTTCACCGCCCCGCAAGCTACTTATTCTTCCGGATGGCGACCCTAACGGGATTGATTCGGCCTGCGGCCTCACCCCTTCGTGGCTGCGCATGCGCGCAGTCTGTCTCGCTTTGCTCGGCTCGAACTTCGTTCGAATTCACCTTCGGTGATCGCTGAGCGACCCTAACGGGATTCGAACCCGTGTTACCGCCGTGAAAGGGCAGTGTCCTAGGCCACTGGACGATAGGGTCTTATCGAGTCAGGCGGTCGCAATATCCGGATACGAGCCTGCCGTTGCAAGCAAAAACAACGTTCCGACGCGTCCCGCAATCACCTGGAATGAATTCGAACAGGTTCGAGCCGTGAAGTGAAACAGACACTCCGCAGAAGTGCCGAAAGGGCGAAGCGCCCCTATGGGACGACGACCAGAACGCTCGTGAAGTGTTTTGGGTTCCGCGTGATCAGCCCTTGGAACCGTTTTGCGAAGGCTTCCACGAGCGCATCAGCCACCGGCCTCTTGCTCCCATGGCCGGCCCGTTTCCTTTTGACATGGTCTGCCCAGAGCTCGTGAGCGATTTCCGTGTCGCCTCGCGTCCAGGAAGTCAGCCATTCGACGCCGTTGCGCTCCAGGAATGCATCTTGGAGGCGCGCGTCACCCCTGAAGGCGGGCGCAAGTTCCACATAGGTCACCGGAGCAATGGTCAGTCCGTCAGACAAGTGAGCCACCAGGCAATTTGCAGAAGCCAGCCCAAAATCCACATCGTTCATGCGGATGTCGAGCAATACGGACAAATCTACCACCCACGCCATCAGTCTTCCTCCCCTTCCCGCAAAAATTTCATCCATTCATCGGTGCGCCGGGTTTCCAGACCGTGCTCTTTGGCGAAGTTCAGCGCCGCGACTGGATCCGGCTCAACCTTTGGCGGAGGCAACACAATCACCCGGCATTCGGTCGCGGAAACCCTCTCCCAAATGACGGTTTGTCCCGTGTCAGGTGCATTTCCCGAAAGGAGTTCCGCTGGAATGGAGACGTGACCTCGCTCTGTTACCGTCGTTTTCACATGACTTTTCTATCATGCGGTAGGTGACTGGCAACGGTCTCCAGCGATGGAATCGACGATTCGACGAATCATGCTCGGGCGCCAACCTGACGCACCGAATCGTAGAAACCGGTCGAAAATTATCCCGCCCATGAACGCTTGACTGGGGGTATGCATGATAGATATTCTATCACAATGAAAACCGCCACTGTCGCCGATTTGCGCAATAACTTTGCGACCGTTTCCAAGTGGATTCATGACGGGGAGGCCGTCACCATCACGAAACGTGGGATTGCCTTCGCGACGCTCGCCCCGGCGCGCAGGAGGAAGCCGGCCCCGCCGGTTGACCGTATGGCCCGCCTCCGCAAGATGTTCCCACACGGCCCCGCGAAAGGGAATGTTCAGAGTGTTCTTGATTACGATAGGGGAAACACTTGAGCGTCTATATCGATACCGGAATCCTCGTGAAAAGTTATGTCTTCGAAGAGGATTCGCCGGAGGCAATAGCCATCATTGAAGCGGCGGGCGATCCCCTGGCTTTCTCACACATCCACGAGTTGGAAATTCCAAACGCAATCCGCCTGAAGCGTTTCCGAGGCGAAATCACCAAGTCGGAGGAAGCGGCGGCGATCCGGGTCTTTCGCGCGGATGTTGATGCTGGACGGCTGGCGCGGCGCGAATACGACCTCGCGGAAGTATTCATCAAGGCAGAACGGCTTTCCGCGCAATATTCCGGAGAAATCGGAAGCCGGAGCCTTGATGTCCTGCACGTAGCCGCGGCTTTGCAATGCGGTTGCGCGAGCTTGGCGTCTTTCGATGAACGGCAGCGGAAACTCGCTGTTCTTGCCGGGCTGAAACTGATCCCCGCGAAGAGAAAGAGACGATTGCATCTTGGCGCGTGAGTTGGAGACTCAAAAATTGAACCAATAATTGGGAAACCCCCGATGAGAGAATCCGTCTCATCCACGATCATTAAATCACCATGAAACACGTCATCGCCTTTTCTCTCGCCTTCCTTGCCGGCGTCGGTCTCGTGCCGGCGCAAAAGGCGTCCAGCAAAAAGCTCACTTATGAGCACGACAACGCCGTTTGGGTCGCCAACATGGACGGCACATCACCGAAAAGAATCGCTCGGGGCCAGTCACCTGATTTTTCCCGGACGGAACCAAGCTCGCTTATAACACCGTCCAGGCTGATGGTCAGCCCGCGCATCGCCAGATCGCCATTCTCGATCTTGCTTCGAACCAAACGACGATGTTGAAGGATATTCCGAGCGATAATTGCATGGCTCCCACCTGGTCGCCCGACGGCAAACAACTGCTCTTCGATTTCTACGTCAAGGATGAGCGGCGCATCGGCTTGGTGAATGCGGACGGGACGGGTTTTCGCTACGTGCAGGAATCGGAACCGAAACATGCGAGTTACTGGAGTTCGGCATGGGCGGCGGACGGAAAATCGTTTTACGCCCAAGACATGGACAGCCTTTATAAGCTCGATCTCAACGCAAAGGTCCTCAAGAAATGGGCCATTGAGAAAATCGTGCCCCACGGCGGCATGAGCGGCGACATCCGCCTCGACGCCTCACCTGACGGCAAGTCGTTGCTCATGGACGTTGAGATGGACGAAAAAGCGCGGAAGGATTGGGACGGGCCGCCGCCTTCCGTCTGGGCTGCTTGATCTTGCGGCTGAGAAAGCAACGCGCCTCACGCCGAAATCACTTTACGCGTGGGATTCCCATTGGTTGAACGCGCCCAACTCGATCCTGTTCATCAGCGAAAATCCGGGCAAAGAGAAAACGAACATTTACCGGATGTCCACGACAGAACAGGGCAAGGATCGCAAGTTGCTGGTCAAAGACGCTATCAGTCCTGGCACATCGCGGTAGCGCCATCTTTAATTCTGAGCAAGCCAGCGCCTTTCCGGAGTGCCTCGTAAGAAAGAGCGTGCATACTGGCTGCGAGTATGATTGCCAAAAATCTTGGAGCGCAGTTACAGTCGAGCTGTCGATTCCTGGATCCCTGTGACCTATGGCCAATAAGATATTCGGCTCCCTCATAGTCCTGTTTGGTCTCGTCTGCCTGGGCTTCTGCCTTCATTATGTTAGCCAGGAAGTGCTGCTGGATGTGACAGGACGTTCCACCACGGGCACAGTGACGGATAAGACCACTTCTGAAGACGAAAACCACAGCGTCTCCGATTACCTTAGCTACAGCTACCAGGACAGTAGCGGCAACACGCACACGTCCAACTCGGATGTTTTCGCGTCCATGTTTAACAGCGCGACGCGGGGCTCGCCGATCCCGGTGGTTTATTCCTCAGCTTATCCCTCCATCAGCCGCATTCGCTCGGCAGGCGAGGGCTTTTTGCCCGGCGGCATGTTTGCGCTCATGGCCGGTTGTTTGCTGTGGTTCGGCCTCCGGACGCTCCTGCGTCAGATATATTGGGACAACAAACTCGCCCGGCTAACAACCAGCGGCGAGCGGCGCACAGGCCGATTAGTCGCGCTGGAAGAAGACAAGGCCGAAGCCGCGGATGGCGATAGCCCTCTCGTTTTGGTCTACGCCTTCACTGACAAGACCGGCCAGGAACGTACCGGTAAAACTGCACACGTGAGACCACGCGACCACGACTTCTGGAAAGGGCGAATCGGCTGCCCCTTGGACGTGCGGGTGAATCCCACTGATCACGCGGATCATATCGCTTTGGTGGAGGAGTCGAAGCTCTTGGGGTGTGGTGAGCGCGGCCTCCCTATTTCGCCAAAAGGGAACAGGGGTGAACGGCATCAACTTGACTGAATCTTGCGCAGTGAAGCAAGCAATTCATCATCTTAACAGGCCTATGCCAGCGCTAACGGTCGTGTGATTATGGAGCGATTTGATCGCGGCATAGCGAGCCGTTCTCGTGGCGCGAGTGCCACTGCGCGATATTATCAAATGGCGCAACTTGCCTGCCCTTCTCTTCCGGAGTCAGAATACTCCGACACTCGCTCAAGGTGTATTGCAAGAACCTCAAGGTAACCCGTTTGACCGAGCATCCTGACCACCCCCAATGAAACAGAAAACCATAGCGTCAAACGTCACAAAGCAATCCTGCTCACCGCCGCCCATCGCGCCTCCCATGCTATCCAAAGATCAACGAATCATGCGACCATTAGGCGCGATGACCTTCATCGCGGGAGTCCTGTGGCTCCTCGTTAAGTTTGCGGGCCACGCGGCTGAGCCTGCCCAGGATTTCGGCGCTTATTACACGAAGATCGATCAGGGGCAGGCTTGGGAAGCCGCGTCGCGCGCCGGGAAATACGCGGATGTGGTCGCGCGGCTGGCGGCGGGGAAACTCATTTTCTCCCGCGGCACGAGTTATTTGCCGTATTGGGTCACCAGCAAAGGGCAGTGGTCGCTGCCGGAGATCGTCCCGCGCAGTGGCGACGGAGTAGAACCGATGCCGGATCGGAACAACGTCTATTCCCACGCGGAGGTGCTCGCAAACACCCCGGCAAAGGTCGTCATCCACTGGCGCTACCTTTCAAGCTTCACCGGCGGCAACCCTCACGGGAACGTAGCGCTGGATCGCTTTGTTGATGAGCTTTTCACCATCACCCCCGATGGGAAAGTTACCCGCGTGATCAGGCAATGCGCGGATAGCCTGGACGATTGGAACGACCCGCTCAACCGGACAGTCCAGGTTCTGCAGCTGAACGCCGACGGGATTGTTGTAATCAGCAAAACAGAGCCTCGCCATTCCTCTGCGCCCGCTCACACCGTGGCCGGTCCTCCGCAGAAGCACCCGGTTGCGCCTCCTTCCTTGTGGTTCAGGTTCGATGAAGGAGCCGGCTCTGCGACGACAGAGGCGGTCACCGGAACCGTCCTTCCCGTTACTGGGCCACACGTCCTGTGGAAGAAAGGCGTCTCTGGAACGGCTCTTGAGTTTGACGGCTACCATAGCGCGGTCGTGCTTCCCGCCTCCGCCGCGCCGAAACTCTCGGGCGGTAGCATAACCTTGGAGGGCTGGTTTGCGCTGGCCGCGTACCCCTGGAATTGGGCTCCTGTAATCCAGCAAGGCGATAACAAGGGTTACTTCCTGGGGATCGACAGCCATGGCTATCCCGGGTTCATGGTCGAAGTCAGCGGCAAGTGGCAGCAACTTACGGTGACGGGAAAGCCGCCTTATACCGATCCGGATCACCTCGGATTATTCCGGTGGTATCAACTGGTCGGGACATACAATCAGCTCGATGGCATGATGCGCTTGTTCGTGGATGGCCGCGAAATCGCCAGCAAGCAGGTAGGAACGACCGGGATCGAAACGGCCGATGCGGACGCGCGCGTCGGCAAGGCGGGTATCATGCGAAAGCCAACCGAGGACACCCGTGGATCAAAGCCCAGTGATTTCGGGATCGACGGACTTCTTGATGAAATCCGGGTCTATAATACTGCCCTAAGCGCGTCTCAAGTCTCCGCCTCCTTTGCAGCGTTCAACCCCGGGTCAAAAATCGTTTCAGCGCCCGATATGCAAACTCGCCGATTTCCTTCCTTCGATACCGGCGGGAAATTCAGCGCGTCCTGCGCGCCGCCTGCCCTATTATGAGACGTGGGATGACCTCTGGCGCGTCGGCGACTTCCCCGATCTGGTGGTGGGATTCGATGAGACTCCCATGAAATATGTTTTTTGGAGAGGCATGAGTTACATCCCGATGATGGTGAATGAGGCCAGCCAATGGTATACCAACGAGTTCAACGAAACCGGGCTTAACAGAGAATCCCCGGGAGACTGCGAGCCGATGTCCGATAAGCCCTGCCTCGATTCGCACGTGCGGCTGATCGAAGACACTCCCGCCAGGAAAGTCGTCCACTGGCGCTATCGCCTGGCAAATCCAGATCATCGTTGGGCCTACTATGATGCCGCTTCCGGCTGGGGCGATATCGCGGATTGGTATTTCTACATCTATCCGGATGGGGTGACCTGTAAACTCATGCGCTGTTACTCCTCCAAGCCCAACCTGTGGCACGAATGGGATGAACAGATCGTTGTCCTCAGCGAAGGGCAGCACCCGGAAAGCGTCATCAGAAAGACCCCCGTGATGACTCTCGTCGATGCCAAAGGGAACGCCGTCGATTACGACTGGAACCCCAATCCGCCAAAGCCCAGGTATCCCGGTTCCGTGATCCAGATGATCCATCTGACCGGACAGTATTCCCCTTTCAGCATACAAAAATTCGATCATGGCGATATCTATGGCGGCGAACGCACCTGGTATTCCGTCTTTCCTTCGTGGAACCACTGGCCGACCTCGCAGGTGGACTCGTCGGGTCGTAATGCCTCCTTCCCTGACCGCGCCGCCCATTCTTCCATTTCTCATTACTTTTGGCCGAACGACCTTCAGGAATCCGGAAGCGCTCCCTTTCAGGAGAAGGTGCTGCTGGAAGGCATGTCCGATCAGCCCGCAGCCACGCTCATGGGCCTGGCCCGCTCCTGGTTGCAGGCGCCCGGCGTCACCGGAGTCTCTGGCGCGGCCAGCCAGGGCTACATCCAGAATGAAAGAGCCTACGCTTTCCTATATTCCGGCACTCCCTTCGGATTCACACTGGAGGCCTCAGCCGACCACCCAATCAACAACCTCTGCTTCCAGATCAAGCGCTGGCCCAGCCGGAGCGCTGCCGCTGCTCTCAAAATAAACCATGCGCCACAACCCGCCGGTCCAAACTTCAGGCAGGGCGTATACATCGATACCGATGGCAGCTATACCCTGGTTGTTTGGGTAGGGCTTTCTGCCGCCTCGTCGCAGACCTTCCAATTAAGCGAAAAGTGAAGGCGAACAGCGTAAACTGCCTTCACTGAAACAAAATTCCGATGTCTGGCGACGAAGCTGAATCGTCCATGAACGGGGTGACCAACACACGCCCCCTGCAAACTCCTACAGCCTCATTTCCCTTGGCCCACGAAAGCAAGTGGGGAACACCACTATGGAAATGAACATGTATGGCAGCGACTTGCTCAAACCGGCGGACAAGGCCCTCACTGCCGTCGCCGACGCCACCCTGAAGGAGGCTCCCCAGGCCCTTCTTAATACCCTCCATGGCACGCGCTTCGGGCATCCGCTCCACCCTGCGATCATAGCCGTGCCGCTTGGAGCATGGAGTGTGTCATCGCTGTTGGATTTATGGGAGGCGGCCACGGGCGACAAGACGTTTAGCCCCGGCGCGGACGCCGCTCTCGGCATTGGTCTTCTGGGTTCCATCGGGGCCGCTGCTACGGGGCTGAATGATTGGCGTCATACAGATGGCCAGGCCAGGCGCGTCGGCGCTCTCCACGGAATACTGAATGTTGTCTCGATCGGTCTCTTTGCCAACTCATGGGTCCTCCGCAGGCGGGGGAGCCGGTCAGCGGGTATTTGTTCCGCGCTTTCCGGCTTCGCGCTCTCTGGTCTCGCGGGCTGGCTGGGCGGTCACCTCGTTTCCCGGGAGCGCGTTGGTGTCGATCACGCCCAGCGCGAGGAGGTGAAACATTTTACAGCGGTGCTCGATGAACAGGAACTCGCCGAAAACCAGATGCGACGCGCTGAGCTGAATGGAACCGCTATCCTGTTGGCGCGCCGCGATGGCAAGGTTTACGCCATCGGGGAGAAATGCTCCCATCTCGGTGGCCCATTGTCGGAGGGCAAGCTGGAGGGGGACGCGGTAGTCTGCCCATGGCACGGCTCCCGCTTTTCGCTGGACGATGGCAGGGTCATCGACGGCCCATCCGTGTTCGCGCAGCCCTGTTTTCAGACCCGGATTAGGGCGGGCAAGATTGAAGTGCGTTCAGCTCATTGAAACGCCTTCGCCTTGCCGCTCGGCCGGTCGCCCTAGGCCCCCTGGTTCTCTTCGCCCTCGCGGATCTCGTACAATGAGTTCAGGATCAGATAGGCTCTGCGGTAGCATTTCTCGTAATCGCGGGCGGGCGCTGTGATCACGATTTGTAGCTGCTCCTTCTTGCTATAGTTTAGAAAGGTCACACTGCGTGTGATCTCACTGCCGTAAAAGTTGTAGGTAAATACGAACTGGTGGCTGGTCCATCCGTCGATCGTGATCGCCCCTGGCAGTTCCTTCTGAAATGCCTTCAACACTCCCGTGGGGATTGTGGCGCGCGCTGCCTCTTCGTATTGTTTTAAGCCCAGCGCGTCGAACCCGGTTGTGGGTCTGAAACGGGAATGCGTGACGCGCATCTCCTCCATCGGAAGATCCCCAAAGATATACAATGCTTCCGTCGGGCTTCCGCTTACGCTTGTCTTTGCGTCCACACGGAATCCCATCCGCTTGTCGCCGTCCTGGAAGTAGTAATTTCCTGCCGTTTGCATGATCGTCCCCCGCCGATGCGGATAGAGATCGAGAGCCCGGCAAGGAGCGCCTGCCGCAAGCAGCAGCGCAATCCAAACAATCACTGCCACCGGCTTCTTCATCGGCCTGTGGCCGCCCTTCATTAGTACCTCGTGAGCGCTCCTCTGCTCCAACTTACCGCATCCAGGCTGCCAGGAGGCGATTTCGCCAAAAGATTGCTGTCATAGTTCCAGAACCGGGACGGCGGAGAGTAGATGTTTCCGGTATCCCAGAGTCCGGTGGCAATCGCGCTGTGGAACATTTGAATCATGGAACCGTAATACGTGAAGCTGTTGCCCGACCAGTCCTCAAGGAACCGGGGGAAGTTATTGAACCCTCCTGAGTAGTTCGTGGCTGTCCCAGGAACTGATCCTGCCAGGATGGCCGTGTTCACCGTGGTGTTCGAAGCATCGCGGCTTGAAAGCGATGAGCTGGAGTTTGTGTCCTTCCAACCGTTCGAAAGGATCGTCACCGCGTCTGCCATCACCGCGGAGGAAGGCCGTGAGTAGCCGGAGACGACCGGCGAAGTCGTTGTGCTCGATCCGGCGATCACCTGGCTCGTTCCCGCCGCGTTCGTCGGGACGTTGTTTATATTCCCGGCTTCGTTGCCGACGTTGTAATCGCCCTGGATGTAGAGCGGGTTCTCGGTCGCGACCGTCAAACCGTTGGTCGGCAGCACCGAGCCGTTCGTTAGCCGGATCGCCTTCTCATTCGTATCTGTAGTGGTCGCGGCGGTGGCGTCATAGATGTACAGGACGCCATTCTCGCTGGTGCCGTTGTAGCCGTTCACGCTATTTAAGATGGGGGCGATCACCGAAATATCAACGGTTGTTACATCCATGTAGGATGCTTCCCTCGTGTCGTAAAATGTTTTCCCCTGCTGCTGCGACAACCCCGCCAGTATGGAGCTTTGCTGCGCGGATGTGAGCGTCACCCCATTCTGCGTGGTGATGGTCTTGTTACTCCCGCTGATGGCGATGATGATCCCCGCTTTCGTGTAAAGGCGGCGCTGGCTCAGCGCGGAGGGATCCGTGTAGCTGGTATTCGGTGGTTCGATCAGGAACCGCATGCTGTCTTCATTTGGGTTGCCGTTTCCGGTGAAGTAGCTCGACTCGCTCGTGCCGAGAGGCTCCATGGTCGATACTTGCGAGGGCGTGGATGTCAGGTACGTCGGCGCGACTATGGTGCCGCCCGGGCTGTAGGCAGTAGCGCCTGTCGGAAACGTGTTCGTAGAGTAGTAGCTGCCGACATACGACACATTGTTGTCGAACTGCAAGGTGTAGCCCTGTTGCGTGCTGATGTAGGCGTTCCCGTTCGTATGGATGAGACCTTCTATCTCCATGTTCGCCGGCTTGTAGAATTCCAGGTCGTCCTCAAAAAAACCCATCGCCTGGAAGAGAGGAACATTTACGTAGTCGATGGAACGCCTCAGCCCATAGTCCACCGCGCGCCCTGCCGCCGTGGTGCTGCTGAGCCTCACGCTTTCGATGTAGGAGTAGTCATACCCACTCCAGCCCGGATAGGCGGCCATATGCACTGGCGTGCCCGTGGAACTCGTCGTGGGAGCGCCGTAAGAGTCCACACAGTTGATCTGGATCGCGGAAGCAGTCGAAGAATACGCGAAGATGAACCCTTTGGGAGACATTGTCGTGGGCCAATTCACCAGGGGGCTTGGTGAAGGTCCGCGTATGCGCGAGGGCAGATCGGTGGACTGCGGCGGCCCATACTTTGCAGCGGCGGCGGTAAGCCAGATGCCGTACGCCATATCCATCGCCCCTTCCGCGGCGAACCGCAGTTGAGCGATATTCTGGCTGGAATTGCTGATTTGCGATTGTGTCCCGGACATTTCGAAGGCAACCCCTATCAGCGCGGTGAGCAGCATCACCGTCATCAGCGTCACGACCAGCGCGCTGCCCCCTTGGACATCGTTTTTGGCTTTTATAAGCTTCATGGCGAGGCCGACTCGATCGCGTTGCGCGGCCGAAGCACGGTGTTGAAGTTTACGTAGTTATTGAACTTAAGGCTCTGCTTGTTGGCGAGGTAGCTTGAATAGGCTTGCGCCGACACGGCCAGCGAGACCGAGACGTAGCTTCCTGTGCTTGTCCCAGTGACAAGGCTGAACGGAGTCGGGCTCCCGGTGCTCAGATCGCGCGTCAGGATCGTTGGCGATAATGCCGACTGGTTGGTTGCTATTGTATTGTTGGACGAGCTGTTGCTGCCGGGGTTTGTCACGCCTTCCATGGTGGGGTAAAAGTCCAGTTGGGAGCCGTTGACAATGAACGCTTCCTCGCGCGCCAGCACCGCTGTCTTTAACGCGGGCGCGATCCACTGGATTGTGGCCGCCGGCGAGACATGCACGCTCAGCGTAAGCACCGAGTTTGAATTTGAGACTACCGTCGCGATATCTGTGACGACATAACGGGCGCTCGTTCCGTCGATGAGCAGCACATCATTCGGCAGCACCTCTTGTTGAGAAGATGAGCCTCCGCTGTTCGTGAATGTTCGAAACGGCAGCGGCGGCGAGGCGAGGGGATCCGTCGAGCGTTGTATCTGGATGGTGCTCGCGGCGGAAAGCCCCGTCCCTGATGCTCCTCCGGGGTTCACCACCACATATTTTGCGCCCAGGTATTTGTCGAACCGGACACCCGCTGCCGAGCCCGACTGGTTGCTCTGGATCGTGCCGGCCGAGACGTTTATCAGCTCCGGCAACGCCGTAGCCCCGCTGATCTCGGCGTTCATCCGGTCCAGCGAATAGCGCAGAGCGATATTTGAGCAATTTAGCGAATACCCCTTAGCGTAAAGAGTGGTGCCCATGGAAAGCAGGTAGAAGGCGACTGCTCCCACGAGCAGCATGGAGCCGAGCGCGATGATCATTTCGAGCAGCGTGAACCCTGTGTTGTTGCGGCAGTGGCTTATCATCTGTCGGGCGCCCGCAGCGTCGTGGCCTGGTAGGTCATTTGCCTTCGGAAAAGCGAGTAGCTCATCGTGAAGGTCACGATTCGGGTATTTGCGTTGTCGGTGGCGTCGGCAGTGCTCCACAGCGTCACCGACTTCGTCAGGGTTCCGGTCACGACCGCCGCGCCGGTCGTATCTGGCAGGAGGTTAATTGGGTTGCTTGCGCCCGAGGGGTAGTCAATGCATTGAACGGACGACCCTGTCACCGTGAGGATCGCCGGAACGCTTGAGGCCGTGAAAGGCGCCGCGTTCGCCGCCTCGACATTCCGATCCACAACCTCCTTGGCCGTGGTCATGATGCGCGCGGCAGCCGCGATGTGGTTCATCGTCAGCAATGCGGGCATCGCCGCCGTCGCGTAGAGCGAGATAATTGCCATGCCGATCAGCACTTCCAGCAAGGTTATGCCACGCTCGACGCCATGACAGTGCGGCTTCCCTCCATAGGGGAGCGGCCTTCTTGCGCTGATCGACCGTCCGAAACACATTTCTGCAACCAACTGATGAGCAGGAATGGTGCCCCGCTTAAGGTAGGACGCCCAGGGTAGGGATGCCTCGCCGAGGCGTCCGCAACCTCTCTACGCCCCCGCAACAAACCAGCCCGGAACAAGACTCTCTAAAAATACCCGCTTATCAACGTCCAATGCGAAGAATCCAATGGAGAGAAGCTCAGGTAGCAAACCCTGGCTAAAGCACCGCACATCCCCAAGCTCATTCCCCGCATAGCGCCATAGCGCCCTAACGTGCCCCCTCTAACCCGCTACCGCGTCGCCCGACCCCGCTGGCACCTCAGCCTCATCCGTCCCTCTACGAACCACCGCCATTGAAGCCAAAAACAACCCGGTAAACAGCAAGTCGCTAACAAACGTATTCTGAAAAAACACCCACGTCGGCGGGTATCCTGGAGTTCCAACCGTGAGCGCCTGCGCCCATCCGCTGACGGTCTTCGCGTAAGCGGGCGAACCCAGCCAGGAAGCGGTATTCGTCACCGCATAAAAACCGAGCGATCCCGCGATCGCCCCGCCCATCACGTAAAGGACGCGAGCATGCCCCCGAAGCGCGTAGCCAAGAGCAGCAATGCAGCCAAACGCGATATACCGCGAAAGCATCTCCATCGAGACGAGCGGCGCTCCGTAATGCGCGTTCAGGATAAGATCAGAAATAAACAGGATTGCCAGCGGCAAGGCAAAGGCCAGGCGTCTGGAGAGATAGACGCCTCCACAAAGCGCGATCGCTGTCAGAGGCGAAAAGTTGGGCAGAAACGAAGAGCCGCCCGAGATCAAAGGCCCCATGCGAAAGAAAACCGCCACGGCAAACAGGGCAAATGCGACCATTGTCTCAGCGGGGAAGCGGCTCTTCATAGTCCGCGACTATCATCGCAAACCCCCGCCTTCTCAATCCTTTTCCGCTGACCGGTGGATCACGCCACAGCGCCCGCCGCTCTCCGGCGGGCGCTCCCCTGGCGTTTGAACCAGCGCGAACCTTCAATGAAAACTCAAAACTTCAACTCCACGCCCCCGTAGGCTCCAAATGGCAGCCCCGGGTATCCAAGCGCGTTCTCATACCGGCTGCTGCCCAGGTTCTCCCCCCTGAAGAACACCGCCATGTGATCGTTCACCGTATATCGCGAATAGATTCTCACCGTGCAGTAGTCCTGTAGATTCACCCGAGCCACCGGGAATACGGAGAAATCGTTGTCCACGCGCCCCGCCATGTAGGTGAGTCCGCAGCCAACGAGCAACTTGCCAAAAAAGAGGTCATTTGTGTCCAGGCTCAGTTCATTCTCCGGCAACTGCTCCCGTCGAAGCGTGATTCCGCCCGAGTTGTAGGTCGAGCGCAGCCACGTGTAAGCAAGCCGCGTCCTCCACTCCCCTAGGAGCGTCATCTGCGCGGCCAGTTCCACCCCGTGATTCTGCGCGGTGTCGCGATTCACATAGAACCCTGTGACCGAACTGGTGTCCACAAAGGCGATCACGTCCCGTATGTTGTTCTGAAAGTAGCTGGCGCTCAGGACAACGTTGCTATTGCACAGGTATTGATCAATGCCCGCGTCCCAGCCTTCCGACCTCTCGGGCCGCAACCCGGGAGCGCCGTGGAAGGCGGTCGAGTTCGAATAGAGTTCGAACAGGGAAGGCGCTTTGAATGCCGTTCCGTAGCTGCCGCGTATTTTCGTATTGGTCGGGAACAGGTAATCACCCGTAAAGCGGTAGGTGAGCGCGTCGCCCGCTTTCTCGTAGCGGTCGAACCGTGTGCCGGCGGTGAGATCGAGGTTTTTAACCGGTGTCCACTCGTCCTGGATGTATGCCGCAAAATCCGAGATGCTGGTATATGAGAACGAATTGTCGTGCCCGGTGAATTCGTTGAAAGCCAGCCCGCCTGTCAGCCGGTTGTTGGACGCGATCCGCACCGTGTGCTGCCAGTCCGCGGAATAATTGGTGGCGTTGCTGAAGTAGTGGGTTGGGAAGAAAAAGTTCCCCGCATAGGAGGGATCCTCCAGCCCGTAGTGCTCAAAGTAAACGCCCAGCGTCAATTTCTGCGTCCACTGTGGAGCCAGCTTTAGCTCGATTACCGCGTCCACCAGATTGCTCTGGCCCGTCGTGTGCGAGCCGGGATCATTGCTGGCAAAATCCTGCGGGCGATCACTTCCCGGTTCCTGGTAATGCCCGTCCAGCCCCACCACATCCAGCCGCAGGCTCAGCATATCGAGAATCTGGTAATCAAGCCGCAGGGAATAACGGTTGATCGACAGATCGTTATTTTGCCGTTTGTTCTGGGTGTCATCCCTCTCGTAAGTGAACGAGTAGTCCGCCGCCTTTCCGAGCGCCCCCTGGCTGCCGAGACTTTCCCGGAAAGAGTCGAAACTGCCCACCTCGGCCAGAAAGTCCACGCTCGGTGGCCCTCCGCCCCGCGCGGTGTCCAGCGAGATCACGCCTCCGATCCCTTCCGACCCGTAAAGCGTGCTTTGAGGTCCGCGCAAGACCTCGATGCTCTCCAGGCCGCTCGTGCCGGCGTATGCCAGGAACGGCTCGGCGTTCTGGAAGACGCCCGTATTGATGCGGACACCGTTCACGAGAAACAGGGTATCACTGCCCCGGTTTCCGCGGATCGACACTGTGGCGAACCCGCCACGCCCCCCCGCGTCCACTGCGACGACTCCCGGCACGGTATCCAGCGCCTGGCGGAGATCGACATCCTGCGCCCGCTGCATCTTGTCCGCGCCCACCCGCGTCACCGCGCTCCCGATTTTTGTCTCAACCTGTGGGTTTCGCGTCGCCGAGATCACGATTGTCGGCACAGGAGTTGTTCCTGTTTCTTCCATCGCGTCGATGGCGGGTTCCCTTAGTTTGGATTGCGGGGTGGCATTCTGCGCGAGTGCCACTTGGGTACAGGTCAGGATGGTGATGGCGGCGATATAGGATGTTTTCAAGCGTACAGGACTCCAGGTTTCGAGAGATCGAAAGGGAGTGCTGCCGCACGAGTTTCTGATCTCTCATTCTTCTTTCTTGCGAAGAAGTTTTTTCGAGCCGTCCGCAATCGCGGCGGCACGAATGAGAGCACGCGGGGCGAATGTTCTGACTTCTGGCTTAACCTTCTCTCCGCCTTCACCACCGGTTGCCCGGCGATTGGCATTTGGAGAGTCGTATCCAGTTACAGCAGCGCAACTGTTCCCGATTCACACGGGATTTCTCGCGTCCGCGCGCAACTACTAAACTGCCAAAGAACAGCCGCCACTTTGTGCGAGCGAATGGAAAGATCAAGCGTATTCTTTTGATTAAGCGTCGTCTTGCTACCCCCTGGTCCCAAGGTTGCAAACAAGGAATCAAACACTTGGAATCGCTATCCCCAATTTGACAAAAAGCCCCGTCCTGCGGAAATTATGTCATTGATTTAACCTCATTACTCCTATGCGAAAAATAACAGTATTTCTGTCAGGTCTGGCGGCGGTTTTCTGCATTGCTTCGACAGCGCTCGCCCACGAGGGGTGGCATGGCGGCCGGGGAGGGGAAGGCTGGCATGACAGGGGCCGCATATCCATCGGTTTCGGTTTTTACCCCGGTTACTACGGCGGCTATCCGTGCGATTACGGTTACGGATATGGCCCCGGCTACTACTACCCTTATTACGCTCCATACCCCACAGTGTATCGGGGGTATGAAGTCGAACCGCCCATGCGCGGTAGCGAGCGTTCGGTCGATGCCTCCGTCGAGGAATCTCTTGCGCATCAAGGCTACTACCATGGGTCCGTCGACGGAGTCATCGGCCCGCAAGCGAGAGAGGCGATCCGCGCCTACCAGCGCCAGCACGGCCTGACCGTCACAGGAACCGTCAACACCGCCCTCCTAAGGTCCCTGGACCTCGAATAAGGTAGGGAAGCCTCGCCGAGGCGTCCGCAACCTCTCCACGTCCCGCAACGAACCCGCCCCGAACAAACTCCTAATACGCCCCCGGCGTATCAACGCCAAAGCGAAGAATCCCGCAACCTCCCCACGCGTTGTAACTAACTGGCTCGGAACAAACTCCTATCAGGAGTCGCCGCTCTGCGACGTCCGCAACCTCTCCACGCCCCCGTAGCTAACCGGCGGCACAAACTCCCCGAATACGCTCGCCCCGAGCCTATCTATCTACCCACCCTACCACCGCTTCCGGTCACTATAGTACAAACACTGGTGATTAAACGGCAACGCTGTCGCCGCATGGAACGGCCCGTTCTTCACATTTGCCACGCCCATGATGAACGCCCGCCAATCCCGGTAATCGCCATCCACGATGTCGCTCCGGAAGCCCGCGTTGCCCGACACCGGCGTCAAAAAAAGCCCCACGATCGGCCCGCCCAGCTTGTTGAAGTCATTCAGGTTCTCTAGCTCCTGATACATCGTCGGCAGCCAGAGACTCTTGCGATCCGCGTACCAAGCCACCGCCCACGGCATGTCCGACGCGATCACCTCATCCGGACCTGTCCACTCCCGCAGGTAGGCAATGACTGGCGGAACATACGGCGGCCAATTGAAGAACCCCTGCTCCTGGATCAGGGCGTTTAGCAGCGGGAAAGCCGATATGAGATACACCAGGCAGATGAAGCCGACCTGAAGAACCCGGTTCGGAACCTCCATCCGGCGGTGCAGCAGCACCAGCAGGAACGCCAGGCCATAGAAGATCGTCACCGGTATGAAAAGCACCCCGAGGTCGCTTGCCTGTACCTCCACCTTCGTATCGAGTCCAAATAGCGCCATCCCGAACGCTCCCGCCAGGATCATGCATAGCGCGCATCGCTGGAATGCCGCGGTTTCTTGCCGCTTGAACTTGTGAACCAGGCAGGCCAGGAACAGAGGCGCCACAAGGCTGGAACCGAGAAGTCCGTTCATTCGCGCGATCTGGAACAGCGCCTGCGCCTGCAGCTTCGTGTGGAACGTCACCGGCCCCACTCCTTCCATGTCAAATGTCAGTGAGCGCATGATCGCGCTCTCAGACTTCACCACATCCCGCAGGAACCCATAGAACCCCAGCCCAAATGGCTCCCCGCACACCACGTAGTTGCGGATCAACCACGGCGCGTAGAAAACGCTGAAGACCCCCAGCATCACCAGCGCCAGCCGCCCTCGCGGACGGAACGCGATGCTTACGTAGATCAGCGCCCCCAGGAAAATCCAGATCGTCAGCGCGTGCGTCAGCGCCAGCATCCCGAACAGCGCCCCCGCCGCAGCCGCCCATTGCCACGACCGGCCCGGCGCGTCCCTGGCCTCGATCGCCCGCAGCAGCGTATAGGCGGCGCCGCTGAAAAGGAGCAGCATCAGCATCTGCGGCAGGCCGGACAGGGCGAACTCCCAGAACCGGTTGCAAACCAGGACCAAACCCGCCGCCAGCAGCGCCAGATGCGAGTCAAACAGCCGCCGCGCGATGAGGTAGTTCACCCACACCGAGAGCAGGAAGAAGCCAATCGCCACATGCGCGATCATCCGGTCGCACGGATTTCCCCCCGCGATACTTGAATCGTTGGAAAGATTTAGGTTCGGCGTCATCTGCCACGAACTCCGCACCAGCCGCAGGAACACCGAGTTTATG
Organism: uncultured Verrucomicrobiae bacterium; assembly: GCA_963828525.1. Taxonomy (GTDB): domain Bacteria; phylum Verrucomicrobiota; class Verrucomicrobiia; order Chthoniobacterales; family Chthoniobacteraceae; genus CAWHEP01. The sequence goes on from CAWHEP010000014.1 coordinate 243,125, forward strand.
TAAGGGCCCAGCGGCGCGTGGTACAAGTCCGGCAGCGCCGCCGGCGTAAACGCCCTGCCCTCGTGCTGAAGCTCCCAGTACTCAAGCGGCCGGATCATCTTCGTCGTGAACCCGTTCCCCCGCGCGATCTCGCGGGCGATCTGCGCCTGATCCATCCCCTCCGGCGTCGAAAGCCCCCGAAACCGGATCAGCGAGAACACCGTTACCGCGATGATCGCCACAAACAGCGCCGCCAGTCTGATCCGGCGCAGCGACGAAGCCGCTTCCAGCCGCAGAAGCAAGGATTGGATGAGAGTTTCACTGGCCATCGAGTCGGCTTCCGTCGCTACAACAAAGGAAACGGGGCAGGGACCACATTGCGCGGCGCACCCCTCCGCCGCAACGAAATACGAGCGCGCAAGTGTCCCCGCGCAAGCCGCGCCCTTTGGGATTTTTCCAGAAAGATTATAAACTCTACTTGCGAGATATACATTAATACTCTACTGGTTCACTCGTGTATCACGTCCATCTCAATCCAAAATGAAAACAAAACTCCGAAATCTCCTTCTTATCCTCGCAATCTCCCTCACCGGCGTCTCCGCCGCTAAAGCCCAGGCCATCATCCGGATCGCGGGGGCGACAGCAGACCGCGGTAACGTCCATGCCGCGATTCTTTATGCCTTGGGGAGCACGGACGGCAGCACGCTCACATCCGGTTCCTTTGGCTACATCGGGACAAAGGGGCTATCCGGCGCGAACTCGGGCATCTTCGTCGGCACGCTGCAGAGCACCGGCTCGGCTGTGATCATCGAAACGACATTCAACGGGGCAGAAGCAGGAATTCAGACAGTCGCTGCCAGCATTGCAATCGGTTATCTGCCTACGAGCAGCACCGTATCGTCAGGCGCGGGCCACGCGGGTCTTGCTGATCCCACAGTGAGCGGCAATCCGAATACACAGGCCGTCCCCGACATCGCCGTCGCGGATCAGGAGCAGAGCGCCTCCGCCTTTTACGGCAAATACCATGGATTCGTTTACCCCGCGCTTACAGAAGACGCCAACTCTCCTGTCGGAATTTCTCCGTTCAAATGGCTTGTGAGCAAGGGTGCGCCTAGCTGGGGTACAAATCTCACTTCCAACGCTGCGCGGCAGTTGTTCGAAACGGAAGCCTGCCTTTGGCGTTTTTCACGGCAATCATTCTGACGAGACCACTCAAATCTACGCAACAGGCCGGGACCCGGACGCCGGATCGCGTCTTACGGCTCTTGCTGATATCGGATATGGGCTGGGGCGCAAACAGTCACTCAGTATCAGCCGCAAGATGCAAACGGGCTTGGCTGTGTCGAGCACAAGCAGCTACTATCGCAAAGCAGGCGTTATGGCCTGCAGAGACCGTCGACGGCATCGCTTATCCGATCGGCGACGGTGGATACAGCACGAACAGCGCCCTCGCAGCGGCTTTGGGAGCCAATAATTCTTCCGGGAACTACTACATCAGCTACGTAGCCGTAAATGATGCGGATTCGACCGCGATCCCTGCGGGTGCTCGCGAGTTGACATACAACGGCTTCGCTCTGGGAACACCTCCAGGAGGCAGTTACAACAACTCGCCGGCTTGGCGGAAGGGCAATTCACCTTCTGGGGGTATGAACACATCTATTACCGGTCGAACGCCACCCAGTCTGCAATCTCCGCAGCGGATTCCGTTTCCGATTACATCGCGAGCACGACGGCAACGGTCCTGCTTGGCAGCGTTCAGGTATCCCGTAACGGTGTCGGAAGCGCCATCAACCCGAACTATTAGATTGGCGGTCCCGTTCGGGCTGGTTCGACCCCATCCCGAAAAAGTGACCCCCGCCGATGGATTCGGCATTGATACACAATCGTAACAATTCAGACCTTGCCTCTCCAGTCATGCTTCTCCATCTTTCCGGGCCGCAGACCCTTTAAATCTCATTCCCATCACCTCTTGGTTCTTCAAACGCGCATGACTTTCCAAAAATTCTCTAAACGCGTCCTTCTCGCGGTGGCCACATTCCTGGCTGCAATTTCGCCCGTACGTGCAGGTAGTTCCACGGTAAGCTACAATCCCGACGACCTGCTCTTCGGCTTCAGGCAGACGACGGGACAGGGTAGTACGCAGGACTATCTCCTGGATTTGGGTAACGCTAGGTACTTTTAATTTTAGCCATGATTTCTCCTTCACCAGTTCAGGAACCACGGGGTACGGGAGTGTGGGAACAGACCTTGCCAACATCTTCGGCGCAAACTGGTACACCGCGATTGACTCAAATACGGGCCAGACTGCTGTGCTGTGGAGTATAGCTGGTGCTACCTCTGTCTCAGCAGTGGGTTCGGATCCTGCCAGGACTCTCTACACAACCGACGGGAGCGGAAACTTCACCCTTAATACCTCCGGTGCGCAGAATGTCCCCTCTAACAATATCACAAATCTCGGCGGCAACGGGTATGCCTCAAGCGTCTCCTCGACGAATAGCGACTTGGGTGTTCAGCAGGCTACATCTCCTGGAACGACATACGCCTCGTATCAGCCGGGCGGATCGAACGCGAGTAATAAGTCCTATGCGTATTTTAGCCCTTCTGACGAGATTCAGACAACCAGCACGGCAAATTTTGATCGATTGGCACCAGGGACCAAGGGGGCCCCTGGTCAATTCCTTGGAACATTTACCCTCGACAGCAGTGGTGATCTATCGTTTACCGCTCTTGCGGTTCCCGAGCCTTCTGCTTTTACATTTCTCGTGCTAGGCATTGCCGGAATGATGGGGTGGATACGCGTCCGATCTCGCGCCTAGCACTTTTTTGATTTTTCAACGGCGATTCCGTGGTTAGTTCACGGGATCGCCTTTTCCATGTAATTGGAGATAAAACATTTCAAGGCGACCCTTCGTAACACGATTGTAACGATAAACTCCTTGAGGGTAAACCCAGATCCAGTACTCTCAGTGCGAATCGAAGCGCAAAACTGCGCTGATTCTTCAACCAAACAAACAGAATATATCGCATGAAAACACTTACAACGAGTGCATTAATCGCCACGATTGGTGCAACCCTTCTTTCGCTATCAGCGAACGCGGGAAACTCCCCTACCACCTACGCTCCAGACGACCTTTTCCTTGGATTTCGCCAAACTGCGGGACCGGGTGCCACTCAGGATTACCTGTTGGATCTTGGCCAAATCTCCAATTACAATCTAAATCAGAGCTTCACCTTGCTGAGCTCGGGCACAACCGGCTACGGCAGCGTTGGCTCGACCTATCCAGCATCTTCGGTTCGAATTGGTACACCGCTATCGATTCAAACACCGGGAAAACCTCTGTTCTATACAGCTTGGAAGCAGCAACGTCGACTGCGACGCGTTGGATCGGATCCAGCCAAAACCCTGTATACGACCAATTTGAATGCGACATCTTTGTCCGCAAAACTGCTGGCAGTCAGAATACGCCGTCGAACAACATCAACGAGCATGGGCAACAACGGCTACTCTGGAAACAAATCGACCGCGAACAGCGACTTGAGGTCTCCAGCAAGCGACGACTCCGGGCTCTTATGCCACCTATCAGCCAGGCGGCGCGAATGCGGCGAACAAATCGTTCGCGTATTTCAGCCCCTCCAATGAAGGGCAGACGACAGATTCATTGTCATTTCGACCGCTTGACTCCTACCAGCAGTGGCACGGCTACCTGGCACGACCCTGCCTGGAACATTCTCAGCTGGACAGCAGCGGCGATCTTTCATACACGGTTGCCGCAGTTCCCGAACCTTCAACCTGGGCTTCCCTCTTTGCCGCAGTTTCGCACGATCGCTTTTGTTGCTCGTCGCCGCTCCGTCGCAAAGGCCTAAACAAACACTTTGCCGCGGTCGCTAGTCGATCGTGGCGAAATCAGACAACGCCAAAACCCAATCCCTACTAAATGAAATCAATCAAAATCTTATCGGCGAGTGTTCTCGCCCTCGTTTGCGCCAGCGCCGCGCATTCGCAGACTGTAATCCGCTTCACGGGTTCGACTGCTTATCGCGCTCAGGCTAACGCCGCCATCTTGCTTGCCCTCGGCAGCACAGACGGTTCAACCCTACCCGCCAGCACTGGTGGATCATTCGGCTACGCCGGATCATCTTTCACCGGTGCCACATTCGTCATCGCGAAAGGGTACCCTTCAAAGCACGGGATCCTCTGTGATCATTGAAACAGACTGGACCGGATCGGAAGCTGGAAACCAGACAGTTGCGGCTTCTTTCGCCTCGGTGGCCTTCCTGCCAACGACCTCGACGACGAGTTCAGGGGCAGGAACTTCCGGCCTCTCAACGAGCAGGCAACACCAATTCCGTTCCCGACATCGCGATGTCCGACACGCTGCAGTCGTCTTCGGCCTTCTTCGGGAAATATCAATGGCGTGCTCTATCCAGCTCTGACAGAGGATGCGAATTCCCCTGTTGGAGCCGTGATATTCAAGTGGGTCGCGAGCAAGGGCGCTCCCGCTGGCTTGACGAATATCACCAACTCAGCAGGCACGTGCGCTGTTGGCTGGTGGAAGTCAGCCACTTGCTCTGTTCACAGGGAATGCGAGCTGATGCTGGTACACGCCATCTACGCGGCTGGGTCGCGACCCAGACTCCGGAACCCGCTTGACCGCTCTGGCGGAAATCGGCTATGGCTTGGGTGCTCAGACGATTGTTCAGTATCAGCCGACAAACAGCAGCAACGCTGCCGTTTCCTCAACGACGGACACGATCACATCGCTCGATCTCACTCCTGCGGAAACTGTTGACGGCATTGCGATTGCTCTCGGCAAACGGTGGCTATGCCAGCGGTGGAAATCTCGCCAAGGCGGCGGGTGCCAACAACACCTCAGGCAAGTACTTCGTGACCTATCTTGGCACGAATGACGCTGACGCGAACGCGCTTCCTGCTGGTGCGAGAGAGTTGTCCTTCAATGGTGTTGCTCTTGGTGCTGGATTCTCCGGCGTGGATTACAACAATGTGCTCCTCTGATCAATGGCCAGTATTCCTTCTGGAATCTTGGAGCACGATGTACTATCGGGCGAGTGCTTCCAGCGACGACGATTATCTGTCGCCGATGCGGTGGCGAATTCGATTCCCTAATGCTCCTGGAGCTGTGCAACTCGGCAGCTTTGCGGTTAGCCGCACTGCTGACGGTGGCAACATTACATACTAAGTTGATCTGATTGGAGCGCAGTAGTCGCTACGGCTCCCTAAGATCAATGCAAATATCGGCCAGTGTGGGTCACGTGACCCGCACTGGCCTTTTTCGTTTTAAGCTTGATAGCTGGCTGCAAATGGTTCAAGCACTGAGCGCTGGCTGTCCGAGATTGCATTCGACAGCCTCAGGTTTGACCGTCTGTGAGCGATTGTGAAATTGCCGCAATGAACCCTTCGCTTTTCAGAGTCTCTCGGTCGCGGCTAACTGCGTTCTTTGGCGCAGCGGGCTATTATCTGCTGTTGCCGCGATCCTCGACACACACGCGAACTTTCCGACGCGGCAGGAAACGTCAGCGCCCAGTCCGTCCTCGCTGACGAATAACAATCCACGCAAGCGAGTGGAGGCAGATCGACTCTCGGAGATTACGTCAGCTGGTGGCGAATCTTCGCCGGATCGGATGCCCCGACAGACAGCCTATTTGATATCGTTTTGGGAAGGTAAGCCGCGACTTCGCAGCGAAGGCGAAGGATATCCAGACGGAAGCGTGGTCGGCGGGCGCAAGCGCAGAGGCGGTTAAGGAGCGAGTTGGCCGCAGTTGCGCACAGAGGAACTGGATCTGATCGCGAGCCTCCTTGGACCGGATGCTCGGACCCATGCCGAGGAGCTGCTGGCCGGCAGCCCCATTGCGGGCGGGGAGAGCAATTCCCAGTCGCCAGCGAGGCTGCGCCTCCGGTCGTCGCGCGCCAAGCCCGGAACCACCGATTTCCGGCATTTACTTGCGGCCCGCCGAGATGCCATTGGCATTTGCAAAGCCGGATGCGCTGAACATGGACGAAGACAAACTGAACATGATCGCCACCGTGCGTCAGGACTTCATGAATGCCATCGGAAGCGGAAGCCAGGATCCACATGATCCTGCCTATCTGCGCCGCTGGCAGGAGGCCCAGAACGCCGCGAATGACCGCCTCCGGGCGATGCTGGGCCAGGAATTGTTCTACCGCTTCCAGTTGGCCGCGCAACACGCCGGAGACGACGGTCACTGACGCGCGTCCTAAACGACAGGCCACAGGCCAAATATTGTAGGGCGCTTTGTGTCAAGCGCCGGGGCAGGGTTCCACGGGCAGACGATTCACTCGAACGAAACCATTCGTGCCCCGCGCCTTGTGAAGAGAAAGGCGAAGATGCGGCTGCGCGTCGAAATTGGCTAGTTCCCAATGGGCGCGAGTGGGGCAAACTCCTCCGGCGTCATTACAGCGATGTTGGCGGGGCTTCCGAAGTCACCCTTATTGCGCGTAAGGATCACGTCTGCTCCACAATTTCTGCTTTCTGCGGCGCTGAGTTGAAGCGCATCCTCAAAATCCCCCAATGCGAAATCAAGGGCTCGCAGCGCATCGGTATGGGCCACCGGCGAGACGGTGCTGATACTCAGAAGGTGCCTGAGAAATGAAATCGTCTTCTCAGCCCCCCGGTCGCGCCGCAAAATATAAAAAAAGATTTGATAGAGTATGCCACGAAATCGTGAGTTCCACGCGCTCGGCTTCGCACTTTTCCAAGGCGCGTTTGCTGCCCTCGAACAGACCGGGACGGCGGAGAGCGACATCCAGCAAAACGTTCGTGTCCAGAAGGACTCGCACCCTTATTTCGCGTGTTTCTCGATCAGGAAATCGAGGCGCGGATCTCCGCCTTCCGGTTCGCGCAGGGAAAATGAGCCAGCCCAGCGCGCTATGAATTCCTTAATGGAGCCAGCATTCGGAACGACGACCGAATCCGGGAGCAGCGTTAAGAGTCCTCTTCCCCGTTCTGGCAGCGATTCCGATTTCGCCGTTATAACGCGTCCATTTCTGATCTCCACTTCCATCGTTACAATGCGCATGTGGAAAGTATAACAAAGCGCCAACGGAAAGCCAGACCCCTCCTCGTTTCCCGTTCTCTCCAGTCTGTTCGCGCCGCGCTTCCAATGCCGAGAACATCATCTCTCTCTCAATCTCTCTCTGCGCCTCCGCGCCCTCCGCGTTAAAATCTCCGCTCCAGAATCATCTCCAGATTCTTTCTCGCGTCCGCGTAATCCGGGTTCACCTGAACAGCCTTTCGATACTCATCAATCGCGCCTTGCCTGTCGCCCTTGGTCTCCAATACCAACCCAGCGTTGTTATGCGCTTCCGCAAGCTTGGGGTTGATCTCGGCGGCGCTGCGGAACTCGGCGACCGCCTCATCGAACCTGTGCAACCGCGCAAACACGATGCCAAGGTTGTTGCGGGCCTCCGCATACTTCGGGTTCGCCGCGATTGCCTCCTGGTAAGCCGCAGCCGCTTCATCAAAACGCCGCTCCTCGCGCAGCACAGACCCGAGGTTGTTGAACGCGTCCAGGTAGTCCGGGTTAAGCCGCGACGGCGTCGCGGAATTGGGCGATGGCCTCGTCCAAATGCCCCGTTTTGTGGAGGGCGATACCCAGTGAGAAGTGGGCGACCGGGTCGTTCGGCATGCGTCGCAACCCTTGTTCGTAACTGCGAACCGCATCGGTGAAACGGTTCCGGGCGAAATACAGCGTGCCCATATCGAACTGGGCCTTCGGGCTTTCAGGGCAGAGCCGCACTGCCGTTTCCAAAAACGGCTGTGCTTCATCCAGGCGACGCTCCCTAAGAAGCGCTACTCCAAGGTCGAGATTGGCGGTCGCGTTGTCGCGGGTTACTGCCAGGGCGTGGCGAAACAGCGTCTCGCTATCCCGCCAAAAGCCGATCTGCCGTTCAGTGAGCAGCGCGCACGTTATGGAGGCGAGCGCCATGCCGGTCGTGAGCATCGCCGCGCGGAAGCGCCAGCGCCGGCTGAGATTATCGATTCCCCACACCAACGCGATCAGAATGCCGATGGAGGGAATGTAGGTGTAGCGATCCGCCCTCGCCTGGATGCCGACCTGCACAAGCCCGATGGCGGGCACGAGCGTTCCAACAAACCACAGCCAGCCCACAACAAAGAAAGGGAAGCGCTTGCGCGTACGGATCGCCGCGACCGAAATCGCGATGAGGATAAAGCAGGAGCCGGCAACCGCCGTGCCATGCCAATGAAAGGGATACGGGTAGAAGACGCAGAGCTTTGCGGGGTAGAAGAAATTCTCGATATATCGCAGGTAGGAGACGATCGCGTTCTCAATTCGCACCGCAACCGTAAAAACCTCCGCCTCCTGCACCGCCCCGCCCGCGCGCTGGACGAGGTAAGTAATCACCCCCGAAGTTACCGCGAGCACAAAGAAGGGTATCTTCTCAACTACGACCTGTAGGATTGGTTTTTCCGGTCTGAAGTCCCCCTGTAGGGTCCCGCCCTGCGGGATGTCAAACACCGCTCCCCCGATCCGCCCCAACGGCCAATAATCCAGCAACAAAAGGGTGAACGGCAAAGTCACGATCATCGGCTTGCTCATCAGCCCAAGCGTAAAAAACCCAAGCGCGAGCCAATACATCCACATCTTCCTCCCGCCTCGGCGCGTCGCTAGATCGCGCCCATGCGACATAAGCCCAAGTGGTCAGAAACCAGAAGAGAGCGCAAAGAACATCCTTCCGTTCCGAGGCCCACGCGACCGATTCCACCCGCAGAGGGTGAATGCCGAAAAGCACCGCCACGCATAGACTTCGGTAGGTGGACCCCGTCAGCGCGCGGAGCAGCAGGAAAAGCAGCAGAGCATTCAGCGCGTGTAGCAGCGCGCCCGTGAAGTGATGCCCAGCCGGGTTCAGGCCGAAAAGCTGGCAATCGAGCATGTGCGACCACCAGGTAAGGGGATGCCAGTTCGCCGCGCGGTTCGTCGTCAGCGCCCATCGCATCGCGTCCCACGAAAGACCGCCCTGGACATGCGTGTTTGTCGTGAGGTAGGTTTCATCGTCGTAATTCGTGAACCCGTTGCGCATGCACGGCAGGAACGTTCCGAGGACAAGCAGGAACAGGGCGAATCCAAGAAGCCGTATGCGCCAGCGCGGTTCTAACGCGCCCGAGCTTTCCCAGAATCTGCGTAAATCTGCGTAAAATCTGCGGATCAAAACAGTGCCTTATTGCTTGCCGCGAAGCTTGCGCAAAGCCGTCAAGTTCCGCTGCGCCGTCGCGTAGTCCGGCTTCAGTCTCACAGCCGCTTCAAACTCGGCGATAGCTTCATCCACATGCTGGAGTCCGTAAAGCGCCGCGCCCATGTTGTTATGCGCCTCCGCCAGGTCGGGCTTTGCCGCCAGCGCTTTCCGGTAATTCGCGATGGCCTCGTCAAAACGCTTCTCCCGGGCAAACCCGGCCCCAAGGTCGTTCAGCGCTTCCGCGTAGTCGGCCTTCAGCCGAACCGCTTCTTCAAACTCAGCGCGGGCGTCGTCAAACCGTTTCTGCCCGACCAACGCAACCCCGAGATGATAATGCCCCTCCGGATATTCCGGGGCCGTCGTTAATGCCGCGCGGTAAAGCATCATCGCTTGCTCCGCCTTCCCTTGTTTTGAAAGCGCGATCCCCAGGTTTACTTGCGCGGCGGTGAACTCCGGCCGGAGATTTAACGCTGTTTGATATTCGGAGATCGCTTCGTCAAGCTTGCCCTGCTTCATCAGCGCGACGCCGAGGTTGTCATGCGCGTCAGGAGCGTCCGGCGTGATCTGGATGGCTTCGCGGAACTGCGCGATGGCTTCATCAAGCCGTCCTTTTTCCTGCAACGCGGTGCCCGCCAGGGTATGGACATCGCCGAAATCAGGATTCAATTCGGCGGATCGGAGCGCATACTTCAGCGCGGCATCGGTATTTTTCTGATGCATCTGCGAGACCGCGAAGTTCGCGTTGCCCAGCCAGGACATCGGATCACGGCGTAATACGTCCGCCCAGGCCGTGTCATCACTATGCACAACGAAACAGCGGTTCCATGTCAGCGCCGCCAATACAAGCGCGACAGCCGCCCCGAGACATCGCCCGCCCAGCCGGTTGCGTTCCGCAAACAGCCCCAGCGCGGATCCGCCTGCGGAGGCCGCCCCGATGATGGCGACATACTGCCATTGATCCGCGACCTGCGAAAACCGGAAATAGTACATCCTGAAAAACCCCAGCACCGGAAAGAGCGAAAGTACAAAGTAACCAAGCGCGAAAAGCGCCCCCCTGGCATATTCCCGTTTGTCAGCCCTCGCCTCGCTGGGAATGACTCCAAACGCGAGCATCGCGAATACCAGGAACATCGCGATAAACAGCATGAGCGGCGTCCAGGATACGCCAGTGATCGGCCAATGCGGATACAGCAGACTCAGATTCACAGGCGCGATATCTTTCCATAGGTAGAACCAGAGCGCTCGTCCCAAGGTCGCGATGCGCGCCGGCCAGCCGCCCATCGGAATCGCGACTCCATGTATGGCGTTTTGGGTCTGGAACCAGATGGTAAGCAGCCCTGCCCCGAGCGACAGGGCGAAGAACGGCGCAAGTGCCAGAAGATCGCGCGCCGTCACGCGCCCGTGCCGCCACCACGTTGCAAGCAGCAGAACCGGGGGAAGCATGACCACGGAAGTTTTGCTGAGAAGGGCGAGCGCGAACATCCCAAGCGACATCCAGTATTGCCTCGGGCGTTTGTCATCGTCCCATCGCAACCAAGCAAGCGCGGCCAGCAGATAGAACGGCATCGCCAGCGTGTTCTTGCGTTCCGCGATCCACGCGACCGATTCCACATTGACCGGATGCACCGCGAAGATCAAAGCGCCAAACCACGCCCCGGGAATCCGAAGCTGCTTCAGCACTTCCCACAGCAGGACAACGCTGAGCGCGTGCAGGAGAATGTTCGTTACATGGTAACCCCAGGCGTGAGTTCCCCAAATGCGCCATTCCAGCCAGAGAGAGGTGGAGGCGAGCGGAAAATAGTCCGGGTTCCGATGTCCAAACCAGATCTCTGCAAGACCGCCGCCACTCTTTATGAAAGGGTTGTCCGTCAGCATCACGTTGTCGTCCCACAAAAAGCCTCCTCCAAAGGCGGGGAGATACGCTGCAATCGTGATCAGGATCAGACCCAGCGCGGGACGCCAGTAATCCCATCGGCCTGACGAAGGGACGGCTTTCTGCTTCACTCGAACTGCGCGTTGCCGCGGGTTTTCGCATCGACGATGAAAGCATGGACTATTTTCCCCGGCGCATCGCCTCAATACGCGCTCTCAGCTCCGAGCATCGCCGGGATTAAGCCTCAGTGTCTGCTGAAACTCAGCGATTGCCGCGCCGGTCTTATGTTGGGAATCCAGCGCGTTCCCGAGATTGAAATGCAGATCGGCATCATCCGGTTTCAGCTCCAAAGCTTTCCGGAAATGGGAGATCGCGTCATCCAACTGTCCCGCTTGGGCCAGCGCGATCCCCAGAAAATTATGGGCGTCCGTGTAATCGGGTTTTAGACGCGCCGCTTCGGCATATTCCGGGAATAGCCTCCTTCGTGTTCCCTTTGCCGCTCAGCGCCAGCGCCTTGAAAAAGTGCGCGGTTGGGAATAAAGGCTTTTGCGCGAGACCCGCGTCAATCTGCTCGAGGGCTTCATCAAAAAGACCTTTTTGGACGAGCGCCGCGCCCAGGTTGAAACGGGCCTCCGCCCGCCCTCCAGAAAGCTCCACCGCCCTGCGAAACTGCGTGATCGCCTCATCCACCCGGCCCGCTGTGACCATCGCCACTCCAATGTGAACACGTCCCTGCCAGTTATCCTCCGTGACCGCGAGGGAATGGCGAAACAGGGTCTCGCCATCCTTCCAGACAGGGATTTGCCATTGTGTGATCACGATCAAAGGAATCGCCACCACGCAAGTCGACCGAGACCGCCGTGGAAGGTCTCACCCAGCGATGAACCAGGTCCCAGCCTCCCCACACAACAGCTATCAGGATTCCTATGGATGGCAGGTAAGTATACCGGTCGGCCATCGATTGCGAGCCGACCTGGATCAAACCGATCACAGGCGCAAGCGTGCCAACAAACCAGAACCAACCCGTAAAAACGGCGCGGTCACGATGGAGACAAGCGACCGTCGAAATTCCCACCAGCAGCGTCGCGGCCGCGATCACCTCCCAAAGCGGCCAGCCACCCGGGTGAGGGTAAAGAACGGCTAAGTTCGAGGGGTAAAACAGCTTCCCCAGATATCGACAGTAAGCAACGAGAGCATTCTCGACTCGCCAGGTGAAAGGAAGGCTGGCATCGAGTTCCATCGCTCCGCCGCCGCGTTGCGCAAAGACAGTTACAACACTCGCCGCCCCCGCCAGCAAAAAGAACGGAATCTTCTCAATCACAACCTGCAGGGCCGGCTCCCCGGATCCGCCTCCCCCCTGTAGGGTCCTGCCATGCGGGATGTCAAACGCCGCTCCCCCAATCCGTCCCAGCGGCCAATAATCCAGCAACAACAACACAAACGGCAGCGTAACAATCATCGGCTTGCTCATCAGCCCCAGTATGAACAACCCCAGCGCGAGCCAATAGCGCCACATCTTCCGCCCGCCGTTCGCCCCCGTATTCGTAACCCATGCGGCATACGCGTAGATCGTCAGCATCCAGAACAACGCGCTCAGCGCGTCCTTGCGTTCGGCGACCCAGGCCACCGATTCCACCCTTAGTGGATGAACCGCAAAAAACATCGCGACAAGGAAGCTCCGCCACAAGGCGCCCGTCATCTTCCGCAGAAGCAGGAACAGCAAGGCCGCGTTCGTCGAGTGGATTAGAACGCTTGTGAGATGATGTCCCCAAGGACGGATCAATCCATACACCTGGCAATCCATCATATGAGAGAGCCACGTCAGCGGGTGCCAGTTCGCCCCGTGAAAGCTGGTGAAGGCCCACCAGACCCCCGCCCATGTCACCCCCAGCCGGACATGAGGATTGTCGGTGACGTAAACCGGGTCGTCATAACTGACGAACCCATTGTTAAGTGCCGGAAGAAAACAGAGGAGAGCGAGGAAGAAAAGAGAAAGCGCGAAGAGGCAATCCTTTGTGATCCCGCCTTGCGGGACCGGGGTAGATTCCCCGGGCGCTCTCACTTCTTTGGCTGCAATTCCTCAGCAAGCTTCCTTCCCTTCTCCATCTGCTCGTCGGTGATCTGAGTCTTATACTCTTTCAGAAGATGATCTGCCATCACCGTTCCTTTTCTGGAACTCAGCGTTAACCATGCGCTCGCTTTCACGAAATCTTTCTCAACACCTTCTCCCCGCAAATAAAATCTTCCCAGATGGCATTGCGCCTGCGCGTCTCCCTGCCTGGCCGCTTTTTCGAACCAGTCCGCTGACTTTAAGAGATCCGCCTTCACGCCAAACGCGTGCCAGTAAATGAGTCCAAGGTTTCTCTGGGCGGACACGCTCCCCTGGTTGCCTGCCTTCTCATACCATTCAACCGCCTTGGTCGGATCCTTCGTGACCCCTTGGTCGCCGAAATAGTAAGTCTCCGCCACTTTTTCAGTGGACTCGGCCAGCCCTTGTTCCGAGGCCTTTTTGAACCACTCCAACGCCTGCGGCACGTCTTTTGGAATCCCGTTTCCGGCGTAGAGCAGCCGCGCTAGATTTTGCTGGCCAAAACTGGAGCCTTGCTCCGCCGCCTTCCGATACCATCTGGCAGCCTCCGCTTCATCGCGCGTGACCCCTTTGCCATTCGCGAATGCCGATCCCAAATTGTTCTGCGCCTTCGCGTTTCCTTGCTCCGCCGCCTTCCGGAACAGCGCGACCGCCTTGACGTCATCCTGCGGCACTCCCTCCCCATGCGCGTAGTGGCGTCCAAGTTCAAACTCCGCGCCCGCGTCCCCCTTGTCAGCTGCGGCCTGAAGCGCCTTCATATCCGGAGCCTCCCCATGAACAGGGATACACGAAAAACCAAGCGTCAGGCAAACGGCGGAACAGAGGAGGGATCGCATTGCCATGTCTGTACGATGAGCGCCAAAAACGCTCAAGTTACAATTTGGAAACAGATTCCCCGTTTCCGTGCCTCGAAACTCGCCCCGCTCTACCCTCCGGCGCTGTCCCCGCCTCCGTATCCTAGAACCTCTACTGTAATAATCGATGGGAGATCCTGCGCGCCGGTCTGCTGCCCGCCGTTGGTCTGTTTGGCGGCGTCGCTGGCCGCGTTCTGTTGCGCCCCCGCCGCGCTGGATGCGGCGGTTAGGCCCGCCAGGTTCGGAGCCGCCACAGCGGTGACAGGCACCCCGACGGATGCCCCGCCCGCCTGGATGTTGCTTGCGTTGAGGACATGCAAGGCGGCGATATTCAAATTGCCGCTGGAGCGGATGCCGGCGTCTCCCGCGTCCACGGTGCCGGTCGGAGCGATCAGATCGACATCACCAGGAGGCACCCCAGTGGTGGATTCGAGCACGCCGATTCCGCCACCCGTCGCGAGGCCCGCCAGGTTCGTCTGGATGTCTCCGCTCTGCGGATCGACCAGCACTTCCGTGGGAGGCGCGGATTGCACCGTCTTGGAAGACGCTCCCGCCGCAATGTTCCCGAGACTCGAATAGATCACCTCACTGCCGCCGCGCAGCGTGAATATCCGGAGGTCTCCGACCGTAACGTTCTTCCGGGTGAATATATTGATGTTCCCGCCAGCCTGCGTGAAGATTCCCTGGTTTGGCGGATCCTGGAAAGGCGCGGTCCCAAAGTCGAGGTCGAGTTCTCCTCCGGGGGCGGCGATATTCACGTCACCGCCGTTGATCGTCTTGATCTCGCGGGCATCCAGCGTGATGTCGCCTGTGCCAGGGGTTGGGAACAAATCAGCGATGGCTCGCATGCTCGCGTTGTAGTTATTGAAGCCCGGGCTCGTCGAAATCGAGTGGTCTCGTCCAGCGTCCCTGAGTGCCAGGTAAAAGATAGCCAGCGCGTCCCCGTTTTGCTCGCCGGGGGACAACTTCAAAAAGTCGGCATAGATTGCCGCGTCCGATTGCCCGGAAACACCCAGCAGGGTGGCCAGATCGGGAAGGTAGCGCGCCGCTTCGGTGCCGCCCGTCGGGGGATTGAGAAAGTCTTTTATGAACGAAGCATAGTTTACCGGGCCGGTCCCCGCCGCGACGATCATCCCGGCCCCTGTAAATGGAAGGGCGGGGTTCAGCGTATTGCCAATCGTGGTGATTCCAACATGCGTCCCGTCGGAACTCGCCGCTCCGCTTGTCCCGAGATCAAGGTTGCGCGCGGCGATCACATCCAGTGTGCCCGGCCCGCCGAGCTGTATGTCCCCAGACTCTGGACTCTGTGACTCCGTCTGGAGGATATTGCTCCCGACCTGCGCCGCCTGGCGCAGCACCGAATTGGCGTCAAACACCTTTAGATCCCGCCCAGCGGAGATAACAGTTATATCGGTCGCCTGGTTATTCTGAAGATAGAGTCCCACATCGGTGATGTCCGATCCTGCCATGATCCGCGCGGCTTTTGCCGAGAAAAAGCTGAGTCCCGAGATGTTCCCCGCTCCCGCGTACAGATGGATCAGCGAGCTATCGCCCGCGTGAAGCAACGCGGAATCATGCAAGGCTTCCTTTGTTTGCAGCACGGCCTGCTGCCCGCTTGTCGCGCCGGAGACGGCGAAAAAGGCGTTGATGAATTGCAGGAAGTTCGATGTGGAGTTCGCGAACTGCGTGGTGCCCGGTTTGAAGAGCGATTGATACGCGAACGGAAGCGTGATCTCGGGGACAGACGCGGGATTGGCATCGGAAACGTTGATAGATCCCGCGAGCCACGTGGTGGATGTCAGCCCGTTCACCGTGGTAACACCGGCCGGCTGGAGCGCGTTGATTGCCCCTTTCGCAAGCAGGTTCAGATTTCCGCGCGGCCCCGGAGTCAGCGTCAGGTTCCCCACGAGGTTGATGTCGCTGGAGAAGGCGGTCACGTCCATCGTCGCGGGAGAGAGCGCCGACACCGTGCTGAACGTGTTCACGTTCGTCTCGACCGTCCTCAACCACGGTTGGTAGAAGGAAGCAGTGGAGCCTCCAGGCCCCAGAACAAACTGGCTTTGCAGCCACGCTTCCACCATCGGGTAACTGCCCGGAATGTCGCTCACTTCGTTTTCAGCAAGCGTCACCGCGCCGGTGAGCGCGCTTACGGCCACCTTATCCGCTGGCGAGTAAGTTGAGAAATACGTCTTGTCCCAGATCGAGTTGCCGATCCCCTGTGGCAGAAGGAAAGGATTGGCAACCGGGCCGAAACGGACACTGCCGCCAGCGCTCACATCGAAACTGCCTTTGCCCAGAAAGAGAGTGGTCGGCAGCCACGTCTCCGGGGCGAGGGGAGCCTCTTCCTTGATATTCGTCAATGAAGGCGACCGCGTGCCGTTCGTGAGAATATTGCGAGTGGCGCTTAACACTCCCGCTCCTCGCTCGACATAGTAAACGCCACCGTTGATGTCTCTCCCGGCGCGAACAGTGAGGTCGCCACCGCCGAGTTCGACGAGCGCGCTCGGCGTTTGGCGCGCCCTTCGGCATCCGGGCATTGGTCGCCGCTATAGCGTCCACATTCATCACGTCGTTGCCAGCGGAAAGACTCACATTACCGCCTCCAAGCGTCCCGACTCCTTCAAAAAAGTTGCTGAAGTCCACCCACCATGTCGTGGAGGCGATATCCCCCCACTTTGTGGCGCCAAACTGGCCGTTCGCCGCGACAAACCCGCGTCGGTAGAGCCAGCTATCCGGTAGTTGACGCTCGGAATCCTGAACGAAGATCCCCCTGTCATTTACCCCCTCGTGCTCGATATTCCCGTGCGCCACCAGCGCCACGTCTCCCCCGCCGGAGCTGTATTGCGCGGGGTAAAGCGGGTTGCCCCGGGGATCGTTGACAATGGGCACATCGAAGCTCCCGCCGTTGGTCGCGTCTGCTACCCTTGCCCCCGCCGTGTAGATTGTTGCGAACGGGTTAAGCAAAACGAGATCGCCTCCCGAGTTCACATTCACCGAGCCAACGCCCGTCCGGATCACCTGGTAGTGTCCCGCGATCGCCGTGGCGACGGTGGCTCTCGTCCCGAACGGATTGGAGATATTCCCTCCGGGCACTCCCAGGAAGATCGAACCCGCGTTTGGATCCAACGAGGTGGAACCCTGCGTCGGCAAGATGCGTTGACGATCCGCCGCCCCGAAATCCGCGCCCGACGTGATCTGGTAGGACCATGAGCGTTGCGCGGTTCCATCGGCAAACCGGGGAAGCAGCGTCTCCAGATAGAACGCCGTGTTCTGCTCTACATCCAGAGGAACGTCGCCCGCGCTGTCGCCGAATCCATCATTCAGGAGACCGTTGAAAAAGATCGACCCCGCGGCGCGCAGGGTGAGGATTCCCGGCTCGCTGCCAATCGCAAAATTCGCGTTTGGATTGCTCGCGTCCGGCGTGAGTTGTTTCGACGCGCCGAACCGGTAGGTGGATAAATCCCAGTCGCTGGCAAGTGTAAGGCTGCCCGTGGCGTTGATGATTTCCGCTCCCGGTTCGATGTGTGAGATTGAAGCCAGCGCCGCGCCATCTCCATTCCCCGCGAAAAGGCGGGTCGAAATCGCGCCGACGTTTGCCGCGGATGCAAACGTCTGCCCGTTCGCCATAACGTTTGCCTCTTGGTTGTCGATTGAACCGTCGGCGGAGGCGTCGAAAATCTGGTAGCCCTCGACCACGATGCTGGACGCGTTCACGATTGCGCCGTTGATGGGGGCCACCGCGAGATCACTCGAAGATGCATTTTGCGGCGCGCGCAAATGCAGGGTTCCGCCAGCGCTTCCCGCAACCGACAGATCGACGCGCGATCCAGATTGGATATCGACCTGGCCGCTGCCAGCGACCCCGTTCGCTTCTGACCCAGCTTCCAGGGACACGCGCCCGCCTTCATCCGCGCTGTTGAATCCCTTTCCGGCCGCCGTTAAAACGGAGCCGGTAGCAAGAACCACATCCTTGCTCGCTGCGAGGTCGATGGAACCACCCGTCGCGCCGGAGGCATCGATGATGCCATTCACCGTGATGGATCCGGCGTCCGCCGACAGATCAAACGTTTTTGCCGTCGCCACGCCATCCACCGACACGTCCCCGCTCCTGTACTCGGATGGAGCGCGATAGCGTGAATCCGTCGGCATTGAGTTTTTGATCCAGCGCCCCGAGGCTGGCCAGCGTTCCCACATCGAGCGTGAAGGAACCATTCTGGCCTCCCGCCCCGGCAATGCCCGAAAGCCTTCCCGCAAGCCCGAGAACGCCACCTGGCGCGGAGATGGAAACACTTCCCGCGTTTCCGCCTCCCACTGGCCCGCTTACGTTCAGGAGCGCTCCAGCCGCCACGTTCACGCTTCCCGCGTCAGCTACAAGATTGATCTGGCCACCGCTCGTAAACTTCAAAACATCGAAGACTTCAGAGGTCAAGCCGTTCACATTCACGCCTCCTCCCACCGTGACATTCCCGGTGAGCGCGCGCAGGGAAACGATTCCGCTTGGAAGATCGATGTTTCCGTCATCGATGACGCTCGAACCCGCGAAACTGAGACTTGCTCCCAGTCCGCCGGCGATCTGAGCCGCGTTGCGTTTGGATGCCTGGATGTTAACCCCGCCTCCCGCCGTGAAACCGTAATTGGCGGCCGATGCGCCGGTAATGTCCGCGCTTGAAAGGCTAAGATTGCCCTGCGCAGCCAAAGCGCCCGAACTCTGCGCGAGGATTGCCCCGGTTGCGGCAAGCCGCAGACTCCCGTACTGATCCACGCTTACCGGATTGGCTCCGAGCCGGATAGTGTTCGCGTCAAACACAAGCGCCCCTTGCGGATCAAACGTCGTAGAGCCGGGTGTGCTCCCGGAAGCGCTATTGTCCAACAGGATGCTCCGCGCGGCAAAAGTCACCGCGCCCGCGCCTGTATTGAATCCCCGAATCTCCGCCGTATGCAGCGCGAGGCTGCCGACGGAAGCGAGTGAGCCGACGTTCCCGGTCCCGTAGATATCGATGGAACTGTAGCTCAACAGGGAGAGAGCCTGCGCCGAGGTCTCCAGGCTCTTTAAAGCCGCTCCCGAAAGGATGAGGCCCGAGGTGGGTTTGCCGGATTCCAGGACGAGGGCTCCCGGATTGTTTAATTGTAGGCTGATCTGGCCGCTGTCCAGATTCACCGCTGAGCCTTTCAAGATTGCCCGCGAGCTCAGGTTGGTCGCATGGGTGGAGTCCAGCGTCACGCTGGCGCCTGAGATCAGCGCGCCTGCCGCCACCGTCATCGTCGGGACAGTGGAGGTGTCCACCCCGGTTCGGGCGATTCGCGCGGAAGGATCACTCCCGACACGGAGCAAAACGCCATCGCCGCTTCCCGCGATCTTGGAATCGCCAATCAGAAGAGTCTCCGCTGGAGAAGAAGCAGCGCCGGAACCTTCGACTTCCGACCCTGCGTCCACCACCAGACTCTTCTTGGCGACGAGGATCACGTCCTCTCCGGAAAGAGGCGATCCCGCGTTATCCACAGTGATACTATTCGTCGTGACAGAAACCTCCGTTCCGTTGGAGCCAATCGTCCGCAGCCCGCCAATCAGGAGGCTCGCGGCGTTGAAACTGCTGAGTTCCGTGGCATTCAGCACCAGTTCGTTTGCGCGACCCGGGATGTTTGCTGACGCGATGAGGATGTCGTTGGGGCTGCTGATGTCCACCAGCCCTCCCAGACCACCAGCGGGAGCTTGGGAAAGAACCGTTCCCTGGATCGCCAGGCCTTTCGTCGCCTGAAACACGAGTTGGCCAGCGTCGATCGGAAGGCGGGGCACATTGATATTGTTCTGAACAGCCTTCGAAGCAAGGAAGGCATTGGCGAAGGTGTTATCGTATTCCGCCCTCGAGCGGACGACAGATTGCGGGTCAACCTCAAACAGCGATTGCACCGGCCCTTTTGGATTGAAAGCGTTGAATGAGTAGCCGGAAACGACGCTCGATCCGTTCGGATTCTGTATGCTCTGCACAGGGGTGCCGCTAACAGGCGTCACCAGGAACGCCCCGGGCAGCAAAGCGTAGCGGGCGGGAAGAAGCGTGTACGCGCCAGCGGGAAGGCCGTTGCTAGCCTGAAGGAATACCTGTGTTCCGGGAACGAGTTTACTGTTGAAGTACCCCGCGTCCGAGCCGAAGACGGAGGCTGTCGAGTTATACTGTCCGAACGGGGCGAACTGGCTCTGAAATCCTGGGATGATCGCGTAGCTCGACGTCGAGTTCAGAATGTCCTTCGTGCCGCCCAGGCCGCTCACGAACCGGTATGCAAAGAGATCCCCGCCTCCGGCTATGTCGATCACGGAACCCGCCTGCGCGTTGACGGAGACCGCGGAAAGATTCACCGTCTTTGCAGGCACGCCGTTTGTGAATATGTCCGTGCCCGTCGGATCAATGAACTGCACGCCATTTAGGTTGATGCCGTAGGGAAAGGTGAGAGCCTTGCCGGTCACCGGATCCACCGCCGACACAGACGTCTGACTGCCTTTCGCCAGAATCAGTTGCCGGGTAGCATCGACAGCTTGACCGGTTATGGGATCAATGGGCGCGGTGCCGACCCCATTCCAGCCGAGGTTGATCGCGCCAATCGGAGCCCGCAGGACACCACCCTGTTCAATTACCGATCCATGGACGTCGAGCACCCCGCCAGCCGATAGGGGCAGGCTTTGGCGTCCTGCCGCGGCGAAAGTCACCGTGCCCGGCTGGTCTTTACCCCCAGCCATGTAGTCGTAGGCGTTGATGCTGAAGATTGTCGCGGTGGGAGGGTAGATTTGACTCGCGACCATCTCAATCTGGCCCGCGATGTCCAACGTCCCGTCGCCTCGAATATCCCCGCCTTCGGCGATCAAGCTCGCTCTGCCAATCCCCTGTAGAGAGAGTGTGCCGACGTCGATGAGCTTGGCGATCACTGTCAGGCTGCCCGCGCCGTGTTGTGGCGGCACGGACACGGTGGTCTGGTTGCCGTTCGCGTCAGGAACGATGAAAGGGCTTGTTTGCTCCTGGATGGTCTGGGGCTGGAGAAAAGCTTGCCCCAGCTTTACATAAGGGGCTTGGAGGGTGACAGGCGCGTTTGCGAACAGCACTCCTGAGTCGGCCACCGTGATGCTCTCCGTTGTCGCGATGCTCACGGGGTTCACGAATCCGACCGTGCCCTTCAGGTTCAGCGAAGCAAAGCCGCCAGGAGCAAAGCTGCTGACAGCGATATGTCCAAACCCCGTAGCGGGTTTTCCGTTCGCCAGCAGCACGGCCCTGCCAATGGCGGTTGCTCCACCGCTCGCGGGCTGGGCCGCGATCGTCGGTCCGTTTTGCGTGACCTGTAATGTCACGTCGGTTGGCAGGAGAAACTCGCTCGTCGGATCCGCGAGGAATCGCGAGGAGGACACGGTCAGACTGCCGCCCAAAGTTTCCGGTCCGCCGGCTTTCCCAACCAGTGTTGCGTCCGAAAAGAGCTCCTGGCCGCCACGGAGGGTAATCGCGCCCGCGTTGCTTTCCACATGGGTCGGCACGAGCACCGATCCACTCGTTGAAGTATCGGTGGCGGCAGTATTTACAAGCGTCGGCGCTTCAAACAGGGTGTCGCTCGCTCCGGAGACATCCAATCTCGATCCCGCTTCCGCCACGATATTGCCAGCCACTGTAATCGTCCCTCCGGGAAGCACCTTTCCTGTGCGGAAATTCCGCGGGTCGGGAGTCAGAGCTGTCGCGCCGGCGGTCGACAGCAGGCTCTGCGAGCCCAGCTCAACCGTTGCCAGCGGATTTACCGACGAAAGAAGATTGGCGAAACTGGGCGATCCCTGCACCGCGATTGTGCCGCCCGGGGCGATGATCGATCCAAGCTCCGCCACGGTCTGCCCCACGATGGACACTCCGTGGGTAGGATTGGTCTGAGGGTCGGTCTGGATGATTGATCCAGCGCCAACCACGATGTCGCCCCTGACCAGGAGCGTTTTCGTGAACGTATCGTTCACGCCCGGCGCGCTAAAAGAGAGATTCACCGGAGAGCGCTCGCCGGCAGGCATCGAAATAGGCGAAAGCGCAAGCCCACCCCCCTGCGTCGGCATGAAGATCGCTCCCTCGGCGATGGGACGGATGACTGTTCCGGGCGCTACAACAAGCGCGGGCAGGAACTGATTAGCCTTCGCGGGGTTGGGTGAACCGATCCCCGTCAGAGAAAAACTA
This sequence comes from uncultured Verrucomicrobiae bacterium, assembly GCA_963828525.1. Taxonomy (GTDB): domain Bacteria; phylum Verrucomicrobiota; class Verrucomicrobiia; order Chthoniobacterales; family Chthoniobacteraceae; genus CAWHEP01. The sequence continues at coordinate 265,338 of CAWHEP010000014.1, forward strand.
GAGAACCCTCCCTCACTGAAGAATGCGGGAGACAGCGCGAGCGTGTCAGGCACGGTGGACTGTCCTCCGACTTGGATGAATGGCGCGGTGATACCTACCGACCCCCCAGCCGCCCCTGAGAATCCCAAAAGTTTTGAAGCCAGGACAAGTTGTCCGCCCGTCTTCTTGCTGAACAAGAGCGAAGCGATCTCCGGATCAGCGCCCGTCTTCACCAGGATGCTCCCCCCGTTTCCATAGATGATCTTGGAGCGCGTCCGATTGTTAGGCGTCTGCGAACCTCCCGCCGCCGTCGCTTCGAATCCGCCCGACACGTCTATGGTGCTGCCCCCGCGCAACTGCGCCCCGTACGCGCTGATCGCCACCGAGCCGCCTTGGGTAATCAGAGGCAGTGTATCGGGTGATGTCACTAGACCCCGGTCATCCACGATGAGCCCAGCGGTGCTGAGAGAGGCTCGCGAACCGAGTGTAAAGTTTCCGCGAATCGCGCTTGCCGCCGGAGTCGTGGAAGCTTGCTCCTGGCTGAGCGTCTGGAACGAAAAGGGAGAGAAATTGAACGAGGTAAAGCTGAGGCTTCCTCCGGGCGCGGTGACCGAACCTTCTACGTCGATATTTGCCGCTGACAGGTTTATGGAGCCGCCAGCCTCCGCGCTTAGGTTGGCGCCGGGAAGGACTGTGATGCTCCCGTCTCCATTGTTGATCGAGAGCGTCGAAAATCCATCCGTGCTGGCAAGGTCGGCCGAGAGGAAGACATTCGCGCGCCGGCTCGCGCTAAGCGGGGGAGCGTTCCCGAGGCTGTCAACGTGGAAAGGAGCAGCCGCGGGTTGCAGATTGCCACCGTTGCCAAACACCACCGCTGGCGGCGTGGGAGATACGTTGGTATTCAGTCCCTTCTGAGCCTCGAAAGTGAGCGCGAACGAACTGGAAGAGGGAACGCCCAGAACAGCCTGCACCGTCTGCAATACGGTGGAATCGCCAAATACGGCATTGATCGCGGAAGCGGAATTTCTCTGCTGCGGGCCCGCCACCGTGTTCCCGAGCATCCTGCCGTCCAGCGCCGTGGACGGCGCGGTGATGGCAATGGAGCCGCCAGCGCCTCCCTGGGTGTAGCCTTGTTCGAAGTGCGCGCCATCAAGAGTAAGCGCTCCCGTGAACGTGTTCGAGATTCCCCAGCGCTCATGCGTGGTGGTGAATTGCCCGGTGTAGATGCCGTCGTAAACCAGATCAGGGCTTGCCTGCGAGATGTCGTAGAGGATGCCGCCGGACTGAACCCTCGTTGTCTGAACGATTCCTCCCTGGAAGTCTATTGATCCTCCAGACACATTCACGATCGATCCCGGCTGCGCGACGACCGAACCGCCCGCCGTGAGAGAAACCGATCCGCCGTTCGTGGTGAGTTCGCCAACCGAGCGTTGAATCAGATTCACAAACCCAGCGGTGTCCGCGAGAGGAGTTCCCACCCACGCCTGTCCCTTCGAGAGACCCGTCTGGCGGATATCGATTTGTACCGTCTTGCCCCGAAGCAGCCCGTTCCGCTGCAAAGGCGAATTCTCCAATTGCGGCCCACGCAATTGCACCGGGACGATGTTTTCGTCTACAGAAGCCGCCACCCCGGCCGATCCTGCCACGTTGATCTCCGCGTTCCCATCCAGATAGATTTGTCCGGTGGAATTCTGGAAAAAATATTGTCCGCTCGAAAGCAGGTAGGCTCCGGCGTTCAAGGTGACGCCGGACACGAGCGATTCACTAGTTTCGCTTCTTGGGGCGTTCGAGCCAATACCCGACGGGATCGCGGCCCCCGGCGCGAGCAGCGTCGCTCCCGCTGCCATGTGGATGTCTCTGCCCTCGATGTCAACGAGAGACGGCAGCGCGAGTTGAGTTCCCACGACCTTTGCCGTGCTGGCCAGATCCGGCAGAATTTGGCTTACGCTGTTTGGACCCAGAGTCACAACACCGGTTTGCGATGGTTCAAGAGCGAAGATGTTGCCCGGAACCTTTAGGCGCTGTGTGCCATAATCGGCGATAAGGTCGATACGCCCATTGGAAGCCACGGAAGTGGCGCTGTTCACCCCGCCCAATTGATTCACCGTCTTCCCCGCGATCGTCACGTCCCCTTCCGGAATTTCGATCAGGCCGGAACTGGTCGCCACGCCATCCGTCTTGCCAACGGTTCCGATTTGCACATCCAGGCCGCGCAAAGTCGGATCCTTCTCGGCGTGGGCCGAAAAACCCACCTGCTCTCCGGCAGCCAAAATCGTCTGCCCATCGGGAGTCGAGATCGTCCCGGCGTTCGTCACATTTGGCCCGATTAGGGCAACCCTGCCGCCCACGTGATCCGCGCTGGTCGGGCTGGATAGGCGCGCCCCGCGAGCGCCACCACGTTTCCATCCCGCCCGCCCGGCGTGTTCGGCGCTGCTGGCGGGGTGAAAGCGGGGGTCGTGCCATTCGGGAGCAGCGGGATCGTGATGGAAGAAAAGAGGAACTGGAGATCCGGGTTATTCAGCAATCCACGGCTCACCAGGTTGTCGTTAATCGGCAGCGAAGAGGCCACCAGCGCGTGCGTATTTACCTGGCTCGCTCCTCCAAAGATGATCCCATTCTGGTTGATCACATAAACCTGGCCCGGAGCCTCGATGGATCCCAGTATCTGTGATGGCGAGCCGGACGGATCCGTAATCTTATTGAAGACAATCCATTGCCCAACGTTTTTGCCGCCCGCGCTCTGGTCGAAATCCAGGGTCGTTTTGCTGCCGACATTGAAAGTCTTCCACGAGAGGAGCGCCTGTTGCGCAGTTTGCTTAATATCGACCGTCGTCGCCCCACCTATGGTGGACTGGGTCGGCTTGTTTGCTCCCTGCCACTGCGACGCGCTGAAACCAGACGGTTGCAGCCCGCCGATCGCAATGCCGTTTGGCACCGCGGGGAGGCGCTGTCCGGGTTTGTTTGGGTTTGGCCCGAGGTTTGATTGACCTTGCGCGGCAGCGCGCGCCGCCGCCTGCATGGCCTGCATCGCTGCAAGCGCGTTTGTGGTGCGCGCGAGTGTGTCCAGCGCGTTCGCCCTCTCTTGGTTGGTAGCCGGGGGAGTTGTGCCGATGGATCCCGCTGTATGGCGGGGGGACGAACTCCCGCCCGCGCCTCCGCGCAGGAGGTCCCCTGCGCTACTCGGCTGCGCCGCGAGCCCAATCGCCGCGCCCAGCGCGATCACCCCTTGCCGCCACCAGCGGGCGCGCGCCTTCGGATGCCAAAACTTGGAGGGCGGCTGGCTGGGATGCGCTTTCATCGTTAGATCGTTTTTGGGGCGATTTGAACCTTGTCGGCATGGGGCGGGCGAGGATAGTCCGCCCGCCTTGAAAGCGCAAATGGAAGAGGCGCTTTTAGGCCCCTTTTTTAATTCCCGGCGACTAAATGATCTCGCCTACGAGATCGTAGACCTGCGTGCCAGTGATCCGGACCTGGGCAAACTCTCCCACCGTTCCCGGCGTTGTGAGAATGACCTGCCCATCCACCTCGGGCGCGTCGAACTCGCTCCGGGCGACGAAAGGCTGTTCCACGAGCGCCTTTATCTCCCTGCCGAGCATGGCCCGGCAAGTCTCTCCCGCGATCCGTTGCTGGAGCTCCATGGCCCGCCGGTAACGGGAGGTTTTTACCCTGGCTGAAATCTGGCCCGGCATCTTTGCGGCGCGCGACCCCTGCTCTCGCGAGTAAGTGAAAACACCCAGCCGCTCAAACCGCATGCGTTCGATGAACTCCAGCAGCGATTCGAAATGCTCGTCCGTTTCTCCAGGGAAACCCACGATGAAGGTCGTCCGCAACGCCACACCCGGAATGAGCGTTCGCAGGCCGGCGATTACCTCTTCAATATGCTCGCGCGACGTCTCCCTCCGCATTAAATCCAGCATCTCAGGATGGATGTGCTGCAGCGGCATATCGATGTAACGCGCGATCTTCCTGCTTCTGCCGATAACCTCCATCAGTTCCGCGCTCCAGTGCGCGGGATGCGTGTAAAGCAGCCGTACCCAGAAGTCTCCCTCGATTTGCTCGATCTCCTCCAGCAGACGCGTGAGCGTGGGGCCGCGCGAGGAATCGACCGGTTGCGTCGGGTTCGCCCGCAAATCCCACAGATCCATCCCAAAGTAGGTCGTATCCTGGCTGATGAGGTTGATTTCTTTTACTCCCTCCGCCACGAGGTTGCGAATCTCAGCCACCACGGAGGAGATTGCGCGGCTCCGATGCCGTCCGCGCATCTGCGGGATGACGCAGAAGCTGCAGGGATGGTTGCACCCCTCCGCGATCTTCACGTAACTCGTGTGCGCAGGAGTCAGCCGAAACCTCGGCGTATCGTAGTCTGGAATGAATTTGGAGCGGCCTGTGACAAAGTTAAGGGGCACAGGGCTTTCAGCGGCTGGTGGCTGGGCCAGCACGTTTTCAATGATCTCTCCCATCGACGCGATCTGATCCAGACCGATGAAGGCGCTCACTTCCGGCAGATCGTTCACGAGTTCCTTCGAGAACCGCTGCGCCATGCAGCCGGCTGACAATCAGCTTCTGCCCCGGCTTCCTTCCGAGGCCGCGCTCCCGGTGCGCGTCGAGGATGGCCTCTACCGATTCTTCCTTTGCGGAATCGATGAAGGCGCACGTGTTCACGATCAGGACATCCGCTTCCTCAGATTCGGATGTGACCTCCATCCCGTGCCGGACCGCCCCGCCGAGCATGATCTCGGCGTCCACGAGGTTCTTCGCGCAGCCAAGGCTTATCATTCCTACTTTCGGCATCGGATTCCTCGTTTACTGAATCGCCACCGAGGTTTCATAGGGAACGGGTATCCCGTTCTTCTCAATGAGAACCGCGCCCGTGTCACGGACGGTGATCCAGAACTTCCCGCCTCTGAAGGTCAATCCCTGGGTGTTGGGGTAGAGCCAATCCTCATAAATGGGCGGCGAGCTTTCGGCATCCTTCCACACGGTAACCCATGTTTTCTTGATGGGTTTCAGCACCACTTCGTTTGAGGGGGCCACGCTCGCCGCTGCCTCGGGACTTGGCGACGCCACGACTGGAGCCAATGGAAGCACTGGCTCCGCCCGGCGTACCTGGATCTCTGCTGGAGGAGGCGGAATCACAGGGCGGGCTGGGGCAGGGGTGGTCATCGGCGAGGCAGCGGGCGACGGCGGCGGACGTTGCGGCAGCATCACAGCCTGCGCCGCGACGCCAGGATTTATGGCCGATACGATCTTGTCATCCGCGATTTCCGCTGGAGCCGGTGCTACGGGAGGCGATCGCTGTATTACGAGCGGCGTCTGCTCCGGGAGAGCCTTCTTCGCCTCTGCGGGGGAGATAAGCTCAAGACGTTGCAGGCTCACCACGAGATACATCACTCCCACTCCTACCACCACGAGGAAAGCGATCACCCCGCCTATGATCAGAACCGGCTTTGTCTCGGGCCGCGGTTCACGCCGGTAAACAGCCGGGCGCGCTCCCGGCGTGTTGTTGAGATACTGGTAATCGTCCAGACCCACGGGCGCGGCATGTCCGAAACCGGCGGCATAGTCCGCGACATCCACGCCCAGATACTTCGCGTAGATCATGAGAAATCCCTTCGCGTATGTCATGTTCGGGAAGTTCGCGTAGGTATCGTTCTCGAGATCGGTGATGCGCTCCGCTCGCACCTTCGTCGCGCGGGCGGCGTCTTCGATCGAAATCTGCTTTTTCAATCGCGCCTGCTGAAGTCTTTTCCCGACTGTTTCTACCATTTTGCCTTTGCGCTCAATACGCGATGGCGTCGAGATCTTTCAGGATTTCGCGGGGCTTGGCCCCTTCGCCGGCTGCTACGTATCCGCGCTGTTCCAGTATGTCAACCACGCGCGCCGCGCGCGTGTAGCCGAGGCGCAGCCGCCGCTGGAAGAGCGAAGTGGACGCCTTTTTCTCCTGTCGCATGATCTCGATGCATTTCTGCACCAGCTCCTCATCCTCCTCCGTCACCTCCTCGTCGATCTCTCCCTTGGACTCGAGCCTGTCGTGAATCTCGGATTCATACACCGGGGCGCCCTGCGCGGAGACGAAATCCACCAGCCTTCGGATTTCCTCATCCGTCACAAGCACTCCCTGGGTTCGGATCACCCGTGACGTGCCAGGTGGAACGTAGAGCATGTCCCCCTGGCCAAGTAGGCGCTCGGCGCCATTTTCGTCCAAAATCACCCGGCTGTCGATCTTGGTCGCCACCTGGAATGCGATTCGGCTTGGGATGTTGGCCTTTATCACTCCCGTGACAATGTCCGCCCGTGGCGTCTGCGTCGCCACGATCATGTGGATCCCCGCCGCGCGCGCCATCTGCGTGATCCGCGCGATTGCGCTCTCGACGTCTGCTGGAGCTGTCTGCATCAAATCGGCGAGCTCGTCGATGATCACGACGATATAGTGCATGCGTTCCGGGATGATGATGTTGTCCTCATCTCTCGGAACCTGGATCCGAATCGGCTCCTCATCCTCCTCTTCCTCGCCCATCCCTTCGGGTCGCGGTGGGAGCAGCTCTTTTTCAGCGTCCAGCTCCTTCTGGGATTTGAGTTTCGGCCTTGCGTTGAAGCCCGAGATATTCCTTACCGAGGTCTTCGCGAAGATCTTGTACCGCTTCTCCATTTCGTCGATGATGTACCGCAGTGCCAGCAACACCTTTTTGGGGTCCGTTACGACGGGGACGATGAGATGCGGAAGCTTGTTGTACATCTGCATCTCGACCACCTTCGGATCGATCATGATCAGGCGGAGTTCGTCCGGCGTAAACCGGTAGAGCATGCTCGCCACCAGCGCGTTGATGCAGACGCTCTTCCCACTACCCGTGGTGCCTGCCACGAGGCAGTGCGGCATCTGCGCAAGGTCTGCGAGGATGCTCTTGCCATAGACATCTTTTCCGAGCGCCAGCGGAATCTTGGCGGTTGTCTGCTCCCACTCTTCGGATTCCAGCAGCTCCCGCAATGTCACTTTCTGCTTCCGCGAGTTCGCGATTTCGATGCCTACCGTGTCTTTCCCCGGGATGGGAGCAAGGATGTTGATCCTCTCCGCTCTTGTCGCGCGAGCGATATCCCTCTCCAAACTCACGATTTTATCCACCCGAACACCCTTCGCGGGATACACTTCGTAGCGGGTGATCGTTGGACCCTTGGTGATGTCACCGGGGGAAACGACGATCCCAAACTGCGCGAGCGTTTCGATGACTGTTGCCTGTATCTGCTTTAACTCCGCTGGCTTTAATACATCTCGGTCATCTTCCCGGACCTCGTCGAGCAGGTCGAAGCCGGGCAGCACATAGTTCTCCAGACTCAGCGGCTCCGATGGAACCAGTTTTTTCTCAACAACCTTCTTGGGGAGGGCGGCGTAATCGATCACCTTCGGCGCGGGCCTCAATGGCAATTCATCTGGGGAAGTCTCTTCCGGCGGTTTCGCGGGCACTCCCTTGCGGGTGAGCACCTTTTCCAGTTTCTTCGCCTCGCGGGCGAGCCGCTTCTCTTCCAGTATCAGGCGTTCCCGCTCATCCGCTCCGGCTATCCTGTTTTTGCGATAAGCGTCCAGCAGCCTGCCGGGCATGCCCGTTGCGGAGCGCAAGGCATGAATCGGCTGAATGCCTGTCATCAGGATCACTGTCGTGACATAAAAACAGCTCAGGAGGATGCCCGCGCCCACCATGCCCAGCGAATTCCGCAGCAGCCGTTCTCCCACCCAGTAACCGAGCCACCCGCCTGCCCCCGCGCTGTGGCTGGCAATATTCATCGCGTGGGGCCAATCGCCGAGAAACCAGGGCTGGAGATGCAGGATGCACGCTCCGCAGACGACGAACGCCACAATCCATAAGGAGCGTGGTGTCAATCGGAACGTGGTCGAAAGCAACTTAACCCCTCCAAATCCCAACATTGCCGCCGCGACCAGATAGGAAGCCGCTCCCATTATAAAATAGGAACACGCCGCCACAATCGCGCCAGTCGGCCCAATGAAGTTCTGCGCCGGGTGATTCGGTCGTGAGGTCGCGCTCAGGGGAAACCAGCCGGGCAGATCACGCGGCGTATAGGAGATCAGCGCCAGGAAAAAGAGCGTTCCCACTCCCAGCATGATCAATCCTATGACTTCGTTCAGTGTGCGGTTCTCCGGAGCGCGGGACATTCAGCCCATACTATGCAAGCGCCATGCCTAACACAAGGACGACACGCCGTTCTCGCGGTGGCGGATGAGCATCGATATGGAGTCACACCGCCCTCCCCGCGTCGAAAAATCCGTTCTATTCGGACTTTGCATCCGCTCCCCGCGGTTCTATCCTCGTCGGATGAATCTGGCAAAGGTCGCCGTGGTGGGAGCCACTGGCTACTCTGGAGAAGAGCTTGTTCGTCTGCTTTCCCGGCACCCCGGCGTGGAAGTGGCGAGCGTGACCTCGCGCCAGCATGCCGGGAAGGCGCTCCAGGAGATTTATCCCCGGTTCAGAGGGCAGCCGGTCGGGGAACTCCAGTTCACCCCTTCGGAACCCGCCAACATCGTCGAAAGCGGAGCAAAGATTGCTTTCCTTGCCCTGCCGCACGGGGTCGCGGCGGGCATCGCGGTCCCCCTCCTGGATCTCGGCGCGCGTGTGATCGACCTAAGCGCTGATTTTCGGCTGAAAGACGAGGCGGTTTACCAGGAATATTACGGCGCCCCCCATCTCGCGCCGGGTCTTCTCGCGCGCGGTGTATACGGCCTGCCGGAGATCCATCGCGCGGCCATCACTCAGGCGTCTCTTGTGGCGTCGCCCGGGTGTTACCCGACAAGCATTATTCTCCCTCTAGCGCCACTTCTCAGGGAGGGATTGATCGAGCCAGACAGCATCGCCATCGTGAGCCTGAGCGGCGTCAGCGGTGGAGGTCGCAAGGCCGAGATCGAATATTCGTTTGTGGAATGCAACGAAAGCGCCCGGCCTTACGGCGTCCCCAAGCACCGGCATCTCGCCGAGATCGAGCAGGAACTGACGCTCCTGGCAGGGAAGAACACGCGGATAAACTTCACCCCCGTGCTCGTTCCTCTGAATCGCGGGATTCTTTCAACAATCTACTGCCGCCCCTCTGTTGGCGTAACTCCTGCTCGCATTTCGGAGGCGATGGCTGGGGCCTACAAATCCGAACGATTTGTCAGGCTGCTTCCCGAACCACTCTTTCCCGACCTCAAGAATGTCACTTACACCAATTTTATCGATATCGCCTGGAGGCATGATCCTCGCACAGGGCGCGTCATACTCATGAGCGCCCTGGATAATTTGGTGAAGGGCGCGTCCGGCCAGGCTTTGCAGTCGCTGAACCTGATGCTCGGTTGCCCCGAAGAGACCGCTCTCCTGTAGGGCGCGCGCGAGTCTCACAGCATTTTATGACTGCTCCATTTGTTCAGATCGGCGGAGGCATCGCGGCCCCAGAGGGGTTCCAGGCCGGAAGCATTTATTGCGGGATCAAGGAAGGCAATGAGAGCAAAGCCGACCTCGCGCTCATACATTCCTCCTGCCCCGCTGTGGCGGCGGCAACCTTTACGACGAACCGGGTAAAAGCCGCTCCCGTCCGGGTCTCGGCCGCCCACCTCCGGAGCAAGGACATTCGCGCCATTGTGGCGAACAGCGGCAACGCGAATGCTTGCACAGGCCTGGTCGGCATCGAACACGCAAAAAGAATGACCAAGGCGGCAGCCGAATCTCTTCGGGCTTAAGCAGAACCAGGTGATGGTCTGTTCCACTGGACGCATCGGCATTGAACTGCCCATCGCAAAGATGGAGGCCAGCATCAAAGATATGTCGAAAAATCTCAGCAAGGAGGGGAGTCTGGACACCGCCCGCGCGATCATGACCAGCGATACCTTCCCGAAGGAAATCGCCGTCGAATTTGAGGTCGAAGGTGAGCGCGTCCGCTTGGGCGGGATCGCCAAGGGCGCGGGTATGATCGATCCGAACATGGCCACCATGCTCTGCTTCCTCACGACGGACGCGGCAATCGGCAAAAAAGACCTCTCCAAGGCTCTCTCAGTGGCTGTCGAGCAATCGTTCAATCGCATCACCATTGATGGAGATATGAGCACGAACGACACGGTGATCCTCATTGCGAACGGAAACGCCCAAAAGAAACAGATGTCCTGCCGAACCCAGCTGGTTTCGAATTGTTCCAACGCGCGCTGAACTATGTCACCTGCGATCTCTCCCGCATGATTGTGGAGGACGGTGAGGGCATCACGAGGATGGTCGATATCCATGTTCGTGGCGCAAACGACGTTTCAGGACGCCCGCAAAGCTTCTCGCGCGATTGCCCGATCCTGCCTCGTAAAGTGCGCGTGGTTCGGCGGAGATCCCAATTGGGGCCGCATCCTCGACGCCCTCGGTTACTCGGAGCCCGCATCCGTGAAGAGATGGTGGATATTTACTACGACGGGGTTATAGCGGTGAAAAATGGAATTGCCAGCAAGACGCCCGTTTCGAAACTTCGCGAGGTGGTTGCGAAGGAAAAATTTACGATTACGATTGATCTCCAACTTGGGTCGGCGGAATACACGATTTACACGACAGACCTGAGCACGAAATACGTCGAACTGAATATGGGGGAATGAACTGATGTCGTTCGAAACAACTTTTGCTCGTGCCGAGGCATTGATCGAGGCGCTTCCATTCATTCAAAATTCCGCGGCAAGCTCGTCGTAATCAAATATGGCGGGAGCGCCATGGATGATGATCACGTGGTGGATCGGATGCTGCGCGACGTAGTATTTCTTGAGGCCGTTGGCATTAATCCCGTCGTCGTGCATGGCGGTGGCAAGGCGATCACCGTCAAGATGCGCGAGGCGGGCTTGAAACCGAAATTCGTGAACGGCCTTGCGCGTCACCGACGAGCAATCGATCGGCATCGTCGAGGATGTGCTTGATAACGCGATCAACCCGAAAATTGTGAAGTCGCTCAAGGAATTCGGCGGCAAGGCGATTGGCATCTCCGGCAAGCGCATCTTCAAGGCGCACAGGTTGCCCCCTCAGACCGAGGGGAAGAACACCGGCATCGATCTCGGTTTCGTCGGCGAGGTGGTGGATGTCGATCTTACGGAGATTCAACGCGCCATCTCCGAAGAGAGTGTCCCGGTCATCTCTCCGATCGCCCAAGGCGAGAACGGGGTTGCCTTGAATGTAAATGCGGATCTGGCTTCCGGAGCGATCGCCAGCGGACTTAAGGCTTCAAAACTCATCTTCCTCAGCGACGTGCTTGGAATCATGCGCGACCCGCGTGAAAAGGACTCCCTTATCCCTTCTGTTAATCGCGAGATGATTGAAAAGCTTCTGGAAGACGAAGTGATCGAAGGGGGGATGATCCCTAAAGTCCAGGCCGCCATGCTCGCGTTGAGCAACGGAGTCGGTAAAGTGCATCTGATCGATGGACGGATTCCGCACTCCATTCTTCTTGAGATATTCACGAACTCCGGCGTGGGCACGGAAGTCGTGCCTTAAGCAGCGGGTCGCAACGTTCGTCGGCGTTTCACCTCTTCTCTTTGTTTCTTTTTTGTCGTGGCTCCTAATTTCGCATGAGTGATATTTCACCACCGCCAATCCGAAACTGCGGATCAGGATGCAACGACGCGGGAGCTTTTCCGCGACTTCGTCGTTCCAACCTACGGCCGCTTCGACCTTTGCATCTCCAGCGGTGCTGGTTGCCGGGTAGCAGACGACTGCGGCAGATCTTATCTGGATTTTGGCGCGGGGATCGCCGTCTGCTCGATCGGCCATTCCCACCCGAAAGTCACGGAAGTGTTGACCCGCCAGTCTCAGACGCTGGGGCATACGTCAAACCTGTATTATTCGGAATTGCAGGGACTGCTTGCGAGGAAGCTCGTTCAGCTATGTGGGGACATCCAGGGAAGATATTCTTCTGTAATAGCGGGGCCGAGGCCAACGAGGCGCTGTATAAGCTGGCCCGCAAGTTTGGCAACGAGGCGACTCCTCCCGCGCCGCGCCACACGTTGGCGAATGGGTGGAATCTTACCAAAGCCGCGGCGAGATCATAACGTTCGACGGTTCTTTCCACGGTCGCACCCTTGCCGGGATATCCGGCGACCGGTCAGCGAAAGGTGAAGGCGGGGTTTGAGCCCATGGTCAATGGGCTTCGTGCAGGTGCCTTTCGACGATGCTCCCGCGCTCCTCTCGGCCATTACCCCGCAGACCGTTGCCGTTTTATTGGAACCCATCCAGGGTGAACGCGGCATCTGGCCATGCGCTCCCCATTTTCTCAAGGCTGTGCGCGGCATCTGCGACGACCACGGCCTTCTGCTGCTGCTCGATGAGATCCAATGTGGGCTCGGGAGGACAGGGGATTGGTGCGGTTGGAAGACGCTCGTCGGCGATTCTGTTGTTCCGGACGCGGTGAGTTGGGCCAAGGGCATCGCCGGCGGTTATCCCATGGGGGCCGTTTGGATTGGGGATCGTCCCGTTTCCTTGAAGGCCGGTGGAGAAGTGGTGCTCTGCGATTTGCTCGGCCCCGGCTCGCACGGCACGACGTTTGGCGGCGCGCCTCTCGCGTGCGCGGTGCGCTTGCGGTGCTGGAAGTCGTGGAGCAAGAGAACTTGCTCGAAAATGCGCGAACACTGGGCGCGTACGCTCTGGAGGAGCTTCGCAATTTGGACTCCCCGGCAAATTTCTGCTGTCAGGGGCGTTGGTCTCATGCTCGGCATTGACTTGTCGGAGGATGTCCAGCTCGGCGATGCGAACAGGGCGGCGAGCCTCGCTTTCGTGGATCTGCTCCACTCCAGGGGTTTGCTCAGCGTGCCATCCGGCACTCACAGTATCCGCTGGCTTCCCCCTCTGAACGTCACAAAGTCGGAGGTCGATGAGGCGATTGACATTCTGCGCGCCGCGCTCCGTGACGTGCCCATGGGACCTGCAAAGTGAAGAACTTTCTCTCCGTCGAAGCTCTCACCGAGCGGGACATCAATGACGTGATTTCGCTCTCTGAGGAGTTGAAGAGGAGCAGGGGAGTATCTGCCGATCTGCCCCTGAAAGGACAGGTTTGGGCGATGATCTTCACAAAATCTTCGACTCGCACCCGGGTCAGCTTTGAGGTCGGTATCAGCGAATTGGGCGGCACCGCCATGTTTCTTTCAAGCGCCGATACACAGCTTGGCAGAGGCGAGCCGGTTAAGGACACCGCCCGCGTCGTTGGCAGGATGGCGCGCGGAGCGATCATACGGACTTTCGCGCAGAGCGATGTGGAGGAGTTTGCCGACTTCAGCGGGATTCCTACGGTGAATGCTCTCACCGATGAGGAGCATCCCTGTCAGATTCTGGCCGATCTCTTTACCATCCGGGAAAAATTCGGGACCCTTGAAGGTCGCTCGATTTGTTTCGTCGGAGATGGCGCGTGCAACGTCTGCCGTTCCTGGATCTGGGCTGCCGCGCGGTTGGGGCTCGAGCTTGAGGATTGCTGCTCCGCTGGTTACCAGCCCGCGCCAGAGCTCCTTCAAAGGCCGGCGGTTGCGTGACATGCACGGAAGACCTCGCCGCCGCCGCTGCTGGAGCGTCAGTCCTTTATACGGATGTTTGGGTGAGCATGGGGAAGGAAGAGGAGGCTCCCCTCCGTTCGGAGCGGCTGGCGCGCTTACCAGATAAATGCGGATTTGGTGCAGGTCGCCGCGCCGGATGCTCTCGTAATGCATTGCCTTCCCGCCTATCGAGGAAAGGAGATCACGGAGGATGTGTTTGAAGCTCATGCCACCACGATCTTCGACCAGGCTGAAAATCGTCTCCATGTGCAGAAAGCGATTCTTTCGATACTCGCGCGGAGAGCCTCGCTGTAGCCGCTCCGCCCAGCCGGCTTCTACCGGAAGTCTCCACTGGGAGAGGCTGGAATTTAGCGGGAATTAGGGTTGCCTCTCTTCTGGCGCTCCATTTAGATTGCCCGCTCATCTTCTGGAAATCCCCTTATGGTTGTTGCTCTCTCCCTGCTGAATTCTGGCATCCCGCTTGCGATGTTATTCGCGCTTGCCGGGTTGGCTTTTGCGCTCTTTCTCATCCGTTCCGTCATCGCTTCGTCCCCCGGGAACGAGCGCATGAGGCAGATCGCCAGCGCCATTGAAGAGGGGGCAAAGGCCTACCTGAACAGGCAGGTCATGAGCATCAGTATCATCGCAGTGGTGATCTTTGCGCTTCTGTTAAAATTCAAGGATTTTCCCACCAGCGTGGGTTTCGTCATTGGCGCAGTATGTTCCCTGGCGGCCGGTTTTATCGGGATGCGGATCGCCGTCCTCGCCAACACAAGGACAACCCAGGCTGCCTCCGTCTCCAGGCACGAAGCGCTCAAAATCGCTTTCAACGGCGGCGCGGTGACGGGTTTGCTGGTCGTGGGGCTTGCCCTGCTCGCGGTCGGGCTTTTCTACATGACAACGATGCGCCTGCTTGGCCAGGAGATCGCCGTGAAAAGTCTCGTCGGTCTCGCGCTCGGCTCCAGTCTCATCAGTGTATTTGCTCGTTTGGGCGGCGGCATCTATACCAAAGCCGCGGATGTGGGCGCTGATCTTGTGGGTAAGATCGAAAGTAATCTCGACGAGGACGATCCGCGCAACCCAGCTACCATCGCGGACAACGTCGGCGATAACGTGGGCGATTGCGCGGGTATGGCCGCTGACGTTTTCGAGACATACGCGGTTAGCCTGGTAGGAGCGATCCTGGTAGGCTTCCTCACCTTGCGCGCTTTCCCGGCCGCTATCGTCTACCCTTTCGTTCTGGGGGGCATCTCCGTTCTGGGCGCGATCTTCGGAATTCTTTATGTAAATACCGTCAGCGCGAAACCGGGAGTCGTTCTCATGGGAGCCGTGGTAACCAGCGGTATCGTCTCCGCCATTCTTTATTGGCCTGCCACGCACATGCTATTCCCCGGGACTGTCGTCATCGCCGGAATCCAACGTACATTCTTATGACCTGTACATGGCTTCCCTCATAGGCCTGTTGATGACGGGGGTCGTCGTGATCATCACGAATTATTACACCTCCACCAGTTTCTCCCCGGTTCGGACCATTGCCAAGGCTTCGGAAACCGGCCACGCCACGAACATTATCGCGGGCCTGGCTATCGGGCAGCATGCGACCGCGTTGCCGGTCGGCTTCATCGGGATCGCGATCCTCCTCAGCTTCCACTACGCCGGGCTCTATGGCATAGCTATCGCCGTCACCAGCATGCTCTCCATGGCGGGCATCATTATATCACTGGACGCCTTCGGCCCCATTACGGATAACGCGGGCGGCATTGCCGTCATGAGCGGGTTGCCAAAAGAAGTGCGAGCCATCACGGACGAGTTGGACGCTGTCGGAAATACGATGAAAGCCGTAACCAAAGGCTACGCCATTGCGTCGGCTGGACTGGCGGCGCTCGTGCTTTTTGGCTCCTACGTCGAAGAACTCAAATCCTATTTCGCCATCAATTCCAGCAGTCACGCGCCCCCTCTTGAGTTTTCTCTTACCGAGCCTGAAGTAGTGATCGGCCTGTTCATTGGCGGCTTGCTTCCGTTTATTTTCACCGCCTTCAGCATGGATGCCGTCGGAAACGCGGCGGGAGCCGTCGTCCGGGAGGTTCGCCGCCAACTGCAACTGAAACCGGGTATCCTCACCGGCGAAGATCAGCCTGACTACGGGACATGCGTTGACATTGTTACGAAAGCCGCCCTCCGCGAGATGATGGTTCCCGCTTTACTGCCAGTAGTGTTCGTTGTCGGTGTCGCGGCTATTCCCGCGTTGGGGCCGGTTGTTTTGGGAGGAGTTCTCGTCGGAACCATCGTGACGGGGCTCTTCGTGGCGATTGCCATGACATCCAGCGGCGGCGCATGGGATAACGCCAAAAAGTATATCGAAGAGGGCAATCACGGCGGCAAGGGTTCCGCGGCTCACGCTGCGGCTGTCACTGGCGATACGGTTGGTGACCCCTACAAGGACACTGCGGGGCCCGCGATCAATCCGATGATCAAGGTGGTGAACATCGTCGCCATCCTCATCATCCCGATTTTCATCCGATTCTGGGTTAAGCACTAACAGGATATTGTTTCACATCCGCTCACACCAACGAACCAAACCGCGGTTGCCAAGATGAAAGCGCTTTTCCTGACTAACGAATTTCCCCCAAACATCTACGGGGGCGCTGGCGTCCATGTGGATTACCTGAGCAGGGAACTCGCGAAACTGATGGAGGTGGAGGTCCGCTGCTTTGGCGATCAGCGCAAGGCAGATGGCCCGCTCACTGTCCAGGGGTTCCAGTTGGACGCGGAGCAGTTCACCTGCCCGAAGCAACTTCGTTCCGCTTTCGGAGCCATTCGCCGATGCATCGACTTCAATACCACGAATATCGATGCGGATGTGGTCCATTGCCATACCTGGTACAGCCATTTCGGCGGCATTCTTGCGAAGCTGAACTACGGCATCCCGTTGGTTTTGACGGTGCATTCCCTTGAACCTCTTCGCCCTTGGAAGCGGGAGCAATTGGGTGGAGGGTACGACTTTACCTGCTGGCTGGAGAAGACCGCCCTTGAGATGGCCGATGCCGTGATCGCCGTTTCACAGGAGACCAAGTCTGACGTTCTTCGCCTCTTCAACGTGAAGGAGGATAAGGTCAAGATCATCTACAACGGCATCGATCTTGAAGAATACTCCCGCACCGAGTCCACCGAGGCCCTCGTCAAGTTCGGGGTGGATACCAATGTCCCGTATGTCCTGTTCGTAGGAAGAATCGCGCGCCAGAAGGGCATCATCCATCTGGTCAACGCCATCAAGTACATGCACCCCAGCTTCCAGGTTGTTCTATGTGCTGGCGCGCCTGATACCCCCGGGATCGCCCGCGAGATGACGGAGGCGGTGGCCGAACTGAAGCGTCACAGGTCAAACGTCATCTGGATTGAAGAGATGGTGGATAAGAAAACCGTTTACCAGCTCTACTCAAATGCGGCGGTATTTTGCTGCCCGTCCATCTATGAGCCTTTTGGCATCATAAATCTGGAGGCGATGGCCTGCGAGACCGCCGTCGTTGCCAGCGCGGTAGGCGGGATAAAGGAAGTCGTTGTTCACGGTGAGACGGGTTATCTCGTCCCGCTTGATCAAATGCGCGAAAGCCCTTTCGAACCTGTCGATCCCGATAAGTTCGCGCGCGATCTTGCGGCGCGTGTCAACGAATTGATGAGTGATGCCGAACTGGCCGCGAAGTTCGGTCGCGCGGGTCGTCGGCGCGCGGTGGAGAAGTTCAGTTGGACAGCGATCGCGAAGCAAACTCATGACCTTTACGCCAGCCTTCTTTGAACGTCGGAGCTGGCCCCAGTGGTACCGGAAACCGCAGCCGGTGGACAAATGATCCCTTTCCATGTAAGGAAGCCAGACGCGGCGCTCTGAAGGCGTTCTGTCCCGGGATATGCTCTACTTTCTAGCCATTCTTTGTCCGCCTCTGGCGGTTCTGCTTTCTGGAAAGCCTCTCCAGGCGCTGCTAAATCTTGCGCTGACAGTCTGCCTCTGGGTTCCCGGCGTGATCCACGCGCTATTCGTTGTGAACAGCCACCTCGCGGATCGTCGCGCTGACCGTGTCATCCGCCAGATGAAGCAGCACCAGATGAACTCCGTTCTCCGGAAGTTGTGATTCAGTTGCCACGAGCAATCCGCCGCAACTCCAGGTAGCGATCTCTCATCGCCCGTACTCTCGCCGCTAATCTCCACGTCTGGTATTGCCCCGCCGGTTCCGTCGTCGGTGCCGCGGAGGGCAGGGTTAAAGGCAAAGAGGCCGCTTCCACGTGACTGGTTTGCAGAGTTCCCGTCCGTAACTGATCGGGCTGCGCGTTTTCGCTGCCAGATTTTTGGGCGGAGTTCCCTGCCTTCTCGGTCGCCGGTTTTTCCAGAGCGGACGCCACGTCGTCCAAACCCGCGTCGCGCAACTGCGTCTTGTAATCTTTGAGCAGTGCCTCCGCCATGCTGAGTAGCTGCCGAAGTTCAGTGTCAGAACCCTCCGCGTCTGCTCCTCGAGCAGACGTATCTTCAGCCCGGGAGGCTTGGAATCCGAGGGTGAGGGATGCCCCAAGGCAAAGAAGGAAGCGGGATGATATTCTCATGTGTAAAAGTGGGTGCAGAGACAATGACTCCTCTCCCAACCCTCGGTTTCAAGAAAACCCCTGGGACGGGCTATCTATTTAGATCGTCTCCGACCGGGATGGCAGAAGCAACCGCACAGTCGTTTTGCCCGGCCTGCTCGTGAGGCGTATCACCCCGCCCATCTGTTGCACCAGTCCGAGGGCCACCGTCAGACCCAACCCCGCTGCGTTCTGCTTTTGCTTTGTAGTGTAAAAAGGATGAAAAATCCGTTCCAGATTGTGTTGCGGGATACCCGTGCCCTGATCCGTTACAGTTATGGAAATCCAGTGGATCGGCTGTGCCGCGCTGCTGATGCCAGCAG
Organism: uncultured Verrucomicrobiae bacterium; assembly: GCA_963828525.1. Classification (GTDB taxonomy): domain Bacteria; phylum Verrucomicrobiota; class Verrucomicrobiia; order Chthoniobacterales; family Chthoniobacteraceae; genus CAWHEP01. The sequence goes on from CAWHEP010000014.1 coordinate 283,761, forward strand.
TGTGCGGCGACTCGGCTGCGGCCTCTATCGTGATCCGGCTGTGGGCAGGGCTGGCCTCCCACGCGTTCCGCGCGATCTCCAGCAGCGCCATCTTGAGCCTGGAAGAGTCAGCCCAGATATCTTCCACATCCTCTGCGCATGTCACCTCTAGAGTCGTCTCAAGTTTGAGATGCGGTTCGATGGCGGGCCGCAGCGAGCGTAGAAAGTCCCCGACGTTGATTTCCCGCCAGACGAGCGAAGTGGGCCGCGCGAGCGAATTCATGCGATCGATCAACTCAGACGCCGCGCTCGCGCTTTCCTTGATGCGATTCAGTCCGCTCAAGGTGGAAGGATCGAGTTTCTTGTCATCCAGCAGGAGACCTAAATATCCATGAAACAGGCTCAGGATATTGTTCATCTTATGCGCCAGTCCCCGCACCAACTGGTCTTGAAATTCCGAATGTTCGATTTGCATTCTTGCCTATCTTTACACAAGCAGGATTCGTCCTCGCTTCGCCTGCCGCAGTGCGAAACGTGGAGTTAAATGGCTACTCCCAACCGCAGAGCGAAGCTTCTCCAGACGAGACGCGCGTCAGCTTTCCTTCCGCGCCTCGGAGGAGGAGCGCTCCTTCCTCGTCCAGGTCTTCTACCCAGCCCCGCTGCGCCGTCTGGCCGCTGCGAATCTCCACGGCTCTGCCCGTTAAAAAGCTCCGCTTCCGGGCAACGGCGACCAAGGCCGAAAAATCGTCCACGCAATTTCCATAGCGTCGATCCAGGCTTCGCAGGATTGCCACGGCGGTCTGCTGGCGATCCATGCGATTTCCTGTCACCATCCTCACCGAGCCCGCTTTTCCTCTTAACTCTTCCGCGAAGTCTTCCGATTCATGATTAACGTTTACCCCGATCCCCACCACGGCGTAGGCGTTTCCAGCAGCATCCACATGAGTCTCGATGAGGATCCCCGCGATCTTGAGTCCGCGCGCAAAGATGTCGTTTGGCCACTTGATCGAGACTTCGATGGGCGAGATCGCTTCGATTCCCTCCGCTACCCCCACTGCAGCCCACGTCGTTAGTCGCGGCCATAGCGCTACCGGCATGGCGGGTCGCGCGAGCAGCGAGAACCAGAGGCCGAGCGCTTGCCCCGATTCCCACCGGCGCCCAAGGCGTCCGCGTCCGGCCGTCTGCTTCTCCGCGAAGATTACCGCGCCTTCTTTGGCTCCTTCCCTGCCTAGCCGCGCGGCGATATCGTTCGTTGAATCTGTCTCCTGGAAGACAAGGAGTTCGCGAGGGAGCGAGACTTCACCCAGTTGAGCGGCTATGTCGTCCGCGATCAGGCGGTCGGGAGCCATGATGAACTTCAGTCCGGCGTGGGGCCGTTCTTCTATCTCATACCCAGCGCCCCGCAGCGACCTGACGCTGGCATCCACAGCCGCAAGCGCTACTTGTGCTTCTGTCGCAAGATCGAGTCTGGAGAGATGATCATGCCGCCCTCTCAGAACCTTCAGTATGCGAGCATCGTCCGAAAGGCTCAGCATTCAGTCACTTCCAAAGAGAAGTCGATGGAAGGAGCGGAGTGCGTCAGCGCTCCTGCCGATATAAAGTCAACCCCGGATGCCGCCACCTCCGCCACTGTTTCAAGGGTGACGCCTCCGCTTGCTTCGAACAGCATCTTCCCATTTCCCATCTGCACAGCCTCCGCCATCTGCCCGGGCGTCATGTTATCCAGCAGGATGATGTTCGGCGCCTTCCAAAAGGAGGAAGCTGGCTACTTGCTCCAGGCGATCCGCCTCTATTTCGATGCGCATTCCGGGATGATCCCGTTGGACCCGGTAAATTGCTTCCTGTAGGGAACCCGGGTTGCTTTGCGCGGCGAGGTGGTTGTCCTTGATCAATATCATGTCGTAGAGGCCCAATCGGTGATTCTGGCCACCCCCCGCTTTTACCGCCGCCTTTTCCAGGTGACGCATTCCAGGGGTCGTTTTCCGCGTGTCCAATATCTTCGCGTTTGTCCCGCTCACAGCCGCCACAAAGCGCGAAGTCAGCGTGGCTACGCCCGAGAGGTGCTGCAGGAAGTTGAGGGCAACACGTTCGGCGCTCAAGAGAGAACGCGCCTTCCCTGTGGCTCTGAGAACCAGATCGCCCTTCGCGACGCGATCTCCAGATTTCAGCAACACCGACACCTCGGTGTTTTCGTCCACCCGGACGAACGTCTCGACAGCCTGTTCCACCCCGGCAAGCACCGCGTCCTCCCGCGCGATCAACGACGCGGTCGCCATCCGCCCCGGTGGAATGAAATACTCCGCCGTCACGTCGCCAGAACCGACGTCCTCCGCGAGGGCAATCCCTACAAGGTCATGGTTCGCCATCGCCCGGTCTCGCGGAATGTCGACAGGGCCCGCGTTCTAGGCGGATTGAGGAGGCAATTCGACGATCTGAAACCAGTATTTCTCCAATGTTTGCAGAATGTCCACCAAGGCTGCAAACGTCACAGGCTTCACAATGTAGGAGTTGACCCCCAGATCATAGCTCGAGTAGACATCCTCGTCAGCCTTGGATGTTGTCAGGATGACCACGGGAATCTGACGAAGATCAGGGGATTTCTTTATTTCCGACAGGGCGGCTTTCCCATCCACCCGGGGCATGTTTAGATCCAGGAGGATCAACCCTGGGCGGGGCGATTTCTCTGGATCAGAATACGTGCCTTCCCGGCGCAAGTAACGCAGCAGTTCCTCGCCGTTCTCCACGAAACGCAGATCGTTCGCAAGGCGGCTCTCTTGGAGCGCCTCCTGCGTCAACCGGCGGTCGTCCGCGTCATCATCAGCCATTAGGATCGTGATAGGACTTCCTTTGTTAATCATTCGCTTCGGGATCTGTGTGTTCGACTGGGAGGGTGATGATGAAGGTTGCCCCCTCACCATCAGCGCTTTTTGCCATAATGTTGCCGCCATGGCGATCAGTAATTTTGCGGCACACCGACAAGCCTATGCCTGTCCCCTCGTATTCGTCACGCGAATGGAGTCGCTGGAACAGGGTGAAGATACTCTCCGCGAATTGCCGGTCAAAGCCAATTCCGTTGTCTTGAACCATGATCTGACAGATTTTGTCGCCCGGTACTAAGCCGGGAGAAGTGTTCTCCTGGACTGACAGTATCTTCGCGGAAATGCTTACCTCCGGCTTCTCCCCGGGTCTCTGGAATTTAAGCGCGTTGCTTATGAGGTTCTGAAACAACTGCCGCATCTGGGACGGATCGGCGTCGATCGTGGGCAGGAACCCGATCTCCACACGCGCTTGGGCGCTTTCAATCCGCACCTCCAGGTCCGACACGACCTCTCTCGCGACCTTTCCCAGGTCCACAGGCAGGAACGGTTGCGCCTTGCTCGTAATTCGTGAGAGCGTCAGCAGGTCGCCAATGAGGGTGCGCATCCGCGCCGCGGCGTTCTGCATCCGCTCCAGGTAATCTCGGCCCTGCTCCCCGAGCGCGTCCGAGCACTTGAGTTGAAGCCTGTCGCCGAATGCCTGGATCTTCCGCAACGGTTCCTGCAAATCATGCGACGCGATCGAAGCGAATTGCTGCAACTCCCCATTGCTGCGCTCCAGCTTCGCGGCAAACAGCCGCAACTGCTCTTCCGTTTCCTTCTGCTCGGTGATGTCCGTGCTGATGCAGACCAGCCACGATGTTGTGTCTCTCGTGTCGTGCAGAGCCACCTTGGATGTCGATCTCCACATGAATCGGCCACTCTTGCTAAAGATTGGCTCCTGCCGGTTCAGGATTGGCTTCCCGGTTTGAAGCACAAGCTCATCGTCCGCCTGGAATACCCTCGCCGCCTCTGGGGGAAAGAAATCGAATACGGTCTTTCCCTCCACGTCCTCTTTCCTTTCCACCTCCAGGAACGCCCGGTGCGCCAGGTTCGTTAACACGTAGCGCCCGGATTCATCCTTCACGAACACGATGTTCGGCATGGCGTCCACAAGGCTGCTCAGCAGATTCCTCTCCCGCTCCAAGGTATTCTCTATCTTCTTCCGGGCATCGATGTCCCTTAGGATGAAAAGGGCGGACAGGATCACGATCCCCAGCGTTACAGCGAGAGCCGCGGCCACCACGATCATGGCAGTGCGGCAGGCCGCGTTGATGTTGTCCGTTTCCACGCGCAATGCGTCGCGCTCCGCGTTCTGTAGATCAGACAGCGCCCTGCCCACCTCCACCTGCAGTGGCCCGCCCAAAAAGGCAAGGCCCCATGTCCCGTCAGCGCTATGCGGCGCGTTCATTGCCTCATCCAGCAGCCGCAACTTGCTCTTTACGAGACCCTCCAGCCTCAGTGCGCACTCCCGCTGTTCGGGGGAGCCTTTCACCACTGCCGCTTTTAGGTCTTCCAGCGCCTGGGCCGCGTCGCGTCTGCTGGCCGAAAATTGCGCGTAATGTTCTGGCGTGCCACCGGCAAGGACCACGAGAGCCGAGCACTCCATCCCCGCGAGCTGCTGCGAAAAAGCGGTGTCCGCCTCCATCACGCGCCACGTCTGGTTCAGGGAAGCGACAGTCCTGCGAACCATGCGCACAACCCTGTAGCTTGAAAACGCCAAAAGCGCTGACATTAACAAGGCAAGGCTGAATCCCGCCAAAACTTTCCGCGGAAGAGACCGTCCCGCCTTCAGGGTATCGATGGGTGTCATCGGGAATTCACGCGGAGGGGGTGGGATTCGAACCCACGACGCCTTTCGGCGTGCCGGTTTTCAAGACCGGTGCAATCGACCACTCTACCACCCCTCCTGCTTGGTTTTGCAGACTAGCCGCGCGGGATGGATTCGGCAACTCGGATTCAGACCCTGGCCGCAACGCCCGCCACGGTGATTCAGGTGGGCTGATCTTCTGCGTCAGTCACAAGCCTGCTTGTCAAAGTGGCAAACGAAAGAGGTCGCAGTCAGATCGGTCTGGTAGCCCGATGCCTGGTTTCAGTTTCATCGCGGTGGGTTGGGAGGGATTCTAATCAAGGCCATCTCTCCAAGGAAGCGCCGTCCCTTCCGAGAATAGTCAGCGAATCCGGCGCGCGCATGGCGTTCGGAAAAATAGCCAAATTCTCCGACGCGATTCCGCGCTGAGGAAGGAAACCGGATGGCGGTGACGATACTCTGTGCCGCAACTGTCGCGCCGAGGAGCTGGAGCGGTGTGGGGCTGGGTGCCAAAAGGAAGGGGTTGTAGAAATCATCATCGGACAGGTCAAACAATTTGCGCAGACCCAAATCCTCAAAGTCCAAAAGTGCAGCGATCCGAAGATCTCCGTAGTAGGTCAGTTCCGGCTCGGGGTTGGTGTAGTGGCTCGCGTATTCTGTATGCGCGGTTTCCCGATCTTCGGACATGTATAGCGTTTTTGCCCCCGATGATTGCAGCGATTTACCGCGCCGGACGTAAAAAGGTAGCTCGGCGGCGAGCCACTACCGAATGTTAGTTGCGAAATGCATCGAACAAGGCGGCCCGAAAAACGATGCGTCGGAGCTGTTGCTAGCAACTTCTTCCAGTCCCGTCCAGCCATGGACGATTAGGACGACGCGCCCGTCAGCATACTTTCCACAAGGTCCGCCACTACTCCCGCTCTTTTGCTTTCGATGATCTCCATCGGAGTGTGATCATCCAGGTGATAGTTCTTTCGATGGAGCCACGCCCGAAAGTCTCGCCTGCCGAAAACCGCCAGCAGCCGCGCGATATGCTCAAGCGGACGAAGCTTTTCCTGAATGGCCGGGGCATCGGGCGTTTTGCCAAGCGCTTGCCGCGTGCTGCCAATCAGCTCTCCGAGCCTGGCGGTGCTGAAACCGAACAGTTCCGCGACTTTGGGGGCGGACAGCCTTCCGCTGGCGGCCAGGAGCGGGCGAATGGCAGCAATTACCTCACGGGCCTCGCCCAAGGCGTCCGTGGTAGTCATCATTCGTTTCAGCGGGGCCTTTTCGGAAGCTGCGGGGATCTCGGAATTTTCGCCAATGATGAGCGATTTGGGCGCTCCAGTCTGAGCCCAGTATTTGGCGATGGATTGCGTGAGGCTCTTCTTTAATTCTCCGGGGCCATAGGCAAACTCCACCTGCGCTTTGCCTGGAAATAGCCGCAAAACCTCCGCCAGTTCCGTCGCGCTATGCTCGGCGGGCTTGGAGAATTCGACCACCAAATACGGATTGGCGCCGGTCGTTTTGTTATCCCACTCAGGCAGGTAAGGCCCACCTTGCATCAACTCCGAAGGCTTAACGGATTGGATCACGACGATTCCCGGTTTGATTTCCGCGCGCCGGAGCTTCTCAAGCGTCGTGCTGGTCACGTTCCACGCTTTTGCCCAGACAGGAACACGCGCCTTTCGGCGCAGGCCAGCGAATTGAATTGGCAACTTCTCGATGACATGGTTCATGACTCAAGCGTAAATCTCATGTAAACCTCGCTCACAGCGATCTTCTCCCGGTCTTCACGCTGTCGTAGCTGCTATTGCGAAAGGGCGCTCCCAGCGGCCCCGTTTACAAGAATGCTTTCTTCCCGGCAATCGCCCAGGTCGAGGCCCGAATCCACCAGCACTTAACCGGCTGGAGTTATGCCATTCGTCAAATCTCGATCTGAGAGTCAATTTCAATTGTGCGGTCCCCTGGCATTTGAAAATACTCCGAAGCTTTTTGCGCGGTGCGACACATAAAAATAAACACTCCTTCACGCCATTTAGGTAGTCCCTTGTTCGGCGTCGCAATAAAATTCCTCCCGCTCAGAAAGAAGGATGTCGACTGCGGGTCAATACTCAAAGCCTGCCTGCCCATGCAGTCGAGAATTTCGCGAATGGTCGGATGTTCCATGAAGCCAAAACTGGCTATGATCTGGTAAAAGTTGTCCTGCAAGGGGATCACCTCAAGGCGTCCGGCGGATCTGCGTCTCGGGACCCGGTCTGTAATTATGGTCAACACGATATTCCTCTCGTGAAGAACGTGATTGTGTTTTAAATTCTGGACCAGCGCGCTAGGCGTGCCTTGCAACCAGCCGGTCAGAAATATGGCGGTTCCCTTAACACGCTCGGAAATAATCTCCACCGTCGAACTGCCAGAACTGAGCGCCCCGACGAAATCCTTCAACGGTGTTCCGGACTCCAGTTCCTGCTCTTCGATGACTTTTCCACCCATCTTCCATGTAGTCATCAAGTAGAAGAGAACTGCCCCGATACACAAAGGCAGCCAGCCGCCGTGAAAAATCTTGAGCGCGTTGGACGCGAAGAAGGCAAGTTCCACGCAGGCAAATACAATGCAGATCGCGCCACCCTTCATCGGACTCCATCGCCAGAGGCGCTGGCAGGCGAAAAAGAACAGGCAGGTCGTGGTCAGCATCGTCAAAGTGACTGCCACGCCGTAAGCCGAAGCAAGAGCGGAACTGCTCCTGAACCCGATCACTAACGCCATGCATGCGGCTGCCAAGGCATAGTTTACGTTCGGTATGTAGATCTGACCTGAGGCGGTCTCATTTGTGTGCAAGACCGTCATTCGAGGCAGATATCCCATCTGCATGGCTTGCATCGTCAGCGAGAAAACGCCTGAAATCAGAGCTTGCGAAGCGATGACGGTGGCTGCCGTCGCAAGCACGACGAGCGGCGCCAGCGCCCAGCCGGGGGCAAGAAGGAAAAAGGGGTTCTCGACGGCTTTCGGCTGAGAGATCACCAGCGCGCCCTGGCCGAGGTAATTAAGCGCCAGGCTGGGTAGGACCAGGAGGTTCCACCCCAATTGAATGGGACGCCGCCCGAAATGTCCGAGATCGGCATAAAGCGCCTCGCCGCCCGTTACGGCAAGGAAGACACTTCCCAGCACGATCATTGCGCTCCTGGCGTGCTCGATCAGATAGCGTCCTCCCGCGTAAGGGTTCGCCGCGCGCAAGATTTCCCAATGCCCGATCACGTGCGTGATGCCCATGAGCGCCATAATGAAGAACCACAAAAGCATCACCACGCCAAAAACCTTCCCGACCCGGCCCGAGCCTTTGCACTGAATCGCAAAAAGAGCAAAGAGGATGCCGATCGTCAGGGGAACGGTGAACCTGCTGAAAGTGGAGGAGAGCAGTGTCAACCCTTCGACGGACGAAAGAACCGAAATGGCCGGCGTTATAACGCCATCCCCGTAAAGAAGCGCGGCCCCGGCTATCCCCAGCGCGGTCATAACAGTGACAGTGCGGCCGGAATTTGGAGCGCCTTTCTCCGGGAACGCGAGGGAGAGAAGGCTGAGTATCCCGCCTTCTCCCTGGTTATCAGCGCGCAGAATGAGGCCGGCGTATTTGACGGAGACCAGAATGATGAGGCTCCACAGAATCAAGGAGACGATCCCGAAAACATCTTCTCGGGAAGAACCTTGCGCCAGGCATTCCTTAAACGCGTAAAGGGGGCTGGTGCCAATGTCGCCGAACACGACGCCAAGGGCGGCCACGGCTAAGGGGAGCGTCTTTTGCTTCGGCGAATCCTCTGGCATCCCGGGTAGCTATTCGGATTTGGAAGTGATAGCTGGCTCTAACCCCAAAGCTTCGCCTCACAATTCATAATTCAGAAGATTAAAAAATCAGCGATGTTGCAGTCGCTTACACCGTCTCGTATTTTCCAGCCATGTCCAAGGCGGAGCAAATCAAAGCCGAGATTGATGCGCTATCTTGGCAGGAACGCTGCGAACTCAACGCCTTGCTCCAGAGCTGGCCGGGTGACGACTAGGACCGCCAAATGGCATCAGAGGGCAAGTTTGATCGCCTGATAGAGGAAGCCGGGCACGAATACCGCAGCGGAGAGTGCCGCGCCTGGCCGAAAGCTTAGATCATTCATCGCTTCCACTCCGTTTGCCCTTCTGCGCTTGTCCAGCCGTTCCGCCGCGCCCCTGAACCATCACACCCCCGCCGAAACCAGCGCCCCGCTCTCTCGTAGCGGCGCCTGTTTTGAATGTGGCACGCTCATCTCGAGCTGGGAGCGATAACGGAGATGCCGGCGCCGGGACCAATCCACGAGTGGGCGCCACACCGTGTGGACGAGATCGTGTTTTATGAGCAGATGCCAGAACCGGTTCGAGCGTTTGTACAGGTAGGACATCGCTAGGTAGGGAAGGACGGCGCTCGGCTCTTCCGGCCTGCGCTGCCAGATGGATCGGTGCGAGAAGAGGCGTTGATAGAATCCAGCCGTATCCGCGCGCGAGTTCCTCCGGGCTCATGTGCTTGGGTTGGAACACGACGTGAGCGGTGTCATACTGGCTCCAGTCACGGTGCAGTAAGCGCCCCTCGCTTTCCATCTGCGCGAAGAGCGGAGTGCCGGGGTACGGCGTGAGTATGTGGAAAGTCGCGCACTCGAGCTTGTTCTCTTCGATCCAGCCCGCCGTTGTCGCGAACACATCGCGGCGGTCTTCATCGAAGCCGAGCACAAAGCTTCCGTTTACCTGGATGCCATGGTCTCGCAGTATGCCGACGCGGCGCGCGTATTCCTTTGTGCGCGGTGATCGCTTCCGCGCGCTCGCGATATTCGCGTCCGAGAGGCTTTCGAACCCGACAAACACGCCCGTGCAACCCGCGAGCGCCATCTCGCGGATCAGCGTAGGGTCGTCGGTCACGTCTAGCGTCACGGCGGCGCTCCAGATCTTTTCCAGCGGTCGTAACGCTCTGCACAATGCGCGAAGATACTCCGGTCGTGAACCCAGATTGTTGTCGATGAAGACGGCGTACGGCTGATCGTCCGCTAGGAACTCCCCGGTGATCTGAGTCGTGTCTCGCGTCCGATAGGGCATCCGCAGTCCAGCCGTGGAGAGGAAGCAGAATCCGCATCGATTGTGGCAGCCGCGCGTGGCGATCAAGCTGCTGGTCGTAAGAAAGCTCTTCCGTGGCAGAAGGTCCCGGCGCGGCGGCGGGTCTTCCCGGTATTCGGTCTCATACATAGCTTTGTAGAGCGGCTGCAGTTTGCCGTTCTCAAAATCCCGCAGGATCAAAGGCCAGAGTTGTATGCCATCGCCAACCGCGAGCGCGTCCGCATGCGGCGCGCATTCCTCAGGGCAGGAGAGAACATGCAGGCCGCCAAGGATCACTTTGCTCCCGCGCTTCCGGTACCACGCCGCCAGTTCAAAAGCGCGTCGTGAGAAGGTGAGATGAACGGTGATGCCGACGATGGCTGGAGGGGGATCACTGGGGGGAGAGCCGTGCAGAAGATTCTCGTCCCAGTATCGCAGCGTCCAATGCGCCGGAGTCGCCCCGGCGAAGCTTGTGAGCGCGAGCGTAGGCGTGAGAACGTGTTTCCCCAGGCTGGCATGGGCATCCTTTTTATAGAAAGGGTTCAGCAGCAACGCGCTGAACGCCCGAACGGGGGAGCATGGTAGCTCATGACCGAGGGGGGGAGGCTCGCTCATTTCTTTGGGCAGCCATAAGGCTTTGAGCTTTGCGCGAAACGGTTCTTCGGGGTCGATGGCTTTCATTTTGTGGGTAGTGAGACGCCGCAATCCAGTTGGTCTTACTTGAATGATTCCAGACGCTCTCGCGCGGCCATCACTGTTTCCTGGAGCGTCGAGGTGCCTCCGGTGAGTCCGACGACGCGCGTGTCCTTGAACCATTCTCTGCGGAGCTCTTCGCTCCGCTCCACATGGTATGCCGCCACGCCCGCCGCCTCGCATCTGGCGACCAGTTCACGCGTGTTGTTGCTGGCAAACCCACCGACGATGACCATTGCGTCCACTTCCCCGAGGAGGCTTTTCAGCGCGCGTTGCCGATCCTTCGTCGGCTTGCAGATCGTGTCGCAAAACAGCACCTCCGCGGTCGGTCGCTCCCGCCGCAGGCAACCGATTAACTCTTGAACGCGGTCAAGTCTCTGTGTCGTTTGCGAAATTACGCCATACCGCTCCTTCACAGGCAGAACACCAATGTCTGCTGATGTTTCGATGACGCATGCCTCTGGGAAGTCGCCGATCAGCCCGTTTACCTCCACATGTCCGCGCTGTCCCACGACCACTGGGAAATATCCCTCGCTGACCAGGGACTGAAGCTGTTCGTGCGCGTGTCGCACGAGCGGGCACGTGCCGTCCGCCACCGCATGCCCCGCGTCTAGCCAGGCCCGTCGGCGAGTATCAGATGCGCCATGAGCCGTGATCATTACCTGCTTTGTGGGCGCTTCGCCCGGCATGTCGAGCGGGCTTTCGTGGATGCCCGCGGCGGCAAGGCGCGCGCGAGCCACCGGATTATGGACGAGTTCCCCCAGGATGGTGAGGGGTTCTTTCGCCAGGGCCTCCGCTGCGCGCAGGGCGTCCCGCACTCCGAAACACATTCCGTAATGAGCTGCCATTTTTATGATCATAACTTTACTTTGTGCGGCAAAGCATCCGCGCAAAAACTTTCTACGCGCGCGCTGCTTTCACGATTTCCTCGAGCACTGACAAATACTTTTGGAATGCCGCGCGACCCGCCGCCGTAAGCGAGTAGCTGGTCTGCGGACGGTCCAGGACTTCCTTTGTCACCGCCACGTATCCGCAATCATGCAATGTCCGCAGATGCGAGACGAGATTCCCATCGCTCATCTTGAGTTCCGTTTTCAGATCCCCAAATGTCCGGGTCGCGCGGCTTGCCAGCAATGTCATGATTGCGAGGCGTCCTTTCTCGTGGATGGTCTTGTCGAGCCTGTCAAAGTCCAGCATGAGGTCATCGGGCGCGGCGCGGCCAGGCGCTTGCCGCGTAGAAAAGGTGAAATAGCCCGAAGGTCGCGCCCATCGCCTGATAGGGGTATGTCGCTCCGGGCCCGTAACGAAACACCCAGAGTGAATCCAGGCACCCAGCCGCTGTGAACGCCGCGCCCAGGAAGGAGATTGAGCGGGGGGCGAAGTGGCCCGTTGCGAGAAGAGCGAGGCCGTAGAAGAGCATCAGGATCGGAGGCGCCGACACGCACGAAAGCAGGAAGAAGAAAAAGCCTCCCACGAGCATCGCGGGCAGCACGGCGCGCAGCGCCATTTTCATTCCGGGCGAGATAATAGGGTCGCCCCGCCTCTTTGCTTCGGTCGAGATGTATAGCGTATTTGCCGCCAGCGTGAGGAGAAGCGTGATTCCCCAAGTTACGCGGAAAGCCCAGTCACCGCCGGTCGTCTTCCAATCCATGGGCAACCAGGCGAGCGCCACAGCCAGCAGCCCTCCGGTCAGCGCGGTCGGAGCGGAGATCGCGCGATAGATGGTTGCGCGTTCCATGAGTTCACGGATGACCTTCAGGTGCTCTTCGGCGCGCTGCTGTTCATTCATTGAACATACTTTGCCGTACAAAGTATTGCCGCGCAAGCTCCGTTTTTGCTATCGAAGTCGCTTGCCCGGAAATTCGCTTTCCCGCGTAAACGTCCTGAAAAGCAAAAACACCGCGTAACGGAAATTCCGTAACGCGGTGAAATGCTTTAGCTGATTCGGCGGACGTTAGAAAAAGTAGCAGACGCCGAAGAGGCCGCCGAACGTGTCCAGACCGAGGTTGCGATCCGCCATATTCGCGTTGGAGATGTGCGTCCAGCCTCCCTCGAGCGTCAGCGCAAGGTTTTCACGCAGCATGAAGTCAACGCCAGCGTGGTTTTGCAGATTGAACTCAAACGACTCGCCGACTTCGCGTTGCGAATTGTCTAGATAGATATTGTTGAAGACCATGCCGCCGCCGAGTTCGTAGAAGGGGATGATGCGGCAGCCGGGATGCACGAAGTTGTAGCGCATGAGGAAGCTTACTCCCCCAAAGGTTGAGCCTTTGTCATGGCCGGAGTACACCTCGCCGCCGATGCCCTCGAACAGGAATTCAAAATTACCGCGAAGAAGTCCACTAAAAAACCCGGTATCCTTGGGGGACGTTAGCATCCGGCCAATCCTTACGCTTTCCTGTGCGAAATCGATCGATTTCCGTCCAGCGCCGCCGGGAGGAGTGTAAGAGAGGAACGTCCCCGCCATCAGATCGACCTCCGTCACACCCTTTGTGAAGGGCGACTGCATTTCCTCCTTGGTCGCGGTGGTTGCTGGCGCTTCGGGTCCGGCTTTGGCTTGGAACGCGCTGCCCACTAACAGGATTGCGCTGAGGATGGAAATGGATTGGCTTTTCATAGTTTGGTTTCTTGGGCGCGGTCATGGGGGATCTCCCCCGGATTGATGGCGCGTCGAAGTTTGGCGGCAATATTACGCCTGTCAAACAATTTTCAGCCCGTCGAAATTGCCGGGTGTTGTTGGAAGTGGCGCCAACACGGGCGGTACAATTGCCCTACTGCCCCGCGGAGGTTTTGGCTTTTCACGCCGTCCTGCAGGTAATACACGTCAGGGAGTTTCGGAGTCGTGATTCAACAAGAGCCAACGAATTTGAGGCGACGCATTCGGAGTCTCCTATGGGTTTTCATCCTTGGGTTGATCGTCAGTGGAGCGACCGCCATTCCGCTTCAAGCTGAAATTAGCCTGCTCTCCCAAATCATAGGGGCAGATGACAATGCCGGCATGGTTCGAGGCGCGCTGGCCCGATGGATAGAGAAGGTTCACGTCGGCCTTGTTCAGACTGACGCCCGCTACCCCTTCATTGCCTACGGCACGGACTGGCTGGCGTTCGCTCACTTCGTCATCGCCATCGCGTTCATCGGGCCTTTGCGCGACCCGGTGAAAAACATCTGGGTTGTTGAGTTCGGGATGATCGCCTGCGCGCTGGTTGTTCCGTTCGCGTTGGGAATGGGAGCCGCGCGCGGCATTCCGTTCGGCTGGCGTTTGATCGATTGCTCCTTCGGAGTATTCGGCTTTCTTCCCCTTTGGCTCTGCCGCGGATACATCATGGAGCTCGCCCGCATGTCACCGCGAACACCCGGAATGTCCCCGCGCGAAGCGTGATCGCTGCCGGGGGAGGGGTCTGGATGAGGAAAAGTGGACGCTAGCTCTGGACTGCTCCACTTTCGATCACACCCAACTTGCTGTGTATTTTCACGCAGCCTTCAACGCGAGCATCATCCAACCCGCCAGCAGCAAAAGGCCGCCGAGCGGAGTCACAGGTCCAAGCCATCGCCACTGAAGGATCGCGAGTCCATATAGACTGCCGCTGAACAGGAAGATTCCCACCAGGAAAAGCGTCCACGCCGTTAGCGGAACAGGCGAGCGGTTCGCCAAAATCACCAGGATGACAGCGTGGATGAGGTGGTAGAGCACGGCAGTCTTCCAGGTCTCGGTCGCCGTATGAGCTTCCAGGAGCGGCTTCAGCATGTGCGCCCCAAAGGCGCCGAGCGCTACTCCAAAAAATCCAACCAGCGCGGATATGCGAACGGCGAGAGCGGGTGTCATCTTGAAACCAAGCATCGCCTTATTGCGGCAGTTTGCACGACTATGTTGCCGATGCCACGGTGCTTGCCATGAGGAACGTAGTGATCGCGGGTTGCGGCTTCGTGGGACTCAATGCGGGAAGGCTCTTTGAAAAGGCCGGCTGGAACGTCGTCGCCCTCACCCACTCCCCGGAGTCGCGGGACGCGCTAAAGAGCGAGCCGTTCCAGGTGATCGCTTGCGATATCACGCAACCCCCAGAACTCCAGCGCCTCCTACCTGTTGCCGAGCGCTTCGACGCGGTCGTCCACTGCGCAAGTTCCGGCAGAGGCGGCGCGGAACAATATCGCAAAGTCTATTTCGAAGGAGCCGTTAATCTCTGCGAAGCCCTTTCGCCAGCCACGTTTTTATTCACCAGCAGCACCTCCGTCTACGCTCAGGCCGACGGCTCTGCCGTTGACGAGAACAGTCCGGCTCAGCCCGACCGTGAGACCGGAAAGATTCTGCTCGAGGCTGAGCAATCTGTTCTGGCTAGAGGCGGTTTCGTCGCTCGCCTGGCGGGCATCTATGGACCTCGGCGATCCGTTTTGCTAGCCAAATTCCTCGAAGGCCGCGCGGTGATTGAAGGCGACGGTTCAAGATGGATCAATCAGATCCACCGGGACGACGCCGCCTCCGCGATTTTCTGTCTGGTTAACGGAGGGCATCCGCCCGGAGTGTATAACGTCACCGATGACTGCCCTCTCGCCCAGCGAGAATGCTACGAATGGCTCGCCAAGCACTTTGCCCGTCCGCTTCCTCCCTCCGGTCCCATCGATCCAAATCGAAAGCGGGGATTGACCAGCAAGCGCGTGATGAACGGAAAACTCCGCGCCTGCGGCTGGGCGCCCAGATACGCATCCTTCAAAGACGCTGTTCTGAACGATCCCGGCTTGCTATAAGCATCTGCTTTCCATTGCTCCAGGTGCTGGGTCGCAATCCCCCTCACTTCCCATCTTTCCGATACATTTCCTGAACGCGGTGCTCGTCGAGCAGGTTTGCCTCGATTCCGCCCAGTTTCGCCGAATCATAAAATTGGATGCCCACGTAAAAAAACAAGGGGCAGATCGGGGCTTCATCCGTCACCAGAAGGCGCTCGGCTTTGCGGAAGATGTCGAACCGCCGTTGCGTGTCCGTCTCGCGCGCCGCCGCGGCTATGGCTTCATCGTAGCTTTTGTTGCTCCATCCCGTGCGATTGTTGCCTCCGTCCGTTACGAACATGTCCATGAATGTGTTGGGGTCGGGATAATCGCCCACCCAGCTTGAGCGGCAGATGTCGTAATCCAGCCTTGTTAGCGAGCCGAGGTACACCTTCCATTCCTGTCGCAGAAGGCCAATGTTGATTCCGAGTTCCTCCCGAAACATGTTTTGCAGTTCCACCGCGAGCGCCTCATTTAACTCTCCTTCGCTATAAAGGAAGGTTAGCAGTGGAAACCCTTTGCCGCCGGGATATCCCGCGTCCGCCAGCAGCTTCCTCGCGCGCTTAGGGTCTCTCGCGTCCCCAGGTGGCGGTTGGTAGCCCGCGGTGCCCGGAGGAACGAGGCTTGCCGCGGGCTGTTCACCTCCGCGCGTTATCTTATCCACGAGCAGTTGCTTGTTGACCACGAGGCTGAACGCCTTGCGCACCCTGGGATCATCCAGTGGCTTTTTTTTCACGTTAAACCGCAGGAAGAAGCTGCCCAAAAAAGGCGCGGAATGGTAATAGGGTTGCTTCTTCAGGTCGGAAAGGAGCGCCGGGGGAACAAGTCCTTTGTCCATCATGAGATCCGCGGCGCCCGACGTGAAGAAGTTCAGCGCGGTGATCGCTTTCGCGGTCGGCAGGATGTCCACGGTCGAGAGAGCGACATGTTCCCTGTCCCAATAACGTGGATTTTTGCGGAGGCTTATCCGGTCGTTAATGCGCCAGTCCGCCAGCTCGTAGGCGCCATTGCTCACCAATTTGCCCGGCTTGATCCATTGGTCTCCCTCCTTCTCGATTGTCGCTAGCGGCACGGGAAGCAGTGTCTCAAAAGCGCAAATATCGAGAAAAAAGGGCGTGGGGTTTTCGAGCGTCACTATCAGCGTATGGGCATCCGCGGCATGCGCGCCCACCTGATTGAAATCCTTTAGCGTTCCGTCGTTGAAAGGCTTTCCGTTCTTTAGGTAGTAAAGCTGGTAGGCGTATTCGGAGGCGGTTTCCGGAGCCAGCGTCCTCCGCCACGATCCGACAAAATCCGCCGCTGTCACAGGATCACCATTGGTCCATGCAGCGTTTGATCTCAGATGGAAGGTGTATGTCCGCTTGTCAGCAGAGAGTTCCCACCGCTCCGCGACCCCGGGCTTGAGGTGAGCCGCCGCGTCAAGGCTCAGTAAACCTTCAAAGAGCGCGTAAACGATGCGGCCTTCCGGCTGGCCCGTTATTGCGGCAGGATCAAGGCTTTCAGGTTCCGCGCCGTTCAGGAATACCAGGTCCGCGCGCTTTGCGGGAGGCGCGCATCCGGCGAGCATGCACAGATACGCCACCGCGGCACAACCCATGGCGCTCGTTTTCATTCGCATAGCTTTGCCGCCGCCAGTCTGCTCCCCGAGAGCGCTATGCGGTGGAGAATCGCAAGCCGCGCTCCAGCCGATGATTCCTGCCACACAGGTTTCCGGACTACCCTCAGCGTTGACCCCTCCCTCACCAAAAGCCCGCAGTTTAGCGGAGCCTCGCACTCCGCGATGATTCCCTCCTCCGTAACGAGATAGAACAAATTCGCGCAACCATACCGGATCATCTTTTCGAACTTGTTTCTTCGCAACAGGCCGTTATGCAGGCGTCCGATCCCTTTCAGGACAGCGGAGTAGCCCCGGTGTCCGATTGCTTCCAGGCTGTAGGTCTCATACTCCGCGAAGAGTGAGTCTCCGTTTGCCGCCGAAGGGAAGTGAACCCGGAGGAGCCGCTCCAGCGTCACGCGCCGCCCATGCAGTTGCTCCAGGCGCTCTCGAGCTTTCCCGGCCCGGCACGAATCCCGCAAAAAATCGCTCCGCGACTGCTTGCACTCAAATACCGCCGTCGTGCCCAGCGCCGCGTGGGACTGGCGCAACGTCCGGCCCTCGAATTGCACCGCCCGTGTCTCTGCCGCGGCTCTATATGCCGCGACATCCGCCCTGTACCCGCAATGCGGCAGCGAGATTTCGAACCCCTGGCACGAGTAACCTTGCTCCGCCGCCCACGCGAAGCAAAGCCGCTTTAATTCCCTGTGCTTTTCGGTCTCGCCACGGCGGGCTCTGGTTGAGTTCGTTTGCATGCGCGCCCCGCATTGTCGCCAAGGAGGCGGGGGGACGCCAGATTTTCGTTGCGCGCCTCCTCTATGCTCACCCACAATCGGCATTCCCTATGAAATGCCCAAAATTTGTTCTTCCCTGTTCCCTCGCGTTGGCCCTCACCGTCTCCTCATTTGCGGGAGCCCCGGCAAGCTACCAGGTCACCGGCCCTGTCCTTGAATTGACCGACACCACCATCGTCGTGAAGAAGGGGACCGACCGCTGGGAACTGGCGCGAACCGCCGCCACCAAAGTCACAGGCGACCTCAAAGTAGGCTCGAAGGTGACCATCCAGTACTCGATGACCGCCGTTTCGGTGGACGTCAAAGCCGACAAAGCTTCAAAGAAGGCTGCCGCCGCCGCGTCCGCCTCTCCCAAGTAGCCGCGCGGAGAGAGGGATTACCCGCTTTCCCGTTAAGATCCCAATCTTCTACGCCCGGCTGCTCAGCATCCGGTTTATGGTTGCCGCCGCGTAAGCCGCGCCAAATCCGTTGTCGATGTTGACAACGGTCACTCCGCTTCCGCAGCTATTCAGCATTCCCAGGAGGGCGGCGAGACCGCCAAAGCTCGCTCCATATCCCACGCTGGTAGGCACGGCGATGATCGGCTTGCTCGTAAGTCCTGCCACCGCGCTTGGCAGCGCGCCCTCCATTCCGGCTACGACCACTAACACGTTGCACGCCTCCAGCCGGTCCCGCTCGGCAAGCAACCGGTGGATGCCAGCCACTCCCACATCGTAAATCTTTTCAACTCGGTTGCCGAAGATTTCCAGCGTGACCACGCTCTCTTCGGCTACTGGGAGGTCCGACGTTCCAGCGCATAGCACGCCCACCATTCCCTCGTTCTTCGGCATCGGCGTGTTCTCCACAGTGATGCATCGGGCCCGCCGATGGAACACAGCGTTCGGGAAAGCCGGGGCCAGAGCCGCGAAATGGCTCTCCTTCACTCGCGTCGCAAGCAGCACCGGGTCGTGCTCAAGGATCACTCTGGCTATTTCTACAAAATCTTCCGGAGTCTTCCCCTCGCAATACACCACCTCCGGAAAACCCCGGCGCTTTCTACGATCCGTGTCCACCCGCGCGAATCCAAGATCTACAAACGGCTTGGAGCTATCCATTCAACACTCGCCCAAATTTTTCCCAGCCCCGTCTGTCACAACCGCCGCCCGCTCACCCTTAAGAAGAAGGCGCATCGGCAGCATGGTGGAATTGAAAAAACCATGGCGCTTGAAGAAGGCCTGCGCTTCCGAGTTCGTTTTGTCGGTCAACAGCGTAATCCTGAGGAAATCCTTTTCGCGCGCGAATTTGACCGCGTAGGCAAGGAGTTGATCTCCATAGCCATGCCCACGGTAATCCCGGTGGACGACCATGTCTTCCAATACGATCACGAAACCGCCCTCCGCCGTGCTGATGGTAAAGAGAAGATTCACCATCGCCACTATTTCCCGGTTTTGCCTAAGCACGAAAACTCGGCCCCGATTCGGCTGCTCAAGCAAAAGGCGCAGTCCGCGCATCTGTTTGGCGCGGTCCGCGACGAAATCTTCTTCCTGTGAGAAGAGGTCTACCAGCAGGTCAGTGAGCGCGGGTAGATCTTCCAGCGTAGCCGGCTCTATGGAGGTCTGGCTCATGGATGGCGCGGACTTCCGCTGGCCCGGTGGCTCATTGTTTCTTTGTCTCGGCGAGAGCCGCGAGTATTTCCTCTCTCGTTGCCCGGTCGCAAAATCCCGCGAATGTTTCTCCCTCCGCGCGCTTGGCGTCGAAAACTCGCAGGAGGCTTATCGATGAAGAGATGGACATCCTTCGCGATGATCTTCCCTTTCAGCAGCTCATTAAAACGCCGGTTGCCGCCCAGGCGCCCCCCGATGAAGGCGTCGTACGCGTCGACCATCTCCCCGTTGATTTTCGTGCGGGCGCCGCGAAAGCCGATGTCCGCGATCTGATGCTGTCCGCAACTCGATGGGCACCCACTAAAATGGATGCGTATTTTATCCTTGTACCAGCCGCTCGTTTGCTCCAGTTGATCAACCAGCGCGATCATCCTGTTTTTGGTCTCTGCGACTGCCAGGTTGCAGAACTCGATGCCGGTGCACGAAACACAGCCTTGCCGGAAGTTCGAAGACGCATACACAAAGCCACCGAGATCCAGATCACCCTTCAGTTCGGGCAGATTCGCCTCTGGTATATTAAGCAACAGCAGGTTCTGCTTATTCGTCAGCCGGATTGCGTCTTTCCCTCGAGCGCAGTATTTCGCCGCAAGCTCCCCGATCTTCTCGAGTTGCCCGTTTCGAATCCTCCCGCCAGCGAAATTGATACCCACCCAATACAGTCCGGCCTGCTTTTGGGCATGTATTCCGAGGTGATCCGCCTCCTGGTCCCCCGGCGTCTCAAACTCCGTGTGCGCTTCCGGCTTGAAGTCCAGCTTGGCCTCCACCTCAGCCGCCATACGTTCCACTCCCCAGTCTGCGACCAGGAACTTGAACCTCGCGCGGTTTCGCCGGAGTCGATAGCCATGGTCCCGAAAGATTTCGCTCACGGCCTTCACAACAGGCCACACTTGTTCAGGCCTCAGGAAATAGGGGAGGATCTGCGCGAGGTGAGGGGATGAGGAGAGCCCGCCTCCCACCATGATGCCAAACCCCGCCTCCGTGCCGCTGTTGGTCTCTCGACGCAAACCAAAAATCCCTGTGCAGTTGATGTCAGGCTGCGCGCACCGGATACAGCATCCGGAGACAGATATCTTGTATTTCCTCGGGAGGTTTGAGAACTCGCGGTTGTTGGTCATCGCCGCGTTCACTTCATCGAGCACGGGAGTGCCGTCGATGATCTCATTTGGATCGATCCCTGCCACTGGGCATCCCACCACATTCCGGGTGTCGTCTCCGCAAGCTCCGCTCGTAGTGATACCCACAGAGTCCAGCTCCGCAAAGATCTCTGGAATGTCTTCGATGCGCAGCCAGTGCAACTGGATTGTCTGCCGCGTCGTGATGTCCGAAAACCCATGTCCGTAACGATCCGTCAGCTGCGAGATCACCTTTGCCTGCGCCGCGTTCAGCTGTCCGCCAGGCAGCTTCGTTCTCAGCATAAAGTAGCCGGAATCCTTGGGCTTTTGGCGGTAGACGCCATACCACTTCATCCGCTCAAAATCGTCTTCTTCAATCGAAGAAAACCCGGTCTTCGCGTAGCGATAGATATCATGCGCCACATCCAGGCCATCCTTCTCCTGCTTTATTTTTTCCTGTGGCGTCAGCGGAATGAGCCCCTGCTTTACCGCCGCGAAATCGGGATTGATGTCGATCATAAGCTTCCCTCGTTTCGTGCCCGACACCCACGCCCGGAGCCTTTATAAGGGAGAAAAACTTTAGAGTACACCGATACCTTTGCAAAGGTTATTTGGGTAACGGGCGGCTGCCAAACACGCATCGCGCCGGGCGCGGAAAGTTGCGCGTCTGGCGAGATGAAGCGGATCCATACTCGATGGCGGTTTTCGAACGCGGGCGGTCAAATAGATCTAAGGGGTCTCCTCCACCTCCCGCCCTCCATGTAAAAATCGCTCTTTTATTGACAAACCTTCTCTGCCTATTACCCTTGGCACTCTTCAAATTTGAAAGTTTAGCTCTATGAAACGCACTTATCAGCCTTCCAAACGCACGCGGAAACGCCAGTTTGGCTTTCGCGCCCGTATGAAAACAAAGGCAGGGCGCGCGACGCTCGCGCGCCGTCGGCAGCGTGGCCGGAAACGTCTCTTGCCGGTTGGCGTCGATATTCACTACGCTCGCCACACACAGGCGTAACCAAGCCTCCCCGCGGTGGGGAAGATGCGTCTCCGGTTTCCAAAGTCCGTAAGGCTGGCCGAAGCGGCGGAATTCCAGAGAGTCAAGCGGGAGGGTATTGCATTTCACGGGAGTCTGCTCATTTTAAGCGTTCTTAAGTCCCCGGGCTTGGAGCCGAAGTTCGGTATCATCACCTCGCGGCGTGTCGGCAACGCTGTCATCCGAAACCGGGCTCGCAGACGGCTCCGAGAGATACTGCGGCTTGCGCGCCCCAGCTTTGTGTCTGGTTTTCATCTGGTCATCATCGCCAGGAAGGGCTGCGCGTATGCTCCTCACGCTGACTTAAAAAATGAGTGGTTGCGTCTCGCGAACCGAGCGGCTCTTCTAGGAGCCGCGTGAAAGCTTCTCCGACATCGTCTCATTCCGAGTGTTCATTCGGCTCGTCCAAGGCCTTGCCCGGACGGCCGCGGCGCAAGGGCGTTTTCTCCACTGCGCCTCGCCATCCGGAGTTATCAAATGCTTATCTCGCCTGTGCTTGTTTTCATCTGCGGACCCCAGTCCGGCTGCCGCTTCGAGCCAAGCTGTTCGCGTTACTTCCTGGAAGCAGTGGAGACACATGGCACAGCGCGCGGTTTCCGGTTGGGTATTCGCCGGATCTTGCGCTGCAATCCTTGGGGCGGGCTCGGGGCGGATCCAGTCCCAGGAGCGACTACTAAGGAGAGCAGGTAAAATGGATCGTAAAGGCATCGCGGGCGTCGCTCTCGCCATCATCGTTCTGATCGCTTGGGAATATTACACCGCAAAGCACTATCGCCCTCCCGTTGCTCCAGTCGTGGCTGTTGCGCCGATGCCTTCCGCGACGCTGTCGGAGAGCACTCCCGCCGTGGGAATGCCTGTCGCCTCCGTCGGCCACGCCGGCGAGACAGCTGTTGCTGAATCACTTCAAAAGGTCGGTACGGGTTCGGTCGAATACACTTTCACCAACCGCGGAGGCGGCATCTCAAAGGCCGTTCTCGTGAAATACCCTGTCGATGGCGGCGCGAAAGGTGGTTCAAAAGTCACCTTGAACGAATTCGGCTCGACTGCGATCGGCATCCTCGGGCGCGCGCCCGGCGAAGGGGCCGATATGGCGTACACGGTGGAGCAGAAGAACGGGCAGGTGATTTGCAGCGGAGCCTGGGATGACCAGGTCGCCGTTCAAAAGCGGTTCACCTTGCCTCAGGGGACGTCTGGAAAGGACGAGTATCTGATGAAGTGCGACATCAGCTTCACAAATCACGGCTCCTCTCCGCAATCGTTGGATGGCTACTACATCGGCTTGGGATCGGCGGCCTTTGTCCACCGGGGTGACCGAACCAACTACACGGGTTTCGGGTGGTTCCATGGGGAAAAGGCGCAGTTCATCGACACAAGCTGGTTTGCTTCCAAGCAGGTGCCTATCGTTGGCATCCAGACCAGCGCGGAAAAGGCAGTTTACTCGGAGACCGCCGACAGCATCCCGTGGGCAGGCGTCACCAATCAATATTTCACCACTCTCTTTTCCGAAATACCCAATCCCGCAAGGATCGCGTGGGCGCGGCGCTTCGCTCTGAAGCAGGATGGCGCGCCCATTTACGGGATCGAGGGAGCCATCGGCATGCCTCCTTTCAAGCTCGACCCGGGACAGACCGTCGAGCAGCACTTCGAAATCTATTGCGGCCCCAAGATGTACGCTGTCCTCAAGCAACTGGGGAACTCCCAGGAAGACATCATGAACTTCAATTGGACGAAGTGGGTGAGCATCTTCCTCCTGAACGCCATGAACTGGCTGAAGAGCATCCTTGGGAATTACGTGGCAGCCATCCTCGTCCTCACGATCTGCATCAAATCCGCTCTCTGGATTCCGCAGAACGCCGCCACCAAGTCCATGAAGCGGATGCAAGCCTTGCAGCCGAAGATGAATGAACTGCGGGAAAAGTACAAGGACGATCCCACCAGGATGAACCAGGAGCTCATGAAGCTCTACAAGGTCTACGGCATCAATCCTTTCGCGGGCTGCCTCCCGATGTTCATCCAGATACCGATCTTCTTCGGCTTCTTCAATATGTTGGGCAGCGCCGTGGAACTTCGCGGAGCCGGTTTCCTATGGGTGCGCGACCTTTCTCAACCCGATACCATCGCGACCATCGCGGGCTACCACATCAATCTCCTTCCCTTGCTCATGGCGGCTACCATGCTCTGGCAAATGTCCATTACGCCTAAGTCCGGAGATCCGGTTCAGCAGCGTATTTTCATGTTCATGCCGCTCATATTCGTATTTTTCTGCTACAACTTCGCTTCCGCTCTGTCCCTGTACTATGCGGTGCAGAACCTTTTCTCGATCGCGCAACTTTACGTCACCAGGAGTCAGCCCATTCCTGCCTTGCAAAAGGTGTCGACTGGCCTTCCCCCTAAAAAGAGAAGGGGAGGATTATGAGCCTCACTCCCCGGGAAACTCTCGATACGATGCTCGGCTTCCTCGACTTCGTTTGCGATATCAAGGAATTCGAACGCGACGGCGCGTTAACGCTCCAAATCTACACCACCGAAAGCGAACGGCTCATCGGCAGGCACGGCGAAACTTTGGAAGACATTCAGTTTCTTCTGAACCGTCTTTTGCAAACTGCGGATAAGGATGCTCCCCGCGTCCAGGTGGACGTCGAGCATTTCAGGGAGATGCGCGAAGACAACCTCGTGCAGAAAGTCCGGCAAATGGCTGAATCCGTCAGGCTCACCGGGCGCTCCGTAATCCTGGAGCCGATGAATGCCTATGACCGCAGGATTGTTCATAACGCCTTTAAGGACGATCCCGAGGTAGCGACATGGAGTCCTCCGGATGACTCGCGGGTGAAGCGGATCACGCTTCGCAGGAGACCGCCTGCGTCGGCTCAGTGAAGCTGTTTTCGTTCTAGCTGCGTCAAAATTCAGCTTCTCGTTAAACTTATTTGACTTATTACGGGCTGTTCGTTTGACAAACCGGGGGAGTCGATCCAACCTTGCACTCCCGTTTTTCCGTAATCGCCTTTTTACTCCAACTATGATCAGCCATCTTCTCGAGGAAGCTTCGAAAGTCATCACCAGTCCGCAGGTGCTAATAAACGTCGTTTCCAAGAGGGTTCGGCAGCTCAGCCAGGGGCATCGCGCTCTCATCGAGGTCGGTCCTCGCATGGGCCTCTCGGACATCGCGTTCCAGGAAATCATCTCTGGCAAGATCAAGTTTGAGGAAGCGGATCCCGTAGCCGGCTCGCCGAACGGCAGTGGTGAACGATGAGATTTCCAGCAACCGCAAGGCGCTAAGAGATTTTCACATCCTCGAGCGCCTCGAAGCGGGTGTGGAATTGCGGGGCACGGAGGTCAAATCGATCCGCGCCGGGTTTGCGAATATTTCGAGCGCTTTCGCGCGTGTCGAAGATTCCCAGGTTTATCTCTACGACGCGGATATTCAGCCATACGCCCGCGCCAGCCATGAGCAGCATGACCCGAAAAGACGCCGCCGTCTGTTGCTCCACAAAAAGGAAATAGAGCGGCTCTTCGGCCTTTGCTCGGTTAAAGGCCACACGCATTGTGGCCCTCCGCATGTATTGGAAGGAGAGCCGCGTGAAAATCGAGATCGCCGTGGGCAAAGGCAAGGAAGCTCACGACAAGAGGGAGGACATAAAAAAACGGGCGACACAGCGCGAGACAGAGCGCGAGGTCGCGAAGTTTAATCGTAAGCACTCCTGACACATTCGCGATGGGGAGCTTGCGTCAAACACTGCCGTTGCTCGCGCTGCTTGCGGCGCAGTACCCGGCGCCGCCGCCGCTTGGGAGATGGATCACCACAAGGTGGCGCGTGGCGATACCCTGCTTCGGCTCAGTTGGGAATATGGTGTCAGCCCTGATGCCATCCGGGCCGCCAATCATCTCCGTTCGGACGCCCTGCCCGTTGGCACGGACCTTCTCATCCCAAAACCCGCCACAGTGAACGCATCTCCCGAGGAGCCAATCCTCCAAGCGAGGCAATACCCACGCCTCTGCCGTCCCAATCCCTCGAGCCTCGGAAGGTCTCATCGGCCGACCGGCGAGCGCTTTCTCCAGCGCGCGTGGAACAGCCGCCCCCTCCGCCAGCCGCAAAAACCTCGATCTCCGGAAAGCCTCACCTTGCTCGCGCGCTCTCTCGCGGGCCAGGACATTTCCTATAATGCGCTTTGGACACCGCCGGGCTGCCATTCCCCGTGGCGCATGGACTGCTCCAATACCACCCGCTATCTCTACATAGCCGCCGCGGGCATCGATCTAGGGCGCACCGCGTCCGATCAATATGAATTCCTCAGAAAGAGGGGATGCGCATGGCGGGCGCCAGCCGACTGGCATGGAGTCACGGATGTGGAGCGCCTCGGAGCGCGCCTGAAGGCTGGCGATGTCCTGTTCTGGGAAAACACCTACAGACCGGAGCGCAGATCTTCCATTACGCATGTCATGGTCTTCCTCGGCGCGGACGAGCAAGGCCACTGGCTCATGGCGGGATCTCGTGGCCACCATGCCGGCGGCCCCGGCGTTTATCGCTTCGATCCTCACCAGCCGGCGGGCGGCTTCTCCTCGTTCTTCGGCTTGATCCGTCACGAAGGCCGCTTCTTTGGATTCGGCAGGCCGCTCTCCTAGCTAGACTATCCCGATGGGTCGTGAGGAGTTTGCGCAACCAGGAGTTTCAACTCCGACGAGGCACGCTCCCTGCTAATCGTTAGTTCTCATGGTGCTTCTTCCTCTATTGCTTGCGGGCGCCGCCCTCACAAGCGGCTCGGAGCCCATAGTGGTCATCAGCGTGCCCGATCAGAAGATGGCCATCGTGCGGGAAGGCGCGCGCGTCGCCGACTACCAGGTCTCTACTTCAAAGTTTGGTCTCGGCGACACCTTCAGCAGCTATAGGACTCCCACGGGAGTCATGACGGTGTGCGAGAAGCTTGGGGGCGCCCTGCCCGTCGGAGCCGTTATCAAACATCGATGCCCCACAGGAGAAATCATCCCGCCGAACGCTCCGGGCCGCGACCCCATAGTCACGCGCGTCATCCGCCTGCGAGGCCTTGAAATGCGCAACCGCAACGCATATGCCCGTGAGATATACATACATGGCACTCCACAGGAGAGTTGCATTGGCAAACAAGTTAGCTGGGGCTGCATTCGCATGCGTTCCCGCGACGTCATTGCTCTCTACAACCGCATCAGCGTCGGTGTCCGCGTTGTAGTAACCGAGAAGCGGCTCGCCGAGGCTCTCCCACGACCCGTCGATACCACAAGGAACCTGTTAGCCTCCGCGCGCTAGTTGTTTCGCAAACTCTCGAACAGAGCTTCGCTGTCGGCGCGCTGCGTCGCCAACTCGTCGGAATATACCTTCCCGTATCGAATCACAGCGTTCGCGCGATTCACTGGCCAGCGAAAGTGCTTGGCCAGTTTCGATGCTTCAAACCCGCAGTCCGAGGCCGTCGCAAAAGCCAGCCAGACGACACCTTGCGGATCTTCAGCGCGTTCTTGCGCCGCGAGCCGCGTCCGGCGCAATATCACTGGATGAACATTAATAGCTGGCTGGGCAAACCATGAGCGAAAGCTCGCTCATTCCGCACCCTGAGGCTGCCCGTCTTTTAGATGAGATCGCGCTTTTGCGCGAAGAGGTGGCGCATCTCTTTACGGAGGAGAATGATCTCCTGAAAGTGGTGAAGCCGAATTTGCTCGCGATGTATCAGCAGAAGCTGGGCGCGTGGGAATTGCGTGGCTTGAACGCCCAAGTGGCTCTCGCGCGCGCCCGACGACGATTGGAGATGGCGCAGGCGGCGATCAACCAGGGCAAAACGCCGAATCTCACGGAGATCGAGGGACATCTGGAACTCGAATTTCTGGCGTGGGAGCAAAAGATCAGGGAGGCCGCCGAGCGGCTCGAAGCCGCGAAACACCGGTTCGACACTCTTCTTCCAGACCCCGAAAATCGCGAACTCAAGAAACTCTATTACGCGGTGGTGAAAAGGCTTCATCCCGATCTGAACCCCGCGCTGAGTGAAGATCAGCGGCGCCTTTGGCTGCGCGTCCAGGATGCTTATGAGAAGGCTGATGTGAATGAATTGCGCGCCTTGATGCTACTCATCGAAGAACCTGCCGCCGTTGGGACGCCGCCCGCCACCCTCGAGGTTCTACGTAAAGATCGGCAGACCCTTCGGGATCACATCGCGGCGATGCTGAAGAGGATCGAGGCTGTCGAGAGCAAGCCCCCGTTTTCCTTGCGTCCTCAACTGGCCGATGAAGCCTGGCTTGAGAAAAGGCGCGAGGAGATAGAGGCTCAGATCAAAGAGCGGGACGCGCAACGCGCCGCGCTGGAAGAACACCTCGCAACCCTGCTGCCTCCGCCTGGCCATGGAACAATCTTTGGCAATAATTGATCCGGCGCTTCTAGCGCTGATGCGCGGCTCCTTCGGAAAGGATGGCGGGTTGATGCCATTCGTCCGGGAGATCATGCTCGTGGAATGTCACATCGCGGGCACGAGCCACACCACGGCGAAGGATATAGAGCCGCTGCTCGCGCCGGGCGCGTTGCTCGTTCTGAAGCGCGAGATGGATAACTCGCACGACCCACTTGCGATCATGATCTTCGCGGAAAGCGGCGAGCGCGTTGGCTATGTGCCGCGCGCAAAGAACGAAGCTCTGGCGCGTCTCATGGACGCGGGCAAGATGCTCTTTGCCCGGATCGAATCAAAAGCCTGGCAGGGCGATTGGCTGAAGGTGGGCGTCCGAATTTACCTGCGGGACATGTAACCGGCCGGCATGACCGTTCTACAAGCCGTCCAGGCCGATATCACAACGCTGAAAGTAGATGCGATTGTGAATGCCGCAAACTCTTCCCTCCTGGGGGGCGGCGGGGTTGATGGCGCCATCCATCGCGCCGCTGGCCGCGAGTTGCTGGAGGAGTGCCGCGCGCTCGGAGGCTGCGAGACTGGCGATGCCAAGCTGACCAAAGGGTACGGCTTGCCTGCAAAGTTCGTCATTCACACCGTAGGCCCTGTTTGGAGCGGCGGAACGCGCGGTGAACCGGCACTGCTCGCTTCCTGTTATCGTCGATCTCTGGAACTTGCGGAGGAGTATCAGGCGCGCACGGTCGCGTTCCCGGCCATTAGCACGGGAATTTACGGATATCCGATCCGGGAAGCCGCCGTGGTGGCGATCGCTACCGTACGCGCGTTTGTCGACGCTACGAACAAAATCGACGAGGTGACGTTTTGCTGCTTCTCCAGCGCCGACCTTCAGCTTTACCTGCGCCTCCTCTCTTAACCCCGACCTGCTAAACGCCAAGGGATCGGGTGGAGCTGACGGGATTGCGCCCGTCAGCCCTCCCACACCACCGGACGTGCGGTTTTCCGCATCCGGCGGTTGAACTCGGCGCCTGTCACCCTTGTGCAGGCGCGAAGACCCATGGAAGGATCAACCCATATCGGTTTAACGTCGCATTGCGCAGCGCCCGCTGGAGGACTGGATTGTGCGCGACGGCCCAGGCTCCGGCACTGGGGTACGCCATCCCCAACGATCGGCCTTCGATGCCCAGCCTTCGCAAGGCTCTCAACCGTCCGCGGGGGTGATGCCACCGCTGCCAGAAGCATTTGCGCATGTGCCGACGAACCCATCCGCTCAGGTCCTCCATTCCCGCCGCCATTCGGCCAACTGGAAGTAGTTCCACCAGCCTCGGATGTAGCTCTGCCATTGCTCGCGCAATTCCTGGCTCGCTCGTGCCTGGCGCGCACTCCAGCACGTCTCGCACCTCGCTCCTTGAAGCGTTGGACACTGCCTTGGGGCTGACCCCCACTCGTCCATCCTCGTAGAGCCGGAACCCCAGCAGACTGCGTCCCGCCGGTTGGCCCCGCTCCGCTCTTCTCGCGGTTGACTTCCAACCCCAACTCCTTCTCCAGCCACGCGATGATGCTTTGCAGGATGCGCTCGGCCGCCCGCTGGCTTGAAGCGTAGATCGCGATGTCATCGGCATAGCGCACGAAAGCGACCCGCGTCTCTCCAACTCCTTGTCCAGCGGGTCGAGGTAGATGTTGGCCAGCAGCGGACTTAAGGGCCCGCCTTGCGGCGTGCCCTCTGGCATTTCCTGCACCACTCCATTGAGCATCACCCCGGCCTTGAGATACCGCCCAATCAAGGTTCGCACTCTTACATCGCCCACGGTCTCCCGCAGCCGGTACATCAGCAAATCGTGGTTCACACGGTCGAAGAACTTTTCGATGTCCATGTCCACTGCGATTCGGTAAGATCCATCCATATCTATTTATACACCTACATATAGCGTACAGGTACAATTTCCGGACACTTTTTCATTTATGAGATTCCTTCTAAGCTCGTTCTAGCCATTATGAAAAATATGATAAAAAAGACTTTTTCGTGTGGAGCGGGTGGATGCTTGATTTTGATCGCATCTCCAATTGCGTACTTCACTCTTCAGAATGTGAACGAAAAGTATTTGCATCCAGAGCACGCCCACTCTTTCGGAATCTATCTCATATATGGACGTTTTAGGATAGTCGAGCCATGGGGCAATGTTTGTGTCCTTGCGGCTTCGTTGGTGATTTTTATTATAGCGCTTCGGTTTATAGTCAGCGGTATGACTTGGCGGTTAAGTTTCGTCGCAATGTTTGTCGTTGTGATGTTAATTGGGGGATTGTTTGAACTGTTTTCTCTCCACGGGCTGGTAGAATTCGAGCGTTTCTGGTACAACTGGTTTACAACAGAAAAGCGCCCACCTTCAGCTTTCCGTGCGTCTCCTCTCTTAAAGCATGAGAACCCATAACTAGGCGACCAACTCAACAAGCTTCATCAGATTCTCTCCAAATCGATCAAGTCCGTATTCGCGTATCTTTTCTCTCGCCCTCAACGCCATGGAAGCTCGCAACGTTGCGGAAGAGGCCATCCGCTGAAAACAATCGGCCAACTGCTCGGGGTCGCGAGGATCGAAGACAAAACCCGCGGCGCGGAGGTGCGATTGGTCGCCTGCGAGTGGCGGCAGGAGGTCGCGCGCGCATCCCGCGGCGTCGCTGACCAGCACTGGAAGGCCGCTGGCCATCGCTTCGTTAACCACGAGACCCCACTCCTCTTCGATGCTCGGGAGAACAAAGCACGCGGCCAGCGCAAAAAAGGCGGGCAGTTCGTCGATGCGGCGCGAACCGTAGAGGGAGACGCAAGGGCCTGCGGTTCCTGGCGATGATGTGGCGTCCGCCCCGGACAGCCGCGCAATCGCGTAGGGGAAGCCGAAGCCGTTTGCACTCGGCGCGGACTTCAGAAGCGAGCGGGCCATCTCCCACATGCACAAGGTCGAACGCCGCGGCGCCGGCCTGCTTGAGATAAAGTCCGTAAGCGGCGAGTAGCACATGCAGATTTTTCTTTGGCACCAGACGGGCGACGTTCAGGAAGTAGTTCTCCGGAAGCTGGAACTTTGAGCGATGCGCCGCGGGTTCCGAACGCGCGTTTTCGGCCTGCTTCCAGAAGAACTCGTTATCCACACAGTCGTACCCGTCTTGGATCCGGCCGGGGGCAAATCCCTGACTCTCGAGATACTCACGGTGCGGTATGCCGCCAACCAGCGCCGCCGAGTAGGAGCAAACCAGCGTCCGCTTTGCCCAACCCGCGAGGCCCGACCTTTTCCCGGTCGCCGAGTGGCTTTCGGTCATGAGGATGCGGGGAATGCCTCGCGCCATCGCCAGGAGGCCAAGCAATGCGATGGAGAGAGGCCAGTATCCGGCAAGCACCACCACATCGGGCCGCTGGTTCCGGAGGAAGCGGCTCCATGCGGAGGAGATTTCGAAAGGACTCACATCTCCATCCGAGCCGCGCTTGCAAAGAATCTCGACCCGAAGGCCAGTGTCAGGCGTCCACTGGTGGGCCAAAGCTGGCGCGGTAATTCCGACAGGAATAAGCGTGTGCCCTTTCCTTTCGCATACCCGCTCGAAAGCGGACGCTCTCGCGTAGTGATAGGGGCTGAAGCTTGAAAAGAGGATCGCAATCTTCATTGGGTGTCGCGGCAGAAGTTCCCCTGCGGGGCCGGACGGATGCTGCAATACTCATCGCCCGCTGGCAAAGGGAAAACGAGGAGCTATGTTGCGGGATGGGATGCGCTATCCGCGAACTGAAAGATTTGCAGGTGACGGTGGACAAGGTGGTTTATATGCCGCAACTGGAGTGTCCGCCAGACAGGCCGTTTCCCTTCGCGTATTACATCACGATTCACAACCGCTCGGATGAAGTCCTGACAATCAAGGGCCGGAAATGGGTGGTGACCGACGCCAATAACCACCGAATCGTCGTGGAGGGGGACGGAGTGGTGGGGAAGTTTCCCTGCCTCGCTCCCGGTGAGAAATTTTCCTATAACAGCTACCACGTGATCGCTTCGGAAAGCGTGGCCGAAGGCTCCTTCCTCGCGCGTCAACGAGGATGGCAGCGCCATCTTCGCGCGCATCCCTTCGTTCCGTCTGAAGGTGCCTGTTTAAGATGGCTTGCCCGCGCATTCGGTGACGACCAGGTCGACGCGCTGGTCGTGCGATTCAGTGGGAATGAGCGGGAAAACCTGCGTCTCGAAACAGATGCCCAGCCGCAGCGCGCGAAGTTCAGGGTCTGCGAGCAGGCGGTCGTAGTAGCCGCCGCCGCGGCCAAGGCGTTTCCCGCATCGCGCGTGAAAGCGAGTCCCGGAACGAGGATGAGGTCGATGTCGGCAGGTGGAACAACTTCCCCGTCGCATCGCCGGTTCGCGAAGGTTCCATTTGGAATGCGTCAGTCGGGACGTACTTTCGACAGCGACGAGCGAAAGGAGTCAGTCCCTTCCACGCGCGGATAGCAAAGAGCTTTGTCGCCGGCGCTGGCGTCCGCCCATAGAAGGTCAACATTCGGCTCCCTCGCTTGCGCCGCGTAAAGGCACACAGCGCGCGCTTGCCTCCAGGCGTCTGTTTTGACAATGGCGGCGCGGATGGCCATGGACGCGGCCGCCCGTTCTCGAAGCTGTCAGAAGCGACAGCCTTTCCCGGACAATTCCGCGCACACGCTGCTTTGCTTATATTCCCCATTTCGGTCGTATTTACGAGACCAAATTCATTGCTTGCGCCAGAAAATCGCCATACTAGCTGATAAGCAGGCTGTCGTGGTGCCAAATCCTTTCGACAAAAAACGCAGCGCGGTGAAACGCTCCAACGGAGCGGCTAACGGTTCCGACCGCCACCAGGGAACGACTCCTGCCGCTCGGCCCAAAAAAGTCGGGCTCAAGCCGAGTTCGGGATGGCATAAGCGCAATTTTCTCACGCAGGTGCTGATCCCTTCGCTATTCACGCGGCGTCTCGGCAACCATCTCGAGGCGCTCTTCCCTGAACTGAAACCGCCGGAGATCGGCATCACATGGATCGGACACGCGTCCTTCCTCATCCAGACGCATGGCATCAATATTCTCGTGGACCCAAATTGGGCGCGGTGGCTGAAAGTCATCAAGAGAGTGCGGCATCCCGGGATACACCTCCACGATCTGCCTGACATCGATCTCGTCCTGGTCACTCACGCGCATTTCGATCACCTCGACCGTAAAACGTTGCGCGAGGTTGCGCAGGATCAACCCATCGTCGTCCCCTTCGAAGTGGGCAATCTCGTGCATGATCTTGGATTTCACAGCGTGCATGAGCTGAATTATTGGGAGACCTACCGTTTCGGACCTCTTCGGATCACGCTGACACCCTGCCACCATTGGGGGGCGAGGATGTTGCATGACTCTCATCGCGGCTTCGGCGGCTACATCATCGAGGTCGCCGGCCGGTCGATCTTCCATTGTGGCGATACCGCGTTCTTTGATGGCTTCAAGGAGATCGGCGAGCGCTACGATGTGGAGCTCGCGCTGCTGCCCATCGGCGCGTACGATCCCCCAAGCGGGCGCGAGGTTCACATGAACCCCGAGGAAGCCGTGCAAGCCTTTATCGCGTTAAAGGCGAAGAAGTTGATTCCGATGCACTACGGAAGTTTCAGGCTGAGCTACGAACCCTTGAATGAGCCTCCCGAGAGACTTTCCGCGTCGGCGCGGAAACTCGGCATCGAGGATAAAATCTGCGTGATGACCGAAGGCCAGCCAATGGTGTTCTGATCTTTTGGCGGAACTGAAGATCGCTCGTTGCCATTCCGGACTGAAACGGTAATCGTCTTTGATGGATAACACACAAACGCGTAAAGCGATCCCGACGCGCGAGCAGGTGCCGCAATCCGACACTTGGGATCTCTCGCTGCTCTATCCATCGCCCGAGGCATGGACGGAAGCATTCACCTCCACGCAGGAGAGCTACGGGCGGGCGGAAAGTTTCAGAGGGAATCTCGGGGCTTCCGCGCAGAGGCTTTTCGAATGCCTGGAGGTTGAAAAGGCCCTGGGCGAGCGCATAGAGCGCCTCTACCACTACGCGATGCTCAAGGCCGCCGAGGATAGCGCCGATGACGCGAATCTCCGTCGCGAAGGGCTGCTCCAGAATCTGCTGACGCGCATCGCGGAAGCGACCTCCTTCATCAATCCCGAAATCCAGGCGATCCCGGATGAAACGTTCGACGCGTACCTCGCGGATCCCGTGCTGGAGCCGTGGAACATCCAGCTCAAAAAACTTCGTCGTCTGAAGCCACACACACTGGGCGCTTCGGAGGAAAGATTGCTGGCGCTGGGCGCGACGGCGATTCACGGGCATCGGGAGACCTTTTCGCAGCTCACCGACGTGGACATGAAGTTCGGCTCCCTGACGGATGAGAAGGGCCAGGAACAAACACTCAGCCAGAGTTCCTTCAGCTCGTTTCTCTACAAGCGCGATCCCGCTTTGCGAAAAGCGGCGTTCCACCAATTCTACACGGAGTTCAAGGATCACGAATACACGCTTGCGTCGAGTCTGGCCCACTCGGTGAGGGCCGATGTGTTTTATGCGAGGGCTCGCAACCATCCCTCCGCCTTGGAGGCGTCTCTCTTCCGGGACGCAATCCCTATCTCCGTGTACGATAATCTCATCGCCGCTGTGCGGGCGAATCTCGGCCCGCTTCATCGGTACTTCGACCTCCGCCGTCGCGCGCTGGGACTCAATGAGATTCATCACTACGATACCTACGTCCCGATCGTGCCGAATATTACGGCAACGGTGTCGTTTGACGAAGCGATTGGCAAGGTCGTGGCCGCTCTCAGCCCTCTTGGCGGCGAATACACGAAAGTCCTGGAGGCCGGTTTGCGCGGGCGGTGGTGCGACCGATATGAGAGCAAGGGCAAGAGGAGCGGCGCGTTCTCGTCCAGCAGCTACGGGAATCCGCCTTATATCCTGATGAACTATAAGAGCGACGTGTTCTCCGATGTTTACACGCTGGCCCACGAGGCGGGACACTCGATGCACACTTGGTATTCGCAGCGGAGCCAGACGTTCCAGGACTACGAGTATCCGATCTTTCTCGCGGAGGTGGCTTCCACCTTTAATGAGATACTCCTGACGCGCCACCTTCTGGAAGAAACCTCCGATCCCAAGATGCGAGCCTACCTTATCAACCGTGAGATCGATGACATCCGAGGCACCGTTTACAGGCAGACCATGTTCGCTGAATTTGAAAAAATCATCCACGCGACTGAAGAGTCGGGCGCGGCTCTCACGCCGGAGGCTTTCAGGCATTCCTACCGGGAGTTACTGGACGTTTATTTCGGCCCTGAGTTCTGCATCGATAAGGAATTGGAGATTGAGTGCCTCCGAATCCCTCATTTTTACGGCGGCTTCTATGTCTACAAATACGCGACAGGGATGTCGGCAGCCGTGACCCTGGCGCGCCGGGTATTGGGCGGAGGAGCTGAAGAGTTGGAGGCCTACCTCACTTTTCTGAAATCTGGCGGTTCCAAATACCCGCTGCCGACCCTTGCCGATGCGGGGGTGGATATGCTAAGCCCGGAACCCGTTGAGAAAACTTTGCAACTCTTCGAGGAAAGGGTTGCGGAGTTGGAAACGTTGCTTGCCTAACCCGGCTTCCTGTCCATTGACCGACTTCGAAAAAAAGATTTCCGCGGCTCAGGGATACACAGAACTCGGGATGCTGGAGGATGCGCTCGCCGAGCTGGACGGGATCGAGCCGTCGATGCGGGAGGGCGCGCCTGTCATCGAGATGAGGTTGCTCATCCTCATGCGCGCGAAGCGTTGGTCGGAAGCTCTACCGTTAGGCGTCCAATTATCCGTGGCGCATCCCGAGGCCACAGCGGGCTTTGTCCATGCGGCATTTTGTCTTCATGAACTCGGGCGAACCCTGGAAGCCAAGAAGATGCTGCTCTCCGGCCCAGCCGCCATGCAGAACGAGCCTACCTTCTTCTACAATCTCGCGTGCTACGAAGTGGCCCTTGGCGACTCGACAAACGCGCTGGAAAATCTCGAACGCAGTTTCAAGATCGACAAGCGCTACAGGCAATTCGCCGAGACCGATCCCGACCTGATTCCGATCCGGCATCTGTTTTGAACATCGGGTTGATCGAAAAGATCTTCGCGGACAATTTCGTCTTGCGCGGGGAATTAGGCGCGTCCGTCTCGATCTGGAAAGACGGTGTCGAAAAAGTCACGCTTGCCGGCGGATTTACGGATCGTGAAAAGACGCGGGCCTGGACGTCGGCTACGCCGGTGCTCGTCTGGTCCGCGACAAAGGGACCCGCCGCTGCTTGCGCCCTGCATTGTCTTCAGGCAAGCAACATTCCAACCGGGGAGCGGGTAGCGAAAGTATGGCCCGAATTTGGCGGAGCGGGAAAAGGACATGTGACCTTCGACCAACTCCTCTCTCACCAGGCCGGTGTTCCGGCCCTGGACCGGGATGCTTCTGTGCTCGATTACGAAGGCGTCATCGCCGCCATCGAACACCAGTCGCCGGCTTGGCCACTGGACGCGGGGCACGGTTACCATCCTCGAACATTCGGTTACATGCTGGACGAGGTCGTGCGTCGGCTGAGCGGCGCGCCCTTGGGAGTTTATTGGAGAAAGATATTTGCCGATCCGCTCGGGTTGGATTTCTGGATCGGAATGCCGCCAGACAGAATCGAGAGGGTTGCGCCCGTATTTGCCTCTCGCTCGGCGCCTCCCGCGGATGATCCCTCCTATGCCGCGCTTGCAATGCCTGGTTCTCTTTCAGCCCGCGCCTTTGCTTCTCCGAAAGGGCTCAACAGCGTCTCTTCGATGAACAGCCCCGAAGCTCGCGCGGCGTCTTTGCCGGCGTTTGGCGGCATCGGAACGGCTGCCGCGCTTGCCAGGTTTTACGGGATGCTCGCCTGCGGTGGCGAGATGGATGGCCGCCTGTTCTTCACAAGAGAAGAGATCGGCAGGATGATCAGCCCTCTTGTGAACGGACTGGATCAGGTGCTGAAAATAGATACGTCTTTTTCAGCCGGCTTTATGAAAGACCCGGTCACTGCGGGGCAGGTTAAGAGCAGGTCGATCTTTGGCGCTTCGCGAGAAGCGTTTGGACACCCAGGCGCGGGCGGGAGCCTCGGTTTCGCTGATCCGGCAAGCGGGATCGGTTTCGCCTACGTCATGAATCAGATGACGCCGGGAGTTTTCCCCAATGAAAAAGCGCTGCTCATGACAGCCGCTCTGGCGTCCTGACGACGGAGGTCAGGCTGCCACTTTGCGCCTTGACCTGCCTGGAGCCGAAGCGCTCGCCCGCGCGGCTCGCGGGCTCTTTGTGGAGGGCTTTGCCTGCGGTTTCCGCAAGTCCCTGTTCTTGTTCAGGCTCTCTTGCAGCACGCTCAACAAATCCACCACATTTCCGGGATGGTGCGACTTCACCGGTCCTTCCGTTAGCTCGAGGTTCTGAGCCTTTTTCTCGATCATCTCCATCACCGCGGCCCGGTATTCGTCGTGATACTTTTCCGGCTCCCAGGTGGCAGTCATGCTCTCGATGAGAGCATGAGCCATGTCGAGCTCCCGTGGGCTCAATTCCTTGTCCGCGCCGCTTTTCAAAGACTCAGCCGTCAGTATCTCCTGCGCGAAATGCATCAACTCCAGGATGAGGAAAAGGCCGTCGGGTTTTACAGCGGCTAGATGTTCGCGGCTGCTGATCACCACTTTGGCGATTCCGATCTTGCCCGTTCCGCTTAACGCTTTCAAAAGCAACGCGTAAGCTTTCTCGCCTCCCTTTTGAGGTTCCAGAAAGTACGGTTTGTAGAAAAACTTGGGATCAACCTGATCCTTCTCGATAAAGTCGGTGATGTCGATGGAGTGAGTCGATTCGATCTTCACTTTCTCGAAATCTTCGTCCTTGAGAACGACGAACTTTCCGCGTTCCAACTCATAACCCTTCACGATCTGGTCAGCCGGAACCTCTTCGCCGTCCGCCTGCGCAACCTTTTTGTAGGAGATCGGGCTCAGGTCTTTCGAGCGCAATTGGCGGAAGCTTAACTTCTCCTCGCGAGTGGCCGGATATACCGAGATGGGGATGTAAACCAATCCGAAATTGATGCTGCCTTTCCAAACGGGTCTCATAGTAAAGCACTTGCATTAGAATCCACCCGGGCTTCGAATGCAAGCGCCGATCTAACACTCCAGGTAGGAATGCCTCGCCGAGGCGTCCGTCCGTCTATGCGCGTCATTTCTAAAAACATCGTGCTGATTGGCGGTAGCCAAAACCCCTCATTAGCCAGTCTCCCTCCCTCCAAACGCAACCCCCTTAACAAAACTAAACACATCGGCCTTTGCCGGGTGAACGTCACCGTGACAGCTTCCATCATGCGACTCAAACTCCTCGGACGCCGTAAACCAACCCTCAATCCCTCCGCGAGCAGCCCCCGGTTCGATCTCAATCGCTACAGCGCTGATGTTCGCGACATCAACGGGATGCACGCCACCATTTTCCACCAGACGCGAACCACCGTTCTTCAAGCGATCATTCTGGGTGGCTCCCTCGCCGAATTGAAATCTCGCATCCCGCATGGCAGTTGGCTGCCGTATGTCCGCAAGAACTTCATCTTCTCTCATGGCACAGCCCTCCGGTATATGGCGTTGCACCGTTGTCGCGACCTCATACGAGGCGAATTCATCAGTGTGAAGAATTTCACCCTCAGTCAAGCATATCACCTGCTTGCGTCTTACGAAAAAGATCCCGACGCGCCAATCCCGGTTCTCCGCGAGAATCGGAAGGTTCTGGGCGCTATCGCGCGCGCTGCCATCAAAGGGCTGGAGGGCTACGCGTCAGCCGAACTCCAGGAACTGTTCGCGGTAATTGAGAAAGCAAGGCAGGACTGGGTCGCAGCCAGACCCCACGCAGCCGCCCCCGCGGAGACAACCCCTGCCAGCGCCGTCGAACCAGAGGAGGCGTCATCGGTCCCTGAGCCACCGCTGCAAGCTCGCGCGACCCCGCCTTTGTTTTACGACGACCCTCTTACGCGCTTCCTGAAACCTGGATCTCGCCTTTTGCCTCCTGCCGAGTCCGGCGTGGATGGCATTGTTCTACGACGTATCGCTCAATTTTGCGGAGAGCGCCCGCCTCCGGCATTTGCGACACCCTCGAAAGTGTCCGGCAGACTTCCTTTGTCAGCCCAGGATGCGCTCCGGAAGGTGGAAATGTCCCGACTGGCGGATCTTTATCAGCAAGGCATGAGGAGAGGGGAATCGGCAAAGGCTCCACAAGCAAACGCGAACTTGGATGCCCTTGCGATTCAGCCGTATGGAGAACGCGCTGCCCCCGCTGCCAACTGAACTCAACATCAACGGCGAGAGTAGACCGGAACGCGTTCGTCTCCAGGACTTGTTGGCCGGGCCCTTCGATATCAAATGCTTCTCGCTGCCCGCATTGTTGGTGCTTGCGTTGTTTTACACGATTTATTTTACGCGCTCGCTTTTGCTGCCGATTGTTCTGGCGCTGCTCTTCAGTTACCTCTTGGCGCCGGTCGCGCGAACCCTCCGCCGCTGGCATGTGCCTCAGTTTCTTGCGGCAGGAATCGTGTCATTGGGAGTGCTCGCCATATTGGGAACGCTTATCTCCGGGCTGACTGGGCAGGCGTCGGGGTGGATTGCGAAAGCTCCTTACAGCTTGCAGAAGCTTGAGGAAAAACTTTCGCCCCTGAAAAAACCAATCCAGCGGGTGACGCAGGCGGGAGCCGCGCTCGAGAAGATAGCGAACACCGAGGCGGTTGATCCAAAGAGCAAGACGGTGGTGGAAGTGAAGCCCACTTCGACACTGATTACTTCTTTGTTCAGCCAGACGCCAGACATGCTGCTATCGATCGTGACGGTGATCATTCTCTCATACTTCCTGCTCGCGTACGACGGGCTATTCCTCGGCAAACTCATCAAGACCATCCCTCGCTTCAAAGACAAGAAAACGGCGGTCTCTATCGCGCATGAGATCGAGGACAATATCTCCAAGTACCTGCTGACGGTTTCGATTATCAACTGCTGCCTTGGCGTCGCGGTGGGGACCGCGATGTTTCTGCTGGGAATGCCGAATCCAGTGCTTTGGGGCGCCATGGCCGCGGCGTTGAACTTCATCCCTTACCTGGGCGCGTCGGTGGGCATCATCGTGATGGCCCTTGCGGCGGTCTTGAGCTTCGATAGCCTCGGCTGGGCGTTGGTGTTCCCCGGCGCTTATCTCGTGCTCGGCATTATCGAAGGGAACTTCGTCTCGCCCATGATTCTCGGGCGTTCCTTTTCACTGAACCCTATCGTCATCATCATCAGCCTTCTATTCTGGGGATGGATGTGGGGCATCATTGGAGCGTTGCTCGCGGTGCCGATCCTGGCCGTGTTCAAGATATTCTGCGACCATATCGAGCCGCTCGCCCCGTGCGGCGAGTTCCTGAGCAACTAGCCAGCCGGTCAAGGATCGCCGGCTCTTCCTAAATGCGACCTACTTCGCCGGGCTGCTGAGCTGCTTGAACTGTACAGGGTCTTGTGCTGCCGTTTCGAGAAACGGAGTTGAAGCCCTGAGTGCCAGCACGGCCCCTGCCTGA
The DNA here is from genome assembly GCA_963828525.1 of uncultured Verrucomicrobiae bacterium. Lineage (GTDB taxonomy): Bacteria > Verrucomicrobiota > Verrucomicrobiia > Chthoniobacterales > Chthoniobacteraceae > CAWHEP01. The sequence goes on from CAWHEP010000014.1 coordinate 324,045, forward strand.
ACAATGCGAACAATATACCCATCGGGTTTGAGACCCGACAATTTGGCGCTCGGCTCGGCCATACCGTATAGTGATTCGTTCGTCGAACTGCTTTTTACTTCCTTGGAGACGGCGTCGAATTCCTGAAATCCGCCTGCGAGAATGGATATATCTCTCTTCCCTCGATCAAAGATAAGTTCCTTCTTCTTCGCGAGATCTTTCCCGACAAAGAACCACTCCACGGTGGCATCGAGCGGGCTGTGCATCAGTGTTCCCGCGGTGATGGTTATAGCCATCTGGCGCGAGTTCTGTTTCGTGGCAGCCTCCACAGCCCCGGTGGCGTGGAAAGTGTGGCTTACTTTGTTGTGGCCGGCGGCCAGCTTCACTTCCAGGTAGGCGGAGGGCTTTTCCGGTTGCTGGGCAGAGAGAAGGCAGGGCAGCAGGAGCGAGGCCAGTATGAACGGCAGGCATTTCATGCGGCGGACACTAGCAGCCGCATCCCCGGGCGTAAACGCAATCTTCGAACGGCGCAAACAGGGGCATCCGGCAAAGCTCTTCGCTTGCGGAAATCCCGGAGGTAAAATAGTCTCTGCGGATGTTTCGACCCCATCACCACGTTCGGAAGTCCGTTGTTTAAGCGCGCATTTATCACGGGGGGCTCGGGGTTCATTGGCAGTTCGGTCGCGGATCGGTTGCTGGAACTGGGACATTCCGTGACCGTGTGGGATAATCTCTCGACAGGGAGGGAGCAGTTCATGGAGAAGGCGCGGGGGAACGAGCGTTTTCGTTTCGCGCGCGGCGAGAATCTGGACGTGGCGGCGATGGCCGAGGCAATGAAGGGGTGCGATTTTGTTTTCCACTTCGCCGCGAACGCCGATGTGCGGTTTGGTCTCCAGCACCCCGGCAAAGATTTGGAGCAGAATGTCATTGCCACTTCGAACGTGCTGGAGGCGATGAGGCAGAACGGAATTACCGGAATCGCATTTTCCTCCACCGGGTCGATCTATGGGGAGGCGGACGTTTTTCCGACACCTGAAAACGCCCCGTTTCCAATCCAAACCTCTCTCTACGGCGCGTCCAAGCTGGCGGCGGAAGGGTTGATACAGGCTTACTGCGAGGGCTTTGGGTTCACTGGCTACATATTCAGGTTCGTCTCAATCCTGGGTGAGAGATATACCCATGGACACGTTTTTGACTTTTACCGCCAGCTTCTGGAGCATCCAGAATCGCTGAAGGTGCTGGGGGATGGGACGCAGAGAAAGTCCTACCTGTATGTGAAGGATTGTGTGTCGGCGATCCTCCATGTGCTGTCCAAACGGACGGCGGAGACAGCCCCCCACAACGTCCAGGTGTATAATTTGGGCGCGGATGAATATTGCCAGGTGTCGGATTCAATCGGCTGGATTTGCGAGCACCTGGGTTTGAAGCCGAAACTGGAGTTCACCGGCGGCTCGCGCGGGTGGGTCGGAGACAGCCCGTTCATCTTTCTCGACACGGCAAAGGTGAGGAGCTTGGGATGGACGCCGAGTTTGAGCATTCGCGAGGGCGTGCTCCGCACAGTTGACTGGCTGCGCGAGAATCATTGGGCGCTGGAAGGCTGAGTAGGCTATCTCCCAAAGGAGAGAACTAACCCGATGATTATAACGCGTTCGCCGCTGAGGATAACCCTGGGGGGAGGGGGGACAGACTTGCCTTCGTACTATCAAGAGCACACGGGGTTCCTGATCGCGGCCGCGATCGATAAGTACGTTTACATAACATTGCACCAGACTTTCGTGCGGGATCTCATCATCAAGTACTCGAAGCTGGAACGGGTTGGCAGCGTGGACGAAATCGAGCATCCCATCATCCGCGAAGCAATGAAATTGCTCGGGGTGGCAACGGTAAACCTGGAGATGACATCGATGGCGGATATCCCCGCCGGGACCGGGCTGGGTTCCTCGGGCAGCTTCACCACCGCGTTGCTCAAGGCATTGCATGTGTTGCAGAAAAGCCTCGTTCACCCATCACAACTCGCCGAGCAGGCATGCGAGGTTGAGATCGTGAAGTTAAAAGAACCGATCGGGAAGCAGGATCAATATATAGCGGCGTATGGCGGCATCACCTGCTTTAAATTCATGAAGGACGGGCGCGTGGAGGCATGGCCTTTGAAGATCACGGAGGAGACGCTGTATAACCTCGAGGATAATCTCCTTCTTTTCTTCACCGGGTACTCCCGCTCTGCCTCGAAGATCCTCAAAGAACAGGATGACAAGAGCAAGAGCGCGGACAGTTCGATGATCGAGAATCTTCACTTCGTGAAGGAACTCGCGACGCGCAGTCAATCGGCCCTGGAGGAGGGTGATCTCACCGAATTTGGGAGATTGATGGACACGCATTGGCAGCGGAAAAAGGAGCGCTCCGGCGCGATGAGCAATCCGGAGATCAACGAGTGGTATGATGAAGCGATGCGGAACGGCGCCGTGGGGGGCAAGCTCATCGGCGCGGGAGGCGGCGGTTTTTTGATGTTCTACGCGAGTGACAAGGCGGCGTTGCGCCACACGATGAGGGCCCGCGGCTTAAAAGAGGTGCGGTTCCGTTTCGATTTCGAAGGAACAAAGGTGTTGAGCTAGGCAGCGCAGGCCTTCCGAAGACCAATGCAGCCCTCCTCCAGCGCGATTCCTCTCCCGCCGGTCGCGATCCTCGCCGGCGGGCTGGCGACCCGTCTCCGCCCGATCACAGAGAAGATTCCCAAATCGCTGGTGGAAGTGGCAGGGCGTCCTTTCCTGGCGCACCAACTGTCCCAATTAAGGGCGCAAGGAATCACCCGCGCAGTTCTATGCGTGGGATATCTCGGAGAAATGATCCGCGATCAGTTCGGCGACGGCTCAGAATGCGGCGTGGCGCTGGATTATTCTTTCGACGGATCGGCGCCGCTGGGCACCGGCGGCGCGCTCCAGAAAGCGCTGCCCCTGCTGGGCCAGAGCTTTTTTGTGCTCTATGGGGACTCGTATCTTCCCGTGGAATACCGGCCGGTGGCGGAGGCGTTTGCGCGTTCGGGCAAAGCGGGCTTGATGACTGTCTTCCGAAATGAGGATCAGTGGGATATGAGCAACGTGTGTTTCGAAGATGAAGACATCCGCGTTTACAGCAAGAAGAGCCGAACGCCTGAAATGCGCCATATAGATTACGGGCTCGGCATGCTGACTCCGGGAGTGTTTGATGCTTTTCCGCCGGGCGCTTACCTCGATCTTGCCGACGTCCTGTCACGGCTCGTGGGTTTGCGGCAATTGGCTGGCTTTGAAGTTTTTGAGAGATTCTATGAGATCGGCTCACCAAGCGGTCTCCATGAGATGGAAGCCCTCCTCTCCGGCAACCAGCGAACAACAAACAACCCATTAAAAATCCCATGAGTTTTGCGCGCGAATACCTTCAGGAAACGCTAAGAATCGTAGAGAGTCTTGATCGCGAGGCGATTGAGAAGGCGGTGGAAATCCTCGCCAATGTTCGGGCGAAGGAAGGCCGCTTGTTCATACTGGGTGTCGGGGGCAGCGCGGCGAACGCCTCCCACGCCGTAAATGATTTCCGCAAAATCTGCGGGTTTGAATGCTACGCGCCCACCGACAATGTTTCTGAACTGACGGCTCGCACCAACGATGAAGGCTGGGCGACTGTGTTCGCGGAATGGCTGCGAGGGAGCAAGCTTAACTCAAAGGACGCGTTGCTTATTCTTTCTGTGGGAGGAGGGAACATGGAGAAGAACGTGAGCCCGAATCTTGTCGCGGCGCTGAATCTGGCGAAAGAAAGAGGCGCGTCGATCCTGGGAATAGTGGGACGCGACGGCGGTTACACCGCGACCGTGGCGGACGCCTGCGTCATCATCCCTACGGTGAACCCGGAAAACGTGACTCCTCATTCGGAAGCCTTTCAGGGGATCGTCTGGCATCTTTTTGTGTCCCACCCAAAGCTCAAGGTGAACGCCACAAAGTGGGAGAGCACCAGGTAAGCGAAGGGGCCGGTAGCGAATCGCGTCAGGCGGGCGAGAGGCTCTCGTAAATCGAAAGCAGTTCTTTCACCCGGTGCCCGCAAGTATGCCGGGCGAGGATCGTTCGAAGGCCGCGCGCTGCTTGCTCGGCAGCCATGGCAGGATCTTCCAGGAGCAACCGGATGCTTTGCTTCATCTCTTCACCATCCCGCGCTACGAGGTAATCCAGCCCGGGGGTGAACAAACCTTCTGTATCGTCCCAAGGCGCGGAGATGAGAGGAATGCCGCACGCGAGCGCCTCGAAAGGGCGGATGGTGGGAATGCCCCTCAGCGCCTTGACATACGGACGCCTCGGCACGTGGATTGTGAAGCGATGGCGCGCGAACTCCTCCGGCGCTCGAAAGTTTGGAAGCCAGCCTCGATACCGTATGCCTGCCTTCGCGAGAGCGTCCGTCGCTTCTGGGGGATAGCGCACGCCGAAGACATCCGCGGTGAGACGCAGGCTACGCGCCGGTTCCACCAGAAACTCGTGGAGTTCCGCCGTGCGTTCCTCATCGCCCCAGTTTCCGATCCAGATCAGGTCGCCTTCCCGGGCGATGTTCGGCAAGGGACGAAACAGGCGCGTATCCGCCGCCTCGTGCCAGATCCACGCGCTATGAACCCACCTCTGCTCGAGGTAGAGATTACGAAGAACCGCCCCGTATGCGAGCGCGCCATCGTAGCCCGACAGATCATACGCGGACATTTCCGCGCGAGCGGTGATCGCCCGGTGGTGAGTATCATGAAAGAGGAGGATGTAATTTCGAGCGCTCTTCCTGTGCCGCCCGATCCGGGCTACGAGGCCGGGGTCATTCCACTCGTGAACGAGCACGAGATCCGCCCCGTCCAATGCTTCCTCCAAATCCAGGCTTGCCGGTGTATATCTGTAACTGCGGAGCAGTGGATAGGCCTCATTAAATGCCTGGATCGCGCTTTCTCCATGCTCCTCGACCATGTTGCGAACACTCCACGCGTCCGCCGGTTCAAAGATTTCCACCTGGTGCCCCGCGGCCAGGAGTTCAGACGCGACGCCGCGCAGAAAATGCGCGTTGCCGTGATTCCAATCCGAGATCAGGGAATGGTAGAAGAGAACGACTTTCATCTGGCGCAAGCTGGCGCGGGTTGGCGTAGAAGGCTCGCGTAAAGCTCCGCGTAGGCATCCGCCATGCGCTCCCGGCTGAAGGATGTTGCGCGTTCCCGGGCGGCATGGCCAAGTTGGCAGCATAGCTGGCTGTCTTCGATGAGGCTGAGTAAAGACGCCCGGAGGCGGATTGGATCGTCGGGGGGGACAAAGAGGGCCGCGCCCTGCCAAAGCTCGCGAAGGCTTGGTATGTCCCCGAGGACGAGCGCGCATCCAGCAAAAGCCGCTTCCAGGATCGAGAGGCCAAACGGTTCGTAGCGGGCAGGCAGGCAGTAGATGGCGGCGCGTTCCATCCAGCGCCTGAGTTCCGGCGCGGCAAGCTGGCCAAGGCGCTCGAGATTTGCGGGCAACGCCGCCCGGCCGGAAGCGTCGTTTGCCGCGCCGGCCACAAACACGGGCCAGGGTAGGCTCTCGCAGGCTTTCCCAAAGGCGGCTATATTCTTGGCCTCGTCTCCCAGACGACCCGCCGCGAGGATGAACGGCTCCTTTGCCTGCGGCGCAAAGCCCGCGGGATCGACCCCGTTGTGAATCACCCGCGGGCCGGGCAAATGCCCATAGTGGAAGGCGAGGCCGTCGAGCATGGCCTGTGTCGGAGCGATGACCGCCGAGGCGGAGCGGAGGCCAGTCTGAGCGCGCCGTTGATACTCCTGCCAGCTTGCGGGAGCAGCGCGCCCTTTCACGGCAAGCCACCAGGAAAGGACACAGGAATGTCCCACGCAGACGACAGGTACTTCCCATGGAAGAGCGGCGTGGGCATAGCCGTTTAGATGCGCGACATCCGGTCGCGTTTCCCGGCTGAGTCGCAGGAGCCACTCACCCGCGCGATCCACATCCTCCCAAGGCTCTGGCATCCATTCCAAAGCGAAGCTGCTTTCAAAAACCCGCGCGTTGGCGACTCCTGAAGCTTCGGATTTCTGCTGTTCAGAAACAGGAGCGCCCATGGTCGCGAGAGTGATCTGGAAGTTATGGCGCGCCAGGCCGCGCGCAAGCTCCAGGGAGTAGTTCCACACCCCGCCCACTGTGTCAGTGGTCATCAGCAGTCGCGTGGGAGCGGCCTGCTCGCTCATGGCTCCGCCATGCCCTCGTAGATGGCGTCGAGCGCGGCGGTCACGGCAATGATCGACTCGATACCGGGATCATAGCTCGCGGATCGCCCCAGCTTTGTGACCCAATCAACGGCGGCCCGTCCGCTCCAGTCATCAGGGGGCTGGCAAGTGCATTCGCGACGTGTGCCGGTAAACCGCTCAGCCACAAATTCCGTGAAGGAGCCGTTGAGGTTGCGCATCGAAGCCCCGCCTTCCGTTCCGTAAAAGGCAGCCTCGATCACAGCATCGCAGCCGGCATGGAGGTTCCAGGAGCAGGTCAGATTCACAGACGCCCCGCTGCTTAGATCGATGCGCGCTGTCGCGTAGTCTTCACAAGCGGCATCGCGCGACAGGAGAGGCTTCCCCTTGCAGAAAAGGCGGCTTTCTACCCGGGTGATGGCAGAAGGAAGAATCCACATCGCGCTATCCATCAAGTGAATCCCGAGGTCCATCACGCACCCGCCGCCAGACTGCCGGGGATCGTAAAACCACGGTTTTTGCGGGCCATAAGCGTTGTGGAAAACCAGGTTCGCCGCAAAAATCTCGCCTAGCGCGCCACTGCTCACCAAGGCGCGAATGTTGCGCATGGCATCCGTAAAGCGATAGGAAAGATCCACGCCAAGCAGACGGTCTGCCGCTTTTGCCGCGTCGACAGCAGTGCGCGTCTCGGCGGTATTGCGTCCAAGTGGTTTCTGACAAAATACAGCGAGTCCATGTCCGAGCGCCTCAAGCGTCTGGCTGACGTGTTGCGCGCTGGGAGTCGCGATCACAACGCCATCGAGATTCGCCTCGACGAGTTCCGCGAGTCCACTCATCTGAACGGCGCCAGGGGCGAACGCGGCGGCTTTTTGCGCAAGGTCTTCCACTGGGTCCGCGATTGCCACGATGTCCGCGAGATTCGCGCGCGCGATGGACTGGAGTCGGTTGAGGCCGATCCAGCCGACTCCCAGGAAGCCGAGTCTCGGCTTTCGGCTCGACAACCCCGCGGCAGTTAACGCGCGGTTGGATTCATCGGCCATAGGTGATCACCGCTTTCATAAATCCATCGGGCCGGGTGCTCATCGTCCGGAAGGCGTCTCCAATTTCATTCAAAGTGAAGGAATGGGTGTAGAGCGGCGTCGGATCCAGGTTCCCCGCAAGGATGGCGTCTCGAGCCTCCCGCATCCCGCGCATGTACACCGCCGGATCGCGCTCATGCGCGTTTATGACATCCATGCCGCGCCAGTTCCACATTTGCATGTTCACCTGCCTCTGGCCGTCCTGATGGTAGCCTGCGATGACAAGCTTCCCGCGCTCTCGCGTCAACTCAGCCGCCAGATCAAGCGGCCGCTGCCTGCCAGTGGCTTCGATGACGACGTCGAAAAGCGTGTCTTTGGTAAACTCGCGCGCCGCGGCGAGGACATTCTCCTGATCGTCCATCGGTATCCACGCTTCCGCCCCGGCCGCGCGAGCAAACTCCAGGGCGTATGGCCGCCGACCGATCGCCATGATTCGCGCGCCGGACTTTGCGACAAGCCGCGTGAGAAGAGCTCCCAGAAACCCGATTCCCACGATTGCCACCGAATCACCCGGGTGAATTCCACTCCGGGACAGGATGTTCATCGCGCAGCCAAGCGGCTCTCCGGGAAAAGGCGTGTGATCCAGTTGCGGCGGCAGGCGCAGCAAAGCGTCCGCCGCTGCGGTGTCAAACTCCGCGAAAGCGTGACTCGAAATAAACGCGACGCGTTCTCCCAAGGTGCAGTCGCTCACACCAGACCCGAGCGCGTCTATGCGTCCCCAGCCTTCATGTCCCAGCTCGCCTGGCGAGAGCGGATATGCAAACCAGGGCCGGCCTTCCCAAGGTTCCAGGTTTGAGGCGCAGACGCCGCATCCCTCCAGCTGTATGCGGACTTCGGCTGGGCCAGGAACGGGTGCCGGAGCGTCCCGGATTTCAAATTGACGCGGCGCCGCGAGCACTGCCGCTTTCATTAAGCGGGTCGCTGTTGGACGAGAAAGTTAACTCCCGAGGGCATCTGATGCCGGTTGTTCGAACGACCGCGCTTTCTTGGACGCCTTTCCGCACGCGCGGCGGCGTTCCACCAGGCGAATCCCGTTTATGCTTAACGGCGCCAGAACCCGCGACAGTGTAGGAGGTTGCGAGCTGTCCGGGCCTGAACTGGCGGATGTGGGCGAGCGTTGGTCAGCCGCGATGCGCGCCGGTGACTTTGAAGCTGCCTGGAGGCAGACGGACCGCATTGAGCGGCCACGGCGGAGATCGTCGCCGCGGCTCCCGCGCGAAAAGCATCAACTCCTGTGGGACGGCGCCGGCTTTCAGGGCCGGGATGTCCTGGTGCGATGTCAGCATGGTTTGGGAGATACCATCCAGTACGCCCGCTACTTCCCGTTGTTGGGCAAGCTGGCCCGGAGTGTCACCGTGCTGGCGCAGCCTCACCTGCTTGGATTGCTGCGGGGGATGGAGGGAGTGGATGTTCTGCTGGACGCATGGACCGAAAACCCGGATCCGCCAAGCGACGTCGAAATAGAATGCATGGAGTTCCCCTACGCGTTTCGACATACCCAAGAGACGATCCCGCGGAGAATTCCCTACCTGCCAACGGCAGCCCTTCACGCAAGGACGAAGGCCCACCCGGCGCCCTCGGAACTCAGGGTGGGCATTGTCTGGGCGGCGAGCGCATGGGATGAGAGCCGGTCGATTCCGCTTTCGATGCTGGAATCTATCGGCTCGGAGGACGGGTTGCGGCTTTTTTCCCTCCAGCAGGGCCCGGAGCAGGCGCAGGTCGCGGAGGTTGCTTTTCAAGTCGACACGCTGTCGTCGAGCACAACCGAGATCGCGGACGCGGCGGCTGCGATGCTGGAACTGGATTGCATTGTGAGCGTTGACACAATGGCGGCGCATCTCGCGGGCGCGCTGGGCGCTCCGGTCTGGCTGCTGCTCGCTTGCCAGGCGGATTGGCGCTGGATGTCAGGTCGCGGGGATTCGCCATGGTATCCGACCATGCGTATCCTGCGGCAGCCAACTCCCGGCGACTGGGCTTCTGTAGTAAGGGAACTTCGCTCCGAACTGATCGGGCGCCGGAATCGCGAAATCCCCTAGGCGACAATAAGGTCTAAGTGGAAGTCCACCCCACCAGAGCGGTTCGAAGCACAATTACCATGAACAAAAATATATCCAAATTAATCGTAGTGATGGCGAGCGGGTGCATGACACTCAGCGCCATGGGGCAAAGCGGCGTCAGCTCGACCGGGTCAGGGACGGGCGCGACGGGAAGCACCACGTCTGCGACCGGCAGCACTAGCGGCGGCGGGATCACCGGGTTAAACGGGACCACTGGCACCACTGGCACCACTGGCACTGGGACAACCGGCGGGACGACATCCTCGACGGCAGGCACGGGGATGACCGGCACGACGAGCACCGGGGTGACGGGAACAACTGGAACAACCGGGACGACCAGCTCCACCGGGACGGGTGTGACGGGATCAACCGGCGTTGGGGGAAGCACGGGAACCACCTCCTCCGGGGTCACAAATGGCGGAGTGACAGGCAGGTAGTCTTGGCGGAAAAAGACCCGAGCTTGAACGCGTGAGCAGCGGGGGCTCCGTGGTCACCGCGCATGGGCCGACAGCACTCGCATCGAGTGCTGCCGGCTCCTCGGTTGTACAGGCAGGGGCAGAGATTCGGCAAACGCTGCTTGGGGGCTGGTTCGAGTTTTTCGAGATCGACATTAGGGCGCTCGTTGCGCTCCGGATGGCGCTTGGGTCATTGTTGCTCTGGGATCTCGCCGACCGCGCGACCGATCTGCGCGCTCATTACACAGACTTCGGTGTTCTTCCGCGGTCCGTGCTGCTCGAGAAATTCCTGACGGCACCGTGGTGCGTCTGCGTTCACCTTGCGGGCGGGGGCGTGGCGATCCAGTTCGCTTTGTTTGTCATCGCGGCGGCTGCGGCGGCGTGCCTGCTTGTGGGTTACCGCGCAAGAGCAGCGACGGCTCTCTCGTGGTTTCTGTTGATGTCCTTGCACTCACGCAACCCTCTCGTCCTGCAGGGGGGCGATACGCTCCTGAGGATGATGCTCTTCTGGGGTATGTTCCTTCCGTTGGGGCGAGTCTGTTCTCTCGATCACCCAGAGACGTCCCCGCCAGGCGGGCGACGCGGAGTGAATTCCGTCGCCGGTGCCGCTCTTTTATTGCAGATCGCGTTTGTCTATTGGTTCTCCGCCGCGCTGAAGAGCGACCCAATCTGGACCACCCAATATAGCGCGATCTACTATGCTTTGAGCTTGGATCATTTTGTGACGCGCTTTGGGAAGCTGTTGCTGCCTTACCCCTCCCTGCTTCATGTTTTGACCTTTGGCGCGCTATGGTGGGAACGCCTTGGCCCTGTGCTGGCATTTGCTCCCGTTCGAAGGCTCGCGTGGTTGCGCGTGTTTGCGGTTACCGGTTTCTGGGCTTTCCACGCGGGAATGGCTCTCTGCCTTAATCTCGGTCTCTTCCCATGGATCTGTTGCGTGGCCTGGATGGTTTTTCTTCCACCCGCTGTGTGGGACCGCCTGCTACCTGCCGTCTCGCCCGCGCTGGAGTGGGCGCGTTCCCGTGTTGACTCGATGTACTCCAGGTCCCGAAGAGCGGTTGTCTCGACGGACGCGCGCGACTCCGTGCCTTGCCAGATTCTGGCGGCCATTTTTTTGGTCTATGTGCTGCTTTGGAATATTCGCACGGTGGCTCCCGCGCCGTTGGCCACGGTTTTCCCGGAGGAGGCCAACTGGCTGGGGCAACTCACGAGGGTGGATCAGCTCTGGGATATGTTCGCTCCTTCGCCACTGCGAGAGGGAGGCTGGTTCGTTATGCCCGCTCAACTCCGAAACGGAAAGGAAGTGGACATCTTCAGGCGCGGCGCGGCGGTCACGTGGAGCAAACCCTCGCACGTGGCTGACGACTACAAGAACGACAGGTGGAGAAAGTATCTCGTGGTGCTCGCGGAGGCCGCGAATACAGACGTACGGCTGCCATACGCCCGCTATCTTGCGGAGACATGGAATCGCGGGCGCGCCCCCCGCGAGCAGGTGAAAACGATGCAGATGTATCTGATGATGGAGGTTACGCTTCCCGGCAACGCGAGGAGCGCTCCGAAGCCCATCCTTTTGTTTTCCTACAAGGCTTGATGAGGTTGTTCTCCCTGCTGTTCGGAAGACCGCTGGCCACCAACGAGGCAGACTCGCAGCGGGTCGGACCCCTTACCGGGGTGCCAATCCTCGGGCTGGATGCTCTTGGCTCAGCCTCCTATGGCCCGGAGGCGGCGCTTACAATTCTGATACCCTTGGGGGCGGTGGGCCTTGGCTATGTCAGGGAGGTTGTCGCCGTCATACTCGCTCTCCTTCTCATTCTCTATTTTTCCTACAGGCAGACCATCGCTGCCTACCCAGGGGGCGGGGGTTCTTACACAGTGGCGGCGGAGAACCTGGGCAGGCGGGCTGGCCTTGTCGCGGCGGCTTCCTTGCTGCTGGACTACGTCCTCAATGCCGCGGTTGGCATCTCAGCAGGCGTCGGAGCGTTGGAGTCGGCAGTGCCGCAACTTCAGCAGCACACGCTGGGGCTCGCCCTTGCCGTGCTCGCGTTGGTGACGCTGGTGAATCTGCGAGGAGCGCGCGAATCAGGCCTCGCATGGAGCATCCCGACCTATACCTTCATCGGAAGCCTTCTGTTTGTCCTCGGCGTCGGGATTTGGAAGACGATCCAGAGCGGCGGCCACCCCCAGCCTGTTGTAGCGCCCGCGGCGCTTCCAGCGGCCACCGCGACCGTTAGCGCATGGCTGATCATCCGGGCCTTTGCAAGTGGGTGCACTGCAATGACAGGCGTCGAGGCGGTGAGCAATGGTGTCCCCATCTTCTCTGAGCCGCGCGTAAAGAAGGCCCAGGCGACACTTACCATCATCTGCGGCATCCTGGGACTGCTCCTGGGAGGAGTCGCGTTCATTTCAAGGGCCTATGGAATCGGGGCGCAGGATCAGCAGCAACCCGGTTACCAAAGCGTCATTTCACAACTGGTCGCGGCCGTCATGGGGCGGGGAGTGCTGTATTACGTGACGATTTCGAGCGTCCTCGCCGTGTTGACTCTCTCCGCGAACACGAGTTTCGCCGGTTTTCCCCGCTTGTGCCGCCTTCTTGCCGAGGATGGTTACTTGCCAGCCAGCTTTGCCAGCCTCGGACGCCGTCTTGTCTATACCCGTGGCATAATCGTGCTCTCCGCCCTGGCTGCCATGCTCCTGATCATCTTTGGAGGCATCACTGACAGGTTAATCCCTCTGTTCGCCGTCGGGGCGTTCGCGGCGTTCACCTTCTCACAAGCCGGGATGGTGGTGCATTGGTGGCGACGGAACTTTGGGCGCGTCGATATATCCCTTGTTGTCAATGGCTTGGGAGCACTGGCTACCGGGGCAGCGCTGGTCGTCATCATCGTGGCCAAATTCACGGAGGGCGCGTGGGTGAGCCTCCTGGTCATAGCGGTGTTTGTCGCAATGTTTAGCGGGATCCATCGGCACTATAAGCGTGTGGCAGCGGAACTGTGCGCCCCGCGAATACTGGAAGTGACAAAGGCGCGGCAGGTGCTCGTGCTGGTACCGATGAATGGATGGAATCGCATGACCGAACGCGCCTTGCAGTTTGCGCTGAGGCTGTCGGGAGAAATCACGGCCGTGCATATTAGCTACAGTGAGAATGCGCATAACGAACTGAAGAGTTCATGGAACGAAAGGGTGGTGAAACCCGCGGAATCCTGTGGCATTACCGCGCCGAAACTGGCTGTGATCAATTCTCCATACAGGCAATTCTTCCAGCCATTCCTCGACTTTGTGGAGAGCGCAAAGCAGGAGCACCCGGATCAGCTTGTCGCCATCGTCATACCCGAGCTGGTTGAACCGAGATGGTGGGAATATCTGCTGCATAACAATACGGCGGCTACGCTAAAGGCGCTCCTGCTATTCAAAGGCGACGAGCGGGTGGTGGTGATCAGCACACCGTGGTATCTTAGGGATCGCGACGCGAAGAAATAACCGCTTCATTTTGTAATATGGCCTTAGGAACCAAAGGACGGCAGAGCCAAACGGCGGAAACGTGCCGCCAGCATTTGCGGGATAAATACCGCGAGCGCGCGGGGCTTGTGGAAGAGTTCCTCCGGGAATTTGAAGGCACTGGGAAAGCGCAGAACCCGCTGCGGTGGGGCGAGTTCCGGGATAGCAAAGATGACCAGGCAGAAATGCTTGGCAGGCTGGACGAGTACTTTGAAAAGTGGCTGAACCCCTGAGACGCGATTGCGATTCAGACTCAACGTTTCCTTTGCGCCAGCGCGCGGAGTTCCTATGCTGACGGCATGAGATTCACTTACGAAGAGACCTCCCGGGATGGCCATGTGCTGGATGTTCTGACAGACAATGATTCAGGATTGCGCATCGCCGTTTCACGATTAGGAGCCGAGCTGGTCTCACTGGCGCGCAGGGATGGGAATGGTGAATGGGTGGGTTTTCTCTATAGGGACGGCGACGTGACGCCCGCGGAGGGTTGGAGCAACCATTCCACCTTGATGGGGTACTGACACGCATCGGATCAAGGACGGGCATACCCAATATGAGGGGCATGAGATTCATGGCGATACGCATAGTTTTCTTCGGCATAAGGTATTCGCGAAGCCCGAGATCGAGGTCGAGTCCCGCGCCGCGATCACCTACCGGCTCGCTCCCAGCCATATTAACAAGGGGGAATATCCATTCCGTGTGGCGTTCGCCATCACTTACGCGCTGGATGGTGACACGTTGCGTGTCACTTTTGAGTTCGAAAACCTGGATGCTGAGACACGCTATGTCAGTTTCGGGCTGCACCCCGGGTTTGCCGGAGATACGATGGAATGTTGCGACGTCCGGATGCCCGCTGGAAAATACGCGCGGTTGCTTGCGCCTGGTAATTTTCTCTCAGGTGATGAGGAGGAGTTCGATTTTGAAGGCGGACCGATGCCTTTTAAAAAGTCCGAGTTGCCGATCTCATTTTTGCTGGAGTTGAAGAAAGTGGAAGCGCCTCTGTTTGTGTTTGAGGAGAGTGTCACCCGCAGGAGCGTGTATCTGAATTTCGCGGGAGTTCCTTACGTCACGATTTGGAGTGACGGGCATGGCTTCATCTGTGTGGAGCCGTGCTGGGGCCTGCCAGATCATCACGCGCAACGACCATTCGAAAAGAAAAAAGGCATTCAGGAAATACCCGCGGGAGCGGTATTGCGACGGAGCTTCACCATGGCTCCAGTACCTGGGCAAGTGTAGCGGTTAGCTGGCCGCGAAGCGCTTGCCCAGGAATTTGCTCATCGGCCAGAGCACAATGAGCGCGGCGCCGGCGACGACGCCCGCCTTGCCCGGCGCGCCCATGCAGAAGGCCGATTGCAACAAAAGCAGATTCCGGATGAGCGCTCCAATCTGAGGGGGTAGCGGTGACAGGGGGCCATTGCGCGCCTTGTCTGCCACGAACCCCGCCTGCAGGCAGGCGAGGGTGAAAGGCGCCAAAGGCAGCAGGCTTCCAAGCGGATTTACAAAGGCGAACAAGACTCCACCCGTGACAAGGGTGAGACAAGGAAGACCCTCCGCAAACCGGGGGCGGACGCGGGTGGTCTCGTGCCGCGCCAGGTTTGTGACAGCGGCGATGTAGAGGGTTAGCAGCAGCGCGGAGAGCAGGAGAGTATCAGTCCACGGAGACCCCGCCGCCGCGGAGCCCAGGCACAGGCTCAATCCCCTGCAAAGTCCCATGGTGAGCGGTCCAACAACTCCAAACTTCTTGAGGCCAGCGTTATACGAGACAATGCAGACGAGCAGACCCGCTCCCACGCGTAGAACGGTTAAACCTGAAATAGCGCAAAAGATCAGCGCGATGAGAAAAAGAGCCGACGCCGCGATCCAGACAATTTTTTTCGAAGCATTGCCGCTAGGCAGCGGCCTTTGCGGCCGATCTCGCGCGTCTTCATCAAAATCCAGAAGATCATTCAGCAACAGCCCGCCCGCGTAAAAGAGGACGCTTGCCGCCACAGGCAATAGAGCGCGGAGTGACAACGCTCCAGCCGAGGCGAGAAGAAATCCGGCGAGGGGATCCCCAGGGACGGTGAGGAGATTAGGCGCCCGGAAAAGCTGCAGCCAAGTCTTTAGCGTTTGGCGCATTTAGGGAGCCGGCGAGAGTTGCGCGAGGGCTGCGTTAATACCAGACTCGTCACATCGGCCAGCGCCGAACGCCCGGCTTGCATGCGCATGCTCTGGATGACTACCATTCCGGCCCCTCCCCATGAATTCCACAATCATTTCCCCTCGCGACAGGGGCTCCTTCCGCTGGGTAATCTGCGCGCTCCTGTTTTTTGCAACATCGATCAATTATGTGGATCGGCAGATACTTTCGCTCGTAAAGCCGATCCTCGATGATCAGCTAAAATGGAGCAACGAGCAGTTTGGCCTCATCAATTCAGCTTTTCAAGGGGCTTACGGACTCAGCCTGCTGGGGTTTGGGTGGTTCATTGATCGTTTCGGCACAAAGCTGGGCTACGCGGTTTCGATTGCAGCCTGGAGTCTGATGGCCATCGCCCATTCGCTCGTGGGCAGCATACGGGGCTTCATGCTCGTGCGTGTCGCGTTAGGGATCGGCGAGGGGGGAAACTTTCCATCCGCGATCAAGGCAGTCGCGCTGTGGCACCCGAAGAAGGAACGCGCGTTTGCCACGAGCCTCTTTAACTCTGGCGCGAACGTGGGAGCGATCATCGCGCCAGCCATCGTGCCATGGCTCGCGGTGCGGTGGGGATGGCACGCGCCCTTCATCGTCGCCGGCCTGGCGGGTTTCGTTTGGTTGTTTTTGTGGGTTCCGCTCTATCAGGTTCCGGAGAAATCCAGGTTCCTCGGGGCCGCAGAGATGGCTTACATCCGGGAAGGCCGCGAGGCGGATCAAGCGGCTGTTCCCTGGGCGCGATTACTCCGCTATCGCCAGACATGGTCTTTTATCACGGCGAAATTCCTGACGGACCCGATTTGGTGGTTCTTCCTGATCTGGCTGCCGGACTTTTTTAAGAAGACGCGCGGGCTCGACATCAAAACAAGCTGGATACACCTGGTCACCATCTACTCGATCATTACCGTGTTGAGCATCGCCGGCAGTTGGGCAACCGGCTCTCTCGCCGAGCGGGGATGGTCAATTACCAGGGCGCGAAAGACGGGGATGCTGCTGTTTGCGCTCCTTGTCGTGCCGATCTTCGCTGTGACATGGGTCGGAGACTGGACAGCCGTTCTTTTGATTGGCCTGGCTGGGGCGGCCCACCAGGCGTGGTCGGCAAATCTCTTCACCACGGTCTCAGACATGTTTCCCAAGCAGGCTATTGCGTCTGTCACGGGGATCGGCGGGCTAGCGGGCGCCGTCGGCGGGATGATCTTCCCGTTTTTCACAGGGTGGTTATTGGACCGCTTTGCGGGCGCTCACAACGTGACCGGAGGCTACACAGTGCTATTTGGCATCTGCGCCGCAGCCTACCTGGTTGCGTTCGCCATCAATCATCTGCTTGCTCCACGGTTTGTGCCTTTTGAAATGGAGGCTGATTAACCGGGCGATCACTCCAAACGGATCGCCGACGCTTGAGCCTGGAGGCAGAGTTCCGCGGCCAGGAACGCGTGGGCCTGGGTCATCGCTGTTTCCGTGCGGTTCAGGCAATCCAGTATGAGGCGGCCGAAGAAGGGGAAGCCTGCTTTCCCGTGGACAGATAATCGTTCCTCTCCTTTTTCGGTTACCAGGTAAAGCTGGTCGCCCTCCTGCTCCCTGCCCACATCGATATATTTTCGCAGCTCGATGTAACCTTTCGTGCCCAGGATGATCGTGCGGCCGTCGCCCCATGTGCCAAGCCCATCGGGCGTGAACCAGTCCACTCGGAAATAATTCGTCGCGCCATTGTCGGCGAGGAGGTTCGCTTCCCCGAAGTCCTCGAGTTCCGGGCGCGACTTGTTCCCATAGTTGGCCACAGCGGAGTACGAAACTTTCGCCCCTGTGGCTCCAGTATAAAATAGAAACTGCTCGATCTGGTGACTTCCGATATCGCACAGGATGCCGCCGTATTTCGCCTTTTGAAAAAACCACTCGGGACGTGAGGGCGCGTTGAGACGATGAGGGCCCAGCCCAAGCACCTGCAGAACGCGTCCTATGACGCCCTCGGATATAAGCTGGCCGGCGAATACCGCGCACTCCACGTGCAACCTTTCGCTATAGTAAACCATGTACTTCCTGCCGGTGGCGGTCACTTTCTTCCGCGCGGCTTGCAGTTGCTCCATCGCCGTAAAAGGAGTCTTGTCGGTGAAGTAATCTTTGCCCGCGTCCATCACCCGCAAACCCAAAGGCCCCCGGTCGCAGGGAATTGCCGCCGCGGCTACGAGCCGAATTTCAGGATCGTCGAGAATTTGAGCCTCGCTTTTCGCGAGGCGGACGTCCGGGAACTTTTCCTGAAAGGCGCGCATCTTCCCGGCATCCGGATCGAAAACCCAGCGCAGTTCGCCGCCTGCTTCCAGCAGGCCGTTGCACTGACCGTAGATGTGGCCGTGATCCAGCCCGATAGCCGCGAACGGAAACTCGCGCGGGTCGCAGACCGGCGCGGGCTTGCCCTGAGGGGCATACGTCATTCCGTCGGCTTTATCCATTTTTCAACGCTTCCGGCAGAACTGGATGCCGTCGGCGATGGGTAACAGCGCGCATTCCACACGCGGATCGGCGGCCAGTTTCTTGTTCAGGCTGTCCAAAGCGCGCGAGCGATCATCCAATTCGTCCGGTTTAATGATCCTGCCGCCTGCCAGCATGTTGTCAAACAACAGGATGCCGTCCTGGCGCACTCGTGGGAGGATCGCCTCGTAGTAGCCATCATAGCCAGTCTTGTCCGCGTCGATGAAGACGAAGTCGAACTTCAGTCCGGGTTCAAGAGCGGCGAGCAGGTCCGGGCCCTTTCCGACTCGCAAATCGATCTTGTGAGCGACGCCCGCTTCCTGCCAATAGCGGCGGGCGATGGACGTCCATTCCGCGCTCTCATCGATGCAGATCAGCCGCCCGTGTTGCTTCAAGCCTCGCGCGATGCAGATGGAACTGTAGCCGGTGAAAGTTCCGATCTCGATTGCAGAAGCCGCGCCAGAAGCCGCCGCGAGGATGGTGAGGAAACTCCCCTGTTCATCGCTTATTTGCATCCTGCTATCGTCACCCAACGTCTCGGTCTCAGCGCGAAGGCGCGCCAGAAGAGGGTCGCCCGCGCCGGACCTTTGCTGGAGCATGTATCCGTATAAGGCGGGTGTGAGTTCAGTGTACTTCGCCATTTTTTCAACGTGCTACCGGTTCCAGTTAAAGGCCAGAATCACGGCGTTGTAAACCATATGCGCCGTGATCGGCGCAAGGAGCAGCCCGCATTTTTCAAAGCTGAGCGCCGCTCCGATACCGAGGCAAAAAACCGGCAGGGCGGAGATTGGCGGATGCACGATGGCAAAGATCGCCGCGCTCGCAAAGACAGCCATTCCGGGGGAGACGGAGCGGCGCAAACCCCGGAAGATGAGACCGCGAAAGATATATTCTTCGAAAAGAGGCGCGGCAACCACAGCGAGACCAGCCAGCCACCAGCGGCTCAACTCGCTGAAAAGCCGCGGAGTCTTGAGCGCTTCTCTGACGGTCTCTCGCAGCGGTTCGAACCTTTCAAGCGCCAGCATGTACCACACCCCAATCGCGGCGGCGGCAAGGCCCGCGCCTGCGCCAGTCAGCAAAGCCTGCGGGATGGACCCCGCTTCAGACTTGAAGCCCACCACGGCGAATAAATGCGGAACCTTTTGCCGCCAGAAGACGTAGAGCGAAAAAAGCGCCGTGGCCGCGCCGGCGCAGATGAACGCGAGGACGATGCTCGCGCTGAGAGGGAGCTCGAACCTGGCGAGCAGGCCGGCGCAAAGCCCCTGCAAGATGAAGAAGGCGAGCACGGCCATGAGCCCGTCCGCCAGCGAGATGCCGGGCGGCGGCTCAACCTGCGGATCGAGCATATAGGGCGTCCGGTCTCGCACCTTCTGCCAGAGGGCGTATGCGAGAAGAGAGGAGAGGACGACCTGCACGACTTTGGTCCAAATGGAATCGGAGTAGAGAGCATAACCAAACAGGCTCGCGAGAAGCATGTAGAGGTACACCATGTCTGGCCGGAAGCGTCGTCTCACCTCCACTTCCAGTGGATCGGTTGCCAGGACGCCGATGCCCGACGCGATGAAGGAATAGATGACCACGCCGATGAGCGCCAGAACCGCATGGGGAGCAGCCTCCAGCGCGGAGCCGCTCCCTGCCACCATGCAGAAGGCCATCGCGCTGCCGGTGTAGAGCAGCGCAAAGCCTGTCCAGAGAAGCGTCTTCTGAAGCAACAGAGAATGGAGAGGCCGCGGGAAAGTGTAGAGCATCCAAAGAGAATTGCCTTCAACGGCGAGGACGCTAAACGCGGTGGACAGGAGGGTGTACGCCCCCAAGGCCAAATGCGACAGCGGAAGCATGGCGGGAGTTCCCCATTGCCGCTCGCAACAGCATGGGGTTGAAGAGCAGTTGATAGCCGACGAAAATGAGCGGAACGATCATGGTTTGAACCAGGAAATTGCGATCGCGCAGGAGCAGGCGGATGTCCTTGCCCAGGATGCCTCTCAGGAAAGAAGCCGGTGAGGCGCTCTGGGTGGAGATTCCCCGTTTGCCTTCATACACGGCGGGAGAGGTGATCAAGCCGGTGCTGACCATCCACTCGAAAAAGAGAACGCAGACCACTGTGAGCAGGACTGAATATCCGACCATCACCACGGGACAGAGCCACGTTTCGATTCCTCCCCTGCAAAGCAAAAGCGGCACAGTGACAGGGTTCCAGAGGGTTGCAGCGGGCAGATGCCGGCAGAAGGCTGTTATCCTCTCATCGGCTCCTTCAAGTCGCGTGAGGGCGAGAAGGAGGAAAAAAGAGAGTATGCCCGCGAGTGTGAAGAACGCTTGAAAGTTCTTTAGTTTGGCAGGCGCGAAAGTCTTCCGAAGAAGCGTTTCCGCCACCCCGCGCGCCGCCGCAATGATGAGGTTCAAGTAGAGGGTGGAGAGGAGAGCGGCAGGGATGAACCACGAGAGGCTTGCCGACGCGAATATGACAAGCAATGTCGGGAAACAAACGATCCAGCCGAGAGGATCGATCAATGTATGCGCCAGCACCCCGGCCAGGCAAAGGCTGCGGGCGGAGACCGGAAGAGTGAACAACCATTCGAGGTTGCCTTCCACCTTGCCGAGATCCTGGTTGGCGCTGCCGAGCGCTGTGCAAAATCTCCAGGAGGTCAACAGGGCCAGGATGACGCCCATTGAAAGGGCGAACACAACGCCTTCGGCGCTCCGCCATAACGCGAACTTTGGGAAGAATACGCTGCTGGTGTCCTCCTTAAAGCCGGACGATCCCTTTTCATCAAAGAGCTTGCGCATGGTTGGAATGGAATTCCCCTTTGAGCTTGCGGGATAACGCCGCCCCATTTCGTCGAGTAACGCCTGGTTTAGGTAGTTGTCCCATTTTCGGCGGGAGTCGCTCGCAGCAGTGTCCACCGGCCCGCTCTTAAGCCGTCGCAAAGCGGTTTCGGTTTTGAGGATTGCCCGGTAGGTATGAGGTCCCACCAGCATCACCGTGGAAGCGTCCGGACGGAGAATATCCGCGATCTTTTTTACGAGTGAGGAACCAAGGTTGAGCGCGTTGAACATCATGAGCAGCGAGAACACAACCACCCACGCAACGCCACCGACTCCTTTCCTTCCGGTGCCTGCCCGCTTCGCGGACGCTTTCCGCCGCCGCCGTGATCTACCCAGGCGGTTTACAAGCCGGCGCGTGTGCATCCTCGTCAGCAGCAGGACGGTTCTCGCGGAACCGGGAGGCTGGGGCATCATACGAGCGCGGAAGAGTCGCGTGTCACGGAGAAGAAGATTTCTTCGAGTGAACCGTCGCTGTGGCTGCTCGCGCGCAACTCGTCGAGCGTTCCGGACGCGGCAAGCCGGCCCTTATAAACGATGCCAACACGCTTGCAGAGTTTCTCTGCCTGGTCGAGCAGGTGGGTGCTGTAAAAGATGGTTTTTCCCTCCGCCGCCTTCTCCCGCACCAGTTCATGCAACGATCGGGTCGCGTAGGGATCCAGGCCATTTGTCGGTTCATCCAGGATGAGAAGCGCCGGGTCGTGGATAAGCGCGCAAATCAGAGCCAGCTTCTTCTTCATACCCTTGGAGTAATTCACCGCGTATTCATTTACCGCGTCCAGCAGTTCGAGCCTCCCGAGAAGCGGGTCGGCGCGGGAGCGGATCTCTTCTCTTGAAAGGCCATGCATCTCGCCCACAAAATTGATGAGCTCCCTTCCGCGCAGATAGTCGTAGAAGACCGGCTCATCCGGCAGATAGCCTACCCGCCGCTTCACCTCCACCCGATCTAGGAAACAGTCCAGTCCATCGATTTTAGCTGTGCCGGTGGTCGGCTGGAGAATACCCATCAGCATGCGGATCGTCGTTGTTTTTCCGGCTCCGTTTGGCCCGAGCAAGGCGAAGATTTCTCCGCGCGGAACCTCCAGGCGGAGATTCGATACGGCGTCGAATGTTCCGTATCGTTTCCCAAGATCGTTGATTTCCACGAGCGGAGTCATGACCCAACTTCTACCCGAGCGGAGCGCCGTTGGATAGAAGGACTCTGCGCGACGCTCCGCAAAAACGCTCGAAACATCCCTGCCTTCGTGCAAAACAAAGGCATGCGCGCGCTTGTTGTGGATGATGAGAAGAATATCCGAAGGACGTTTACGCTGGCGCTGGAATCGATGGGGCACGATGTTTCCTCTGCCGCGAGCGGAGCCGTCGCGCTGCAAGAGTTGCGGCGGGAACCCTTTGACGTGGCGCTCCTCGATCTGAAGCTGAGCGAGGAGAGCGGACTGGATGTTCTCAGCGACGCCTTAAAGATTTCTCCCCGTCTCGCCGTCATCATGGTCACGGCGTTTGGCTCCATCGAGAGCGCGGTGGAGGCCATGCGCAGAGGGGCATCGGACTTTTTGACGAAGCCCTGCACACCGGATCAAATACGGCACGTCTTTGCGCGAGTGGAAAAAACCCGCAAGCTGGAGAACCGGGTGGCGGAACTGGAATCGAGGAACACTCCAGAGTATGCCGATCCAGAGCTTTCCACGAACGCGCCAGCGATGAAGAAAATGCTGGAAATAGCGTTCAAGGCGGCGGAATCCGACGCGACGATACTGATCCTGGGAGAAAGTGGAACCGGGAAAGGTGTGCTGGCGCGCGCGATGCATCGAAGGAGCCTCCGAAAGGAGCAGGCTTTCGTCACTGTAAGCTGCCCGAGTCTCTCAAAGGATTTGCTGGAAGGAGAACTTTTTGGCCATGTGAAAGGAGCGTTCACGGGAGCGTTCTCCGACACGTGGGGGAAAGTGGCCGCCGCCGAACGCGGAACCCTCTTCCTGGATGAGATCGGGGAACTCCCGATTGGGATACAGGCCAAATTGTTGAGGCTGCTGCAGGAGCGAGAGTACGAAAGGGTGGGGGAGTCGTCGCCGCGTCGCGCGAATGTGCGCGTGATCGCCGCGACCAATCGCGATTTGATCAAGGCGGTGGCGGCGGGTGAGTTCAGGGAGGATCTCTACTATAGACTGAACGTGATCTCCCTCTCCGTGCCGCCCCTGCGGGAGCGCATGGGCGACCTTGATGACACGGCGAGAAGTTTGGCGGGCGCGATCTCGGCGCAGGCTGGCAAGGGAGTCGCGGGTATCTCGCCGGACGGATTGCGGGCCCTCGCCGCGTATCACTGGCCGGGCAATCTGCGCGAACTGCGCAACGTCATTGAACGCGCCGTGATTCTCACGGACAACAAGGTGCTGACGGAGGCTGATCTCAGCGACGTCGCGCGGCCTGCCTCGGACATTCGCCTGGGCGGAAGGACGACGCTGGAGGCGGTGGAGAATGAGCATATCCGCCGTGTCCTTTCGTCCACCGCAAGCCTGGAAGAGGCCGCTGAGGTTTTGGGCATTGATCCAGCAACTCTCTATCGCCGGCGCAAGAAGATCACCGAAGCTGCGGCAAGCGGATAACGCGATCCGCGGCGCCGCTGGACACGAGAGGATGCGATTCGTGCGAAATGCAAAGTTGGGCGGTCCGCTCCGTGCGGAATGCATGAGCGCGAAAGCTGCGCGGAAGACTGGCGCGCTCTTGCAAGATGCTTGCGCCAAGAGAGATGAAGGCCGGCGGAAAGAGGCGGCACACAATCCGCTACGAGGAATCTGGAAATGCTAAGAACGCGGATTCTCCTCGGATTGGCTCCGCTGCTGATCCTGCTGCTTGCCACAGGCGGGTATGCGGTCGCGCTGTTTTCCAAACTCGGTGGCGCGATCGACGTCATCTTGCGCGAGAACTACCGGAGTGTCGTGGCGGCGCAATTCATGAAGGAGTCGGCCCAGCGCATGGATGAGGGCCTTGTGTTCACCCTCGCGGGAGAAGAGCAGCGTGGCGAGGCAACCTTCAATGAATATCTCCCGATATTCGCCGCCAACCTGGCGGCCGAGGAAAAGAATATAACGATTCCCGGCGAAGGCGATCTGGCGGACAAGGTTAAAAAGCTCCACGAACAATATGTCCGGCGCGCCAAAGACTTTTTCGCGCTGAAAGACGCCGCGGCTCGGCGCTCGATGTACGCGGACGAAATGGCGCCCGCTTTCAATCAAGTGACGGCGACTGCTGGCAGCATTCTGCGCCTGAATCAGGATAACATGGTGGAAGCCAACCGAAAGGCGCGTGAACTAAGCTCGAACTCCACCAAGTACATGCTTGCGGCGATGGCGGTCGGGCTGGCGGTAGCGCTTTACCTGGCGTTCCAGTTGCAGCGTTCGATTCTCACTCCGATCAAGAACCTGACCGCTTCCTCGAGAGAGTTGGGAGACGGCAAACTGGATCAGGTCGTTCCAGTTGTCGCCAGGGATGAGCTGGGCCAGCTCGCCGAATCCTTCAACAAAATGGCGTCCAAGCTCCGCGCCTACCGGCAGGTAACCACGGACGAGATCATGAAAGCCCGGCAAATGACGGAGGTGACCTTCTCCGCGCTGCCCGACGCTATTGTCGCCTTGTCCCCCGATGGCACCGCCGACTTCCAGAATCCCGCAGCGGAGACCCTGTTCAAAAAGGTCAGCCTGAAGGAGCAGTTGCCCATCCAGATTCGGAAACAAGCGGATGATGTATTGAAAGGCGGCGCGGATTTTCTTCCCACCAGCTTCCAGAATGCCTTCTGCTTGCGTGTTGATGATAAGGAGGCTTTTCTGCTGCCGCGCATCATCGGCATGCGCGGAGACGCCGGCGAGATACTGGGCGCGGTGGTCATCCTCCAGGATGTAACCCGGTTCCGATTGCTCGATGAGGTTAAAACAAATCTCGTTTCAACAGTCAGTCATGAACTGAAGACGCCGCTTACCAGTGTTCGGATGGGCCTCCATCTCCTCCTGGAGGAGCAGATCGGGGCGCTCAACGCAAAACAGACA
This sequence comes from uncultured Verrucomicrobiae bacterium, assembly GCA_963828525.1. Taxonomy (GTDB): domain Bacteria; phylum Verrucomicrobiota; class Verrucomicrobiia; order Chthoniobacterales; family Chthoniobacteraceae; genus CAWHEP01. Next base: position 348,811 of record CAWHEP010000014.1, read on the forward strand.
GAGCTGGTGCTGGCTGCCCGGGATGATTCCGAACGCCTGCTGCGCATGATCAATGACCTGCTGGATCTCGCCTGCCTGGAATCCGGCGGCGCGCCAATCGCGCGGACGCCGGAATCCCCGGCCAGGCTTGTTTCGCAATCCATCTCAGCCATGCAGGACGCGTTGGAACCCTTCCGGGTCCGGCTGGTCGCGGACGCGAGTCCGGATCTGCCCGATGTCGCCGTGGAAGGCTGGCGAATGTCACATGTCTTTTCCAACCTCATCTCAAACGCCGCAAAGCATTCTCCGCCTGGCGAGGAGATTACAATCCGCGCCGCCCGGGAGAATGGCTCGGGCGTTCGTTTCTCCGTGATCGATAAAGGGCGCGGCATCCCGGAGCAGTATCAAGCGAGGTTGTTTGAGAAATTCTTCAGGGTGCCCGGCGCTGAGAAGGGGGGCGCCGGCCTCGGCCTCGCCATTGCGCGTGAAATCGTGATCGCGCATGGCGGGAACATAGGGGTGAAAAGCCAGCCGGGGAAAGGCACGGAGTTCTACTTCGTTCTTCCCGCTTCCTGATAGGAGACCAATGACCAAGCATATTCTTATTGTGGATGACGAACCAAACGTTCGAATGACCTACCGTGTCGCCCTGGAGACCGAGGGGTTTATAACGCATGAGGCCGATTCAGGAATCCGCGCTCTCGAAATAGGTTTGTCGCGGCACCTTGACGTGGCAATTCTCGATATGAGGATGCCTGAGATGGACGGGCTTCAGCTTCTGGAAGCGATGCGGGATCGTGACGTCAGGACTCCCGTCATCATCATCACCGCCTACGCGGACGTGCCTAACGCGGTCAAAGCGATGAAGCTCGGGGCGATTGACTTCCTTCAGAAGCCGCTGACGCCCGGGCAGTTGCGGGCTATCGTTCACGACGTGCTTGAGCGGCACGAGATAGGCGGCGAACGGATCGTCAAAAAGGACTTCGATTACTTCATACGCGCCGTGAAAAGAGCGATCAATCTTCGCGACTTCGCGATGGCGAAAAAGAATATCATCCGCGCGCTGGAGATCGACGAGAAGTCGCCTGAAGCATTGAACCTCGCGGGAGTGATGATCGAGATGCGGGACGATTACGATCGCGCGAAGAAATACTATGGGGCCGCCATCAAACAGGACAGCAACTACGCTCCCGCGCAGCAGAACATGCGACGCATTTACGAGCTGTTCCATTTTGGCTCCAGCAAGGAGCCATATAATCTAGGGAAGGCGGACGAAGCTGAACGCGGAGAATCTGTTTAAGCTGCGAGAGGGGAATTTTAACGTAGAGACGCTGAGGCGCGGAGTAGGGAGGTTTTTTTGCACCACGGATTTCGCGGATTTTTTGGATGGGGACGATGCGCAATTTCGGAGGCAGTTGCGTGCCCAAGCGCAGCTTGGGAACGAGGCCGCAGAGGGGAGACGTCTCGCGCAAGGGCGCGGAGGACGCAAAGGAAGAGAAGAGGTTTTAACTCGGATGGCGCGGAGTTTCACGGATGCTGGAGGTATTTCATCTGTGCTGGAACGATGCTGTCTGTCAAGAAATGCAGGCTGACCCCCAAACGCGAGGGGGGCAGGCGATCCCCCGCCAACTGGCGCTTCGCTATCAGTTGATGGTTCTCTACTCCGACCATTGTGCGCAGCGACTTTAAAGCGCTCAAGAAATTCATCGGCGTCCCTCTCAGCGACAGCGAACAACACATTGCCAGAAAAAGACCGCCTCATCGCGCGTTCGCAATCCATTGCGTTGGCGACCTTAGGCTTGTGTGGATAGTCCTCAAAGCATACCAGTGCGTCCGAGAGACGATATATAACCGCAAAATGGAAACGCCAGCGTGGAAGGCCAGTTGCACTATAGCGGGTGAAGCGGCGGTAGCAAGGTTTAGTACATCACCTAATTCAGCGTTTTTTACGCAGAACGATCGAACGCCGCACGTTTTCAATGTTCTCCGAATATCGGAGAAGGACATTTCGCCCGACATGTCATCTCCGCATCCCATTATCGGGAGAATCTCATTCAGGTTTACCGTCTTATGTAGATCGTGCATCACCTGAACGACCGAGTTTACGCCGCAGTTCGAAACATACGTAAGCGGGGAGGAACCGACTGGTGTTTCACTGCGCACGGATGTCCATGCACATACTAAGAAGCATAAAAGTGGGCCGCATGTTCTGTAAGCCGCTGAACGCTGGCGGAGCCGTGACGTGTGCCGTCGCCTTTCCACTTGCAGTAATGGTGGAAGCCTACCACTCAGAAGAATCGCTTCCGGATGACGCTCACAAGGGATAGCCATCATTTTCCAGAGTTGATATCCTTTAGAACATCGCCAGGCGACCTTCCAATAATTAAGGAAGTTCCGAACCGTTTATCTTCCACATGACAGCCGACCTTCAAAGGTAGGGCGAAAGCATCGTCGCCGAGAGGAAGATTGGCCTTAAAATTGCTTCCTGCAAAAGCAATCCGCGCACGGGGGATTTGTGCCGAATATTTCGTCACGGTAGCAGAGATTGGCATCCAAATGCGGGGAGCAATCTCCCGAATCTGGTCTATTTCATACGACAGCTTTCGCGAGCCCACAATGGACTCTCGCTTTACTAGGCTAAAGTCACGCGTTGGGTCCAACCAGAGGGTATCGGTTTCACCATCCACCCCCTTCGGCGAGGTCTTGACTACGATGTCCGGACTTCCCTTCGTAGGATCTTTCCAAATACTTATATCGAATCCCTTCAATCCGGCCCGGCGAGAGCATTTGAAGGAGAGTCACAGACCCAGACCCAGCAAGGCGCGCATAGCCGATGGCAAACTCCTCGCCGGTTATGGACCGCGGACCAATGTGCTTTTCCGCAAGTCCGTCATAAATGGTGGCGCTCAAGTAGGGAATCGCATGGTCCTTGGGTCCTTGCTTCTCGATGGCTTCGACGCTGTAACTCCCGTTGTATACGAAGGTCTTGTATATTTCGTAAAATGGGGAGGCTCCATGATCCCACTTCATGACCTGGGGCTGGTACTGAATCTTGATTTTCGATCCAGCCAAGCCGTCGAGTAGCACATGAAGCGAGTCCTCACCGTCCGGGCTCCATGTGCTCGTTGGAACGTCCCATCTCTCGCTTTTCACCGATACATCATAGCTGAGCGAGTGGCGCTGGTCGTCCACCGCCCCCAAGGCCCGGCGAAGGGCGTCCAAGCTAAAAGCGTCCTTCTGTGGAAGAGTCTCGGCACTGAGGAGACAGGGAAACAGCAGAAGACATATAACGATTCTGTAGCACATTGAGGATTGCATAGTGGTAATCTGTTATTCGGCGCGACCTCAGCCCCCCAGTCCGGGACCAGGTGCATAGACGTCGTTGCAGTCGTCGCCGGACCCAACCTTCCGACTTCCGGATACATAGGCGCTTGTATCTCCGCTTTGAGGCTTATTGCTGGAACCCGCGCCGAGCAAAGCACTCTTCGCCCACAAAGAAAGGAACAGCGCAAGAGTGCCGAACACCAGCAGGCGCGCAGACGTTTGCGCCCTGTTGCTACTTGTTACCGTCATGAACTATGGGTATCGAGACGTCATCGTCACCATCGTAGATCTCATTAGCGAGCGTGGGATTTATTGTAAACTTCACGCCGGCAATGGAAGGGTTGAGCTGCGCATCCAGAACCTCCACTTTGACATCAGAACTGACGTTTCCGCCATTGTCATACCAACGCATTCGGGACACCTTCGGAAATGGCACAAGCTTCTCCCGATCTAGGTAGCCGATTTGGAGGACTTCATATTGTTCGGTCATTTGTCCCGATGACGAGGTGCGTTGCCATCGGACGGGATAGAATCCGAGATGAGTGTCAAGCCAGACCCGCATCACGAACGGACGAACCACATTACCGGGATGCGTAGCCTCGCCAACCTCCATTTCCACGCGGCCATCGGAATCCGCGTTCGCAGCAGTGACCAGACGGGCCACCTTCGCCACTGTCGTCCACTGGGCAGGGCTCTTAAACTCGCTCAACGTTAGCGTGGTGCCAGGACGGGTGTATTTGCTTGCGAAGACAAATGCAAACGGTTCGGTGAAAACCGCTTCACCGTCCATTGTCAGACAGGAGAATTTCCCCTTATGCACGGCGAGCAGCCTGTTATTGTGCCTTAAAAGATCTTCGGATCGGGCTCCATCGTATGTGTAGTGCTCACTATACGTAACCACACCAGTCGACTCCTTTTGTATATAGTCGTAATAGATTTTGTCACCTTGGAGGCCGGTACTCCAACTCAGCGACCTTCGCGTAAGCGCTCCCGCTCTTGTCGTATGCTTCGACCGTTGCCGAACAGGAAAGCGACGCAATCTTGTCGAAGTACGACTTGCACTTCGCTACTTCCGCAATGACACCGCCGGATTGAGCAAGAAGCGGATAATTGTAGAAAAGAAGCGAAACGACGACTGCGCCGAGGCGCGCCCATTGTCGCCTTGTTATGATGTTCATCAAGGTACCTTACACACTTTTTTGCAATCTTGCTGGTTCGCCACCTGCTTTCCAGCGGTCTTTCCGCAGTCCATCTGTTGTCCACCCTGCTTTCGCGTTCCGCAAGACTTGATTAGGTATGTAGGTTCCGGCCGGATCTGGCTTGTTCACATCTGCGATCCAGTGCCGGTTGCCAGTTGGAGAATAGCATCCATTGTTTCCTTTGTCGTAGCATTCCTCAGAGTTGTGGTCAGGGAAGCAGGAAACGTCGCCGGAGCGTGCAGCGATGGGAGCCCACGCGACTGTGAGGGCGAGGCAGAAAGCGACAGAAGTGTGATTTGCGAGTTTCATAGGTTGGTGTGGTGTGTTCTTGTTTTGTGTTTGGCTGGTCATCGGGTGAATGGTACGGCATTGCATCAAAGCGGAGGCAGGAGGACACCAAGCAGGGAGCCATCTCTGCCGTAGTCTATTTGCCACAGCGTGCGCTGGCCCTCCATGACTTTTGTCATCCGTCCGTTTCGGTAGATCATCATTTTTCCGTTGCTTAAAACAAACAGAGTCTCCCCTCGTTCGTCGTAGTCCACTTTGTATGTAGTATGGAACGCGCCGCCGTTGCGGTTCTGGCGCACCGAGCGAAGCCGCCCCGCGAACGCGCCTGATTTTTCCAGGGGTCAGGCTGCATGTTTCAACAGCGCGATCCGCTGTGGAGCCCGCTGTCCCAAGTAGTTATCGACTACGATACGCAGGTCAATACCGCTCCGGTCCCTATGGCTCTTGATGAATGACGGAGACGCTGAGGTGCGCGGTCGGGAGGTTTTTTTGCACCACGGATTTCGCGGATTTTTTGGATGGGGACGATGCGCAATTTCGGAGGCAGTTGCGTGCCCAAGCGCAGCTTGGGAACGAGGCCGCAGAGGGGAGACGTCTCGCGCAAAGGCGCGGAGGACGCAAAGGAAGAGAAGAGGTTTTAACTCGGATGGCGCGGAGTTTCACGGATGCTGGAGGTATTTCATCTGTGCTGGAACGATGCTGTCTGTCAAGAAATGCAGGCTGACCCCCAAAGAAAGACCCTATGGCTCTTGAGAATGACGGAGACGCTGAGGCGCGCCGAGTCGGGAGGCTTGTTTGCACGCAAGGATGCGCGGAGGACGTGGAAGGAGGACGAGGCGTAATGTTCGGATGGCGCGGAGTTTCGCGGATGCTCGAGCGTAGCTTGCGATCTGAGGCTGAGAAGGGATGACTGTCTGCGCAAGAAGCGCAGAGCTGACCCCAAAGGAGCAGCAGACAGAAATGCAGGTCTGACCTCAGAAGGACGCAGCAGCCGTGTAACGGATTTTCCAGGAACTTTACCATGTGCAGGAGACGATGCAATGTCTGTCCCGAAATGCAGACTTGACCGCTAAAGGACCGTCTTCGCGACCGCCGCCGGACACGCAACACATCACGCGGCAGCGCGGAGATCGGGCGTGTCCGCGCTCAGCACGTAGTCCAGCTTGCGCGTGACGGCCTCCATAACTCGCCGACGGACGGCGGGGGCGAAGGATTTTAGGGCGGAGGTGTTCACGACAGAAGTTCCTGCTGGGCGCCCATGGCAGTCGCGGGGCGTTCCTTGGCCGCCGTGAATTCCTCCATGAGCGGGAGGTCCGGAAAGTATTCTGCCATCTGCTCCCGAAACTCGGGTTCATTGAGCATGTCGTAGGTGACGTCCTTGAAGACGGTCTCCACCTTCATCTTGCCGACCTTCCCCGCTGGGGTTCCGAACGCCTTGAGCAAATCCTCGAGCACATACCACCGCACGCGCTTCGGTTCGGGATGCGAGCCGAGCTTTTTCCGCCATCGTTCCGGCAAGTCCGCGAGCACCTCGTCGAGGATCTCGTCGGCGAGCTGCTCGGCGGTCTGCTGGAACCCCTCGGCCAGTTTTGCTTCAACGCTTTTCGCGAACTTTTCCACCTTCGCCTGGAGCGATTCGATGTCCTTGGTGAATTCGGCCTTCCTCGCGCGCTCGATCACGGTTCCCACGCCTTTCACTGGACGGAGAAATTTCTCGTGAATCTTCTCCCGGTCCGTGAAGAGCGTTTCTTGCGAGAGAGTTTTGTCAGTGACCAAAGCGTCATTGTTGTCCAACAGTCTGATGCTATTTTCGATCTTCCTGGAAAGTGCCGGATTTTTTTTCAGCACATGGATGAGATGCTTCGGAAGCTGGGCCTTGTGCTCCGACAGCTTGCAACCGCCGAGCTTGAATTCCACGAATTGCACGCGGGCGTTGTAAACATTCACCGCGCGGGCGAGATCGAAGTTCTTCGGCGGATTTTTGGCGAGATCCTCCGTGACGCCTTTCAGCTTTTCCTTGCTGAGCGGCTCTAACCCGAGTTTCCGCTGCGTGATGCCCTCGTCGCCACTGCCGAGTTCAGCCGCCAATGATTCAGGAGGGCGAGAGAGCACAATTCCATTCGCCTTCGGTTGCGAGGGCGCGAGGGGCGTGACCTGTGAAGATTCGGCGGGAGGCGCTTCCAACTGGCGCGGTGTGGGACTGAAGACAAAAGTCTGCTGGTCCACGATGAACACACAAATGCGGATGCCAGGCTCCTGTCCAAGCGCTTCCCCCTGTTTCGCTGCCGCGTCCTGAAGAATCTGAATGCCTTCCAAAGACCCGTAGCCGATCCGGCAAATCTCCGGATCGACATCGAGGATAACTGTTACGCGATCACGCCCCAACTTTTCCCACGCCGCGGCCACGGCTTCCGCGACTGGAGGCCATACGCCAGGAGAAATCAGTACAACCCGCTCGCTCGCGCGGCCGATCGCGCTGATCAGCAATTCATCGGTGATGGGCTGGATGGCGGGCATCAGAGGCTGGAGCTTTTCATGCCGGGAAGTAGGTCTGAATCGCCGAGCGAAGCGCGGAGGGCTTGAGTCCGTCGGAGATGGTGTTTTTCAACGAAGCCTGAATGCCTGCCCACTCAGGAGAATCCTCCGGGAACTCCCCAAGAAACTTGGTTACGTCAGCGACTATGGAGCCGGGGAGTTCTGGACCCGGCTCTCCCGGCAGTGTAGCAGCGAGGCGGAAAACGTCGCTCTTGTGTTTGGCGATATTCTTTGAGTCGATATTTTCGCCCGCGGCCTTGCGCTGGCTGAGGTCCCGGTGGGACGATAAACTCATCAAGTTTATTATCCATCATTAGTTTACATATCTCGTCATCGTGGCGCGTGTCCACGAAATCGATTCACTCTCCAGCTTTTGCGTCGCATTCGTTTTATTAGGGGAAGGCCATCTGTTAAACCCGCTACGGACGAGCCCCGCGTCGGCTTCCGCCCGGAGCAGCGCCCCCCGATCAGGTGCTGGACGGATGCGACGCCAGTGCTTCTTGAATAGTTTTCATCGGCAAGAACATTTCCAGCTCGTCACCCGGCAGCGCAACAAAGCCGAATTGCTCGTAGTATCGCTTCGCGTCTTGATCTTTTGCATCGACGAAAAGACCTATCCCGCCAGCCGTGTTGAAAATCTCCATGAACTTTGCCATCGCGGCCACCAGCAACTTTGTCCCTATGCCTTGGCGCTGGGCCGTCTTCGCGACCGCCAGGCGCCCCAACCGGACACCTGCAACATCACGCGGCAGCTTCTTTGCCTCCTGTGGTGTAAGCTGTTCCGATTTCACCTGACAAATATTAAGCGCGAAAAAGCCTAAGATGGGTTTTGGCGCGACCGCAGCCTCATCAACCAGTACAAAAGTTCTGGAGATTCCCCGTTGCGCGTGTTGCCGCGCGGTCTGCTTCAGGAAGACATTGAGCGGTTCCGTGCCGCAGTCGAATTGATCCCGGTCGTGGGACTGCGCAAGCAATTCGATTCTATACATCCACCATGGCCTTGAACGTCTTCACGGCATCCTTAAGGCGCTTGGCGGGTTTCGGCGGATTGTCGAGGAGAGCCAGAACCTTGCGCGCGTCTCTTTGCGAAAGACGGATGATTGACTCGCGCTCAACGACACGCTGCGCCTCGCTGTAGGCGGCTTGCACGACGAATTGATTGACCGTCGCGCCTAAAAGCTCCGCCGCCTGTTCCAACGTGTCACGAACACTGCCGGACACGCGGGCTGTAATGCGTTTGCGATGCTCTTCAAGAACCTGTGCCATAGATCTTATGGTGCCACTTTGGCACCTACATTGTCAAGGGTATCTTTCCAGGGGTCAGGCTGCATTTTTCAACAGCGCGATCCGCTGTGGAGCCCGCTGTCCCAAGTAGTTATCGACTACGATACGCAGGTCAATACCGCTCCGGTCCCTATGGCTCTTGATGAATCACGGAGACGCTGAGGTGCGCGGTCGGGAGGTTTTTTTGCACCACGGATTTCGCGGATTTTTTGGATGGGGACGATGCGCAATTTCGGAGGCAGTTGCGTGCCCAAGCGCAGCTTGGGAACGAGGCCGCAGAGGGGAGACGTCTCGCGCAAGGGCGCGGAGGACGCAAAGGAAGAGAAGAGGTTTTAACTCGGATGGCGCGGAGTTTCACGGATGCTGGAGGTATTTCATCTGCGCCGGAACGATGCTGTCTGTCAAGAAATGCAGGCTGACCCCCAAATGACGACTCAAGTAGTTATCGACTACGATACGCAGGTCAATACCGCTCCGGTCCTTATGGCTCTTGATGAATGACGAGACGCTGAGGTGCGCGGTCGGGAGGTTTTGTTGCACCACGGATTTCGCGGATGTTTTGGATGGCGACGATGCGCAATTTTGGGAGGCAGTTGCGTGCCCAAGCGCAGCTTGGGAACGAGGCCGCAGAGGGGAGACGTCTCGCGCAAGGGCGCGGAGGACGCAAAGGAAGAGAAGAGGTTTTAACTCGGATGGCGCGGAGTTTCACGGATGCTGGAGGTATTTCATCTGTGCTGGAACGATGCTGTCTGTCAAGAAATGCAGGCTGACCCCCAAAGGACCCCCCATGAGGTGACCAATGAGCATCGTTGGAACTGTTGCGAGCAAGCGTTCGGAATTAGTCGCCGTTGCCACCGCAATGCTTGAGGATCGGCTAAACCTGATTGAAGAGAGTGCTGGAAATCTGTGCCCTTCGACATCTTGCTGGTGATCCTGAAAACGATGTTTTCATGCCAATCCGCGCCATCGAATCGGAAACGGATCATTTTCCGCTTGCTGAAATGCGCCAACACTGTGCTGCCGACTATTACAGCGAATAGACGCGGAGATCAGCCGGTATATGTTGCCGACGCAAGGCAGGATATTTTGTTAGCGTGCAGGGAAATCGTTCGCGTCTTTTCATGACCGGTGGCGCGGGCTGGAGTCAACTACGCACACTGGACGAAACACGTCATCCGGTTGGGAATCCTCCCTCTTCGTCTCGCGATCAGTTATTAGTTCCTTCAAAACCGCAGCGCCCATGCCGCGCTTGCGCGCGGCACGGGCACGGCGCCCTTGGAGAGTCACGCTTTCCAGGGGTCAGTCACGCTTTCCAGGGGTCAGGCTGCATTTTTGAACAGCGCGACCCGCTGTGGAGCCCGCTGTCCCAAGTAGTTATCGACTACGATACGCAGGTCAATACCGCTCCGGTCCCTATGGCTCTTGATGAATGACGAGACGCTGAGGTGCGCGGTCGGGAGGTTTTTTTCGCACGACGGATTTCGCGGATTTTTTGGATGGCGACGATGCGCAATTTCGGGAGGCAGTTGCGTGCCCAAGCGCAGCTTGGGAACGAGGCCGCAGAGGGGAGACGTCTCGCGCAAGGGCGCGGAGGACGCAAAGGAAGAGAAGAGGTTTTAACTCGGATGGCGCGCAGTTTCACGGATGCTGGAGGTATTTCATCTGCGCTGGAACGATGCTGTCTGTCAAGAAATGCAGGCTGACCCCCAAAGGACGACCCCCTCTCCAGCTTTTGCGTCGCATTCGTTTTATTAGGGGAAGGCCATCTGTTAAACCCGCTACGGACGAGCCCCGCGTCGGCTTCCGCCCGGAGCAGCGCCCCCCGATCAGGTGCTGGACGGATGCGACGCCAGTGCTTCTTGGATAGTTTTCATCGGCAAGAACATTTCCAGCTCGTCACCCGGCAGCGCAACAAAGCCGAATTGCTCGTAGTATCGCTTCGCGTCTTGATCTTTTGCATCGACGAAAAGACCTATCCCGCCAGCCGTGTTGAAAATCTCCATGAACTTTGCCATCGCGGCCACCAGCAACTTTGTCCCTATGCCTTGGCGCTGGGCCGTCTTCGCGACCGCCAGGCGCCCCAACCGGACACCTGCAACATCACGCGGCAGCTTCTTTGCCTCCTGTGGTGTAAGCTGTTCCGATTTCACCTGACAAATATTAAGCGCGAAAAAGCCTAAGATGGGTTTTGGCGCGACCGCAGCCTCATCAACCAGTACAAAGTTCTGGAGATTCCCCGTTGCGCGTGTTGCCGCGCGGTCTGCTTCAGGAAGACATTGAGCGGTTCCGTGCCGCAGTCGAATTGATCCCGGTCGTGGGACTGCGCAAGCAATTCGATTCTATACATCCACCATGGCCTTGAACGTCTTCACGGCATCCTTAAGGCGCTTGGCGGGTTTCGGCGGATTGTCGAGGAGAGCCAGAACCTTGCGCGCGTCTCTTTGCGAAAGACGGATGATTGACTCGCGCTCAACGACACGCTGCGCCTCGCTGTAGGCGGCTTGCACGACGAATTGATTGACCGTCGCGCCTAAAAGCTCCGCCGCCTGTTCCAACGTGTCACGAACACTGCCGGACACGCGGGCTGTAATGCGTTTGCGATGCTCTTCAAGAACCTGTGCCATAGATCTTATGGTGCCACTTTGGCACCGACATTGTCAAGGGCCTTCCTCGAATTCTATCGCGCTCGCGATCACTGCATCCTTGCTGTTTCTCCCCCCAAGCTCGATTTAGCCGTTTCCTCCTCACCGCCTCGCTCATTGCTCCGTCCTGCTTGATCGGGCGTAATTGTCCTCATTCAAGTGCAACACCCCACGATGCAATTCCAGGTTCCAGTTTTGACAGAGTCCGCATAGACCTTACCTTCTCTTCGTGGATGTGCTGACCTGCAAACTTCCATCTGAGCGCAGCGGTCGCTTGGCCGATTTGGCCAGACGCCGAGGCGTCCCAAAATCTGTTCTTGTTCGGGAGGCTATCGATGCTTGGATGGCTGGAGAGGCGGAGGCGCCACGCAGCGCTGCCAATTTAATCGAAGCTCTCGGCGACAGCGTCGGTTCGGTGGCATCGGGGAAACGGGATCTCGCCCGAAATAAAAGGCATGTCCAAGGCTACGGCCGATGAAGTGCGTCATCGCTGACACCGGCGCGCTCGTCGCCATCCTCGACGGCGATGATCAGGATCACGCATGGGTTATTCGCGAAGGTCGGCGACTGCCGCCCAAAATGCTCTCCTGTGAAGCTGTCTTGTCCGAGGTTCACTTTCTCACGCGAGACATCCCTGAGGCGAAGCAGCGAATCGAAAGCTGGCTAGCCGACGGCAGATTGGAGCTGCCTTTCAGTGTGCGCGACCATCACACCACGATTCACGAACTGATGACTCGCTATGTCAACGTTCCCATGTCCTTCGCAGACGCCTGCCTCGTCCGCATGTCCGAGCTCTGGCTTGAAGCCCCAGTCTTCACACTTGACTCCGACTTTCGCATCTATCGCAGAAATAAGCGCCAGTCGCTCCCTTTGGTCTGCCCGGGATCGAGCCTCATTTGATGGGTCTTCTAATTCCCGCTGAGAAATACCAGCCGCGCCGGAGAACATAAGAGTTACGCGCGCGGCACGGTCCCCATCGGCACCGCTTCGCCCCCTTTGTTGGCGCACAGGGGCGGTGAGTCTTTGACTGAAATGGGAAGGGCCTGCTATTTCAGTTCTGAACCACTTATTGAAATAGCGGGCTGCGAGGAGAGTGCTCCGCTAGACTTCAAAGTCGTGAAAGCGCTCCGGTGAAATTATCGCTGCTCCTGACGCTCCGCGATAGGCGCAGTCCATGCTGAAGAGTTTAGCAGGCGCGGGTTAGTTGCCGGACGTGGGAAGGTTGCGGACGCCTACGGCGATGCGTCCCTACGTTGGGATTTCGTGCCATGCGCTTCTTTCCTCTCGTTACTCGCTAGTGTGGGTGAGGTTATGCCCACTCACGCGGACGGTCAGCCCGTTTCCCGCCAGGCGATGGGGAGATAGTCTGCTTGCAGGAAATGGCGACATGGGCGCGGCACTTGGCTGGCAGGATCGCCACTGCACGACGTGCTTTCGAAAGCCAAATCCATCACGATCTCAGTGAGATTCTGACGCAGCGATAACCCGCAACACGGCACTCGCCGCGTAGCTACACTATGCGTTTGATCAACGCATTGCGGTGCCGCCCGAAGGACCAACATGGGCGGTGACGGACGGCGAAACGCCGCCAGCATTGATGGCTGTGACCTGGTAGTCGTAGTTTTTGGAAGGGTCTATATGGTCATCAGCCTTTTTCTCGTTTTTCTTCTTGGCGTGATTGCTGTCTGTCCACGTTGTCTCCAGCATGGTGGTAACAAAGTTCTCGGGCCACTTGAACTGGGGGCCGTTCATCGAACGGTAAATCACGTAACCGGTCGCTCCAGGAACAGCCGACCATTTCAGAGTGATGCCTATGCCCTGGCGGTTTTTTGTCCAGTTTCCCACGAAGGACTGCGGGCCGGCGGCAGGAGGTTGAGGCAGAGGATGGGCATCGACGGCGACGGAGGCGGCGCTGCTGCCCGCCGCGTTCACAGCTTTGACGAAATAGCGATATCTCTTGCCATCGGTCGGCGTCGTATCAACAAAACTCGTTCCACCCACCTGATCGTTTAGCATGATGGTGCCAAGGCCGTAAAAGGCTCCAACGCCATTGCCGTGCAGAGTGGTCCGCCAGACCTGGTAGAAGTCGGCGCGGTTGGATGGTGTCCAGTTGAGCGTCACGTTATGGTGGCCTGACGAAACAATATTCACCCTGAACGGGGCCGCAGGGGCGCCGGCTGCGAGCGTGGCGGAAGCGGCGACGGGCGCGCTGGCCGCCGAGACTGCGCTTTGACCCTTGGCGTTTTTGGAGATGATCCGGTAGTAGCATCGAGTGCCATTTGCCGCTGTCGCATCGGTGTAGGTCATGCTCAACGCGTCGCTGCCGCAGACGGTGCCTACTATTCCGACCGCCAACGGCGTGTATCCCGACGTGAGGGTCGACGAACGCAGGATATCGTATGCGGTCGCTCCCGGAACTACTGGCCAGGTTACAAGGACGGAATTGTTGCCGGCATAGGCGGCAACCCGACTGGGAGCGGGCGGGACGTAGCCCGGGATCTCAAGCCGGAGATAGTCCATCATAAGGTAATCGCTCAAACCTCTGCCGTTCACGTTGATGGTGATCGTGTTTTGCCCCGCTTTAAAGGCGCTGCTCGGGAAATACAGACGCTCGTCGGAGAATGGGCCGTGAACTCCGCAATGGATGCTGCTGTCATCGGAGTAAGCGGGAAAATAGCCGGTCGGCGTGAGCTCGGCAGGAGCGCCTTTTGCTCCAGACAAAGTGGCGACGTCTTTGCCATTGATGCTAACGCTCACCTGATTTTTTGGGAATCGCTGGTCTCCATCATACCCAGCCGCCCCGATGTATAAGGAAGCAGTCACTCCGGCTGGCGGAGCGGACGCCAGATCGAACATTATATTTCCTTTGCAAGGTTGGTAGTCCCCATTCGTGTCGGGCAGCGAAGGGAGGATATAATTCCAATCTGTTGACCAGCGGTTTTGGCCCACGGTGTAGTTCAGACCGTTCGGAAAATCGAAAGGGAACTCCATTTGAGGACCCCAAATAGGCGTTGGGAATCCCAACTTCGGCTGATCATCGGGGAAGGAGTAATCTTCACCATGACGGAACTTATCGGCTTTGCGGTTAGGATAACCGATTTCGAACACGGTCGAGCCGACCCGTGTCGGGGTCCAGATTACAGTGCCCAACTGGCCCGTCACGCCCGGCGCGACCTTCACAGAGAAGGGTTTCGCTGGGACGTCGCATTCCAGAGGAGGATTCCCTCCGCTCTGCGGTTGAGAAAGGAATGTGCCGGCCGCGCCAGGCCCGTAAGCCCAGAGCGTGTAATTTTGCCCCGGAAGGACGTTCGCAAGGGTGAAATTCCCAGCGGCGTCGGTTTGTGTAAAATATTGATAGGGCTTAAACCATTTCTGGAAATCGCGCGCGTTATGAATGGTTATGGGCTGCTCCACCAGGCCTACCCAGATGCCCGCGTTCGAAGCTTGCGGGTTGCCGCTGTCCTGAATGCGAATCGTCCCTTGAACGGTTCCTCGTCCCGAAGCCTGAGGGTACTTATCGTTCTTGAACCATTTGTAGGGCCATGCTTTCTTCTCCGCCTCGGCCTGGGCCAAGGCATCCTTGTAAAGGTATTGCGCCGCAGCCGCAGGGTCGGTGATCGACGCGGGCGCGCTGTTCAGATAGATGAACCAGGGTCCGCAGGTTTTCGTCCATAGCTCTCCCTGCCCGAAACTGCCATCTCCGCCCATACCGAGTTCACCCGTGAGAATGGAGTTGTTGAGTTCGCTGTAAGGATAGCAGGAGACATCCCGCTTGAGCGGCCCGCCGTTGCTGAAATCCATGTTCGTCATCATCCAGCGGCCTACGTTCAACCCTTTTGGGCCCACACTGCTCCATCCCCAAGCCCTAAGGTCGGCGTGGTCCTGCCCGTAAATGAATTTGTCATCCAGTTCTCCCTGCCGGCTTCCGTTCAGACCCACGGAGATCTCATGCGGAGAATTGGGAATGCCCGAGCCCTTGTCCGTTGGGGTGCCGATCAGAAAATTGCGGGTGTCGTCCGCGCTAAGCCAATTAAAATTGGGCGGCACCCGTGTAACGACTCCCCATGCCGTCAAATTGACCGGTTGATCTTGCGCCCGATGCGTCTGGATAGCCGTCGAGTAGAAGCCGGGGGAACCGCGGAGCATGGAAAAATGAACCTCAATGATCCCCAAGTCGGGTGTGTCGCTGACCATCATAACGTCGCCGTAGTCACCACCGTTGCGAGCGGGATCAACAGCCAGGGTGTATTTGAAATTCGCGCTTTGGTGCGCCATGTCCATGCCACCCATGCTAAAGCCCCCGTAGTAATATTGGCCGGCGCCTTTCAGTGTGGATGACGTGCGGCTCGTGCCATTGTTGTTGTAGGTATAATCCAGCGTATCGAGATGGGGACCGCGCTTGGTGATGGCGATCGAGCAGATACCGTTGGACAGGACGATCTCCTTATCTCTATCCGTTACCGTGACGTTTGGACCCTGGCCATTGCCACCGCCGGCGATGTTCGCAAGGCTGGGCGCGGGTCTTAACGTCACGCATGCCAGAAGGAGCGCGACGCAAAGCAGCGAACCCCTCCCGGCGCGGATTGAGGAACGGCAGAGAACGAGTGGAGACGATGGGAAACGCATAAGGATGGGGTAGGACAAACGGTGTATTCGTCAGCGAGACGCTGACGGAAGCAAGCTGGAGCCTATTCAGAACACTCCTCCCTGTAAACTGAGATTTCTCTCCCCTGCGGAGCGCTCACCGAAACACCCCTCAGGGCTGGCTTGTGGGACTGGTTTGGCCTCGTGCATTCCGCACGGCGCAAGGCGCCCCGCGTTGCATAACGCGGGTTCATGAGCAACGCGCCCGGGGTGGTGAGAGCCGCGCAACTAGCTCTCCCGGAGACAGATATGCCGATCGGCTCCGCGGGGGCACGCAATCGGCTAAGGGATGCGCTCAGGCAGACAACACGCCTGAACAGAAAAACACATGACGGACATCACTTACATCCTCACCTCAATCGCATTCTTTGCGCTCATGGCAGCCTTTGTCTGGGTTTGCGAGAAAATCTAAGCGGCCAATCATTATGACAAACATCATTGTCGGCATCATCGCTCTCGCGCTGATCGGATACCTGCTCTTCACGATCATCCGTCCCGAAAAATTCTAGCATCCTTTCGAACATGAACTCTCACGGCTGGATACAACTCATTCTCTATACCGCAGGGCTGTTGCTCATCACAAAGCCCTTGGGGATTTATCTCTACAACGTGCTCGACGGCGATGGCAGGACTTTCCTGGATCCCGTTATCCGGCCGATCGAAAGGCTGACCTACGCGGTAACCGGAATAGATCGGTCCAAAGAGCAGAACTGGAAGCAATACGCTGGCGCGATGCTGATGTTCAGCCTTCTTACAATGTTGCTGACGTACGGCCTGCTGCGTTTTCAGGACAAGCTGCCTTTGAACCCGCAGAAACTTGCCGCCCTCACGCCGGATCTGGCTTTCAACACGGCGGCGAGCTTCGTCACCAACACGAACTGGCAGAGTTACGGCGGTGAATCGACCATGTCGTACTTCTCGCAGATGGTCGCGCTGGTCCTGCAGAACTTTTTCTCGCCCGCGGTGGGGTTGGGCGTGGCGGCGGCATTGGTGCGTGGCATCGCCCGCAAGGAAGCAAGCACCCTCGGGAACTTCTGGGTCGATCTGGTTCGCGTCACTTACTACATCTCGCTGCCCGTCTGCCTGGTGGTGTCCCTGTTCTTCATCGCGGAAGGAATGCCACAGAACTTCAAACCCTACGACTCAGCCAGTCTTACGGAGCCCTACACGACGCAGGTTGCCAAAGTGGACGACAAAGGCAATGCCGTGGTGGACAAGGACGGCAAGCCCGTCATGGTCGATCAGAAGGTCGATACCCAGACGATCCTGCAAGGCCCCATCGCGTCGCAGATTGCGATCAAGATGCTCGGCACAAATGGCGGCGGGTATGCGAACGCAAACGCCGCGCATCCTTTCGAGAACCCCACGCCGCTGGTGAATTTCTTCCAGATGCTCTACTTCATCGGGATTGGCAGCGGTCTTACTTACTACCTGGGGCGAATGGTGAAAAACCAGAAGCACGGGTGGGCAGTGTGGATCGCGATGTTCCTGATGCTGATGCCGGGCATCCTGGTGTGCTGGCACTCCGAGGCGGTCGGAAACCCCATCATCCACGCGCTGGGTGTGGACCCGGCGGATGGCAACATGGAAGGGAAGGAAGTCCGGTTCGGGATATTTAACTCCGCGTTGTTCGCGTCCACTACCACGGCGACGGGGTGTGGCGCGGTGAACGCGATGCATGACAGCTTCACCCCACTGGGCGGCCTGGTTCCGCTATTCAATATCCAGTTGGGCGAAGTGGTGTTCGGAGGCGTTGGCTCGGGCCTTTACGGAATACTCGTCTATGTCGCGGTCACCGTGTTCATCGCTGGGCTGATGATCGGGCGGACGCCTGAGTATCTCGGCAAGAAGGTGCAGGGCTACGAAGTAAAGATGGCGAGTTTCTATCTTCTGATCTTCGCGGGCGTAATCCTGGCGTTCACCGCCTACGGGGCGTTGAGCAACTGGGGGCCGGCGGATCCGGCAAGCCATCAGCCAACCAACGGAACAAACAATAACGGCCCTCACGGATTCAGCGAGATACTCTACGCGTATAGCGAGGCGGCAGGCAATAACGGCAGCGCGTTCGCCGGGTTAAGCGCGAACGCCCCCTGGTATAACACGACCCTTGGGATAGCCATTCTTTTCGGCCGGTATGCGATGATGATCCCCGTCCTCGCGATAGCCGGGTCTCTCGTCCGCAAAAAGGCAATTCCTGATGGGCCCGGGAGCTTCCCTGTCGCCGGAGGCACCTTCATCGTGGCGCTCATCGGCGTCGTCGTGCTCGTCGGGGCGCTGAACTTCCTGCCCGCCCTGGCGCTGGGTCCCATCGTGGAACACTTCCTCATGGTCACCGGCAAGCTGTTCTAACGATCAACCCTTAAAATATCTCTATCCATGGCTGCTAAAACACATTCCATATTCGATCCGACGATCATCGTGCCCGCCGTTGGGGCATCGTTCAAAAAGCTGAACCCCGCTCACATGGTGCGAAACCCTGTGATGTTCGTGACGGAAGTCGGCGCGGCAATCACCACTGTCCTGATGTTTACAGGGACGGAAGGCGCGCCCTTCAGTTTCCTGCTTCAGATTACGGCCTGGCTCTGGTTTACCGTTATCTTCGCCAACTTCGCGGAAGCGATGGCTGAAGGGCGCGGCAAAGCGCAAGCCGACACGCTCCGCAAGACCCGCTCGCAGACGTTCGCGAACCGGCTCAAGGGCAACGCCACCGAGCAGGTGGCCGCCGATCAGCTCAGAAAGGGGGATGTGGTAGTCGTCACCGCGGGCGAATTTATCCCTGGGGACGGTGACATCATCGAAGGCGCGGCGACGGTCGATGAATCCGCGATCACAGGGGAGTCCGCGCCCGTTGTGAGAGAAGCCGGCGGTGATCGCAGCGCGGTCACTGGTGGAACTCGGGTGCTTTCCGATATCGTAAAAATCCGGATCACGTCGAATCCCGGAGAAACGTTCATCGACCGGATGATCGGGCTGGTAGAAGGGGCAAAACGTCAGAAGACGCCAAACGAGATCGCGTTAACCATATTGCTTGCGGCTCTCACGATCATCTTCCTGTTCGTGTGCATCACGTTGATGCCGTTCGGCCAGTTCGCTGGCGTGAAGTTCTCGGTGACGGTGTTGGTGGCGCTCCTCGTGTGCCTGATTCCGACAACCATCGGCGGTTTGTTAAGCGCCATCGGCATCGCTGGAATAGACCGGCTTGTGCAGAAAAACGTGCTGGCGATGAGCGGCCGGGCAGTGGAAGCGGCGGGGGATGTCGATGTGCTGCTATTAGACAAGACGGGAACGATTACTCTCGGGAACCGCCAGGCAACGGAATTCATTCCGGCAAGCGGAGTAGACGCGAAGGAACTGGCGGAAGCCGCGCAGCTCTCGTCGCTGGCGGACGAAACACCCGAGGGCCGCAGCATCGTTGTGCTGGCAAAGCAGAAGTACGGGCTGAACGGTGTCGAACTGGCGGAGATGCCGGAAGCGCAGTTCGTGCCTTTCACCGCGCAAACCCGCATGAGCGGCGTGGATCTGAACGGGACGAGTTTCCGCAAGGGCGCGGCGGCTTCCATCCGCGCCTGGGTGGGTCGCCTGCCGAAGGAAGTGGAAGAGGCGGTTGAATCGATTTCCAGCAAGGGAGGCACCCCGCTGGTTGTCGCGACAAAGACCAAGGCGCTGGGGACGATCTATCTAAAGGATATCGTCAAACCGGGGCTTGCGGATCGATTTGAGCGCTTCCGGGCGATGGGCATTCGCACCATCATGATCACCGGGGACAATCCGCTCACGGCCGGCGCCATCGCAAAGGAAGCGGGAGTGGACGACTTTCTCGCCCAAGCCACACCGGAGGACAAACTAGCGCTGATTCGCAAGGAGCAGACCGGCGGACGCATGGTAGCCATGACCGGAGACGGAACCAACGACGCTCCGGCGCTGGCCCAGGCGGATGTCGGCGTGGCCATGAACACGGGGACGCAAGCCGCGAAGGAAGCGGGAAACATGGTGGACCTGGATAGCAACCCGACCAAGCTCATCGAGATCATCGAGATCGGAAAACAGCTCCTTATCACGAGAGGCGCGCTGACGACGTTCTCGGTGGCAAACGACATCGCCAAATACTTTGCCATTATTCCCGCCATGTTGATGGGCTCGTTTCCGCAGATCGCGCCGCTTAACGTCATGCATCTGCATAGTCCCGGCTCGGCAATCCTGAGCGCGGTCATATTCAACGCTGTGGTCATTATAGCATTGATCCCGCTGGCCCTGCGCGGCGTCCAGTTTCGTCCACTAAGCCCCGTCCTTCTCCTCCGGCGCAACCTGCTGATTTACGGTTTGGGAGGCGTCATTGTTCCGTTCATCGGCATCAAGGCGATCGACGTCATCATCACCACACTAAAACTGGCTTAGAACGCAAACACTGTCACCTGACCGCCGGCGGGAAACTCTCTCGCCCGCATAGTGGGAAATCAACTCGCCGGGGTCAGGCTGACTAACTCTTAAAAAAATGAAAACAATCCTGATCGATATCAAAAACACCATCATCCTCACTCTTGTTCTTGGAGTGATCTGCTGTGGAGTCTACCCTCTCGTCGTCTACGGACTAGGGACCGTCCTGTTTTCCCATCAAGCCAACGGCAGTTTGATTACGACAAAGGATGGAAAGATTCTCGGTTCTGAAATCATCGGCCAGGCATTTAGCGGAGAGAAGTATTTCCATTCGAGACCTTCCGCGGCGGGCACTGGCTATGATGCCACCAGTTCTGGCGGCACGAATCTGGGGCCCACCTCGCAGAAGCTGATGGACGGCATCAAGGCGGCAGTGGCGCAGTATCGGAAGGAAAACAGTCTTGCTGATGACGCGCTGGTGCCAGCCGACGCGGTGACATCCAGCGGCAGCGGCCTGGACCCTCACATCAGCCCCCGGAACGCCGAGCTACAGGTCGGGCGGGTCGCAAAGGCGCGCAATCTCGACGCGGGGAAAGTCCGGGAGTTGGTGGAACAGTATACCGACAAAGCCTGGCTTGGTATCATCGGGGATCCTGGCGTGAATGTTCTCAGGCTCAATCTGGCGCTTGACGGAACGGTGGCGAAGTGAAAGGCCTAACGCATGCCGGATGCCGTCCCTGGTAAGCGCCCGAGCGCGGATGATTTCCTTCAAATCATCCGAAAGCAGCAGCTCGGCAAGCTGAAGATCTACCTCGGCGCGTGCGCCGGAGTGGGCAAGACCTACCAGATGCTGGTAGAGGGCAATCGGCTGAAGAGCCGGGGCATCGACGTGGTGATCGGCTACGTGGAACCTCATGAACGGCCGGAGACGACAGCGCAAATCCGCGAGCTGGAAATAGTGCCGCCTCGGATGATCCAGTACCACGGCATCACTCTCAAAGAGATGGACATCCAGGCAGTCCTGGAGCGCAAGCCGACTGTCGCGTTGGTGGACGAGCTGGCGCACACAAATTCGCCCGGGAGCCGAAACTCCAAGAGATATGAGGATGTGGACGATTTGCTTCGGGCGGGGATCAACGTCATCAGCACGGTAAACATCCAGCACATCGAGTCGCTCTATAACATTGTGGAAGAATCAACATCCGTGCGCGTGAAGGAGCGCATCCCGGATGAGGTGATCGCGAAAGCTGACCACGTGGTGAATGTCGATCTGCCCGCGGAAGATCTGCTGGAACGGCTGGAAGGCGGCAAGATCTATCCAAAAGACCGGGTTCAGCAGGCGCTTGGCAACTTCTTCACCGAGAAAAATCTCACTCGCCTGAGGGAAATGGCGCTGAGCGAAACGGCAAACTTCCTGGATCGTCAGCAGAGACATAACGCGCCGAACGAGGCAAACCCTGCTGGCATGGGCCAGGTGATGGTCGCGATCAGCAGCCGCGGACCGGACCCTGGGGCGCTGCTGCGAAAAACGGCCCGGCTCGCCACGCAGTTAAACGCCCAATGGTATGCGGTATATGTCCGCACTCCAAGTGAGTCCGCCATCAAGATCGCGGCGGCGGCGCAGCGCCACGTGGCGGAGACTCTGGAGACAGCCCAGAAAATGGGCGGGCTTGTCATCGTCCTTAAGAATGAGGATGTCTCCGGGGCGTTGATCTCCTTCGCGCGCGAATACGGCATAACTCACCTCGTGCTGGGGCGGCCTGGACCCCGGACGCTCCCGAATATCTTTCGGAGACACCTCCACGACACGCTGATCGAGAAACTCGGCGATGTTGATATTGTCGTAGGGTAGAGCGCGGCTCGCGGGCAACTTTGCCCCAACTTTCGCCCCGCGACCGGGGGAGAGAAAGTCTTGACGCCCCCAGTCGGCGAAGCTATAGCCGCCTCGAAGCAAAGCGGCGATGCTTCGACTATCCAGATGATCATAGGGACAACCAAACGACCGCGGAATGTGGATACGCCGCGGGCGGCCGCGATTCTTTACGGCGACTGGGGCACGAGCAAGGCGTACGTGGTGGGTCTTGCGTTCGCCGTGGGGGCCTACTCGTCTTTCTGGCTCATCGCGGCCATGTGTCTGCTTACCGCCCTCGTAGGCGTCAACTACATGTCGATCTGTCGGCATTACCCCGATGGAGGCGGCGTTTACGCGAGCGTCCGCCACCGGTCCGAGATCATCTCCATCGTAGGCGCGTTTCTCCTCATCGCGGACTACATCGTCACCGCGGCGATTAGCGCCCTGTCCGCTTTCCAATATCTCCAGTTTAATCATCCAGAGTATTGGGCTGGAGTGGCGATCATCGGCATCGGCGCCATAAACCTTCTGGGCCCGAAGCATTCTGCTGGCCTCGCTTTCATTGTCTCCATACCGACAGCGATCGTGGTTGTCCTTTTGGGGATGGTGTGCGCGCCGCACCTCGGGCAGGCGATCCATAATTTGCGCCCGCTTACTGGAGGCGTGTGGCAGAACTGGGGCGGGTTCGTGGGGATTGTTCTCGCGCTGTCAGGCGTGGAAGCCATCGCAAATTCCACGGGTGTCATGAAGCTGAACCCCGGCAGCACAGAGGAGAACCCGAACGTCTCAAAGACATCGACTCCCGCCATCGTCTGGGTAATGATCGAGGTCTGCCTCTTCACGGCCTTGCTCGGCCTTGCAATGCATGCCCTGCCCGGGTTGCATATCAACAACTCGGACCCTTCGAATCCAGATGTGGACGCGCCGGGCCAGTCGAGCGTGCGCGACTACATGCTGCGCTACATGGCCGAAATCTTCGTGGGCCAGGGATTTGGCGCGACGGCGGCGCACATCGCCGGATGGTCGGTCAGTATCGTTTTCGGGCTGCTGCTTCTTTCCGCGGTGAACACCGCGATTGTGGATCTCGTCTCTATCTCGTTCCTCATGTCGCGCGATGGGGAGCTGCCGCCCTCGTTTCAGAAGTTGAACGGGTTTGGCGTGCCGACAATGGGCTTGATCGTAGCCACCCTGATCCCCGCCGGCCTGGTGCTGCTGGTGAGCGACGTATCGGGACTCGCTGATCTTTACGCCGTGGGAGTGGTGGGCGCCATCGCTACAAATCTCGGCGCCAGCTCCACGGACCGGCATCTGAACCTGCTGCGTTGGGAACGCATTCTGATGTTCTGCACGTTCATCGTGATGCTTGGCATCGAAATCTCGGAATTCATCGTGAAGCCAAAGGCCCGCCTCTTTGCCATGGCGGTGCTGGTTGTCGGCCTGATCCTCCGCGGCCTCGCCGGTGAGGCGCGGCAGCGGTCGGAGCGCCGGAAGCTCGCTGAAGCCGCGTCACTTTCGGCTGTCGCAAAGTCTGTGGAGATGGCCGCGTCGATCAAGTTCCACCCGCCCGGAGCGGCAAGTGGTGAGCCGATGCTGGCCGCGGTGCGCGGCGTGGGCCGCACACTTGATTTCGCGATTGAGGAAGCCAAGAAGACGGATCGCCCTCTCTACCTTTTATATGTGCGCGAACAGCCCGTGCTCCACCCGGAGGATCGAAAGCGCAAATGGATGGACGACAAAGAGGCGCGCGAAATCTTTGCCTATGCTGCCGACAAAGCGGACGGGCATACGATCCTGCCCGCGTACGCCGTCAGTGATTCACCCGCCGATACCATTGTGGATATCGCGGCGACCGTTGGCACCTCTTACCTGATATTGGGCGCTCCGCAGAGGAACATGATCGTGAACCTTCTGCGCGGCAGCATCATTCGAAACATCTCCGACATCCTTCCAGACGAGATTCACCTGCTCGTGTACGCGTAGCGGGGTTAAGGGCAGGCAAGCCTACTGCTGGCATTTGATTGCCCACGCGAAGTTGCATGGGCGTTGCGCCTCGTCCTGCATTTCGGGCGGCAGGTGAATGACCGCCCCGGTTGCCTCCGAATAGGTCCAATCAAGAGGGGTCTTGGAACCCAACAGGAAAACCTGTGATCCGGGCTTGGGCTGGAGGGTTTTGAGGGTGAGGGCGGCTCCTGGCCACTTAAGGCAAAACGCATATACCGTTGAGTGGTCCTTGGTTTGCGTGAAGCGAACGTCGGAGCCCTCTTTCCAGAGAGTCCCGTCGCGGGGCCGGGTCGCGTAGATGCCTTCTCCGTTGATTCGCAGCCAGGCTCCCGCCTCCTTCACATCCGCAATGGCTTTCGGATGGAATTCGCCGTTCGCGTTAGGCCCGATGCCCACCATGAAGTTTCCCCCTTTGGCGACAATATCGACAAGCGTCTTCACGATCCATCCCCCGCCTTTGTATTTGGCGGCGTCCGCCTCGTAGGAAAACGAACTTCCCAGCGGGAAGATTTCGAACCAGGGCATGTTGGTATCTTCCTTGCCGGCGGGGGTAAAACGTTCCGGCGTGTAGTAGTCGCCGTAGCTTCCAATCCCGCGAGCCCGCAACATGACATTGGGTTGCGCTTTCCTCATCGCCATGAGCGTGTCGCGCAACTGAGGCCAATTCCGTTTTCCAAACAGGATATCCAGGCAAATCATATCGATCTTCCCGTATTTGGTGAGCAACTCGGTGAGTTGCTGGCGATGGCGCGCCATCATCCTTGCCTCCTCCTCGGGAGTCGGATCGGGAGCGATGAAGCTGACGGATCCCCTGCGCTTCGTCACAGACATGTTTCCGTAAAGCTCGGGGTGCTCCGTGGCGCCCGGCGTGGTTACGGGGTCGTAGCCGTAAGGGCGGAAATCGGCGTCGTACCAATCTGGATGAGAGAAGTAGAGATCGATCTTCATCCCGCGGCTGTGGGCTGCGTCGCAGAGTTCCTTGACTACGTCCCGCTTGAAGGGGGTTTCCATGATGCTATAGGACAGGTCGCAGTCCTCAAGAGCCGGGCCTCCCGGCGCGGTCCAATTCACCCGCTTTTTGACGCGGGTCGCGGTGTCAAACATGGAGAAGCCCTCGTGGTGTTTGGTCGTGAACGCGAACATCTTCATCCCATTATCGGCAAACAAATTCATCCACTGCTCGGCGTTGAATCCAGTCGGGTTCCAGGTTTTATACAGATTCTGATATGCCTGCTTCTTCTCGAGCGACATGTTCAGAAACGGCCATGACTCGTTCCCTTTCCCCAGGATGGAATAGATGCCCCAGTGGAGCCGGACACCGTATTTGATGTCGCGGAAAGCTTCAAAGGTCTCCGAGGATGGGTGGTGGTAGCCCGCGATCGGAGTCTGCTCCACGTAGTCAGCGACACGCTGTATGTCTTTGTCGCTCGCGGGAACGCGGATTACCGTTTCGGTCGTGTCAGCGGCTTGGCTTTGGCATTCCCAGGCGAAGATCGCAGCGGCGGTTATCAGGAGTAGAAACGCGGGGGGGGATTTAAACTTCATGGGACAAGAATAGGACGTGTCTCCGAGAAAACGATAAAGAATGACATTGAACCGCTTGCAGATGGATAATGCGCTCCATGCGCCGCGCGGCAATAATGCTTTGTAGTGGTTGCGTTCTCGTCCCTGGGTGTGGCGAGCGCCTTGGGAGACCGTCCCCTTAGCTATGCCTCTTGCAAACGTGCCTCTCCTGGCGGCGCTGCCGTTTGCAGTGATGCTTCTGTGTATCGCGTTCGCGCCAACGATCCTTAAGCACCACTGGGAGCGCTACTACCCAGCGATCTCGCTGATGTTGGGCGCCATATCAACGGGCTATTACCTCGCCTTCCGCGGGGACATCACACCCCTTGTTGAGAGCGCGAAGCAATACCTCGCGTTTATCTCACTTGTAGGCTCGTTATTTGTGATTACGGGCGGCATTCACTTGCGCGTGAAAGGCACGGGAAAGCCTTGGGAAAGCTGTGTATTCCTGCTGTTCGGAGTAGTTCTTGCAAACCTGATCGGAACCACTGGAGCCGCCATGCTGTTGATCAGGCCATGGATACGACTGAACCGGGACCGTTTTACGGGCACTCACCTCGCGTTTTTTATTTTCCTCGTCTGCAGCATTGGTGGAGGGCTGCTGCCCATGGGGCCGCCTCTGTTTCTCGGCTACATCGTCGGGGTGCCCTTCTGGTGGGGAGTCCAGCATTGCTGGCTGCCATGGCTCATCACAGTAGCGGCGCTATTGCTGACCTTTTACCTCCTCGACCATTTTCATAGCTCGCGAGCCGCGGCGCGAGATCGCAGCGCGGCGCCATTGGATCATTGGCAGCTTGATGGAGCGCTGAACGTGGCGTTCCTCGTTCTGGTGCTGGCGTCGGTCATCTTCCTGCCTGCTGGTTGGCGGGAATGTCTCCTCATCACCGCCAGCGTCATCTCGTATTTCACGACGCAAAAGAGCATCCGGCGGGCCAACGCGTTCACGTTTGCTCCGTTCCGGGAAGTGGTCTGGCTCTTTGCTGGCATCTTCGCAACCATGGTGCCCGCGCTCGAGTATGTCGCAGAGCACGCCCCAGCGCTGGGCATACGCACCGACGCGCAGTTCTTCTGGCTCAGCGGGTTTCTCTCAGCGGTCCTCGATAACGCTCCAACTTATATGACCTTCCTTGCGACGGCCTTCGGACTGCGCGGGCTGTCGCCAAGCCATCCGCCCGACATGGCTGTTTTCATCGCCACGCAAAGTCATTCGCTGGTGGCTATTTCGCTTGGTTCAACCTTCTTCGGCGCTCTCACTTACATCGGCAATGGACCAAACTTTATGGTGAAATCCATCGCGGAGCACGCGCGAGTCGCCACGCCCGGTTTCCTAGCCTATGCTTTCAAGTACGCGATGCCTGTCCTGCTGCCGATCTTTGTTTTAATCGCGTTCGTATTTTTGCGCGGATGACTTGGAAACCGGTCTACTTCGTCTCCGGTGTTATTGTCACTGGGCCCAGGAGACCGGCGTCGGCGACCGGCCATCGGGAGGCGTCAAACGCGCCATAGCCCGCGCTGAGAACGTTTGGGGGGTTGAAGATTTTCCATTGCACTTTGCGCACGTCAAGATCACGGATGCGATTTGCCGATGTGCTTGTGACCTCCACTTCCAGGACATTGTTCCCGGGCAAAAGCGTTACGCCGTATACTCGATAGGGAGCGGTGAACACAGTTCCCAACGCCTTGCCGTTTAACCGCACCCGCGCGCTCTGGCAGACGGTACCCAGATCCAGGTCGGCTGAGCCCGCTGTTCCTTTCGGAACGGTGAAGGCGAGGGTGTAAAGCGCGGTGCCCGCGAAGGTTTGCGTGGCGGAGTCGCCTCCTAGCGCAGTCCAGGAAGCAAGTTTTTCAGTATGAATCGGCGCGGGAAGGGTGGGGCCACCGTCGATGAATTTAATGTCCCATGCGCCAGTGAGTTCAACAGCAGGCCCGGCTGGGGAACGGTATTGCCATAGCTCGGCCCTGTCCGCGGCCTTGTTTGAGGAAGTTCGAATGATGATGGATTCACCCGGCTCGACTTGGGCGAAGACCTCTGCCTGGCCGCCTGCTGTCATGCGCGTCCGGCCAAGGCCGGTCTTTTCCGTCATGGGGTCCATCAGTTCGACGGACCCAGCGGGAGAGCCAAGCGTTAGCCAATCGTTCAGCGGCTGGTTTCCACGATTGGCGACGAAGGTATAGCGCCCGTCTTCGCAGGCTCTGCGGATGAAATGAATTCCTGGATGATCAACAAGCGAGGCCCGCGGAACATGGGCGGACGCGAGCGCCGCTTCCAAATCGCCGACGAGTATTTTCCCCTGTCCGACAACTGCCGCGTTCAGAGATTCGGAATCCGTCAGTCTGATCGTCTGCAAAAGGGATTGGAATTGCTTGCGGCGCTCGGCTAATCCGCCCCAGCCCGGCACATCCTGTGGCAGTTTATCCTGAAAAATCACCGTGGCTCCTTTTGATGATAACGACAGGAGCTGCTGGAGGGTTGCCAAAGGCATGAGAGCGCATGGGGGCACGACGATGACACGGCGCGAGGCATCAACGCTGGCGAGTTGATGGTCGGACACGTAGTCGAATGTGAAGCCGCGATCGAAAAGATGATGCGCGGTGACGCCCACCGGCTGACCCTCCAGCCAACCTTTCCCAGAGATGCTAAAGCCGCGAACCATTCCGCTGGCGTCATTCCAGTAGTCATACACGGGCCAGTAAAGAAGCAGATCGTTATCCGCGGTTCCCGACTGGAGAATGGATTGGCACCGGGCGACATATCCGTTCAGGGCCGCGACATCGTGCCAGATGGCGTTGCGGGGGTTCATCTCGGTGGAAGCGTAGAAGCACCACCCCGGCCAAGCCGCGTCATCTGGCGCGTACGCCGTGCCGTGGTAGACGACGTGATTGATCCCCGAGATGAACAGATCGTCGACGAGATACTTCATCGCGGCCAGCGTCTCGGTAAAGTGCTCCGCGAGCCACGTGCCGGTCTCCGCGCTGGTGAGGTTTTTCCCCGTCAAATGCGCCGCCGATGAAGCAAACTTGGACACGAGGACGTTTCTGTCTTTGTGGAACATCTCTGTCTCGGGAATGTCGGAGTCTCCGTAGAGGTCGAGCAGATTCCCCGGCGCGCCATGCGCCTGGTAGCGGGTCAGAAAACCGTGGGCATGAGACCATCGAACCCATATGGGAATGGATTCGGACGCCATGATATCGGAGATCGTTTCACGGTAATCCGACTTTACCCGGGCGGCGCGCTCATCCTGCTCCGTGCCAAGCAGGGCCGGGAGCTCCGTCGCGAGAGAGTAACCGCGGAGTTTTTCAAACCGCTCGAAGAAATCGGGCGCCCAGTTCGAGTTGTATTCATACGAGTCCTGGAACAGGGCGCGCAGCTTTGGCTGCGTAGTCTGAAAGGGTTCCTCGAACCAGCGCAGGTATCGCGTCACGGCTTCCGGGTAAATGAGATTCAGCATTGGGCCCGCGCCGCCGGGGGCTGCTCGCTTCACGGTCACTCCAGAGGGCTTTTGTGAAATGCCATACACATCCCATGGACCGCCTTCCGCAACCCAGTCCACACGCCCATCGCTGCCGATCTTGTTTTTGAGATCGAGGCGCTTGCCGCTCGGTCCGAACGCCATGAGCGCCTGGGTGCCCGCCGGGTTGAATGTCCCTGTCAGCGTTGCGCCCGGTTGGACGACCTGTTTCGTTGGGACTACCAGAGCGTTGGCATCGGTTTCGGACACGGTAGGGCCGCCGAAACACCAGCCTGTGCCTGTGGTCATGTCAGTAACCAAACCAAGGCGCTTTCCCTCCGCGATTGCGTGTTCGAGCATCTGCATCCAGCGCGGCGTGAGGTAGGGAATCTGGCGACTTTCACCGCCCTTCACTCCATAAATGGGGGTTACCTCGACGCCGCCGAGTCCGGCCTTTTGATAACGGGCAAGCTCGCGGTCGAGGTTGGGGGCATCCACCGCGCTTCCCATCCACCACCAGCGGACCCAGGGGCGCGCTTCGGCTGTGATCGGAGGCCAGGCGGCTTTGCTACCTTGCTCCCCGGCTTGCGCGGAAGCACCGCGGGCCGCAAAAAGGGCAACAGCTAGCAATAATCCCGGATAACGCGGGAAGGACATAAGCCTACTTAGTGAATGGTTCATTTCCGAAAAGTTTGTCACATTCCACGCCGGCATTGATGAACGGGCCAACGCCTTTCAGGTCGTTTGGAACGATCGACGTGAACTTTGTGTAGTAATCGAAAGTGCCCGCATGCTTCGCTTCCAGGATTGCCACTGCGCAGCATTGGTTAAGACTGATGCTGGCGCCATCGGCGTCGACGGTGATGAACTGGTGGATTATACCATTGTAGCCTGCTTTGACGGCCGGGATATCCGCTCGAGGAAGGAAGCCCTCGTTGATCCCCCTTGCCAGCGCATAGACGAACATGCAGGACGCGCTTGCTTCCAGATAGTTGCCGGGCCGGTTGCCCTGGTCGGTGACCTGCCACCACACACCCGTTTTTGCATCCTGGTATTTCAACACCCCGGCAGCGACTTTCCCCAGCAGTTCAACCAGGTCCTGCCTTCCTGCGTACGTAGCAGGCAGCGTATTTAGGACGTCGACGAGTCCCATCGCGTACCAGCCAATGGAACGGCTCCAAAAACTTGGGGACGCTCCCGTGATGGGATTTGCCCAAGGCTGGGTTTTGGTTTCATCCCAGCCGTGATGGAAGAGGCTGGTAGCGGGGTCGAAAGTGTGTTTTGCCACCAGATCGAACTGCTTCGTGATGTCGTCGAAGTCCCGTGTTTCATTGAACCGAACCGCGTAGTCCGCGTAGAAAGGCTCCCCCATGTAAAGTCCGTCCAGCCACATCTGCCTTGGGTATCCTGTTTTGTGCCAAAATCCGCCTTCCTGAACTCGAGGCTGATTCTCAAGCTGCTTGCGCAAAGTGTCCGCCGCCTTGTGGTAACGCTCCTCGCCCGTGATGCCGTAAAGTTTGAGCGTCGGGACGCCTGCCTGGATATTATCCAGCGAGTAAGAAGGAGCAGGGCTTGTGGCTGGAGGCTTTACGGTATTTGCCAAGGGCGCTACCGGACGTTTGTCCTTCGGTTTTACGTTGTAAGTCGCGATCTCGCCGTTTGGACCGATGAACGAACCAATGACTTCCTCGGCATTCTTTTCGTAGGTCTGGTCGCCAGTCCGGGCGCTCAGGCGGATCAAAGCATCGGCATAAAGACCGGTGGTATAATCCCATCTCTGCTTGCCCTTCGGCGGAGCGTCCAGACGAGTGCCCAGCCGCTGCATCTCGGACCGAGCCATCCGCGTGGACCATTCCAACGGAGTCTCGCCATGGCAGCGAAGGATTAGTAAGCTCAAAGTGGCCAGCGCGACCATGAGCAGAAGGATGTTGTGAGGGGGGGAGGGGCGAAGCATAGATTTTACGTTCTGCCATGCCGGAAAATCCGGCGGAGGGCGCAGGCGACGGCAAACAGAGCTGCGAGGGTGAAAAACGGAACTATCGTCAACCGGTGATAATTCTGAGGGATGATCTGTTTGACCAAGGAGGTATTGGAAGGGACAGGTGAATCGATCTTCGATCTCAAGAGCGCCGCACGTTGAAGAGTGATCTTCGTGACGCTCGAGTAGTCTCCCGCCGCCACCTGCCCTTCGTAGCTATCGCCCTCTGGCAACTCGTAAATGTGCAGAGTTTCTCCAAGTACAGTACGGCAGGCGAATCGAGATTGTCCGGGCAGCTGCGGGGAGTGTCCCTGAAAAGTTGATGTCGCCCGGCATCAGTATGCGGGGCAACAGTTTCCTGGCCAGCACGGCATCGACTTCCGGCAACCCAGGCAATTGCCAGGAGGAGGGCTTGGAGTCTCCCGCATCCGTGTGGATCACCAACTCACGAGAAAACCGTTCTCCCGCGTCTCTCAGCGCCTGCCCGAGCGCGGGTCGCGGGCCGTCCAGAAGGGTTTGAAGCTCCTCGTTTGTGGAGTCAAGGGATGTTTCACCGAGGGCGTAGGCAAGAATGTCAATGTTAAGAATGGCTCGATACTGGCCGTCGGCGTCGATATTGACCTGGAAGGTTGTGAACTGAGCCGGATGCGCGAGAAGCGCTCCGGGCAGGAGCAGGGCTACGGATGCCAACAGCGCGATGAATGAAGGGAGGGACACGCTCCTCACGCGGCGCCCTGTATTTCGAGTTCCTTGGAAAGTATCAGCAGAATCGCGCGGGCGTCCTCCGCTTCCTCAACGCGGGCGCGGAAATCCTCGTTCATCAAAAGACGGGAAAGCTTGGCGAAAAAGCGCAAGTGCTCACGCCCCTTGTCCTCTGCCCGGAGCGCGATCAAAATAGCGACGCGCACGGGCTTGCCATCGCTGGCCCCCCATTCCACGCCGTGGCGCGTTCGCACGAGGGCGATTGAGCCGGCGGATACGTGCTCCGACTGGCAATGGGGAACGGCGAAGCCATGGCCAAACCCGGTCGAATAGGTCTCCTCGCGAGCCCAGATGGCTTCTTCCACGCCAGCCGCATCCTTTAACCGTCCGGAGACGGAGAGCAGATCGGTGAGTTCCTTGATCGCCTGGTGCTTCGTGGCGCTGGAGGAATCAGGCTCGATGAGATCAATCGCAAGCAAAGGGGCAGGCGCGGCCCCGGCCTGGAAGCGCTTCAGGCAAGAATCCGCAGATTCGTCCGTGCCGCTCAAAAGTTCATTCACGCCTTCGCGACACGCATGGGAGTCGAGCGTGGCAAGGTCCGCTTTGGTGGCAAGCACCCGGCTGGTGGCCAGGCTGATGCTGTCGAGTTCAAGGCCCAAGAGAATGGGAAGAGCCATCGAGTTCTCAGCCAGTTCTCCGCACAATCCCACCTGTTTTCCGTGGTGATGCGCCTGCTCCACAATTAGCCGGAGCATGCGCGCGAACGCTGGGTGCAAGGGTGATGGAAGAGAGGCAACCTTGGCGTTCTCACGATCCGCGGCAAAAAAGTATTGAAGCAGGTCGTTTGTTCCAAGACTGAAGAAACCGGAAATGGACGCAAACTCAGGGATGCTGAAAGCAGCCGAAGGCACCTCGATCATCATGCCTGTCGGGACCTCGGGCGCTCCGAGCTGGGCGCGTACCTCCTCGACAATGGAGCGAAAATTCCGCATCTCGGCGGGACATGCCACCATCGGCGCCATGATCCTCACAGGCCCATGGGCGGCGGCCCGGAAGATCGCGCGCAACTGGGCGCGCAGCAGATCAGCAAACTCTCCGTAGATGCGAACGCCCCGGTAACCCAGGAAGGGATTTTTCTCCACGGGGAGATTCAAATACGACGCGGGTTTATCTCCGCCGATATCGAATGTGCGGAGCGTGACGGGCCGGCCATCCGCCGCGCGGGCCGCCGCGGAATAGACTTCTGTTTGTTCCTCCTCCGAAGGAGGGACCTCACGCCCAATGAAAAGCATCTCGGTGCGAAAAAGACCGACGCCTTCCGCTCCCTGTTCCACCGCGCGGGCGACTTCCGCGGCGGAACTGACGTTGGCCAGCACGGGCAGCCGCCGGCCATCGCGACTCGCCGCCGGGCGCGCGATGAACGCGCGCGCTCGCTCCGCGACGCGCTGCAGTTGCCGATTCTCCCGAGCGTAGTGAGCCTGCGTCTCCTCGTTTGGCTCAGGCAGAAGGACGCCGAGATTCGCGTCCAGTATTGCCATTGTTCCGTCTGCCCATGCCGCTATCCCGTCCACGTTCACAATGACGGGCAGCCCAAGCGACCGCGCGAGGATTATGGTATGGGAGGTGGAGCCGGCGTTCTGCAGGACGAGGCCGCGAAGATGATCGCGGGACAGCGCGAGGAATTGTCCCGGTGTAAGACCCTCCGCCACGACTATCGAAGGCTGGTCGAGGGCAGGAACCGGAGTCATCGCTTCACTGCCGTAGATTTCACGCAGCAGGCGGCCGCCAACATCCTGAAGATCAAGAACTCTCTCTTGCAGGTAGGCGCTGGTGGAATCGCGGAGGGTCGCGCTAAACTGCTCGATCGCGGCGACGATGGCTTCACCCAGCGGCATCGCGCCTTTGCTGACACCCTGCCACACACTTTCCGCGAGCGAAGCGTCTCTTAGCAGGAGAGCGTGCGCCCTCAGCACGTCCTTCTCCAAACCAGAAGCTCGCGTGATTTCCGCCGCGATGGAAATTTCCAAAGCGGAAACCGCGCTCTTGAAGCGAGCCTGTTCTTCCGCGGGGGAAATAGCCTTTTGCGCCGCGAGGTTTTGGCGAAGAGCTTCCGATAGTCGCAGGCCTTCCACCCGCGCGATAGTGCCCTCGGCGATGCCGCCAGATTGCGGAGTTCCACGCAGTATGGTCTCGGGAGAGGCAGCCCGAAGAGATCGCGGAAGGAGGAGCGTTTCCTTTTTGGAGGGCTTGGAGGGAAGCACCTCATCGAAGCCGGCGAAGTCGTCACGGAGGAACCTGGAGATTTCCTCGAAGGCGCTCTCTTCCAAGGGCCCGCTTACGCGCAACAGGAGCGGGTCACCCGCCTGCATGTCCGCGCTGATGAGGGCAAGCACGCTTTTCGCATTGGCAGCCGTGCCAGTGCGCTCGTTTATGAGGATGATGTCAGACGGGAAATGCGTCGCGGCTGCGACCAGGTGACTGGCGGGACGGGCATGCACCCCGTTTGGCAGCATGCAGGCGAAGCGATGTTCGAGCGCCATTGGGGCTGTCGTTACCCCGCTTTTGCGAAAACGCCCTTGGGGTCAGTGATGGCGAGCTTGACAGGCACTTCTATGATCTTTTTGCCGTCAAAACGCTCGCGCTGCTCCACCTGGATATCCACAGCGAAGATAACCGCGTCGGCGGCGGCGATCTCCTCGGGGCTTAGCTCATTCTCGATGCCCATCGCGCCCTGCGTCTCAACCTTGATGGAGTGGCCCAGGGATTTGCCGACCTTTTCGAGCTGCTCGGCGGCCATGTATGTGTGGGCGATCCCTGTCGGGCAGGCTGTGACGGCGACGATATTCATGATGCGGTGGTTTTCTTGACGGTGAACGTTTTAACAAGATTGATCGAGATTGCCGTAACGAGCGATCCCGCCACGATGGCGGCAACGTATGGGAGGCGATTGCCGACCACGGGTAAAACGATCGGCCCGCCGTGCGGAGCATGATCGGCGACATGGCCCAACATCGCGATGATCGAGGCCACCATGGAGCCGGCCATGATGCAGGGGATGACACGGACGGGATCAGTCGCGGCGAAAGGGATCGCGCCTTCCGTGATACCAATCAAACCCATCGCAAAACTAGCCATGCCTGACTCGATCTGTTCTTCGCTCCAGAGCTTCCGATTCAGGAACGTGGCGAGGCCCATTCCCAGCGGCGGCGTGCAGATTGCGGCGGCGCACGCGCCCATGATGTAGAAATTCCCTTCCTTGATCATCGCCGCTCCAAAGAAGAAGGCAGTCTTGTTGATGGGACCTCCCATGTCGAAAGCGATCATCGCTCCGAGTATCGCGCCAAGCAGGATGGCGTTCGCGCCACTTAGAGACAGGAGCCACGCGCCCATGAACTTCATAATCTCGGCGATGGGCGGACCGATGACCTTCAGCATGATGATGCCCACGATGAGCGAAGACAGGATGGGGATGATCAGGATCGGCATGATCGGCTTGATGTACTTCGGCGCCGGCGCCTTCTTCAGGATGTTGACCAGATACCCAGCAAGGAGGCCCGCGAAAAGAGCGCCGAGGAAGCCCGCGCTGACGGCGTCCGTCCCGTCGAGGTGGCCCGCGAGGTAGCCCCCAACGAACCCGGCGACGAGACCCGGTTTGCCAGCCATCGCGTAAGAGATGTAGCCGGCGAGCACCGGCAGCATGAGTGTCAGAGCGGCTGTGCCCACCTGAAGGATGAGCCTTGCCACTGCCGAGTGGGAGAAATCTGGTCCTGCCGCTCCAATGGGAACGAAGGCAATCGCGCTTGCGATGAGAATGCCGCCGCAGGCAATGAAGGGTATGGCAAAGGAGACCCCGCTCAACAGGGCCTGCTTTGCCTTCGAGAGGGGGGAGGGGGATGAGGGGCTCACTGGGCTTCTGAGGCTATGGTTGAAAGCGGGCGAGGAAAAGGTAAAACTCGCGCGGTTCTGAATTTGATCTTGCAGGCGGCGGTTCGGGGGTGAGCTGATGGCGCTTCCCCCCCTGCTTCCCAGCGGCAGCCTCTGCCAAGCCACTCACCCCAAAGATCATTCAAATGAAAAACCTTTCCTGCGGCCACACCCACGCAAGCAACACAAAGCATCGCCTTCAGGCTCATGTGTTCCTCCTTGCAGCCGCAACTTTGGCGCTGGGTATGTCCGCGCTGGGGGCGAAGGAGCCGGTTGATTACGTGAACCCATTTATCGGCGCGGGGAGCAGCAAGCCTACTCCCGAGGAGCTGGCGCGGCTGACCGGGCTGGATCCACGCTTCGAGGGGTTCCATGGCAAGCTTTTCCCTGGCTCCTGCACGCCAGCGGGCATGGTGCAGTTAAGCCCCGATACCATCACTGGCGGGGACAATGGAGCAGGGTACTCCTACCCGCATACCACCATCCAGGGATTTAGTTTCAACCACATGAGCGGAGTGGGCGCGCATGGTGATCTCGGCAACTTCATGGTCATGCCAACGACCGGTCCGCTGAAGACCTGGTACGGAGAGACGGATAAGCCTGGCACTGGGTATTTATCATCTTATTCCAAGAAGACGGAAGTGGCGCAGGCGGGGTACTACGCGGTGGTTCTGGACGATTATAAGATTGGCGCGGAGGTCACGAGCGCGCCTCGCAGCGGGATACTGCGATTCACGTTCCCGAAAGATCCCGCCGGGCGAATCCAGATCGATCTTGCCAGGCGGGTGGGCGGCACATCGCTCCACCAAACGGTAAAGGTAACCGATGACCATACAATTGAGGGTCGCATTGATTGCTCGCACGCGGGGGGCGGGTGGCTCTACGGAAATGTGAATTACACAGTTTACTACCACGCCGAGTTTAGCAGGCCGCTGAAAACATTTGGCGTATGGAGCGCCACATTGCCTCCGGCCATGCATGGGAACCCGCTTGTTAATCCCGCCTTCGTCGCGGCTTGCCAACAGGCGCGGATAATCCCCGGCTGCCGCGAAACAGAAGGGCAGCATCTGGGATTTTACGCGGAGTTTCCGACGCAGGAGAAGGAGGCGATCCTCCTCAAGACTGGCATCTCATATGTCAGCATCGACAATGCTCGCGCGAATCTTGCCGCTGAGGTTCCGGCATGGGACTTCGATGGGGTCCGCCGTCAGGCCCGCGAATTATGGGCCAAGGCGCTAAATCGAATGTCTGTGCAAGGGGGCACCGAAGATCAAAAGACCGCCTTCTATACGGCGATGTATCACGCGCTGGTGGATCCCCGGATCGCGTCCGACGTGAATGGGGACTATGCTGGGGGCGACGGCAAAGCGCATCAAGCCAAAGGCTTCATCAAGCGCACCATCTTCAGCGGATGGGATATTTATCGCAGCCAATATCCGCTGCTTACCATCATCGCGCCGGATATCATCAATGACCAAATCAACAGCGTGATCGCGCTGGCGAGCGAAACCGGAAATGATTACTTCGACCGCTGGGAACTGTTGAACTCCTATACCGGTTGCATGTCCGGGAGCCCCGAAGTGATCGTAATTAATGACGCGTATCAGAAAGGCATCCGCAATTACGACCTGGCCAAGGCCTACGATTATTCTCTAAAAACTTGCGTCAAGAATAGCAATGGTCCTTCAGGGTATTACACAGGGGGCCACGGGCTTGCCATCACCCTGGAGAACGCGTTCTGTGAGTGGAACCTTTCACAACTGGCTTCCTCGCTCGGTCACGCCGCCGACGCGAAAAAGTACGCGGCTGGCGGAGAAGCCTACCACCTCGTGTTTGATCCCGACGCGCCATGGACGTACGACAAGTCCGGGAAGACAGACCATCCTGAATGGAAGGGGTGGGTCCGGTTCAAAAAGAAAGATGGGAGCTGGGTGCCGTGGGAGGGGCTGACATCGGGGAACGGAGGCATGGAGTCGACCATCTTCGAGACGGGCTGGTTTTTTCCGCAAGATGTCCCGGGTCTTATCAAACTCCTCGGTGGAAAAGAGACGTTCGTCGCGAAGCTCTCCGAATTTTTTGACCGGGTGCAAAAGCTCAACAAGGGCAACCCTTATTACGACCAGACCAACGAGCCGAGTCACCTCGCCGCCTTCCTCTTCAACAGGGCGGGAGCGCCATGGCTGACTCAGAAATGGGTGCGCCGGTTGACCAGCGAGACGTACGGAGCGAAGCCCAATGGACTGTGCGGCGATGATGATGAAGGCCAGGTATCGGCGTGGTTCGTACTTGCCGCGAGCGGATTGCACCAGGCGTGTCCAGGAGACCCCAGATTCGAAATCTTCACGCCTCTCTTCGAAAAGATCACCTTGAACCTCAATCCTGTCTATTCAAAGGGGCAGGCTTTTGTGATCACCGCGAAGAACAACTCTCCTGAGAATGTCTTCATCCAATCGGCCGCTCTAAACGGCCGCGCAATCAATCGCTGCTGGCTGACGTATTCTGAAATCACAGCAGGAGGCTCTCTTGACCTCGTGCTTGGCTCTCAGCCCAATAAAAACTGGGGTATCGAGTAAGTATTACGGCGCTGCTGGGGCGCCGTCGTGTTTCACGATGTAATCAACCACCGGAGTGGGATCGTCCAGCCCATGAGGATGATGGCCGATCCCGGGTTTGTGGATCACCCGCATCTCGCCGCCCAGCGCTCGATAGCGCGCTTCCATGATCGCCGTGTTCTCCGCGACAGGCACCGTGTCATCGGCGTCTCCTACGACGTGGATGAGGGGCACCCCTGCCTTGGCAAGCGGCTGGAGAA
Organism: uncultured Verrucomicrobiae bacterium; assembly: GCA_963828525.1. Classification (GTDB taxonomy): domain Bacteria; phylum Verrucomicrobiota; class Verrucomicrobiia; order Chthoniobacterales; family Chthoniobacteraceae; genus CAWHEP01. The sequence continues at coordinate 387,361 of CAWHEP010000014.1, forward strand.
TGTCGATGGGGTTGCCTGAGTAGGCGAGAGCTTCCGCCTCGTTTTTGAACCCATAGCAGCCTATAAGGGCCGCCCAATCTTTTACACTGCCCTTCCCCTTACCTTTGCCGCCGGGCCAGCTTTTGAAGTCGCATACCGGCGCGTCGCCGTAAATGACACTTACCTTCAGCGGGTTTTCTGCAGCCCATCTGTAGGCGTACAGACCGCCCCGGCTGATGCCAATAAGCGCGACTTTGCTTGAGAGGCCGCGGGCGTGAACAGAGTCGTAAAAGGCGTCGAACTGCTTCACGGCGGCTGGGCACCCGAAGGTGTTACCCACAGATATGTGGGCGTGGTAAAAACCCTTCGCGAGGAGGGCCTGCGCAGCGCATCGGTCTGTGTAAACGTCAGCGAACTCCATGCACCATGACCATGGCTTTCCGGGCAGCGGCGTGGCGGGCTCCGCGACCCATGCCTTGCAGCCACTAATCACGAAGTTATGACGCGTGAAGCCGTGCCACTGATCCATTGTCTCATCCGGCCACGACAAGCCCGCTCCGGCGGCCCCGCACTTCTGTTCCGAAACGAACATCGTCGCGGCATAGAGGACCAGACAGACCGCGCTGCGTCGCAGCCAGTTGGACGGGACCGTGAGGGTCATCATCGGATTCAAAGCTTCTTATTCTCGTCGAGTTCAAGCCGGACGTAATCGTACAGCGCCCCGTCTGTCCAACTGCGGGCGCCCTTGGTCAGGCCGAATACGTTCTCTCCTTTTAAAAGCAGAGCGGCATCAAACACGATATCGCGTTCGTAAACGGCATCCGCCCGGATGCCATCGCGGTGCATCACGCCCGATCCTGGGACTTCGCCCGTGGTGCCAATCGGCTTCCCGTTGAGAGTTACGTCCACAGGGGGGCCATCGAAAGCCGCGAATACCAAACGCAGCGTGGCAGTGCCATGCATAGGCTGGTCAACCGTGTAGTGGACGCGCCAGGTCGTCGGCAACCATTTTCCGGGATTTTTCTTTGCTGGAGCTCCCTTGCCGCCCGGGGCATCCGTGCCTGCGGTGGCCGTGGCGGGTAAGAGATTGAAGGCCGCGCTTTGCGCGTCTGCAGGGCGCGGAGGCTGCGCGTAGTTCCAGTCCGTCCGATAGTCACTTTTCCCGATGACATAGTCCACGTCGTTCGGGAACTCCTTCGGGTAAAGGCCATAAAGACCCCATTGCCAATAGTGATCGCCGTGACGAAATTCGCCCGCGCTGCGATCCGGGATGCCAATGTCCCAGAGCTGCCGTCCATAGCGGACTGGAGTCCAGGTGAGATCGCCTAATTCGGTGGTCTTGCCAGCTTGAATCACGACGTTCTCGTGACACATGTCGCCAAGGATGCCGTTGTTGAACGCGTAAAGATTATACGTTCCCGGCCTCGCGTTTGGAACGGTGAACCGCCCATCGGAATCGGCACGAATCCAATACCCGTAATGTTTCCCGTCCGTCTGCCAGTCGATCGTGAGTTTGCCGCCTTTTGGGAGAGTGATGTCATAAGGGGGCGAGGCCAGGCCTACCCATGCGCCCGCGGCAGTGGCCTTCCCGTCCTGAGGGTCTTTGACAGTGAGATGTCCGCTCGCGCTGCCCCGCTCTTCCTTGTGCTCGTAGCCTGGGGCGACAGCCCATTCGTACGGCCACGCCTTTCTTTCAGCCGCGGCGCGCGCCAAGGCGTCCTCGTACATTGCTTTCGGGGTCGGACCTGAATTGCAGTAGAACAAAAACGGGCCAAGAATTTTGCTCCATGACTCTCCCGCGTTGATCTGGGCCATTTTCCCTCCGAAATGAGGGCTCTGCCAGATGAAGAGCAGAGTGGGATCGGCCGGCAACGAAGCCTTCACGTCAATGTGACCGCCGTAGTCGTTCATGACAGGGGGGCCGTTCAGATACTCGATGCTGGGGTTCACAATAAAGAGACCGACATTCTTTTTCGTGCTGCTCCAGCCCCATGCCGGAGTCTCGGAAAACAACATGTCGTAGTCATACTTGTGCTCGACGAGGCCCTTGCGCGGCCCCGTGTTGATGAGGCGGGCTTCCCACATGTTCAACTGTGTGCCTTTCACCCAGTCTTCCGGTGATGTCATCAACGTCTGGCGGCGGCTGTCGATGGAGAGGAAGTCGAATACGTCAGGGTTCAGCTTCAGGCAGACGGTATTGACAGCCATATCCCAAGGCAGGTGCCGCGCGGAATGATTCGCGATTTGCCATCCATAAAAGCCTGACTCCCCTCTGCGGAGGGTGAAACGAAGCTCCAGATCCATGGCGACAGTGTCTGGCTGGCCTGACGCGGGGAAGCGGATGCTTAACTCGCCCATCTCCCCGCCGTTCTTTGCCGGATCCTGGGTGATGGCGCATGTGGAGGGTTCCCCCCGTTCCTGGGTGTACTTCTCAGCGGCCACCAGCTTGCCGTCCGCGTCTTTATGGGCAGGAACCCCGCCGTAGAAGTTAAAATACCCGCCCCCCTTGCTGAGCAACTCCTGCCCCTTATACTGGATAGAGCGAAACGTGGCGTTCTTCTTGTTCACCACGACGGTGACAACACCATTTCCCAGCGTGGCAGTCGTGTCTTCCATCGTTATGGTGACGGGATCGCCGGTGGCCGGAGAGGATGCGGCGTTGAGCGTGGCAGCGACGCTCAGGAGTAGAACCATTCCAGCGAGGAAGCACCGGGCAGGGGGGTGTGTGTTCATGGGTTTGACTAAGCAGTTGAAAGAAGTTGTGGATCAGAGGCTTTGGGGCCACAGCCACCAAAGCGCGCTGGTAACGCCACGCGGGTAATGCCGGCAGCCATAAGCGATATGGGAACTGGTGTAGAT
>CAWHEP010000015.1:0-45832 GCA_963828525.1 uncultured Verrucomicrobiae bacterium
ATCTACCCGCTCGAGTAGAGCGTTTCCAAAATGGCGCGGTCACGTGCCGCTCAAAACTTCGAGCCTTTGTATCAGCGCGAGCGCGCGACGATAAAGCTCCTGATCGTCGCTCCCGTCAACAAACCCTTCATCAACTTCCTCTACAAAACCTTCCATAAAGTAAAATAAACTCTCTGCCTCTCGTTTGAGCGATAACTCCAACGGATTAATCATAGCCTTCCAATCCAAACATATCAACCGTCTCGCCTCTTCCACAGGGAGATGTTCCGACTCAATCGCTTTCTTTAGGTGATTTACAAGTTCCATTCCAGCTTCGCTTTAATCGGTGAACGAATTATCCTTTGCGGCCTTTGTCACATGCTCTGGAGCGTTTTTTGTTTCGGTTCCCGTCCACTCGTCCGGAAATCTGCGCTCTCCGCCATACTTTCCAACATGGTCTTGATGCTGATGCACTATCTCACCATCCGTCGTTACCCGATGGGTTTTTGAGATGACTTCCCCATCTACGTCTCGCTCGATTATATGCTCAGATGTTCCGCCATCGGCACCTTTGGTGGGCCGCGTCTTGATCTCTCTCGTAACTTTACTCACCTCGGCAGAGGTCGCATTCGCAGTTGCCTTCGCTGATTGAAATCCCTCCTGAAACGCTGCTCCGGCTTCAGCCGCAAGCGCACCTGTTCCATACGCTGCCGCGCCTGTCGCTGCGCCTCTCGCGACCTTTTTGAGATCGCCGCCAACGCTTCCTTGATAAGCCTTGCCTTCAATTGCAGCGTTTCCTCGATCATTAGCTACGTCCAAGCCTTCGACCCCGGCTCCTGTGACGGCTCCTATTGCCAGCGCGCCCGGAACCTGGTTCACCGGCGGCTAACCCGCCTGTGCCGTACACAACGGCACCCTTTGCAACGGCAGTGCCGGTGTTTGCGGCTAACTTTCCTGCAAACTGCTTTCCACTGATTTCTCCGCGCGAGTATTGATCTCCGGCCTCGCCGTTCTTCGCAGCAGAACCGAATGAAAAGGCGTTCCATGCGACCGCGGCAAACGTAGCACCATATCCCTTACACCAGTTTACGCATCCCCCCCCTTGTTTCCCTGTTCACCGGCGTAATCAAGCATGTCACTATAAGCACTCAGTCCCTCTGGATCGAACTTGGTCCAGGGGTTCTGCCGCACATAGGTGTAAAGATTCGGCCCATCTACGAACCCGGCTGGATCGCGGGTGATGAAGCAACCGGTCTCCAAGTCGCGGTATCGGAACCCCTCGTCGAGCAGCCCTGTGGGGTCTTCCTCCTTTGTGTTGCCCTTCTGCCGATCAAGAGTCGAGCCGAACTCCTGCGCGCGCTTGCCGAAGGCTTCGTAGCTGGCCTGATATGCCAAAACGCCTGAGGCGTCTGTCTTGGCCACAACGTCCCCGCGCCCGTCGTAGTGGGTCACGCCAAGCGCATTCCCCCGGATCGTGTAGAGGATGCCTCCTGTTCCGCCGCCCCAATCCGATCCGCGGATGTATTCGACCGTCGGGCTGGTCGCCCCGTTGTCATATTCGGCGACGCTACTGCCCCCACTAAAGACGACCGCCGTGTTAATGCTCCCTTCCTCCCGCTGGACGCGGCGGGTGCGGTAATCATACGCGTAGCTGTAGCTGGCCGTCCCGCTCGTGACCGATACCAATCGATTCTCGATGTCGTAAGCGTAACTACTTGTCCCATTTGATGTCCGGTTCCCGTTGGCGTCATATGTCAGCGAAACGGCTGCCCTGGACGGCGCGGTGTACGCGGTCAGCTGATCGGCAGCATTGTAGTTATAGGTGGTAATCCCCGAATTCGACCCCCCAGTGATCGTCCTGCTGGCGCGATTGTTTGCCGCGTCATACTCGTAGGTTGTGGCGACGGTATTTCCGCCTTGGGTGGCCGACTCGATATGAAGCCGGTCAATGGCGTCATAGGTATTTGTGACGGCGCGGCTGGCTAGCGATTGCGTGAAATAGGTCTCCTGCTGGGTCGCAAGGTTCCCCTTGAGGTCGTAGGCAAGATCGATCTCCGAAAGCCGTCCGGCAGGCACTCTCGTCGTCATGAGCGCGCGCCGATTCAGCAGGTAGTCCACGCGTTTCGGGGCCTTGCGGATGAACCCTTTGCCAACTGGAATGATGCGCCCATCGGTGATGGCGCGCTGTTCGGCGATGGAATGGGGGTCTGTGTCCCACCCCGCGCTGAGCAGCTTTGGCACAACGAATTTCCTGCATGTATCCGCTTCGCTCCCCGGCATCAGGGTGGAAGGTGTAGCATGGATGGTCGAAGCGAAGCAAACTCTGGATTGTCTGACGGGGTTGACGTTGCGGAAAGCGTGTTGCGGGGGCGGGATCACGCTCCGGACGCCTCGGCGAGGCTTCCCTACCTTGGGGCTTCTCTATCTGGGGTAGGTTCGGAGATGTTGAGTTGCGAGGGTGGTTGCTGATACTTTTCCCATCAATCCCCTGCTCTTCCCCTTACCCTTATATGCTTCGACTTCCTGCCCTGTTTTCCCTGCTGCTTTCCGCCCTTGCGTTGGGCATGACACCGTTGCCTGCCATAGGGAAAGCTTCGGGGATCGGCAGCGTGGGAGCTGATGTGACGGTGAAGGACAACGGCGATGGCACGGTGACGATGAGTAACGGGATTGTCTCGCTCCATATCGAGACGGCTGCCAACCAGATGAATTCCATCGCCTATACGTGCAATAACAGCGGCGCGCCGCGGACGGTCGAGACGATCAAGGATCACGATCATTTCCGGTGGGGGGGCTTCCCGCTGGGCGGCAAGACCTTTGTTTATTCACTTGCGGTGAATCCCGCAAACAACGGCGGGAACTATGGCGACGTGATGTTGCTGAACAGTTCGGAGGACAATGGCGTGATGGAGGTCCATTACTCGATGCTGCGCGGCTCGTCCGGCTTTTACTCGACGGCGACACTCACGCACCGGGCGCAGGATTCCGCCGGTGGCGTGGGCGCGTGGGGCGCGCTGAGCCGGGTGCCGGTGGGCTTTGAATGGACGAGCCTCAACGCGTTGCATAACTATTCCGTGGGCGCTGCGCCGGTTTCGGCTCATGGGGCCGGGGTTCCCAACTCGGCGCATGAACTGACAGTGCTGCTGAGTGGCGGACACGCGGGCGAGTTCGACGACAAGTTCATCTATGCCGAGGATCGCGATGATCTCCAGGCGTGGGGCTGGAGCAGTGTCGGCAACAAGGGGCTCAACGTGGGGATCTGGCTGATGAGTGAGATGGAATTCAGCGACGGCGGGCCGCTCAAGCGCGATGTGGCTGATTCCATCGACCGAGGGCTTAACGAGGCGATCCTCACCGGGGAGGTGGGGATGGGTTCGGACGGCGGTTTAGCCAAAGGCGAGCTGTGGTCAAAAACATGCGGCCCTTTTTTCTACTATGTAAATAGTGTCCCCGCATCGATCACCGATCCACGGCAGGCGTCGCAGCTTCTCTTCCAGGACGCGCTGGCACAGGCGCAAGCGGAACACAAAGCGTGGCCTTACGCGTGGTTCAAGCAGGGCGGCTACGTCCCGGAGCAGGGTCGCGGAACGGTGACAGGCAAACTGGTGATCGCCGATCCGGGCAATCCCCACGCCTCGGCGGCGGACGTGTGGGTGGGTCTCGAGCAGCAACCGCCCAGCTCGAAGCCGGTCTGCGATTTTCAGAAATACCTGAAGGCCTACCAATTCTGGGTGAAGACAGGGGCGGACGGTTCGTTCCGCATCCCGCATGTGATCGCGGGCTCCAACTACACGCTATGGGCTTACGGGCCGGGCGCGGCGGGCACTTTCCTTTCCCAGGAACAGACCGGTGGCCGGCCGCCGCTGGAGATCGACACGCCTGCCAGGCCGTTTGCCGTGAAGGTGATCGCGGGCGCGCTGACCGATCTGGGCAACGTGACATGGACGCCGGTTCGCGTCGGGCCCACCGTGTTCGAGCTCGGCTATCCGGACCGCAAGGCGGACAAGTTCCGCCATGGCGAGGACTACTGGGCGCCCGAGCCTTCGCCGAAGCTGGGTTACCCAGTGCCGGTCTGGGGCGGAGAACCGGAGTTCGCGGTGGATAACCCGAATGGCCTGACTTACACCGTCGGGACGAGCCAGTGGCCGCGTGACTGGAGTTACATCATCCCCGCGCCGCCCGACGCGACGGGGGCTTACCAGCCCGGCACTGGCGCCATCCGGTTCCATCTCCCCTCCGCGCCTCGCCTCGGCGCGAGCGCTTCGATCTATCTCGGCTGCGCGGGCGACGAAAGCGGAGGCATCGTGGTGAGCGTGAATGGAACCAATCTCGGAACGGCGACGGGCGTGATGGCGGCGCCGAACCCGCTGACGCCCGGCGGTTTCGATCCGCCAAAAGATTACACCGATGACAGCGCCGAGCATTTCAGCGATCACGGCCCCTTTTTCGACGAGCGGATAAATTTTCCGGCAAGCCTGCTGCATGCCGGCGCCAATACGATCAGCATCCAGTGCGCCGGGAAGAAAGGCATGCCTTACCTGATGCTGGATTACGCGCGGCTGGAGTTGACCGGCTATGTGCCGCCCGCGCCAGCGAGCGTAACAGCCGCAGCGGGCAATAACCGGGCGCTGATTTCCTGGCCTCTTGTTCCGGGCGCGACCAGTTATAATGTTTTTCGCGCGGACAAGGCGGGATCGGGATACGCGCGGGTCGCGACAGATGTGGTCTGCCCGGTGTGCGGCAGTGGCCCCAGGCTGGGGACATACGTCGATACTACTGCTGTGAACGGCGCCGGTTATACCTACATGCTACAGTCGGTGAATCCGGCGGGCTCCAGCCCGGCGTCGCCGCCCAGTGCCGCCGTGACTCCGCTGGCAAAAACCGTGGCGACGCTTCCGCCGGCAATGCCGAACGGCCTGAAGGTTGTGAGGTCGGGACATCATCTTGTGTCCTTGAGTTGGAACGCTTCGCTCGGGCCGGTCAGCTATAGCGTCTGGCGAACGACGCTCCACCCGGACGGCGTCGGCGGAGCCTACCCGCTTCGGACGATCATCCTGGACGACGCTGTTTACGCCACCAGCTATGAGGACACGACGCCAAGCGATGGCAGCCTTTATAGCTACCATGTTCAGGCAACGAACGCGGCGGGCATGAGCGCGCCGTCCTCCGCTGTTACCGCCGCGCCTGTGCCGCCGCCGCCCGCTTCGGCGCCGGGAGGGCTTGTTGGCGCGTGGGCGAAGTCCCGCAATGGCGGCGCGATCACGCTGAAATGGTCAGCGGTTCCCGGGGCGGTGGGCTACGTTGTTTACCGCTCCAGCGGCGCGGACGCTTCGTTTAGATGGCCAAAGGATTTCCTCACGACGCTGGTGGAAACGACTTACACCGACAAAGGCAACACCGAGAAGAGCGCAAAGGTCAAAGGGCTTGATAAGAGCATTGCTTATTCTTACCAAGTGACGGCCGTGAACGCGGGGGGTGTTTCGCCGGCTTCTGTTGTTCGGGTAGTGGGGCAGTGAGCAGGTGGTGGGATTATCGTGGTTGGTTGGTTGATGTGCTTATAGTACAAACGCGCGCGCGTTGATTTTTTAAACCCACGCGTTATGCGGTTACGGTTCGACTGATCTCGGAGAGCGGGAGCGAAGTGCAACTAGACAATTGCGTTCCGAAGTGCAACTTCGGAACGAGGAGGGGAGTTTGTTCGTGGGTTGGTGGGGTTTCGACGCGTGTTCGACTGACGGACGCCTCGGCGAGGCGTCCCTGTTATGGGGCATGTACGTTCGACGATTCTTGCGCTGCCGCGCGTAGCCGGGAGCCCATTCGTGGAGAGAGGTTGCGTTCCCGAAGGGCGCGCCACGATCAAAGGTCAAGTTCGGCTTTGACCTGTTCCCACGGGGTACCGGGCTTTCCGGCATTGCGCTCGACGGCGGCACGGAGTTCCATGAGGTCTTCCATGTCCTCGAGACGCTCCTGGAGACGGCGTACCTCAACCGCGAGGGATTCGAGCGTCGGTTTTTCGAGCGTAATGGTGTCACTCATAGGCTTCCTTCCTGTCTTTGACAGCATACACTACGATCAAGTCGCCTAACCAGCACCAAGAGCACCCGGAAGCTGGTCACGCGGAGCCGGTATTCGTGAGAACGGGCCGCGAGCTTCTTCACGTCTCCGGCAAGATCGGTCTGCATTTGATCCAGCCGATGTTGCGCCGGTGCTCTTTGGGCAGTGCCCGCAACTGTTCGCGGGCCTCATCCTTGATTTCACGCCGGTAGCGCATGGATGTTGGTTTTCTGTTTGGCTTTGTATGGGGAAGGCCGGGCTGGATAGGTGGCCAAGTGGACCTGCTTCAACTGTTGGATACTGACTTGGAAGCGAAGCGCAACTTCGAAGACAATTGCGTTGCCAAGCGCAACTTGTTAACGAGAAGGGGGTGGGGAGCGCTCTTCGTTTGCGGGTTCCCTCCCCTCCCCCTCCCCTATGAAAAAATGGATGTTTGTTTGTTGTTTGTGTGTCGCGCTGGGTTTTCTGGTTCCGGACGGTGTTCGGGGGCAGGCTGCTGGCGAGGACGCGGATCTTGCGCGGAATCGCGCGGTATACCAGTCGAGCGCGGCTAATTACGATAATACCGGGCATCTCACCACGGATGGCAATCCGCGGGATTTCTGGCAGAGCGCGCCGGGGGCCGAGCAATGGGTGTATGTGGATTTGGGGCAGAGCTGTTCCATTGACCGGGTTCAGCTTGTTTGGGGACCGCATACCACGCCGCTGACGTTCAAGCTCCAGGTTTCAGATGAGGCCGGGACGCCGGTGAACTGGCGGGACGTCCATAGCGCGGTTTCACAGACGGAGGAGAGCAGCAATATTGCGTTTCCGCGTCAGAAAGCGCGCTACGTACGCGCGCTACTGCAGGCAGGCGGCGAGACGGGGGGCTATGTGCTGCATACGTTCAGCGTCTTCGGCGCGCGCGCAACGGGGCCGGCTGCGGCAGGCTCGGCTTCCCTGGTCGCCGGCGACGATGGGACGGCGACGCTGGATGATGATTCGGGCTTGTGGAAGGTGCAGCGGGAGGATTTTGTGACAGCGGCCCCGGAGGCGCTTTCGGCGTTGGGAGCCGACACGCGGAACTGGCTGCCCGGCCTTGTGCCCGGGACAACTCTCACCAGTTACCTGAAGGCGGGAGCGGTGCCGGACCCGCGGTATGGCGACCAGCAGTTTCAGATTTCTGAAGAGTTTTTTAACAATCACGACTTTTGGTTTCGCCGGGAGTTCATCCCGCCCGCGTCTTACAAGGGTAAGCATGTGTGGCTGAACTTCGATGGGATCAACTGGAAGGCCGATATCTATCTGAACGGCGCGCGCGTGGGGCGCATCGATGGCGCGTTTATCCGCAGCCAGTTTGACATCAGCAGCGGGCTTCAGTGGGGGAAGCCGAACACGGTGGCGGTGCTGATTCATAAAATGAAGCACCCCGGTCGGACGGATCATAAGATCCTGAATGGGCCGACGAAGAACGGCAGCGAGATCGGGCTGGATAGTCCCACTTTCATGGCGAGCACGCATTGGAACTGGATCCCTTCGATACGGGGACGGGATACGGGCATCTGGAATCATGTTTACCTGAGAGCGACCGGTGACGCGCGGATCAGTGACCCGTTTGTGGCGAGTGATTTATCGACCGACCACGGGAAGGCGGACCTGACAGTGAGGATGAACGTGGCCAACGCGACCGGGCAGGCGCAAACGGTGGCCGTGGCAGGGACGGTGGGAAACATCCATTTCGGGCGGAGTGTTACCCTGGTTGGCAACGCGACGATGGAAGTCGTGTTCGATGTTCACTCGAATCCGGAGCTGTCGATATCCCAGCCTCAACTGTGGTGGCCGAACGGGTATGGAGGGCAGCCGCTTTACAAGCTTCATGTAGAGGCGAGAACCGCGGGAGCGCTGAGCGATCAGCGGGATGCGAGCTTCGGGATTCGGAAGCTGAGTTATGACATTTCAGACAAGATTCTGAAAATATCGGTAAATGACCACCGGATCATGTGCAACGGGGGGAACTGGGGAATGCCCGAAGCGATGCTGCTCTATAAGGAGCATGATTACGATACGGCGGTGCATCTTCACCAGGACATGCGCATGGTGATGATCCGCAACTGGGCGGGGCAAACGGCCAGCCAGGCGTTTTACGACGCGTGCGACAAGTATGGCATACTCGTATGGGATGACTTCTGGATGGTGCATCATTACGATGGCCCGGACCCGGAGGACGAGACGATGTTCATCGCCAACATGCGGGACAAGGTTCTCCAGGTCCGGAATCATCCTTCAGTGGCGCTCTATTGCGGGCGGAACGAGGAAGGGCCGCCCAAGAGGCTGGACGCGGCGATGCGCCTGGCGACGCAAGAGCTCGATGGGACGCGGTTTTATGTGCCGAACTCGAGAGCGGGGGTGGTGACGGGAGGGGGGCCGTACGCTCCGATGAAGCCCGAATGGTATTTCGCAAACAAGGGCAAGACATTCCATAGCGAGCTGGGGATCGTGTGCGTGCCGACGGTCGAGACGATGCGCTTGATGATGCCGGAGAAGGATTTGTGGCCGATCAATAACATGTGGGGGCTCCACGACTTCCATCAACCGCGCGCCAAGTCCTACATTTCGATGATCGGCGCGTCGTACGGGCCGTCGGGGAACGTGCAGGATTTCTGCGAGAAGGCGCAGATGTTCAACATGGAGACTTCGAAGGCGATGCTGGAATGCTGGCGGAGCAATCGCGGGAGCGGCGGGCTGGTGTGGATGAGTCATCCGGCGTGGCCTTCGCTGATCTGCCAGCTTTATGACTATTACCTAAATCCGACCGCAGCCTATTTCGGGATAAAGAAGGCATGCGAGCCGGTTCACATATTGTGGAACTCGAATGTGAACCAGGTGCAGGCCGCTAACGATACGCTCGCGGATCTGCCGCGTCTCACGGCGGAAGCCTCGGTGTTCGATATGAATGGGAACGCTGTGTTCCAGCAGAGCAGCACGATTGATTGCAAGGCCGGGACGGCTGCGAGTTGCTTCCCGCTAGACTTCACCCGTGTTACGACGCCGGTTTCATTCATCAAACTGAAGCTGTCGTCTGGCGGTAAAATGCTGAGCGAGAATTTCTACTGGCACGGGACGGATGCCCACTACGCGGAGTTGTCGCAGATGCCGCGGGTTCGGCTCACCGGGAAAGTGGAGCCGGCGGCGGGGCGGCAAGAGGAGCTTACGAGGATGGATGTGACTGTGACGAACCCGGCGTCGACGATCGCGCTCATGGTTTGCCTGAAGGTAGTTCGCGATGACGCGGCCCGGGAACGTGTGCTACCGATCTACTATGAGGACAACTATTTTACGTTGATGCCGCATGAAACCAGGAAGATTGCGGTGCGGTATGACGCCAGCCTGCTGGGGAATGCAAAGCCGCTGGTGCTTCTGCAGGGGTGGAATGTTGATGAGCGGGGGCTTTGATTGGGGGGTTGGGTGGAAGACAGAAAGCGAGCAGAGGAAGCGGGGAGGTTGCGGGGATTCACCGCATCTTTTTGCGGTGAATAGGGCGTTATTCGCCGATTGGCGGGGGAACCGAAGTGCAACTTCGGAACGAGGAGGGGGAAGGGGATTTTCGCAGATTGGTTTTAGGGGTTTCGGTCGCGAGTTCGACCGACAGACGCCTCGGCGAGCTACCTTGGGCACCCCTAGCCTTGGGCGTCCCTAGCTTAACCGGTAGCTGGTGCTCCTGCCGCCTCCTGCTTCGTGGACAAGAATGCCGCGCTCCAGCAACTGCTTGATGTCACGCAGGGCGGTGTCTTCAGAACACTTCGCGAGCTTTGCGTATTTTGACGAGGAGAGCTTTCCTTCGAAGCCGTCGAGCAAACGATTTATTACCTTTCGCTGACGTTCGTTCACAGGTCCCTCGTTGATCCTCTCCCACGTTTTCGCTTTCCGCAGGACGCTCGATAGCGCCTCGTCAGCACCCGCGATTGCGCGACCGAGGCATTCAAAAAACCATTCCAACCAGAGTGTGATGTCCATGCCGCCCCGCTGGCCGCGTTCCAGGCGCAGGTAATACTCTTTTCTCTCGGATTCTATTTGCGCAGACATGCTGTAGAAGCGCTCGGGCGCGCCTTCGGCTCGGGCCAGCGCCAGATCCATGATTGCCCGCCCTATTCGTCCGTTGCCATCCTCGAACGGATGGATGGTCACGAACCAAAAATGCGCGACTCCCGCTTTGAGGACCGGATCGATCCCGGCGCGCTCCGAAAACCATTCAAGGAACCGCTTCATTTCCAATTCCAGCCGGTCCGCTGCCGGTGCTTCAAAATGCACACGCTCCCTGCCCATAGAACCGGACACAACTTGCATCGCGCCCGCCTCCAGAGGGCGCCACGCGCCGACGGTGATTTTATGCATACCGCTGCGGCCAGTGGGAAAGAGGGAGGCGTGCCAGGCGAAGAGCCGGTCTGAGGTCAAGGGGTCCGCGTACTTCTGTGTGGCATCGAGCATCATTTCAACCACTCCCTCAACGTTCCGCCCCGCCGCCTTCATACCCGCGAAGTCCATTCCAAGCCGCCGGGCAATGGATGAACGCACCTCCTCGGCGTCCAAATGCTCGCCTTCGATCGCGCTGGACTTAATCACGTCGGAAGTGAGGGTGCTTAGCGTGGCTTCAGCGCGAAGCCGAGAGCCGAGGTTTTCCAGCCGACCGAGAAGTCGGCCTTGCCGGTGACGCACTTCTGCCAGCAGCGGCGACAACTTCTTGTCGTCCCATCTTAAGTTTGGCCATTCTGGCAAGTCGTGAACGTAAGACATGATTCTCCGCAGGTTTTGCGGAGATTATGCTGTTTATCCACCGAGCTTGCAAGGATTCACCGCATATTTTGCGGTGAATATGGGGTTTATTCGCCGCACGTCCGCGATGAAAGCGGTCTGCGGCGGCTGGCTGCGGCTGGCTGGGGAGTGAAGTGCAACTTCGAAGATAAGCGGGTTCGACTGACGGACGCCTCGGCGAGGCATCCCTGCTATGGGCATCCCTACTTTTGAGAGTGCTAGCGCAGGTAGAGGGCCATGGCTCCTATGTCGATGACGGCGGAACGCTCTGCCAGGAGTTCGCCTCCGAGGAGGCCGACCAAGGGGGGGCGATTGTCGATGACCTTGCTGTTCCATGCTTCGGAAAGATCGGTGATGCCGACGGGGACTGAGGGGAAAGTGAACGCGCCGACAACAAATTGGCGGAAGCGGGTCGCTGTGACCGGATGGGTGTGGCCGTTTATGTTTTCACCGCTGAGACGGGTGCGCGCGCCGAAGACGCCCTGGCGGCGCATGAAAGCGCGATCAACCAAGGTGATGAAAGAGCCTGTGTCCACGACCATGCGGTACGGATGGCCTTCCAGGAGGCAGGGAACGGTAAAGTGCCCTTGCTCGATAGCCATGGGGACGCGGGTGTAACCGGATCTCGCCATGCTGGAGGCGAGATGGCTCGCGCCGGTTGATTCCATCTTGAACGAGAGTTGCTGGCGCGCGTAATCAAGAACGCAGGAATAATCCAGGAGGGTGTCCGCTCCGATGAGCCCCTCCATGACGCGCCGCCGTCCGTTCACGTAGAGTTTGGCCTCGTTGATGTGGGAGAGGTTGACGAGGGCGACGGGGCGGATGCCGAGCTTGACGTCGCCAGCCTGGAGATCGTCGACAAGGCCGATGGGGACAGGCTGTCCGCCGATCCTGATGCTGGAGGGAATGGGGGCTCCCGGAGGAACGGCGCGGACTTTAAAGAGTTCGCCGCTCTCAGAATTAAAAGCGGTGATGGGGGCGCCAGTATCGACGCCAAACATGGCAAATGAACCATTCACCTTCGTGAAGATGAGCAGGTGGTTCTGCGAGCCGCGCAGCAGATGGATGCCGCGGAAGCCAGGGCCAAGGAAGGCGATTGTCTCCGGGTCGTTGCGCGCTTCGGCGGGTGGGCGGCAGAGGAGGAAGACGGCGAGCAAGCAGCCGGAGGTTTTACAGAGTTTCCAGAGGCCGCGGCAATGCACGCCGTGTAAATCGGCTAACGCGCGACGAAAAGAAAGGAGAGATGAGTCGGTTCTGCGGGGGAGGGAGTTGCAGAGGGGTGGAACGCGGAGCGAAGCGCGACTTCGGAGCGGGGAAGGGAGCTTTTCTGGGCGCTTGGGAGGTTCCGGCGCGGTTTCGACTGACGGACGCCTCGGCGAGCTTCCCTACCTTTGGCTTCCCTACCTTTGGCTTCCCAACTTGGGAGGCGCGATTTCGTTACGCGGCGTAGTATTTGGGGTAGCGGTAGTAGTGGTAGTCCGGCATTTGCGTGTTTACGCAGTTGATGATTAGGCCGAGGACATTTACCTGGCGCTGGTAGAGGGCGTTGAGGGAGTTCGTGACCAGGCGCGCGGAGGTGAAGCCGGCGCGCATGACCATGAGGGTGCCGTCGAAGTTCGGGGCGATGGTGGGGGTGTCGTCGGTGGCCAGGATGGGCGCGGTGTTGAATATGGTGAGATCGAACTGGTCGCGGCATTCCGCCAGGAAGCCATCGAACATGGGGACGAGAAAGAGTTCGGCGGATTGATTGGTGACGGGGCCGCGCGGCAGAAGGGTAAGGCTCGGGTGGCTCGTGGTCTGGAGAGCGGATTTCCAGCCGACTTCGCCGCGGAGGACGCTGGAGAGGCCAAGGATGCCTTTTTGCTCGAATAGATCGGAAAGATCTCCGCGCCGGAGGTCGGCATCGACGAGGAGGACGCGGGCGCCGGCAAGCGCCATCGTGACAGCCAGGTTGCTGGCCACCGTGGATTTCCCTTCACCGGGTATGGCGCTGGTGACGATGATGGTGCGCAGGTTCGCCTGGTTTGGCATGAAGATGAGGGAGGAGCGGAGACTGCGGAACGATTCCGCGAAGGAGTAACGCTCATCCGCCGCTGTCAGCAGCGGCAGGCGATTGCCGCTGCGGCTGTCGGCTACGTCGGGAATCTGGCCGAGGATGGGTTCCGTAAAGAGGTCGGTGACTTCGGTGGAGGAGTTAATGCGGTCGTCGGCGCGATCCATGAGCAGGAGGATGCCGCAGCCTGCAATGAGGCCGAGCGCCAGGCCGGTAAGAAGATGGGCGAGAGTGCCGCGCGGGACTTGCTCGGGATCGCTGGCCTTCTGCATGATCTGAATGACGCCATCGGAGCCCGTGTCCTTGCGAAGGAGCACGCTTTTGAGGTCCGCCAGCAGTTGCAGATAGACGGTCTGGGCGCGCAGCGACGGCGTCCACCCGCTGGGTGTAACCGTCCGTCTTGTGGCCCGCGTCCTTGGCTTTGATTTCCCAGTTTTTGATGTTGTCGTTGAGTGTGACTAGTTCCGCTTTTATCTGGCCGATCTGCGCTTTGGACTGCTCTTCGTTCTGCTTTTTGATGTCTTCGATTTCGCCTTTTATAAGGTCGATCTGGTCCTGAATGGCTATGAGTTTCGGGTGTTTCGGCTTCCAGACTTTGCTCCGCTCGGCGAGCAGGGCGCGCGCGCGGCTGAGCTCCAGCGAGCGCTGAAGGTATTGCGTGGAGAGGTCAAGCCCGATGGGAGTCTCTCCAGTCTCCGGAGTCTTCTCGGTGCCGGGAGTATCAGCGGTCGCGGCCGAATTAGAGGGGGACATAAGGAGCTGCTCGGAGGTGAGGTTTTGCAGACGATCCAGCTCCGTCTCAAGCTTCGCGCGCTTTTTGGAGAGGTCGCCGAGGAACGTGGATGCTTCCTTCTGGCGTTCGGTCCACCCGGCCATGTCATTCTGGTCGGAGTAATCGCGGAGTTCCTTTTCCACGGCTGCTTTCTCATCGCGCTGCTTGGCGATTTCTTCGTTGATCTGTTTGGCAGCCAGTTCAGCCTGGCCTTGTTCCTTTTCGTGACGGGAATTTAGAAATTCCTCCATCGCGGCGTCAACGAAGCGCTGTGTGTACTCCGGGTTGTCACCGTTGCCCACGAGGTCAAAGATGGAGGTGCCGGGCAACCGGGTCGCGGTGAGTTCAACCTTCCCGCGCAAGTTGGGCGCTTCGAGCTTTACGCGGCGTTCGGCGCGGCTCTTGATCTCCTGGTTCTGGAGCCACTGCCGCGCGGTTCCAAAGAACTCCATATCCTGATTGGGTTGCACCTGGGCGGCGCCCTGAACCTCGATCTTGTCAGTCAGGGAGAGCTGGCCGTCGGAGGTATATTCGACAGGTTTTGAAAAAACCAATAAAGCTTCGATGCCGAGGCCGAGGGCGATGGCTGAGGCGAGAACCCACCAGCGGCGCTTCACGAGGCCGCGATAGCGGTAGAGCTTCAGACTGAGGCGGGAGCCCCAATCGCGGGCGGCGGAAGGAGGCGGTTCGATTTCCATAAGGGGTTACCAGTTGATGGCTTTTTGCGGCACCCAGATGTAATCGCCATCGTGGACAACGGGATCCTCCACGTGGGCCTTGGCCTTCCAGACACCGAGGACATCGACTTTCACGGTCTGTTTCGCGCCGCCTCGTTCCTTCTGGGTGATCCTGACATCGTCGCTCGCCGCGAACTGCGCGAAGCCGCCCGCCTTCAGGATGATATTGCTGACAGTGACGCGCTCGCCGGGATCGAGCGGAATGGGCCCCGGGGCCTTGACGGCGCCGGCGACATAGACTTTGCCATAGACGATGGGCTCCTGCATGACCATGTCGATGGCGAGATGCACAGTGGCCTTATAGTAATAGTCCGCCTCAAGCTTTCGCTTCAACTCGGCTTCGACGGCAGAGCAGCTCTTGCCTGAGACATGAACGCGGCCCAACGGCTGGACATCGAGATCGCCGGTGGCGGTGACAACTTTTTGGACCGGGCCGGTCTTATCCTCAACGATTTCAAGGGTGACCTGATCGCCCACGTGGAGCGGTTTATCGGGATCCGCGGCAGTCTGCCTGTAGGCGGGCGCGGGAGGCGCGGCAAGCCCTGGGTAACCTTGCGGATCGGCGGAAGGCTGCGGAGCCTGCTCCGAGCGGAGGGGCAGAGGGGTGTCGTTAAACAGCGAGTGAGCGCCAGGGGCAGCCTTCACTTGCGCCACACAGACCAGCCACACCACCCACACCGCGATTGCAGAGGAGAGGGGGCGGAGAGTCATAAGCTTTAAAAACTGTAAAAGGCGCTCAATAATACCAAATTCTGCTGATAACCAAGCTGAGGCAGATTCGAATCCTTCAACAGGAAGCGGTAATCCAGCCCCAGCGTGATAGAAGGAGTTAGCACGTAGCGTGCCCCGAGGGCGAATCCATAACGATCCGCTGTTTCGGCCCCTTGTCCAGAAGTGGTGTAATGTTCGTAGAAAGCGGTGGGATCCAGAGAGAGAGAGGGGTTGACCTTCCACTCCGCGCCATACTCCACGTGGTAGAGGGTGTAGAAATTCTGGCCAAAGCCAATCTCAGCATTTTTCGAAAATGAGAGATGCTGGGTGAGATTATCGCTGAGCCGGTTGGTGACCTCGAGCCTGCCGTACCAGGAAGTGGAGTCCCCGTTGTCATTGATGGAACCCCCGCGATCAAAGGTGAACTCCTGAAAACCAGCTTCCGCGTAAAGCCGCGTGGACTCGTTCAAGTTGATGTCGACGAATGGTCCGACGCTGATGCCAACGCCATCGTTCTGCCCGGGGTGCTCGAACGTGATGAAGGAACCGGAGATACTGACGCCAGTGGAGAGGTTTGGCCCGAGGACGATGGTGGGCTTGACATAGAGGGTATCGACGGCGCGGCTGAGATCCTGGAATTGCGAATCGAGCGCCCACAGGTTGTAGTGGTCGTAACCGGCTGTGAGCTTGATGCGTTCGTTGATGTCCCAATCAGCCTGGACACCCACCTGGTTTTCAAACCGGCGATAGACAGCGACTCCGCTGAGGATGGGTAGATCGAACGGATCCTCCTGGTAGCTGAAGCGCTCGCGGAAAGTGAGCGAGACTTCGCCGACATGGACGGTGAGCTCCAGCGCCGAGTTCGGCGAAAGCAGCACGCCACGGGTGTCGAATTGGGAATGGTCGAAATACTTCGCGTAGCTCAGGCCGAGAGAAAAGCGGAGGACATTGAGATCGCTGATGCGCCACGCGGAATCGAACTCCACAGAGGGGCGGAAGATGATGTCGGATTTCCGCTGGCCGTTTGGAGCGAGATTGATGTTGTCGTTAAACTCCAGCGCGACGCCGGCGGCGACGTTAACGCCGATGTTGGAGCCGAGACGCAGGTTGTACTTCTCCTCCTGCTCGGCGGTTGGCACCTGCACGGTGGCAAGGTCCTCTGGCGTGGCCAGAGTGCGAAAATATTCCTGAGCGCGAAGCGCTTGGGGGGCAAGGAGGGCGAGCGCCGCGCCTAAAAGGAGCGGCTTCGGAAGAGATATTTTCATAGGGCGCGTGAATTTTCCGGCCAACTATGCGAAAAATCATCAATGAGCGCAATGTAAAACAATATCAGAGGCGCCGACTCGAGGATGAAACTGCGGAATACAAAGGAAGAAGCCTGACTACAAGCTGCCCCCGGGCATGATGCGCACCGATTTGATAATGGCGCGATCCATGGGGTTGTCGTTCGTATCAACTGGGAGATTGCTGACAGCGCGGAGGGTTTCCATGCCCTCCAGGACGCGACCGAAGACGGTGTATTTGCCATCCAGCTCGGGCATGGGCTTCAGACAGATGTAAAACTGGCTGCCGTTGGAGCGCCGGGATGGGTTTATATCGTCGGGGAGGCGGGAGGTGGCAACCGCGCCGAGCGTGTGTTTGCGGTGAATCTCCGGCGGGAGAGTGTATCCAGGGCCACCGATGCCGACACGCAGCCTGTCTTTGCCCTTGCTGTATGGGTCGCCCGCTTGAACGAGAGTATCCTTAAAGGCGCGATGGAATGCCATGCCATTGTAGAAGCCATGGCGCGCCAGGTCTTCGAAATTGCGCGCGGTGAGCGGCGCTTCGGCATCGGCGAGTTCAATAACAACGCGCTTGGGCTGTTTGTCATCCGGCAGGCGGATCGAAAGGACGGCCAATTCGTTGGCGAAAAGCGGCGAGGCGCAGGCGAGCGACAGGGCGAGAAGCAGGAGGTGTTTCATGGGATTAAGGGCAACGAGCGAGCTTCCACTACACATGGGTTTCCACCGGCAACCGGATTGTCTGGATCGCGCGCATTCAGAAGACCGGGTTCGAAGCCCCGCTTCAAATAGCCCAACGCGGCCTGCTTTTCCAAGCCGAAACTGCGCGCGACGGTCGTAAGCCATCCGGCGTCCTTTTCAGGCTGGCTCTGCGAAAACAGGCGCATACCCGGCTGGAGGCTGCCCTCGATGGCGACGAAACCCAGAAGACGCTTGTTTACCTGTCCGATGCTCTTCAAGCGCGAGATGACTTCCTGGCCGACATAGCAGCCTTTGCCGTAGTCGATAGCATGGCGATCCAGGCCGGCCTCCACGGGGATGGTGTCCTCTGTGAGTTCGCATCCCCACTTGGGCACCCCCGCCTCGACTCGAAGGCATTCCAGCACCGCGTCGCTGGCCGTTGGCAGCTCACGGGAGAGCCACGCCCAGACATCGCCAGAACGGTCACTCTCAACGACGATGTCAATGCCGTCCGAGCCGAGGCGGCGAGACCCGAGGATGGAAGCGGACGGATGCGCCGCTGACAAGGCCCCGATGAGTTCGGCGGCACGGGCGGATTCAACGCCGAAGATGTGGAAAAGAGACAGGGCATCGGTAACGTCGACGAGTTCGACATCGTCGGAGATGATGTAACGCTCAAGCCGGGCGGCAAGAGTCCCCGCGAGGGAGGCGTCCGCGTCCATCTGAAGGAAGTCCGCGCCGGCAAAGACGTGGATGTCCGCGCACATCTTGCCCTTTGCGGTCATGACGCAGGCGGCCAGGGTCTGGGTCGCGGAAGCGCGGCGTATGTCTTTGCTCGTTTGGCCATTCAGAAAACGGACACGGTCAGCGCCGGTGAGACGCAGCTTTGCGCGCGCGGAGAGATCGCATAGACCACCATCGCGTTTGACGGCGGCATACGTTTGGGCGTCTAGCATGAGACGGAAGAGTTCAAGGGAAGGAGCGGAAGAACGGGCGGGCGGGCTTGCCGCTGGTGCTCACGAGAGGACTCGAACCTCCACGGGTTACCCCATACGGTCCTGAGCCGTACGCGTCTGCCAATTCCGCCACGTGAGCAAAAACTGCGAATGATCCCATCCAGAAACGGGGGATCAAGATAGAACGAAATACAAGAAGCTGGAAACGAAAATTTAGCTGATCCGCATCGGCATCAGCACGTAAAGGAAGGGACTCTGGATTTTAATGACGCCGGGGCTCATCTCGTCAATGAGATCAAAAAAGATCTCGTCGTTGGTGAGGTTGCGCAACGGGGCCATGAGGAAGTCGGGATTAAAGGCTATGGAGAAATCTTTGCCCTTATACTGAACGGAAAGGGATTCGTTTGCCTCACCGACTTCCGGCGTATTCGCCATGATGCCGATGTTGTTCTTGGAGAACACGAGCTTGACGGAGTTCGACTTTTCGCTGGCTAGGAGGGAAACTCGATGCACCGAGGCGAGGAAGGTCTCGCGCTCGAGGGTGACGCGCTCGCGCATCTCGCCCGGAATGACCTGGCGGTAGTTTGGGTAGTTGCCTTCGATCAACTTGGAAACGAGGAGTGTATTACCCACCTCAAATGAAACCTGGTTCGCGCCGATAGAAAGCTTTGCGTCTCCATCATCGAGAAGCATGCGCTGAATCTCCGTGACAGCCTTTGCAGGGATGATGACCTCGGCTTCGTGGCTGCGCGGAAACTCCATCTCGATATCCACCAGCGCAAGGCGGCGTCCATCCGTGGCGACGAGGGTAAGCTTGTTGTCTTTGAATGAGCAGAGGATGCCATTCAGGACGTAGCGCGTTTCGTCGGTGGATATGGCGTAGGCGGTTTTCTTCAGCCCATCCTTCAGCTCTTTCTGGCGGATATTAAATACCTTGGCGTCCTCGAATTTTGGGAACGGAGGAAACTCTTCCTCGGGCAGACCAAGTATCTTGAAGAAGCACGGGCCGCTGCGGATGGAAGCCTGATTCTTGGAATCGACATCGATCTGCACCTCGCTGCTCGGGAGTTCACGAATGATATTAAAGAACCGCTTGGCGGGCAGCGTGGTGGCCCCGGGACGTTCGACCGTGGCTTCAACGGAACCCCGAACGCCCACGTCAAGATCGGTAGTCGTGAGCCGCAGTTCAGTCCCCTCCGCTTGCAAAAGGACGTTGGAAAGGATGGGAAGGGTGGTGCGCGCGCTGACGACGTTCTGCACCGTTTGCAGGCCCTGCAGGAGCTTTTCTTTGCTGACGCTGAATTTCATAGTTGGAATCCTCGCGCGCGCAAAAAGCGGACGGCGAGAATGTCGTGCATAAGCTACATCGCGATGTGAGTCAATTCGTCATTACCCACCGCGAACCGTTTTATGTCACCGCTGCAACTGGCTGTCGAGCATGGATACGATGTTGCGGATTTTCTCATCCTTCTTCATCTTCTCCTTCACGGTGCGATGCGCGTGGAGCACGGTGCCGTGATCGCGCCCGCCAAACGCCTCACCGATTTCGTTGAGGGACGTTTTGGTATTTTCGCGGGAGAGATACATGGCGACCTGCCTTGGGAACGCGATGTTCGCGGGCCGCCGTTTGCTGCTCATATCCGCGAGGCGGATGTCAAAGTACTCGGCGACCTTCTTTTGAATCTGGTCGATGGTGACAGCGCGTTTGGCTTCTTCCTGGAGGATGTCTTTTAGAAGGTGCTCAATGGCTTCGAAGTTGAGCTGCCTGGAGCTGAGTGAAGCGTAGGACGCGACACGCATAAGGGCTCCTTCCAGTCGGCGCACGTTCGCGCGAATGCGCTGGGCAAGGTATTCGATGACTTCGTTCGGGAGCTTGATCTCGAATACCTCCGCCTTTTTGCGCAGGATCGCGACGCGCGTTTCCATGTCTGGAGGCTGGAGTTCGGCAGTGAGACCCCATTCGAACCTGGAAACCAGCCGCGCCTCGAGATTCACGATCTCGCTCGGCGGCCGGTCGCTGGAAAGCACGATCTGCTTATGCTGGTCGTACAGCGTGTTGAAGGTGTGAAAGAATTCCTCCTGGCAGCGTTCCTTGCCCGCAAGGAACTGGATGTCATCGATCAGAAGGATGTCTGCCTGACGGTAGCGTTTCCGGAACTTCACCAAGGCGCTGTTTTGGATCGCGTCTATGAACTCGTTGGTGAAACGCTCGCTCGACACATACATAACCTTGGCATGTTTCCGAGGCGAGCCGGCGCGCTGGCCGATCGCCTGCATAAGGTGCGTCTTGCCCAAGCCCACGCCGCCATGAACGAACAGGGGGTTGTAGGTCTTCGCGGGCGCGACAGCCACGGCATGCGCCGCCGCGTACGCGTACTGGTTCGCCGACCCGACCACGAACGAGTCGAACGTATTGCGGGGATTCATCCCGTTGGAAGATATGGACGCCGGATCGGCTGCCTCCTCCAAAGGAAATGGAACGGGCGGGGCGGGAACCGGGGCCGCGCAGTAGGCGGAAGAGGGATGATCCTGAAAGCGGAATTTCACGGCGCGAGGTCCATCGAGCGCCGCGAGGATGGCCGCTTGCAGCAGTCGCATATAATTGGTCTCGATCCAAAGCTGATAGATGTCGTTTGGAACCTGGAGGGTCAGGGTTCCAGAATCCGCGTGAACAAGCTCAATGTCGCGAAACCAACGTTGGAAGGTGTCGGCGCTTACCTCCGGCCTTAAGAAATCCGAAATCCTCTCCCACACCGACGCCAAATCATTTTCCATAAGTGACTTACTCACACCTATTTACCTGTGAAGTGTTACAAACGCTTGGGCAAAGCCCGCAGGGCGACTACCTGCAATAATAGAGAAAAAAGACGCGAGGAGAGTGGAACAAGCAAAACTGCCATTTTGCAATCTGCTCTTGTTCAGACACTTACGATTCCTGTCGGCGTGGAACGCCGATATATCCAGCATTGCCAATAAAAAGTTCGCCAAACAAGTGCCGGGCGCGTGGCGGACAGCCGAAGGGTCAAAAGTTATTAAGTTCTTCACAAGTTATTCACACCGGCCCAACCCCGTGCCGCACAGCGGCGCTGAGAATACGTCCGCCTTTGTTTGCAGCAAGAAAAAATACCTCAAACGAGGCGTCTTTATTTCACGCGCTACGACGAATTTTTCTTGACGATTTGCAACCCGTTGGGGCTCATCGACTCACGCTTCCCGGGCTGTGTGGGCGGCGGCGATTTGCAAACGGCTGACGGGAGTGGCGAACAGAATGGAAGAGAGGAAAGTGACGGAGCAGCCAATGAAGACATACCAGGGCCAGGCGATCCGCGGCCAGGATTCAGGAAGGAAAAAACCGAAGTTCCAAGGGACGTCGGTGAGCTTTCCGGCAACGAGTTGCCGGGAAGAAAGACCGGGCACGTCGATCTTGCAAAGAACGAGCACAGCCGCGATGCCCAGCGCCATGGCGATAACGTTTGAGCGATCCGCGCCCCTGGTTTTCGTCAGCATGCCGACAAGAAAAACACCCAGAAGAGCGCCGTATGTGTAGCCAAGGCAGCCGATCGCGATGGGTATGATGGTGAGGGTGGCATTCTGTAGAACGGCGCGCGCGGAGAGAGTGGCGACGATGATCATAAGCACCCCAAAGACAGCGGTGGCGATGCGAGCGGCTCGGATAGACTCGCGGTCATCCGCGCCGGGATTGATGTAGGGCTGGTAAAAATCCCTCGTAAAGCTTGTGGCAAGGGCATTCAGGGCGGCGGAGGTGGAACCCATCATGGTGGCGAATACCCCGGCGATGATCAGGCCGCGGAGTCCCACGGGCATTTCATGGATGATGTAGTGGGCGAAAATCTCGTTATCGGCGGCGGGGAGAGTGGGATCCGGCACTTTCTGGTAATAGACGGACAGGAGGATGCCGACTGTGAGGAAGGACGCGGCAATGGGCACGTCGGCGAGACCGCTGAGGATGAGAGAAAGCCGGGACTTCTTGTAGCTGGAAGCTGTCAGCATGCGCTGCACCATGTCCTGGTCGGTGCCATGAGTCGCCATGGTGAGGAAGGTCGAGCCAATGAAGGCGGCAAAGAGGGTGTAGGGCTCCTCAAACATCGCCTTGAGAGCGGCGCCGAACGGCAGGTGGGTATCAAAGCCGGTTTGGAAAATTCCAACCGAGGAGAATCCGCCAAGATTGCGCCCCACCTCGCCCAAGCCGCCCGGGATTTTTTTGATGAGAAGGAATATGGCAAGAAACATGGAACCGAGCATCAGCCCGGCCTGAATGACGTCCGTCCAGACGACCGCCTTGATGCCCCCGACCGCCGTGTAGAAGGTCGTCATGACGGTAATGAAGAGGATGCCCCAGAAGTAAGTCTGGAGCGTCACCGCCGCGCCTGGGTGGAGATAGCGCCAGATGACGACGAGAATCGCGCCGCCGAGATAAAGACGCACGCCGATGCCGAGCACCCGCGTCACGAGGAAAATGCCGCTGGCGGCGTTGCGGGTGAGCGCGCCGAAGCGCGCGCCCAGGAATTCGTAGACGCTTTCCACCCGGTAGCGGTAGTACGGACGGATGAAAGTGAAGGCGATAACGATGCGCGCGAGGATGGTGCCGACTGCGAGCTGGCCGTAAACATAGCTGCGTGTCTTGAACCCCTCGGCAGGGGTGCCAAGGAATGTGGCCGCGCTCGTCTCGGCGGCAACAATGGACGCCAGCACCGCCCACCAGGGGATGGATCGCCCGCCAAGGGCGAAATCGCGAAGGCTGCTATTCCTGCGCCCGGCCCATAGCCCGAGTGACACGATGCCGAGAAAGTAGGCCAGAAGGACTATGGTATCGACAACGATGCTCATCTCATGCCTTGAAACGGCTCCCTACAATGCGCCGGGGGTCTGGGGAGCGACATCCTTTATGAGCACCTTCGAGTTGCGCCCGCTCGCGTCTGGACTTTTCCCTGCGCCCGGGGGGCAGCTCGTCAGGGGTGGACTCCTCAAACCCGCCATGGTGCTGAAAATAGCTGAACGCCTGAGTGGAAAGAGCAAAAATTTTGCGAAGGCCTTTTTGCGCCGCGAGGTTTTCAGCGAACGCCATCAGCCGGCGCCCATGCCCTTTGTCGCTATGGCTCTTGCTGACATAGAGACAGGCGAGTTCCGCTTTCTTCTCCTCGGGATATGTATGGAGCGCCACACATGCGACCAGGCTGCGGTCGATCTCCAGCACCCAGTAATCCGCGATGTGCTGCACGATATCCGCGCGCGTCCTCCGCACAAGCTCCTCGCTGTCCACAGATTGGCGGATGAGGTTCATGATGCCGCGGACGTCCTTTTTGAAGATGCGCCTGATCTGCTGGTATTCGTTGGAATAAACCATTGTTCCCACCCCGTCATGGCTGAAGACTTCCGCGAGCAGGGCTTCATTGGCATCGCCATTCAACAGATGCACACGTGGCACACCCTGGCGGCAGGCGCGCGCGGCGTGCTCAATCTTTGAGGTGAGGTTTGGATTCTGGTGTGTCTTGCGTTTCTTCAGCAACTCGTCGGCTTCCGAGATGGAAAGCTGGCGGATGATTTCTCCATTTAATTCCAGCCCTTCCCGGGGGGAGAGAAAGAGGATTTTCATCGCGTGCGTGGCTTCCGCGACCTCCACCGCGATGCTGTCGGAATTCACCCGGAACGTCTTCCCCTCCCCATCAAACCCTATGGGCGGGATGATCGGGACGATGCCCTCGTTCAGGAACAGGTGGAGGCATTTGCTGTCGATCTTCTCGACCTTGCCGGTATTCAGGTAGTCCACACCGCCGAGTATCCCAGCAGGGTGGGCGATGATGGAGTTCGCGTACGCCGCGCGCAAATCCACGGCGGTGAGTCCCTGCATGACTTCATTCGTGACCTGCATGGCCGCTTCGATGCTGATCTTGAGAGTAGGCTCGTCGGTTATACCGGTGCCGTCAGAATTGGTCAGCTTCACCCCGCGTTCCGCCGCGAGCTTCTCCACCTGCAAGGCGGCGCCATGCACAATGATGACCTTGATGCTCAGCGAACGCAGCACAGCGATGTCGAGCAGGATGTTCTGAAAATTCGGGGAACCGATGATGTCCCCATCGATCGCAATGACGAAAATCTTTTCCCTGAACCGGGGAACGTACTGCAGGATGCCGCGCAGGTCCGAGACGTTCACGCGGTCACAGAAAGGACGAAGATTTCAAGATTGTGGCGCGAGAACAAGGAAGCTGGCAGGGAAACTCTGACGCCATATGTCATCACAAACGTTTTCTATAAGGAAAATGGCTGAAAACGCCAAACATGTTTTGACGGTTTTCGCCCTTAGTTCGGAAATCAGAATGCCTTGACCATTTCGAACAGGTCCCGGAGACGCGCGTCGGGTGATTCTGCGGTAAGGCGGGGAAACTTGCCCCCGATCTGGATAAGATCGCCAGCGCGTGTGAGCATGACTTTGCTGTCGCGCACCTCGACGATGGTGATCTTCCGCAGCGCGGCGGCGAGCTTTATTTCTGTCATGAGCAACAGATTCTCCGCGGGCTTTGGCAAAGGACCAAAACGATCCCGCCAGGAGCGGCTGAGTTTCTCCATATCTTTGCGATTGATGATCTCGGCGAGGCTGCGGTAAGCCTGAATCCTCGACTTTGCCTGCTCGATGTAATCGCCGGAGAGAAAGGCGGCGGCGAGGTTCCCGCGCGAGTGGAACTCGGCCTCGTTGGTCGAGACGAAATCCAGACGCAACAAGGTTTCCAGCCGGGGTTTTACCTTTTCGCCTTTCAGTTTCGCGACTGCCTGCTTCAGGAGCTGGCAGTACAGCTCGAAGCCGATGGTGAAAATGTGGCCGCTCTGCGCGGTGCCGAGGATATTGCCAGCGCCGCGAATCTCGAGGTCGCGCATGGCGATCTTGAAACCGGCCCCGAGCGAGGAGTACTGTTTGATCGCGTTAATCCTTTTCCGAGCCGCTCCGACGGTCATCAATTCGCGTGGCAGCATGAGATACGCGTACGCCTTGTGCTCGGCGCGACCGACGCGGCCTCTCAACTGGTAAAGATCAGCAAGGCCAAAACGATCCGCGCGATCTATGATGATGGTATTGGCGTTCGGGATGTCGAGGCCGCTCTCGATGATGGTGGTGGAGACGAGCACATCGAGCTCACCCCCCACAAATTGCCGCATGACTTCTTCGAGCCGATCCTCCTCCATCTGCCCATGCCCAATGCCGACGCGCGCGCCGGGCAGGAGCTCCAGGATTCTTGAGCGAACACGCTCGATGGTGTGAATGCGATTATGGAGGAAATAGACCTGCCCCTGGCGGTCGAGTTCCCGCCGGATCGCGTCGCGAATAACGCGTTCATCGTACCCGCAGATCACGGTCTCGATGGGAATGCGGTTG
Source organism: uncultured Verrucomicrobiae bacterium (assembly GCA_963828525.1). Classification (GTDB taxonomy): domain Bacteria; phylum Verrucomicrobiota; class Verrucomicrobiia; order Chthoniobacterales; family Chthoniobacteraceae; genus CAWHEP01. The sequence continues at coordinate 25,399 of CAWHEP010000015.1, forward strand.
AGCGGAGGTGTCTCCAATATGGACATGTCCTTCGCTCCCATGAGCGACAGGTAAAGCGTGCGCGGGATCGGAGTGGCGGACAGGGTGAGCATGTCCACGAGAGCAAAGAGGGATTTGAACTTTTCCTTGTGGAGCACGCCGAAGCGTTGTTCTTCGTCGATGACGACGAGGCCGAGGTCCTTGAAGTGAACGTCCTTTGAAATGAGGCGGTGCGTGCCGATGACGATGTCCACTTCACCCGAGCGCATGCCTTCCATGACCTTGCGCTGCTCGGCGGCTGTGCGGAACCGGCTGAGGGATTCCACGACGACGGGGTAGTCCGACATGCGCTCGCGAAAAGTATGCCAGTGCTGTTGCGCGAGGACGGTCGTGGGCGCGAGCAGCGCGACCTGTTTCCCGCCCATCACGCACTTGAAAGCCGCGCGGATGGCGACTTCCGTTTTGCCAAAGCCCACATCGCCGCAGATGAGACGATCCATGGGGCGCTCGGATTCCATGTCGGCCTTTGTGGCGGCGATGGAAGTCAGTTGATCCGCTGTCTCCTTGTAGATGAAGGAACTCTCAAACTCACGCTGCCACTTTGTATCGGGCGTGAACGCGTGGCCTTTGCGAGTCTCCCGCTCCGCATGGAGCGAGAGCAACTGTGAGGCATAGTCGAAGATGGCATTCTCGGCGGACTTCTTGGCCTTTGCCCAGCGGGCGTCCCCGAGACTGCTGAGAGGCGGAGTCTTTTTGCCGACGCCCACATAGCGTGACACCATATAAGATTGCTCGAGCGGGACATAGAGTTTCGCTTCATCCGCGAACTCCAGCACGAGGACTTCCTCCGCTTCCCCCGCCGCGGCCTTGAACGTTTGCATCCCGTTATAGCGGGCGACGCCATGTTCCAGATGAACAACAAAGTCCCCCTCCCCCAACTCGCTGAAATCGATCTGCGCGCGACTGGCCTGCTCTTGCGCGCGTTTAAGCAGACGCCGCCGCGACCGGGTGTTGCGGTAGCGTCCGAACAGTTCCGAATCCGATAGCAAGGCGACACGGGCGGCCGGGAAGGTGAATCCCTTCGATATCGAGCCAACGGGATACTGGACGTAATCGCGTTCCTCTTCGGGAAGGAGATCGTGAAGGCGTTCCGCCTCCCCTTCGTTGTTGCAGTAGATAAACGTATCCCATTTCCGGGTCCGCCATTCACGAAGCTGCCGGAAAAGTTCCTCGCGCCGGGACTCCGCGATGACGAGGTCGCCCGCTTCAAACTCGCCCAAACCGTGGTCGTGAAAGGCGGTGTCGTACACCTCCGCTTTCCCGCCAGCCTGATCCGGCGCGTCTGAATCCGGGGCGTCGGCGACGCCTTCCAGGATGAGCGCTGTAGGAGTGATAAGTTCGGAGGAACTCGCGATGACGATATCGGCGGGACGGATGTAGTCGCGCAGCAGGCAGGTCCGCGCGTCCGCGTCGCCCAGCAGAAGAGTGCATGTGTCCGAAGCGCCAACGGAGGTCTGCGTGTCGACATCGAAGGGGCGAATGGACTCGATGAGATCATCGAAAAGCTCGACGCGGACCGGGTTCAAATGCTGCCAGGAAAAGATGTCCAAAATGCCGCCGCGAATGGCGATCTGACCGCGGCTGGATACCTGCCCAACACGCTCGTAGCCCGCTTTGCCGAGTGAGTCGACAAGCGCGTCGCGATCCAGGCGCGTGGAGACCTTCAGCTCGATGGTGGTCTGAGCAAGCGACTCTGGAGCGGCCACGTCATCATCAAGGCTCGCCGCGCATGCCACCACCATTTCGGCGTCTTTTTTAAGCAGCCGCTGCAAAACCGCGAGCCGCTCGGCGCTCACCTCCGGGTCGATCAACGCCTGGCCGGCGATGGCGGCGTCCACAGTGGGGAAGAAAAGCGCGTCCGGGCGCCAGTTCGCGACTTCATTATGAAAATACTCCTGGCGGCGCGCATTCTCGCAAATCACCCACACGGTCTTTTTCACTCGCCGGGCGATCACCGCCGCCAGAAAGGGACGCGCGGATTCCGTGACGTGCTCGAACACGACGGGGCCTTTGCGGAGGCTCTTCAGCTTGCGAGAGATCGGCGCCGAATCCGCAACCGCGTCGATGGGATCGCGGAAGGCGGTCTGTGAATCAGTGGAGTGAATAGGAACGATTCGCGGCGAACCCGGCGGTATTCAAGTTTGTTCGGGATGAAAGTGGTGAACAACTGCTCAGAATGCGCTTTGAAAACTCTCGGCAGTGTCGAGAGTTGAGGGCGAACGCGAACTCAGCGGGCGGTGGCGTATCTGCGTGGCTAGGCGATTCGGGCGGGATAACTCGGCGGCGATCATGAAAACTCGTGCGCATGAGGATGAAGACCGGCTACAAGTTGTGCCTCGCAGATTCAAGGTTCTGCAATGAAGAGAAGTTTTTCAAAGACGGCTGGTTCCACGTTCAGGAGCGGCTTTCAGCCGATCTTACGGGGAAATTCGGCGTGTCTTTTCCGGGCAGAATCCCCACAAATAGCGCCAGTTCTTTTTGAGCTACCCGGAGATTCGCCCGACAGTGTCGGGCAAATTCATCGTGAAGAAATGCCCGACAGTGTCGGGCAAATCTGTTGTGGGCGACATGCAAGCCCTTTCAGCACGGCTGAGCCACGTTGCCGCTCGCTTCCCGCTGCCGTGGTCACACTACGTCCGCCTCCTGGGACTCCGCAGCGAAGAGGGCCGGAAGTTCTATGAAACAGAGGCGTTGCGCTGTGCCTGGTCGGCGCGGCAGCTTGACCGCCAGATTTCGACGCAGTTCTACGAGCGCACCGCGCTATCGCGAAACAAGGCGGCGATGCTGCGAAAATCGGAAGGCGGAGGCCGGGGACGCCGTGAGTCCCGACGAAGAAATCAAAGTCATTGACCTCAAGCTCGGCCGGTTCACTCACGCCGACGCGGGGCAAATGCACCTTTACCTCAACTATGCCCGAGAGCACTGGACCAACGAGGGCGAGAATGCGCCTATTGGGCTGATTCTGTGCGCGCAGAAAGATGATGCCGTGGCCCGCTACGCGCTGGAAGGACTGCCGAACAAGGTCATTACGCGGGAATACCTCACGGCGCTGCCGAAGGAGAAGGTATTAGCTAACGAAATTGAGAAGACGCGCAGGCGCCTAGAGACCGGCACCGCCCGAGCCTGAGGGCGCTGATTTCCCTCCCCGCGCTTTGCGATCTCAGAAGGTTCGCCCATGATCCGTCCGCAGCATTGAAAGCAATGCCTGCGCGTTTTTGATCGCGTAACCGTCCCGGTCGTTATTGAAGTAGGCCCAGACTCGCGCGGCGCCGCTTTCTTTGATCCTTGCCGCCCACCCGGCGAGTTCCTCCTGTGAGTAGTCGTGTCTATACCACTGCTTGACTCCATGGAAACGCACATAGATGTCGTCCGCGGTTTTGATGAGGGGAGCGGGCAGACGCGGGCCGCTGCACGAGCAAAAGATTGTGCCGTTCTCGCGGAAGGCTTCGTAAACGTTGTCCCGCCACCAACTCGCATGGCGGAATTCGACTACATTCCGGCGACGCGGATCGAGTTGCGCGAGAATTCGCCGGAGGCGGGCGGGCGAGTAATGAAAGCTGGGCGGCAACTGGAAGAGAAAGCATCCCATCCGGGCTCCAAGCACATCCGCAATGAATCCAAAATCCCGGACGAGGTTCTTCGTGCCGGTGAACTGCTTCACGTGGGTGATAAGTTCGGACGCTTTGACGGTGTAGATAAAATCGCGCGCGCCCGCTTGACGCAACCAGGTCCGCACCGTGGCGGATGAAGGCCATGAATAGAAAGGCGCGTTCAGTTCCACCGTCGTGAAGCGATCCGCATAGTGGGGGAACCAGCGGCTTGTTGGCAGATCAGCTGGGTAGAAGCCGCCTTTCCAGTGCCAGTAGAACCAGCCGGAACAACCCACGTTTAACGCCGGGGCAGGCGGCGCTTCCGGCTCCAGCATGTCAATGCCGCCACGCCACGCGAGGCGTTCCGCATGCATTGACGGCGGCGCGTCCCGCGTTCTCAGCGCGCTGCTTTGCGCGGCGGTCGGCGCGCTTCTTCCGCCGCTCTTCACGCGTCGGGATGTGGTCGTCGTCGGGCACGGGATCTAAATGGCTTTTCCAGTTGTTCCTGGTCAAAAGATACAGACGACAGGTGGAGCGGCCAGCGAGATCAACGCGGCAATGGAGAAGTTCCGACGGGCTTTGAACCCTCCGCCCGACTCTCTTCCGATTGATTCTGGCGGAAATCGGATTCTAGTTGCGGGGATATGACGCAATCCACCGACATCGCCCACACACTTTCCCGCCGCTCTCTTCTGCGCGGCATGGCTGGAGCCGCCGCAGGGCTGGCTGTTTCGCCGTGGCTGACGCGGCAAACGTCCGCGGCGGAGGCAGGCCCGGACTCTTCGCCGGCGGCAGCGGTGCCGAGCAACCCCTTTTTTGAAGCGGCGAAGATCGAGACCACTCCCCTTGCGGATGGCTTGTGGCTGTTGACTGGCCCCGGCGGCAACATCGCTGTCGTGGAGGGGCAGGATGGGGTGCTGCTGGTGGACTGCGGAGTGCCTTCGCGCGCTCCCGCGCTCGTTAAGCGCGTTTCAGAACTATGCGGAGGGAAGCGCATAACTACAGTCATCAATACCCACTGGCACTTTGACCATTCCGGGGGAAACGCGTTGCTCGGGAGCAGCGGAGCGCGGATCATCGCGCACGAACAAACCCGCGTTCGGCTGTCCACCGACCAGCAGAATGAGGCGCTGGGGTTCCTCTTCCGCGCTTCGCCACCGGCCGCGCTGCCGGTCATCACCTTCGATGACCATTCCACAGTGTATTTTGGCAATCACACGCTGAAAATGACGCATCTGCCACCTGCTCACACGGACACGGATGTCGCGATCTATTTTCCGGAAGCGAACGTTCTTCATACCGGCGACCTGATGTTTAACGGGATGTATCCATTCATCGACTGGGGCAGCAAGGGCTCCATCGAAGGGATGGTGGCAGCGGCGAACGCGATGCTCGCGTTCCCGGGAGTGGATGACAAGACGCGCTTTATCCCTGGGCATGGGCCGATGGGTAACGCGACGCAACTGAAGGAGTTCCGCGATATGCTCACGGAAGTCAAAGCCCGGATCGCTCCCATGATAAAGGCTGGCAAGACCGCCGATGAGATCGTGGCAGCCGCGCCAACAAAAGATCTGGACGCGAAGTGGGGCAACTGGTTGATCAAACCGGACGTCTTCGTGAAGCTGGCCGTGGGTTGCCTGACTCACAATTCGTAGGCCAGCTCGCGGAGAAAAAATATCGGTTTGCCGTAATGAAAGCGACCGCTTCCCTCTGGCTGGCGGCGCTTCTGATATGCGTCCGCGCGCAAGCAGGTGACGTGATTACATTGGAGCAGGCTTATGATCGGACGCTCGCGACGAGCCAATCCATCCAGCGCGCGTATTGGGAGATTCGCAAAGCCCAGCTTGAGCCCTGGAGCGCGCTCACCCGGCTTGGACCGACGTTAAGCGGGAACATCAGCGTCACCACCAGTCACGAAAGCAGCACGGTCTTCAATCAACCAACAGGATTTGGCTCTGCGAGCACGATCAATACCGGAAGCGCGTTTACGTCAGCGAGCGCGGGCAGCGGCGGGACAGCGGGACTGACCTTCCAGGAGACGCTCCTGGACCTCACTGTCATCCCCGCTTACCGGCTGGGAAAGCTGACAGCCGAGGCGGCAAAACTTACGTACAGATCCACCATCCGACAGGGTACTGTTTGGTCTTGCGCAGGCATACTATGAGGGTACTAAAGCAACAGCGGATCGTCGCGGTGAGCACCGCCACGTTGAACCTGGCGCAGCAGCAACTTGACCTGGCAAAAAATCGCGCGGATGTCGGCGAAGTGAAACGGAGCGACGTCCTGAGCGCGCAGGTGACGGTCGAGAGTGACAGGCAGACAACCATCGAGGCGGAGAACACGCTGGCATCCAAGAAGAACAGCCTGGCAAACATTCTGAACATCCCAACGGAATCGCCGTTGAGGCTGATGGAACCGGTGGAGTACCCGGCCCTTCTTACACCCTATGAACTCCTCTTCGCCCGAGCGAGAAACGGCCGCGAAGACTTGCGCGTAAAGGCAATCGCCATCGACCAGGACATCCAGAGGCGGCGAGGGTTCTGGGCGGAATATGCCCCGCGGCTGGTCGCGCAAGTCGACGCTGACCGCGCCGACGCGTGGTCGCCTTCGCGTTCCCGGAACGACACGTGGGACGCGACTCTCTCGGTGCAGACCCCGTTTCTCACCGGGGGTCAGCGTGAGATCGATCTGGCGCAGGCGGGCGACCAGATTCGGCAGACGCGCCTGGATTACGAGAGCTTTGCGCAGACCGTGCAGCAGGATGTGAAGGATGCCTGGTTGCAGGTGAGCACGCTCACGCAGACGCTGAAGGCGGTCCGCGCGAGGGTCTCCGCGGCACAGCAGGCGTACGAGGACCTGGGCAGCGAGTATGAGGCTGGCAGCGCGACCAGCGTCGATGTCCTCACCGCTTTGAACGATCTTAATATCGCGCGGCGGGACTTCGCCACGCAGACGTATGATTACCAGGTGGCTCTGCGAAAAGTCGAGGAAGTGACGGGCACATTCCAGGAAACCCGTGTCCGAAGGTTGAGGTTCAAGTGAGGCGCGCCCGGGCGATTCTTTGCTCCCTGGCAATCTTGCTCACCGCCTCCGGATGCGGGAAGAAGACGGGGTCCGGCGTCACGTTTGAAACCACCAGCGTGAGGCGCGGCGACATCTCCCAAAACGTGACCGCGACCGGGCAGCTCAGCGCAGTGGTGAGCGTGGATGTGGGAAGCCAAATCTCCGGGAAGATTCTCGCGCTGCACGCCGACTTTAATTCACCGGTGAAAAAGGGCGAGCTCGTGGCGGAGATTGATCCCTCCATCTACCAGGCGCTCGTAGATCAGGAGAAGGGCGAAGTCGCGAGCGCGAAAGCCGCGCTGGAGCTGGCGCGCCTCACATCGGATCGCAAGCGTGAACTCGTCGCGCGGAAAGCTGGAACGCAAGCCGACCTGGACAAGGCCCAGGCGGAGTATCAGCAGGCGGCGGCGACACTTGCGATCCAGCAAGCCCTCCTCGACAGGGCAAACGCGGACCTCGAGCATTGCAGGATCGACGCGCCCGTGGATGGAATCGTCATCGCGCGCAAGGTGGATGTCGGCCAGACAGTCGCCGCCGCAATGACGACGCCCGTGCTTTTCACCATCGCCCAGGACATCACCAAGATGCACATCATCGCGAACGTGTCGGAAGCGGACATCGGGCAGACGCTGCCCGGCCAGCCAGTGGATTTCAGCGTCGAGGCCTTTCCTGATGAAGTATTCCACGGCGTGGTGGCGCAGGTTCGCAAAGCGCCCACGACCACGGAGAACGTGGTGACCTATGATACCGTGATCGGTGTTGATAACCCCGAGCAGCGACTCTTTCCAGGCATGACTGCGGAGGTCTCGATCCGCGTTGCCGACCGGCATGGGGTTGCTCACGTACCCAACGCTGCGATCCGTTTTGCGCCGCCGGAAGACGCGGCGTTCGAGGGAGGCCCGCCCCCAGGCGATCACGCGAGGCCAGCGCCTGGTCTATCTCCCGCGGCAAGGAGGCTCGGAAGCTCATAGCCCGCGCGGTGAAAGTGGGGATCACAAACGGCGTTGATTCGGAAGTGACGGAAGGCCTGAAAGTGGGGACAGCGTCGTAACAGCGGCGAACCAGGCGTCCAAATCCGGGCCATTCTCGCGGACCCCGAATGAACGGCCCGGAAGGAAGCCAGCCAGCCATACGACTGGATCGCGTAAGCAAGACATACCACGCAGGCGAGGTGGAGGTGCACGCGGTGCGGGAAGTATCGCTGGAGATCCAGCGGGGAGAATTCGTCGCGTTCATGGGCGCGAGCGGCTCCGGAAAATCGACGCTGATGAACACGCTTGGCTGCCTGGACCGGCCAACGAGCGGCCATTACGTCCTGGACGGGGTGGCGATTGGCGGGCTGGGACGCAAGCAACTCGCCACGCTGCGCAACCGCAAGCTGGGGTTCGTGTTTCAGAGCTTCAATCTACTGCCCAGAACCACCGCGCTGGAGAACGTGGAGTTGCCGATGTTCTACAGCCACCCGCTTGTCCCGCTGGGAAAGCAGCGGGCGCGCGCGCTCAAGGCGCTTGCCACCGTTGGTCTTGCGGAGAGGGCGCGGCATCATCCAAGCCAGCTTTCCGGGGGCCAGCAGCAGCGCATCGCCATCGCGCGCGCGCTGGTAAATGAGCCTGAGATATTGCTGGCGGATGAACCGACCGGGAACCTGGACAGCCGCACGAGCATCGAAATCATGGGCATCTTCCAAAAATTGAACGACGAAGGAATTACCATCCTGATGGTGACTCACGAACTGGACATCGCCTCGTACTGCAAACGCGTCATCGTGATGCGGGATGGCGAGATACTGAGCGACGCGCTGAACGCAAGCCGGCGAGTGGCCGCGGAGGAGCGCGCCATGCTGGATCGCGCCGAGCACTCGGCAAAGTTGCTGGAGGTAAGATGATCCTGCTGGAGGCTCTGGTGCTGCGCCCGTTGCTCACGGGTTTGATCGCGTTGCGGGCGCTTCGCCGCAACAAGCTGCGATCCATCCTTACAGCCCTCGGCATCATCATCGGTGTAGGCTCGGTGGTGGCGATGGTCGCGGTGGGGAACGGCGCGCAGGCTCGGATCGAATCCCAAGTCGCGGCGTTGGGACAGAATTTGCTGATGGTATTTGCCGGCAGCAGGCACTCCGGCGGGGTAAACTCCGCGCTGGGAAGCGCCGGCACTCTGTCCCTGGAGGACGCTGCCGCCATCGGGCGTGAAATCCCCGACGTGGTGGCCGTGAGCCCCGAGGCGACCACCACCTCGCAGGCGGTGGCCAACGGCCGCAACTGGTCCACCACGATCGCGGGCGAATCTCCCTCTTACCTGAAGATACGCGGCTGGAGACCTTGCCTCTGGCAGCATGTTTTCCGAACGGGACATACGAACCGCCGCAAAGGTTGCGGTCATCGGGGCGAAGACGGCGAACGAACTTTTTGGCCCCAGCGATCCCATCGGCCAGACGGTGCGGGTGAAGAAGATTCCCTTCATCATCATCGGTGTCTTGACCAGCAAAGGCGCCGGAATGGGCGGGAACGACCAGGACGACCGGCTGGTGGTGCCCTACAGCACGGCAATGAAGAGGCTGACCGGCGACAAGCATCTGCGCTCCATCAGCATAGAAGTCGCGGGAGCCGCCCAGATGACGCGGGCCGAAGAACAGATAGGCAATTTGCTGCGCCAGCGGCATCGCCTGCCAGCGGATCACAGCGCGGACTTCAACATACTTAACCAAAAAGAGATAGCGGACACCGTGGGTTCGATTTCGCAGGTCATCACCTTGATGCTGGGCGCCATCGCGAGCATGTCGCTCGTGGTTGGCGGGATTGGCATCATGAACATCATGCTCGTAAGCGTCACGGAGCGGACTCGCGAGATCGGAATCCGGGTCGCCGTCGGCGCCCAGGGCTATGACATCCTCCTCCAGTTCCTCATCGAAGCCGTGACCCTCAGCCTCCTCGGTGGTCTCATCGGGGTTCTGGGAGGGGTGGGAGTTTCGCGTCTCACACAGACGTTTGCCGGTTTCCCCGCGATTGTCTCGCCCGGTTCTGTGGTGCTCGCTTTCAGCGTGAGCGCGGCGATCGGAATCTTCTTCGGATTTTACCCCGCCCGAAAGGCTGCCGCCCTCGACCCGATAGACGCGCTGCGTTATGAATGAGGAGACCTCCCCGGCGGAGCGCGCGGCGGAAATGAAAGGCGGCGTCCCCGCAAAATAAAAAGATGGAGGGACTTAACGAAGCCTATGGCTACCACCAATAGCGCGGAGACGGCGTTCGGTCTTGCGCCGATGACCCAATCCTTTGGGACGATCATCACGTCACCGCGTCCCGGCGATAGTCTCCAGACGCTGGACAGCCACGCGGAAGAGTTGCGCGGGATGCTGGCGTCTTCAGGCGCGCTGCTGTTTCGCGGATTCCGATTCGACGTGGCGGAACAGGAAGCGTTTTGATGCATTTCACGGAGCGCTTCCTCACGCATCCCTCGACTTTCCAGGGGGGCGGGCGGGAATCATCACGCCGGTGACAGCCACCGTCGATGGCGGCGTGATGCCCTTTCCATGGCATCGCGAATTCGGGTACGGACCGTTTCCTCCCGATATCGTGATGTTCTCCTGCGAGCGCTCCGCGCGTGACTCAGGGGAAACCTGGATCACGGATGGCGCGAGGATCGCGGAGGGATTGTCGAAGCCCGCTCGAGAATACCTTGAAAGTAACAGGGTTCGCTACCGCTATAATCGCTGGAGACATTATCCACCAGATTCTTCTGGAAACGCGGTTCCTTGAGCGTGTCCCGGTCGCTCGCGTCCAGGCCATTGTCGATGATGACATAGTCCACCCCATTTGCCACGAGGTGAGCCAGGCACTCAGAAAGGTAAGCGCCGCTCTCCCGCGCGCACAGAACTGCGGTGACTCGCATGACAGGTTACGTGTTGTAGTCGGTTTAGTTCGCAAGCGGGGGAGCGGCGCTCGCTGTGAAAATCAACGGAAACGCGCGAAACGCCACACGCATTTTTGACAGTCGATCTGGAGATCACCAAGTCTGCGTGGCGAAATTCTCCGGCAGCGGATTCCGGCGTTGCTGTCCGGGGCGTGAGGAGGTAACGGTCGCGCGCTGAACTTTTTTTAGGACTGCGGGCGATTCGGGTTCATTATTCCGGCATGTCGTTTCCATCGCTCTCCGAATTCGTTGCCCTGCTGGATCGCGCGGGGGAGCTAAAACGCGTTGCGTTTCCAGTGGCAACCGAGCTGGAGATAACCGAGTTCGCGGATCGGGAGATGAAATCCCCTGGAGGCGGCAAGGCGCTCCTGTTCGAGGCGCCCACCATCGGCGGAAAGGCTTCCTCGTTCCCGCTGGCCATCAATACGATGGGCTCCAGGAAGCGCATGGCAATGGCGCTGGGCGTGAGTGAAATCGACGAGCTTGCGCGACAGATGCAGCTCATCCTTAAGGCAAAGCCCCCCACGAGCGTACGAGAGGGCTGGAACCTGCTAAAGCAGGGGATGGATCTTCTCCATGCGCGCCCCAAAAAGGTGAAAGATGGCCCATGCAAGGAAGTCATAACCCGGTTCGACAAGGGCGCCGCCGATTTCTCACTGGAGCACCTGCCAATCTTGAAATGCTGGCCTCGCGACGGCGGGCGCTTCATCACTCTGCCAAACGTGCATACCCGCGATCCGGACACCGGGGAGCGGAACGTGGGTATGTATCGCATGCAGGTTTACGACGGCCAGACCACGGGCATGCATTGGCAGGTGCATAAAGTGGGGGCGCGTCACGGCAAGCGGTATTACGAACGCGGAGAGAAGATGCCGGTGGCTGTCTGTCTGGGGGGCGATCCGGCCTACACCTTCGCGGCAACGGCCCCCTTGCCGGATGGCCTTGACGAGATTCTGTTCGCGGGTTTCGTCCGCAAGAAGTCTGTGGAGTTGGTTCAGTGCGAGACCGTTGACTTGGAAGTGCCCGCCGATGTGGATTTCGTGCTGGAAGGCTATGTGGAACCGGGCGAGTTACGCGGCGAGGGACCGTTTGGCGATCACACCGGTTTTTATACTCCAGTTGACCCATACCCCGTCTTCCACCTTACGGCCATCACCCGGAGGCGGGCGGCGATCTATCCGGCCACCGTCGTGGGAATCCCGCCGATGGAGGATTTCTACATGGGCGACGCGAGCGTCCGGATTTTCCTGCCGGTGTTTCGAATGAATTTTCCCGAGATCGCGGACATGGCGCTGCCGGCCGAGGGGGTGTTCCATAATCTCGTGTTCGTAAGCATCCGGAAGCAGTATCCCTATCAGGCCTACAAAATCATGCATGGACTCTGGGGCATGGGGCAGATGATGTTCAGCAAATACATCGTGGTCGTGGATGAGGACTGCGACGTGCATAACACAAGCGAAGTGCTGTTCAGGCTCTGCGCGAACACCGATCCAAAGAGGGATACGACCTTTGTCAAAAGCCCCTGCGACTCACTGGATCATGCCCCCAGCATTCCAAATATCGGCTCCCATATGGGCATTGACGCGACCAAAAAGCTCGCCGGCGAGGGATACGGGCGGGAATGGCCTGAGATGCTGAAGATGGATCCCGAGGTAAAGGCCAGGGTGGACGCGTTGCGCGGGTAAAACGTATTGCCGGCGCAAGCGCATAGACGCAAAACCGATCCCGGCTTGGAAGCCTGACTGCGCCAGCGAACGCGCAAGTTCTGCGTTAGGCTGCGTTTTAAAGTGACTGCGGGCCAGTCACCATCGCTGACGCGATCTCGGAGGAAGACGGCCAATGACCGCGCCTGCGCCCGCCGTGCTCCACATAAGGCGCGAGGTTATTTGGATCCGGCTGCACAGGCAGATTGTTTTTAAGAAAAAACAATCCTTCCTTACCATGCGGCATGGCGCGAACAAATGCTTCAGCTTCTTCCAGAATTTTGCGTAATTGTTGCGAGATAAGCGCGGCGTCAACCGGCTCGGTTAAAGCCAAATCGGCGTAATCATCTTGCCGATAGCGGACATTGCGCCGGATTTCCGCAATCAGGCTTTCGGGTGAATAGCCCGGGTCTTTGGCGACCGCCGCCCATATCACCGCTCCGAGCGGCAAGTGCTTTTGATGTATATAGAGCAGGTCGAGCACATCGCGCGGCTCACGCCGGCCGGCTGCCGCCAGCGCCTTATTGGTAGCAAGGTCGCCAACATGCAACCGGTAACCGAACAACTCGTCCTCGATCGTCGGGAAAAACCGGAAATCGCTATCGCGCACCCATTCCAACTTCATGTTTTCATCGCCGCGACGCGCGATTGCGGCGTGGATGCCGGGCTCCCGCCGCAGCCAATCGAACGTAAACCCATTCTTGGCCAGCAAAGCCGTGTCCGCCGCCGCCGCCTGCGCGACACGTTCTTCGCGGTCGTGGAAAATATCTATGTCGCCGGAAAAGCGGGGGCCGTTCTGATTGAGCGCCGTCGCTCCTGCGACATAGCTTTCCGGATTTCGGTGCCCGGCCAAAAGACGCAGGATATCCGTTTGCAGCTTAGAGAGCGGCACGACACGCCTCCTCAATCCGAGCCGCTAGAGGAAGCATTTTCATGCTTCCTTCTCGCCGCAGAGTTTCAGCGATAATGAGAGCCTGAGTAATCGTCGGATGTTCGCTCGGCTTGCGGCTCCAAAGCGCTTGAGTGCCAAACTCCCTGAATGATTGCTGATAAAGCGACACGATCTTAACCGGCGCCTCAACACCTGCGCCAAGCTCTTTCAGTTCATCCAAGCTGCGTTTATCTCGCTGTAGATCTGGCATGCCGCCTCTTATTCGTCGGACGATTATCGATTTGGAGAGTATCACAATTCCATGCTTTGAACAGGTAGAGGCTTGGATCTCGTCAACTGATAGGGTCTAGATAGTGTGCATTTCAGTATTGGAATCCAGAACCGCAAAGGCGCCAAGAGCGCGTTACAAGCAGAGCCATGAAGATGCTGACCAGGGCCGCGCTGATCGCGACGATTGGCGCAACGCCGCTCTTGCTATCGGCGGAGGCAGGCAACGCGGCAACACGCCGCGCCAGATGATCTGCTCCCTGGCGTCTGTCAACGGCAGGCGTCGGCGCGGCCCACTTGTGACATGATTGCATGTTTAGAGGGACATACGCCTCGGCGAGGCCTCCCGCCCGCGCGCCTTTGGCACTTGACAGAACGGCTTCCCTCGCGAAGATGTCGCCGCAAAGCAACGCATATGAGATTCCCACTTCCGCTTACCACCAGAATTGCCGGTTACATCATTGGGCACAAGGCGCGCAAGACCGAAAAGTTCGCCACCGTGCTGCAGTTGGAGCCGTTGCATACCTGCAACCTTACCTGCACCGGATGCGGTCGCATTCGCGAGTATTCCACGTCCATGAAGGACGTGATGAGCCTTGAGGATTGCCTCGGGGCCGCGGTGGAATGCAACGCCCCGATGATCTCCATATGCGGCGGGGAGCCACTCATTTATCCTCAGATCGAGGCCCTTGTGAAGGGGCTTTTGGAGCAAAAGCGGATCGTGTATCTCTGCACCAACGCCATGTTCATGCGCCGCAAGATGCGCGAATACATGGCCGCGCAGTTCCTCAAAGATCCGTCGGGCATGGAGGCGAAGATGCAGCAATTGCTGGTCGCGGAGTTGATCTCGGAGAAGGACGCGACGGAGATTCGGAAAGGGCCGAAGGATGCCGCGAAGCCTGTCATCGTGCCGAGTTCATGGATGTACTGGAATGTGCATCTGGACGGGCTGGAGCGCACCCATGACATTATTGTAGAACGCGAAGGTGTGTTCAAGGAATGCATCCTTGCCATCCGCATGGCCAAGCTGCTGGGCTATCAGGTTGCCACGAACACCACGGTCTATCGAGAGACGGACATGGGCGAACTGAAGCAGATGTTCGACTATCTCACGACGTTGAACGTGGATGGGCACACCATCTCGCCCGGATACGAATACGACGCGGCGAAGAAGGACATGATAAAGCGCCTGAACATGGCCCCCGAGAATTTCTTCCTCACCCGGAAGATGACCGTGGAGAAGTTTAAGGAAATCGAAGTTTGGGCAAAGAACTACACCCTGTTCGGCACGCCGATCTACTTTGAATTCCTTGCCGGGAAGCGCGAGTTGAGTTGCTCCGCATGGGCGATCCCGACCCGCAATATCCGGGGCTGGAAAGCGCCTTGCTACGTGATGACAGATGGTCATTACGACTCCTACGCCGAGCTCCTGGAGAAGGTGCAGTGGGATAACTACGGCGTCGTGGATGGCGTCGCGCGGGATGCGCGTTGCGAGAATTGCATGATGCATTGCGGCTACGAGCCCAGCGCCATGCTCGGGCAGAATGCGCGAGCGGGAGACACGTGGAAGAATATCCGGTTCAATTTCGCCCCAAGGCCCAAGAATCCCGTGGTGGAGGCAAACATTGAGGAGATCGCTTACAACGGCGTGACTTCCGGCAATGGACACCTCACCGGCAAGAAAGAAGTGTCGTCGGAAATCGCGGACAGCGTTGCCGCGTAAGGCTCTGACGCGGCAGCGCAACAGTGAATCTCGCTATACCTCGATGAATCAGAATCGCTCGTCAGTGGTGGCAAAATACGAGGTCATCGCTCTATAGTTCCCTCGCTCGTGATGATGATGAGCTTGTTCAGAAGCCATACTAGCTCCATGCGATGGGACAGTCAGACCGTTGCCGCCTTCTTCTACGTTTTCATTGTGGCTGTCGCCGCATTCCGCCGGGACATGGCTTCTACGCGCTCGCGCTGATCGATCTCGGAATTGGGGGGGGTAGCCGTCCTGCCGCGCGGACTGAACGCGTGTTGATTTTCATCTTCGTTGCCCTTAAAGCTTCCGCGTGAATGAAAGCGGACTCCTGAGATTCTGTCGATGATCGGGGACGAGTACATCCAGATTCGAGCGCATCTGGGGACAGCCTTGTACGCGCTTTCGAAGCTCGCTCAGGATCTCAACGCTGCGTCCGAGACGCAGGACACCCTGCGCCAACTCGAAACGAGTCTGCGCGATCCGTTTCTGTTCGTTGTGATCGGCGAGGTGAATGCCGGAAAGTCTTCCTTGCTGAACGCGCTGTTCGGGAAGCCGTTCGCCAAAGTGGACGTCCTCCCTACCACGGATAGGATCCATGTTTACAAGTTCGGGGATACCGAACGGGATATCAACCTTACGGAGCGGCTCGTGGAGTGCTACCGTCCCAACGTTTTTCTGCACGATTTCAACATCGTGGACACCCCGGGCACGAATACGATCGTGGCGGAACATCAGGCGATCACGGAGCAATTTCTCCCTTTGGCCGACATGGTGTTCTTCGTATTCTCGGTGATGAACCCATGGGCGCTCACCTCATGGGAGTTCCTGAAGCTGGTTTCGCGGAAATGGTTGAAAAACGTGATCTTCGTAATCCAGCAGTGTGATCTGCGCGACAAGAGCGAGGTCGCCACCATCCTGGAGCACGTGGATCAAACCGTGCGCGAAAGGCTTGGCCAACCGCGCCCGATCTTTGCGGTTTCGGCAAAGAAGGCGCTGCTCGCCAAGACCACCGGCACGGATAAAGCCGGACTTTTTTCCGAGAGCGGGTTCGAAGCCTTCGAAACGTACATCAACGACGTTGTGGCGAAAGGCGAGACGCGGCGAGGCAAGCTGCGTTCGGTATGCCAGAGCGCGCAGGTGGTCCTGCATGATCTCACCGAGCGGACCGAAGGGGCCTACTCCATCCTGAAGACGGACATCGAGAAGCTCAGCAAGATCGATCTCGGCCTGCAGGATCGCAAAGGCCAGTCGCTCCGCCAGGTGGACGGAGTGCTCTACACGCTGTCGCAATCGTATCAGCGCGCCCAGAAGCGCGGAGAGGAATTGCTCGCGGAGAAGCTTTCCGTGATAGAGACCTTCAAAGCGATAGCGCGCCGCGCGAATTGGCAGAAGGAGTTCCAGGAGAGCATCGAGAGCAAACTGCAGGAGGCTATCCGCAGGCAGATCGAAAACTCGGTGGAACTCATGGAAAGCGATCTGCGCACGGTGTGGCAACAGCTTCACGAGTCACTCCAGCGCGACTTTGCCACGGAACTGCCCGCGCCGCCTGCTTTCCCGGATTTCATGCGCGAGCGGGAGCAGTTGTTGAAAAAGCTGGAACTCACGCTGCTCGAGAAGATGTCTAATGCCTCGGTGGAGCAGCAGTTGACCAAACTGTTCGCGGAAACGACAACTTGGCTGCGCCTGCCCGCTGGCATCATGGCAGCAGGAGGCATCGCGACGGTGGTTGCGATTCTCGCCCACGCCGCAATCCTGGACGTCACGGGATCCATAGCAGGAGTCGCCGCCGTGCTGGGAACGGGTCTCGCGATCTTCAAACGCCGACAAATCATTGACACGTTCAGGAAAGAAATGACCGACAAACGCGAGGAACTGCTGGCCCCTATCGGAGATCACCTGCGACATGCGATCGACCTCTTTTACCAGGACTTGCAGTCCACTTTTCAGCCGCTGCAAAACTTTTGCTCCGCGCAACGCCGGACATACGAGCCGATCCTCGCTCGCGCCAAGCAATTGAGCGACACACTCGGCAAGAGCTCCGCCGAGATCGGGGCCGAGAAGTAACGCGCGGGAACCACTTGGACGCGCCTCCTCCTCCACCAAACGTCGCGCCCATGGGAAAACCGGGGTTTAGCCCTTTACGCTTCTGCCTGGCTACGGTTGCGCTTGTGCTCTGCGAGGTACTAACCGGCTGCGAGAGCCCCGTATCAAGTTCCGCTGGCGCTGCCCTTAAGACTGACCAATACATCGTCATTGCCGCCCGCACCCAGTTCTACCGGTATGGCCCAGCGCAGGGAAACGGCCCCGATTTCGACCTTTCGGCGGGCCAACACTTGAAGATGTTGCAACGGGATTATGGATACAGTCGTGTGCAGATGGACGATGGGCGTGTCGGCTACGTATCCACGAGGAGCCTGGGCGTCGCGCCTCCTGCACCCCTACCGAAACCCTCTCCATCTCCCAAACGCAGGACGCCATACTTGGCGAAACCAAATTACCAATCGTCCAGTGATATGGGCCTGCCAATCGAGACTCCCGCGCCTAGTTTTCGCTACTGATTGGTGATCGCTACATCCACAGAGATCGCGAGCGCGATATCGGGCATGTGACTAAAGCTGTTTGGCCGATAACTAGGTTGGGTCAGACGGGAACCCGGCAGTCCGCGCTCTGGAAGTTCCGAAGGCCTGCGCGCGCCCAGAATTCCCCATCTGCAATTCGCTTGCGGCTGCGCCTGGAGTGGAGGATTCTTCCTCGCTCATAACTCAGCTGGATGAAGCGGTGTTCGCTGCGGGAGTAAATTCAATCGCCGTGGAACCCATCGCCGAGAAACTGAAATCAAGCTTCAGGAATGTGGGAAACTTTTGCGGAAAAACTACGGCTGCACGGGGCCGATCATCCCGTAAACGATGTGACGGAAACCAGCTTCGGTGCGCGCTATACCGTGGACGGGCACATTATCACCCCCGACGGGCGCAATCCGAACATCCGCACCGTCTGGCAGATGGATCATGGCGAGCTTGCCCCGCGCCTGATTACCGCTTACCCTCTTGAGGAGCGACCATGATCAAAGAACACGACTGCATTGTTTTGACGGTCGATTTGGCTGCTGAGAGATTGGCAGCGGGCGACATCGGAACTGTCGTGCATGTTCACAAGGGCGGCGATGGGTACGAAGTCGAGTTCATGACTCTTTACGGCCAGACCGTTGCTGTTTCCACGTTGCTGGCGAATCAAGTCCGTCCGATTGCCCGCCGGGAGATTGCCCACGTCCGATCCCTTGCGGCGGCGTAAGGCGCCTATTTCTTTGCGCCGATAGGGAATCTCTTGCAACTGCGGCGGGAGTGATTTCTACAGTGAGTAACATTCGTTTTGTGTTTCAGCATTTCAACGCAGGACGGCGGCGTCGTCGCCGGTCAGGGCGAGCAAGCGTTCGTGGTCGATCGGATCGCGGCGACACGGTTTACGAGGACTGAGCACGGCTACCTTGGTTGAAAGGAGTTGTCTGGAAGCTGAAACCGGCCGTAATTCCGGAAAGCTGATGCTACGGAGCGGGGGTCGCCTTGTATGTGGAGTGCTGGTGGAGCGGCGTAGGGTTTTCTGGACTATCTGAACCAGACGCATCGGGCCAAAATGGAGATCAGCGTGTGAAAGGGTGGATCACATCAACATGACGGACGTCGCCGTACCGGAGCCCTTTGATTGCCAGCGCGAGCCGATGCTTGACCGGCTCCGGGCCAGTGAAGCGCGGTTGCGCGCCATCTTTGAGCATGCGGGCATCGGCATCGGCATCGTCGACGTGGACAGCGGCCGCATCGTGCTGTGCAACGCCGCGCTGGCCACCATGCTGGGTTATAGGGCCGATGAGCTGGCAGCGCTCACTGTGGAGGCGATCAGCGAGCCGCAAGACTACCAGGCCGACCACGCCCAGTGGGCCAGCCTGATGGCAGGGGAGAAGGATCGCTACCAGATGGAAAAGCGCTTCCTGCGGGCCGACGGCAGCACGATGTTCGGCAAGATGACCGTGAGCATCGTCCGCGAAGAGGACAGGAAGCCGCGTTCATCATCGGGATGGTGGAGGACCTTGGCGAGGTGAAGCGTTCCCAGCGCGAGGCCCGGCAGCTGGCAGAACTGTTTGCACTGACGATGGAGAGCATTTCCGACGGATTCGTCACGCTGGACCGTGAATGGCGCGTAGCGTACATGAATGCGGCAAGCGCGCGGATGTTCCAGGGCGAGCGCAGCGCGGTCCTCGGCAACAGCTTCTGGGACCAGTTCGCGTTTCTCAAGGGCACCTCCATCGAGCGCGAGCTGCGGCGTGCGGCCGAGACCAAGCAGGCGGTGCAGCTGAGCCAGTTCTTTGCGCCGTGCCAGCGCTGGCTGGAGATGAGGGCCTATCCATCCGAGGAAGGATTGGCGGTCTATTTCTGCGATGTGGGGCCGGCCAAGGCTTCCGCGCTGGCCAACGCGCGCACATGGCGGCCATCGTCAACTCTTCCCGAAGATGCAATCATCACCGTCGACCTGGGCGACTGGATCCAGGGCTGGAATGCAAGCGCGCAGAGAATCTTCGGCCATTCCGAGAGCGAAATGCTGGGCCAGCCGCTGACCACGATCATTCCTCCAGAGCGATGGAGGGAGCACTGGGAAATCCTCGCCAAGGTACGCCGCGGCGAGCGGCTCAGCCATTTCGAGACCATGCGCCGCGGAAAGGGCGGCCGTGACATCGGCGTATCGATCAGCGTCTCGCCGATCCAGGGACGAGTCCGGCGCGGTCACCGGCTGCTCCGCAGATGATCAGGGACATCACCGAACGCATCCAGGCGGAGGAAGACAAGCGCCAGGCGCTGGTGCGGATGCGGCAGCTGTCCCAGGGGCTCATGGGCGCCGGTCGAGGACGAGCGGCGGCGTTGGCCGCGACCTGCATGACCGGACCGGCTCCAACTTGGGGGCGCTGCTGATGAACCATGAAATCCTGCGCATGAAGCTGCCGCCCGCGCTTCAGAAGGAGCTGGCCCCCTACCTGGAGGACTGCACTGCCTTGCTCAAGGAGACGTTCCAGCATGTGCGCGACGTGCTCGAGGAGCTGCGCCCGCCCGCGCTCGAAGAGTTGGGTCTGCTGGCTGCCTTGCGCCACCACGGCACGCTGCTGGCGCGGCGCAGCGGCCTGCAGGTGCAGGTGGAGGGGCCCGAACCGCGGCCGCGGCTTTCGCCCGATGAGGAGATCGGCTTG
>CAWHEP010000016.1:0-85958 GCA_963828525.1 uncultured Verrucomicrobiae bacterium
CAGGACCGACTCGATGCAGCGTTTTAGCAGAATCGGGCGGTTTTTTGTTCGGGTGACAATGGTCACGCGAGGGCTTGCCACAGCCTTGCAAATCGGAGAATTCTGGATCTGCTCGGTGGCTGCTCCCACACGCGCCCCGATGGAGTGCGCCTTCCCATCCCGCAGGCGCAACGGAAGAGGATAGCGGAACGCGTGGAAACCGTTTCCTTTGCCCGCTTCCTGAAGATCGGCTCGAAAAATCCCCGCCGACGTCGTGCCCACGAGCTTGTCGCCATCCAGAACCTCTACCTCTAGAGCACGATTTGGCTGGCAGTGATCCCACACCCACCCGAGCACCACGCCCTCGCGAACATCATCAAGGTGACCTTCGAACACGCCATTCGGGGATATGCGATCTTGTGTTCCATGCGCCTCTTCTGCGTGGCCGTTCTTCGTCTCGCCGTTCAACATTCCAGCCTTGTATTTACCCCACATCGGAGAGCAAGGCGAGAAGAGCAATATGGAAATTCAGTTCATGGGGAATGTGCGCGGGACGTCAAACGATCACCACCTGTGCTTAAAAAACGCCATGTCATCGCACTTTTAAGCTTGGCGCTCTCTGCTGAAAAACTTTTCCTCCTTCATATCCGTATGTTTCAGCGGGAGTGGCACGGCGGTTGCTAACGGTGATCGCGTCCGTTTAAAGACGGACAGGGGAAAAAGACCAAAGGGGGCAGCTCGGCTGGAGGGGTTGCTGAAAGATCCGGGGGGAATCTATCAGCATTTAGGGCCAGTCGAGCTGCATTTTCCCTGCTCGAAGACCAAGGTTCAGGTTGCAAAGACCTTTCGGCGAAATGACAATGCGCCATGCTGACAGGTAAAAGCGCGTCTGTGGTTGGGTTGGGGCGCGCAGGGGCTTAGCGTTGACGAAACGCTTTAGGATTGGCGAAAGCGCGGGCGCGACGAATTGGGAGTTAATCAAGCGTCTGCTGGGCCTGACGTGGAGATACCGGTGGGGATGTGTGGCGGTTCTCTTCCTCCAAACTGTCATCCTCTTTTTTGGACTGTTCGGAATAGGCTTCACCGGGATCGGAGTGGATGAAATCCGGTATGCTCTCCACGATACGCCGGTTGCGCCCCATCTGCCGTTTCATCTTTCCTTCCCCCATGATTGGCCGCCGCTGAGGATTGTGTTCGCCATCGCGGGCGCGGTGCTCTCCTTCGCCCTTTTGCGGGCTGTGGTGGATTACCACTATCGGGTGGAGCTTAACCGGCTCATCCAGGCGCAAGTGGTTGTTCAACTCCGCGCGGATGTGTATGAGAAACTGCAGCGCTTGAGCTTCCGTTTTTTCGACGCGAACGCGAGCAGCTCCATCATCAACCGGGTGACGAGTGATGTGCAACTCGTTCGCATGTTCATCGAGAACGTGGTGATCCAGACGGTCATACTCGTCATCTCTCTAGCGGCGTTTCTTTCCTACATGCTGAGCCTTCATGTCGCGTTGACCCTCGCCTGTCTCGCCACCACCCCGCTCCTTCTCCTCTGCTGCACAGTGTTCTCCGCGCGGGTGGCGCCCGCGTATGTGTGTAACAAAGGACTCGTGGACGCGATGATTCAGCGCCTGGCGGAGAATATTCGCGGCTTCCATGTTGTAAAAGCGTTCTCTCAAGAGGGGAGGGAAATGGCAAAGTTCCTCACGGCCAATGAAGCCGTCGTGACGCAGAAGCGGAGCATCTTTTCGAAGATAAGCTCCTTCTCGGCGCTTACCGGCTTCCTCAGCCAGTTCAACATCGTGATCTTGCTTGGGTATGGCGGGCACCTTGTCATCAACGGAAAGTTCCCGCTCGGCGCAGGCTTGATCGCGTTCGCGGGCATCCTGCAGCAGTTCTCAACCCAGGTGGGCAACATCGCCAACATTGCCAACAGCATGCAGGAAAGCCTGACCGGCGCTCGCCGAGTTTTCGAGGTTCTGGACGCGCCACTTGAGATAGAGGCGACTGCGGATGCCCTGCGTCTGGGCCGCGCGCGGGGACACGTGCGTTTCGAGAATGTCTGTTTCGCCCACGGCGTGGAGCCCGTGCTTGAATCGTTGACGTTTGAAGCGCAGCCCGGTCAGCGCGTTGCGATCGTAGGAGCGACGGGATCAGGCAAGAGCGCTCTCATGAGCCTTATCCCCAGGTTTTACGATCCCACCAGCGGGAGGGTGCTCGTGGATGGCATCGATCTTAAAAAACTGGATCTCAACGACCTGCGACGAAATGTCGGTCTGGTGTTCCAGGAGAGTTTTCTTTTCAGCACGACTGTCGCCGCGAATATCGCGTTTGGGCATCCGGAAGCCAGCCGCGACCAAGTTGAGCAAGCGGCAAGGATCGCTTCCGCGTCGGAGTTTATTGAGCGGCTGCCGGAGGGCTACGACACCGTCCTGGGGCAGAGCGGCGCGGGCTTGTCTGGTGGCCAGAGACAGCGTATTGCGCTCGCCCGGGCGATCCTGCTCGATCCAGCTTTGCTCCTGCTCGACGATCCCACGGCTGCCATCGACCCCGGCACGGAGCATGAGATCATCGATGCCATGGAATCTGCGATGGCATCCCGGACCACATTCGTTGTCGCCCACAGGCTCACGATGGCGCGGCGCGCGGATATGATTATCGTCCTCGACAAAGGCAGAATCTCGGAAATTGGGTCTCATGAAGAATTGATGCGACTCCCCGGCTACTACGCGACCGCTGCTCGCATACAGCAAGATGAAGACTGATTTCGTCCTCGCGCAACCGGATAGGGACGAAGAAGAGAGCAGGGTCAGCGTAGATCCTCTGAGCTTCCTGCCCTTGCTTGTTCGCCTGTTCACCTATACGCGCCCGCACGCGGCGGTTCGTAACTGGCTGGCGACGCTCGTGATTATCAGATCCATCCAGTTGCCACTGCTCGCGTGGGGAATCGGGGCGGTTATTAACGGCCCTATCGAACGACGTGACCTGGCCGGAACTTTGCGTGGCGCTCTTTGGTTCGCCATTCTCGCCGCGTTCACCCAGGCTTGCTTCTACTTCAGAATTCGTCTTGCGCTTGAACTGGGGGAGGCGGTTATTTTTGATCTGCGCAACCAACTCTTCGCGCATCTTCAGGCGAAGACCGCCAGCTTCTACGACAAGACAAAGCCGGGTCGAATCATCAGCCGCATGACTTCAGACATCGAGGCGATTCGAACGGGTGTCCAGGATGTTGTCTTCGTAAGCATGGTGCAGGCGGGTCAGATGCTTGTGAGTGGCGCGTTGATGCTCTGCTACAACTGGGTGCTCTTCCTTGTCGTGCTTGCGATGGCGCCCATCGTTTGGTCCATCAATCGATACTTCCGGGCGAGGCTTGCCGTAACCCAACGGCAGGCGCAGGAGAGCTTCAGTCGCGTCATGTCAACGGTTGCCGAATCTGTCGAAGGCATCCGTGTAACCCAGGGATTCGTTCGGCAGGAGGTAAATACGGGCATGTTCCGCGAACTCGTTGAGGATCACTCCCGCTACGTCATGGGAGCGGCGCGCACATCGGCGGTGTTCCTGCCCATGCTTGAGTTGAACAGCCAGTTTTTCATCGCCATTCTCCTCATGCTGGGAGGATACCGGGCGCTGAACCCAGCCATCGGCGATTCCGTCGGCGGGATCGTGGAGTTCTTCTTCCTCGCGATCATGTTCTTCGAACCCGTCCGGATCATAGGGACACAATATACGCAAGCCATGACAGCGATGGTGGGAGCGGAGCGCATATTCTCCATGCTCGATCTGCCTCCTGAATGGCGGGACCCGCCGGATGCTGTTTCGCTGCCAATCATCCGAGGCGGCGTAGAGTTTTGTAATGTGTCTTTTGGCTACGATGAAGGCCGGATGGTTCTGCAAAATGTCAGCTTCAAGGCCTTTCCCGGGCAAACCGTGGCGCTGGTTGGCCATACGGGTAGCGGAAAGACTTCCATCACAAACCTCATCGCGAAGGCCTACCTCGCAACTGCGGGAGTCGTGTTGATTGACGGGGTGGACATCCAGCGCATCCAGTCTGGGTATCTCCACAGCCGGCTTGGCGTTGTTCACCAGCAGAACTTCCTTTTTGAAGGCACGATCCTCGACAACATCCGCTTTGGCCAACCGACGGCCACGGACGAACAAGTTGTCCAGGCGGTCAGAGACCTCGATTTTCTGGACATCATCGACGCTCTTCCATTGGGATTCATGACAGGGGTCGGCGAGGCGGGAGGAAACCTTTCCGTGGGTCAGCGGCAACTGATTTGCTTCAGCCGTGCTCTTCTGGCAAACCCAAGCATCTTGATCCTGGACGAAGCGACGAGCGCCATTGACGCGATTACCGAGGAAAGGATCCAGCGCGCTCTCTCAAAACTGTTGACGGGACGCACCAGTTTCGTTGTGGCACACCGCCTGAGTACTGTCCGACAGGCGGATATCATCCTCGTCCTAAGTCACGGAGTCATCGTCGAGCGCGGCTCACACCGGGACCTCCTTGCCCGCAACGGGGCTTACCGCGCGCTTCACGATCGCTTCGTCAGAGGCGGGGTCGGTTGGGTCGCTACTGGCAGATGATCGACTTCGGCGAGCCAGGTAATTCGAAACTACTCCCAGCCGCCACGGCGCGCACCCAGTGCGGCTTCCCGTCCAGCATTATCGAGGGGGTAGGCAGGAAGAAACAATGCGCTCCTTTTTCATTGGGCGCGCCGGGCATATCACCCCGCAACTTGTCAGCGACTACAGTGAGCAGGAGCGTTGTTCCATCGTATATCTCCACGGAAACCGGAACGTTCGGCTGCGCGTGATCGCAAGCCCACCCGCCGACAATTTTTCCATTGGCGACGTCCAGCGAGCCGTCCAGTTTTGTGAGTTGGGATAGTGTGGCAACGTCAGTGGGTTGCGAGGCTGCTCCGTCACTGGAAGTGGCTCCCGGCTCTTCCGGTGGAGGAAAAGCGGAAAGGCGCGCCTTGAAGAGTTTGCCCGCGCTCGCTATGCCCGAAATCTTCTTCGCCAAAAGCAGATGTTCAGACAAAGGCGGCATGGCATTTTGCGCCAGCGCCTTCATCCGCCCGTCCTTCGAACGAGCGCCTTCCTCGAAATCGGTGATTTCCTTCTGTTGCGCCTGGATCACCGTTGTCATCCAAGCCTTGTCGAACTTGTCGCCTTTCAACCTTGCAAGCCTTTTGAGGAGTGCCGTCTGTTCTACGTTGAGCATCTGCGGTAGCGAGCATTGCATCTCGCTTGCAAGCTTCTTCAGCTCTTCGCCTTCCCCGGCATCTTTCCTGAGGGAAATGGCAAAAGTTTGAACGGGCTTGCTTGCAGATTGTTTTGCCGCAAGGTCACCGAGTTTCGTCCGCATCAACTGGTCTTCCGCTGCTGAGCGCAGGAAATCCAGGTCGGTAGCGCTCATCTCGCTGCTGAGGATTGTTGATCCCGCAGGCTCCGCCGAGCGCAGAGCGGACGTTGCGGCGATCACCGCGCATAGAGCGCCCGCTATATTGACTTGGCGCATTCCAAACGTTCTCACTTGGAAAGTTGAGCCGCCAGCAATTCACCCACCAAGGCGGGGTTTGCTTTGCCTTGGGAAAGTTTCATCACCTGGCCTTTGAGAAAGTTAATTGAAGCGGGTTTTCCTGAGCGATAGTCAGCGACCACCTTCGGATTCGCTTCTATTACTTGCAAGCAAAACGCTTCCAACGCCCCTGAGTCGCTCTCCTGCTTTAATCCCTTCGCCTCCACAATCTCCGTCGGCCAGGTACCGTTCGCGAACATTTCGGCGAACACTTCCTTGCCTTGCTTGCCGCTGATCGTGCCTGCTTCAATCAATGCGACAAGCTCATCGAGATGGCTCGGCGGGATGGGGCAATCCTCGATGCGCAGCGCGGCGGCGCTTAGCGCGCTCAGCAGGTCATTAAGGATCCAATTGGCGACACTCTTCGGCTTCGGCGACGCTTTAGCCGCTGTTTCGAAATACGTCGAAAGCGCGAGATCATCCGCAAGCACACCAGCGTCATAGGCGCTAACCCCGTACTGTGAAACGAACCGATTCCTCTTGGAGGCGGGTAGTTCGGGCACTCGATCCTGTATTGCAGCGAGGAGGACATCTGTTTTCACCGGCAGGAGATCTGGATCCGGAAAGTAGCGGTAATCGTGCGCGGACTCTTTGGTTCGCATCAACTGTGTCTGGCCGGAGGCGTCGTCCCAGCGCCTGGTTTCCTGTTTCAATTCCACCCCGCGCTCGAGGCAATCCACCTGCCGGGCGACCTCGTAAGCCAGCGCGCGGCGGACACCGCTTATCGAATTCATATTTTTGATCTCGATCTTGGCGCCGAACTCTTCCTGGCCTTCTGGGCGGATGGATACATTGCAGTCGCATCTCAACTGGCCTTTTTCCATGTCGGCGTCACTCACTCCGCCATAAATCAAAATCTGCTTGAGCGCGGTGAGATAGGCGAAAGCTTCCTCCGGCGAGTCGATTTCCGGCTCCGACACGATCTCCATGAGCGGCGTGCCAGCCCTGTTGAAATCAATCCCCGTGCTCGTCTCGAAGTGAAAACTCTTCGCCACGTCTTCCTCCAGGTGAATGCGCGTCAACCGGATATTCTTGTCGTGATGGGCGATGCTCTTCTGAGCATCCTTGGGGTATGCCGTATCGTGCAGAGGCACGCCGCCTCCCACACAGATCGGCATGTCGTACTGCGAAATCTGATAGTTCTTTGGCATGTCCGGGTAGAAGTAATGCTTCCGGTCGAACTTGCACATCGGAGCGATCTCGCATGACAACATCAATCCTGTAAGCGCTGTCATCCGAAGCGCCTCGGCATTCATCACGGGCAGCGCGCCAGGCAACCCGAGGCAGACGGGACACGTGTGTGTATTGGCATCGGCTCCAAAGCCGGCCGGGCAAGCGCAGAACATCTTGCTGCGCGTCTTAAGCTGCACGTGAACCTCGAGACCGATCGTAGTGAGATATTTCATGAACCTCCGCAGGTTGCACCGTCACCGTCGATTTTCCAAGCTCCGCCGTTATCGAATTCCGAGAGCGCGCGCCACAGGCATGGCTGGGAACGATGCCAGCCTTGTCTCGGACCGAGAGACTCTGAGGGCCCTCGTCCCGCCCTCAACTTCCAAGAATGAACTTTTCCATGGCTTCGGCGAAACCTTCCTCTTCAACGGAGGCCGTGATCGCCGTCGCGGCGCCCTTCACTTCGTCACTGGACTGTCCCATGGCGATGCTGAATCCGCTCTGCTTGAACATTGAAATATCATTTGGCATGTCTCCGATGGTCGCAATTTGAGCGGGGGGCACCCCCAGCATCGCTGATAGTCGCAAGACCACCGCGCCTTTGTTCGCCTCCGGATGGGTGATATCAAGGTAGTAGGGCTGAGAACGCGCGGCGGATACCTGCTGACCGGAGGACGCGGCGCTCGAAAAATGTTCCTGCGCGCGCTTCTCACAAGCCGTAATCGCGGCCACGTCATCGCTTACCCCGACGATCTTGGCTACACCGTCAAGATAGGGAGACATGTCGGGCACGACGGTGGGAGGAAACTTGACCGTCCACTCTTCGCGATCCACATGCGGGCCATGCCGATCCGGCACGAACCATTCATTCTGCCGGTAAACCCATACGACTAGATTCGCCTCCTTGAGGAGCGCTATTACCGCTTCGCAGGTGGGTCGCTCCAGCGCGCGCTGTTCGATGAGCGACAAGTCGGGGCGCACAAACATCCCGCCATTGAAAGCGGCAAGGGGAGTTGTGAGCGACAGCGGATCAATCAGCATCTGCATGCCGCGGGGAGGCCGTCCGCTCGTGAGCGCGAACTTGATCCCGGCTTCACTCATTTTTTGCACCGCGGAGCGGGCCCGGGGTGTAAGCACCTTTTCGCGCGTCACCAGCGTGCCGTCCACATCCGCAACCACCAACCGGATTGCCTGCTTCTCAGGTAAGCTCATGCTTCGACATTAGCACATCCGTCCTTCAGTCGAAATCCTGGTTGATACTTTCTATAGGCGATGCCAACCGGTCGTCACCCACCCTTGCTGGGGCCACGAGGTGTGGGCATTAGCGAGGTCTTTCTCTCCTCGTTCAAACCCGCCGGCGAAGTCAATCACGCACATCGTCCCGTAGCGCGCGTGCGGGCCGCATGCCACGCCCGCAACTCCAAAGTCGGGACTGAAGATATTTTTTCTGTGACCTCGTCCCCATACACCGGCGTCAATGATCAGCGACGATACGATCGATTTGGCATCGGCGTGGCCGTATGAAATGTTTTCCCCAGCGCTTCCTGTCCACTTTCCGAAAGCGGCGATGCGATCCCATGGGCTGCTCGAATCGCTTCCGGAGTGCCCGTAAGCGCCAGTATTTCCCTGGTCAAGCACGTGGGAAGAAGCGCCCATTGACATGCCCCGCGAAAATACCAATGGAGGGAGGGGGGCCGTATGCCTCAAAAAATAGATCGTTTCATCCATTGCGCTCCGGTCTTCCGATCGACAGCCTTGCTCTTCCGCTTCCAGCGCGTTCGCGTATCTTGCGGGATGCTCTCTGGCGAAATTGATCTCCTTCAACACCTCTTCGGCGCGGCTTTCCTTTGCGCTCGCAGTCAAAGCAAGGAACAAGCAGAAAAGCGAAATGAGCTGTTGGTACTTCATCTTGGGATTCAAAAAGCAGGGAGGGTGCCAATACCTTCCTTTGAGCGCAACCTTTGTTTTGTTACAACCTTGATCCGGCGCGAAACGAAGGGGTTTGTGGTGTTGAAAAAAGCAAATTGCCTCCGCGGAAAAGGGCGATTGTGGCAATTAAACCGGTGAATACGCGGCGTCTGAAATTCCTCAAGACTCTGCTCGGGGACACGTCAAGGAAGATTGACCAGGCCCCGGAACATCCCGTCCCGTCCGGCTGGGACTCAGCGGGGCTCACTGCCAGTTGGCTCGGACATGCGACTGTTCTGATGAAGTTGGATGGGGTGACCATCCTTACCGATCCCGTCCTGTTCTCCCGGTGCGGAATCAGGCTTGGGCCACTCACGGTGGGTCCGAAGCGCTATGTGGAATGCGCGCTGCGCCCGGAGGCTTTGCGCGGCGTGGATGTGATTCTTCTCTCGCACGCGCATATGGACCACATGGATCTTCGTTCCCTCGAAGCGCTTCCTCGGTCTGCCATCGTAGTTACCGCGAGGGACACAGCCGATATCTTTCAAAAAATTCGCTTCCGGGATGTGATAGAACTGGACTGGAATTCTGTCCGGGACGTTGTCACCCCGAAAGGGGCAGTGACGGTTTCAGCCTTTCACCTGCGGCACTGGGGAGCCCGTATGCGCAGCGACGACCATCGCGGGTATAATGCCTATGTTATTGAGCGGAGCGGCTTCCGCGTTTGCCACATGGGTGACACTGCAAACACGGATGCGGCCATTCTTGGGAGCCGAGGCGCCATCGACCTCATATTCGCGCCGATTGGAGCTTACAACCCATGGACGCGTTCGCACTGCACTCCTGAAGAGGCGGTCGCGATGAGTGACCAGGCGAAGGCGCATTACATCCTGCCAATCCACCATCAAACTTTCAAGCTTAGCGCCGAGCCAATGGGCGAGCCTATCTCCCGCTTTGTTGAGACGTTGACGCGCGCGCCTGAACGCGTGGCGCTCACCCGCATCGGGCAGACCTTTGCGCTCCCGCCTCGTGACCGCCACAATTATGATGGTTCCATCAGATCCACCTAATACGGGCGAAACTTTTGAGCTTACCGTTTGCCTGACTGCTGGTAAGATGGAGGGAATGAGCAACTCCCCCACGCCAAATCTTTCATCCTATTCGCCGCTGGCGCCACCGCCATCATCTTCCATCACGTTCGTGTTATTCGCCACGGGCGTCACAGCCATCGGCGGCTTTCTGTTTGGATACGACACCGCCGTCATCAATGGGGTCAACTCATACCTGAAGCTTCATATGAACCTCACGCCTGGCCAGGAGGGCCTCGCGGGAGCAAGCGCAATTCTCGGTTGTATTCCGGGGGCCATGTTCGCCGGCTTCCTGAGCGACAGGTTCGGGCGCAAGAAAATGCTCTTTGTCTGCGCCTTTCTCTACGCGATTTCAGGCCTGCTGTCCGCCGTCTCAATCACCTTCGATGAGTTTTTGATGGCGCGCGTAATCAGCGGCCTTGGCATAGGCGCGTCTTCCATGATTTGCCCGGTGTATATCGCGGAGATTGCTCCGCAAAGATGGCGCGGACGTCTCGGAACGCTTTTCCAGCTCGGCATCGTGACCGGCATTTTCATCACGCTCTTCGTGAACAGTTTCATCCAGGGCATCGGCGATTCCGCCTGGAATGAAACGATGGGCTGGCGTTGGATGCTTGCCATGGAAGTGGTTCCCGCGATCCTCTTTATCGGTCTGCTGTTCGCGGTGCCTGAGAGCCCTCGCTGGCTCGCGCAGAACGGGCGCGAGTTGGAGGCTCGCGACGTGCTTGCAAAAGTGGATGGACCGGACCATGCCGCCAGTGAGATGGCAGCGATCAGCGAAGCGGCAGCCCATGTGGAAGGGCGCTTGTCTGAACTCTTCAGCGGAATCTATTCCAAGCCGCTCCTGCTAGCCGTCGTGCTCATGGCGTCCTCGCAATTTTGCGGCATCAACGCAATCATGTACTACTCAACGAAAATTTTTGCCACTGCTGGCGGCAGCGCAAACTCAGCATTCGCCTCATCCGTCTGGGTGGGCCTCATCAACCTCATTTTCACCTTCGTTGCCATCGGGCTTGTGGATCGGGCAGGGCGGCGTCCGCTGCTTTTGGTAGGAACGGCGCTGCAAAGTCTCGCGCTCGGCATGGTTGGGTGGATGTTTCATACAGGCGCTAAAGGCCTTCCTTTGCTCCTTTGCGTCATCCTGTTTATCGCCGCGTTCGCCATGGCGATGGGGCCCATCGGCTGGCTCTTCTGTTCCGAGATATTCCCCAACAAAGTGCGGGCCAAGGCCATGTCCATCGCTGCATTAACCGTATGGGTCTCCTGCTACATTGTCGCGCAGACGTTTCCCATGATGAATGACAACGCTGCCATCGGGCCGGCTATCACCTTCTGGATTTACGCGGGGGTTAGCGCGTTTTCGTTTCTCTTCATCCTGGCAAAAATTCCCGAGACCAAAGGTCGTGCCCTTGAGGAGATAGAGAAGATGTGGAGCGAGCCCGCGCCGATTCACGCAACGTGACGATCCTTGCTTGTGACCTCGGGGGCACGCGCCTCAAGATTGGCGTCGTTCGGCAGGGCGTTGTGCTCGCGCAAACCGTAGAGCCAGCCAACTCGAAGCGCGGCCTGTCTCCGCAACTGCCTCTCCTCAAGGCGGCGTGGCTTCGATTGCTTGCGTCGCTGGGACTGACCGCTGTGGAGTGCGCTGGAATCAGCATTGCTTTTCCCAGCCTGGTGAACCCGTTCTCGTCCATGGTGCTCGCGGAATACGGGAAGTTTTCCGATGCGGTGGGAATGGACCTAAGATCGTGGGCATGGCAGGAAATGAGGCTGCCTCTCGCGATAGAAAACGACGCTCGCATGGCGCTGGTTGGCGAATGGAATCATGGCGCGGGGCGGGGATCAGAAGACCTGGTGATGATGACGCTGGGAACAGGGCTCGGCACAGCGGCAATCATTGAAGGGCGTTTGCTGAGGGGAAAGCACTATCAGGCCGGCGTTCTCGGCGGACACATCACTGTCAGGTTTGACGGCCGGCTATGCGCGTGCGGCAACGTCGGCTGCGCCGAAACGGAGGCATCCACCGCCTGCCTTGCTGAGATGTCGAAGGCGAGTCCGAACTTTGACGGCAGCGCCCTTGCGCGCGAACCGGTTCTGGATTTCGCCGCGGTTTTTAAACAAGCGCGCGCAGGTGATGAGTGCGCCCTTGCCCTCCGCGATCATTCCATGCGAGTTTGGGCCTCCCTTGCCGTAAGTCTCGTCCATGCGTACGACCCGGAAAAAGTGATCCTCGGCGGAGGCGTCATGGCAAGCGGAGACGTAATTTTGCCCTTCATCCAGGATTATGTGCTGAGACACGCCAACGCGCCGCGAGGAAGCATGCCGGTCGCCGCTTCAGAACTTGGTGACGACGCCGCCTTGGTGGCTGGCGAATGGCTCCTCAAAGAACAATTTCCAAATCTCCAATTGTGAAAACGACCAGCTACGACAAATACCCCTGCGTGAGTGTCCCCGGCTTTGAAAACGCGTGCGCGCAAGGCTGGGAGGCGATTGCAGGCCGCCTTCAAGGCGCTGTGGATCGGCAGAATAAAAGCAAAGTGGTCGTTGTCGTGGAGTGCTACACCGGCGTGGATGAGACGAATCTGATCGATGAACTCACGTCATGGTTGAAACCAGATTTTGTTTTTGCCGCAAGAGACGCGCTTCTCCCAGAAGCTTCGATCAACGCGCTTGTGGAGCCGTTTCTCGGGGACGGCGATCCTGTTTTTGGCTTCCTTTCAGGCCTCCAGATGCCCCAGTTCTTCGACCAGTCGTCGGTGGCGAAAGCCCGCGAGGAAATCGCGGCCCTCGGGGATGGGCTGGCGCTCGTGATCGGTTGCGGAGCGAGTCTTCTCGCGGATGGCGACATCCTCGTGTACGCGGACCTCGCGAGGTGGGAGGCGCAGCTGCGTTTCCGTCGGAATGAATCCAGTAATTTTGGTGTGGAGAATCGCGCGCTCGCCGCGAGTCTGCAGTATAAGCGCGCTTTTTTTGTGGACTGGCGTGTATGTGACAGCTGGAAGCGCCCCCTTATTGCCAGGTGGGATTTTGTTTTGGATACCAACAATCCAGGCGAGCCGAAGCTGGCCGACGGCGAGGCCGTTCGGGCGGGCCTGCGACAGGCGGTGACGCAGCCCTTCCGGGTCGTGCCGCTCTTCGATCCCGCGCCATGGGGCGGCCAATGGATGAAAGAATTTTGCAATCTGGACACCGAGGCAAAAAACTACGGCTGGTGTTTTGACGGTGTGCCGGAGGAAAACAGCCTGCTGCTCCTTTTTGGTGATGCAAGAATTGAGATTCCATCCATCAACCTGGTATTCGATCAGCCTCGCGCTTTGTTGGGAGACGCTGTTCACGCGCGGTTCGGTGATGAATTCCCCATCCGCTTTGACTTCCTCGATACCATGGGCGGTGGAAATCTTTCATTCCAGGTGCATCCACTCACCGAATACATCCAGCGCCATTTTGGGATGCACTACACACAAGACGAAAGTTACTACATGCTGGACGCGGGGCCGGACGCCCGCGTGTATCTAGGGCTTAAAACGGGTGTTGATCCCCTGGAGATGATGCGCGACCTGGAGGCCGCGCAAAAGGGCGGCGCGCCTTTCCAGGCGGAGAAGCATGCCAATTCATTCCCAGCGCGGAAGCACGATCACTTCCTGATTCCGGCGGGTACCGTGCATTGCAGCGGCGCGGAATCCATGGTGCTGGAAATCAGCGCGACGCCATACATCTTCACGTTCAAGATGTGGGACTGGGGTCGTCTGGGCCTGGATGGCAAACCTCGGCCGATTCATCTCTGTCACGGCGCCGCGAATATCCAATGGGACCGCACTACCGAATGGACGCAAGATAATCTCGTCAACTGTGTCCAGTCAGTAGCAAGCGGAGACGGGTGGCGTGAGGAACGCACCGGTTTGCACGAGCGCGAGTTCATCGAAACTCGGCGGCATTGGTTTACAAAGGCGGTGCCGCATCATACACGCGGCGGCGTCAACATGCTGAATCTTGTTGAAGGCGCGGAAGCGATTGTCGAAAGCCCGGGCGGCTCATTCGAGCCGTTCGTCGTGCATTATGCTGAGACCTTCATTATACCAGCGGCTGTGGGAGAATACGTCATCCGCCCACACGGGCCCGGGGTTGGGCATGAATGCGCGACCATGAAAGCTTTCGTAAGGACATAGAGTCAGAACTGAAGGTACCAGGATGGCATGCGCAAAGCTACCTGAGGAACATCTTCTGGATTGGGAGCGCGAGAGCCAGAATACCCGAAAACCAACAGATCCTTCCGACCCACAAGCGTTCGAATTGAGGGAACTTTTTGCATTCCTGCAACAGCAGGGCCAGGACAAGGATCACTCCCAGAAGTCCGCACGCAAATCCAAAGGTCGCTCCCATAAGATTTTGGGTGGTTTGCTCGCCGCCCGCCCAACGAATTTGTTGGAGATCGTGACAGGTGTTGGGAATGCCTGCTCCGATCGCGATCAGCACAATCCAATGCCAGTTCCCAGGGCGTTTTGCACCCATGACGCCGAGAAGGAATATGGGAATGCCGAGGAGAATCTCGGGTATCTCCCAGTGAAGCTTTAGATGTGGGCTCCCAGTCGAAAAGCATAGTATTGCCCACTCCGCCGCAATGAGCGCCACGGCGGTGAAGGATCTTCGCGGTTTGGCGACAGCAAGAAGGATGATGCTCATGAGGAGCCAATTGGAGTTTACCCAGGCAGTCCGCAGTTCGGACTTGAACAGAACGATCGCTTTCGAATTCGTGACGGGCAGGGAGTGATTTACCGAGCCGGTTTCCTCGTAAACAATTGTCGTCGGAAACGTGCCTTGATGAGCAACCAAATTTCCGGTGACAACCTTTTCAGCGTGACCAAGGGGAACTATTTCATAGTTGATCATCGCGGTTGCCGGAAGATAATGCAGAACGGGTGCCCTTATCTCCAAATGGCCCCCCCGCTTACCGCGAAAGAGCAGGGTAACGGTGCATACTTTATTCGGTGAAACAGTCAGCCCCGCGATTTTTTCCGGCTGGATGGCCTTGCCGTCGATGTGGAGGTCGAACGCGACAGAAATGATGTCGGAGATGTTCTCGTAGATGGCGGGGCTTTGATCCAGAACGATCGTTTTCCCCTGTTTTTCCTTCAAATCGAACCGCGGCGGGAAATCTACGTAGTAGAAACTCCACTGGAAACTCAGGAAGTCGCCCTGATCAACAATCATCAAGGTTTGCAAAGTAGACGCGGGATCAGCCGATACATTGCAGCCCAGGCTGAGGAGCACGAGAAACGCGGCTAGAAGTGCGCAGCGTCGCTTTCGAAAAGACGCGCCCCGTCCGGACATGAAGTTCATTGACGCCCGCGCAGGACACGGTGAAAAAGAAAGGGTGTAGAACGATGCGACCTCGTTTCGCCGATTAACCCCAGGCGTCGCGCTCCCCTGAATACGATGAAACTTCCACTCCTCTTGCTCGCGGTTCTTGCCACATTCACTGTCGGCGCTTCTTCGCAAACCTCCCCTTCGGGAAATGCCCAAGCGTCTCCCAGTCGTGTCGCGGTGGATTGGCGCTGGGTGCATGGGGCGGTGTTCGTCCCTACGAACTGCGTGAATGAAGCACAGGAATGGGATGAATATAATCCGGAAATCAATGATCGGGAGCTCCACTACGCCTCCGTCTACGGCATCAATTGCGTTCGTGTCTTTCTGCATTACCTCATCTACGAAAAGAAAAAAGACGTCTTTCTCCACGAGATCGAGGACTTCCTTGCCCGCGCCGACAAGTATCACATCAAAGTCGAGTTTGTTTTCTTTGATTCCTGTTGGAACAACCCCCCAGAGGAAATCCTGTCGCAGAACTACGTTTATCCCGCTCCCATTTACGGGACGCATAACAGCCGGTGGCTGAAATGTCCCAGTGAAGACCTTCTCAAGAACCACTACCTCGAGAAAAAGAGCAGTCTCCAGGCTTACATACAGGATGTCGTGAAAGCGCATCTCAACGACCCGAGGATCGCTTTTTGGGAAACTTTCAATGAGCCTAATGGGCAGCTCGCGTCAGGACTCATGGCGGACGCGCTGCAATGGATTCATGACACCGGCACCCGCATTCCGGTGACAGCAACCGGCGGTGGATTCCCAGGCAGCGCGTACTCCGACTTTGAGTCTTGGCATCAGTATGGCGGCTCCTGCCCGCTTCCGAAGGATCCGGAATTCACCCTCTGCACGGAGTGCATGAACCGCGGGGGACAATCGGTGCCAAGCGTGGTCAGTCACTACATGGGCAAAGCAGGCTTCATCATGTGGGAGTTCGGCATTGGGAGGGATAACTGCCGCTTTAGTTGGGAGCAGACGGGCAGCAAAGCGGCGAAGGGCGAAAATGACGTTCCTTTTCACGGCGTGGTTTTCCCGGATGGTCATCCCTGGTCGCTGGATGATGTAAGAGCATTACTTGGCTCGTATGCCTTCTCCAAAGCCCCTCTCTTCAAAGTGACTTACTTCCTTGATCCCACCTTCACAACGCCTGGTAAGGAGTCCGTAACGCCCGCCATAGACTTCGATCTCAATTCCGAGAAAGGAACGGACGTGCCCGATAGCACCATTAAGATGCCTAGGAATGATTGGTCGGTTCGCTGGACAGGCTCGATCTCTCCGCCAAGCGATGGGGCGTCCAAGATCATTGTGGATGGGGACAACAAGGTGAAGGTCGCCATCGATGGGCAGACGGTCATCGACAAGACACAGCCCCAGCGCGCGGTTGTGAGCGGCAAGGTGATGCTCGCGGCCGGTAAACTCACCTCTGTCCGGATTGACTATGTCCATGCCTCAGGCCTTTCAAGCCTGCATGTTTACTGGGAAGCGCCGGGGCAGAAAAAGCAGCCTCTCGCTGCCGCGGCGCAATAGGAAGTTGCTTCTCATGGACGCCACAATGCTTCCCACCGATGTGTATTTCGGCTCTTACACACATCCTCTCTCTTTCGTCCCTGAGGCCCGTGGGTCTGGAATCGTTGCATGCCGTTTCGACCCGGCGAGTGGGCATCTCGAACAAAGGCAGGTCGTAGGCGGTATCATCAACCCTTCCTACCTGGCCATGGATGACTCTGGCACTCATCTCCTCGCCGTTTCTGAGGATGTTGATACGGAAGGCGCGGTGTGGGTCCTGCGCCGGGAAAAGAGCGGCGCGCTTTCACGCGTAAGCTCCCGTCCGTCGGGAGGGCGGGCCACCTGTCATGTCCATGTAACGGCTGCGGGCATCGCCTGCGCGACTTCCTATGAGGATGGAACGCTCGCCGTTTACTCGTTCAAGGACGGCATCGTCGGCCCGCAGGTGGAGATATTTCGTTACGTAGGGAACGGCGCGAACGCCGAGCGGCAGGCTTCATCCCATGCGCACCACGCCACCGTTTCACCTGACCTCCGCTGGCTCTACGTTTGCGACCTCGGGGCGGACCGGATCTGGTGTCATCCTATTTCAGAGGGCAACGTGCTACCCGCGCTTCCGCATTCGACCGCCACCCCGGCAGGCTCTGGCCCGCGCCACCTGTGTTTCCACCGCAGCCTTTCCCGACTCTATGTCGTCTGTGAGTTGAATGCTCATGTCCTGACATACGATTGGGATCCTCGCGCTGGAGAACTCACTTTCGTGGATGAACAGGCCAGTCTTCCCGGGCATTGGGATGGAGAGCCTTCCGCGGCGGCAATCCGCATCCATCCTTACGCGCCCGCGTTGTACGTTTCGAACAGAATTCATGACTCGCTAACGGTATTTCGCCTCGATGAGGCGGGACATCCCACGCTGGCCTCCTGCGTTCCCTCGGGGGGCGAGAGTCCGCGGGATTTTGATATCGACCCTTCAGGCGCCTGGATGCTGGTGGTGAATCACCGGTCAAACACAGTGGCCATTCATTCTCTGGATCGCGAGACGGGCTTGTCCAACGGACGCCCCCCCGAGCTGTTTTCAATCCCTACTCCGACATGCGTCCTCTTCGCCTCGCGCCAACTTGAGGGGGAGGACTAAATCAGCGTCCAGTAGGCGAAGCATAAGGCGAGGGGGCGCCGATTCCCGGCAGCGCCAAGGTATAGTCCTGGGTTAGCCGCACCTCCGCTGACGCGCGCGGGTCGCGCGACGAATCGCAGAATTCCAGAGTGTAGGAGCCCGCATCCGCCTTCCAGCGCTTCCCGGCGACATCGCAGTAGACCAGGTCTTTCGCCCCCAGAAGAAAAACCGCTTCCTTCGTCTCCCCGGGCTGCACATCAATGCGCGAGAAGCCTTTGAGTTCGCGTAGAGGCCGGTCAATCTTTGGCTCGTTCGCTCTGATGTAGAGTTGCACTACTTCCGCTCCGACGCGCTGCCCGGTGTTTGTGACGTCCACTGTGACTCTGATTTCGCCCGTGGATGACATCGTTGCCATGGAC
Organism: uncultured Verrucomicrobiae bacterium; assembly: GCA_963828525.1. GTDB lineage: Bacteria > Verrucomicrobiota > Verrucomicrobiia > Chthoniobacterales > Chthoniobacteraceae > CAWHEP01. The sequence goes on from CAWHEP010000016.1 coordinate 18,121, forward strand.
ACCGCAGGCTTGGACATGAGGAATGTCGTGTAAGAGAGTCCGAAGCCGAAAGGGAAGCTTGGTTCAGTCTTGTTCTTGTCGAAAAAGCGGTAGCCCACGTAGATGCCTTCTGAGTAATCAACGATGCCATCCTTGAGGCCCTTGCCCGGATCGAAAGTTCCGCGGCGAATTGGATAACGCCCGAAATCTGAATAGTCCTTTCTGGACTTGCCCATGGTGTAAACAAGCTTTCCTGATGGATTAACGTCTCCGAAGAGTATTTGCGCCAGAGCCGTTCCTCCCGCTTGGCCAGGAAACCACGCTTCGATCAACGCGGGGACGTGATCAATCCAGTCGGAGACAAGGACAGGGCCACCGTTGTTCAGCACGACTATGGTTCTTGGATTCGCCGCGGAAACCGCGCGGATTAGCTCATTTTGAACGCCGGGTAAATCCATGCTTTGCCGGTCCGAATCCTCTGCTTCGCCACCTGACCCAACCATGACCACCGCCGCGTCAGCCTGCCGGGCCGCTTGCGCGGCATCAGCAAATAGATTCTCGCCCGGCGTCAGCCACGTCCATCGGAGCCCTTCATGATCGCCCATCGCGATATACTCGATGCGCGCCCGGTAGTTCTGTCCGGCGACGAGATCAACCTTGCCTCGCGTCGCGCCGCCGTCCGAACCCGGCCACGTGTCCAGTATTGGCTGCTCGTCGATGAACAGCCGGGCTCCGGACTGCGCTTCGATATCCATCCGGTATGTCCCGGTCATCGGAGCTGTGAGCGTCCCCTTCCAGCGGGCGCAAAAGCGTCCGCGTTTTAGAGGAGCGGGCAACGCGCCATTGTTGCTAAAGTTGAAGTCCAATACAGCGTCGAGCCGTGTGGCGGCGGGCTTCGCCGTGAAGTCATATCCGGCGAAATACTCTCCGGTCATACCCGGCCCCGTGCCGACGGCCGGGGCCAGCACCGATGCGGGAACCAGGTTCCCGGTATAATGCGATTCGCACCCCGCGGTGTATGTTACCGAAACACCTTTTCCGGCGCGTGTGACGATCCCATCAAAAGCGCTGACAAACTGTACAGGCCTTACCGCAGCGCTGCCGCCCGTCCCCATTTGCCAGCTCTTGCAGGCAGGTCCGACCATTGCGATGGAATGGATCTTCCCGGCGCTGAGCGGAAGCAACTGGTTCTGGTTTTTCAGCAGCACGATGCCTTCCTCCGCGGCTTGCAGCGCAAGCTTCTGATGCTCGGGAGAGTTGATCTGAGCGGGGTCCGGCTTCGCTGGCGGCCCATCCATCAGCCCGACTCGAATGATCGTCCGTATGATCCGCCTTGCGGCATCATCAACATTTTCTTGCGAGACGTCGCCATTCTTCATTGCCTCGCCTAACATGCGAGGCGTCATTTGCCGCCCGCCCGGCATCTCCAGGTCGCATCCCCCGTTGATGGCTAGAGGGCTGTGAACACCGCCCCAGTCGGACATGAGCACTCCATCAAAACCTGTCTCCTTCTTGAGTATCTGCTTTTGCAGATACCAGTTTGCGCTCGCGAAAGAACCGTTCACCTGATTGTAGGAGGACATGATCGCCCATACTCCGGCTTCCGCGCCGCCGCGACGAACGCGGGCGTGTAGATTTCCCGCAACGCCCGCTCGTCCACGCGCTCGTCAATGGAGCGCCTCTCGAACTCCTGGCTGTTGCACGCGTAGTGCTTCACACACGCGGAGCAACCGGTGGCCTGCACACCTTTGATATAGGCCACTGCCATTCGCGAGGTAAGGAAGGGATCCTCGCTTAGATACTCCCCGTTCCGTCCGCCAAGAGGGCAATGGATGATATTAACGCCAGGCCCGAGAAGAACCTGGGCTCCCGGCCCTTTATTCAGGGCTTCGATCCCGATCCCGCGCCCGATTTCCGCCGCGAGCTGGGTGTCCCACGTACCTCCCAACAGAACACCCGATGTAAAGAGAGTCGCAGGTCCGCCGCGTTCTTTTCCCCAGCCGCGAACTCCTTGGGAAGCGTCCACCATTACAAGCGGAGGAACCCCCAATCTTGGCACAGGCTGGGTGGTGAAGCCCGCCCCGCTCAGCAGGCTCAACCGCTCGTCCGGCGTCATCGCGCTGAATAGCGAATCGACCCTTTTCTCCAGTGATGCTTTCGGATCTTTGTAAATCGGGTTCTCTTCGGCAAAGCCGGCGCTCGATGCCATGCACAGGGCCAGAGCGACAGCGGCGAAGCGATAAGGATTTAACAAATGCGGGGGATTTCCTGTCGAAGATGTTGCGCATAACCGCGAAACAGACAAGAGGAACGTTGAACGGTCCTCCAAGCTTGAAATGGCGTTTCCCAGCGCTCATTTTGGAAGCATGAAGATATCCCCCCATTCTCCCTTTGTTAATTGGCGCGCCAACCTGTCCCGCGCTTTGAGCATCAGCGCGGTGTTACTGGTTCAAGCCGCGGCTGTGCCCGCGTATGCTGCCGACGATGTAACAAAGAGCGCCCTGGAGACAGATCCTCAAGGGTGGGTGGATATTCTGCCGCCGCCGGACTTGAGCGGATGGGCTCGCGTTCCCTATCGCGTAGGCGCCAAAATCACGCGTCAGCAGTGGCACGTGGATAATGGCGTATTGACCTGCGACGGAGACGGAGGGCACGATATGCTCCTGCTCAGTCGACCGATCGGAAACTCGATTTTCCACGTAGAATTTTGTTTCAAGAAAATCGATAAGCCAAAGGCCGGCTACAATAGCGGAGTCTTCGTTCGAACCCTTCTCGATGGCTCAATCTGGCATCAGGCGCAGGTAAGCCTGGACGGAGGGTATTTCTTTGGCGTCACCCCGGCTCCGGCCGGACCCACCAGGTTCAGAGTGGAGAACAAACCTTCGCGTGTGACTGAAGCTGGCACTTGGAATACTTATGAAGTCACCGCGCAGGGATCAAAGCTGAGTCTCTGGGTCAATGGTTACGTGACGGCCGTCTATCCTGACTGCGGCCAGGCAAAAGGGTGCGTGGGGCTGGAGGGAGAGGGCTATTCTATCCAGTTCAGGAACCTGAAGCTGAAGGAACTCCCTTAACCCGCGGGCTGAGTTCGGCGGACCCGAGGTTGGGTGTGCCCTCGATCTCTTTCATTCTCGCCTCTTGGCTGGCCTGTAATCTGCTAGTTCAGCGTCCAGTGAAAATTCTCATTGCGGACGATGATGTTTCAATCCGCGGACTGTTACGTGTAAGCCTCACCCGATGGGGCCACGAGGTCGTGGAGGCGACGGATGGGACCCAGGCCCTGTCAATTATGGAGGAGTGCCCCGAAATCCAGTTTGCGATCATCGACTGGACCATGCCGGGGGTACAGGGGATCGACGTGTGCCGGCAGCTCCGCGAAAGAAAAAGCGATGTTTATATCCTCCTCGTGACCGGGAAGGGGAACGATCACGATGTCTCGACGGGACTGGAAGCGGGCGCAAACGACTACCTCACGAAACCGTTCGCGCAGGATGTTCTTCGACTGCGGGTGCTCGTGGGGATGCGGTTTGTGGAAATGCGGTCTTTGCTCGTGGAGAAGGTTCACCAACTCGAAGGCGGCATCGCGGAGCGCCGCGAGGTGGACGCTCTTCTGCGGGAGATGATGGAAACCCACGAGGGCGTGTCGGATCTCTTGTTTGCAGTCGGCAAGTATCCCCAGATAGAGGTTTATGGAAAACTGACGCCGGTCAAAATACCCCACTGGGAGGAGCTGCTGACGCCCACCCGCATAAAACAATTGTGCGACTACCTCATGGAAGGGCAACCGCGCCTCCATGTTGATTACAATGAACGCGGTTCCTGCGACTGCAGTTACGCGGTTGAAGATTTCGCGCGGCTGAGGGTCAACATTTTCAAGCGGAACGGGGAGCCAGCCATCGTGATGCGCAAACTCCAGTCAGAGGTGCCCTCTCTCGATAAGCTCGGCCTGCCGCCGATTTTTAGGGACATCATCCGGGAGAAGAACGGCATTGTTTTTGTCACCGGGGGCACGGGGAGCGGCAAGACAACCACCCTGGCGGCAATGCTGAACGAGCTGAATCTTACTTCCGAAATCCATATTGTGAGTCTGGAAGATCCCATCGAGTTCGTGCAGTCTCCAAACGGGAAAGCCACTTTTAGTCAGCGCCAGCTGGGCCGCGACTTCATTGATTTCGCTGGCGGCCTCCGCGCCGCCCTGCGCCAGGCGCCCAAGGTAATCCTAGTCGGAGAGATTCGTGACAGGGAAACGCTGGAGATCGCAATGATGGCTTCCGAAACGGGGCATCTCGTCTTCAGCACGCTCCACACAATCAACGCTGGGCAGTCGATCGGGCGTGTTCTCGGCATGTTCAGCAAGGAAGAGGAACTACAGGTGCGCCAGCGCCTCGCCGAGACTCTGCGGTTTGTCATAAGTCAGCGCCTTGTTTCAAAGGCCGGCGGAGGGCGCTTGCTCGTCACCGAAATCATGGGCAGCAGCCTCCGGACGAGAGAAGCGATTACCTACGGGGAAAGCGAAGGGCGCACATTTAGCGATATCATCGAGGCAGGCGCTACCAAAGGCTGGCATAGCTTCGACCAATCCCTTCTTAAGGCATACGAGAGCGACCTGATCACCGATGAGACAGCTATGCTCTATTGCAACAACAAGACGAGCATGAGTCACAGAATCGACAGGGTGAAGCAAATCCGGGGCTCCACCGTGGAAGGCATCATAGGCTTGAAGTTGTCCACGGCGTAGAGCGCGCGTACAATGGAGGGGTATCGCATGACCCCTCAAGCGCTCAAACATCTCAGGCGACAGTGCGCGGTGATGCGCCGACTCATCAAAGAGACGGGGCCTTGTACTCTGGCGCCAGAAGCGCGCCGCTCCCCGTTTGAGTCACTCGTCCGCGCGGTCGCGCACCAGCAATTGAACGGTAAGGCTGCCGAGAGCATCCTCCGCCGTTTCCGCGCTTTGTTTGCCACACGCCGCTTCCCGAACGCGCGTGAACTGGCGAATGTCTCCGACGAGGCGCTCCGCGGATGCGGATTCTCCAGAGCCAAGATCGCCTCGCTCCGGGATATCGCCGAAAAGACGCTCTCCGGAGTGATCCCGACATCCCGAGCCATCGCCAAAATGAGTAATGAGGAGATCATCGCGCGGCTCATTACAGTGCGTGGGGTCGGGCGATGGACTGTGGAAATGATGTTGATCTTCCAACTCGGGCGGCCCGATGTTTTGCCTGTAGACGATTTCGGTGTCCGAAATGGCTTTCGGATTGCCTTTGGCCTCCCGGCCATGCCGAAGCCTAGGGATTTGCTTCCGTATGGCGAAAAGTGGAGTCCTCACAAAACAACCGCTGCCTGGTACCTCTGGCGGACGGCGGATGCCTCCCGTGGGAGTAAGGCAATTGCCGGCGTAAACGCGTGAAAGCTTATCAGCTCCTTTCCCAATCTGGCAGCGAGCTCTGCCCATGCGAGATCCCCATCCCTTCTCCAGGCCCTGGCGAGGTGCTCGTGCGCGTCCGCGCCACATCGCTGAATTATCGCGACCTTATGGTTTCCGACGGCCGCTATGGACGAGTGGCATTACCACTGACGCCCCTTTCCGACGGCGCTGGAGAGGTAGTGGCGGTCGGGGAGGGGGTCGCTAAATGGGAAAAAGGAGACCGGGTTGCGGGTAGCTTCTTCCAGGGTTGGATCAGCGGGCCTTTTCGGCGTGACCACATGGAAACGGCCCTGGGCGGCTCTCTTCCAGGGATGCTTGCCGAATACGTCGTTCTTTCGGCGGAGGGCCTCGCCTCTATTCCCCATCATTTGAGCTTTGAGGCGGCAGCCACTTTGCCGTGCGCGGCGGTCACAGCCTGGAACGCTTTGGTGGAGCAGGCGGGAGTCGGGCCAGGCGATACAGTGCTGCTACTGGGAACGGGGGGAGTTTCCATTTTTTCACTTCAAATCGCCCGCTTGCGGGGCGCTCGCGTCATCATCACTTCCAGCAGCGAGGCGAAGCTCGATCAGGCCAGACAGCTCGGCGCCGATGAAGTCATCAACTACCGCCAAACTCCGGATTGGGAAAAAGAAGTGTTCAGGCTGACAGGCAAAAAAGGCGTCGATCACGTTGTTGAAGTGGGCGGCGCCGGCACGCTCGTGAAATCACTTCGATCCCTCGCTCCCGGTGGAACGGTCAGCCTGGTCGGCGGGGTAAGCGGGTTTATCAGCGATCTGCCGTTGCTCGAAGTGATCGCCAAAGCGGCTGTCCTGCGCGGCATCTATGTAGGCAGCCGGGAAATGTTCGAAGCGATGAATACGGCGTTCCACGTAAACAAAATCCAGCCAGTCATCGCCCGGGTCTTTCCGTTTGAAGACGCGGCGGAAGCCTACGCTTTCCTGCAAAGCGGCTCACACTTCGGGAAGGTAGTCATCAGCTTGCCCTGAAGCCTGCAGCGCTGAGCAGCGCGCCGTTTTCCCGACCGCCGTTCGAGAACCACCGCCCCCACGGGTGGCAGATTGAAGAGGTAGCCGTTGGTGATCTGCGCATCGTAGCCGCCATTGGCGTATTCCCGTTCGAATTCGACCTGGAATACGGACCATGACGAATTGAAGATTTCCTTGTAGGCCGACCCGCTGGGCAGGCCGAGCCATGAACTGTCCTGCTGCACGTCCGGCGTTCCGAAAGTGATGACGGTGAAGAGGGACTGGTTCGAACCGCAGGTATAGGCAATGGTGCGATTCCCGGTGGCCACGACCTGGTAATTTGAGCTGCCTCGCAGGCCCTTGGATGCATCGTTGCGCAGGCCCATCAATTGCCGGAACCATGCGAGTACGCGAGTTTGATCGGTGGGGTCGCCAGCGGGGAACTCGCAATTCTGCGGGTTGATGACTTCGTTGAAATCAGGGAACGAAAAGGGGGTCGTCTCGCCGATTTCCTGGCCCATGAAGAGCATCGGGGCGCCGTTGGAGAGCAGAGTGAGGGCGCCCATGGCCTTGGCCATTTGATGGCCAAAGCCGAAGATGCTCTATCAAGGCAGACGCAGCGTAGCGAGGAGCCCTGCACTGCACGGGCCATCCGCCCGCGATTATATTCCATGTGCGTTTAGCGCGGAAAACGCTGGATATTATTCCACGCTAAACTCCGACGAACGGAATCTGAAGCCCGCGAGTGGATTACTGCCGGCTTCAACGCCTTTGCGAAGCGATAAAACCTTGAAGTGAGTGCCCATCAGGTTTGGATGCATTAGTTGCGACAGCGCCAGGGATGCATGCAGATTTTCGCGCGCGTCCTTCCCGGGGCTCCAGCCTTCTGCTGCCAGCCCGGCGATGAAATGATGCTGATCCGTAAACCCATCTACGATGAAGCCCGCCGTCCTAGCAGCGCGGGCGAGACCCGTAAAATCCACCCGTGTGGTGATATCCCTCTCTCCTGGCTGTTGCAAAGGATCGTCAAACCGCTGGTGCGAAGCGTAGCAGGCGAGGGTGCCGAGGGCAGGTTGCTGTAGCCCGGGCGGCTTCCGACAATCACCATAGTCCAGCACCAAGACGTATCCGCTGACAAGGCTGGACGAGAGGGCTTCGAGGAAAGAGGAGGAGTCGAGGTTCGCTTCGAGCATCGAGCCTTCGCGCATTCCGCGGCCAGCCTCTTCAGCATAGGCGCGAAGCGCTGGGGAAGAAATAGGTAATTCGACAAACTCGAACCCGGTCCCGCGAGTGACGACGCGCCTCTCCTTCCACCCGCCTTCTCGCAGCGTGAGGAGATGCGCGGGCATCGCGTCGATAAGCTCGTTTGAGAAATGAACGCCTGAGAATGGTTCTCCCAACGCGGGTTGCCACGAGACCTTGTCCGCAAAATCCGCCAACTTCTCCTCCTGCATCGCGCGCAGTTTTGTGAGCGGTTCCACAAGCACGTAACGAAGCGCCTCCATGAACCCCGGAGCATTATCCGACACAGAACGGAGTACGTCGCGCGCGAGCTGCCCATCGTTGCCGCCCTGCTCGACGAGGCAAAAGCGATCTGGCTTGCCAAGCCGTTCCCATATTTGCAGGAACTGCATGGAGAGCAACCGTCCGAACAGGGGGCCGACGCTCACGTTCGTAAAAAAGTCCCCCTCCTTGCCGATGCGCGCTTTTCCAGAAGCATAGTAGCCATATTCCGGATGGTAGAGAGCCTGCTCCATGAACCATCGGAATGTGACCGGTCCTTCGTCTGCGATCCGGCGCCGGATCAATTCTGTAAGGGGAGATGTCACGCGCGATTTGGGATAGGAGAATGCCCGCGATCCCGGCGAGCATCCGTGGCCGTTGCTTGATTTTACGGGTTGGGTTTAATGTAGCGAATCGAAAAGGGGGAAATCATATCCGATCAAGAGCAAGGATGCGTTGAAACGGCGGGTTCCATCCAGGCGCTTTTCGCCTCCATTGCGACGCGATACGATTTTGCGAATCATCTCCTGAGTGGCGGATGCGACTTCTTTTGGCGTCGCAGGGTTGCCGCCATCGTGGGAGCCTGGTCGCCCGACTCCATCCTGGACGTCGCCACAGGCAGCGGGGATTTGGCGCTCGCGCTAAAGCGGCGAATCCCTGCGGCCCGCGTTGTCGGCACAGACTTCTGCCAACCCATGTTGTTGCGCGCTCAAGAGAAGGGGCTGGAGGAAGTGGTTCTCGCGGACGCTCTGAGCCTTCCTTTTCCGGATGGCGCTTTCGACGTCGTGACGGTTGCTTTCGGACTGAGAAACATGACCTGCTGGCCGCTCGCGCTGCGCGAGATGCGCCGGGTGCTCAGGGACGGAGGGCACATTCTAGTGCTTGATTTCTCCATCCCGCCGCCCCCTTTGAGAGCTGCTTACCGTTTCTACCTGCACCGATGTCTCCCGCTCTTGGCGGGTCTTGTAACCGGGGAACGTGATGCCTACCGATACCTTGGCGATTCAATCGAGAGATTCCCCAGCGGCGCCCAGATGCGAGCACTGCTCGACCAATGCGGCTACAAAGATCCCACAGCCGAACCGAAGACGGGAGGCATCGTCTCCATCTATACGGGAAAAGCAGGCTAGCCCCGCGTCACGTGGCTGGGATGCTCGACGGCGCGGAGCGCAGCGGTGACGGAGAAGCCTGCGAAGGCGCAATCGGAGAAGGATCTGGTTTCCAGCTTGCATCAAGCGGGAGGATCAATCCATCGACGTCAGGCTGGCTCAGCGAAAACTCCCCATTCATCTCGTCAGTCCACGCGTTCCACATCCCCTCGTTGTCGCGCTTACCCAGCAGCAACCGGTGGCGTTTCCCAGACGCAATGAACGTAACGATCATCCCCGCCTCGCTGCTATCGCGAGTCTTGCTTCCTGCCGACCACCTAACCGCCCGCAGTTGCGAAAGTGTCCGGGTCAGGGACTCAATATTTGTTTGGTTTAGAGGGCCCGATCCCTTGACGAGTCTCCACCCCGAGTTCCCAGTTCGGGCAATGGCTGTGTCCGGTCTTCCTTTGTGGGTGACATCAATATCCGTGATCTCCTCTGGCCTAAACTTGAAGATCATCAGATCCTGCCACTCGACGGAATCCTTGGGAATCTGATCAAGGATCGCTTTGCTTACGCTCACAATAAAGGGCTCATTCTCGAGCCTCGCATATACGCTGCTTCCCCCAATCGACTTTCCAAATGAGAGCGATTCAATCGGGCGTTCACCAGCTCCCGTTTCGGCAGTGGTGTCGGAGGCGTAGGAGCTGAACACGAGCCTTAGTTGCGGCTTATCCAATCCATACCTGGCCAGGTCCGAGGCGACATCTGAGATAAATGCCGTAGTCGGCTGGCTCTCCAGTGACGCCATCAAAGCGCGCGCCTGATTTCCATTCGCCAGCTTGCCCCCGGACGTTTTGATGGTCCAATCCTCCTCCTTCCGCGCGAGAACGATCTCCGGGCGCCCTGCCGGTTGGATGCGCACCCGATCCACAATATCGAAGTTTAGGCGCAAAAGGTGGCGATCTCGGAGGTCGTTTGGCCGTTGTTCGACGATGGCCCCGACGGTGGCAGGGACGAGGCAGGTTGAGTCGCGACTTTCCAACCGCGCGTAAACCTTCTTTTTGTCGGCGTCGTCGGCATGGCCTAATTCAAAAACCTCAGGTTTATCCGATGAGGCGCTATAGAGAGAGACGGTGCCGCGCGGATCTCCCAACCCAAATCCGCCAGGGCTTTCACTTGCCGGGATGAATGTGTCGATGCGCGAATTCACAACCTGCGCGAGCATGTCGCTGATCTTCTCATCATCTCCGCGAGCGCTGATCGGCTTGCTAATCTGCCAGTGTCCCTGGTTCTTCTCCGCCTGGATCTCTCCGGCCGCAGTCTTTATTACCAGCTTCTCAATCTGGGACACGTCCAACGCGCTAATTCTCCGATCCCGCAGGTCGTCTGCCTTCCTCGATAGCTTTGGGCGCAGGCCGCTATCCACGACATACACCGTTTTCGAGCCTTCCAGCCCCATGTAGAGTTTGCCCTCCACGGCCGCGTCGGAATCCAATAAGCAATTCCGGGGGGGCGCCGTCTCCAAGCAACTTGAGGCGGATGTCGGACTTCGAAATACCGAATTCTTTCTCTTGTTCTTCCTTTGCTTCCAGCGAAGCATCTTTTTTCAGGGCCTGTATCGCGTCAAGCAACTGTCCCACGGCGGCGGCATCCGCTCTGTCGCTGAGCGGTTTTTCGAGCCGCCATTCGCCAGCCTTCTTTCGGGCTTCGATACGGCCCTCCTTGTTTGAAAGATTGAATCCTGTGATCTTTTCTGGATCAAAGGCCACCACGTATTGTTCCCTTTCTGTAGCCTCGCGGGTTCCGGGCATGTTGCCCTCGTAGAGCTTTATGAAAGCGAACAACCCCGCGGCAACGATTAACAGGAGGAATGTAGTTCTTGTTTTCAACGTTTCTCAGCTCCGCCGCCGCAGGAGCACCAGACCGCCGATCACTCCCGCGCAACAGGGAATTACAATCACAACCAGAAGCAGGAGATTGCTGGTTTGAGCCTCTGTCAGACTCAGCGTGAACATGTGCGCCACTTTCGGCGAGATTCCGGTTAACTCAGATCGATCAAGCAGCCAGTTGAGGCCGCTAAGGGCGAAATCCAGGTTGACCTGGGTGAGCGCCTGGTTCGCAAGGAAGTCTGAATTCCCCACCACGATCATGCGCGAGGAATTCACCTGAAGGCGAGTGTCGTTAAGCGCGCCTTTCTCGACGGCGACCGCCACCGTGAGAGGGGGGGCGTGATCGGTTTTAGGGTTAAAAAAGATATTGTCGCTATTATAATCCGTCGATCCCCAGAACCCATCCGGTGCTCGCGCGAGCGGCTCTAACACGATCCCGGAAGAGCGGACGCGTTCCGCGTCGATACCCAGCGACTCCGTCTCTCCCGAAAACATGAGCGTAGCGTCTTTAAGACGCTTGGTAATCTGCGCGCCGGGCACACAGACAGCCGGAACCTGGCGCATGATCCCTTTGCCGAGCGGACCAAGATCCATTGTCTTTAATACCCGGTCTTCGCGGGGCGCAACGCCCATCCCGTAAAGGAAAGCTGACAGCTTTGGTGTGGAAGATCCCGGATGAAGCAGGATCATCAGCCGGCCTTTGTTCTTCCAGTAACCTTGCAGCAACAAAATCTCGCGGTCTGAAAAATCATATTTCGGATGCTGTATGAGAATCGCTTTCGCATCGGGGGAAATCGTGTCAACGTTTGCTAGGTTCACGGCTGTTAGCTTGATGTTTTGACGTTCGATCAACGTTTTGGCATTAGTCAGCTCATCGCCGCTGAGATCCATTTCGCCGTGTCCAGTGATATACAGCACGGAGTTCTGGCGCGCTTCGCTTACCTCTAGCAACGCGCTCGCAAGCGCCTGCTCTCCTTTGAATGCCTCGATTCGCGCTTGTTGTCCCAGCTCCGCCCCGCTGTTGTCCACCTCCACCAGTTCTGGCGCCGTCACGAATTTAACGCGCCCGTCGTAATCCACGATCAACACATTCTCGTTCGCGCCGAACTTGTATTTATCCTGTAGCTGGCGCGCCCGGGTGAAGTTCCGGAACGGGTCGATATATTCGATCTCCACCTTCTTCTTGCCGGCATATTGCACCTCCTTCAGGAGGTTCAGGACGTCCGCGTAAACAATGCTGCCAGGCGAGAAGAAGACCAGGATTTTCGCGGGCTTCTTCAACTCCTTGAGAAGATGGATGGTAGTATCCGAAAGCGCGTATTTCCGATCGCGGGAGAAGTCCCAACGTTTAAAATGATTGAACCCGACATAATTGATCATCGCGACGATCATGAGCGTCGCAGCGACCTGCCCCAGCACATTGAGCCCGATCTGAACGCGCTTAATCTTGAATGGTCTTGTCGGCTCGGAATTCAACATCCGCTCAGGCCTTCCACTTCCTGTATTGGAACACATGCAGCGTCAGCGTCAGCATCAAAACCGTCATGCTTGTGTACCAGACAATCGGGCGTGAATCGATGATGCCCTTGGAGAAATCGCCCATGTGTTCGATGGCCGAAATGTAGGAAACCACCTCTTTAAAGTAAGGGGTGGTGATTCCAAAGATAAACGTCAGGAGCCCCATGAAGAACCAGAGAGTGATGCTGGAAAACGAAATGACAGCCGCGTTGATCTGGTCCTTCGTCAGCACTGACGCGAGGCAGCCGATCGAGATGTAAAAGCCGCCCATTAGCAAAAGAAGCAGGTAAGCGCCCCAATAGGAACCCGGGGCGCGAGCGGCCTCCGCCTTTGTTACAAGCTGGAATATGACAAAGTACAGAAGGCTCGGCATCCACAGAACAATATAGAAGAACAGCGCGCCAAAAAATTTCGAGAGGACTACCTGCCAATCACGAACAGGGGCCGTTGTAAGCGTCTCAAACGTGCCCATTCGAAACTCATCCGAGAACAAACGCATGGTGATCAGCGGAAAGATGAGGACGTAAGAGAACCAGAATAGAATGGTATCGAAAAATGTTTCAACGACCGTCACTTCGACCGGCCCCCGGTTTAGGACCATGACATCCGAGTAGAAGTTAAACCCGGTCAGCAGAAGGAAATACACCAGCACGACGTACGCGATCGGCGTGTAGAAGAACGCCTTGATCTCGCGAATGAGCAGAATGACGAATGTTCTCATGCTCAGTAACGCGAGCGCGGTCTCCAGCTAGCTATCCGCATGAGTGATCTCCACAAACACGTCTTCCAGTGTCGCGCGGCCTCGTGTGAGTTCCCTTACGCTCCACCCGCGTTCTTGCGTCAACCGGAAAACCTCTTCGCGCAAGTCCGAATTGGCTTCGGTTCGCAGGGTAAAGATTCGCCATTCTCCGTCGCCTTCCGCCGCGACGTCCTTCACGCCCTTGATGCGTGACAATTCTTCGACTCCTGAGTCGCGTCCAGTCCTGGCCTCGAGACGGATCGCTGCCGAGGTCCGAATCTTATCGAGCAGGTTTTGTGGTGTGTCAGATGCCTCGATCTTCCCTTTATTGATGATGATCACGCGGCTGCATGTCATCTCCACCTCGGGGAGGATGTGAGTCGATATCAGAATGGTATGATGCCGCCCCAAGTCTTTTATCAACTCTCTCACCTGCCGAATCTGGTTTGGATCAAGTCCAATGGTCGGCTCATCCAGTATCAACAGGTCAGGGTCATGCACCAGCGCGTCAGCCAGGCCCACGCGCTGGCGATAACCCTTCGAAAGCGTGCTGATAATCTTGTTTTGCACCTCTCGCAAGCTGCACAACTCAGTAACCTCTCCCACGCGCTGTTTCACACGCCGCCCTTTTACGCCCTTTATTGCCGCCCTGTAGCTCAGATACTCAGCCACTCGCATATCGGTGTACAGCGGCACATTCTCCGGGAGATACCCTAGATGGGTCCGCGCCTGCAGCGAATCCTCGAAAACATCGTAACCCGCGATCGAGGCTCGTCCCGACGAGGCAGGCATAAAGCTTGAAAGAATACGCATCGTAGTGCTCTTGCCGGCGCCGTTCGGCCCCAAAAAGCCAACAATCTCTCCCTTGCCTACTTCGAAGCTGATGTTGTCGACTGCCGTGAACCCGCCGTAGCGTTTGGTGAGACCTTCAACTTTGATCATGAACGCTTTCTTATCGGGCGGTCAGGCTAACTGTTTGCACCTGCTGATAAAGCTGATCGCCGATCCTGCGCACGATGCCGACCTGGAACTCCACTTCCGAGCCGCTCTCGATATCCTGCAAATACCCCTCCAGTTGCTTCGTTCCTGAGATCTCGTGGCCGCCAGCTTTGAAGAGCACGAGCCCTCGCTTTAAACCCGCCTCGGCTGCCGGGCTGCCTTCCTCCACATCCGCCACAAGCACGCCCCTGGTGGTGGGTTTATACCCGAGCAGTTGCGTCAAATCCCGGGTGAGATCCTGCGCCTGCAGCCCGAAGTATTTCATCGCCCGGTTCTCCCCGATGCCTGCGGCTCCGCTGCTCTTTGCCGGAATATGCTGCGCCAAGGCCATGAACTGGCGCACCTTCGCGCGAACCGTTGCCGCCGGTATTCCAAAGCCGAGGCCTTGGGTGGGCACCCCTTGGGGAGTGTAGGCCATCTTCACAGAACTGATTCCGATCAATTTTCCCGAAAGATCGATGAGCGGACCGCCGCTGTTGCCGGGGTTGATGGCCGCATCCGTCTGGATCAGGTTTGTAAATTCTGTCTCCTCCAGGGTAACAGTGCGGTTCAGGGCGCTAAGGATTCCCCGGCTGACAGACAGGCCATACCCAAGAGGGTTCCCCAAGGCGAGCACTGTCTGGCCGAGCAGATTCGGAGATGTATCCTTCAAGCTGATGCAGGAAAAAGAGTTCTTGCCGTCGATCTTGATCAACGCGAGGTCCGCCGCCGCGTCACCCGCAATGTAAGTTGCCGAATATGTTTTTCCGTCCGAGGTCGTCACCTGAATTTTCAGGTCAGCCGCGCGTTCCACAACGTGCTGGTTGGTGACGATGAACCCGGCCGGATCAATGATGAAGCCGGAGCCGAGGCTCTGCACTTTTTGGCGCAACTCGCGCGGGGGGCGCATCTCGCCGCCGAAGAATTGGTTGAAAAGCTGGTCGTACGGATCCTGATACGTCCTCCGAACAATCCGTTCGGTGGCAATGTTCACCACCGCGGGCCACACCTTGCCGACCGCGATCACGGAAGGCTCGGTCGCGGGATCGATCTCCGCGCGCGCCAAGGGCGAGGCGATCAGGAGCGCCACGGCCCATGGCAGCAGGCTACGCAAGGCTTTGCTCATTTTTGGGGAATCAGACTTATCGTCTGACAGCGGAACTGTCAAATTGCTCAAAGGCCAGTTCGGCTGATGGACGGAGCGGCCCGCAAATGCCGAGAGGGCCTATTCTTAAGCTGTCGCAGTCTCCCGGGACGACCCGGAAGGCAGCAGACGCGCGGCAAAGTAGGAACCGACGACCAGCATGGTTGCCAATCCCTGCGCCGCCAGTGTCTCGACTGTGGGAAAAACGGAGAACCAAAGTCCCATCCAGTCTGGGACGAATTTGGCCACGCCCCCGAGCGTGGTAGTTGGAATCCAATGCGCAAGTTGCATCTCCTGAGCTTCCTCGCCGACCATTACAAGCAGCACGACTCCCAAGAGTACGCCTGTAAGCACGAGCATCTTGCGATAGGGCAAACGATGGTGCGCGATGAAGGTAAGGACGGCTACGATCGCGGTCAGAAACAACCCGATGACGGCACCCCATAACACGATCTGACCACCCATCTGCAAGCGATAGCTTTGGAGGAATAAGACAACCTCAAATCCTTCCCGATACACGGAGGCAAAACCGAGCAACCCAAGCCCCAGAACAAGTTTGTTCTGAGAGATATCCGAAGCCCGAGCGCCGCTGATGAGCTCCTTCTTCTTACGATTGTGAAGACAAATCCAGCCGCCCCAATACACCTTGTGAAAAAACCAGTTCATCACCACCAGCAGGACGATAACTGCCAGGAGCCCTGTCCCCGCTTGCAACGCGAGCGCCGGAACGCTCCCGGCGAGGTTGCTTACAATCCCGACGGCCATGAACCAGGTCAAAATCGAAAACATGAAACCCGCGCCCGCTCCGAAAGCCACCGGACGCCGGTGCGCGCTGTTCACGCCCATCATACTGGCGGTGATCGCGGACAGCACAAGAATGCATTCCAGCCCTTCCCGAAAAACCAGCACGCCGATGTCCATCACAGCTACCGCTTTGCTGGTGTTGGGCAACGTCGGGTCAGGGTTGCCCTTTGCCGTAATTCCCTGCCAGACCAGCACCGACGCGATCACGCTTGCCGCCGCGATCAAGCAGACCCGCAGCGCCATTCTAAACGGAACGGGCTTTCGAATCGCCGCTGGATACTCGGCAGCGGAGCGAATCTGATGGATGGGGGCGTCGATGGTTTGCACTGCTATTGAGAATCGATCTCAAGAAGGTTTTCGTCAACAAAAGTTTTTTCCAAGTTGGGAGATCCTGGAAGAGTTCCCTATTCGGCAGACGAGCGCATAGCGCTCGGGTTCCCCGCGAGGGCCTTGCCTTTCGCCTTCCATTCTTCTGGGGTAAACCACTGCCAATATGTCGCCAGACGGCGAAAATGCATTTCAGAGTAGGGCAGGAGAGTGATTGGCGATGGGGTTATGGATGCGTCAGCCGGGCAGGCTTGCATCTCCGCGGGCAACACAAACGCGAGATCTTTTCCGGGCGCTCTTTTGATTGCCGACGCAACCGCCGCCAGATCGCTGGAGAGAATCACCGGCACCGGCGGGATCAGCATGTTGGCATAGGCCTTCTCGTTGTGATCCACCTGCCAGAAGTTGACAACTTCCAGGCCCGCGGAGCCGAGGTCGCCGCAGAGAACAACCGGGCCATAGAGCAGCGCCACCCGGTGGGAATCGCCAACAGCGGTTTCTGTCGTCACGCGCATGGGCAGCTCGATTCGCGCGACGTCCCCGCTCGTCCACGTACGATCCAGACTGACGTAACCATCCGTCGCCGGGCAGGGAACAGCCTCCCCGTTGATCCACACTCGCATCGGGGACGCCAGCCATGCAGGCGAACGCAGTCTCATCGCGAAATGCTGGGGCGTGGCCGTCGATACAGTCACAGACACTTCGGAATCAGCGGGGAACCGCGTGGTGGTCGTCAAAGTGACACCCTTCGCTTCCCATCGAGCGACGCTGGGCTGGTAGAGAGCCACAGTGATGGATGACGCGTCCACCCAATAGGTTGCCTCGGCATAGCGGGCGGGATTCTCCATCCCTGTTCCAAGGCAGCACCAACCCGCGTTTTGGGGGTCTGAATACACGCGGAACCTCCCGGCGCCGACTGGCTGGAAATAAGTGAACATTCCCTTTTTCGGCTCTTGTCCTCCCAGTATCTGGTTGTAGAGGGCTCGCTCATAGAAATCCATGTAAGAGGACTCCCGGTGCCAGGCGTAGAGCGAGCGCGTTAGCCGCAGCATGTTATAGACATTGCAAGTCTCCGCCGTGCCGATCGAGTCGATATGAGACGGCGTCGAGGACACAGGGAAAAAATGCTCATTGTCGCTATTGCCGCCCGTAACGTAGGAGCGAAGCGCAGTCACGTTTTGCCAGAAAAACCGCGCTGCCTCGTGGTAACGCGGATCTCCGGTGATGCCATAAATCCGGTCAAATCCAGTGATCTTCGGGATTTGGGTGTTGGCGTGCAGGCCATCCAGCTTGTCCCGGCCGCTGCTTAGCGTGTCGAACAGCCAGCGCTGGCAGAACTTCTTCGCCGCGTCGAGATACTTTGGATTTCCAGTGAACGCGTAGAGGTCTGCCATGAGCTCGTCCATGCCGCCCTGCTCGATGTTGAGCATGGTCTGCATCTGGTGATCGTTAAGTGGCGCGATGGTGTCACACACAAAATCGCCAAGGCCCGTCCAGACTGTCGCCGCCTGGGAACTTTCCCCCGTGATGGCCGCGTCTCGCAATCCGGCCAGCAGTTTGTGGAGGGTATACCATGGAACCCATCCACGCAGTGGTTTGCCAGCGCGGGCTTCCGCGAAAATTGCCCGCCCATCTGGAATCGCGGCCACATATCTTCCCCCGTTTGCCTTCTGGCACTCAGCCAGCTCGGCGACAATGTAGTCGATGCGCCTCCGGATTTCCTTGTCGCCTGTGTCCTTCCACATCAGGGAAAGGGCGCTCAGGTAATGCCCTAAAACAGAACCGGCTACGCCCTGGCGCTCCCATCCGCCGTAAGGCTCTGCCTTCGGAGTGAGACCCGCCTCCTTGCGAAACATCGAGAGATGACGATCCGGCGACATCTCCAGCAACACTCTGCGATCCAGTTCTTGGTGTTCCTTGAAAGGGCCGTCCAGGAGAGTCACCGCTCCATAGGGGAGTGGGCGCGCTGCCGGAAGGGGGGAGACATTTTCAGCCTGGATATTGCAAGCGCCGACAACCAGAGCAGTGGCAAGTTGAAGAGTATATTTGCGGGAGGTTCGCATGAGATAGGGGGCGAAGTTACGTTTGGCAGCCAAATGTCATGAACTCGTTACCTCGCGAAGCGCCCGTCGCAATTGGTCGAAATCCACCGGTTTTACCAGATGAGACGAAAATCCCGCTTGTCTCGAACGGAACAGATCATCCTCCATCCCGTAACCGGAAAGTGCCACTCCCGGCAGCCCCGGCTGAATGCCGCGGAGCTTTATGAGCAGTTCCACTCCCGTGCCGTCCGGCAGACCGAGATCGGAGATAACCACATCGAAGAGGCCGGCTTCCGTGGCCGCGCATGCGGCGGCGATACTGC
This sequence comes from uncultured Verrucomicrobiae bacterium, assembly GCA_963828525.1. Classification (GTDB taxonomy): domain Bacteria; phylum Verrucomicrobiota; class Verrucomicrobiia; order Chthoniobacterales; family Chthoniobacteraceae; genus CAWHEP01. The sequence continues at coordinate 36,851 of CAWHEP010000016.1, forward strand.
TCGCGGTTGTCACATGGTGGCCCGCCCGCGTCAGCAGGCGGCTCAGCACAGCAAGCGTTGGTTCATGATCCTCCACCACGAGCAGGCGCATGGAAGAGATTGCTTTCGAACGCGCGTCGTCGTGAGATCCCGTCGCTTTCTCCGATAACAGAGGTGTTGCTCCAGTAGCTTGCTCTACGGCGCGAGGCAGTTCCACGATGAAAGTAGCGCCGAGTCCCAGCCCGGCGCTCGTTGCCTGTATCGTTCCGCCATGGAGATCCACTATGGCTCGCGCGATGGCAAGACCCAGGCCTAATCCTCCAAAATGATGATCATTTTCCCGCCCGGCCTGTTCGAATGGCTGGAAAATGGATTCCACTGCTTCCGGCTTCAGGCCGATGCCCGTATCGCTCACCTCTATGCGCAGACGGCCATCCGTCTCATCCCTTGTTCGAATGGACACGCGCCCACCAGTAGGAGTGAATTTTATTGCGTTGCGCAACAGATTCCAGAACACCTGCTGAATTCGGGATGGATCACCTATAAGGCTGGTCCGGCGCGCGGCGAGGTCCACTCTGAGAGTTACTGGTTTGCTCTGCGCCTCATCGCGGACGATCTCGATCGCCAGGCCGATGAGGGAATGCACATCGCACATCTCTTCCCTCAGTTGCAGCTTGCCCTTCGAAATCGCGGTCAGGTCGAGCAGGTCGTCAATGAGCCGGGCTTCGAGGGCTATGTTGCGCTCGATCATGCCGAGATCCGCGCGCGCGTCCGCCGGAAGGCGGCTGTCCTCGCGCAAAGCCGTCGCGATCATTAGCACTGGTGTCAAAGGCGTGCGGAGTTCATGGGAGAGAGCCGCAAGAAAACTGTCCTTTGCGCGAGATGCCACTTCAGCGCGTTCCTTCGCGGCCAGGAGCGCCGCCTCGCCCGCGCGACGTTCAAGGTTGGTGGCGATCGCGTCCGCAATCGGCGCCAGATCACCGAGCACGGCGTCGGTGAGCGCTCGCCGGGAGAAAAGGGCCAGCACGCCCACCAGGATGCCGTTGGCAATCAGAGGATAGCCAGCGAACGATTTCATCCCCTCGCGACGCGCCCATTCCGGGTCGGACATGTTAGGATCGTGAGCCACATCGTTCGTCAAGAGCGCGCGGCGGTCTCGCGCGATCCTGCCTATCTTGTATTTCCCTACAGGAACGGTCGCGTGAGCCCCGTCCAAATGTGTGTAAAGGCCCGCGCTTGCTCTCAATAGAAGCGTGGTTCCTGCGGGGTCGATTGTCCAAACGCGAGCGAAGGCCGCGTCGAGATGGTTAACCAGGAAGCGGCAGCATCCTTTCAGGCTGGCGTCCGTGTCCGCCGTCGAGGCAAGGAGGGCCGCCACATCAGCGCGCAGCGTGGCCAGGCAGGCGCGTTCCGCGAGAGCGGCTTCAGACGCTTTCCGTTGCGAGATGTCGCGGATGAAACCGACAAACATTTTTTGCTCAGTGCCAGGCAGCGGATTTATCGAGAATTCCACCGGGAACTCAGCGCCATCGCGCCGCACTGCCGACAGTTCGATTCGCCGTCCAAGCACCGGGCCCTCGCCGGTTGCTCTCATGTGTTCCAAGCCTCTGCAGTGCGACTCTCTCAACCTCTGCGGAATGATGAATTCTGAAAGCGTCTCTCCGAGCACCTCCTTGCAACTCCAGCCGAAAATCCGCTGAGCCGCCGAGTTCCAACCAGCGATTTTTCCTTCCAAAGTCATCAGAATGACCGCGTCGAGAGCCGTCTCTATAATCGCTTGCGCCCGCGCTTCGCTCTCGCGCAACTCTCTCTCGATGCCAGACCTTGCCACTTCCGCGCGGTTTGCTTCAGCAACTCCCCGTTCAGATTTGCGGTGGATACCGTCCGCGTTCAATGTGACGCCGAGCGGGACATCCTCTCCGGATTCAGTCATGATACTCTGTGCACATTGTTCAATGATGAGCAGAACGTTTACATCGGCATCCTGCCAGGTGACACGCGATTATAGACGCTCGCCGGTCGGATGCAATCGGCCCGACGAAGGGACGTAAACTTTTTCTGACACGCGCATTTTGAGCGACAAACATCGGAAAACAGTTGACTCGGATGAGGAAAAGGAGAACAATGGAGATTATGGTTTCTATCAAAAACGTAGTTTCCGTCCTCCCAATCCTATCCTCATGCATCCTCCTGAGTAGCTGCGCCAGCACCCAGAAGAGCAGCGCGAAAGTTCAAACCGCCGTTCCTCCAAGCTACTCGTCGCGTGATACGACGACCGCAACGACTCAGGACCTGCCTCCTGTCGCTGAAGCTCCGCGAAAAGCGGGTTGGGGCAACTCTTTTGAGCCTCCCGCCAATTGAGGCGGAGGGGGTGACGAAATCGCGCTTCCAAAGAGCGCTCGTTGATTCAGTTTGGGGGTCGTGTTTGCGCGGGGCGCTCGCCCTGCTACCGTTCTCCTTGCTATGAGTGATCCGAAGATCCCCACTCCTGAGGAGCTCCAGGCCAAACTCGCCGAATTCATGAAGGCGAATTTCGGCAATCATGTGCATCTCACGAGTTTTGTTCAGCCGGAATCTGCCCCGCCGGAGGCCGAGCCGGTGGTGGAGAAACCTGACGTCTTCGCTTTTGATCACCTGCCAAAGGCCATCAAAGCCTATTTAGATCGTTTCGTTATTCGTCAGGATGAAGCGAAGAAGGTGCTCGCGATCGCCGTGTGCGATCACTACAACAACGTCAACCATGTGAGGGGTCTTAGCGCGGAGGAAGCCGGCGCCGCGGAGTATGCCAAACAAAACGTTATCCTCGTTGGTCCGACCGGAGTCGGCAAAACGTATCTCATCAAGCATATAGCCGAACTGATTGGCGTTCCTTTCGTGAAAGCCGACGCCACTAAGTTCAGCGAGACTGGCTATGTGGGTGGAGACGTGGAGGATTTGGTGCGTGATCTCGCGCGCAAGGCGGAGGGAGATATTTCGGTCGCCCAATATGGGATCATCTATATCGATGAGGTGGATAAAATTGCGTCCAACTATAATGGTCAAGGCAGGGACGTGAGCGGGCGAGGCGTTCAGACGACGCTGCTGAAGCTAATGGAGGAAACGGAAGTCCCTTTGCGCAATCCGGCCGACATCCAGTCTCAGTTGCATGCGGCCATGGAGTTTCAAAAAGGCGGCAAAGCGAAGAAGGAGACGATCAACACGCGCCATATCCTGTTTATCGTGAGCGGCGCTTTCGAAAAATTGCGAGCTGTGATCGAGCGCAGGGTTCGCAAGAGCGAAATCGGCTTCCAGTCGTCTGGTGGCAGCGAAGCCGCGGCTCCTAACTCGGACATTTTTCAGATGGTTTCGACGCGGGACTTTATTGACTACGGGTTCGAGCCCGAGTTTATAGGCCGGCTTCCTGTTCGGGTGGTATGCGATGACCTGACAGAGGGCGATTTGTTCGAGATTATGAAGCGTTCGGAAGGGAGCATCATTCGTCAGTACGAACGGGCGTTTCATGCCTATGGTATCGAAGTTTTCTTCGAGGACGAGGCGTTAAGATTGATTGCAAGGCGGGCGGCGGAGGAAAAGACTGGAGCTCGAGGCCTGCTAACGGTGTGCGAAAAGATACTCAGGGATTTCAAGTACGAACTTCCGGGATCCGGGATCACGCAATTCTCGGTCAGCGCGGGCTTGATCGAGCAACCAAGGGAGACGTTGGATGGGCTGCTGGCCGCTGGACAGCAGGAGAAAGAACTCGCCCTTGCCGCTGTCGCCCGTGAATTCGTGCAGCGTTTTGGCGACAAGCATGGCGCGCGGATTGAACTGTCGGAAGGCGCGATCGCGAAGCTCATTCAGAGAGTGGGCGCTGAGCAAACCCACATGAGGATCCTGTGCGAACAGCTGTTCAAGGATTACGAGTTTGGGTTAAAGCTCCTTCAAAAACACGATGAGACCTTTGTCATCACCGAGGAGGGCGTTGATGATCCCGATAAGTTTTTGAGCGAATGGCTGGTAAAGACTTACAGGGGCAGCTAGGATACGCCTCCGCAAAGGCTCGGCTTCGTTGATGCAGGCGGACGTCTCGCCCTGGATGTGGACGCGCTCTGCCAGAAGCTCCGCTTCCGGCTAATTGCGGCTCATCCCAAGTCTCCTGTGCGATACCTTAAAGTTGCTTTATGTGCGGGGCGTGCGCCGCCCTCCTCGTGGCCGGCGCGTGCGAGTCGCATCTATTTCCATCCGCTGGATCTTGCCTTATGGAGCTTTCTGGGCAGGGCTTCGACCCCCCCGTGGGTTCACCGATCCCCTGGCCAATACCTTCTCGTCATTGCGCTGAGTTTTGCGATTGCGTGGACTACCATCGATATTCATAGGCGCTCTCTGAAGATCGTCGTCGGAGTGGGCGCTCTGCTCCAGATGATCAGCATCGCCTGGGTCCTGAATCTTTATCGGATTTTCTTTTCTCCCTTTCCGGGGATTATGGCCATTCTGCTGAGCTTCGGCGCTGGCTTTGCCTATTCGCGCAGCGAAGGCGGGAAGCGGAAGCGCGTGGTGCGCCTCATGTTCGGCGAGCGCGTATCCACAGAAGACCTTTTATTCACTCATCAACTCTGACGCGTCACTGAATTTTGAAGGCGAGATGCGCGAGGCGTCCGTGCTGGTTTGCGAGATATTCAATCACAATGAATTGATGGACAATCTGCCGGTGGCGGATTACGTCGCGATGACCAACTCATTCCTGCGCAACGGCGCGGATTTTCTCGTGGAAAAGGGAGGCTATCTGGATGAATGCGATGGCGAAAGCCTCCGCGTGATCTTCGGCACGCCGCTTCCCGATAAGGATCATGCGACGCATGCGTGCGCCGCTGGCCTGGAGCTTGTTCGCAGGCTCGACCAGGTGAATCAGGAGTGCCACGCGCTATGGCACGAAAAGTTTGATTTCAGGATCGGGATCAACTCTGGCGAGATGGTGACCGCGGCCTACGGCTCAAAGAGATTCGGAACTTTCAGCGTGGCAGGCGAGTGCGTGGAATTTGCCCGGCGACTATGCGCGGCCAACGTTTTCTACGGCTCCAAAATCCTCATCGGCTCCGGCGCTTTCGAGCTCGCCTCGAACTCCATTGAGGTTCGCCCAATCGAGCTGATCCGCGGCAGAGGAGACCGCAGCCGGGAAGAAGTGTATGAGCTGCTTGCCCTCAAGGATATCCTCTCAGAGGAGGATCTGCGCCGCCGAGACCTTTTCTGGAAAGGTGTTGTGTGCTACCGCGAGCAGCGGTGGAATGAGGCGCTCGATCATTTTCACGCGGCTCTCACCCTGCACGGCAACGATGCTCCACTGGAATTCTACGTGCGCAGGATCGAGCATCTCCGGACTGGCACACCGGCGCTGGAATGGGAGAGCGCCCGCTTTTGAACTTCCGCAAGCGGGGCAGAGGCTGACGAGTGAAACGCGTTGAATATCCTTCCGCTGTTCAGGCCCTGACCGCGCAACTCCGCCGGATGCCCGGCATAGGCCCGCGCAGCGCGGAAAGGATCGCCCTGTGGCTTGTTCTTTCCAAGGATGCTCGTCCGCTTGAAATAGCAGCGTCCGTGCGTGAAGCCGGAGAGCGTATTCGGCCTTGTTCGAAGTGCGGATTCTTCGCGGAGAGTGAGACTCTGCGATATATGCGCGGACGCAGGCCGGAACGCGGATCTTCTCTGCGTCGTGGAGCAGGCGACCGATATCCTGCCCTTGGAGACGAACGGGCGCGTTCCGTGGATTCTATCACTCCCTCGGAGGCCGCATCTCCCCGCTGGATCATATCGGTCCGGAACATTTAAAAATCGATGCGCTCATCGCCGAGGGTGAATGCTGGCATCCCGAAAGAGGTAATACTCGCTCTGGGCGGAGACGTCGAAGGTGAAGCCACTGCGAATTACCTCGCCGAGCTTTTGGCGCCCCTCCCTGTTTCTGTGACACGCATTGCCCAGGGGATGCCGGCTGGCATGGGGCTGGAGTCGGCGGACGAGTTAACCCTCAGTCGCGCCTTTGCCGGAAGGCGCGCAATGGCGGGCGGCTTGTAGCGGTATTTGCCAAGGCGTCCCGCGCCAACGTATAACCCTCGTATGTCTTGCCTGAAAATCGACCCGGCCCTGCACCAGCAGCGCAAGCCGGATTGGATCAAGGTGCGGTTGCCCTCCAATCCCGTCTTTTTCTCGACCAAGGCGCTCATCTCGGATTTGCGATTGCACACAGTATGCGAAGAGGCCCAATGCCCAAATCGATGGGAATGCTGGAGCCAGGGCACAGCTACTTTCATGATCGCTGGCGACCGATGCACACGAGCCTGCGGATTTTGCGCCGTTGCAACAGCAAAACCCCTTCCTCTCGAGGAGGACGAACCCGCTCGCGTGGCGGAGGCGGTGCGCAGGATGAAGCTAAAGCACGTGGTCGTCACCGCCGTCGCGCGGGATGATATAGCGGACGGGGGCGCGGAGCATTTTGCGAGAACCATACGCGCGATCCGTGACAGTGATCCCGAGGTTGTCATTGAGGTGCTGGTGCCGGACTTTAACGGTAAAGAGGCTTCACTGCGCGCGGTGATCGATGCCGCTCCTGATGTATTTAACCATAATCTCGAGACTGTGGCGCGGCTGAGTCCGGTCGTCCGTTCCAGAGCGAAGTATTCGCTCTCCCTCGACGTGCTGAGGCGCGCGAAAGCAGCTTCGCCAAAGGTTGTCACGAAGAGTGGCGTCATGCTTGGTTTGGGGGAGACGGAAGAAGAGCTCTTCCAGACGATGGATGATCTCCGTCGCGCAAACGTCCAGGTGTTCACCATCGGCCAGTATCTCCGGCCATCTCCCCAACATCTGCCCGTCGTGGAATACATCCATCCTGACCGCTTCGCGAAATTCGCGGACGTGGCGTATGGCAAAGGTTTCGAGCACGTCTCTTCCGGGCCGCTTGTTCGGAGTTCCTACCACGCCGGCGACTACCATCCCGCGCGGCGATGACGCCGCCACTTCCGGCGGCATCGCGCTCCAATGTCCTCGGGCTTATTCCGGCTTTCCGCGAGGAGGCGTTCATTGGGGATGTGGCGAGCCGTACCTTGCGTCAACTCGACCATGTAATAGCCATCGATGACGGTTCGCCCGACGCCACCGCAGCGAATGCGGCGGCTGCTGGGGCGGAGGTCATACGGCATCCGGAAAACAAAGGGAAAGGGGCGGCTATCAAGACGGGGTTAAGAGAACTTGTCGCCCGGGGATTCCTCTACTGCATGCTCCTGGATGGGGATGGGCAGCATCTCCCGGAAGAGATCCCCCGGTTTCTCGATGCGGCGAATGCCTCCGGCGCGCGCTTCATCCTGGGAAATCGCATGGCTGACACGAGGAGTATGCCACTCGCCCGTCGAATGACGAACAGCCTGATGTCCTCTCAAATCAGTCGGCTCTGCCGGCAGCCCATACCTGACACACAGTGCGGATTCCGAATGATCCACCGGGATTTGGCGCCGCACCTCGACTGTCCGAGCAATGCCTATGAGTATGAAACGGAGATGCTGCTCATCGCGGCCAGGCGTGGGTTCAAGATCGCTGCTGTGCCTGTCAGCACCATTTACGGGGACGAGAAAAGCAAAATCCATCCTGTGAGGGATACGATCCGGTTCATGAGGCTGGTACAGCGTTACAGCAGGGATGCCAAGGCGGGAACTTAGAAGCTTGCGCTCGCGGATCGCTTGAGGATTAGTATCCCCGCGCCGATCAGGCAGGCGCCGAGGATCGCAACGCTCCAGCCCGGCATTGCGGGGATGGCGGCCAGCGTTGTAAAACTCTGATCGCTGCCGTATGTAGTCGCCTCCCGCGTTCGTCACGACCACCCGGTAATGATAGGTGGCGCCGGGAAGCAAGCTGCCCAGGGCGAAGCTCGCGGGCGCGCTGCTTGTTCCGCTGCCGACATCCACTGTTGGGGTTGTCTGGCCGTAAGTAACATCTGAGCCGTATTGAAAGTAGAGTTGGGAGTCGCTGCCATTTGCGTTTGCCGTCGCGTTAAGCGTCGCCCCGGTGCTCGTTGTCTGCGTCGGCGTGGCTGTCTGAGCACCCGGAGCCGACGGTTGAAGGAGCATCACCGTCATCGAGTAGGAGGGAAACACCGCGTTGAACAACGGAGAGACGTTGCTGACAGAGGAGGTTGTCAGGTCACCGCCTGCCGTGTCGTTCGGCTTGCCGTAGCTATAAACGGTCGCGTCCGTTGATGCTGGGAATGAAACCTGAGAAGACTGATCTGCGGAGGCCAAGTCGCTGGCTGGGCTCTTGTTGACGACAAGCAACGCGAGATGCCCATTTGCCAGACGCGCGGCGCGCGCGGAGAGCAGCGAGTAGTTACTCGTTGCGCTCACAAGGGTGTCGCCCCCTCTCGCCCAATGCGTGAGCAGCTTTGCCGCATAGAACGAGGGGTATGGCGTGTTTGCCGGCGTCCCGGTCACGTCTCCGCTGGACACAACCCCGTAGTCGCCATATTGCCTCGCGCCATAGAGAGAGGCGCTGTTGTTGCCGGCGTATGATCCGTTGCGAAGAGCCCACCACACGCAAGAGTTGAACTCCGTGCCCGCCAAGGTTCCAATCGCATCCGCCATGTAGAGGCCATCCACTAGGCTGACGGTTTGTTTCCCAGGATTGGAACTGACTGAATTCATCTCAGTCACGTCAAGTTCGATGCCTGCCCCGGCCGCGCCTCCGACATAATCCGTGATCATCTGCCGAAGGTTCGCCGCGTCCGAGATGATTGTCCCGCTCGCCTGGAGGAGCGTGGCATCCGTCTCGGAACCGGGCCCCTGCGCGTAGCTGTGGTGGATGAGAAAGTGGGGAGTCACCAGCGCTGCTTTCAGCGTCGTCAGCATTACCGGGACCCACCCGCTGTGGAGCGAGTTGCCCTGGTTTGGGTTGGCCGCCGCATGCGTGCCGTTGCCATAAGAGTCTTGCCCCGGTGTCGCAACCGCGCCGATGCGGATGGAGGGATCCACCGCGAGCATCCTAGAGTAGTAAGATGCGAATGCTTGTCCGTAAGTGTAGGGGTCGTGAGCGACTCCACCAAGTCCGCTCCCAGCGTGTCCGTGCAGGTCGTTTTCCCATCCCCCATAACACTCGTTTCCAATTTCCCAGTATTTGATGGCGAACGGGGCGGGATGCGCGACGCGAAGGAAGTTGTAACCGTCATCCGAAGCCAGCGGCGTTGAAGAGCGGATTGTCGCCCAGAAGCCTGTCGTCTGCCAGTTGCGGCCTTTGGAGTCGACGCCCAGCGCGAGCGTCCCAGACGCGCTCCCATTGTAGTACGCGACCCACGCCGCAGCCTGCTCCGGGGTGCCGCTGCCATAGTTCACGGTGACGAACGCTTGCGATCCCGCATTGGAGATGACCTTCGCGAACCCGGCCGCGTTATTGACCCACTGAAAGGAGCCATTTGAAACGCTGCGGTCGGTCTGCCAGTCGTAATCATCCGAGCTGCTGCCGCCCGGGATTCGGATAGCGCCTGTCTGCATTGCGCTCAGCACCGCTCCTGTGGCGGTGCCGCTGAGCAGTGAATCCCAGATCACCGCGTTCGTCCCGTAGATGCGGTTGTCGATCGTTCTCGTAGCCGACCCGGCATTTACGGTGATCTGCACCACAGTCGGCGGCGGCGAAGCGACAATGCGTATATCGTCCACGTAAAATGTGGGTAATGGGCCGCCGGTGATATTCTGAATCCAAAATCCATCGAAGCTATTGCTATTCGCGACACCGAGGGCACCCAGCGGAACTGTCACCTGCTGCCAGATCCCAGTCTGCGCCGCGGTGAACGACAGGGTGTATGGAGTCTGCGCGGTGCCGCTCAGTGTCGCTTGGACCTGAAGTTCGTCACTTACCGCGGTCGTCGGATTGATCCAGAAGCGAAGACTATCATAACCCGCGGAGTTGAAAGCCGCGTGGTGCAGATAAAGCGCCTCATAGTTGGATGTGGAGTCTGTGACACTGATGGAGTTGCTGCCACTGTGAACCGGGCCTGTCGTCGATTTGTTCACGCTGGCCCAACTATAGTCCTGCCAGGCGTTCTCAAGTGAGTCGTCATAAACAACGAGATCCTGTGCTTTACAGGCAAACGACATGGCCATGAGAGCGGCGCCGAAGAGAATGCGGGCATTCATTGAAGGATCTCTAATAACCCATGGGTGGCCCCGCGTTGCAGCGTCTTATTCCCCGGCTGGCAGTGAGGCTTCCGCCCCGACCCAGAAAACCCGCAAGAGGAATCGGAGACTACCGGCGGAGGGGGTCGAACCCACACATTCTTGCGAATACTGGATTTTGAGTCCAGCGCGTCTGCCAATTCCGCCACGCCGGCGTGTCTCGAATAATCAGCCATCCATGAAGCTCGCCTTTAAAGAAGGGATATCCATGTTGACGCTGTTCGTTTACCACCGTCAGGGATTCGCGCAAGCACAAACTGTGGTTGTGGCGGCGCAGCTCCGCTATGGATCCTTGAGGGCACCCCGCTGTTCCCTGAAAGGCGACCCAACACCGTTGAACAAAACACAAGTTTGCGCTAATCTTCATTCAGGGTCGCAGATTCGCTGCCCGGCACAGGCACTTTACACTCATGGCGCAGGCTATAATGGATCCGGAGGAAGTCCGGCGATTCGCCCAGGAACTGAAGCGTTTCAACGAGGATGTGCAGACGCGCGCCGCCTCTTTGCAGGCGCGATTCATGGCTCTTGGCGGCACTTGGCAGGATCAGGAGCACGAAAAGTTCGCAGAGGAATTTATCTCTACGATGAAGGTGCTGCGGAAGTTCACTGAAGTCGCCGAGAAACACATTCCCTTTCTCCTCAGGAAAGCGCAGCGCGTGGAGCAATACCTCGATCAGCGTTAGCACCCATGGCCGATAAAGCCGAGATCACTTCCATCGAGGCTCTGGACTCATTCAGGGCTAGTCTCATCATTTTTCTTTCAAAAGCGCGGCGCGCTGTTGATGACAGCCACGACAGCATCCGCCGCACTCGCGTCTGGCTCCAGCACGACCAGAAAACGCGATGGGAAACGGAAACGCGTCGGCGTGAGGGCATCCTGAATCAGGCGGAACAGGAACTCCTGAGCGCCCGCATTTCGGGTCTGCGCGAAACCGCCCCTGTGCAGCAGGCGGCGGTGCGTAAAGCGCGGGAGTCGCTGGAATTCGCGCGGGGCAAAACGCGCAAGGTGAAGCAATGGAACCAGGATTATGACGGGAAGTCGGAGCCTCTGGCGAGGGCGATGAGCAGTTTGCGTCAATTCCTCGAAAAGGAAATTCCTGAAGGGATCGCATTTCTCTCGCGCGCGCAGACCGCTCTCGAAGCGTACGCGGAAGTCCATGTGCCTGTAGCTCCTGGCAAACCAGCTTCATCCGCGCTGGAGCCAGCCCCAGAGTTGAGTGAGCCGGCATGAACCCGACCGGCAGCGCCCCCAGCCTCGGCCAGGCCGCGAAGGATCTCCTCATCGCTTGGGAAGAGGCGAAATTCTTCTGGCGCGATGGAAAAGCGGCGGACTTCGAGCACAAGTACATCGCGAGCCTTCCGGAGCATGTGGCCAAAGCCGTAAAGGCGATGGGTGAATTGGAAGTTTTGCTTAAGAAAGTAAAATCCGACTGTGAGTGAGGGCGCCCGCCTTGAGGTTCGCAAGGTTATGGATCTCGCCGCGCGTCTTCGGGCGACGGTATCCGACTTCGCTGCAAGGGAGGAGCACATCCTCCGGGCCGCCGCCACGGAGCGTCAGAATGCCCGAAGTAAGTGCCAGCAGGGCGCGCAGCAAGCGTCGGACGCGGCGGCAGGCAGGGTCTCCCGGTTTATAGCTGCCTGCGAAGCGTCTGCTCAAAAGTACACGGATACCCATTCCGCGCGGCGTTCAAGAATTTTGCGCTTCCAGGCCGCAAGTTTGCGCAGCCTGCCCCGGCGCGCGGTAAACGCGAAAGAATCCTGGATGGGAGAACTCCAGATGGAACGTTTCCAAGCTGAAAGGAAACGCGACGCGGGGATGCAGGCGGCGGAGCAGCGGTTCAGAGAATCATCCACCGAACTCGCCCGAATGAGGGCGTCCCTTGGCGCGCTGCGAAGCCGCGCGCGAACATTCTTCGCAGGTTACTTGAGCCTGGGGTTGAAGCTCAAGCGCATCACCGAGACCGGAGCGCCCGCCGGGGCGGAGGACGTCGAGGGTTCTTTCAAACAATTCCAGGAACACCTCGCCATCGCCGCGGAGCGATTGCGTGTTTTTCGCGCCTTCCTGCTGCCCCGCGTTTTCAGCTACCTGCCGGTTTACGTTCTTGCTCTTCTGCTGGTGGCCGGCTGCGCGGTGGGCGCGTGGAGCGGCGCGGTGCCGCATTACATTGAATGGGGCGTTGGCGCAGGCTTTTCGCTCGCTGTCCTGTTTTCAATTCACCACCTCGGCTTTCGTCAATCCAAAGGCGCCGCTATGGGTGCCCTCCGGGCACTGAGCGAAGTGACGGACATGCACGCCTCGTGCCGCGCCGCTCTCGCAGACAAGCGCGACGGAGATTTTGCGGCCCTCCGGGCACAGTGTGACGAAACACTCGCGAGGATTGAAGCCCGATGGAAGGGAGCGGACAGCATTGAAGCTGACTTTGATGGCCGGGCAAGGAGCAGGTTGGAAGCGCGGGTGCCGAGGGTTCTCTCGCGGAATGACGCGCAATTGCAACGCCGCCTCAGAATAGTCCAGTCGGAGTGTGAGACCGGCAGCAAGGCTTCAACGCTCGAAGCCGCCGAGATCAAGGCGCGGCTGGAAGCAGAACGCAACTTGCGCCTGACGAGCGTGGAACGCCAAGCGGCGTCATCCATGGAAACTCTGGTGGCTGAGTGGATACGAGAGACAAGCCCGGTTGTGGAAGAAATCTCCACCCTCCAAAATCTCGCGATCTCTCTGTCCGAACCCTTCACTCCACGGTTTGTGGACGAGTGGAAGCCGCCTGCGCGGTTTGCGGGCGCCGCGCGGTTTGGGAGTTTAGTCCTCGATCTCGACAGCCTGCCCGCGAAGCCTCGTGACCTCCGTTTGCAGATCGCCGTTGCCAATCCTGTCTCGTTGCCAATGTGCCTCGTCTTTCCGGAGGCAGGGTCGATGCTTTTTGAGACCAGGGAACCTTGCGGAGGCGCTGTCATGGCCACGATGAACAACATTGTGCTCCGCCTTTTCACGGCCTCTCCTCCCGGAAAGGTCAGCTTCACGATCATCGATCCGATTGCCTTGGGGCGGAACTTCTCCGGCCTGATGCATCTTTCCGATTATGAGGACAGCCTGATCAACCGCAAAATCTGGACGCAGAAGGATCAGATCGATGAAAGACTGGGTGAACTGAGCGAGCACATCGAGAAGGTCATCCAGATGTACCTTCGCGATGAGTATGCCACCATTGCCGAGTATAACGAGCAAGCGGGGAGCGTCTCGGAGAAGTATCATTTTCTGGTCATAGCGGATTTTCCGGCGGGATTCAGCGAGATCGCCAGCAAGAGACTGCGAAGCATTGCTTTGAGCGGCCCCCGTTGCGGAATTTTCACTCTGGCGCACTGGGATCAACGCCAGCAACTCCCCGACGAATTCGGAGCCGACGAGTTGCGAAGCGCCAGCGTTTGCATCCACTGGGAGAACGGTGTCTCGGTCGCGCGAGGGCAGCAGTCCGGAACTTTGATTCTCGATGAGCCGCCGGTTACGGAGGTCTCTCTGGCCCTGGTGCATAAGATCGGACAGAGCAGCATCGATTCAAACCGGGTGCAGGTTCCTTTCTCGATGGTTGCTCCTGCTCCAGATGAGATCTGGAAGGGCGAAACATCCGCGGAGCTGCGGGTTGCCATCGGGAGGACAGGCGCGACCAAGCTGCAGATCCTGGCCATCGGAAAAGGCACCCGGCAGCACGCGCTGTTTGCCGGCAAGACGGGTTCAGGGAAATCAACCCTGTTTCACGTCATCATCACCAACCTTGCCCTCACGTACAGCCCGGATCAGGTTGAGTTCTACCTCATCGATTTCAAAAAGGGGGTCGAGTTCAAATGTTATGCCGCCAGGCGATTGCCACACGCGCGCGTTGTCGCGATCGAGAGCGACAGGGAGTTTGGCTTGAGCGTGCTTCAGCGGGTTGACGAGGAACTGAGGAGGCGCGGCGATATGTTCCGCGCGCTGGGGGCGCAGGATATCGCCGGCTATAAACGAGCGGGGGGAAAGGAGGCGGTTCCGCGCTGCCTGTTGATCATCGACGAATTTCAAGAGTTCTTTGTTGAAGATGATCAGATAGCCCAGACGGCTTCGTTGCTCTTTGATCGCATCGTGCGGCAGGGAAGAGCCTTCGGAATCCACGTGCTTCTGGGCTCGCAGACCTTGGGCGGCGCGTATTCCCTGGCGCGCGCCACTCTCGGACAAATGGTCATAAGAGTAGCGCTGCAATGCAACGAAGCGGACGCCTACCTTATCATGGATGATAGCAATCCCGCGCCCCGTCTCCTTTCACGGCCGGGAGAGGGTATTTACAACGACGCGGCGGGGGCGGTGGAGGGCAACAGCCCTTTTCAGGTAGTGTGGCTTCCGGACGAGGAGAGGGACAGATGCCTTGAGAAAATCAGGGAGGTGGCTGGAGCGTTCGCATACCGTTCGCCAATCGTGTTTGAAGGCAATGCTCCCGCGGATCTGCAAGAAAATACATTGTTAAACGCCGTTTTGAGCACGGCGCCTCTCACGTTTCCGCGCAATCCGAAAGCGTGGCTCGGGGCTGCGAACTCCATCAAAGGGCCGACCGAAGCGGAGTTCAGGAGCCAGAGCGGCGGCAACCTGCTTATTGTGGGACAGCGGGAAGAGACCGCCCTCAATCTGCTTGGTGTCTGCCTCTTGGCGCTGGCTGCGCAGTACCCCGCAGGATCAGCAGCCTTCTACTTCCTCACCAGCGCAAGCCCCGGTTCTCATGACGCGGAGTTCATCAATCAGTTCACGTCCGTCTTCCCCCGTGGAGTGGTCCTCGTACGTCCCCCGGATGCGTCGGCGCTCATCGAGAAACTAACGGAGCGGCTGAAGCGTAGTATGGCGGGCGAGGAAACCTTGCCCGCGGACGAACCCGCATACATCTTCGTTCACGGCATTCAGAAGTTCAGGAAATTGCGTTTCGAGGAAAGTTTCGATTTCTCTGGCGATTCGGCCGCGGATACGGGACGCCAGTTTAACGACATCATCATTGAAGGCAGCGCTCATGGAATTCACGTCTTGGGAACAGTCGACACCTACGCCAGCGTCAACCGCGTGATGAGCCGGAAGGCGCTGGGCGAATTTGGAATGCGAGTTGTCTTTCAGATGAGCGCGAACGATTCTGCCAGCCTCATAGAATCTCCGCTGGCGAACAATCTCGGGCTGCATCGCGCGATTTTCTATAGCGAAAATGAGGGCGTTACGGAGACCTTCCGGCCCTACGCGGCGATGACTCGGGAGTGGCTGGCATTCGCGAGGTCACAGCGCCCCAAACAGGAGGCAATTCGCGCGTGAGGCGCTTTACGGTACGATATGCGTCTGGGCGTTAACATCGATCATGTGGCCACGTTGCGGCAGACGCGCTACGCGGCCTCCCCGGAATCAGAAAACCGCGAGCCGGATTTGGTGACCGCGGCCGGCGCTTGCGAGCGGGCGGGCGCGCAGGGAATCACGGTGCATCTGCGCGCCGACCGGCGTCATGTGCAGGAAACCGACGTGGAGCGCTTGCGCCAGAGCGTGATCACGAAGCTGAATCTCGAGATGGGCAACACGCCTGAAATTTTAGAAATCGCCCTTCGCGTTCTTCCTGAGGATGTTTGCCTCGTTCCGGAAAATCGCCGCGAGATCACCACGGAGGGCGGCCTGAACGCCGCGGCGAGTATAAAGCAGCTTCAACCCACCGTGCGACGCCTTCAGATCGCGGGTATTCGCGTCAGCTTATTCATAGAAGCCGACCCCGCGCAGATTGACGCCGCGAAGCAACTCGGCGCGGACGCCGTCGAACTCCACACTGGCGCGTTTGCTAACGCGACCGGCAAGGAAAAGGTAGAGGAGTTGCGCAGGCTCACCGGAGCTTCAGCCTACGCTCATAAGGCGGGACTTCTCGTGAATGCCGGGCACGGGATCAACTACGCCAACGCCCGTAAAATCTGTTCGATCCCTCATCTGGAGGAGTTGAACATTGGGCATTCAATCATATCGCGCGCCATCTTCGTCGGGTTGGACACGGCCGTTGCCGAGATGCTCGCGCTTCTCGGCGAGTAAACTACGGAGTCGCGGTGGGAATAGGGGAGGGGATAGCCGGAATTGGCGTCGTCGCGGGCAGGGGCGAATCGGCTGGGGTCGTCATCGCTGTCGGCTCCGGCGAGGGTCCTGAGTTTACGGGAGTTTTATCCTGCGATTCAGCATCATTCCTTGGACAGCCGAGAAGTGAAACTGCGATAGCGGGGATCAGGAGAAAAGCGAAAACACGGAGGTTATTCATACCTCATATTCGAGGAACGGAGGCCACTCTGCCGTGAAAACGGAGATTTATTTTACATTTCGATGAATATTTATTGACGCTGTTTGCTGGACGATGATAAATTCGTTCGCATGAAGATACTTCTTTCCCTCCTCCTGTGTTTTCTGTTCCTGAACGCCGAGACCAACGCGCAACAGAGTAATATCGCCAGTAATGGAGGGCCAAATTACGGCTCTCTGGGTAACTTGAATGGAACCTACGCGGGGGTGTTAACACCTTCGACGGGTTCTCCGACGAATGCTCTGGGTCTCTTCGACCTTGTTCTGAAGACGACTGGAATCGGGGTTGGCAGCTTTCTGGTGTTCGAGAACGGTCTTAGCTTCAGCGGCACCATAGACGCGATAGGCGATCCTACCACCTTCTCCATTAAGGGAATTCTGCAGGCGGGGTTCTTTCAGACCTTTCCGTTCATTAACATTTTCGGCGTGCAAAGTTTCTCACAACAGGAGATCGCGACAGCAAATGGCGCGCTGACCGCTTCTGCAGCTGCAAGTCAGTCCGCCGGTGGAAGCGCCTTTGGCACCGCCCTGACTGGCACCGCGACCGTAAGTGTAGTGGCTATCAACGGCAATTTTTTCAACAGTAACATAGACTTGGTGAAGGGCACGCAAACCTTCATTGTGGACGGTTTCCAGCAATCCGCTTCCCAAACCTCGTTGCAGAACGTCGTGACGGGGACTTAAGAATTGACGCCCTGGTGGCTCCGGGGCCACCCGGTGCCGGTCGACCTGTCCCCCGCAGTCTCGGTGACGAGATGAAGGTGCATCAAAACGATCGCGGTCTGACTTTGTTGGAACTGCTGACGGTTCTGGTAGTCGTTGCCATCCTCATATTGATGATCATACCCGCCCTGGCGAGTATGAAAAATCGCGCTGAGAAATTCACCTGTATGGCGCGTCTGCGCGGCCTCTTTACAGGAGCGAATGCCTATGTGCAGCAGTATGGATACTGGCCCCAAGTTGATCGATCGCTGGCCGGGACACAATCGAAGCTCTACTACGAGAAGTGGATCGAGGCCTTCCTGCCTTTTGGAATCACCCGGGAGGGCTGGGTGTGCCCATCCATCCAGAGAGAGATGGGAAATCCAAACCTCGACGACCCATCCAACTACCGTAGCGATTACGCGCCTATGGTTTTTGACGCAAAGCCTAACACCCCTTACCGGTGGCCCACTATGCCGTGGTTCGTTGAGAAGGGGGATATCCACGGCACGGGAAATCTCGTTGTCCTGACGAACGGCTCGATTGAAGATGTGGATACACTTAAAAGCCAGGTTGGCCACTGAGCGCGCGCCCTCTTTTCATCGGTCAGTGGTCAGAAAAAAGAGAAGCTGGCCAATCGCCGCCGCGCGATGACTTGATCGGTTCTTTATCTCTGGGGGCAGTTCCGCGTAGGTAAGATCGTAGCCGCAAGGGATAAACAGAGAGTCATAGCCAAAGCCGTGGCTGCCTCTCTCGGATTCTGAGATCCACCCCTCCACCAAACCGTTGAATGTGGCAATAGAAATGCCGTTCTCCGCCAGGGCGAGAACACAGCGAAACCTGGCGGCGCGGTCGGGTGCGTTACCCAGCTTTCTCAGAAGGCGCTCCCTGTTGGCTCTGTCATTCGCTCTCTCGCCAGCATAGCGAGCAGAGCGCACCCCCGGCGCGCCTCCCAGGGCATCCACTTCGAGCCCGGAGTCGTCAGCGACGACCAGCCCAGGGAAGTGGCGAGAGGCGGCGACAGCTTTAAGAATTGCGTTCTCTTCGAAGGTTGCCCCGCTTTCAACCGTCTCAGGGATTCCGGCCCGTTCAGTTAGATCGTCTATCTCAAAATCAGAGCCAAGAAGCTCGCGCAATTCACAGGTCTTGTTTGCATTGCGAGTCGCGATGAGGAGTTTTTTCATGAGGTAAATTGTTAGGCGCGCTTTCGCCCTTGTGAGGGAGTGGATTTCGATTAACCTCCGAGGGAAGACACACGCTTAGCTCAGTGGTAGAGCGGCTCCTTTACACGGAGCGGGTCGGGGGTTCAAATCCCTCAGCGTGTATTTAGGTTCAGACCGAGCGACGACGCCGGTGCTCAAGGATCAACAAACCCGCGAGCGCGAACATCCCTCCGCTCCAAGACGCTGGTTCTGGAATGGCAACCTCTATCTGCGAAGCATATTCGCTCAACTGGACAAAGTAGGAACCTGCGAATCGTCAACCGCCTCGTTTATTTCGGCCAGCATCCATTTGCCGGAGGCAGTGTCGTATATGAAGTCACCGCCGCCTGAATCCCCGGAAACCAACTGCGCGGTGTTCGTGACACTGGAAGACCCCGCGGAAGTTGTTGCGAAGGCGGTGCTGAAATCCCTGCTCGTGTAGCCGCTGACTTGCGCGACCACTTCCACTTTGGTCACGGTATCATAGCCCCATGTCTCTCCTTGTCCCCCTCCAAAACCTATCATGGCAACAGAGTCACCCGTTTGGCGGTCCGAAAACGGGATTAGGGCGGCGGTCGCTATGGCCAGAGGAGCGAGATTGGGCGTTCCCGTGATCTGGAACAGCGCTGAGATCTATGGTGCCACTCGAATCTTGAAATCCAACTGCGGAATTCGCGGCAGGGGAATAGGCGGTTTCCCCGAGGGTGAACGTGTGCGGGCCGACATGCCCGGCGGTCAGAACCCACGAATTGCCCATGTAAACACCGCTGGCGCTTCCTGCTTGTCCAACATAGTCCCATCCAGTGGTTCCAACGGACGGCCATCCAGCAGTCCAGCCCGGGATGTCTGCATTCGTGGGCGCAGTGGCATTGAAACCGCCATTGTTCTCCACAGCCAGCGCGCGAGAAGCGAGGATCAGGACAGAAATAGCCATGACGGCTCGCACGAGTGTTGTAGACGCTTACTTTTGATGCTCAACGACGTAATCGTGAATGGTGTTCACTGTAGCGAGCGCGTTTCGTGCCACCTCAGAATTCGGCACTGTAACGCCGAATTTTTTCTCCAACGAGACGACGAGTTCAAGCGCGTCAATGGAGTCCAACCCCAATCCTTCCGCCCCGAATAGCGGCAGGTCATCTGAGATTTCCTCTTTTGGCACCTTCAACATCAAATTTTCAACCATCATCACCTTGATGGTGTCGCGTAAATCTTCCATGGCTTCAGATACATGAATACATTGATAAAGCCCGCCTGCAATGGCTAAGCGCGAGGCTGATTGTTCGTTGCTATTGAACCGGGCAGCGAAGAGCGATCAGATTTGCCGCGACGATGAGACCGCCCCCAATCCAGAGCTCCGGGCTGGCCCGTTCGTTCACGTAAGCGATGGCCGACATCCTGGAAAGCCAGGACGGCAGCGCCATTGCAAAAGCGGTCGCGAATACCGGTTCGAAGCAATACGTCACGGTTGCAGCCGTTGCGCTCACTTCTTTCTGGAAATGGTTCATCAGAGTGAATGGAAGGACGGTGCAGACGATCGCAAGGACAGCGATGAGAACCCGAGCGGGCGACGGGGCGAAAGCGAGCGAGATGTTTTGCGCGCTTCCCATTGAAATCAAAACGACTGGCAGTGTGACGGCCGCCACTGTCGTAAACATGATGGCAGTGGTGTATCGCGCGCGATTTCCTGCAAACCCAGGCTGTCCAAGCAGCACGATCTGGAAGGAGAAAGAGACCGCCCCGAGCAATGTCTCCAGTTCGCCTCGTCCCAGCCGCAAGTTGCCTGGGTTGATGTGGGCCAGCACGGTCACGCCTGCCAGCACGAGACAGCAGCAAATCAGCGCAGCCAGGGGAGGCCAGCGCCTCCTCTGCGCGGCCACGATCAGCGGTACGAGCACGCAAGTCGCCTGGGTCAGAAAGGCGGATGTGGATGCCTGGGTATAATATACGCCATCCATCTGCAGGAGCGTCCCTACGCCGCTGAAAAACCCCAGGCTAAGACCCTGGCGCAGTTCGCATCCTCTCATGCTTCCAGCGGTGGCCGCGCTGAAAGACAGCATGAGAACGGCAGCCAGACCGAAACGCAGCAAAACCTGGAGTGACGACAGGAACAAACTTCCCGCGGCCGGCGCCGCGTGAAACTGCGCCAACTCCGCCGCCTTGCAGAGTGGAAAGCTTACACCCCAACAAGCCGTGGCCAGCAACAGCAAACCGGTGGCTGCAAAGGGAGAAACGCGGGCTGTGCTCATGCGAGGGAACAGACCGTAAGGTGAGCTCCGCTCCCCGCATATCGAAATGCGCGCTTATTCAGCCGAGCCCCAGGTCTCCTTGAGGTATTTCACGCGTCCGGATCCAACGTGGTAGGACTCATAATGCTCGGGATTTTTCAGGTAATATTTCTGGTGGTATTCTTCCGCTGGCCAGAACCGCGAGGCTGCTACGATTTCGGTGGCGATCGGTTCCGCGAATTTGCCGGACTTGCCAAGGCGCTCTTTAGAAGCTTCTGCCTGCTCTTTCTGCTTCGCGTCGAGGTAAAAAATCGCCGTTGTGTACTGGTGGGCGATATCAGAGAACTGCCCGTCCGCCTGGGTCGGATTGATATGCTTCCAGAAAACATTCAGCACCTCGTCGAAGGAGATAACCGAGGGGTCGAACGTCACCTCAATGGACTCCCGGTGGCCCGTCTTTCCCGCGGACACCTGTTCGTACGTCGGGCTCTCCTCCCGACCGCCTGTGTAGCCTACGACGGTCGAAACCACACCCTTGACCTTGTCGAATGGCTCCTGCATGCACCAGAAGCACCCGCCGGCAAAAACTGCCTTCTCGAGGTTCAACGAATCGGCTTTCCCTGCCGCGGCGCTTGCTGGCAACGAAGCGCCACACGAGGCGAGAATCAGGAGGGTTAAGAGTATTTTGTTCATATGAGATGCGAGTCTTTCCGCCAAAGTTTGTTCCATCGTTAATCATTCGCCCCAGCGGGCGAGTTGGATTACACTTCGCAGGTTAAATCCTTCCCCTTGCCGACCGATTCGCATTAGCATACCGGAGAATGTCCTGGTGCTCCCCCTTCTCAGCGTCTCGCCTTTATGCCTGGACGATGATAATGAGTCACTCCCCGTCTCAAGAAGCCACGCGTTCTTGGCTGGTTGCCTAATTCGCGCGCCTCTTCTCCCACAAATCAGCTACATATCCCATGCCACTTGAAGAAACCCGCTCACAATTGCCAAATCGCGCATTCTCATCCCAGGTAGTCGATGGCGCGGAGCGAGCGCCGAGTCGGGCGATGCTGCATGCCGTCGGATTCAAGCGGGAGGATTTCAGTAAATCCCAAGTCGGCATCGCGTCTACCTGGAGCATGGTGACCCCGTGCAACATGCATATCGACCAGCTCGCCCGGGAGGCGGCCGCGGCAGTGGACGCCGCTGGCGGCAAAGCGGTCATCTTCAACACAATAACCATCTCCGATGGTATTTCCATGGGTACAGAAGGGATGAAGTATTCCCTCGTATCGCGCGAGGTGATCGCCGATTCCATCGAGACGGTTGTCGGCTGCGAGGGGTTTGATGGCTTCGTAGCTATCGGAGGATGCGATAAGAACATGCCGGGCTGCCTGATGGCCATGGCGCGGCTAAATCGACCTTCGATCTTTGTGTATGGGGGCACCATTCTGCCGGGCTGCCTGAACGGGAAGAAGCTGGACATCGTTTCAGTGTTCGAGGCGGTCGGAGCGCATGCGAACCAAAAAATCGACGATGCGGAACTTGCCAACATCGAGGCTTGCGCGATCCCCGGCGCTGGCTCCTGCGGCGGCATGTACACCGCGAATACGATGGCCTCCGCCATTGAAGCGTTGGGAATGAGCCTCCCCAACAGTTCGGCGCAGGACGCCATATCCAGTGCCAAGAGGAGTGACTGCCAGCTTGCCGGCAAGGCGGTGCTCGCTCTTTTGGAGAAGGGCATCCGGCCTTTGGATATAATGACGCGCAAGGCTTTTGAAAACGCCATCACGCTCTCCATCGCTTTAGGAGGCTCAACAAACGCGGTGCTCCATTTGCTTGCGATTGCGCACTCGGCGGGTGTGCCGCTTCAGATAGACGACTTCACAGAGATCGGAAAGCGGGTGCCGGTCCTCGCCGATCTGAAGCCCAGCGGCAAATACCTTATGGCGGAATTGGTCGCGATTGGGGGCGTGACGCCGCTCATGAAAATGCTGTTGGACGCCGATTTGCTGCACGGGGATTGTATTACTGTCACGGGGAAAACGGTCCGCGAGAACCTGGCGGATGTTAAACCCTACCCACCCGGCCAGACAATCGTCCGGCCCATGGACGACCCTGTAAAGCGCGATAGTCACCTGGTGATTTTGTACGGCAATCTCGCGCCTACTGGCGCAGTGGCAAAGATCTCGGGAAAGGAAGGCATGCGCTTTACCGGCACCGCGCGGGTTTACGACGCGGAGGAACTTGCCCTGGAGCGGATTCTGGATGGCACAGTCAAAAAGGGTGATGTGGTTGTAATTCGGTACGAGGGCCCGGAGGGGGGGCCTGGCATGCGCGAGATGCTGGCTCCTACCTCCGCCGTAATGGGGAAAGGTCTTGGCAAAGATGTTGCCCTCATCACCGATGGGCGTTTCTCAGGTGGAAGTCATGGCTTCGTCGTGGGGCACATCACGCCCGAGGCTTTTCGCGGAGGGCCGCTTGCCATCCTGCGTGATGGTGATTGCATCACGGTGGACGCGGAGAAACGAACACTGAACGTTGAGCTGTCGCCGGAGGAGATTCAGTCCCGGTTCGCGGGCTGGAAAGCGCCGGCCCGCAGATACACGAGAGGCGTCCTCGCCAAATACGCGCGCCTGGTCGGGTCCGCCTCTTTCGGCGCTGTCACGGATGCCGGCCTTTGAATCAAGCGCGCTGCGGTGGCAGAAAAAGCTGGGCGGCGTTGACATCCACTCCACGGCTATTTAATCTGTCCCGCGAATACTTGCGGAATGAGCTTCGCTCGCTGGAATCGGGCTGCTTTATAATTCCTTCCCCCTTGTGAACAATCAAGACTATGTCCTCGAAATCCTTTTGGATTCCGGCCTTGTAAGCAAGAAACAGGTCGAGAGCGCCCGCGCCGAGGGCAAGGGCGAGGCGATCATTGAAGCGCTCATCGAGAAGGACGTGCTGTCGGAGGAGGATGTCACCCGCGCTCTGGCCGCCCACGCGACCATGGATTTCGTGGACCTCGCCCAGATGGCGATCAGTGAAGAAGTCATTACGCTCATCTCCAGCGAGATCGCGAGGCGCTACAGAGTCATTCCCGTCGCTCTGCTGGATACCAGTCTCATGGTGGCCATCGGCGACCCGCTGAACTTCGATACTTTCGACAATCTTCGCTATGTCCTGGAACGCGATTTGGACTTTGTTTGCGCGACCCCCAGCCAGATAGACACGTGTCTCATCAAATACTACGGCAGCGCCGATGAAGCCGCCGACCGCCTTCGAAAAGAGTTGGGTGATGACATCGAGATTGGCGGCGAGATCACGACCTCATCGGAGGGGGAGACCGATTCCGGTGACGCGCCAATCATAAAAATGGTGACGATGCTCCTGCTGGAGGGCTACAAAGCCCGGGCCAGTGATATACACCTTGAACCGCTCGAAAAGCGCTTTCGAGTGCGTTTCCGCGTGGATGGTGTTTTGCACGAAATGCAAAACCCGCCTAAGAAACTTCAGTCAGCCATCGTCAGCCGCCTGAAGATCATGACGGGTTCGATGAGCATCGCCGAGAAGCGGCTTCCACAGGACGGAAGAATCCAGATCAAGATTGGCAAGAAGTCCATTGATCTCCGAGTTTCCACGCTTCCCACGAACCATGGAGAGGGAGTCGTGATGCGAATCCTCGATAAGTCCAGCCTGACTCTGGGGTTGCCGGAACTTGGCTTTCTCAGCGACGACCAGGAAAAATTCGAGCGACTGATCGCGCTGCCGGACGGGATTCTGCTTGTGACGGGGCCCACCGGCTCTGGTAAGACCACCACCCTTTACGCTTGTCTGAACTACATCAACAAGCCGGATCGAAAGATCATAACGGTGGAGGATCCCGTGGAGTACCAGATGAACGGGATCAATCAGGTGCAGGTGAACGCCGACATCGGGATGACTTTCCCCGCCGCGCTGCGCTCGATCCTTCGGCAGGCGCCAAACATCATCATGATTGGTGAAATCCGCGATGGTGAGACTGCGAACATCGCCATCAACGCGAGTCTTACCGGGCATCTGGTCTTCAGCACTCTGCATACAAATGACGCGCCAAGCGCTGTCGCGCGTCTTGTTGATATCGGCACTCAGCCGTTCCTTGTTTCGAGCTCTGTCAGAGCCATCGTGGCGCAACGCCTGGTGCGCAAACTCTGCGCCAAGTGCAAGCAGCCGCACGAACTCACGATGGCCGAGATGCGCGCCCTGAGAATAGACCCCTCCCAGCTAGGCGACGCAAACGTGATGAAGCCCGTGGGTTGCGATCAGTGCAGGCATCTCGGCTACAAGGGGCGGATGGGTATTTTCGAAATCCTGCTGATCGATGACGAGACGCGGTTTATGATCAATGACAAGGCTCCCACCATTCACATCCGGAAACGCGCGCGCGAGTTGGGCATGCGGACTCTGCGAGAGGACGGGGTGAGAAAAGTTCTGGCTGGCATGACGAGCGCGGACGAAGTCATAGCCGCCACCATGGCGGACGCCGACTAGTTATGGCGGCCCCGATGGAAGATCTTCTGCGTCTGGTCGTGGAAGAAAACGCATCGGACTTGCATATCACGGTGGGCGCTCCGCCGGCTCTTCGGATTCGCGGACACCTTACAAAGCTAGGAATGAGTCCCATCGGCAAGGAAGATGCCGAGGTCCTCGCGCGGGCCATCGCCTCCGAACCTCAGATGCAGTTGGTGCACGAGACAGGCAGCGTCGATTTCGCGTTCACGTTCAGGGAAGATCGCTTTCGTGTAAGCATTTACCGACAGAAAGGCGTTTTAGGTCTTGCTCTCAGGCTGATCCCCCGCAGGCTGATGGCGCTGGAAGAGATCGGTTTGCCACCTGCCGTTCGTCCCCTCCTGGATCTTCCTCGTGGCCTTGTCTTGGTGACCGGCCCCACCGGTTCAGGCAAAAGCACCACGCTTGCCAGCATGCTCAATGTGATTAATGAGCAGAACCGCAGTCACATCATCACAATCGAGGATCCCATTGAGTACTTCCACGATCATCGGCGGGGCATCGTGAATCAGCGCGAGGTTGGCATCGATGTACCGAGTTTTGCAGAGGGTCTCCGAAGGGCTCTCAGGCAGGATCCCGACGTGATCCTGGTTGGGGAGATGCGCGATCTGGAAACGATGGAGATTGCCATCACCGCCGCCGAGACGGGACATCTCGTTTTCTCCACCTTGCATACCACCGGGGCGGCCAGGACCGTGGATCGCATAGTGGACGCCTTTCCCGCTTCCCGCCAGGAACAGATTCGGATCCAGCTTGCCGGCAATTTGAAAGCGGTCATCTCCCAGCTCCTGCTGCCGCGCGCCGACAATAAAGGGCGGGTTGCCGCGTTTGAGTTGATGATCTCAACGCCTTCCATCTCCACGCTTATTCGGGACAATAAAACATTCCGCATCAGCAATGATATCCAGACCGGCACGAAGTTCGGGATGGTGACTCTGGAGGCTTTCCTGGTGGACCTGTATGCGCGCAAGCTCATCACCCACGAGGAGATGATGGGCAAGGCTCAGGACCCCCAAGCGATAAATCAGTTGCTCGGCGCAGTGCCGGGAACACGCTAGAACATGTTAAACTAGATCAAACGATGAATGCCAAACAAGTAATAGAATCTTTTCGTCGAAAGAGGTGTCGTCGATGAAACGCAGGTCGATGATATCGTGCGGGAGATCACCGGCGCGGGAAGAAGCGTTCTCGAAGTGCTCGTCGATTTCGGGTTCCTGACTGAAGAACAATTTTACAGGGCGATAGCCGACTCTCTCGGCACTGAATTCGTTGACCTTAAGGACATCGACTTGCCGCCCGAAACTCTAAAGCTGATTCCCGCCGGCCTTGCTCGTTTGCATGGGGCGTTACCGCTCGGTATGACGGGGGACGTTATCACCGTCTGCCTTGTGGATCCGCTCAACCCCACCGCGGTGGAGGATCTCCGCTTTGCTTTGGGCAAAAACGTCCACGTGATCGTTGCTCCGACCCACCAGATTGAGGAGATGCTCCGGTCCAAATTCGGGACCGACATGGCGAGCATGGACGAGATCCTGGCTGAGCTCGGAAAGGACGGGGAAATCATTTTCGCGGCGGGGGGAGATCAGGGCCAGGCGCAGAACGTGGAGGCCGAGGCAAATGCGACGCCGATTATCCGCTATGTGGATTTGATCCTCTACCAAGCCATTCAGGATCGAGCCAGTGACATCCATTTCGAGCCATTCGAGAGTGAGTTCAAGATTCGCTACCGGGTCGATGGAGCCCTCTACGAGATGGCTCCCCCGCCGCGACACCTTGCCCTTCCTGTCATATCTCGCGTGAAGGTCATGGCGAATCTCAACATTGCCGAACGCCGTTTGCCGCAGGATGGGCGCATCCAAAAATCGATTGCCGGCCGTCAGGTCGATCTGCGTGTCTCCACGCTGCCCACCCAGTTTGGGGAGAGCGTGGTTCTCCGTGTTCTGGATCGCAGCACGGTAAATCTGAGCCTCGAGGCGCTTGGCATGCCCGAATACATCTTTGCCTACATCTCCGAAGTCATCGAGCGTCCAAACGGCATATTTATTGTAACGGGCCCCACGGGCTCCGGAAAAACAACCACGCTGTATGCCTGCCTGAACAGAATCAACACCGTGGACTCGAAGCTGCTGACGGCTGAAGACCCGGTCGAGTATGACATTGAGGGCATTATCCAGGTTCCGATCAACGAGGGCATAGGACTCAATTTCGGCCGAGTCCTCCGGGCCTTTCTCCGGCAGGATCCGGATCGCATCATGGTCGGTGAAACGCGTGATTTGGAGACGGCGCAGATCTCAATACAAGCGTCACTTACTGGCCACCTCGTCTTCACCACCCTTCATACTAACGACGCGCCCGGCGCGGTGACTCGGTTGATTGATATGGGCGTAGAGCCTTTCCTGATTTCCTCGTCACTGGAAGCCGTGCTTGGGCAACGACTGATCCGCCGTATCTGCTATAACTGCCGGACGGCCTACGAGCCGACGGAAGCAATGCTCGGGCATCTGGGGCTGTCGCCTCATGAGATCGGGGACAAGACCTTCTTCTACGGGAAGGGTTGCGAAGTTTGCAACAACACCGGCTACAAAGGCAGAAAAGGCATTTACGAGTTGCTCAGGATCAGCGATCCGGTACGAGAATTAATCAACCAGCGCGCTCCTTCTGTTGTGCTGAAGCAGAAGGCCGTGGAGTTGGGGATGGTGACATTGCGCGAGGATGGTCTGCGCAGCATTTTTGATGGGGAAACGACCATCGAAGAGGTTCTGAAGTATACCTGACCGCGCAATTAGCTATCGACAACCCCCGCAGGATGATTGATCGTCTTCCAACCCCTCAGAAACCGCTCTCTTTCCATGCCTAAATTCAATTATGTCGCATTGGACGCGAGAGGCCAGGAGTCCACTGGCATTCTCGACGCTCCGTCCCAGAACGAAGTCATTTCGCACCTGCGGAAGGCCGGATTTTTCCCGACAAGCGTTCTTGAGGAAGGGAAGGGAGGAGCGAAGGCGGCCAAGAAGCCGGGCAAGGCTGTCCAGGCACCCGCGTCCAAATCGCCTGCAAAGAGCAAAAGCGGGGGAGGAAAATCTTTTTTCCAAAAGAAAACGGTCAAGCCGAAGATCCTTATGATCTTCACCCGGCAGCTCGCTACCCTTATCGACGCGGGCTTGCCCCTCCTTCGCGGACTCACGGTTTTGGCAAAGCAGGAAAAGGATGTTGTGCTCAAAAATACGATTGGCGTGCTCGCAGACTCGGTGCAGGGCGGGAGCACGTTTTCGGAGAGCCTGGCGCAGCATCCCAAGGTTTTTAACAAGCTCTACATCAACATGGTGAAGGCTGGAGAAGTCGGGGGCGTTTTGGAACTCGTTCTCAACCGGCTCGCTGAGTTCCAGGAAAAGGCGCAGAAGATCAAGAACAAGGTCGTCGCGGCCATGTTCTACCCCGTCATCGTTCTTTTCATCGCGGTGGCCATCATGGTCTTCTTGTTGGTTGTCATCGTTCCTAAATTTCAGGCGATCTTTAAGGACATGTTGAACGGGAAGCCGCTGCCCGCGATCACCCAGTTCGTCGTTGATCTAAGTAACATGCTCCAGCACAACCTGCTGGAAATCATCATAGTCGTCGTCGTGGTCGCGGTCGCATACAATCTGACTGCGAAATCCGAGAAGGGGCGCATCGTTCTCGACAAAATAAAATTGCGGATGCCCGTGTTTGGCGACCTCATCCGGAAGAGCTCCATCTCGAGGTTTAGCAGGACTCTGGGCACGCTTGTGACGAGCGGTGTGCCCATCCTTCAGGCTCTGAACATCACGCGTGAAACAGCGGGAAATTCCGTCATCGCGGATGCAATTGCCAAAGTTCACGACAGCGTGAAGGAAGGCGAATCCATCGTCCATCCGCTTGAGTCCAGCGGGGTGTTCCCTCCGATGGTGATCAGCATGATTGACGTCGGCGAGGAGACGGGACAGCTCCCCGAGATGCTCCTTAAAATCGCGGAAGTTTATGATGACGAGGTGGACAACGCTGTCACTGGTCTGACTTCGCTGCTTGAGCCTATTATGATCGTCTTTCTTGCCGTGGTGGTTGGAACGATCGTCATTGCTCTTTTCATGCCCTTGATCACCATCATCCAGCAAATGCAGGGTGGCGGAAGCAATGGCTAAACAAGTCAAATGTCGCGCTCAAAGCCCCCGCTTGTGGCAGTAAAGTTCCTGGGATTCAGCATAGGCGCTCGGAAAGCTTTCACGCTCATCGAGCTGTTGGTCGTGATGGCGATCATTGCTATCCTGACAGGGCTCATCCTTTCGGTGGTGGGATACGTCCAAGGCAAGGGAACGAAGAACCGGGCGGTAGCTGAAATCGCGGCGTTGGAACAGGCCTGCGACAGCTACAAGGTGGACAATGGCGCGCCTCCGCGCGACGCGAACACAACCGACCTCCTGGATCCGAGGACGGTCGGGAACCCATCGAAGTATATGGGGGCGAGCCTCAAGTTCTATCAACTCCTCACTGGTGACACGAACGCGAGTGGCATCGCGACAACGAGTTACTTCCCGCAGATGAATCCGAACATGCTGGGCCGCGCGACCCCCAGCAGCCCGGCTAGCGCGGCGAATCCTGTTCTCTACCTCCAGGATCCCTACGGGAACAGCTATGGCTACTCGACGGCTCATCAGGCCAATGCAACGATGGGCTATAACCCCACTTTCGATCTCTGGAGCACGGCGGGTCTGACACAGAACCCGCCCGCCACGAGCCAGTTAGGCAGCTCGACCGATCCGACGATCAGCTGGATTAAGAACTGGTAGCAGCCAGCGGGATTCCCGCCAAGGCCCGTTCCTCTGCCGCTGCCAGGAGAGCCGCGACTCCATCTCCGTTCAGGGCGCTCGTCTCGATCGGCTCAACGGGAACAGCGCGGCCATTTACGAGGAAGTCCATATAGTTTCGCGGCGCGGTTTCAGCCAGGTCACGCTTGTTGTATTGCAGGATGTAAGGCACCGACTCCAGCGTACAATCTTCAAGGGCGAGAATCCTCTCCAGTTCCTGCAAGCTTTTCACATTTTCCTCAAGCTGTTCCCACTGGGAATCCGCCGTAAAGATGATCGTATCAACGTCTCGCAGCAGCGCTTTCCTGGAAACGTTCGCCTCCTC
The DNA here is from genome assembly GCA_963828525.1 of uncultured Verrucomicrobiae bacterium. GTDB lineage: Bacteria > Verrucomicrobiota > Verrucomicrobiia > Chthoniobacterales > Chthoniobacteraceae > CAWHEP01. The sequence goes on from CAWHEP010000016.1 coordinate 67,125, forward strand.
GTTCGAAGCAGCGTGGAAAGCGATGCGTGTCTTGAAGTCCTGGAAGCCGCCTGCCTTCTCTACCAAATAGGTAAATCCGGCGTCGTCGATTGTTTCGACCGCCGCAGGGGCGCAGGACTTTAGCTTGGCCAGAGTGGTTCGCTTCCCTCCTCCTGCCGGTCCGAACAGTGTCACTTTCAATCTCACCTCTTTTGCGATGTAGTCGAAGATGGGCATTTAGAAAATCCTGGAAATCTCCATCGAAGCAGATACGAGCTTTTCTCTCACGCCGGGAAAGAATCCCCGGTTGCCGCGATGAAGGACACAAAGGCATACGTGCTCATTCGCGACGAAGCTTGCCATGTACTCGCTACTTTGGAGTGTGCAGCTCCGGGGAGCGCCCCCAGTTTGAGCCGCCTCGTGAATTCGCCAGTCCATCTAAAAAGATCGGCTGCCGCGCTGCCTACCGCATTGAGGTCAAACTGCGGCGGGATCTCGCCGAATGTCGCAGTCATCTCTCCCGAAGTCGCGACGCAGGCGGCGATTCCGGGGAGCGAGCATACCAGCTCCGCGATCTTTCCGAGGTCCAGCTCCTCTTCCGTCATGAAGATTGCCTGGAGAGAAGATTGGTCGGACGGCGGCTTCGCCCTCAACAGCGCCGCAGGTTCCTCGACCTGAAGTGGCACGGGCGCATCAGCCAAAGACGCGCTGTGGCTAGGAAAGCCGACGAATAGCGGCGGAGGGGGGATCAGGAACATGGTGCCGGGGGGCCGCGTGAACACAACCATGCCAACAGGTTCTTCTGGAGAAGGAGCTTGTGCTAAAACCTCCTGCTTCGGGGCGTTTGGCGCAACGTATCCCGGCGGCGGCGCGAGCACCACAGGGGTCGAGCTAGGTCCGCTGGCTCTAAGATAGGACCACTCGACAACAGGCGACTTCGCGAACGGCTGTAACCCAGCCGGCACGCTGGTTGGCTGCTCCCCGGGGGGGCTTTCCTTTGAAGGCGCAACCAAATCGACGGGCGGTTCTTTTGGAACCATCGCCGAGCTCGGCGCAAACTCCTCGACATCTTTCGCCAGTTCCTTTGGGACAAAGGGCGCGGGAGACTCGACTTCGGGTGAACTTGCGGCAGTCGGCTGCGCCGCCTCGGCAGATGGCTTTTCCGATTCTTGTAACGGAAGCGCTTTTGACCGCCTCTTCCGCGCCAGCGCTCTCGACCAAAACGTCAGCAACAGGAATGGGAGTCTCCTGCCCAATCGCAGCGGACGATGCATCGTCCAACGCCTCGCTTCGCGCCTCAGGAATGGCTGCGGGTGGGCCTTCAGGGGGTTCTCCAGATGCGGCTTCTGCCTCAGGAGCGACTTGCGTTTCAGGCTCGGACCGAGCTTCAGGATTCGCCTCCGCGCTAACCTCCGGCGGGGCAGTGTGTTCGGAGACAGCGCCTTCCGTGGCGGTTGGTGGTACCTTAATCTCCGCGGCGACTGGAACTTCTTTGAAGATCTCAGCAGGGGGCTCCACGATGTGGGACGGCTCGGCGGGCGCGGGATCTGGGAGGAGGTGAGCGCTCCCGGGCAAGCGCTGAAAAACCTCGTGCAGCGGGACTGGAACTGGTTTCGATTCGTCGCAGAGACGAACTTTCACATTCCCCGGCAACGAATCCAGAAATTGACGGGCCGAAATTTCTACATTGCCAGTGGCCAACTGTGGTTCGACGATATGAAAGGGTATCGAGATCCGCGTGTTTTCCGCGACAGGCGGCTCGGTCTTCGCGAACCCAGGCGGCAAGCTTCGCAGGATCGCCGCCAGGCTCAGTTCGATGCGTTCTTCATCGTTCGTCTTCAGGGCAGCCATTAGCGACGCATAGGATCGGCGGCGCGGCAGAGGCCGGCTTTCCACGGGAGGATGGAGGGGCAACTCCAAAGTGGTGGACGACCCGCTGACCGTGGATAATTGCGAATTCGCCGGCGGGAACGTCGCTGTTTCCGTGGGAGAAATCACTGGGGGCAAGGGCAGCACAGCCTGATCACTTGCCGAGGATAACGCCGGCGGGGGTTCCTCAGCCGCCTTGGCGGGTGCCGGGGATTCCGCTGGTTGGCGGGGTGGGAGCGGAGCCTTGGGCGGCAGCGGCCTTGCAGCCTGAGTTTCTTCTGTCTTCGTGATCCGGGAAGCTGGGGCCTTCCTTCCTTTAGTTCCGCGAGCCATTATGTCGTCTTCCGTTACACCGCGCGGAGGGAAAGTGCCAATCTGTTCGACCAGCTTTTGCAACGGCAGCGGTATTTGCTGTTCACTCTCTTCTCCCAGATCCTCGCGGAAAATTCCCGGGCACAGGTTGGCCAATCGTGATAGCTGCACGCTGGCGCGTCCACGAGATATGTCTGAAAATAGGTCCTTTACAGGGAATCGGATTTCCTTCTGTCCATCGATGGGACCAGGCTTTAAAGCGCCGGCAGGTATCCGCGAAAGTACGTCTCCCAAGCGCAGGATGAGCTCCCTATCGAGACCGCCCTCATTGCCAGCCGGGGAGTCTGACACCGGTGCATCCGAAAGCCCCGGCGTTTCGGAGCTATCGGTTGGCGCTGCATCGAGAAAATCTTGTTTAGGCTTAAAAAGGTTTGAAAGGATCCCCATGCGACCTAGTGGTCTTCCGCCGTCACTCGGCAGACTTCCTCTAGAGTCGTAACTCCCTCACGTGCTTTGTCAATACCTACCATCCGCAATGTTTTCATCCCCTCGGTGACGGCCTGATTCTTGATCACCGCGGCCGATGCCCGCTTGATAATGAGGCGCCGAATCGTTTCTGATACAGGCAGCACTTCGATGATGGCTGCCCGTCCGAGGTAGCCGCGTCGCTTGCATCGGTCGCAGCCAACCCCGTGGTAAAACACGGAATCCTCGCCATCTTGAATCCCGAGCTTCTCAAATACTTCGGCGTCGGGCGAAAATTCTTCACGGCAGTTGGGGCAGATGCGTCGCACGAGACGTTGAGCGCAGGCCAGGAGGATGGAACTGGATATCAGGAACGGTTCAATTCCCATATCGTCCAGCCGCGTGATCGCGCCAGCCGCGTCGTTTGTGTGAAGTGTGCTGAGCACCTGGTGGCCGGTGAGAGCGGCCTTGACCGCGATGTCAGCCGTTTCGTTATCCCGAATCTCACCGATCATGACGATGTCCGGATCTTGCCGCAGGATCGATCTCAGGGCTCCCGCGAAATCCAGGCCGATGTCACTCTTAACCGCGACCTGGTTGATTCCCGGAAGCTGATACTCGATGGGGTCTTCAACCGTTACGATGTTATATTCAGGGCTGTTGAGCTCCTGCAGCACAGAGTAAAGGGTGGTCGTCTTTCCTGAGCCGGTTGGACCTGTCACCAGAATCATCCCGTGAGGCGCGTCGATGGCTCGCTTGAATTGCTTGAGCGTAAACTCATCCATCCCGAGTTGATCTATGCTCCCGGAAAGGGCGCCTTTATCGAGCAACCGGATCACGATTTTTTCACCGTAGACAGTTGGAAGGATCGAGATACGAAGATCGACTTCCTTGCCGGAAACCCTGATCCTGAATCGGCCATCCTGCGGCAGGCGGCGCTCGGCTATGTCCAGGCCCGCGAGAATTTTGATGCGGGAGGCGATCGGCAATTGGAGAGCTTTGGGCGGGGAACTGGCCTCGATCAATGTGCCATCCACGCGATAGCGGAGCTTTAGGGTCTTCTCAAAGGGTTCAATGTGAATGTCCGATGCTTTTTCCTTCAGCGCCTGCACGAGAATCAGGTTCACAATTTTGACGACCGGGGCGTCTTCGCTTTCGTGAGCCAGCTTGTCCAGGTCTATGTCTTCGCGTTTGTTCTGGACTTCCTCCACGTCCGAACCGGTCGCTGCCGCTTCCTTCAGCATCTGATCCATCGCCGCGCTGGCGCTGTTTACCCCGCTCAGCGCCTCGTTCACGCTGCGCTCCGTCGTAATCATGGGCACGATCTCGAGCTTCGTGCGCTGCCGCAGATCATCCAGGGCCAGCACGTTCAGCGGGTCGGCCATCGCAACGAACAGCTTGTTCCCCAGTTTGCAGATCGGCGCGAGCTTATACGTCCGCGCCATGTCCTTTGGCACCAGATCCAGCACTTCCTCAGGGATGCGAACCTTGGAGAGATTTATCGGCGGCGTATCCAGGCAACGCCCCATGCTGATCACCATGTCCTGCTCGGTGACTTACTGTTTGTCAGTGAGCAGCTTCAGCAGTCGGCCACCCTGCTTCTTCTGGGTGTCCATCGCCTCCTCCAGCTGGCTGGGGAGCAGCAGGCCATCTTCGATCAGAACATCCGCGATTCGCTCTCCGAAGGATTTGATGCTCATATCGGGAAACTAATCGCGCGCATCCAACCTGTACGTGTCCCGGAGCACCTTGCAGATCGCCCACGGCGCCGCCAGGTGCCACTGGATATTGTAATCAAAAAGCTGCTGCACCGCTTCTTTGCCCATCACATCGAACGGATTCGCCATTGCGACCATCACGGTTCTGCTGATCATGTCGAAAGGAACGATCAGCCGTCCCAGCGTCAGGCTCTCAGGCAGCATCTTAACGATCTGCCGATCCACATCGTAATAGTCGAGCGGCACAAACGCGAATTTGGATCGTTCCAGAATACCGCAAAGCAGCCCGTCGAGCGAAACGGCATGGCTGCGCGAAATCTCGTCAATCAGGGAGGACGCCAGCGCCTGGCCGTTCAGGTTCTTATTCGTTTTTTGCACGTATTCCATCGCCGCCTGCACCACCTCCTCTGAGACAAGGCGGTGCTGCACGAGAAACCTGGCGAGGGGTTCGTTGCCATCGTTGTCCAGCGCCCGCGCAAGTTCTTTTCGGACGGTAGTTTCGCCCCTGCGCGTGGCGCCCGTGGTGATGAGATCCGCATCCTGCGACATTTGGCCGAAATCCAAGGCAATGCTTGCTTGCGCCTGGAAGGGGGACGCGGCGATCTCAATCGCTGCGCCATTGCTGCCGCCAGCCTTGTGAAGCTTTTCCTCGACCTCCCGCAGCAGCTGCGTGACACCCGGGGCGTTTGGCTCCTTCTGGAGGATGCCTTCGTATTCCATCAGCGCCGAGGAATACTGTCCCATCCCGTTGTATGTATCCGCGAGCTTGCGTGTGATTGCGAGGGCGTCCTTCTGCCTGCCCAACTTCGAATAAGCGTCCTTCAGAATCTCCATGGACTGGCAATCCTGGGGGTTCGCCTGCGCGATCACCTCGAACATCTCGATTGTCTGCAGGATTTGCTCCTGCTCCTCGACTGAAACCGGGACGTTCATTGTTAACACGGGAGGCGGTGAGATTTTGGCAGGCCGTGCCTGTCTTTCCTGACTCGGATGGTTGAACTCATTATCGACACGCTTTCCAGTTAGCTAGAATCGTGCCCTCGCTCTCTGTAGCGCCTCGTTTTGAGAAGTTTACTGCCAGGGTGCCACGTAAGCGGCGAAAGCATTGACACGACCTCCGTTGAAATAGCTGGTGCGTCCAAAATTGAAGCTGCTTGTCCGGTGGTCGAACTCCAAAATAGCCGGGGACTTGCTATTATTGGGATCATACACCAGAAAATCGATGTTCCCCTGTCCCACGCGCTTGTAATCAAAGGCGATTACGCAATGGTTGATCGGCCGGAACCGCGTGAGAAAGACCGCCTGGATGTCGCCTCTATCGATCTTCTTCATGACCTTACGGGCGAGATGCTGTTGCAACGCGCGAGGGAAGGGGAGCGCCATCCTCCAGTTGCCGACGCGGAAATAGCTCGGCCACCAGTTTCCCAGCACCTTCTCCAGAGGGCGCGCGTAATCTTTTGAGAAGCCGCGGAGGTCCGAATAACCTGGGATGACGACCTTTGTTCCCCATTGGGGCATCCAAACGGGGATGCGAGAGATACGCCGGACACGCGCCATGTATTCACCCTCGGAGACTTTTGGCGCGGAAGGATCAAATTTCACGAAGCGGTGAAACTGGATTACAGCGCGGGCCATGACAAAGCAGCGCCGGGTATATTCGGGCGCGTGGGCGCGCTCATGCATATGCAAGTTGCCTGCTGAATCTATGCTGTAGGCCCAGAGCGTATCGTTCGCGAAGGCGAACGTCTCGCGGGCGGGATCGAATTTCTCCGCCCGCGCCAGCAGGGGACAAAGCAAAAGCAGGAGAAACAGGAGCGCTCGGGAAGACACCCAAGTTGAATCACCGCAAACCGCGTCGGGGTCAAGTAACTCGCGCGATCTTCCTGCTCATCCCTCACGGCGTCCCGTGGATTCTAGCCAGCACCATCGACACGGCTGCGGACTCGGATGGGGCCGCCGAGAGGTTTATCTCTGCAAAAGAGGCTTGCCCTCTGAACCAGGTCAGTTGGCGTTTTGCGAGCGCTTTTGTGGCTTTCTGTATCCGCTCAATGCAATTCGCCTCGCTGATCGCGCCCGCCGCGAAGGCTTGTATCTCCTTCAAACCGATGACTTGTTCGGCTGTTCTGCCCGCCGCGCCTAATGCGAGCGCCTCATCGACGACCCCCTCTTTGAACATCGCCCGCGCGCGTTCCTCTATGCGCTCGCAAAGGTCGGCTCTGTCTCTCGTGAGCAGCACCCCCCGAGCGGGGCTCGTCTGATCCTGCTGCTGTTTGAACGACGAAAAAGGCCGCGAGGTAAGCAGGCATACTTCAATTGCGCGGATGAGGCGGCGCTTGTTCTTCAAATCCATGGACGCCGTGGACACGGGATCCAGCGTTTCAAGTTGCGCCTGCAGGCGCGGCAGATCGCGGGCTTCAAGCTGTTCCCGCAACGCGGCGTCTGCGGGGGGCAGTTCTGCGAGCCCGTGCGTGAGAGCGCGGATATACAGGCCTGTTCCACCGACCACCAGAGGCACTCGCTTGCGGGATTGGATTTCTGTCAACGCAGCCCGCGCCGCTGTTACATATTGCGCGACATCGAATTCGCGATCGATGGGAATCGTCCCGACAAGGTGATGTCTCACTGCCGCTCGCTGGGCCACGGAGGGTTTTGCCGTGAGGATGTCCATTCCCTCATAGACCTGGAAAGCGTCAGCGCCCACGATTTCACCATCACACTGTAGCGCGGCGCCTACCGCGACAGCGGTTTTTCCGACCGATGTCTGCCCGACAATGTAGAATACCTCGGGCATTGCGCCCTTGCCAATCAGTTGTCTCCGCGATCAGAGTGAAAACCGTTGGTCTTCGCGCCATTCACGAGCAGCTTGCGCCCCATGAACTCTTTGTCGTGCAACTCCGTCACCGCCCGCCGGGCCTCTTCCGTCGTTTGCATCGTCACAAACGCGAAGCCCTTCGAGCGCTGGGTGTAGCGGTCGCTCACGATTTCGGCATTCTTGACAATCCCGACACCATTGAACAGGTCAAACAGGTCACTCTCCGTCGCTTCAAACGAGAGATTGCCAACATATAATTTCGGCGAAGTTACTTCGACAAATTCTGGTTTGCCCGATCTGCGGCTGGCGGGCCGCTCCTGTGACGGGCCGGTCCCATTTACTGGTTGTTCACTCGCCGGCGTCTTCCCGCCAGTGAAAAACGCGGTAATCTTCTGCCAGAATGTCTTCTTCTCCGGCTCTTGCCTGTGCGAGCCGTTTCTCGGCGCGCCATCGTATCCGCCGGGCCCGTTTCGGCGGGAGCGGCGAGGTCCGCGGTTGGAACGGCGGCCTTGGTGGGAATCGTGTGGTCTCATAGGATAAATTCAGTTCACTGTCATGCAATTGTTCGACGAAGCGCATCAAGGATGCACCGCTCGTGGGATGATCCTCGAGGGAGAGTTCCTTCCCGGAACTCTCTCTGACCACCTTTGGAGAACTTCGCCCTTCGCAGCCGGGTGTTGCCGCGTCAGGCCAAAAGGAAAATAACCACCGGAAGATGAAGCGAATCCCCATGAGGGAGCAGGAATTCAGCGGCAACATCGGACTTATCATCAAGGGACCTGAGGCGAAAGACGAGCGGCGCTCTCTCTTACCCACCCAGCTTACGATAGTCTATTGCATGCTGGCCAAGGCGGCAAGCCTTATAAGCGGGGGTCTCTCTGAGGCAAGGTCACCTTGCGCGCGGACTAGCCATCACCGGCGGCCATGTCATGCTTAGAAGATGTTGTTTTGATATTTGCCCGTTTTATGAGAGATGTTCTCCCCCCTGCCGCCCGCGCGCGGCGGGCTGATTTTAACCTCACCCTTATTTTATGACTGAAATTAACCCACAACTTGTAAAGCAGCTCAGGGAAAAAACGAACGCCGGGATGATGGACTGTAAGCGGGCCCTAACTGAAGCCGGAGGGGACATCGAAAAAGCGGAGTCCATACTCCGCGCCAAAGGTATTGCGCGCGCCGGCAAAAAGGCTTCGCGCGCCACGAAGGAGGGCGTTGTCGCCTCGTACATCCACCTTCAGGGAAAGGTCGGGGTTCTCGTGGAAATCAATTGCGAGACTGACTTCGTCGCGAAGAACGACCAGTTCAGGGAGTTTGTGAAAGACATCACCCTGCACATCGCCGCCGCGCACCCGCTCTACGTTGTCCGAGAGGAAGTTCCAAGCTCGACTCTCGAGAAGGAACGGGAAGTCTATCGCGCGCAGGTGCGGGATAAACCGGCCGCGATCACGGAAAAGATTGTAGAGGGCAAGGTCGACAAATTCTATAGCACCATCTGCCTCATGGATCAGGCTTTCATCAAGAACCCGGACCTCAGCATACGCGATCTCGTGCATGGGAAGATCGCGGAGCTGGGAGAGAATATCGTCATCCGCCGATTTACGCGTTACATGGTGGGTGAAGAGGTCGAAGCGGAGCAGGGCTGATACATTCGCTCCACCGGCGCATGGAACGGGCATTGCAAGCGGCCCTTGCTTGCTGGGGAGTCGATGAGCGATACCTAATCGGCGTTTCTGGGGGTCGGGACTCAGTCGCGTTGCTGCATGCCATGGCGGCGATGGGTTATCGCCGCCTCGTCGTCTGCCACCTCGATCACGCACTGCGGGGGCGGCAAAGCAGCGGCGACGCTCGGTTCGTCCGCGCGCTTGCCGCTCGTCTGGGCTTTCCTTTCTTAATGGAACGCGTAGATGTGGCCGCCCTTGCCTCCGCTGAAAAGCTTTCCATTGAAACTGCGGCGAGGAATGCCCGCTACGATTTCTTCGCTCGCGTGGCGAGACGCCGGCGATGTTTCACCCTGTTCCTCGCGCACCATGCGGATGATCAGGTAGAGACGTTCCTGTTTAACCTGTTCCGGGGCGCGGGCGCCGAAGGGCTTTCAGGCATGCGTCCCGTTTCCGAGCGCGCTCTTGTCAGGGGCACCCTAAAGGTTGTCCGTCCGATGCTTAATATATGGCGGAGCGAGATCGATGAGTGGGCGCGAGAGAAGCGGATCGCCCATCGCGAGGATACCTCCAACGCGGAGCGCGGCCCTTCGCGAAATCGGGTTCGGAACGAGATCATCCCGTTTATTGAAGCGGTGCTACGCAGGGATATCCGCCATCCGATCTGGCGCTCCGCGGAGATCCTGTCCTCGGAAAGCGATATGCTGGGCGGCATGGCGCCTGCCCTTGATGAGGAGGCATCCGCAGCCCGCCTGCGCGCGCTGGCTTTGCCCCTGCAGCGCCGCGCCCTTCAAACTTGGCTTGCGGAGAGGGGAGTGGCCAACGTCGGCTTTCAGGAAGTCGAAGCAGTCCGCTCTCTCCTCATGCGAGAAGCTCCCGCCAAGGTGAATCTGCCGAATGGCCGCCACGCGAGGCGGCGCGCCGGGAAGCTTTTCATAGAGTAGACGCGTCTCAAAAAGTTTAGTTCTCGGATGGCCGTTTTTAGGTTCTAGTCGGGTGCGGATTGCGCCAGACGCGCTCCGCGCTTCTATGCCACTGGACATCGAAAGTATCTCGCAGCTTCCCGTCAGCGAAAGGGCCGCCCTGGCTTTGATTGCGGCGCCCGCCATTTATCTGGGGGCGATGGCTTTTGGGCGATTGCTGAAAAGGCGCGGCGGTGTCCGCTTGGGGGCGATGTATCAGCTTTTTTGTATCGTCATTGCCATACTTCTTGCGCTCTGGGTTTTCAATTTCAACTACCCCCTGACTCCCGACGCGGGCGCTCCGCTGGATGTCCGGCGGGAACTTGGCTCCGCGGCCACCTTGTTGGGCGCGCTCTTTCTTATCGCCCTCATGCGCCGGTTTCTCTGGGAGATTTACTTCCAGCAACAGAGAAAGACGGAGATCCCAAACTTTCTGCGAGAGGTGGTCGCCTTGGTGGTGTTTCTCGTGGCGGTGCTATGGGTAATGGGTTTTTCCTACCACCAAACAATCCCCGGTTTGCTGGCGGGATCGGGCATCGCCGCCGTCATTCTCGGCATCGCGATGCAAGACCTTTTGGGCAACATCATCTCCGGCATCGCGCTTGAATTCGGCAAACCTTTCAAGGTGGGGGACTGGCTCATGGTGGAGAAATACAGCGCCGAGGTGATGGAAGTCACCTGGAGATCCACTCGTCTCCGCACGCACGACAATATCTCGCTGGAGATTCCCAACAGCCAACTGGCCAAGGCGACCGTCATAAACCTGTCCTACCCGACCAAGTTGCACGCAATGCGGCTCCGGTTCGGGATTGATTACGCCGCGGCTCCGAATCTCGTGAAAGAGGTCCTGCACAAAGCTTCCCTGAGCGCTTCCGGTGTCCTCTCCAAGCCAGCCCCGAAGGCCATGATCGTCGAGTTCGCCGATTCGGCGCTGATCTACGAGATCAAGTTTTACCTGGAGAATCACGCTTACTACTCCGAAGTGGTGGATCGGATACAGACCAACGTGTGGTACGCTCTCAGCAGAAGCGGCATCAAAATCCCATTCCCCACGCGGACGTTGCAAATAGAGAAGCACGCGAAGCCGCCGCCCCAGGTTACTTCTGCCATGCGCGTCGCGTTGAGACAGCGGCCCTTCTTCCACTGCCTCAGCGAAGAGCAGGTCGATCAACTTTTCTCCACCTCGCATTTCGCGCGTTACGGGACAGACGAGAAACTTATCGAACAGGGCGCTGAGGGGCATTCCATGTTCATCCTCATGCGTGGCGCTGCCGGGGTTTACGTAAATCGCGGGGAGAGTCTGGCGCTGGTCGCCACTCTGCAAGGCGGCGACTATTTCGGCGAGATGTCTTTGCTCACGGGCGAGAGCCGCACTGCCACGGTCATTGCGCACGGAGACTGCGATGTCATCGAAGTAGGCAAAGCGGTCTTCGCCCAGATCGTGCAGGAAAATCCTCCCTTGCTGGAGAAGCTTAGCGACCTGCTCGCAAAACGCCGTTTGGAGACTGAGGGGGTCGGCGCTTCCGGAAGTGAAAAGAGTCTGAAGAGCAAAGAGATGGAGTACAAGGCTGGCTTTCTTCAAAAGCTCTACTCGATTTTCGAATTATAGGCCGCCCGTTTTCTACTCTCTCGCAAAGATTATTGTCGTCGCGCGGAGTCCTTTCCCGCATCATCCACGCCCGTGACAACCGAGCCGATCAATACCCATCAAAAAGCGCTCCAGGTGAACCTGGACGCCAAAAACTACGGAACATTTGCCGAGATTGGCGCCGGCCAGGAAGTGGCGCGCTGGTTCTTCAGGGTTGGGGGCGCCTCCGGCACCATCGCGAAGACCATTTCCGCGTATGACATGATGATCAGCGACGCCATCTACGGCCACTCCGAGCGGTATGTCAGCCGGCAGCGGCTTTCCACCATGCTCGACCATGAGTATGAGCTGATGATCGAGCGCCTGAACTCCAAGCGCGGCGCGACCACCAAATTCTTCGTCTTCGCGGACACTGTCACCACGCGCAGCTTTCTGCGGCACGATGAAGCCCATGGGTGGATGGGGATGCGGTTCCAAAACGCGCCTCATTCCGAGCCTTCACAGATCATTATCCACATCCGCATGCTGGACGCCGAGAACATCCAGCAACAGGAAGCGCTGGGGATTATCGGGGTAAATCTGGTGCATGGCGCGCTCTACCTGGAGAAGGAACACGATTTCATCCTTTCTCTGCTCGATGGCCTTACGGCGGAGCGCGTCGAGGTGGACATGATCAAATTTTCGGGACCTGCTTTCGAGAAGACGGATAACCGCCTAATGAGCCTGGATCTCGTGCAAAGCGGTCTTACCAGTTCGGCCATGTTTACTGCCGAAGGAGAAGTCGTCCAGCCCGCCGAGGTGCTCTATAAAAAGCCCATCCTGGTGGAGCGGGGCAGCTTCCGTCCCGTCACGAATGTCACCATCGACATGCTCGAAGCGGCGCAAGCCCAGTTCGTGCAGGAGCCAAAGGTGCAAGGTCAGGAAATCGTCGTCCTCATGGAAATGACGCTGAAAAACCTCACCAGTTCCGGCGAGATCAACCACCAGGATTTCCTGAATCGCGTCGATATCCTCGGCACCTTGGGAAAGACGGTGCTTATTTCCAATTACGCCGAGTTCCACCGGCTCGCTGCCTACCTGTTTCGTTATACGAAACAGATGATCGGGGTCGCGATGGGCGTCCCCACGCTGCGGGATATTTTCGAAGAGAAGTACTACGTGGACCTTGAAGGCGGAATCCTGGAATCGTTTGGGCGCTTGTTCAAAAACGATCTCAAGTTCTACGTGTATCCGTACAAAGACACCACCACGGGATCGATCATCACTTCCGGCAACCTGCGCGTCGCGCCAAACCTTCGCCATCTCTACTCCTATCTCTTCGAGAACCAGTTCATCCAGGGACTGCGAGGCATAAAAGAGGAATACCTCGACATTTTCTCCCGGGACGTGCTCGCCCAGATTCAGGCGGGAGCGAGCGGCTGGGAGAAAAGCGTCCCGGCGCAGGTTGCCGCGCTTATCAAAGAGCGGGGGCTTCTTGGATACGGCTCGGGCGGCGCAGCCTCCTGCGAGTCCACAGCCGCCGATCCTAGCGATCAGTGAAGAACCCGTTACGGGTTTGCGTCTGAAGGTTCCCGTCCCCGCCCGGGGAAAATGGTTCTTGAACTCCTCGCGTTGTGCGGAAATGGTTCCGCGTGCCTAACGCCGCTGCCCCCGTCCCGAAATCACCGCGTTGGGATGAAGTATTCAATGCGGATGGGACGCCGCGTCCGACCTTTCGCAGACTGATCGAATCGCTGCAAAAACTTCGCCCTCAGGACATGCGGGTGCTCGACGAGCGCATGGAGGCTACCCTGCGCGAGATGGGAGTGACACTCGACGTAATCCGCAACGATCCTTGGGGGCAGCAGGCGTGGGAGTGCGATATCCTCCCCCAAGTCTTCGACACGGAGGACTGGGAAAGGATTGTCCGGGGAGTTCGCCAGCGCCTGCGGGCATTCGAGTTGTTTCTGAAGGATGTGTATGGAGACAAGGACATCCTGCATCAAGGCGTGGTGCCAATCCAGCCGGTGCTCGGCAGTCCGCAATACCAGAACGCCTCGATAGGTTTGCCGCGGGCGGACGGCGCGTATCTGCACCTCAGCGGCATCTGCTTGATGCGCGACTCGAGGGGGGCAATCATGGTGCGGCATCATCAACTCGGGCACGCGGCGGGCATCTCCTATATGATGCAGAACCGGCGCGCTTTGGCGCGGGTGATGCCGGATCTCTTCCACGAAAGCGCTGTGCATTCCCTCGCTCAGACCCCGCAGGCGATCACGGAGAAGCTGCGGGACACTGCCGGACAGGCCACGGACGAGCCGTCCGTGGTACTGCTTTCTCCCGGCGCGGGCAGTCCCATCTATTCCGAGCACAGTTTCCTGGCGCGGAGAATGGGCGTGCCGCTCGTGCAAGGAGACGATCTTCTCGTTCTGAATGACCACCTTTATCTGAAAACGGTCCAGGGTTTGCGTCGCGTCGAGGTCATTTATACGCGGGTCGCCGATGACTGGCTGGATCCTCTGGTTTTTCGCAAGGAGTCCCGCCTCGGGGTGCCCGGCCTGATCCATTGTCTGAGGCAGGGCACCGTGTCGATCATCAACAGCATCGGCAGCCAGCTCGCTGATGATCGAAGCCTCCTTTGTTTCGCCCCGCAGATCATCCGCTATTATCTCGCCGAGGAACCGATCCTTCCAACCGTGCCAACCCACCTTTTGGGGGATCTGGATCAGCGTGAGATGGTCTTTGGCAATCTCGAGGCTTACGAGATAAAGCCAATCTTCGGACGGTTCGTCGGGGGCGCAGAAGTCCGGGTGCGCGAGGAAGACCTCAAGGATGTCCTCAAAGACCCCGCCCGTTACATCGCGCAGCCCAAATATGAAGGCGCAGGCACGATTTGCTTCAAGAACGGGAAGAGGATTAATCGGCGCGCAGGACCACACCGTTTTCGCCATGCGCTCCGGCGGCACTTACGAAGTTTTCCCGGGCGCTTTGACACGAGTATTTCCAATAGCGGAGGCGACCGGAACATATAATCTCGGGTGGACGAGCAAGGACACATGGGTGCTCGGGGACGGGTCCGAAGCCCTGCTGATCGGACCGGGACGTAAATATTCGGAAGCGCATCTGCCGCCCCGGCAGGTTACGAGCAGGGTGGCGGAAGCATTCTATTGGATGGGACGTTATTTGGCCCGGGCTTATCACCAGGCCTATCTGTTGCAAGTGATCGAGACTCTGGAGACGGAGGAACTCGAACTCCGCCGAACGGAAGCTTTACCGCCCGATGTGGAGCAGCCTCCTTCCGCCGCTTGAAAAAAGCGCCGGGACGAGCAAACGGAGCATGGCCAACAGCATGGATCGCTATCGGCTGGTGCTCCTGCCGGAGCCTGGCTCCATCGTCTCAACATTCATGAGAGCGCTGCGGAACGCGGAGTCCATGCAGGAGTCGCTAAGCCCCGAGGCGTGGGCCACATTGACCGATCTCCGCTCGCGCTTCCAGCGCTCCAAATATCGCAAGGACATCCCGGAGATCGAATGCGGCCCTATCGCGCGCCGCCTGAGCGAGATCGTTGCGCGTCTCATCCCGCAGTTCTTCGCTGTGGCTTCGCGGACGATGCTTGCCGATGATGGCTGGAGGTTCTGTGAGATTGGAGAGATGATCGAGCGGGCGATCATAACCGCCAACGCTGTGCATTCCATCAGCCGATCGTTTGCCCAGCCCGAGCGGCAGGAGCAATCCCGCGACCATACCACCGAGATTGAACTTTCCGCGTTCCTACGGCTTTTGGGGACGCGTGACGCCTACCGCCGGATATACCAAATGCGAGCGGAGCCAATCCGGGTTCTGGAGATGCTGTGGCAGAATGCGGACGCGCCTCGCTCCATCCTCTTCTGTCTGGAGCGATGCGCGGGACTTCTTAGGGCCTCGTCTCCCGGTGATTCGGTGGGATCAGCGCGCACTCTCAGCGCCATTGAGGATCTTGTGCATAAGATTAAACGAATCGATTGGCAGAACTTTGTCCGTCCATTGGGAGATGATGATTCGCCCGCTCACGCGCCCGGCGCGGAGGGCGCGCTTCCGGCAGGTGCTCTGGCTCCTCTATTGATGGAGCTTCTAAACTCCACCATGGAAATCCACAATGTGATCTCGGATGGTTTCCTCAGCCATCAGGCGCATATCTCCCGTGATGTGCAGACGGTGCTTAAGGGATTCAACGTGTGAATCGAGGACTCGATGCCTGAATCGCCGCCCTCGTCTTTTCGCTATGCGGCATGTGGACTCTATGAGAGAAGTGTCCCGGGCAGCGTCGGTTCTATGGAATTCGAGATCACACACACCACGCATTACACATATGGCCACGCGGCGGCTGAGGCCTACGGGGAGGCGCGGCTCACGCCCCCTACGTTGCCTACTCAAGAGGTTCTAAGCCACAGTATATCCATAGATCCAGAAACGCGCACAAGCACTTACGTGGATTACTACGGAAATGCAGTGGATTTCTTCTCGCTGCCTTTTCGGCATAAAAAACTCGTCGTCACAAACAACGCCGTCGTGCGAACGATCAGTCTTGCCCGTCCGCAAGACAGCATGGAACTGAGCGTGCAGGAAGCGCGTCAGATTTTTGCGTGCGCGATGCCGGAGATATTTGACTACCTTCAGCCAACTCAAATTGTTGAGACCGGCAGGGAGTCTGTGCAGTGGGCAAAGAAGTTTCTTCGCGGAAGCTCGCAGCTATGGCGAAGGATTGCAGCGGCTGAATGAGGCAATCCACGACAGCTTCGTTTACAAGAAAGGCTCCACGGATAACCAGACTCCGCTGGCTGCGATTTGGAAGGAAAAGAAGGGCGTGTGCCAGGATTTCGCGCACGTCGGGCTGAGCATCCTCCGCACGGCGGGGTTGCCTTCCCGTTATGTCTGTGGCTATATCGAGACTGATCCTCCAAAGAAAGCGGTGAAAAGGCGTTAACCGGGGCGGTGGCGACACATGCATGGATCGAGGTGATGGTGCCAGGAATGACTTGGGTGGCGATTGATCCCACAAATCGACAGTGGGTGAACGATCGCTATGTCGCGGTCTCCTTCGGGCGGGACGCCCGCGATGCGACACCGCTTCGAGGGACTTTCAAAGGGGCCGGCGGGCAGACGATGAAGGTGAACGTGAAAATGAAGCGGCGGGCTCCGGAGAAGGCGCAAAAAGGAGACAACGGAAGCAATGATGGCGCCTATTGCGAACGGCTGCCCGAAGGAAAACGGGCAGGGATGAACATACACATCAGTTACCAGACGCAGTACACTTACGACAGGGAAGTCAGCTTCTCGCCGCACATCTTCAGGCTGTTTCCCCGCGGCGACCACTTCTTTCGCGTAAAGCAGACTTCCTTCCAGACGAACATGGCCGCGGACATGCAGCACAGGCGCGATCTGTTCGATAACGAGATCGCGCGCTGTTACTACCCGGGCAAAAGCCGGATCCTGCAGGCGTCGCTGTCCCTGGATCTTGAGGTGCGGGAGAAAAACGCGTTTCATTTTTTGCTCGATCGGCACGCCCTGGACTTCCCTTTCGCCTACACGGCTGGAGAGGCTGCGGCGCTGGCTCCGTTTATCGCAAGGCAGGGTCCGATGACGGAGATGCCGTTCTGGAAGATTCCTTCTGAGCCACAGCCGACCGTGACGGCTCTCGTCGAGCTAAACGAGGCATTGTTCAAGAATCTGAAATACGAGAGGCGGGACGAAGGAGCGGCAAGGTCTCCGATGGAAACTGTAGCTGTGGGTTCCGGGGCTTGCCGTGATTTTGCGGTGTTGCTTGCCGATGTCCTCCGCTCCAGAGGAGTTGCCGTCAGGCTGGCTAGTGGCTACTTGTGCGAATTTGGTGAGGAGGAAAAACGCGCCGAAGGAGCACTTCACGCCTGGGTGGAAGCCTATCTGCCAGGTGCGGGATGGCTCGGGCTGGACCCGACCAACGGCGTGTTCTGCAATCACAACCACATCACTGCGGCCATCGGTTTGACTCCAGGAGACGTGACTCCCGTTGACGGTAGCTACTACGACAAGGGCAGGGTGCCTTCGCTGATGTCCGCGAATCTTTTACTTTCAAGATGCGACGAGTAGCTGACTCAGGAACAAATCGCGAAGGACATCTCCGAAAGCCTGCGCAAGCATGGCGTGAAGTTGACAGTAGGCGGAGAGCCAACGTACGTGCCACTCGATTTCTCAGGCGCTGAGTGGTACATCACCGCTGTCGGCCCGACGAAGCTGAAATTCGCCTACAAGTTCGCCGCCGCATTGATGCGGGACACCATCAAAGGCGGCGTCATCTTTTACTCCCCTGGCAAATCGTATCCAGGCGAGGTGAACCCGCGCTGGGCGTTGAACATTCTTTGGAATCGAGATGGCACGCCACTCTGTCCGGAGTTGTGCTCGGGGAAGCCCGGCAAGATCAACCCGCGCAGTTTGAACGGGGTAAGAAAGCAGATTGCGGAAAAGCTCGGGGTTGACGACAACTGGCTGGCGGCGACGGATCCCCTGGCACTCCCACGTGGTATGGGTGCTTCCTCTCGATCACAACGGCAAGAAGTGGACGAGTGATCGCTGGCCCTTCAGGCGGAAGAAATTCAATCTCGTGGGAGCGGAAGGCCCGGCCGGCTTGCGGCTCCCCCTCAACCTCGTGCCAAAGGATGCCAGCAAGCGGGCGCTTGTGCTGGAAGTTGCTTCGGACGGGTGCATATCTTCTTCCCGCGCTTTTGCAGCCACCTTTCCTTGAACTGCTTGGCGTCGCCGGTTCCAGCCTTATGGCGAATCGGTTTGGCCACTGTATATTCGAGGGCTATATCCCTTCCAATGAAAGCGGAGCGTGGAATCAGCTATCCCTCACGGCTGACCCTGGAGTTCTCGAAGTCAATCTGCCGCCCTGCGGCGACGGCGAGGAATACCGCCGCTGGCTTGCGCTCGAGGCTGCGGCTGCCCATGTCGGCATGCGTTCCTACAAGGAAATCTCTCCCGAAGAGGAGATCGGGACCGGGGGGGGAAATCACATTCTGTTTGGCGGGCCGACTTGGAGGAGAACGCTTTTTTCAAAAATCCAGGATGGATCACTTCAATCCTGCGCTATTGGCAGCATCATCCTTCTCTTTCCTATCTTTTTACGGGCAGCTACGTGGGTCCATCCTCTCAGGCGCCGCGCCCCGACGAGTCCTCGCGCAGCCTCTACGACCTCGAGATGGCCTATCGTTTCTTGGAAAATCTTCCACGCGGTGACAACCGCGACCTGATCAGCCAGACCCTCCGGCATCTCCACATCGACGGCACCGGGAACACGCACCGCAGCGAAGTGAGTTTCGATAAATTCTGGAATGTGTCATGGGAAGGCGGCTGCCGGGGCCTGATCGAATTCAGTGCGGTAGAATCCCTCCCGCGCGCGGAGTGGATGTCTCATGTTGCTCTTCTATGGCAGGCGCTCGCTGCCATGCTTCTTGAGAAGCCTTTCACCGCGAACTG